>NZ_JACZDU010000001.1:0-1595545 GCF_015903895.1 Fictibacillus sp. 5RED26 | reverse complement strand
AAGGCGGTTCTTTTTTATTGATAATGGAAATGGTATATTAATAATTTAAAAGTTATTGAATGTAATTTACATAAACTTCACGACGAAGTTTTGGAATAGAAGGAGATATTACATGACGAGGGAAGGTCTAGAAAATCAACAAATATGGATTTATGGTATATCTTTACTAATAGGTGGCTTTACCGGTCTTACCTTTGAAAATTTCGGAGCTGGACTTCAATGGACAATCTCTCCACTAATCGCTATCCTCATGTACGGGATGTTCGCCCAGATTCCTTTCTTAAAGATAAGAGAAGCTGTTTCAAACGTCAGATTTATGATAGCTTTGCTAATCGGAAATTTCGTAATCGTACCCATCATAGTTTGGGGTCTAATTTCCATTTTCCCACTGCCTGCACCAATCGTATTGGGGATTTGCTTAGTTCTTCTTACTCCGTGTATTGATTATGTCATCGTCTTTACTCAGCTAGGAAAAGGAAACGAAAAACTGATTCTAGCGGCAACACCTATTTTGTTTGTTGTCCAGATGGTGTTGCTTCCTCTTTATCTATGGTTATTTATCGGTAAAGAGGTGATGTCAATCGTTCAGATCGGACCATTTTTAGAAGCCTTTTTCTTATTGATCGTGGTGCCTTTGTTATTAGCGGTTCTTACACAACTATGGGCGAGAAAACAGACCATTGGTGATAAAGCATTAAACATGACAGCATGGTTACCTGTCCCGTTTATGGCTCTTGTCTTATTCGTCATAGTCGCTTCACAAATAGGAAAAGTCTACAATGATTTTAATAGTATCGTTCAAGTAGTACCAATTTATCTATTCTTCTTAATCATCATGCCAATTGTTTCTCGCTTTATCGCACGCGTATTCACTTTAGATATAGGTGCAGGAAGAGCACTAATCTTCAGCATGGGAACAAGAAATTCTCTTGTCGTTCTTCCGTTAGCGCTTGCGTTACCAGAGTCTTGGAGAACATTAGCGGCAGCAGTGATTGTGACGCAAACGATTGTTGAGCTGATTGGAGAATTAATCTACATTAAAATAGTGCCAAAATGGATTTTAAGAGATCCTAAATAAAAGGTGCACAGAAAAAAGGCAGGGAGCGTATCCCTGCCTTTTCCATGGTTTCATCTTGCTAACAATTAGGGGTTAAGGTCTTGCTCTATATCTTTCGTGCGTTGAACGGTAAAAGTGTATGTATGTATAAAATTATTTTTCACGCATAGAAGTATGAGATTTCAGGCAGTTGTACAAGCGTTTAGGAGACGAACGAATAAGATATATAAGGCATGTCATGTAAATAGAAAAGGTGATCTATAAAAATGAATAAAAAAACAATAAGTCCTTTTTTCTTTAATTCGTTTCCAAAAAGTGGAACACATCTTATGTTTCAAATATTAACAGGTATTCACTCAATAACATTTGATCAAAACCTGCATCTTTACGAAGGTGTTTCTGCACAATTGGCTGAACATCAGCGTGAGTTAGAGAAACTAAGCAATAATGAGTTTTTGTCAGGGCATATCTATTATTCCGCATCATGGGCAAGTCTTCTACAAGCTCTCAATATGAAACAGATTTTTCTATATCGAGACTTGCGAGATGTTGTGGTCTCTTATAATTATTATATTGAGAAGGTAAATGCTCCACTTCATCAATATTTCAAGAATAAGCAGCTGTCCAAAAAAGAACGAATGCTATCGATCATAAGAGGAATTCCTGAATTGGGTCATCAGGATATTCACGATTGGTTTTCTGAATTTAAAGGATGGTTATCTGCACCTAACGTGCTTTCCATTAAGTTTGAAAATCTACTAAGGAGTGAAGGATCATTAGACGAATCGGTTCAGAAGATCGTTCAGTTTGTTACAGAAGAGGATAAAGAGAGCATCGATCATACCATAATTAAACGTGCAAAAGAAAACATATCAACTCAAGACTCCGCTACGTTTAGAAAAGGAACGATTGGCAACTGGAAAGAGGAGTTTGACGAAGAGATTACCCTTGCATTTAAGGAAAATGCTGGCCAATTACTCATTGAATTAGGATATGAATCAGATTTACTTTGGTAAGTAATTACCTCAATCACAAACCAAAAATTATGCAACCAGTCAGCTAGTCTATATTTGCTTAGCTGCCTGGTTTTTTGTTTATGTATTGGTTATGTAGGGCAAAACCATTTCTTTATGTAGATTTATAGTAGTAAAGTGGCATGTTCTTGTGTTTCATTGTTCCATTCACGACTTTAAAAGGATTATAGAAAGCTAAATCGAAAAAGTAAAGTGCCAAAGAATTAAAGTTCAAGAATTAAATTGATGTAGTTATCCTTGTTTAAATAATCATTTTACTATTTCATTTTTGTTGATAGGAGTGTGAACAATTGAGTACAAACTTGATTATCAAAGATATTGTAGACCGTGTGAAGGAAGTGCCAGGAGTAGAAGCGATTGTCCTCGGCGGATCTAGAGCGAAGGACACACATACTCAAGCTTCAGATATTGATATTGGAATCTATTATCGTTCGGCTGATTCGTTTGATATAAAAAAACTAGATGAAATTGCTTCAGAAATTGATGACTTCCATAGAGAAGGTTTAGTTACTCCAATTGGAGAATGGGGACCTTGGATCAATGGTGGTGGTTGGTTAAAGGTGAATAATATGCCAGTGGATTTTTTATATCGGGATCTAAACATAATTTCTACCGTTGTTGAAGATTGTATTGCTGGGAATATCTCAATAGATTATCAACCTGGGCATCCACACGGCTTTCAAAATTCTATTTACTTTGGAGAGATAGCCATTTGCAAACCTTTATGGGACCCCTATGAAAAAATAGAGAAGCTAAAGTCTTATACCGTTCCTTATCCCAAAGCGTTAAAGAAAGCGATCATTAATCAGTTTTTTTGGGAAGCAAATTTCTCATTGGAAAATGCTAAGAAGGGGGTCGTTATTAATGACCTTTCGTATATCTCAGGTTGCTTTTTTCGATGTGCCTCTTGTCTAACTCAAGTGTTATTTGCTCTGAATGAAATGTTTCTTATAAATGAAAAAGGAGCTATCAAGTTAGCAAGTCGCTTTAGATATACTCCTGAGAATCTTGAGCTTCGCATTAATGATATTTTTGAATCAATTACTAATAAACAAGATAATTTGTATGGTGAAGTGGAAAAATTCAAGAAAATTGTGCAAGAGGTAGAAAGTTTAGTTCATAAACACTAAGGTATAGGTTTTCACCATACACCTAACAAGCGAGTTAGGTATCATTTTCCTATGAGATAGATCAGCTTACCTTTTTCTGTTATAGGGGACTAACTCTTTGCGAAAATGAATGTCTGCCGCATTTGGAGTCGGTAATCCTTCCCAACGAAACAGTTCATCATAGCCATGTCGTTCATAGAAACCAGGTGCTTGAAATGTGAATGAAGTAGTAAATACGTGTGTACAACCTCGTTCTAGAGCTTCTTGTTCAAAATCATGTAGCAATTTTGTGCCTAGACCGTCTTTTCTCACATCTTCACGGACCCATGTCATCGCGATACCAGCAGCTACGCCCCAAGTCCATCCACTCATACCGGCTGCAAGCTGACCACAATGATCTACAATTTGTACCGTCAGCTCCCGAGCAGGAGAGATGCCAGCCGTAGCTGCAGCGTTCACTTTATCTAATTCATCAGAAAGTCGTTGATCTAACTCTGCATTACCTTCACCAACAATTACCTTAAAATTATCATTCATTTGTTCTCTCAACTCCTATATTTGATAGAAAATTTGAATTTTATGTACGTTAACAGTATATCAAATCAAGAATTACTTGTTTCTATAGAAAATAAATTTTTAGTGAGGTATTTAACAGGAGAGTGTAGCATACTAATGCCAAAATTCTATGTGGCTTGTGCCACTTCAGGTGGTCAGCTCCAACGCCTAGGTGGTTAAGATTCATTTGCCGGTGAAGTTTTGTACAACGAAGGTGATGGGGACAATTTTACAGGTGGTAACACCTCATTTATCGGCCAACGTGTAAGACTTATAAAAACACATACCGTAAAAACTTCTATCTCAAAACAAAGCAAAACCCCCGAAACATAATGTCGGGGGTTCCATTCAGAAAGAGTAATTATACTTAGAAACTACTTCTTTTTGCTTTTTTTCTTACATTTTTTGTGTTTTTTATTGCAATCGCATTTAGTTGGAGAACCAGGATCGATTACTTCGTTGATTACTTTCTCCTCATACACGTCACGGCGAACATACTTAATGTGTTCACGTTTTACACGAATGATCGGATGAACGAAAGTAACTTCTTTCTCTGTATATGAATCCTCAATGATATAAACAGGATCACAACAGATTACTTTTTTCTTCTTTTTCTTACAATGCTTGTCTTTACCCAAGATAGCACCTCCTACATTTCATACTTTAGTAGATGCAGTTGGAGGGTAAAATGATCTAGACAAGTCACTATTTTACTCAAAATGTGTTAGAAATTTATTTAAACATCCCAAAAATCACTTAATTTCGCTGTGTCCTCTTTCTTTTTTACAATACTTAGTACAATTCTCATCGTAGTACCGTCTGGTTTGTAGAGGGGGTCATTTAACAGTTTCTGCACTTGATAGGAAGGAAACTTACTAGCTTCTTGCAGCCATTGTAGATCTAGATTGTGTTTTAGTATCCACGTATTTAATTTTGTAGTCATCATTGTCTCTCCTATAGAGTCTTTATGTTTATAATAATATATCATTACTTTAATTAAACTTCTACATATTTTGTACATGTGTTAAACATCGAAGCGTCAACTTCAAACTAAGAGGATTTATTTAAGCTAAGTTGAACGTAAATAAGGTAACTATCAAGCATGGGGGATACATGATGAAGAACATATATATTAAGCCTCTAACAATAATTAATCTACAATCTTTATTTGATATTGAAAGTAGGAACAAGGAATTTTTTCAACAATACGCACCAGAGCGGGATTCAGATTTTTATTCGTTAGATGGGCAAGAAAGACGCTTAAAAGAAATTGAGGAACGAAGAGAAAGCGGTCTTGGGTACTCTTTTGGAATTTTTCTTCATGAAACTCATGAACTAATCGGACAGATTGGTCTGTTCAAGATTGAAAGAGGACCTGCGCAAAAAGGAATGGTAGGTTATTCTCTTGATATGGTTCATAACGGTAAAGGTTATATGACAGAAGCTCTTCCGCTTATAATAGACTTTGCGTTTAAAGAGCTTAAACTTCATCGGCTAGAAGCAGAAGTGATGCCTCACAATATCGGCTCAATCAAATTATTAATGAAAAACGGATTTCATAAAGAAGGAGTTTCTAAGAAAAATGTGAAGATTAATGGCAGGTGGGAAGATCATCAGGTACTTGCCATTATTAATGATGAGGATATATAAATTTAATAGGTATGAATGCAGGCGGCAATCCTTAAAGCCTGCATTCATTAAACTTTTTTCTTAATGAGATGCTTGGGAATCGGTGTTTTTATCCAATTCCATTTCACCATTCTCAGCCATCGCCAACTGATTTACATATGCGGCAAGTGCTAATTCATACCTTACTCGCTTACTTGCATCTACAAAATAAGCTTCCTTTACGAGACCAGAAAGTGAATATCGGTGTCCTTTATAATCTACATTTAATTCGGTAATTTGGTTGAACTTAAAACCCTCAACTGGTTCACCGTTCAAATCCTTTAATAGGTAATCACTATATTTCTCGTTGCACGTTCTTGCGACTTCTTCCATCACTTTAAAAGCCTCGTCAGGGTTTTGTCTATAGTTTAGAATAAGACTTTCGTTCACACGGCGCATGCCACGGTTACCGTTCTGAAGTTCATTGATACTTCCGTAGGAAACGGTATAGAGATAACCGTCGTATTGACGAATCTTGAGGTGACGCATGCTGATCTCTTCTATTTTCCCTTGTCTGTTGCCGTTGATGATGACATAATCGCCTAGGTTGATCTGTCTCTCAAACAGATAAGCAAGTCCCATAATATAATCACGGATAATATGCTGGAAGATCAATGCCAGGGCACCGGCTACAACGACCGAACCAGTAACGAGTCTAGTTAGATCATAGAAATGGCTTAGGACATAAATGAAGAAGAACACCAAACCGATGACTTTCAGAACTTGATCTGTAAAATGCATTAACGTTTCTTCACGGTTTTCATCTAGAAAACTCGTCTTGTCAAAGAAAAGCTGAACAGATTTCCGGATAAAATAAGCGGTTACTACAATTAAAACGGCTACAATTAAAATTTTCACAGGTAACTTGTTAAATAATTCTAAGTTAAACATTCTTTCAACTCCCACTCTTACACTATACCAATAGAATGCGGTTAATAAGCAAAATTATTTTCCGTTGGTGAACGGATTTTAAATTAAAACATAATGAGAGAAAGGTCAATCATTGAATAGTTGATATACAAAACTTCAAAAATGTTACTCACGCGTTAATTAGTATAATTTGTTTACAAAATAGTTCAAACTAAAAACGATTTCAATTATAGAAATCGTTTTGTATTCCTATGTACTTTTTACGATCCTATATTAGCGATGTAGCTTTTACTATGCTGGTATTAAAACAAACTGTTCGGTTTCTTGTATCGCGATTAATTGATACGTATGGCTTTTTAATTCTTGTCTAATTTCAATCGGAATTGTAAGTCTTCCTTTGACTCCGATTATTGGAGTAAACCGTCTTGCATTTGTCTTATCAATGATAATTCTTCCGTCTTCAACATCTACGCCTACTTTTTCTCCAATTTGAAACTGAAATTCTTCTCGCCATACAACAGGGAGGTGAAAATATCCTTTCTTGTTGTCGTAAAATTTATTTAGTACAACTGACATCGTGTCACCCCTTAAATAAATTCCAAATTATGTATACTTATACTTATTTGTTTATTTTTATAAATGTTACCATAATATCTCTATAATGTTCAATATTAATTGATTATGAAGAAAGTGTATTGATAATTGAAAAGAGGAGCAATATTGCTTTTATTTTTAATTTCTCCACTCATTATGAAATAAATGCTGATTAACACTTGAAACTGACGTAACGTCATTTTGTATACTAATAGATAACGACTTACATAAAAAGGATGATGAGATGAAACGTGAAGATGTTGTTATCTATGGATGTGTCATTATCGGAGCTGGTGTTGGTTTAATTATAGATCAAGCGTTTGCTGGTGTTCTCATTGGTTTAGGAGCAGGTTACTTGCTGAACACTTATATAAAATAACAATAGATCTTGAGAGGTGGGTTTATCAATTGCTGCACATTCATAAGGTAAGTGAGATGACAGGGGTCACCGTCAGAACTCTGCGGCACTACGATCAGATAGGATTATTACAATCAACATCCAAAACGGAAGGCGGACATCGTCTCTATAGCAATGGTGATTTAAAGAAGTTACAACAGATTCAATTCATGAAAAAGATTGGGTTTCGTTTAAACGAGATTAAGAACATGCTGAATTCGAGTGACTGGGATTGGTCAGATAGCCTAAGAAATCAACTTTCTTATATAAAACAAGAGCAAGAAAACTTAAACAAAATGGAGAGTGCGCTACGGGAGTTAATACATGGCATGGCAATTGAAGATGAGAATAATGAGATTGCCATACAAAAGGTTATGCAATTAGCCAATAACAATAAAGAACTTCAGCAGAAATATAGAAAATCATTGTTTAAAGAAAGAGAATTATTGCTTTGGGAGAAGGTTCCAAACATGACTAGCGACAACGCAGATTCTTTAGAATGGATTGCTCTTATTGGGCAGTTAAAACGGTTTGTACATACAGACCCAAGTTCTCCTAAGGTTCAAAACATTATTAGAAGAATGGAAGAAAAGAGACTAGAAGCATTTGATGGTGAAAAGGAATTCATAGATAAATTATGGGAAATGAGGATGTCAGAAACAGAATCAGAAAAACTGGGGTTATATCCCATTGATCAAGATGTACTTCAATTCATGAACTCCGCTTATGAAATATTTATAACGAAAAAGGCTGAAGCTCATTCTGAATAGAGGAGGAATTTGGTGACTGTAGATTTACTTCTTTTAATTGGTGGGTTAGCTGTATTAGATATGCTAAGTCCTTCGACAATAGGGGTCACGGTATATCTCCTTTTAAATGAGAAAGAGAAACGAACATCCCGTATTTTCTTCTACCTAGTAACCGTTGCTGGTTTTTATTTTATAGTCGGTGTTTCACTCATGTTAGGAATATCAACTTTGATTGAAAGTGTCTCTAACATTTTTCAAAATCAAACCATAAGTTGGATTATCTTTCTCATTGGAGCCATTTTGTTTATTGCGAGTTTCTATGTTCCCCAAAAGAAAAATGCGGATCTGCCTACTCCAAAGTCTAAACGTTTGATTTCTATCTTAATTCTTGGGTTGTCTACTTCACTTATTGAAGTAGGAACCGCTTTTCCTTACTTTGCAGCGATTAGTATTTTATCTACTACTAATCTTTCAAGTGTGGAATGGGTTTCTATATTAGCTGGATACAATTTAATCATGGTTTTGCCACCGCTCTTGTTGTATTTCATTTACCTTTTGTTTGGTAGATGGATGGATAAACCTTTAAAAATTCTACGTGAAAGCCTGGTTAAGAATTCTGGTTCAGCTCTTTCATGGATCATGTGTATCGTTGGAATCATACTGATTTTTAATAGTTTGGATTATTTATAAGCAATGTAAAAAAAATGATACTAGGGGAGTGTGTGCTACAAATGATAAAAGCTGTTATGTTTGATTTAGATGGTACACTATTAGATCGGGATGAGTCTGTGAAACTATTTATTGAGGAACAATACAACAGATTTCCGCAGCTAAAAGTTTATGTAACGAAGAACATGTATGTTAAACGATTTATAGAATTAGATAACCGAGGATATGTTTGGAAGGATAAAGTATATCAGCAGATCGTTTATGAATTTTCATTACCTGAACCTTCGTGGGAAGATCTTCTTTCTGATTACATAAATGAATTTAAGAACCACTGCCTTCCTTTTCCTCATCTTATTGAAATGTTAGAGGATTTAAAACGTAATAACTTCAAGCTAGGAATCATTTCAAACGGATTCGGACAATTTCAGATTGATAATATAAATGCATTAGGAATCAAAGAATATTTTGATGTGATATTAATTTCTGAATGGGAAGGGATAAAGAAACCAGATCCTCGAATTTTTAATGTAGCCTTAAAGCAACTACAAGTATCTCCTAATGAGGCTATTTTTGTAGGTGATCATCCTGAGAATGATGTAAAAGCTGCGCAAGATGGTGGGATGAAAGGGATTTGGAAGAGAGATGCTCATTGGGAAGATGTTGAAGCGGATTATATTGTGGATGGTTTGTTGGAAATTCCTTTAGTTATTCAGGAATGTAATAGATTAGGTGAATACCATTTTTCATCAGGAAAATAGAACTATAGATAGAAATATTAGCCCTTCGTATACTTAAGAAAAGGAGGAGTCATCACATGTCTGATAACTGGAAATTTTATATCGATGAATTGGATGGGAATCTTGCTTCATTTGTTGTTGATTTGGATGTAACTGAAGAAATTAATATTAAGAAATACAATTGGTTGTTTACAGTAAAACTTACTATTAAGTCCCCTACTGAGTTAGGTTTCCCTGAAGAATTAGAAGATGAATTACTTGGTGAGCTTGAATACGATTTGATGGAAAAATTGTATGATAAAGATATCATTCAAGTTGGACGATTAACTACGAATGGAACACGAGAATTCTTCTATTACGCTAAAAAAGAAAAACAGATCAAAATTATAGATAAACTGACATTCGCTATTTTTGATAATAATAAATACGAAACGGAAATCTCAAGTATAGAAGAAGAGGAACCGTGGTCATTTTATTACGAATTCCTTTATCCAAATGAATTTCATCTTCAACAGATGAGTAACCGTGATTTAGTGGAATTGCTTGAGCAAGAAAATGACGATCTAGAACAACTCAGAGAGATTCAGCATTGGATTGAGTTTCGTACATTAAAAGATTTAAAAGCATTTGAACAAGACATTATTAAAGAAGGATTTAAAACGGAGGATTTCGAACAGGAAAAGAATGAAGAAGGAACATTTAACATCAAAATCTCTCGAGAAGACGGTGTAGATTACGACTTGATCGATTGTGTTACAAATCTGATTATCGAAATATCTCAGAAACATAATGGTGAATATGACGGGTGGGAATCTCCTGTTGTTCTTAAAAAGTAAGTTATTTTAATTGAGGAGCAATCTGATGACAGATTTAGTTAGCGGATACCAATGCACATGTTGTGGAAAATATCATGATGAACTTCCCTTAAATTATGGAATTAAAGCACCTGTATATTATGAAGAAGCTACAATAAAAGAGAGAAAAAAGCATTTTGAACTTACTAATGATTTTTGTGTAATGGACGGTGAACATTTTTTCATAAGAGGTTGTATTGAGATTCCCATTATTGGATCTACTGAACTCTTTGTATGGGGTGTATGGGTGTCACTTAGTAAAGAAAACTTTGAACGTACTTTAGAGCAATGGGATGACCCAAATAGTGAACAACTGGATCCGATGTTTGGGTGGTTATCTACACATCTTCCCATGTATCCTGAAACGGTAAATTTAAAAACGAATGTACATACCCGCTCACAAAATTTGCGACCTTTTATTGAGCTTGAGCCTACTGATCACCCATTATCGATTGAGCAACTACAAGGAATTACAATGGATCGGGTTAAAGAAATTGCTCAATTTCTTTGTGAACTATGAAAGTAAGTCTATAGAGAAGTTTATGTAAGAGATCTGATAAATTTATTCATTGGGTCTCTTTTTTTATTGGATCTCGTCGATTCATTACTTTCCATATAAAAGGGAATCATTCGTGGACTTACTACAAACTTCCTTTATAATAATGCTAACAAGCTTCTTTCTTAGGAGGAACAACGATGAGCGCTGAAAAAATTCTGATTGTTGAAGATGAGAAAAAGATAGCAAGAATCATTCAACTTGAACTAGAACACGAAGGATACGAAACGGAGACAGCTACGACGGGCATGGAAGGATTAGAAAGGTTTAAATCTGGTAAGTGGGATCTTATCCTACTTGACGTGATGCTGCCTGAGCTAAGTGGTTTGGAGGTTCTTAGAAGAATCAGAGCAACTGGTAGTCATATTCCAATCATTTTATTAACGGCCAGAGATGCCCTGCCAGATAAAGTGAGTGGGCTGGATCTTGGCGCAAACGATTATGTGACTAAACCGTTCGAAATTGAAGAACTGTTAGCTAGAATCCGTGCATTTCTCCGCATGAATCAACACTACACAGAAGATCAAGAAAGCGAAATGTTTGAGCTAGGTGAACTGACCGTTGATTTGAAAACAAGGGAAGTTAAGCGAGATTCTTCCTTAGTAGAGTTAACACCAAGGGAGTTTGATCTTCTTGTTTTCTTGATGAGAAATAAAAACCAGGTATTAAACCGTGACCAGATCTTATCTAAGGTATGGGGTTATGATTATTATGGCGATACCAATGTTGTAGATGTTTACATACGTTATCTGCGAAAGAAGATTGATTCTACCTTTTCGCACCCCTATATTCATACGATTCGTGGAGTAGGCTACACGATGAAGGAGTAACCCATGAACATAAAAAATCGGATAACCTTGTTTTCAACGGTATGGCTTTTAATCATTCTACTTATCACGAATAGTGGCATTTATCTTTTGTTTCAAAAGAATCTATATGATAATGCTTTAGAAGGTTCAGAGACAAGAATGGAGAGCTTAACAGAAGCGGTTAAAACGTCATCTGAGACAAAAATGAACATGACACAGCTTTTGCGTGCCTACCTTCCTGCAGATTCAATGATTCGTATTATTACTAGTGAAAACCGTGTAGCCGCTACTTCATCAAGAATTACTGATGACGATAAGCTTCAGGAAATCAAACATATCTATAGATCGAATCAATACAGTGATTTTAAGAAGTTAGACGGAATGGTATATACGGTTTCTCAACACCCGGTCATTTGGACGGACGGGGAGGTTGTTTCTTTACAGTTGATCGAAAAAGAAGCATCCATTCCAAACACAATGCAGATCTTAAGAATCGTTTTAATCCTAGCTACATTACTCATTTTAATCCCCTCTTACTTGGGAGGGCGATTCTTGAGCCGGTTGATTTTAGTACCCATCAGCAACTTAACGCGAACGATGGAAGAAAACCAGAAGCGTGGGACGTATAAACGGATCACGATCAATAAGAAATCGAATGATGAGCTGAATAAGATGGCAAGAACGTTTAACCATATGATGGATCTTCTTGAAAACAACTACAAAAAGCAAGAACAGTTCGTATCTGATGCTTCACATGAACTTAGAACGCCGCTTACTGTAATTGAAAGCTATGCGAAAATGCTGAAGCGCTGGGGAGGAAGTCGGCCAGAAATTTTAGAAGAAGCTGTAGAAGCGATTCACTCAGAATCCATTCGGATGAAAGAGTTAACCCAACAAATGCTTATTTTGGCAAGAGATGAATCGCAAGTGGACCTGCAACTTCAACAAACCGAGTTGGTTGAGATGGCTAAAAATGCAACTAAGAATATGAACAAGGCGTACGAACGTGAAATACATGTTCAATCCAACATAAATGAAATCCATATAGAGTGTGATTCATTAAAACTTAAGCAAGTTCTTATCATCCTTTTAGATAACGCCATTAAGTATAGCTCGAAGTCAATTGAAGTGGAGTTAACCAAACAAGGAAACTCTGTCAGTATCTCCGTAACAGACTATGGAATCGGCATTCCTAAAGAAAATCTCGAAAAAGTCTATGATCGATTCTTTCGAGTTGATCAAGCTAGGAGCCGTGATACAGGTGGAGCAGGGCTAGGACTTTCCATCGCGAAACAAATCGTTTCTGCTCACCAAGGGAAGCTTCATCTGGTGAGTGAAGAAGGAAAGGGAACAACGGTTACAATGGAGATTCCTGTGAAACAGAGTTAATTCTCATCACTTTCTCATCTGATTCTTATGGAGCTTTCATTCTTACATGAGAAAATTCATGTAAAGGGGGAATACGTATGAACAAAAAAACAGCTATGATTTCTGGAATAATAGTCGTTATTCTCCTTCTTGTCTTCGGAACAAGAGAGTGGGTGAACGGAAACCAAGGTAGTACATTAGAAAAAGAGAAAATGAACCAAATCGTAAGCGCAAAATATCCAGGAGAGATTCTATCTACAGAATTAACGAATAGAGAAGATACACGACAATACAAAACAGTGTTGAAAAGTGAACAAGGTGTATATGTGATCTGGTCTGATGCGGTTTCTGGAGAAATTCTCGACATGAATCGAACAGAACATGGAGAACCTTCAGGCAAACGTATAACAAAGGATGAAGCAGAAAAAATAGCTGCCAAACACGGTGAAGTGATGTCTGCTGAATTTAATGAAGAAAACAAAGTCTATCTTGTTTCTGTCCAGAATGAAGGGAAAACATATCGTTTGGAAATTAACGGGAAAACTGGTGGTATCAAGAGTAAAAACGAGGTTGAATCTAGAGATGAACCGGCTGAGCCGAACACAAAAATAACAGAAGAAGATGCCAAACAAATCGCCCTAAAAGAAGTAAAAGGGACCATCACAGATATTGAGTTAGATGATGAAGACGGTGTGATCGTTTATGAAGTTGAGATTGAAACGAAAACGAAAGAAGCACAAGTAATCATAAATGCGTTTTCAGGTGAGGTAAACTCCGTAACGATGGAAACAAAAGATAGTGACTAAGAATGCTCTAATCTAGAGCGTTCTTATTTTTTTGAGAAAAACACCAGCTTTTCTCATCGTTTTCTAATCTTCTCTTCTCTTTGTTCTCATTTTACCTGTCTATTATAAGGTTATAGTTAAAAACAAGGAGGAAACAACAAATGAAAAAACTAACAAAAATTATCGCAGGTACAGTATTAGTCGGTGGTATTGGATTAGGAACATATACTTATGTAGAAAACACACCTAGCGCGTTTGCTGCTAAGAATGTAATTTCAGAGAAACAAGCAAAAGACATCGCTTTAGAAAAAACAAAAGGCGGAACAATTACCGAGATGGAACTTGATCGAGATGGTCTAAAAGACAAATATGAGATTGAGGTTTATAACGGCGAAAAGGAATACGATCTTGATATTGCGGCTGAAACAGGTAAGATCTCTAAAATTGAAGAAGGTATGAAAGATCAAGATGACAACGACGATGATGGTGATGACGATAACAATAGTGGTGATGACAATGATAGCTCGGATCGCGATGATCAGATAGATCCTGCAAAAATCAAGATCACTTCTGAACAAGCGCAGTCCATTGCATTGAAAAAAGTTTCTGGAACTATAAAAGAAATGAGTCTTGATGATGATTATGTTTACGAGTTTGAGATTCAAAAAGACGGTAAGGATGTAGACGTTAACGTAGATGCTGTAACAGGTGAAGCTGTCGTTGATGAGAATGATAACAATTAATCACTTTAATCACCAGAATAAACGAGGCTGCCTAATAAAGGCGCCTCGTTTTTGAGTATGTAAGAATTTTATCAACTGTTTTTCTGTTCATTTCGTTCTCTGTGTTTTCAAGTAGAATTCACCATTTAAAATGCAAATACCCATGAGGAAAAAACAAGATAAACCCTTTAAATATCTAACTTTGTTAAGTTTTAAATTCGCTTAAATAAGGTAAAAATCTAAAAAATAATATATAATCTTGTAAGTATAGAGTTGTTCCTAGTAGTGCAAGTATATTCTCGAAGAGTATCTTGCGACTAAAATGGTCATTCTATGGATATTACATATTATTTGTATGATTTGAAAGGAGATTCATGGATGGATTCAATTTGGTTAGAGTACGGCTGGGCATTATTGATATTAATTGGACTAGAAGGTTTGTTATCTGCTGACAATGCCCTTGTACTAGCGGTTATCGCAAAACATTTACCTGAGGATGAGAAGAAACGGGCGATTAGTTATGGGATTCTTATGGCGTTCGTTTTCAGATTTGGTGCACTTTTTGCCATTTCATTCATCGCGAACGTTTGGCAGATACAGGCGATCGGAGCAGCTTATCTTTTATACCTCGGATTAAAGCATGTAATACAAGCTAAATTCGGTAAAGAGAATGAGAAGATCCAAGAAGAAGTAGAAGAAGAAGCAAAAGGAAAAGGTTTCTGGCCAACAGTTGGTAAGATCGCTATCGCTGATTTGGCGTTTGCGATCGATTCAATTCTAGCAGCCGTTGCATTGGCACTAGGACTTCCAGATTCACCTCTTGGCGACTTCGGTGGTATGGATGGTGGACAATTCATAGTTGTTGTTCTCGGAGGAATTGCGGGTCTGATCTTAATTAAGTATGCAGCAACTTGGTTTGTTCAGCTACTAGATCAACGACCAGCTTTAGAAACAACAGCTTATGCGATCGTTGCATGGGTAGGTGTGAAACTTGCGGTCATTACACTTGCTCATAATGATATTGGAGTATTAGATCACGATTTTCCACATAGTACGGTTTGGACGATCATCTTCTATGGTGTGTTAGTGGGTATTGCGGTAATCGGATGGTTTGCACCTGCTAAAAAGTCCGGTAACGTAACTGACTCTTCAAATTAATAAGGTTCAATGCGGTGTACCATTTCATATGTGTACACCATTTTTTTATCTTAATCAAACCTATTTCAGTCAAAGTGCATTCATAGAAGGAATGCACTTTTTTATATGGAAAGTATAGTGTTGTAAAAAAAGAAATGGTATTTGATTTAGGGGTGTAAAGAAAATGACTTTAATTGTAAGTAATGTGTTCTTAATTTTTTCTATCTTTTCAATGGTGATGTGTTTTTATTTTACCTTGTCCTATTTTTATTATTTGAAATTAAATGATCATCGCACCATCAAGCAAACAAAATTTGCAGCAGTTATATCCTTCGCGCTTGGTTTTGTTTTCCCAACCGTGATTTTATGGAGTTAAAAACAACCTAAAAATTGCGGGGAGATCAAATCAGCTGATGCTAGATGTTCAATACAATCATTAACCATCAGCTACTACTAAAGAAACGGTGAATAATCGAAAAAAACACACATTAAAGGAAGTGGAACTTTTGGAAGCAACTGAAATTTTAAAAATGAATAAACAAAGGTGGGAGGTATCAGCCGAACGCTTTTTTGGTAGAACGGCACTTCCAGAATACGGACCTTTTGCTTTTAATGAAGAGCAACTAAAGTTATTTGGCTCAATAAAAGGTAATAAGGTGTTGGATATAGGGTGTGGTAGTGGCCATTCACTGCAATATATGGGTAGAGAAGGTGCCAAAGAATTATGGGGACTAGATATGTGTACGAAGCAGATTGAGACAGCTAGAAAACTTTTACACGATCAACAAGTAGAGGTTACATTGATAGAATCACCTATGGAGGAGAACCCGGGATTACCAAGCAATTATTTCGATATGGTTTATTCAATCTATGCTTTGGGCTGGACAACAAATTTAAGTCTTACGTTCGCAAATATTTATAGTTATCTTAAACCAGGTGGTGTTTTAATTTTCAGCTGGGAACATCCTCTTCATGATCGATTAAAATACGAAGAGGAACAGTCTACGTTCATATTTAACAAATCTTATGTGAATGAAGGCCCGGAATATAATGAAGGTTGGCAGAATTTAGCTGTCATTCATCATAGAAAATTAAGCACCTACATAAATGCTTTAATCGATGCAGGTTTTATGATAGAAAAAGTAATAGATGATGTTTACTTACCTGAAGAGCACTCGGAGAATCCGTCCAGATGGTATTCCACTCAAAAAGCAAACCTTGTTCCAGCCACTTTTATTATAAAAGCGTCAAAAAAGTAAAACCATTCAAAGGAGCTTAATATTGACTAGTTGGATATCTCTAACTTCAACTTACGTGTTAATAAAAAGGCTTATGTTAAACTGGCATTATTCTTAAGATAACAATTAGAAGTTACCTGGGAGATGAGACTATGAAACCACGAGTTACGGTCATTACGTTAGGCGTTGAAAACTTAGAGAGATCGCTACAGTTTTATCGGGATGGTTTAGGGTTCTCGACTAAAGGAATTATAGGTAAAGAGTTTGAGCATGGAGCTGTTGCTTTCTTTGACTTGCAACAGGGATTAAAGCTTGCCATTTGGAATCGCAAAGATTTGGCACATGAAGCTAAGGTTTCAGGTGGAAAACCAAATCCTACTGAATTTACTCTCGGTCATAATGTTGGAAGTATAGCAGAGGTTGATAAGGTCATGGAAGAAGCGGAACGTGCAGGAGCCATCATAACAGATCCAGCTCACGAAACGTTTTGGGGTGGATATTCTGGTCACTTTCTAGATCCAGATGGACACTTGTGGGAAATCGTTTGGAACCCTGATTGGGAAATTTTAGATTAACAATTTAATGTTGAATGAAGGAATAAAATGAATGTGACATCTTGGAAAGGAGAACACATATGACCAGTTTTGTAGATAGTCCCAACGGTATTTTTCCATCGGTCTGTTCTTTAGACTGTCCCGATCAGTGTGGGTTGCTCCTCCATAAAGAAAACGGAAAAATTGTAAAAGTGGAAGGTGACCCGGATCATCCGGTCACGAAGGGCTTTATTTGTAATAAAGTTCGAAATATGACTGAACGTCTATATGATGAAAAGCGATTAAAATATCCGATGAAGCGTATTGGAGCGAAAGGTGAAGGACATTTTGAACAAATAAGCTGGGATGAAGCCATTATTACCATCACCTCGCGATGGAAGGACTTGCTTCAAAAAGACGGCGCCGAGAGCATTCTACCTTATAGCTTTTATGGGAATATGGGTAATCTTGCTGCTGAAGGAATGGACCGTCGTTTTTTTCATAGACTAGGAGCTTCAGAGCTTGATCGAAGCATCTGTAACTCAGCAGGGGCAGCCGGTTACAAGTATACGATGGGCGGCAGCTATGGTATTGATCCTGAAGATACGATTCATTCTAAACTGTTCATTTTCTGGGGTATTAACGCTGTTAGTACGAATATGCATCAAGTATCACTTGCACAACAAGCACGTAAACAAAATGGAGCGAAGATTGTTGTCATTGACGTCCATAAAAACCAAACTGCTAAATTTGCAGACTGGTTCATCCCTATTTTACCAGGAACCGATACTGCTCTTGCATTAGGCTTGATGCATATTCTGTTTGCTGAGAACATGGTGGATCATTCATTTTTGAAACAGTACACCGTTGGATCTGAAGAGCTCCGTGAACATGTTGAACAATATGACCCTATTACAGTTTCAAGCATCACGGGAATACCAGTAGAGGATATACTGAAGCTTGCTCGGATGTATGGCCAAACGTCTCCTGCGTTTCTACGGATTGGAAACGGCCCACAGCATCACGATAATGGCGGTATGTTTGTGAGAACGGTATCTTGTTTGCCGGCTTTAACAGGTCAATGGGCTGTTAAAGGTGGAGGGGCGATCAAAGGAAATTCGGCTTATCTCGCGTTCAACACTGATAACCTGCAACGGCCGGATCTGCAACCTAACAAAAACACGCGTGTAATAAACATGAATCTGCTTGGAGAAGCATTGCTTGCTATAGATCCTCCCATCAAATCACTTTTTGTATATGGGACGAATCCAGCTGTGGTTGCACCTGCAGGGAATAAGGTTCGTAAAGGATTAGAACGAGAAGACCTATTTACAGTGGTACATGATTTATTTTTAACAGAGACGGCAATGTATGCAGACATTGTTTTGCCCGCTACGTCTTCGTTTGAGTACACAGATTTTTACACGTCGTACTGGCACCATTACATTCAGCTTCAACAGCCTGTGATTGAATCTTACGGAGAATCGAAGTCTAATGTAGAGGTGTTTCGATTACTTGCTAAAGGCATGGATTTTACTGAGAATGCATTTGATGATACAGAAGAAGAACTAATTGACCAAGCATTAGATTCAACAGAGAATCCCTATATTCATAGAATAAACTTTGACGTATTGGATAAAAAACAATATGTAAAGGCAGAGGTGGAATTTCCAACTAAGCTTCCAACACCGAGCGGAAAAATAGAACTGTATTCTGAGAAGATGAAACAGGACGGCTATCCAGCGCTGCCGACATATATCCCTTTGATTAATGATTCTGACCATCCTCTTCAATTTATTGCAGCACCGAACCATAATTTTTTAAACTCAACGTTTGCAAATCAAGACAAACATGTGCGACTTGAAAAAGAACCTGTAATTGTTATGAATCAGTTTGACGCTGATCTGGCAGGAGTAAAAGATGGCGAAAAGGTACGAGTGTGGAATGAGCAAGGAGAATGTGTACTAAAAGCGAGCGTTGGTGATAATGTTCTACGAGGTGTTGCCGTTACTCAAGGTCTTTGGGGAGCAGATAAAGATACGAAACATCTAGTCAATTCTCTAACTCCTGATCGCATAGCAGATATGGGTGGGGGAGCAACCTTTTTTTCGGGGAGAGTTAGCGTTAATAAACTCTGATAACAAGACTGTATAAAATTCAGAAAGCTCTTCTTCACTAATGAAGAAGAGCTTTCGACTTTATTAAAGAGTGAATTTAATCATCACAATCTTCAATCTCTGTTTCTGATGAGATACCGGATGTGAAGGTAGTACTGAAGGAATCACCAGCTTGGTTTGTAGCAAGAATGTTCCACGTTGCTGTGCTGCCAGAACGAGTAAAACCGATGAACACGTCAAAGAGCCCTTGAATGGTAGACGATCCTGTAGCAATAGCTGTTCCTTCCAATGTCGCTCCTCTTTCACCGATACAAGAGAACCTAATTCTTCTGCCTTGAGCCAAGTTAAAGGTAAATGTTGCGCCCGAGAATGAGATACTAAAGTTGTCAACCGTCGGATCACATCTCTCTCCTCTGCTATAACATTGATTCGCTGTAACATTTATGTTACCGGTAACAGTTGAAGGGACGCCCTGATTCACTACATTTGCAGTAGCTGGGGCACTAGATCCTCGAACACCAAGTCTGAACTTACATGGACAAGTCGTTGCACGACAACTGAAATCAATGTCAATAGATGAGGAAACAGTTTGGCCGGCAACGATTGCTGTTCCGCTAACTACAGTTGACGTTAAGGCTGTACCTGGTGGAACGGTTATATTGGTTGTGAAATTACCAGAAGCGTTTGTAGTTGCGGAAGGTATAGTGGCGACTGCTTCAGGGAATTGAGTAAAGGTAACAGTTACACCTGATTGAGGTACTCCGCCACATAATAAAGTACCAGATAATACACCGGAACAATCAATCTCTGATGCAGATGATAATGTTAGGGCACAAGTATTCGCACATTGGCCAGAAACAGATATCGTTGTACTCAATGTTTGAGTACCTATTGTAGCTGAGGCTGTAATATTTGTAACTTGGGAAGGAGTGTTAGGTGCGATATTTAACCCCGCTGCCACATCACCTTGTGAATCCGTAACGTCAGATGTTGGGTTGAGAGTAAAGTTTGGATTATCACTACTAAAGTCAACCGTTACACCTTCGACAGGTACTCCTCCACACGTTACCACTGCAAAGACATTACCCGTACAATCAATGCTTTCACCGGATGCTGTTAATTCGATTGAACATTGTGAGGAAGGGCACATGACCATGCAGTTGTCTATAGCCGAAATGGTGTCACCATTTATAACAGTTGTACCAATAATATTAGCCGGAATTTCAGGTGTACTTTCTGGAATATTTACTTCTACAAGGATTCTACCAGATGAATCAGTTATTGCTGGATTTGGCGTATATGTTAAACCGGCAGCGATATCATCTGTAAAAGTAACTGGAGCTCCGGCTACTGGGATACCATTGCATGTTACTGTCCCGCTAATAAAACCAGTACAAACAATAACGGCTTCAGATTGAAGAGTTAAGTTCCCGCCTGTACTTGGTCTTAAATCAATTCCCGCAATACACTCACAATCAATTATTTGGGATCTTCCTAAAGGATCAATTCCTCTAACGCAATGATCGATAACATCTATAAAAGTTAGATTAAAAAGACCACCACGATCTGTGACAATAATAATGCTTCGTCCACTAGGAATCTCTTTTAAACACCCACATATGCAATGTCCCTTGTTTGTCATCAGAATTTTTCTCCTTTGATCTTTTTTTAGCATTTTAGTATATGAAAGGAAATTTTTCATGTATAGGTAAATATCTCAAAAATGTTGCCATCTGAAAAACTTTTTCTAAGTTGGGAAAAACAATAAGCGACACCTGTCTTTACAAGGCCTTTTCGACTACGATTTTCCCAAGTTCATAATCAAATATTATAGGTATAATTAACCATATAGGACTGATTTTTATAGTTCTTTTTTATTATGTGATTGTATTTATAGAGAAAGGGTTGAAGAGTTTGAAGCACTTGATATTACCGAATAAGCTACTATCACAATGGCATCCTACAAAAAATCATGGAATTGAACCGTGCCAGACTAGTTTTGGCAGTTATGAATACATATGGTGGGTTTGTTCAAAAGGGCATGAATGGGGAGCGACTATTCGGGAGCGCTATAAGAAGAATTTGGAATGTTCGGATTGTGTAAGAGAAGAAAGAGCGTTAAAACGATCGTATCAGTTTGAAGAAGTTAAAAGTGAAACGTTAGCAGACGCAGATCCTGAACTATGTCAGCAGTGGCATCCGACTCTGAACAAAAATCTTACCACTGCGGATGTTGACAGCAAGGAAGATTGGCCACGTAGGTGGTGGATTTGCAAAAGAGGACATGAGTGGGAAGAAACCGTGATTGATCGAGTACATAATCCTAAAAGTGTATGTGTGTATTGCTCAGACAAAAAGGCGTATGAAAAGAACTGTTTGGCGACGATCCACCCCGAACTTGTAAAAGAATGGTCTACAGTGAACAATGGGAAAAGTCCACATGATGTCGTGTATAACTCAAACGAGGAAGTGGCATGGGTATGCGAAAAAGGGCATGTTTGGCGAGAGAGAATTCGTAAAAGAATTAAAAATAAATCGCGATGTCCAGACTGTGTGAAAATTGAGCAATCACTTTTCAATATGTTTCCTGAGATTGCAGCAGAGTGGCATCCAGATCGTAATGGTACAATGTTCGGGGTTCATAAAACACCTAAAGATGTTTCCGTTACGTCATACAACAATGTTTGGTGGCGATGTAGGAAATGTGGTGACGAATACACAGCAAGGGTGAAGGATCGTGTGAAGGGAGTCGGGTGTAATTCTTGTTCTTCTTAATGAAATAAAAATTGTAACATTTGTGAGCAGCTATTCCTACCGATTAAAAAAGTCGATAATGTATATCAACAGCCATGTTTCTTTATAGATAACGAATAGACAGGCGTTTTACTATCAAGGAATCTTCATATAAACTGATAAGTAATGAGACTCTGTAAATTTTATCAGTGATAAGGAGATATTACATGGAAATCTTTTCGCAATACCTAGCTGGAATTGATAACCCCGATCATAGACACCGAACGGAGGAGGTTTTGGAGTGGATCGCTCAAAAATTTCCTACATTGGAACCGCAATTCAAGTGGAACACACCGATGTATACCGATCATGGCACATTTATCATCGGTATCTCAATGGCAAAGCAACACATGAGTATTGCTCCTGAAGAAATAGCTATGTTGCGGTTTGCCGAGAGTATCAAAAAGTCTGGTTATAGCTCAACTAAAGGCTTGTTTCGTATTCGCTGGAAAGATGAAGTGAATTATGAGCTGCTTGAGGATATAATAGCGTTTAATATACAGGACAAAGCAGAATACACGAAATTTTGGCGTGAGTAACGATCGAAAGCATGATGTCAGAGTCATGCTTTTTTTATTTGAATAAATAGCTATGAAGTTTACCTTTACCATTCGCAGACCAGAATACGTTTTTCAACTTACTACGTAATGATGATTATACTTGCTAGGCGCTACCCCCATCCATTTTTTAAACATCCTATTAAAATACGATTGATCACAGTACCCAAGATACTCAGCGATCTCACTGATTGTCATCTGTGTATTTTGTAGTAGATGTAAGGACGTGTTAATTCTTAATTGGTGTAAGTATTGTATGGGTGTACTTCCCACTACTTCCTTAAAGATCCCTGATACGTAGTTAGGGGTTACACCTGCAAGTGAACTCAAGTCATCAATGGTTATATTACTTCTAAAGTTGCGGAGAATATAATCTTGTATCTCGTTTGCAATTCGCTCTTTTGAAGGAGCCGTTCTTACTTCAGATGATTCTTGCGCGATTTGAGTGAGTAATTCTGACAATATACACCTTGCCATCCATTCAAAATAAGGTTTCTTCAACAGGATTTGTGTAAAAAGTGATGAAAATCTTTGTTCAAAATAAGGGGTGTTAAAAGTCTTATAACGATACATCTCATTCTTAGTTGTATAGTGCAAGATTTTCCGCAGATTTTCACTTTCCCATAAAAAAACCACTGTATATTTTTGGTGACTCTCATCGGCGTGGTTTTCCCATGCGCGATCTACACCAGATGGAATATACAGGATCTCACCTTTAACCAATTCCACACCGACTCCATCGATCCAATACATCACTTTACCTTGTGTAACATAAACAAGTGTTGCGCATCCACGGTCTTTTCCGATCCTCCAAGTAGGATTAACGTCATGATAAACGCCTTGAATTTCCATATATTCAACTCCAATTAAAAAAATACTGGTGAATTATACAAATGGAAAGGGTTTTGTTAATTCCATTAGTAGCCTCAATGTTGATATTATCAAAATAATCAGAAAATATCTATAATCAAGTGGGGTGAGGCGACTACATTTACATGCGTTAATGAACCATTAACTGTTCAGGTGAATCTGAAAGGTAAGCAGTATAAGATATTTTTTAAATCGAGTTTTGAATTATCCAAATTTCCATTTTACAAGAATCTTGAATTAAACGGGAGGGCATTATGAAATATACAGTTGCTTCGTATTCATTTAATGGCTTATTTAATCAAGGGAAAATAGATCTTTTTGGGTATTTAGAAAGTGTCAAATATCGTTATCACCTGAACTCAGCTGATATTTGGAACATGATGTTAACAAGCTATGATGAGGATTATCTCAAGAAAATAAAAGAAGCGATGGATGAGAAGGAGTTAACCCTTGCTAATCTTTGCGTTGACTGTGCAGAGGTATGGGACCCAGATCCAAATGCTAAGGAAAAGTGGTATCAAAACGCACTTAAAAATCTGCGAGCTGCAGAAATATTAGGAGCACGTACCGTTAGAATCGATATGGGTGGAAGAGATTTGAAAATGACAGATGAACAATTTGAGTATACAGTGAACCGTTATCAAGAATATGCAAAAATAGCACAGAATTGCGGTTTTAAAGTAGGGCCTGAAAACCATTGGGGAGCATCAAGGGATCCTGAAAACATTAAAAAAGTTTATGAGGCAGTTGATCATCCTTCATTCGGTATTCTTCTGCACTTTGATAATTGGGATGTGGATAAAGAGAACGGTGATGTACTTTGTGCAAAATATGCCTTTCATACACATTTAGCAGCTTGGGTCATACCTGACTGTGAAGAGAAGATCAAGATTCTGCAAGATGTTGATTATCAAGGATATCTTGGCATCGAACATCACTCAGGAGAAAATGAATACAGTCAAGTGGAATGGCAATTAGCTACAGCACGTAATACGTGGAGAAACCTAATATCCGCCCAGCATAAGAAAGTAGGGGTATAAGGTTATGAAAAAAGTGCGAATCGGTATTATTGGTGTTGGCATGATTGGTAAAGTTCATCTAGAAAACTATGAAAAGATATCTGGTGCAGAAATCGTTGCCGCATGTGATATTGATGAAATTGAACTCAAACAAGTAGCGGAAAAGTTCAATATTCCTGACACGTACAGTGATTATAGAGAGCTGTTAGCACGTGAAGACCTGGATGCAGTTGATGTTTGTCTGCATAATAATTTACATGCTGGGATTACGATTGAAGCATTAAGAGCTGGTAAGCATGTATACTGTGAAAAACCAATTGCAGGCTCATACATGGATGGAAAGAAAATGATTGATACTGCAAAAGAATGCGGTAAACAACTGCATGTTCAACTAAGCTTTCTCTATGGGATCGAAACGAAAGCCGCAAAGATGTTAATAGATGAAGGAAAGCTTGGCAGACTGTATCATGCTCGTTCTACCGGATTTAGAAGACGAGGTAGACCGTTTGTTGACGGATATGGCACGAAAGAATTTAATCAAAAAGAGAAGGCATCAGGTGGAGCGTTGTTTGATATGGGTGTATATCGAATATCCCAATTGCTGTATTTAATGAATATGCCTTCTGTTAAAACGATTACAGGTAAAACGTATCAAGAAATGGATATGGATGAAAAACGTAAAATGATAAGTGGATTTGATGTTGAAGAGCTTGGTTTAGGATTTGTTCGGTTCGATGGGGGTCTAACACTTGATATTATCGAATCCTGGGCGATTCATTTAAATGGATTGGGAGGAAGCAGTTTAGTAGGGAATAAAGGTGGACTATCCCTTCACGGACAAGTAAACGGAATAAATACGCCATTAAGCTATCATACTACGATGAGTGACATGGATATGGATGCTACATTTGATCTAGGTGCGGCGAATTATCGATGGCATCAACTTCAAGAGAACCCGGATGCCTATGACTCCTCACAAGAACATTGGATTGCCGCGCTTCAAGGAAGAGTGGAACTGCTGCCGACCGCTGAGATTGCACTTCAAACAATGTTAATCAGTGAAGGAATCTACTTATCAGATTCATTAGAGCGAGAGGTGACGGCTGATGAGGTTATTAAAATGTCTAAATCGACAATGCTTCACCCTATACCTAAAACCGAAAATGTAAGCGATTACAAAATAAATCAGGAGCAATTAAGTTAATCGTTTAAGCAGAATACTAGAATTGAGGTGTGTTCATGAAAGGTCTTAAATTAGCCATAAGTATTTTAATCATTACAATGTTGTTCGGATGTAACGCATCGAGCGAAGGTGGAAAAAGTAATGATGCGGACGGCAAAAAGGTAACCATTTCTTATGCAAGTTGGGGATTAGGGACAGAAAAAGAACAAAATATAGAAAGACTCATGATCAAAGCGTTTGAAGAAAAATATTCAAACATCGAGATAAAATTAGTTGAGTCGATACCTAATGATAAATGGAATGATGGATTAGCAGCTGCGGCAAGTGCAAATGAAATGCCTGATGTATTCATGCTGTCCGAAATACCACCTGGTGTAGCAAATGACTGGTTATTAGATCTTTCTAAATTGTCCTCTGATGATGCTGATCTTGCAAAAGTCCCTGAGGCCGTAAGAAAGGCAGCAACATACGGTGACACTCTTTTCGCAATACCTGCAGGTCAGCAATTTTTAGGATATTACGTTAATAAAGATATGTTTAATGACGCTAATTTGGATGCGCCAGAAAGTGGTGCAAACATAAATGAATTCGTTTATTCTGTAAAACGTATAACAAATATCAGTAAAGGCAAGGTTGGTATAAACAACCCAATGGCAATCCTTGACTGGTATCCTGCAGCAGTAAGTAAGACTCTTGGTTGGTATACCTACACAAAAGAAGGATATCATTTAGACAGCACTGAATTCAAAGAAGGTCAACAAATTGCAAAAGATATCGTTACGAACGATTATGCTTATGAATCATTAACAGAGGAACAAAAAAGTAGCTTCGATGGAAGTAATGCAGGAGAGGTTTGGGCATCAGGAAATATGGGTTTAATCTGGGATGGGACATGGGCATTGACTGCGTTTGAGGAAAACCTTGATTTTGATTATGATTTCATTGGAATTCCCGGCGGAAGAACCGTTGTCGCAAATGATTATATGGGAATATCAAAGAATACGAAACATCCAAAAGAAGCTTATTTATTTTCGAAATGGATGTCTTTTGGAAAAGAAGGATATCTGAAACGAATTGATATTGCTGCAGAAAAAGGGAAAGTACTAAATGGTGTGCCAGTCACAACAGATCAAGATGTGCTGGATGCATATTTTGAACTACAAGACCTTCCTGGCGTTCGTTCAGCGTTTGATAATTTGGACAATGCTATAGTCGAACCCGTAAAAGCTGTACCTGGTTACGTTCAGTCACGGTGGGAAGCTCCAACAGGAGTTAGTATTTCAGAGCAACCAAACGCAAATATTCATAGTCTTCTTGAAGCATCGATTAAGGGTGAAATTAAGTTAGAAGATTATCTTTCACAGATTAATAACCTTGCTAATGCAAAGTATGAAGAAGCTAAGAAAGCGATTGAATAAGAAAAAATAATATTTTGCTGGTATGCATTTCCCGTAGCAGGGAAATGCATTTTTTTGTTGAAATAGTTTTGAGCATTGAGTTAATAAATTGTGAGTGACGGAAAGGTGGTTTATGTTATGGAAACAAGTAATAAAGTAACCATCATGGTGGAAACAACCGTGAACAAACCAGTTGCAGAAGTTTGGAAATATTGGACCGAGCCACAGCATATTACAGGTTGGAGCTTTGCTTCTGACGAGTGGCACGCACCAAAAGCGGAAAACGATTTGAGAGATGGCGGAAGGTTTCTTACCAGAATGGAAGCAAAAGATGGCAGCTTTGGATTTGATTTTAGCGGGAAGTATGATGAAGTCAAAACAAATGAATATATTGCTTATACGCTAGATGATGGAAGAAAAGTTACGATTACTTTTGTCGGTTTAGAAAATGAAACGAGAGTCGTAGAAACATTTGAAGCCGAAGCGACGAATCCAGTTGAGATGCAAGAAGCAGGATGGCAAGCCTTCATGGATAATTTTAAAAGGTATAGTGAAGCTCAAAACTAATAGTGTTTTAAAAGAGAGTGCATTTCTTTAAATAGATTTGCGCTTTTTTGTTTGCCTATCTTTTGAATTATGGAACATTATGAGTCTTAAGAAAGTCTTAAGATTTTTGCTAACTAAATGTAAAGGATTGCTGTGTAGAATAAAGATAATTTCAAATATATGCCATGCTATAATGCAGAAGGGAGTGTGAGAATATGAATGATTTTAACGTACTTGTTGTTGATGATGAAAAAGAAATACGTGATGCGATAGAGATCTATCTGAAAAATGAAGGAATAACAGTTGTTCAAGCTGGAGATGGCATTGAAGCAATAGAGAAATTAGACGAACATCCGATCCATCTTATCGTCATGGACATTATGATGCCAAAATTAGATGGTATCTCGACTACCTTTAAAATTAGAGAACAAAAAAACATACCGATTATTATCTTAAGTGCAAAGAGTGAAGATACAGATAAAGTACTAGGACTGCAGATCGGTGCAGATGATTATGTGACAAAGCCGTTCAATCCTTTAGAGCTGATCGCTCGTGTTAAATCTCAGCTACGGCGTTACGTGACTCTTGGTACATATGAGGGAAAGACAAATCTAGTTAATCTGAACGGTTTGACACTTGATAAGGAAGCAAAGGAAGTCGCCATAAACGGGGACTCAGTAAAATTAACTCCGATCGAATACAAGATTGTGGAGTTGCTCATGTCTTACCCTGGAAGAGTTTTTTCCATTAATGACATATATGAGCGAGTTTGGAAAGAACCCAGTTACAATGCTGAAAACACAGTGGCTGTTCATATCCGAAAGATTAGAGAAAAGATTGAGATCGATCCGAAAAATCCTAGATATTTAAAGGTGGTATGGGGAATTGGATACAAAATGGAAAAATAGAAGCAAGTGGGTTGTTTGGATCATATTGTTGACTTTTGGGTTAAGTGGAATCGTTTCGATCTTAGAAAATGGTCATTGGTATTTTAAAAAGGATTATTTTCATACAGAAGAATTCAACTCACAATTTGAGGAATTTATCAATTATATAAGTATTTCTGAAATCAATTATCTATCTGAAGATGAGCTTAAGGACAATATAAAAGTTTCTAAAGAAGAGATTGAAGAACATCGCATGCGCTATGGAAGTCTATCAGAGCAAATAGCCGATATCAAAAGTCAGTATGAAGACCAGATTGATGAAGCGAGGGCTGCTAAGAACGATGATGTTGTTAAGCTTTATGAAGAACAAAGAGATGCAAAAGTTAAAGATATCATGGAGAACTTCAAAAGTGACGATCATATCAAAGCTAAGATCGTGAAGGAAAAAGAAAAGGAAGTAGAGACACTTGTTAGAGAAAGACAAAGCTATATTTCTGATTATGATCCTAACCTTTTGGGTTTCAACTACTATATGGTAGATATGAACTCAAAAGAGGTATTTACTAATCTTTCTTCAGCAGAAGGCCCTAAAGATCTTAAGAGTAAAACAAATTTGTTCACTAGAGAGTATTCATCATCATCTGAAAACGGCAACTTACGTATTAGTGGCCTAGATACTTTCATAGAATATCATTACGAATATTTTCCTCAAAAGCCAAAAACACTTCAGGGCATAATTACTCTTCCTGGACAAGGAAGTTGGTTACAAAAACAAGTAGATGATTTTGAGAAGAGACAAACGGTGTTTTACATTATATCGATCTGCAGCATTGTGATTCTATTTCTTGTGTTTTTATGGGGCAGAAGACTTCATCCTCTACAGATGGTTACTTCATCAGAAAAAGTAAATATCTATCGTAAAATACCTATTGATATTCGGTTAGGTTTGTTATTGTTAAGTTTGTTTTTTGCAATCATGGCAATTGTTATGAACGCACAAAACTACGATAATTTGGTATTCTCATTCATGTATAGTGATGGTCTATTCGAATTTCTGGTCACAGCGCTTATGTTGAGTATCACTCTTATCCAAACGACTTGGATCTACCGTGATGTGAGAAATAAACAGTTATATCGAGATGCGTTTATCTCAAAGTCAGCCCAATGGTTTCACCGATTAGTTTCTGACGCTTTTTACAATAGAAGTGTTGCTATACAAATTATGCTGCTACTTATCGTTATTTTCTTGTCAGGTTTCGGTGCTGCAGTCGTATTCTTTCATCCCACGGCTTTCATCGTTTATTTCATTCTGTTTTTATTCTTTACTGTACCGGTATTAATCTACCTTTTTAAAAGAATCGGGTTCTTTAACAGAATCATCCAGCACACGAATGAGCTTGCGGCAGGACAAATGGAACAAGATCTTCCTCACAAGGGAAAATCAGCATTAGCCATGTTAGCTGGAAACCTAAACTTACTCAAGCACGGTGTGAAAACTTCAAAACGAGCTGAAGCAAAAAGTGAGAGGCTCAAAACGGAGCTGATTACGAATGTCAGTCATGACCTGAGAACTCCTTTGACATCAATCATTACGTATACGGAACTCTTAAAGTCACAAGAGGTAACAAAAGAGGATCAAAATGCTTATTTAGAAATTATAGATCGCAAGTCGAAGCGTCTAAAAGTTTTGATTGATGATTTGTTCGAAGTATCTAAGATGGCAAGCGGGAATCTGGAACTTATTAAAGATAAAGTAGATATTGTCCAGTTGCTTCAACAAGCCATGGCTGAATACAGTGAAACCATTAAAGAATCGTCACTAACTTTTAGAGTAGCAACTCCTAATGGCCCGATTTTTGCTAATGTGGACGGACAAAAGATGTGGCGTGTGTTTGAGAATTTGATCGGCAACGTCTTAAAGTATTCTATGGACAATACAAGAGTATATATATCCGTTACAGAAGAAAATCAAAAGGTCGTCGTTTCATTCAAGAATGTCTCGAAGTACGAACTAGGCGGTAACTTTGAAGAATTATTTGAACGATTCAAACGCGGAGACACATCACGTCATACAGATGGCTCTGGCCTCGGTCTCGCCATCGCAAAATCCATCGTAGATCTTCATGAGGGCAGTATGGACATCGACGTTGATGGTGATCTGTTTAAAGCGACAGTTGAACTGGACGCGGTGAAATGATGAAAATAAACAAGAAATTCATACTTGGTATGACGATTGTGTTGTTTAGTATTTTTGGATTTGCGGATAACGCGGGTAGTCCTAAATTGAAAGAAACCGTTAAAGTTACTGAGATCCTGCAGACAAGTGAATAGGTTGTGTGGAGCACTTCTTCAAATGGGAGGAGTGCTTTTTATTTTGTTTGTTCGCATAATGGTTTGAGGGTATTATAGAAGTGCGTTGTTGTCAGAATATGTCGACTCGCCGATATATGTTAAAAACTCGCTGAATTATGGCTAAAACTCGCCGGAATATATCCGAAATTTCTAGAATTATTTCCAAAACTTCTTGAATTAAGAGTATATATACCCCGTGTGGTATGGATTAAGATTGCGATATTCACCTCATTTTGGCCATAAACGGGGAGATTTCACTATGCAACTAGGAGTTGCGCCTCTATGCAACTAAAGTTATCTTTACTTTTTGACCATAAATTCACAATAATGAGCTTATACATACAAAAAGGTGGCTACGATCGATGGTTTTTGGTGAGAAATTGAAAAGCGTAAGGAAGGCGAGAGGCTGGTCTCAGGAAGAATTAGCAGAAAAGCTGTTTGTGAGCAGACAATCTGTTTCTAAATGGGAGAACGGACAAAATTATCCCAGCATTGAAGTTATCATTAAGCTAAGTGATCTGTTTGAAGTAACGATTGATGAATTACTTAGAACGGATGAAGAACTAAAAGAGAAAGTGATAAAAGATAGTAAACAACTAGCTCATCCTAAATTAAAGTTTCTGTTTGATGTTGTGTTCTTACTCGGTGTTTCCTTGTTAATCATTAAACTAGGATTTCTAGGGATAAATAAATTTACAAATGCAGATTTTTCATTGCCTGAAGGAAAATTTCTGTGGAACTTTGGACCTTTGCTATTCATGGTTGGTGGAGGAATTGGATCCGGAATCGTTAAAGAAAAATATAAGGTGGAATAAACATTAGAAAGTAGGGTTAGGAAAAATGAATACACAAACCCAATCTAATACGGAAAAAAAGAGAGCAATCTCCTTGGATGTAGCAAGAGGGTTCATGCTTTTATTGATCGTGTTGGCTCATGCTCCTTTATTCTTATATGAATCTAACCCAGGAGTCATGAGTCGTCCTGATAGTTTGAGTGCTCTTGAGAGTATTTTTAATTCCGCAGGTGAGCTTTTTATTGATAATCGTGCACGGCCATTATTTGCAGTGTTGTTTGGTTATGGAATGGTCATGATGTACGAAAGTCAATTATCGAAAGGAAAGTCGTCCAACATAGCAAGGAAGACGATTAACAGACGCTCATTATATTTAATCTTGTTTGGAATCGTATTAGCAGTAGTTGTTGGTGGGCAAGATATTTTAATGGCTTATGGAATTGCGGGTCTACTCACTAGTAAACTACTTATGTATAATAACAAGGTCTTAGCAAAGGTTACTGTTTCTTTGACCATAGTCTTTATACTTTATATACCGGTCATTTGGGGCTTTTTCCTAAAGGAAATAGGTAGTTACGGATTTGGCAATGAATTTTCTTCAAATCAGTCATATAGTCAGTTGTTTATGGAAACTATCTTCAATTTCCCGACTATTCCTGTTCTTATTCATTTCCTTTTCCCAATCCTTCCTTCTGTACTTATAGGGATTTGGATGGGAAGAAAACGATTTTTAACAGAGTCACATAAATATACAAGAGAATTAAAAATGATTACTTTAGTGGGAATCTCAATATCGTTATTAGGTTCGATCCCATTAGTACTGATTGATGAAGTATGGAAACCAAGTTTATTTACAGCAGGAAACATTTACGGTTTTCAAATGATTACAGGAATTGCAGGTGGTTTTGGATATGCAGCGTTATTTGGGCTGTTTGGCTGCCAAATTAAAAAGCCGGGTCCCTTAACAAATTCACTCATTGCTCTGGGAAAACGCTCGCTTACATTTTACGTCTTGAATGAAACGTTATTAGTGCTCTTACTATCACCAGTCGCTTTTGGTTTAGGAGGAGAATTAAGTATCATTAGTGTGACAGGGATTGCCTTTTTGATATGGTTAACGGGTATATACATGGCTTCTCTCTTGGAAAAATTTCAGTTGAATGGACCACTTGAAACCCTCATTCGCTATCTTGTCTACAGATAGTAACAAATATTACGAAGAATATCTCAAAAACAACGACGACTAGAATTCATCTAGTCGTCGTTGTTTATATATCTTATTGATCAATCTCAAACATATAACGATTCGTTTGCACACTTACTCCGAGTACGATCCCCATTAACATCATATTGGATAATAATGAACTCCCTCCATAACTTAAAAACGGGAGGGTGACTCCTGTTACCGGCAACAACCCTATATTCATACCCACATTCTGAAAGATCTGGAACGAAAGAAGTCCAATTATCCCTGAACACATATATCCGCCAAAAGAATAGTTTGACTTCACACCTAATATCACAATTTTGTAGATTAATAAGAAAAACAGACTGACTACGATGGATGTCCCTAGAAAACCAGTGTCTTCGCCAATAATGGAAAAGATGAAGTCTGTATGTGCTTCAGGTACATACATGATCCCTTCCATCCATCCTTTACCTGAATACCAACCTGAACCGATCGCAGTAATGGCCTGTTTTGTTTGATAACCTTGGTCTGTGTATTCAAATGGATTTAACCAGCCGTTTATTCTACTTCGTTGGTGAGGAAGAAGTAAGACGAGCAGTTTCGTCTGAAAAAAGTCATTAAATTTAAAATAGATGACGATTAATGCTGATATGACGATAGATGGCAGTGAAATAACGGCCAAAATAATCTTCCAGCTAACACCTGATATGAAGATGATGGACAGAATGATGGATAGGTAGAGCATGATCATTCCGGAATCGGGCTGGATGGCGACAAAAATAATAGGAGCTAAACTAGCTAATCCCATTTTGTAGATGAGATAGAGATCAGATCGTATCGTTCGCTGAATATATTGATAATTATGTGATTCGACGATATTACTAAGAACTAAGATCAAAGCGATCTTCATAAATTCAGATGGCTGAAAAGAGCCAAGAAAAGGTAATTGATACCACGCTTTTGAGCCGTTGATCGGTTTTGCTATACTTTCCGGTGCGAAAATTAACATCACAATAAAAAATAATACGATGCCATAAAAATACCAAGACATTCTTTTAAGCTGCTCAAAATCTAAGCGCGCTATAGCTAGCATTAAAATGGTACTTAAGGTGTACCAAAAAATCTGTTTAGGAACAAAATTACCGTTATATTGACCAGACTGTTGGCCGCTATATATGAACATAAAGCTAATAATTGCTAGTAAGAAGAGTATAAATAGAATTCCATAATCCAATTTATCTATAAAAGTTTTACTTTTTGGAGTCTCCATGTACCGCACTTCTTCCTGTTTTCATTATTTTACCAAAAATAATGATACCACATTTTGGATGGGTTGATACAAAATTAAGTCATTTCGATATGTTGACTAAAAAAAATAGTGTGATAAGATTACCTTACGACCGTTCGGAAGGTGATTAAACAATGACATATGATCAATTGAAACAAACAGCACTTATTCAGTTTGCCCAACTAGGGTTTGAAGGTGCTTCTTTATCTGTAATCGCAAACGAAGTGGGAATAAAAAAACAATCGATCTACACTCACTTTAAGAGTAAGGATGATCTCTATATACAAACGTTTCATGAAGCAACAGACTGTGAAATCGATTTCGTAAAACAATTTATTGAAGATCAGGAATCTCTTCAATTAAGAGAAGTTTTGTCCAAATTTTTAACGGAGTATTTAGAGCGATTTGAGAAAAATAATAATATGAAATTTTTTATGAGAACTTCTTTTTATCCACCAGTGAAGCATGAAGAAGTCATTAAAATGGGAAGCAACAAATTTGTCGATCGTTTAGAGAGTTTGTTTACAGAGTTGTTTGAACAGAATTCGGATCTGTTACGAGTGGATATTACACCTGAAACAGCGGCTCTTTCATTTTTGACGATGTTAGATGGACTCCTTGTTGAGTTGATCTATGGAATTCCAGAGCGTCTTCAAAAAAGGTCTACACAGTCGTGGCTTGTTTTCTGGCGGGGTATTTGTAATGAAAGTGGTGAATTGTAATGAATCGTTCATGGGGCTATGTCCTTTTAGGTTCAGTGTTTGAAGTGTGTTGGGTAATCGGTTTAAAGCATTCTTATGATTTTGTGACGTGGACGGGAACAACGATCGCTATTATTTTTTCCTTTTCGCTACTCATCTTAGCAACCAAACATCTTCCTGTAGGTACAGTTTACGCCGTATTCACGGGATTAGGAGCAAGTGGAACTGTTTTGATGGAGATGCTTGTATTCGGTGAACCTTTTAAAATGTTAAAAATTATACTCATTCTTGTTCTACTTGCAGGAGTTATGGGACTTAAATTGGTAACTGGAAAACCAAAATCAGAAGGAGGGGTTCAATAATGGGCTGGATCTTTCTGGTGTTTGCAGGTCTATTTGAAGTAGTTGGTGTAACAGGCATGAACCTTGTTGCTAAGAAGAGAAACATCGTATCTTTTCTTGTTCTTGTTCTAGGGTTCAGCAGTAGTTTTCTTCTGTTGAGTCTCGCTATGCAATCTTTGCCTATGGGTACAGCGTATGCAATCTGGACAGGAATCGGTACGGTAGGTTCTGGACTCGTAGGAATTTTGTTTTATGGTGAATCAAAAAATGGATTAAGAATTCTTTTTATGGCAATGGTACTCAGTGCCGCAGTTGGACTTAAACTGATAAGCTAAGGAAGGATATCTATGTTCTTAAGTAGAATATAACTCGCTATACATTTTAAGTAGAAGAGGGATTACCTTGGGAATTCATGATACGTTTCGATTTGGTTCTCATGCTATGGTATTTAATGCAGAGAATAAGGTGCTTTTGTTAAAACGAACTTACGGTAACAAAGGTTGGAGTTTGCCTGGAGGTGCTGTCGACCCTGGTGAAACGATACATCAGGCATTGTTTCGTGAGTGTAGAGAAGAGCTTGGGATTAATGTAATCGATCCTGTTTTAACAGGTTTGTATTATCACCGTTCAATTAACACACATGCAGCAATATTCCGATGTATGATTTCAGATGATGACGAGATCGTTCTTAGCTCCGAACACTCTGCCCTAAGATGGGCCGATCTAACAGAATTAAGTGAGAGTCAGCGAGTTCGAGCTGAGGACGCAATGCGTTTTAAGGGGCAGGTATACAGTAGGGCTTTCTAATGCTGATGATTATTAGAGCATTTCTTCTTAGCGGGAGAAGTGCTTTTTATTATGAAGTAATAGATACTAATACCTAGTAAGTTTGTCTTTTTGACAAGGATATGCTTAAAAGTTGTCGAAAATCATGTAAGACAGGTAAATCTAGGAAGTAGGGAACAGAATGTTAGAGTCTATCCAAAGCATGTGCTTACACGTGGTCTTTATCCTTTTTACCATCCTTATTTATCAAGTGTTTTTTAATGAAAGAGATGACGAACGAAAACGAATTACTTCGAAGTTCTTTCTGCTTATGCTGATCATTTTAGTTTTCACGATGAGTCAGCCAGTCGTTTATTCTGAAATCTATAAGTACGACTTTAAATCGGTTGCTATTATTTTGTCCTTCTTATACGGAGGAAAAAGGGTGGGGTTTTCGAGTCTTTTAGCACTTCTTATGGTGGGTTACTTCACTGATCAGAATCTAGCTATTTTGCTTGGAAACTACATGGTGCTCTGCTTATTGTTATTGCCCATTACAAAGCTTTTTCATCGCTACGGTATCAAAGGCAAGGTTACCGTAATTAGTTTATTCTATTCATTGATACCCATTACTAGAGGAATCTCACTACTTATAAACGGGGATGAGCAGGAACTCTTTTTCGAGTTGAGTTCTTCCCTTATCGTATTGGCAACGTTAATTGCAGTCGTGCACTTAATTGAGAATATGAAAGAGCAGATGGAATTGAGACAAGAGCTTCTTCGAACCGAAAAAATGAATGTCGTCAGTCAGCTTGCTGCTTCAGTTGCTCACGAAATTAGAAACCCCATGACTTCCGTACGAGGGTTTATGCAACTCATGCAAAAAGAAGATTTAACGAAGGAACAGCAGATGTACATAAGTATCTCGATTGAAGAATTGGATCGGGCACAGGAAATTATCAATCAGTATTTGGCGTTGGCTAAACCTCAAACAGATCAATATGAAACCATCGATCTCACATTAACTATTCAACAATCAATTGATGTGATGCACTCTTATGCCATTTTGAACAGTATACATATTGCACAACACGTAGAATCCTCTCTTAAAATCGAAGGACTTAAATTGGAGATTCAACAAGTCTTGATCAACATCATCAAGAATGCTATTGAAGCAATTAAGTCGAAAGGCGAAATCAGGATATTGGCCTATAAAGATATAAACAATTTTGTTTGTATCGAAATTAAAGATAATGGCGTAGGCATGTCTAAAGAACAATTAAAAAAACTAGGCAGTCCGTATTACTCTACTAAAGAAAAAGGAACAGGACTGGGTTTAACTGTATGCCACCAAATTGTAAAACAGATGGGAGGAAAAATTACGATTCATAGCGAGTTGAAAAAAGGAACAACATTTACGATTAAACTACCATCTAAGTGATGTTGCGCAGTAAAAAATTCAATGAATGGAAGAGGAGACAAAAGTTATTTTACAAAGAAAATTAGTAGCGGCTTCTTTATCAGGTACGATTTATGCCAGCATTCTAGGGTTCTCTATGCCTAATCCCTTTGGAGATGAATCATTCAATTCAGTTCTAAGTTATGTATTTGCTAGTATTGGAATAATCCCTGTTTATATGATGTATAGTTTTCCCGCGATATTAATCTATGGTGTAATAACTTCTGTAATTAGTGATAAAGTTGGTGAATTTATTTCAACTAAATCTGAAAATAAAAACGCAGAACTCATTATTTCTGGCGCATTGCATATGATTTTCGGGTTAATCTTGCTTTGGTATAGTCTAATGGCCGCTGTCTTGTATTTTATTACTGATAGGATATTAAGAAAAAGAAATAAAGAAATTAAATGGTATCATGCGTTAATAAGTCTATCCATACCTTTCCTTACATGGATCGGCACTATGGGAACGGTTTGGATTAAGGAATTGTGAATAAAGGAATAACGTTTACCCCACAGAGGTGTGTAGATGAAATTGAAAATTGTAAAATACAAGGAAACTGATACAGAGGAGATCATCAATCTGTTTTATGAAACTGTACATACCGTAAATGCCAAAGATTATTCTTCACTAGAGTTGTATGCTTGGGTATCCTTTGATGAATTAGAATCTAAAGTGGAATCGTGGAAGGAATCATTGAGTCAAAACATAACTTTTGTAGCTAAGAATAAGGATAAAATTGTTGGCTTTTGCGATTTAACATATAGTGGACATTTAGATAGACTGTATGTTCATAAGCATTACCAACGGCAAGGTATAGCTACGACATTAGTTAATTTGATAGAATTTGAAGCAAGGAAATTAGATTTAGTGTGTTTGGATACTTATGCCAGTATTACAGCTAAACCTTTCTTTGAACAGCTAGGCTACCAAGTAGTTTGTCCTCAAAGTGTAGTCCGCAAAGGTGTTTCCTTAATTAATTTTAAAATGACTAAAAATCTTAAGTGATTGAACTACTCTAGGGTTTTGAATTAAGATGCTTTTCATTCCCATTTCGGCAACACAAAAAAACGATCAGAAAACCTCTGATCGTTTTTTTGTTAACAGCTTGTTTTATAATTTTTGAGAAAGAGAGAACGTTCTGCCATGCTCTGCTTGCTCAACTGAATTTGTGGATAGTCCAACAAATACAGCCGTAAGTGCTAGTGAAGTGATGATAATACCTGCAGCGAATTTTTTCATTTTAGTGCCTCCTTTTTTTGTAAAGCGCGTTTTGCTTCGTAAGACTCTTTAAAATAATAACTAGCTTTATTGTGGTTCTCTTTGTTGAAGAAGACCTGTGCAAGTTCTCCAGCATAATCTTCTACGAAACCAAAGAGTTCGTGTTGTTTAAAATAGTCATTTCCTTCTTTAACAGTTCGTTCAAGCTCGTTTATATCTGTTGCCTGATTTAAGGCGTTCAGAATTTTGAAGTGATGCAAATATTCTTCATTCGCGAGCTCGATTCCTTTATTGTAGAAAGGTATCGCTTTTTCTTCATTATTCAATCGATAGAATTCTCGAGACAATAAGAAGTGTGTCTTATAAAAGGCTTCTTCTTCTTCAAATACCTCTAACAAATAGCGTACTGCCAGTTCGGACATGTTTTGTTCAGCATACAGATAACCAATATTGTATTTGATCAGTGAAGTATATGACTGATCAATGCGTTTAGCGAGATCAAGTGCGCACAGAAAATGTTCTTCTGCTTTCCCGTATTGTTTCAAAGATAGAGAAGCAAGACCCAGAATATTTTCACAACCGGATTGAAGCAGTTCGAAATCTTCCGCTTCAGATAATGTTTTTAAAGCTTCGTTCGCATAATCCAGAGCAGTGAGTGGCTGACGAATGTGATAATACAGAACGGCAGCTTTATGATAAAAGTCTGCTCGCACGATATCATCCGTCATGCTGCTTAATACATTTAATAAGTTAAATGCCCTGATAAAACGCAATTCTGCTACTTCATAATTTCCTTCAGCTGTTAATAGCATTCCGGTAATTAAGTTCATATAGTACCCAAAAATATCTGTTCGATTTAAATGAACATCATTTAGCGTATCTAAAATCGCGTGTGCAGAAGTTAGCTCTTTCTTCAGAATCAAGTAACGGCTGTTTAACAATTGATAATACAATTGTGTAGACGGGTCTTTGATCTGTGAGATCTCACTCTTAATCTCGTTATGTATACTCTCTGATTGTTGTATGTGATTTGTCCGAATGGCTGTATGCCACCGCTCGAGTGACTGTGTGATGGGCTCTCTAGTTCCGACGTTCATGGAAAACTCCTTTCTATAAGACTTGTAATTTAAATCTAACATAAAATGGAAAAATAAAACTTGGGAAAATTCCGTGCTAGAGGGTAGCATTAAGTGACAACTTTTTCATCAATTTTCCCAATAATCTGACACTGTAGTGGATACCTTATTGTTTCGTTTAATGAAAACATGATTATGAGGGTGGAAGGACTATAATGGTTTTTATGGAATTAAAGTTCATAGAGGCTAAATGGTAACGAGAGAAAAAGAGAGTAGCGAGGAGTTGGAAGCTTTGTTTTTAAAAAAATCATCTCAATCTGGAAAAATTCACAATGTTACTTATCTAAATGGACAGGTGCGTTTTCAAGGCGTCTCTCTGAATGTATATAGTTTTCTTGTTGATGGCGTATTAATTGATACTGGCGCGCAATCTTTACATCAATACTTCAAACCTTTTATTGATCAAGCTGATTTCGATCACGTATTCATAACGCACTTTCACGAAGATCATACAGGCTGTGCTAGTTATATTGAAAAAACGAAGAAAGTCCCAATCTATTTAGATGAAAAAACAATTGATTATTGCGGTAAACGAGCACATTACCCCATATATAGGCAGTTCTTTTGGGGAAGAAGAAAACCATTTCATGCGCAAATGATGCCAAGTGAATTTCAATCTAGGAATGCACGTTGGGATGTAATACCTACTCCTGGTCATGCAAAGGATCATCATGCATTTCTTAACCGTGAGACAGGGCAGCTTTTCACAGGTGACCTATATGTAATGGAAAAGACTAAAGTGGTTCTCGAAGAAGAAAGCATTCCTTCCATTATTCAATCACTGGAACGTGTTTTAACATATGATTTTCAGGAAGTGTTTTGTAATCATGCAGGTTTTATTCAAGACGGAAGAAGGGCACTACAACGAAAGCTCGACTACCTATTAGGTATACAGAATCAAGTATTAACATTACATCATAAAGGGGATAGCCCTGAAGAAATTCGTCAAAAACTGTTTCCTAGAAGATTCCCTATCATCAAATTTTCTCGCGGTGAGTGGGATTCTATCCATATTGTTCATTCCATCATGAATGAGAATCATGTCGTCAACTCATAATTATTTAAGAAAAAGAGGTTAACACGATGTCGACTAAACAAGAAATGAAATCAAACATCAGGATTGTCCGGGTTGAGGATGCAGAAGCTATTCTTCAGATTCAAAGTGAAGTGATTTCTGAACAGAATTATTTTATTGCGGTATCAAAAGAATTTAATAAGGCGAAAGAAGATCATGAAGAATGGATACGAAGCATTCTTGAGCATGAACGTGAGACGATGCTTGTGGCAGAATATGAAAACAATGTGGTCGGATGGATCGTATTTAGGTCACAAGAAAGAATGAGAATGCACCACACTGGCTCTTTTGCCATCATGCTTCGTAAAGAATTTAGAAATAAAGGGATTGGCAAGCTAATGATTCACGAGCTATTATCTTGGGCCGAAAAACATCCGGTCATTGAAAAGGTTACGTTAGGGACGTTCTCTACCAATACTAGGGCAATAGAATTGTATAAAAAACTTGGATTCATAGAGGAAGGGCGAAAAGTAAGAGAGTTCAAGTTTAGTAACGACGAGTATGTGGATGATGTGTTGATGTATAAGTTAGTTAAATAATGTGATATGAATCCAATCTAAAACAATGAGAAGCTGATTCTTTGAATAGCTTCTTTTTTCGTGTGAAGCTACGCTATAGAAAAAAATGGTAATCATTGCAAGGTTTCTCCGCGTATATTAAATCGATGTTAATTTTTCGCCGGAGGTGTTGGGATGTCTTTTCCCACAAATAGTCAGTTTACAGCCATTACTGTAGGCGGTGTTCCTTATGCAGATGTGATACGTGATATTTCTCCTGCAGGAACAGATATCGTAGGGAATGCCAGTTTTCCTTCCTTTTACTTCGCTTATGATGAAATCAATGTGTACTTTAGAATGCGTGTACGATCAGATCCAAGAAATAGCGCCAAGACCGCTTTTGCAAACTTTGCATGGGGTGTTTTGTTAAATACGACCGGCGTAGCGGGGACTTATGACTGGCTGCTTGCAGTTAATGGTTTAAACAAAAGAGTGAATTTGGTTCAGAACACAACTAAACAAGTCAACTCTTGGAGTGATCCTGCAGAAGGGACGGATGGTAAAGGGAACCCAAACTATTCTCGGTCCATCATCAATTTTGACGTCGCACGGGTCGTTCAGGCTGACTCTACATTGGATAATACACAAAACTATTTTATCGATTTTCTAGTTCCAGCTTCTACATTTTTCTCATTGCTCGGTATTACTGCTCAAAGTTCTGTACGGATGGTCGCGTTTACTGCTTCAAATAACAACAACTACAATAAAGACTCTCTACGTGATTCAGAAGAGTTTCAATTTCAAAATGCATTTTCCAATCCAGTTACAATAAATTCGGGAAATGTCCGAGCTAACCTGCAGGTTTCAAAAGTACTGCTTTCAGGACCACAATCACCTCTAGCCGGTCAGGTTGGGGAGTGGACGGGAAGAATTACTTTATCGAATACAGGAAAAAGTGCTGCAAATATCCTCAATGTTACGGATATCGTTTCATTAGATGAGGTGTCACTCTTTTCAGTTCTTAGTGTTTCGCAAGGGACAACAGCATACAACTCTTCAACGAAAACACTTACGTGGTCCGTTGGTAATATCGCTCCTGGCGCTAGTGCGACTCTTCAGTTTACACAGAACGGAATCTTTTATACAGCAGGAACGAAAGCACTTAATACAGTACGGGCAACAGGTATTGATAGCTTTACTGGAGGAGATCTTACCCCTGCTTCTGCTTCTATTTCCGTGAATGTTCAAGCAACAGGTGGAGCTGCAGGTACGTTATTGGATAGTTCAAACGCTCAGCCAGTAAATGCTGCAACTGTAAGACTTTTAATGGGTCAAACACCAGTGGCCGTTACGCAAACAGATCTATTCGGAAAGTATAGTCTTACGAATATAGCACCAGGTACTTATACGATTGAATTCTCAAAAGCAAATTACACGAGCTTGGCGCAATCGGTGGTTATTCAATCTGGCACGATAACGGTCATCAATCCTGTCCTCATAGCTATTCCAGGAATTCTTCAAGGAACGGTTACCTCAAACACAGGTTCTGCTGTTAGTGGAGCGACCGTCTTGTTATCAGATAACCTTGGTACAGTTATTGCAAGTGTAACAACTTCTCCAACAGGAGCTTATACATTTGGAGCTGTAATCCCAGGGCATTATACACTCACGGTCTCTGCTAATAATTTTCAGGCTGCAACAATTGGGCAAAATGTGCCATCTAATCAGACAACGACAGCAAACTTTGTACTGCAGCCGAATCCTGGAACGGTAAGTGGAACGATAACAGGAAGTGGAGGACCTATAGCTGGTGCAATAGTTGAAGCTCTTAGCGGTACAGGGATTGCCGTGGCAACCGCAACGACGGATGGGGCAGGACAGTACACAATAAATCGTCTTGCACCAGGTTCTTACAGATTACGCGTGAGTGCACCTGCTTTTCAAACATTTGTTGTCGGTTTCTCGGTGAGTGCCGGTCAAACTGTGGTAGTAGATGTGAATCTATTAGCAAATCCAGGTTCAATCATCGGAACAGTGATTGATGAAGATAGCGGTGCTCCACTTCCAGGTGCAAGTCTAAAAGTTGTAAACAGCTCTGGGATTACGGATGCCTCTGTAACAACTGATGTAAACGGACAATTCTCAGTCGATTCTCTAGCTCCCGGTACGTATGTAATCACCTTTTCTTCTGATGGTCATGGTACAAAAACGATCGGTACGTATGTTCAGTCTGATCAAACTACAACGGTAGATGTCACACTTAGAAGACTAGCAGGTGTTCTTACAGGTAATGTTTCTTCAGGTGGAAGTACAATTAGTGGTGCTTCAGTGGATGTCGTTCTCAATAACATCGTGGTAGCGAAGACCATTACTGACAGCAATGGAAATTATACGATAAGTGGGTTAGCACCAGATCGATATACCGTTATTGTTGGGGCAGACGGGTTTTCACCGGTTACGCTTGGTGCTGTTATTCAGGATAATGAAACAACAGCGATCAGTACAGAACTTCAGCCTATTTTTGGTTTACTTTCAGGAAGTGTACTGGATAATGAAGGAAACATTCTTCCAGGTGCAGTCATACTTGTGAAAAATGCAGATTCTGATGTGCTTATCTCTAGAGCTGTAACAGATACAAATGGAAATTATGTGATTGGTGAATTGCTCCCTGGAAGCTATGTTGTTACAGCAAATATTATTGATTATCAAACAAACTTAAGTGGAGCAATCATTACAGCTGGTGTGACTTCTGTTGTTAATTTCTCATTAATGCCAAACCCTTCTTCTATCTCGGGAACGGTTATTAATAGTGAGACTGGAGATCCTCTTGCAGGTGCTTCCGTAGAAGTACAGCTGCTTAATGCTAACGGTCTTATCATAAATACAACTTTTTCAGACAATGATGGTGTGTTCATTGTTGAAGATTTAATGCCGAGCACATATACAGTCATCGTTGCTGCAGAAAGTTTCCAAACTTCTTCTGCATCAGTTACGTTATCACCTGGAAACGTTTCTTCTATCACGATTAGCCTTGTTCCGTCTCCGGGGTTTGTTTCAGGCAGATTAATCGATTCTCTTTCAGGTCAGCCGGTTGTTGGTGCAACTATTAATATCAGCAACACACTAGGAGCATTTGTTGATTCAGCCTTAACGAGTGCGGATGGAACGTTCATTTCGCTTGGATTGCCTGGAGGAGTTTATTCTCTTACTGCAGTTGCAGAAGGATATGAAACCAGGATCATAGGTGTAGTTGTTCCCGCTGGATTAAATAAGTTTGTTAACTTTGAACTTCAACCTAATCCTGGGACCATTACAGGAACAGTAGCTCCAGCCGCTGACGGACTTGTGCTTCAGCTGTACACAATGGATAACCAGTTCGTAAACACAGTTGCAGCCACTCCGGAAGGAAACTTTTTGTTTCAGAGTTTGGCTCCTGGTAACTATATTGTAAAAGCTGTTGCACTAAATTATTCAGTTGGAAGTACGGGAGCCTTTGTTGTTTCTGGTCAAACAACGAACATCTCTTTATCGATTCAACCGAATCCTGGAACTGTTTCAGGTACGTTAATTTCTGATCTTGGTACGCCGATAGCTAACGGTACCGTTTCTCTTCTTGATGTAAATGAAACACCTATTGGAAATGGAACAACAGATGCTGATGGAAATTACACGCTCAGCAATATTCCGGCAGGTTCTTATGCAGTCGTCATACGAGCAGGGGGCTATGCAAACGCGACTGGGAACGTTGCGGTTGCCCCAGGTCAGGACATCACAGCGCTGAATTTTGAGTTAGTGACGATCCGTGGTTCTATCTCTGGAACGGTTTCAGATTTAATATCAGGTGCACCAATTCCAGGTGCGGCCATACTTGTGCGTGATAGTCTTGGAATTTTGGTTCGCTTCTCAACAACTGATCAATTCGGCAACTTTTTGCTACGGAATTTTGTTCCAGGTTCCTATGCTGTTACTTCATCTGCACAAAACTACTCTACAGAAATTACAGGTGTGATCGTACAAAGTGATGAGACTGCGGGAGCTGATATTCAATTAACAAGTACTGTAGGAAGCATTTCAGGGCAAGTCACTGACGGAGATGGAAATCCGCTGTCTGGAGACAATATTCAATTAAAATTGTTTGGAGCTAACGGTGAATTGCTGCAAGCTTTAATTGCACACACTGATGGTTCGTTTCAAATTCCTGAACTGTCGATTGGCACATATTTTGTAAGTGCAGAATTTGACGGTTATTCTCCAAATATGACAGCTGTTATTGTCAACAGCAGTGCAGTAAGCAGTATTACAATACCGTTATCGCAAATTCTTACAACTCTAACAGGATCCATAGCAGATTCTGCAACTGGAAATCCGATCAGTGGTACTGCCGTTTCTGTTACTTTAACAAATAATACGGGCATGTTTGTGGCAAAGCAGTATCCAGGTATCGATGGCACATTCACGTTCGACTCGATTGCACCGGGAATTTATCTGTTAAATGTTAACGCAGTGAACTATGGAAATGAGATTATTACGGTTACTGTGCCTATCACTGGGTTTAACATTGCGGTTTCATTAACTCAAAACCCAGGAGCGGTTACAGGGTATGTCACAAATCAGTTAACGGGAGATCCATTATCCAATGCCATCATTATCGTTTCATCTTCAGGAAAGCCACTAGAACGAAAAGGAGTCTCGGATAGTTTCGGTCAATTTATATTTGCCAATCTGTCACCTGACACGTATCGTGCAATCGTTAGTGCTGATGGTTATTCGAGTCAGAGTGCAACATTTACCGTTTTACCTGATGAAACAACTTCCTTGAGCTTTATTTTAACTCCTGAACCTGGGACTGTTTCGGGAACTATCACAGACGCCGTAACAGGGATTCCGATTTCTCAAGTCATGGTTCAAGTCCGTTATTTATCACCAACTGGCCCAGTTATTGCGAATACTGTAACGGATCAGCAAGGCAATTATGTAACTCAAGGTGTGTATTCTGGCCCTTATACAATAGTTGCTTTTACTGACGACGGCTATGGATCATCGAGTGCTTCTGTTTTTGTACCTCCAAACGATACGAGAGTTGTTGATTTTGCACTTGAACCGTTCCCAGCTACAGTGGAAGGGACGATCACTTCCGATTCTGGTGACCCGTTAGTTAATGTTTCAGTAAGGCTTTTAGATGTTTACGGTTTTACTGTTCGAGTTGTTAATACCGACTCTAACGGATTTTATAGAATACTAGGTTTTACGGAAGGACAATATCTAGTTACGGCTATTATCCCTGATTACCAGAGACGGCAAGTTTCAATCAATGCCGGACCAGGCGAGACACTAACAGCTAATATAAGCTTAGTTCCAGAACCGGGTCAAATTTCAGGTGTGATCCTCGATGAACAAACTCTTGCTCCACTCGTTGGTGCACAAGTAGAAGTGTATGCACCAAGTGGTGTTACACCAATTGCAAGAAGAACGACAGGTGCAGCAGGAGACTTCTTAATAGAAGGCGTGGCTCCAAGATCATATACGTTAAACGCCTTTCAGCTAAACTATAGTATTCGCTCTACAGGTGTAATCGTAACTTCGAATGCTACAACTAATGTACAGATCGCTTTAGTGCCTGATCCAGCATCGATTTCAGGAACCATAACTGATGGTAATGGAATACCTTTATCGAATGCTAGTGTAAGAGTGGTTGATGAAAATGATAGTGAAATCGGAAACGGAATCACAGATTTTGAAGGAAACTATGTTATCGGAAACTTGCCAGAAGGGTCTTATACAGTAATTGCTGGAGTAGAAAATTATTCATCATCGACTGCCGGAGTTTCGTTGCAGCCGGGAGAGCAGCTGACGGGTCTAAATGTGATCTTAACCCCGGTAGGAGGATTGATCTTTGGGACAGTTGTAAGTGCAGAAACGGGAGAAGGATTACCAGGCATCCTCATTTCTATTCTTACACCGGAAGGAATTCCAATTATATCAACTAATTCAGACACTGCGGGTAGCTTTACATCCATCCTTCTGTCACCTGGAACGTATACTGTTATTGCAAGTTCACCTTATTATGTACAGGATCAACTCGGTGTTATTGTTCTACCGAATCAAACTTCTGCGGTATCTTTTGAATTGTCGGAAGTAGGAGGATCGATTGTTGGAACTGTTACTGATCAATCGGGAAATCCGATTTCAGATAGAACAATCTCTATTCGACTTCTCAATGATGGTGGTGTATTGCTGCAGACGCTGATCGCTCTCTCAGATGGGAGCTTTGCATTCCAGAACTTATCAGCAGGAACGTATCAAGTGAACGTAATAGCAGACGGATATCAAACAGCAACAGTAGGTGCAATCGTAGTGAACGGGGAAACAACAAATCTAATAGTCCCGGTTACAGAAGATCGTGGTGCTTTAGAGGGCGTTATTCAAGATGTTGTAACAGGTTTACCGATATCAGGAAGTTTCATTGAAGTATCTGATGTGAGTGGGATTCTTGTTGCAACAATTACAACAGACCAGAACGGATTTTTTAGACTAGGTAACCTTCAAACTGGTCCACTAAACATTCGTGCAATAGCAAGTGGCTATGGTGCAGCGTCCATTGGAGTCATAATCAATTCTTTGTCTCTATCAAATGTAACCCTTAACCTGCAGCCGGATCCTGGCATAATCATTGGAACGATAAAAAATCCCAGTGGAGCACCGCTTAGCAATACCACGGTTCAGATATTAGATCGAAAAAACACACCTATTTCAACGGTTATAACGAATGGAAATGGCTCTTACGAGGTTGATAATCTGGTTGAAGGCCAGTATACGGTGACTGCTAAAGGAAATGGAACGGGAACAGGAATTGGCAGTGGTGTTGTTTTACCCGACCAAGAAACTGTCGTGGACATTATCCTCATTCCAGAAGGTGGAGTCATCTCAGGTAACGTAAGAAATTCAACAACAGGTGATCCATTAATTGGAGCTTCTATTGAAATTAGGGCGATTTCACCATTCGGTCCTGTAATCAACACGGTTCTAACAGATAGTACTGGAAACTATAGCTCGGGATTGATAACAGCTGGAACTTACACTTTAACCATTACAAAAGAGAATTTTGGAACGGCAACAGGAACAGTTCTTATTGAAAATGGCTTAACAACATTCCAGAACTTTGCTCTTACACCAAGTCTCTCGAATGTTCGAGGCACGATTTCTGCAAGGATCATTCAAAATGAGAGTTTAACAACTACTATATCTGCTCAAGACGTTGTGATTCCACTTATCAATACGGTTATTAGGTTAATTGATGAATCGGGTGCAGAACTAGCAGAAGTTCAAACAGATGATCAAGGAATGTATTTAATCGAGAACTTTTTATCAGGCATCTATTCGTTAGGAACTTCTAATCCGGATTATGAGACTAATACAGTTGGCTTTTCGGTGGATCCTGGTCAAACACAAATTGTTGATATTGAGCTCACTGCACTTCCAGGAATTCTAACTGGAACAATAATTGATCAAGAAACAGGTATATTGAACGCTGGAGCGATCGTTCAGTTGTTTTTTGGAACGAGTGTTCAGCCTGCTGGCAGAGCAGTGACAAATAATGCAGGTGTGTATGTGATTAACGGGCTTTCTCCAGGGCAATATACCGTATCGATGACAACACCAAACTATAATACGTTTTCAGCTGGAGCAACGATTCAAGCGAATGCAACTACAACAGTTGATGGCTTCTTATTGTCTAACCCAGGTGTACTAACAGGTATAGTTAATGGTCTGAGTGATGTAATAAGTGGCGCAAGTATTAAGGTTATCGATGTAAATGGAACAGTTATCGGCTCTGCTGTCTCAAATGATGATGGGACGTTCTTTATTGGAAATCTACCTGTTGGAACTTATGCCTTAACGATTGTGGCACTTGACTTCCAAAGTGAAACAGAAGGGATAACCATTACACCAGGGGAGACACTAAACGTTTCAATAAATCTGATCCCTGATCCTGGAGCTATAACAGGTATCGTTACTGATGAAAGCGGAATTATTTTACCAGGGGTTGTAATGAACATCCTGTTGAACAATATTATTATCGCATCTACCGTTACTGAACAGAATGGAAGCTTTACCTTTAGAAGTTTAAAGCCAAACTCTTACCAAGTGACTGCAAATCTCTCAGGGTACGCTGTATCTTCAGTTGGAGCAGTTGTGAGCAGTAACATAGTAACAACTACGAATCTATTTTTATCAAGTCTTTATGGCAGTATTTTTGGAACGGTTACAGATGAGGATGGAAATCTCATCACTCAACAAAGTATTAAAATTAATCTTTTTGATCTCAATAACAGTTTAATAACTACCGTTCTAGCACAGTCAAACGGAACCTATATTATTCCAGAAGTCACTGAAGGTAATTATTTTGTTACTGTTACAACTGAAGGTTATAATGCTGCTACTTTTGCTGTAACCGTTAACGGAGGAGAAGAGGTTTCTCTTGATCTCCAACTTATTGCTCTTGGAGGTACGCTTACAATTAGGGTCATTGATGCTGCGACTAACAATCCGATATCAGGAGTTAAAACGAACATTTTTAACGAAACAGGTATACCTATTACTTCGGGTATAACTGACCAAAACGGTGTATTTATTCAGCAGAACTTGGAAGAAGGCGCGATAGTTATTTCAACTGTTAAAGGGGGCTATGGAAGTCTTTCGCAAGGCGGAATTATTGTGAATGGTGCCACTACAGAGGTCAGTCTTGCTCTTACTTTGGAAACAGGTAATCTTATCGGAACGATCTCCGATTCGAATGGTGTTTCAATTGCTGGGGCAGTGGTGCAAATTCTGGATGCCACTCGAGCCGTTGTTACAACTGTTCTAACGCAGTCAGATGGTGCTTATAGAGTATTGGACTTACTGCCTGGGATTTATACAATGATCGTGAGTGCACGCGGTTTTGAACAGCGTTCACTAAGTGTTTTTATTGTAGCGAATGAGACTACGATTACGAATTTACCATTAGCTTTTGAACCGGGCAGTGTAGAAGGTTTCGTTACAAATGAAGGGTCAGGTTCTTTTATAGCTAGAGCTAGTGTTGAACTTCGTTTAATAAGCCCGTCAGGACCAGTCGTTGCCTCAACGCTTACTGACGAACAAGGTAGATATCGTTTTAGCCAAGTGAGAAACGGAAACTACACGATTATTTCTACTAAACAAGGATTTGGAAACGACTCTGCCGAAATTTCAGTTATCCCAGGAGACACGACTTTCGCAGATCTTCAATTGGCACCTGTTACTTCAAGTGTTAGAGGGACGGTTCGAAATGCTGGCGGTTCACAGCCTCTCGTTAATACCTTGCTTCGTTTAGCGGACAATAACGGTGTTGTGATTGCAGAGGTACAGACTGACAATGATGGAGATTATTTAATAGAAGGTCTTCTACCAGGTGATTTTAGCCTTGCTGCCATCAATGCAGATTATAGAAGCAGCGTACTGGATTTTACGGCTGTTCCCAATGTTCAAAGCGTTGTGAACTTTAATCTAGTTGCCGTTCCAAGTTTGTTTACCGGCTTTGTTACGGATGCAGATACAGGACTGCCGATTGTAGGGGCGATTGTAGAAACCTTTGATCAAGTAAGCGGTCCAGTTGAAGCGAGTTTACTAAATGCTGAAGTTAATGCATTAGCAGTCAATGGACGTCCAGTAGCGGTAGCCTTAACAAACATCGACGGTTTTTACACGATTCCTGGATTGAATAATGGATCTTATACGTTACGAGCATCTGCATTAGGATATGGTACAGATAGCAGACTATCGGTACTGCCTGTTAATACAACTGTAGAGCAGAACTTTGCATTACCTGGTCAACGTCAAACTGCTTCAATAACGGGTACAGTCATCATTTTAGGAAATGGACCATTACCAAATGCTGAAATAAATGTATTTGATGAAAATGGTGCTCTTGCAGGAAGTGCGAGAACGGGTAATGATGGAACGTATTTCATTAGTAATCTTGGTTCAGGAAGATATGTAATAACAGTGGATGCCCAAGGGTTTCAGCAAGAAACACTCATTATTTCCCTTGCAGAGGGAGAGCGTTTAACAGGTGTTGACTTTGCTTTAAGTCCTGGAGCGGATGGAGATATTTCGGGTCAAGTATCTGAGCGTCGAACAGGTCGGCCAGTTAGTGGAGCGGTCATACAGTTGTTTGATCTAAGAGGGGTTTTGGTTAGGGAAGTAATCTCTAATGATGCAGGAGTATTTTCAATAACAGGCATTCCTTCTGGCTCTTATGAACTGCGTGTTGTTGCAAACGGGTTTGAACCGTTTTCGGTGGCTGTAAATGTGCGAGAGGGGGAAGAACTACTTATTCCAATTTCACTTATTTCAACTACTCCCGATCCGGTTCCTCCGTTTGGTGAAGCACAATTCTTAATTTTAATCGGAGGTAAACCGTTATCTTTAGACAGCTTAACATCACCAACTCTATTTACTTTAGAGCGTATAGATTCAAACAATAATTGTGCTACATTTTCTTATGAGGCAGAGGTACAAGAAGGAACGATCAGAAGGTTTATCACTTTTGATCTTTCCTGTATTGATTTAATCCGATTTATCGATTGAGTTAAAATGAAGTAAGTTATCAACATGAAATTGTTTTAGGAGGGAACTTCCTTTTGTGGAGTTCCTTTTTTTTTTAAAAGATAAAATTATAAATAGGATAACCACTTCAGTTAAAATAGATGAATTCATCAGTCATGCAACCCCTATATTTAAATTAACAAAATATTGTGACAAAATTCGCTAAATATGTAGATAGTTACACATTTAAATGGTAAAATATTACTATACAGTACAAATACTAGGGACATTTGTACTGTCTTTCATTTCCATGGGGATTAAAATATTGAGGAGGTATTGAATGAAGCGTAGAATTGTGCACGAGAAAGTGGAAAAGTATTTAATTACGAATAGGACCATTGCTATTCATCCATTTATTAATCAATGGGGAAGGGTATGCGCAGAAATTTATGAAGAAGATGCTGTCTTTCTTGTAGAGAAAAAGCCTTTTCGAATCATCAAAGATTCCTGTCCTTATTATGGAAGTACATACGATGGCAAGAAAGATGCAACACAGATTATATTAGGGAGGATGTGCTTCCCTCCGATCATGATTGACACGAAACTTGATATATTCTTCTTTCCCACGAAATCACCACGAAAAGACTCCTGCATCTGGCTCTCACAGCCACACATTGATGATATTGTATCCATTGACCGAAAAAAGGTTAGAGTCATTTTTTCAAACGGAATGGATCTACCTATTGAAAGTACCTCCACATCCCTAAAAGGGAAACTCCATCGAGCCGCTCATTACAGAAGTGTACTAATAACTCGAACGAACCGAAGTCTAGAAAAGGATAGTGAAAAAGGATTGAAAAACAGTGATTTACTCTTAACTTAGATCATTTTAAGCGTGAGCGCCTGATGAAGTAATTCAGGCGTTTTTGATATGCGAAAAAGTTAAAGTTACATATATTAGTATGTGATCTTCTGTTAAAAATTTTCCTGAATTCCTATATAAACTCTGATGGTTAGAGAGTTTGGGCACACTATTCATATAATTATCACTATTTATCGGCTTTCAAATAATTTATAATTATCATATAATAAAGATATTAAAGACTTGAATTTTAGCAATACTAGTTGATATGGTTTTCATGGAAACAGGAAAAGCAGTTACCAAGTTGTCTCTTCTTATACATGAGACGATGGCTTTTTTCTGTAAATTTTAGGTGAAAAGGTTGATAATGATGAGCAACAGAGAAACGAACACAGACGTCCTTTTAATTGGCGCTGGAATCATGAGTGCTACATTAGGAACGATCTTAAAAGAAATAGCTCCAGAAATGAAAATTAAAGTATTTGAGAAACTTGATAAAGCAGGAGAGGAAAGTTCAAACGAGTGGAACAATGCTGGAACTGGGCATGCTGCACTTTGTGAACTAAATTACACATCGGAAAAACCGGATGGATCTATCGATATATCGAAAGCTATTGAAATTAATGAACAGTTTCAAGTGTCAATGCAGTTTTGGTCCTACCTTGTTGATCAAAAGTTGATTCATAATCCAGAAGACTTCATCATGCCATTGCCACATATGAGTATGGTTCAAGGTGAAAACAACGTTCAGTTTTTAAAGAAACGTATGGAAGCGCTAACAGAAAATCCTCTTTTCCAAGGGATGGAATTCTCGAATTCTCCAGAGAAATTGATGGAATGGATTCCACTAATCATGGAAGGACGTTCGTTAAACGAAAGTATCGCTGCTACAAAGATCGATACAGGAACGGATGTTAATTTTGGTTCTCTTACTCGTATGTTATTTAGTCATCTTCAAAATAAGAATGTAGATGTTAAATACAAACATAGTGTAGAAAACCTGAAGCGTACGCCCAATGAATTATGGGAACTGAAGGTGAAAAATCATAACACAGGTTCAATTGAACGCCATACAGCGAAGTTTGTGTTTATAGGCGGTGGTGGTGGAAGCCTTCATTTGCTCCAAAAATCCGGTATTCCTGAAGGAAAACATATCGGTGGATTTCCGGTAAGTGGGATCTTTATGGTATGTAAGAATCCAGAATTGATTGAGCAGCAGCACGCGAAAGTATACGGAAAAGCTAAAGTCGGTGCTCCGCCGATGTCTGTTCCTCACCTTGATACAAGGTATATCGACAATAAAAAATCTTTGCTTTTCGGGCCGTTCGCGGGCTTTTCACCAAAATTTTTAAAAACAGGGTCGATGCTCGATTTAGTGACTTCAGTAAAACCTAATAACGTGTTGACTATGTTGGCAGCTGGTGCTAAAGAAATGTCATTAACCAAATACTTGATTCAACAAGTATTATTGTCAAAGGAACAGCGCATGGAAGAACTTAGAGAGTTCATCCCAACTGCTAAGAGTGAAGATTGGGATCTCGTCGTAGCAGGGCAACGTGTTCAGGTAATTAAAGATACTGAAACTGGTGGTAAGGGAACGCTTCAGTTCGGTACAGAAGTAATTACATCCGCTGATGGTTCGATCGCTGCATTACTCGGCGCATCACCAGGAGCTTCAACAGCTGTTCACGTTATGTTAGAGATATTAAACAAATGCTTCCCGCAAGAGATTGGTAAATGGGAACCAAAGATCAAAGAGATGATTCCTTCTTATGGTCAGCGATTAATGAACAATCCTGATTTGTTGAAGAAAGTTCATGCTTCTACAGCCCGTTCTCTTAAACTTGATACGAAAGAACCTACCTTAGCAGACTTTTCGCATATAGATGCTACAGAGTTACAAGAAAAGATTTAGGATTATTTATGTACTTGAAATCGGTTAATTTCCATTTCAAGTGCTTCCATTTTCCAAGTTTTTAAATAGTACTCCAAAAAGAGCCATTCATTTTTATAGGCTCTTTTTTTTCTGCCATTAGACGGCTGTTCATTTATAACTAATGAAGGAGTTTTATACCTTATTATGGAATGTTTACTATGACTATACAAAGAGTAGGAGATCTAAAGATGAATACCGTTAAACACAATAGCAAAGCTTGGGACAAAAAAGTTGAAGATGGTGTGAGCTATACGAAGGCTGTATCTAAGGACATAATTGACAGAAGTAAGTTAGGAGATTGGCGTATTACCGTTACAACAGAAAAACCAGTTCCTAGACGGTGGTTTCCGGAATCGTTGACAGGACTAAAGGTTCTCTGTCTCGCTTCTGGAGGCGGACAACAAGGCCCCGTGTTAGCTGCCGCAGGTGCAGACGTTACTGTAATGGATATCTCAAAGAAACAGTTAGAAAATGATGAGATGGTAGCAAAAGCAAATAATTTGAGTCTAACGGCTATCCAAGGAGATATGTGTGATCTCTCCATGTTTAGTGAAGGGGAGTTTGACTTGATCGTTCATCCAGTAGCAAATGTATTTGTAGAGGATATTTCTCCTGTATGGAAAGAAGCGTCACGTGTGTTAAAAGATAGAGGGATACTCATATCGGGGTTTACAAATCCATTGTTGTTTATTTTTGATGATGAAGAAGATCAAAAGGGAAATCTAGTCGTCAGTAACAGGATACCTTATTCAACGCTCGATTCTATGACTGAAAAAGAGAAGTCTGACTATCTTATGTCTGATGAAACGATAGAATTCGGGCATACCTTAGAGGATCAAATACAAGGACAGATTGATGCAGGTTTTGTGATTGCTGGATTATATGAAGATGACTTTGGTGGAAGAAGACCGATTGATACTTATATTAAAAGTTTCGTTGCAACACGTGCTGTGAAAATGAAGGTTGAATAAAGAAAAGAGGACTAGCTTAGAAGTAATATTACTAAGCTAGTTTTTCTTTGGAAAGGTAGTTCTTTGCTAATAAATAAGCACTTATTGTAAACAACTGAGTAATTTTTTTATCTTCTATTAATCCTTCCATCTCATGAAAAGGGATCAGCTTAAGCGTTAAATCTTCATTTTCATCTAAGTTTTGAGAAGAAGACTGGAAAGCATCCAAGATTAGAAATGTTATAACCTTGTTGGTTTGGGTAGCAGGGTTCACCATGAATTCTCCGAGTACAATTGGTTTGTTATGGGAAGTAAAACCTGTTTCCTCTTGAACCTCTCTGATAATGCCTTCCTCAAAGGATTCACTTTGTTCGACTTTTCCAGCTGGAACTTCTAAAAAGAAGTCTTTACCTGGATGACGGTATTGTTCTACAAGTACGACTTGTTTATTTTTCGTTAGAACAAATGCATTTACCCAATTTGGATACTCATGAACATAATAGTTATCGATTTTCTGCCCGTTCGGCAGTTCACAACTGTCTTTTCTTAAATGACCAAACGGCGTTTTGTAGATATAATCTGATGTTATGGTTTTCCATTTTGCCAAGAATTTTGTCCCTCCTCATGGTTAGATAGATTACGAAAAATAAAATGAAACAACCGGATTGCGCTATTATAATCTCCCTGGTCTTATCCTCCTAATATGGTTGACTCCCACTCTTCTCGCAGAATTCCCATCCGAATCGAGTCATAATATTCTCCGTTATAATAGCGGCACTTTCTCATTCTGCCTTCCATTTTCATGCCAAGCTTTTCGCCAACTTTAATCATTCGCTCATTTCCTGACCATGTTGTGTAACCAACACGGACGAGTGGTAGCGAGTTAAACAGATGATTGATCCACAGAATAATAGCTCTTGTTCCATATCCACCGCTCCAATAGGTAGGATTGTAGATACCGATGCCCATCTCTAACCAGTGGGAGGGCTCGTGCTCCCAATAGTAACTCACTGTTCCGATCAACTCACCAGCCACTTCAATTGCCCAGCGCTGATCGTGATTGACATAGTGATCTTTGTTCCACATAAATTCATCAAAAGGAATTTGCTTGTGCTCAAAATATGGAGCGTCCCATTTTTTCCATTCAGGAGCTTTGTCTTTATATATCAGTTCCCAAAGTCTTGGAAGGTCTTCGTTAGTAATCGATCGAATCTTTAAATCGTTATCTTGATATGACATTCAATTCCTCCGTATTTTTTGAACATTTACTTTTTATTTTATGATACCATTATTTGTAAAGGTAATCTTATATAATTTTGGGGGATTTATGAAATTAAAAATCATACATACGAACGATCTTCACAGTCATTTTGATAACTTTGCGAAAGCAGTAACGATGATTAATCAACATAAAGACGAAAACACTATACTAGTTGATGCAGGTGATTTTGCAGATTTTAAAAGTATTGAACTACAAGGAACAAGAGGAATGGCCGCGGTCGAGCTTCTAGATGCAGTTGGCTATGATGCTTTAACGATCGGCAACAATGAAATGTTTAATGGGGCAGAGACGTTAGAACATATGGCTGTTCAAAGTTCCGTTCCGTTTATCAGCAACAACCTATTTAGAAAAGACGAGACTGCGATTCCTGGTGTTCGTTCGAGTGTAATCCTTTCTAAAAATGGGCTTCGAATTTTCGTAACTGGCGCATCACCTGACTTAGGTGCTTTTAATGAAGGCTTAGGGTTTCATAGTGAAAACTATATTATCACCATCGCAGAAGAGTTGGAGCGTAATCGAGGAAAATACGATCTGTGCATTCTTCTAAATCATGTCGGAACGGTAGCGGATATGGATCTAGCAAAAGAGATATCTGGCATTGATGTAATCGTGTCCTCACATGATCATGTTCTCTATCAAGAAGCGAAGGTTGTTAATGATACATTCATCGTAAGTGCTGGAAACTTTGGTGAACAGATTGGTGTATTAGAAATTGAAGTGAAGAAATCACATAAAATCCTTTTACAATCTGCCGTTTATAACACAAAAGATTCCAAGCCAGACGAAGAAATTGTAGCTATCCTTAAGAGGAGTAAAGAAACAGCGATCGAGATCTTAGGAAAACCACTATATACGATTAATGAACCGTTATGGCACGATGTGGTCGGTGAGAATCCGATCACAAACCTTATCGCAGATGGTTTAAAAGACATGCTGAATACCGACATAGGCTTGATAAACAGTGGCATTGTTAACGCAGGAATCTTTTCTTACGTTTCTAATAAAAAATTGATTGAGATCTGTCCATCTCCCTTAAATCCAACTTCCTTCGAGATTCAAGGTAAATACATATTGGAAGCCATTCAACAATCACTTGATGTTCAACACTGCTTATTAGATGGAAGAGGTCCTGGCTTTAGAGGGAAGTATATAGGGGGACTGCATATTTCAGGTGCACAAGTGGTTTATGATGGATTGAAAGTGGTCGAAATGAGGATTGACGGTGAACCAATAGAGAAAGAAAGATGGTATTCCGTTGCATCTTCAGATTATCTTCAGCGTGGATCAGGCTATCCTTCACTAGCCCACAACCGAAATGAGTTCTACCGACCAGAAGAGATCAAAGAAGTGATTAAAATGTATGCCATCAAGCCCGAATTTGTAAATCGTGCTTATGATAAAAGGATTAAAGAACTACTTAAGATTAAGGGGTGATCAAGATGGAATGGTTAACTTTTTTAATGGCTGCAACAGCCTTCATTTTTGTGTTTCAAGAAATAGAAAAGCGAAAGAAAATTGAAAAACGACTTCAGCAGTTGGAGGAACAACAAAAATAAGATCGATATTGAAGCGGGGTGGCTGCTATGGAAAGATGTGTGTATTTTAAAGATACCTTTTTCTCGTCAGGCAGAACGGATATTTACAATGCAGAGCAACAGAAACGAGGAGTTCTCGATCTAAAAAGCGCCTTTTCTTCAGGCGTGAGTATCGAGAATGAAACTGGAAGGGTCCTGGTTGAAGGTAGTTTTCCTTTTATGTCAGGAAAATGGATCGTGAAGCAATCTGATGGTAAGGAATTAGGCGTGGTAAAATCTGCATTTGCATTCTTCTCCAAACGTTATCGGTATATAACGAATGACCATACATATGAAATTGAAGCTCCCGCTTTTTCAAAAGAATATACCATCTTTGATGAAAGTAAGTCGGAAATTGCGACGTTTAATAAAGTAAATGGATTTTTCCAAGCTCCTGCTTATGAGCTAAAAAACAACTCAGATGCTTTATTAACAGAAGAGCTAATCGCTGTTGTAATGGGAGTCAACGCGATCGAGAAACGCAACCAATCTTCTGCAGGAGCAGGAGCTGGGAGTTAATATCGATTAATTAAGATAGCTTTTATTCAACTAAACTAATATGTTGAATAAAAGCTTTTAATTTTATATCGTGATGTCCATATGAAGTAGACATCACCATGAAATGTGCACACGATAAAAACACTTTGATAGTTGTCAATCATATATCCACGGTAATTGGAAATAATTTCACGGTAAACGCCAATATATACACGGATAAAATTTTTTAAACGATTTTCGACAAAAAAGCCATTTACCCACTTAAGAAATGAACGATAAAATTAACAACGTTACTCTGTAATCCCTGCCTGAGTAATTTCCACCTTCATATTAACGTTAATCGGCATGTCAGGGTACTGTTCATCCCACCGTTTAAAATCAAATCCTCTTGTTCTGCTCCTCGCCAAATCTCCTAACCCGATCGTATCTACATTCAATTTTTGAAGTTTTTCTACAATCTTGTTGGTTCGCCTATCCATTGCTTTCTCGGTTGCTCTTTCTAGTTGTTCGATGAGTGACGGATCGCTTACAGGAATCTTCGGCGCTTCACTTACGCGTCCTTTTATTTTAACGAAAATGTCTACGGATGGAGATCGTTTCACGTCTTTAAAACGATATTCTACTTTAGATGACAAATTTTGAATCGTAAAGAATTGATCGTTTTTAAATTTCACTTCATAGATGCCTTTTTCAAAAGGTTCCATCAGCAGCTTTAAGAGAAAGGAATCTTCGAGCTTCAGTTGCCCGACCATTTTGTCGTCTTTTAAGAGGGCTGTACCTTTTACTCGTATTCGATCACCCTGCATTTCCAAGAGTGGCAAGTTGGGATCCATGCCTTTTCCGTAATACGTATACAAAAAATCATGTAGATTTGACTTTGGTATGTTCGCGTTCATATTTTGATTTAGAAGCTGGAGCAAATACTTTGATGGCGTTTCACTAAGCGGATACTGCTCTTTTAACAATGTTTTCGTACTTCCTTTAACGACTGCCAAATATAGGTCTCGACCTAAGGAAGGATCACGCTGAAGTGTGTCAACTAGATCATATATGCCTTTTTCAGCTAATCGGTCATTATAAAGAGCAATTTCTAAGCGACCGATCTCAAATGGTTTTGGAGATTCAGCTTGTTCTAGAGCTCTTGCCATCTTGCTCGTATTCGTGGTTGCTGTAAACACTTGAGAAATTGGAGGAACATCTTCTCCTCGCTGTGGAATGGCTACCATCCCGTTCAACTCTACTTGGTTATTCGATTTATAATCATATCCAACTGCTGATACGAGTTGAACATCTTCTAGGATTTTTTTGCTTGGAAAGCAGCCAGTTAATAGCATTAATGTGAAGATAATGAGAAGCTTCTTTTTAGTCATTTTTTGTTTTCCTCACTTTTCCTGAAATCAGCTGGATCACAAATAAAAACGGTATATAAGCATAGAGAATATAAAAACCTACTTGAGAAACTTTCGTATTTAGTATGTCTACTTGTTGGCGATCAACGACTAAGATGCAACATATGAAAATAACGAAAAGCATTGTGCGCAGCGCACTTTTTTGTTTGATCTTATATAAACGGTGAATTCCGCGGCTCACAGACCACAAACCTATACAGATGTTAGGAAGAACGACGAAAAGCCAAAGAGCGATACCGGCATATTCGAATCGCTGTGCGAATGGGAGGTCTACAATTTTCCATAGTGTTAGTGTCGCCCAAATCGTATGTTGAAGTTGTTCTTGATTAAAATAGACAAAAGATACGAATACAGTAATGAGGTAAGTGAACATGGTAAATAGATTTCCTAAGTGAGCCCACTTTTGTGATTTTTCAGGTTGTTTTAAAAAAGGTAAATACAACAGTATGAGCTCGAATCCTAAATAATCAAGAGTAACTCCTTTAGTAGCAGCCATGAGGTCGCTAAATGAATGATCTAAAATAGGAAAAAGATTTGTATAGTGTGCATTTTTAAGTGCGTAATATTTTAATAAAAATAGAGGGAGGGTGATAAAAAAGCCTAGTACGGATAATCCTGCGACAACGCGGATTCCTCCAATAACATACGAATAAGCTAATCCTAAGAGGATGATGGCTATAACAGCCGTATTCAGCTCGGGAAACACCCAGATTTGGATTACTTCAATATAAGTCCTAAGTACGGTTAGAATCGTAGAACTAAAATAAATCAAGAGAAGAAAACTTAATGCGCCGCCAATCCATCTGCCGAACAAGTTTTTATGTACGCCAATGATATCAGCGTTCTCTTTTGAAAGAACACGATAAATCATCCAGATCAGTACATTAAATGAAAGACCTCCGATGATTACAGAAATCCATGCATCATGTCCTGCTGATTTAGCGATATAACGCTCAAATCCTAGAATGCCCACTCCAATCTGCATGGTTGTAACCATATAAAAAGCCATATAAGGTGATATCTGCTTGTTTTCACTGATCTGAGACATAAATACCCCTCATTTTTTAGTCCTCAATGTCATGCTTTGCTGTTGCCCGCTTTTTATTCATCCTTGCCTTATCCTGTGGTCTTAATAAAGATGGTCGGCTATTTTGCATACTGAACGGCAGTCGTACAAGAGCATCTTTTAGATCATTTGCACGAAGCGGATATAATGGTGCGATATAAGGTCTTCCTAGAGATGTTAGTTTCAGCAGATGAGAAACGATAAAAGCGAAACAGATACCAACACCTAGAACCCCTAAAAACTGGGCAAACAATAAAAAGGGAAAACGCAATAAACGAATCGTGTTACTCATCTGATAGACAGGTGTTGTAAAAGAAGCAAGAGCGGCTAAAGCAACAATGATTAACAAAACGTTACTTGTTAATCCTGCTTGTACCGCTGCCGTTCCGATAACGATACCTCCTACAATACCGATTGTTTGACCGACCTTAGAAGGCAGCCTGGCACCAGCTTCTCGAAGCAACTCAATGGAAAGTTCTAGTACGATAGCTTCTAGTATAGGTGGGAAAGGAATATCATTACGTGAAGCAACGAGTGTAGCTAATAGATTTTCCGGAATCATTTCATAATGAAACGTTAATACTGCTACATACAGAGGCGTTGATAACACGGAAAACATGACAGCCATGAGTCGGATCAATCGAAAGGCAGAAGCGAGCGTCCAATTTAGAAAATAGTCTTCGAAAGCGGAGAAAAATTCCACGATGGTTGTTGGACCCGTTAACGCATGGGGAGATCCGTCAGCCATAATCGCCACTTTTCCTTCAGATAAAACACTCGCTACCCGGTCTGGCCGTTCTGTATCAATGAGCTGTGGAAAAGGAGAGTTCTCATTGTCGGAGATCATTTGATTGATATAAGAACTATCTACAATATGATCGTACTCGATATCATTGACTCGCTGAATCGCCGTGTTCACATTTTCTTCATCCGCGATTCCGTCGATATAAATGATGGCTACTCTCGTTTTTGATAGTTTCCCAACCCGTACTTCCTTAACTGTGAATTCAGGAATAGGAAGTCGTTTACGAATAAGGTTTAAATTTGTGTCTAGTGATTCAACAAAAGCTTCCTTTGGACCTACAACGCTAAACTCAGTTTCAGGGATAGAAATCTGCCTGTTTTCGGTCGATAGACTTGGAACAAGCAGTCCTTCTGGGTCCTCTTTATTCATTTGAATAAGAATAAACCCTTCTGTTACTTTGTTAGCGATGTCATCCACATCATTCGTTTTGACCATCCCATCTAACGGCAAATGCTTCTGTATGTCATTTAAGTTCTTTAATTGAATGTCTGTTATATAGGGTAATAAATCCCGATGAACAAATTCGGGATTTACAAGTGTTTAATAATAAGAGATATAAAATGTGCTGAGTGATGATTGCTTAACGGTAGAAAAGTCTGCTGAAGCTCTTAGCTTTTTCATGAGCTCTGGGAATGTCAATGTACCTTTTGTAGGATCTGTATTTGATTCTTGTTGTTTTTTCTTTTTCTTCTTAAAAAATATCATTGAAATCACCCGTTCGTTGTTACGTCATGAACTACTACATTTCTTTATCATCTCCTCGTCATTTAATAATATTCTGTTGGCAAACTTGATCATGGTTTGTTTTTTTATTGACAACAATTAGCAAGTAGCCTATGATTATCCTTAAATTAATAATGAAACTCTTATTAAGAGCAGGCGGAGGGAATTAGCCCAATGAAGCCCGGCAACCATCGGATGAACTATGTTTTGACCGAAACGGTGCTAAATCTAACAGCAGTTTTTTGCTGAGAGATGAGAGAACGAACGGATTTTATGTATGGAACCGTGTTCTCTAAGGGAACACGGTTTTTTTGCGTTTATCATACTGGTTAAGTGAATTTCAATAGAGAGAAAAGGAGTGGGTGATATGGTTATGTCGGATTGTATATGGTGGAAAGACAGAAAATTGGCTCACACCATTCATTTTCCTAATTGGAGTGGTGCAGGTGAAGAGAAGTTTCCGCTGATCATTATTTGTCACGGTTTTACGAGTACACGAATTGGAGTAGATCGTCTGTTTGTTAAAACGGCTCAAGAACTCGTTAAACTAGGGTTTGCTGTATTGAGATTTGACTATGCTGGCTGTGGTGAGAGTGAAGGGGAATATGGAGATAATGAGTTTGCTTGTTTTATCGATCAGACGAAGGAAGTTATTTCTTTTGGTAGCAAACTACCTAACATTGATCAAAATGCAATAACGTTAATCGGACATAGTTTAGGCGGTGCAGTCGCGGTCTGCACTGTAGCAGATGATGATAGGATTGGGAATGTAATCACGTGGTCTGCAGTAGGAAATCCATTTGAAGATATTAAAGATATAGTTGGTTATAACGGAGAGCACCCTGTGATTGATCATCTAGGGTATGCGATAACCGAAGAATTTTTACTTTCCCTTCAAGCTTATTCTCCATTAGAAGACATCAAACAGTTTCGTGGTAACGCACTGTTCATCCATGGATCGGACGATCCAGTTATATCATCAAGATATTGCTCTCACTATTTTGAAGAATCAAGAAAGAGGAAGAATTGTGGAAGCTCAATAGTACTAATAGAAGGTGCTAATCATACGTATTCTTCTATTGTCCACTTCGATAAATTAATTTCTTCCACTTCTGAATGGTTAGTAAAGAATGTTAAAGTTTCTGTTCAGAATAATTTGAAAAAAAGTGTTTGACATTTTACAAAATTCCTGTGATAATACAAAGTAATTTGATAGGAATACTCTTATTAAGAGCAGGTGGAGGGAATTAGCCCTATGAAACCCGGCAACCATTCATGTTGAATAATAATCAATATGAAAACGGTGCTAAATCTAACAGTGGTCACACTGAGAGATGAGAGGATTATCGGAATCGTTTTTCGAGAAGCCTTCTGTCTCTGTTATGAGAACAGGAGGTTTTTTTGTACCACCTCTTAAAGAGCATCTATTATCAAAGAACTTATAGAAACTAAAGGATAGGGGATCAGATCATGAAAAGAATCATCCAAGTATTACTCGCAAGTTTTGCAGTATTTTTATTAGCGGCTTGTGGCTCATCAACAAGTGGTGGAGAGAAAACAGAAAAGCTAGTAGTAGGAGCATCAAATGTACCACACGCAGAAATTTTAGAGGAAGCGAAGCCGCTTTTAGAGGATAAAGGCATTGAATTAGAAATCGTTAAGTTCCAAGACTATATCTTACCGAATAAGTCTTTATATGAAAAAGAAATTGATGCGAACTATTTTCAGCACATTCCATATCTAACACAGCAAGTGAAAGATAACCCGAAGTATAAGTTTGAAAATGCAGGAGCTGTTCACTTAGAGCCGATGGGCGTTTATTCGAAGAGACATAAGTCATTAAAAGACCTACCAGAAGGCGGGAAGGTTATCTTAAGTAATTCAATTGCTGAGCACGGGCGTATCCTGTCAATCTTTGAAGCAGAGGGGCTGATCAAACTAAAAGAAGGAAAGGGCTACGAAGCGCAAATAAGCGATATTGTAGAAAATCCGAAAAACTTAGAGTTTGTGGCAGACATTGATCCAGGGCTATTGACTAAAGCGTACGAGAATGATGAAGGCGATGCGATTGTGATCAACACAAATTATGCAATCGATGCGGATTTGAACCCGAAGAAAGATTCCATCGCACTTGAAGGTTCAGATTCACCATTTGCGAATATTATCACAGTTCGTGAAGGCGACAAAGAGAAGAAATCTATCAAAACCTTGTTAGAAGTGCTTCATTCGAAAGAAATTACCGATTTTATTGATAAAGAGTATAAAGGTTCAGTGCTAGCTGTTAAAGAATAAGGATGAATGAGCTGACTAGATGGGTGAAATCCACTCATCTAAGCAGCTTTTTTCATTTACAGATGTTTTTAAGGCATCCGATGAGCATCTTTTTTGAATATTAAGTCTAAATAAGAAAAATTAAGTCTTACTCAGAAAAATTAAGTCGTTCTGATCATTGATTAAGTCAAACTAGACATGAATTAAGTCTAAACTCAAAAATAAAGGCCGTTCGACAATATCAGCATCTTTCATCACCAGCAATGAGCGATATGATATGATGAAGACAGATGAATACAGCATATAAATCAATGGAATAAGCGGGTGGAAAAGGAAATGGCAATAGATTTTTGGTCACCTGTCAAATTATCACTTGGCATAGCGGTGACAGCTTCACTGATTGTGATCTTAGCCGGCTTATTTTTCGGAAGGATCATGGCTCACCAGAAGTTTAAAGGGAAAACGTTAATCGAAACAATATTCCTACTTCCACTCGTACTACCCCCAACTGTGGTAGGTTTCTTGTTAATCGTTTTGTTCGGTCGAAATGGTCCCGGGGGACAGCTCGTAGAGTGGCTCTTTAATCAGCCGATTATATTTACATGGTGGGCAGCCGTTATTGCGTCTGCAGTTGTGGCATTTCCACTCATGTATCAATCCGCAAAAGCGGGGTTTGAATCTATTGACGCAGACATCGAAAACGCAGCGCGAGTAGATGGAGCCAACGAGTGGGATGTATTGCGAAAAATCTCTGTTCCATTATCTGTTAGAGCTATCACATCAGGTGCTATTTTAAGTTTTGCTCGCGCATTAGGTGAGTTTGGTGCAACATTAATGTTTGCCGGAAACATACCTGGAAAAACACAGACGATATCCACCGCAATCTATATCGCGATCGAATCAGGAAATATGGATCTTGCATGGATGTGGGTAGGAAGTGTTATTGGTATATCATTCTTAATGCTTGTTGCTGTAAATCGCATAAGAGCTTAGCAGAAAAAAGAATCTGTAATGATTGTATTTTGAAACTACAAACATGGGTATGGTAGGCGGTTCTGCATTAGTATTAAAACCAGTGAATAAAGAAAACACAGCTTCTCTAAAGAGGGCTGTGTTTTTTTTAGTTCAAAATCACATGTGAAATACTTATTCGTTTTTTTCTATACTTACAGCAAACTTACTATGAGAAAGGTATTTTAATCGAATGGATTTGCCTTTGAAATGATCTTTATAAGACTTAGCCGTTATATTCAAGTGTGCTACATTAATTTTTTTATTATCAATCATTATGGAAGAGACATAGTCAGGACCATTTTTCGAGCCATACGTTAAGGTTGAAGGAATTCCTTCTATCACGTTGAATTTTCTAGCTTCATAGTCACCAATATCTTCGTAGAGTTGAAATACGGTGTGTGCAAAACCAATCGCAGCTGTAATGGATCCAATGATTACAACCAGAATAAGTAGGCGTTCTATCCAGTTGTGTATTCTTAAATAACTGGCAACAACGCCAATAAATAATAATAGCAGAGACATAGCTAAAAAAAGGAAAAGCTCCCTCAGAACAAGGTGATCTTGAAATACTGTCGAAGATAAAAATAAACTTATAGCAGAGAATAGCAGAATCACCAAAAGTAAGATGAGAGGAAATGTACTCGGAGTCCTAAAGCTTCGAGATCCTGTAATTCTTTTCTTTTTTCGATAACCCATAATGATCCTCTCCTTTATAAAATATATTCCTTAAAGCTAAACCACTATTCATGAGCGTGAAGAGTCACTTTATTGGTTCTTGAATAACATCATTTACCGACGGAAACGGAGATTATTATATGAAATTAACTGGAGCACAACAATCTGCAATAGATTATGTTGAGCGTTATGCTGCAAAACATAAGGACGATGCTCAAGCGACGATTCAACATTTATTAAGAATGTCTAACATAACCACTGATGTATTTCATAAGGCAGTCCATAATGTTAAAGAGCATGCCCGAATCGCTCTTCACTTTCATCCGGATCGGCCAAACTCTTCAATGAATTGTATTGCCGAAGCGTTACATCAAGAAGGAATATACAAGAGTCAGTTTGAATCGTTGCTTTCAAACGGAAGTGTATCTGCCTATCCCGGAGGTTTGCGTGATCGGTGGGAAGAACAATTATTTGGAGGAGCTTACCAGATAAAAGGAACGACCCTTAATGAGCGAGCAAAATATGGTGCGTTAAACATTATGATGCATGCCGATGGGCCAGCGCCACGGTTTGGTTCGTGCTACTTCTTACTCAAGCCTGAAGTTTCAAAACGAGCTACTTTTACATACCTTGATTCTCATCAAAATCCAAAAGAAAAAGGGACTATTAGAGAGTTCGATATGATACTTGCAGCATTATTTGAGGAAATCTTCACGAGAGATTATGCGCTCGGAGAATCAAATCTTATGATAGGTTCATTGGTCCAGCATCTTGTTCAAAAAATAAAATTACCGTTTGAAGACCCAGCTAAAAAACAAGTGTATCGAAATCTAAATCATTATATCGAAGCACAAGTTCACGGTGATCTTGTATTAAAAGAAGATGTGGAAATTCTTGTTGCAGACCCCTCATTTATTGGAACGAAGGTCGGAGTTACGCTTACAAGTCTTTGTGCAAAATATGATATTAAGCTTTATTATCATTCTGGATTTCAATTGTCTGTAGATCAGGTCCCTTCAGATTTTAGAGGTTCTGAAATGCCGTCCTTAGCAAAAAGAATCGCGAAAAATCAAGTGATAGATGCACATCTTATAGGTGAAGCTGTAATGGATTTAACAAGAAATCCAGTGACATGGAGCTACAGAGGAACGCAGAAAGAAATAGTACAAGAGCTGAAACTTCTATGGCATGTGTTGGTGAAGTATGGAAAACCCTATAGGAAAAGAAGATCAGTTTGAATTAAATAACATCTTGCATTTACTATTTTTATCTGTTACTATCGTTTCAATGCTAACGATTATGAAAATTGATAAGGAGTGGATCATATCTATTCTTTTGATGAGTACGGTGAATTGTTGCCGGAAGAGAAGGACACCATCAATCAATTGACTAAAGCACCGATCGAATCACTCAATCTGCATTCTATTACAGTGGTTACAAATCTGTATCGAGCTGCTCAAGGATTGCGTAATAAGATGGAGCGAGAAGTATTAGCAAAGCATGGGTTATCTTGGACGTCATTTTCTATTCTGTATGATCTGTGGATATGGGAATCCGTTGAAACAAAAAAACTAGCATTATCCGCTGGAGTTTCAAAAGCAACCATAAGTAACATTACGAATACATTGGAAAGAAAAGAATTATGCTTTCGTAAGGTGGATAATCGCGATCGACGCATCACGTGTGTTGTTCTGACCGATAAAGGCAGAAAAGTGATGGAGGAACTGTATCCAAGGTTTCATGAAGGTGAGGTTGAAGTCGTTTCTTCCTTGTCCGTTGAAGAGCAGAAATTAATCTCAGGCTTGCTAAGAAGAGTTATTCGAGAGAACGACTTTTAAATTTAATAAAAAAATGCGATGACAGGAAACGCAGTAGCAATGATCTCCCTGTTTTAGAGAGCTGGTGGTTGGTGTGAATCAGTACAAAGATCATGTGAATTACATTTCCAAGAGCTTTCTTCGTCACTTATATTAGAAACAGACGAAGAACGGGAAAACCGTTATTTAACTTGAGTGGAAGAATATTTGTTCTTCAATTAGGGTGGTACCGCGTGTAAATTTAGACCACGTCCCTTGTGTTATAGGGATGTGGTCTTTTTATAATTTCTTGAAGATTAGGTTTTTACAATAATTAGAGGAGGAAATAAGGATGATTCCAGTTTTAGAACAACTAACAGAGCAACAGCAAAATGAAGTGAAGAGGCAAATGGCAATCTATAAGCAAGGCGTTCAGGATATAATCCCTACCGAAGAGTTAGAAACAAAAGTAGCAAAGTCCATTTTAGAGAATCGTCCACTGAAAATTAAACTTGGACTTGATCCTTCAGCACCAGATGTACATCTTGGTCACACAGTGGTGTTGAATAAGTTAAGACAGTTTCAACAAAACGGTCATGTCATTCAATTGATCATTGGAGATTTTACAGGCAAGATCGGTGACCCTACAGGAAAGTCTGTTGCGAGAAAACAATTGACAACAGAAGAAGTGGAGCACAACGCGAAAACATATTTCGAACAGTTTGGAAAAATCATAGATATGGAAAAAGTAGAGCTGCACTACAATTCTAAATGGCTTTCTAAGCTGAATTTTGAAGATGTAATAAACCTTGCTGGTAAAATTACAGTGGCAAGACTGTTGGAGCGGGATGATTTTGATGAGCGTATCTCAACAGGAAAGCCGATCTCACTGCACGAATTCTTCTACCCGCTCATGCAAGGTTACGACTCTGTTAGGTTAGACTGTGATATTGAATTAGGTGGAACGGATCAACACTTTAACATACTAATGGGAAGACACTACCAAGAGAAATTTGGAAAAGAAAAGCAGGTTGCTATGCTTATGCCCCTCTTAGAAGGTTTAGATGGCGTTGAAAAAATGTCTAAATCCAAGAGAAACTATATTGGTATTGATGAAGCTCCCAATGAAATGTACGGAAAGTCGATGTCCATTCCAGATACGCTGATGGTCAAGTACTTCGAACTCGTAACGGACTTAGACAAAGAAGAGATTGATACAATAAAGTCAGATGTTGCAACTGGGAAGCTTCACCCACGTGATGCAAAGATGCTTCTAGCTCGTACGATTGTCCGCATTTACCATGGCCAAGAAGCAGCGGAAGAGTCAGAGAAGCATTTTATCTCCGTGTTTCAACAAGGCTCTCTGCCATCTGATATTCCGGTCATTCAATGGGACGGCCCTTTAGAAATGTCAATTATAGACTTAATTGTTGAGTTGAAGATGCTTTCATCAAAAAGCGAAGCTCGTAGAATGATCCTCAACCGTGGTGTTAAAGTAGATAATGAGAAAGTGGAAGATGCAAGTTCTTGCCTCATCTTATCTGAGGGTATGGTCATTCAAGTTGGGAAGCGAAAGTTTGTCAAAATTACATTGAATAAATAAAGTAATAGATATTTTAACTTGCTTTAAAAGGAAAAAGGCGGTTATCAAAAATGGAAATCACTTGGAAAGAAGTGGCTTTTTCAAATCAAGAAAATTTGAAAGGAGCACTTACTTTGTATCACAACTCTTTTCCGATTGAGGTTCGGGAACCAGAATCGGTTTTTCTTCAAAGTCTGAAGAATGCTGAAGCGAACCGGCCAAATCATTATCGTTTTCTAGTTGGATATCTGGAAGATGAGTTAATCAGTGTTGTTACAGCTCACTATTTAGCTGACGTAAATGCAGGATTTATCGTGTATCTAGTAACAAATCCTCAAATAAGAAGTAAAGGGTTAGGAGCAAAATCTCTTCAAAAGATTGAAGAAGTTCTACAACAAGATAGTATTCATGCTGGAAATGAGTCATTAAAAGCAATCGTTCTTGAGACTGAGACGCAAGAGATGGTACACAGCTAAAAAGAAAAAGAAGACTGCGTAAAGCGAACGAACTTCTTTATGAAAAATGGCTTTTATAAAGTGGAGGATTTTCTCTATTTTCAGCCACCTATACATGATGATGGCGTAGATGTACCTCTTCATCTATTCATGAAACAGGAAACAGAACAAGAAATATCGAAATCTGAAGTAAGACGAATAGTTAAAGCTATGTATGTTGAAAAGTATCATCATGGTAATGGTATTGCAAAAGAGGTTCTAAATCGTTCATATAGCAAGATGAATTTGGAAAAACATGATTTGTTTTGTGATTGAGCAATTGATAAAACAGTTAAACACAAGGTTACTTTCTATCGAGAAGTAGCCTTGTGTTTTTTTATGAAACTATATTCAAATAGTTAAAAGTTTCAAGTGAGTTCACAACGACTCATCCTTCTAATATACATAAGAATGAGAAATCTATTTATTGTATAACCGTCGGCTCCATAACAGTTAAAGTACGATTCACCGTATTCATGTTCACATTTACACCTAGTGGGATCGCCGCTTTATAATAGCCGTGAGCACTTGTTAGATTGGTCATGAGTGGTTTGCCGAGTGGAACAAGAAATTCATCGATTACATTTTCAAATGTTACTCCATATGCAGGTTCACATTTTGTACATTCTCCTATGATGATTCCGATACAATCTTCAAATTTACCTGCGAGCTTTAAGTGGTTTAAGTATCTATAGACGGTGTTTACGGGCTCGTGAGTTTCTTCAAGAAATAATATTTTACCCTTGGTATCAATTTCATAAGGTGTTCCTAAACAATCTACGAACGATGTTAGGTTTCCACCTACAATAACTCCTGTAACGTTGCCTGCAACTTTACTTACAAGCGGAATAGTTGATGGATTCATGATCTGCCATGGTGCAGTTGTTCGGGTGATGCTATTAAAGAATTGATTGAAATTATAAGAAGGAGTACCGGACCGGAAATCCAAGAGCATCAAGCTTTGAAACGTAACGAGATCCGATAGTTGATACAGCACATTTATGAGAATGGTTATATCACTGTAACCTGAGATGATCTTCGCATTGGTTCTGATAATATTGTAATCGAGATAGGGTAGAATGCCTGCTACTCCCACACCACCTCGCGTTGGAAGAATCATTTTCACCTGATTGTTTTGAAACATCTTCATCAAATCTGAAGCACGTTGCTGTGGGGTTCCTGACAAGAAACCATTCGTCGCGTATACATAGTCTCCTACAATCACCTGAAAACCCATATTTTTTAACATTGTGATTCCTTGATTAATTATGTTCGCTTCGAGCGGGCTACCCAATGTTACAATTCCAATAGTATCGCCTTGCTTTAATTGCTGCGGTTTGATCGACATCCTAACAGCTCCTTTCGGAGAAACGAAATCCTATTCACTATTATATTGGGCATTAGCAAATCATATGAAAAAACGTCCAGAAAACACGTTCTGAACGTTTTGTTATATCGTCTATTTTTCTTTCGAATACGGTTTAGGCTGGTAAAAATAATTGGGTTTTACGATATCATTTTTGTAAGGTTTATGAAAAATGTGAGTTGTTGCAGGACTCATAGGTGGAATGAGCCACGCCCAGTTACCCGTTACATTTCGGCCACTCTCTGACTCTTTTTCTTCGAACTTTTTGAACTGTTGAGCTGCTGTATGATGATCTACAATACTAACACCATCTTCTCGGAATGAATGAAGCACTGCGATGTTTAACTCAACAAGCGCTTTATCTTTCCATAAAGAGATCGAACTTTTCGTATCTATGCCCATGCATGAAGCAATCTGTGGGAGCATATTGTAACGATCTTCATCAGCTAGATTTCTTGCACCGATCTCAGTCCCCATATACCATCCATTGAAAGGAGCTGCCGTGTAACGGAGCCCGCCAATCTCTAAAGCCATATCTGAAATGAGGGGAACACCGTACCATTTTAGTTGAAGATCTTGAAACCAATCAAATTCAGGGTGACGTATCTCTACTTCTAGCGTTGAAGACTTTGGAAGTTCAAATAACTTAGGAACGTTATCATTTACTTGAATTACAATGGGCAAGATATCAAATTTTCCGTATTTGGGTTCCCAACCGAGCTCTATGCACTTTTCAGTAAATTCAACAGATGATGGATCTCCAATAATTCCAGCTTCTGTCTGATACCCAGCATATCGAATCAATTGATGATTCCATATTCGCGCATGGTGTTTCTTAGTTTTGGGAGGAAAAATGGTTATTGTTGGCCGAATTCGTCCATGGTTAGTCGCATAGTTCATGTGCTCTACGATTGCCATAAAGATTTCTTCTTCTGTTTCAACATGTCTTTGATCGAACGTGGTCATCTGGTCCCAAAACAATCTTCCGATACATCGATTGCTGTTTCTCCACGCTACTTTTGCGCCGTAATCAATTTCAAATGCTAAGTGACTGTATGTACCTATTAACTCAATTTCTTGTGCGATTTCTGAAATTCGATCATCAATCTCAATCTGCGTTCTATTTAATTCCTGATAACAGGAAGTGATAAATTCTGTTGCTTCTTGTAAAAGATTCATTTCCAAAATAAAGCCCCCAACAAAAATAAGTGTATTATTATAATAGCCTAGTTTTCGAAGAATTACCGCTTGTAAGTGTTACAAAAATAGAACATGCAGGAGGAGAGTTGATGGGAATGAGAGCGCCTTACCAGGTTTTGGTTATTCCTTTTGTATTTAGAGAACTTGATATTGAATATGCAATTTTACAACGTTCAGATATGGGTTACTGGCAAGCGATTGCTGGTGGCGGGGAAATGGGTGAAACCCCTGAACAGTCTGCCAGGAGAGAAGCCTTTGAAGAAACAGGTCTAGGTGAAGAATGCGGGTTAATCCATTTAGATTCAAAAACTTCTTTGCCAGTAGAACACGTAGTAGGTCACTTTCTTTGGGGTGAAGAAGTGTTCGTTATACCGGAGTATTCATTTGGTTTAGAAGTCTATGATCAGAAATTGAATCTATCGAAAGAGCACACTGCCTACAAATGGGTTAGCTATGAAGAAGCTGTCTCCGCTTTAAAGTGGGATAGCAACAAAACGGCGCTATGGGAACTACATACAAGATTAAACATAATAAACAGACAAAAGGAAAATTATGTTAAACTATAAAAGTTGAAGGAGGTCATAAGAATGACTCATCCAGGTTGTTTAATATGTGAACGGATTGAGATGATCCAAAACGGAACAAATCCTTATTTTGTTGCAGAGCTTGAGACAGGTTTCGTCGTGATTGGAGATCATCAATATTTTAATGGGTATACGCTATTTCTTTCAAAACAACATAAGACAGAACTGCATTTTCTAGAGACAGATATGAAGAAGACATTCTTAAATGAGATGAGTTTAGTAGCTGAAGCGGTTTATAACGCGTTTAATGCTGAAAAATTAAACTATGAATTATTAGGAAATGGTGATTCACATCTTCACTGGCATTTGTTTCCTCGAAGAGAAAACGACTCACCTGTAAAAGGTCCTGTATGGTGGGTAGATAGAGAAGAGATGTTTGCAGATGAAATAAGACCGTCTCAAGATGAGTTGGAAGATATGAAGAACCGTTTGTATGCGGAACTAAGCAAATTGATTTCTGTGACAATTCGTTAAAGAAAGGACATGAATGCGATGAGTGATCATCCTATAATTGAAACGAACCGCTTGATCTTAAGGAAGGTAACTCTGGATGATGCGAAGGATATGTTTTCTTATCTATCGGACTCTGAAGTTGTAAAACATATGGGCCTCGAACCTTACCAAACAGTCGAGGATGTACATGGAGAAATAGAATGGTATGAATCCATCTTAGAAGCACATACAGGGATAAGGTGGGGAATCACGTTAAAAAGTTCAGATACAATCATTGGAAGCTGTGGATTTCTAAATAGGACACAAAAGCATTTTCGAACAGAAGTTGGATTTGAACTGAATAGAGAATATTGGGGTAAGGGTATTGCACAAGAAGCGTTGCAAGCTGTTGTAATACATGGATTTCAACACATGGAACTGGAAAGGATTGAAGCACTGATTGAACCTGATAATTTTCCATCACAAAAACTAGTAGAGAATATAGGTTTTGTTAAAGAAGGATTGCTCAGACATTATGAATTTACGTGTGGCAAATTTGATGATCTTCTCATCTATTCATTGCTTAAAGAAGATGAAAACCGAACATTAAACAAATTATAATTAAAAATGTTAAGTTTTATGTTGAAAACGAAACGGATTATTGTTATATTATCAAAGTAACATACATAAAAAACGAATTACTCGTATATGCTCGGTAATATGGTCTGAGTGTTTCTACCCGGTTCCCAATGAAAGAACTGGACTACGAGTTGAAGTAACAGGTTGAGTAGTTATACTTATAAAAAAATAAGTATGTCAGCCATTGATTTAGCAAATTTCCTTTGCTTATTGATACTTTGACTCTGTCGGTCTAGAGGTAGAACATATCTACATTCTCTAGGCTATTTTTATTGCGTATATACGTGTAATCCGTGACATCTGGAGGGTAAATTTACAATGAAGAAATACGGATTATTAGCAATCGCAGCAGTTTTATTTTTATCTGCATTAGCCGGGTTTAATTTTAACCAAACAGCATCCGGAAAAGGAAAAGTAAAACGTCCGATCATCATTCAAGGACCAATGCCGATTGAGGCTGAGAATTTTGCAAAGCGCTTAAAGAACGTTAAAGAAGAAACTTCTGGGAACTTTGTTTTCTATAAAGGAACACTGAATAACTATCCGGTAATTGTGGCCAAAACAGGTAAGGGCATGGAAAACACAGCAGCAGCTACTGCTATTGCAATCGAAAAATATAAACCTGCAGCTATCATCAATCAAGGTACATCTGGTGGACATGATCCAAGCTTAAACGTATTTGATATTGTATTAGGAAAAAGAACGGTAAATCTTGGGTCTTTAAAGACACCTCATAAAGAAGCGAATGAAGGGATACACCCTACATCATGGATTCCTATGGACTTGATGGCATCAGAAGGTAGTGCTGGGGAAGATCCGAATGCGGAAAAAGCACGTTTCTTTGAAGGTGATGCAAAGCTGTTAAAAGCTGCTCACGCAGTGAAAGATAAGTATACAAAAGGAAAAGTTGTAGAGGGTACGATCGGTTCTGCAGACGTTTGGAACAATGAAGTTGACCGTATCAACTGGTTCCATGAGAACTTTGGAACTTCTGTTGAAGAGATGGAAGGTGCATCAGCAGCACAAATCTCAAAAGCTTATGATGTGGCATTCCTCGGTATCCGTGTCCTTTCCAACAATAAAACCAACGGTGGCCAATACGATCCTACAACAGCAGCTGCTAATCAAGACTATGTTTATGAAGTTGTAAAAGAATATATCTCCATGAAAAAAGGTAAATAAGGATGAGGAAAACCCCGCTAAACATGCTTTAGCGGGGTTTATTTTTCTAGTATAGCCTTATTAAATTTTTTTAGGAGATGACCAAACTGTTTGCGTTCTTCCTCCGTCCAATCAACTGTAAGTACTTCAAAACGATCAAGCCGAGCTTTTTTATACTCATTAAAATCTACAGTCCCTGATTCTGTTAACTGTAGAAAGTAAGCTCGACGATCCACATGATCTGGAACTTTGTACACATATCCTTTTTTCTCAAGTGAAGCAGCTTGTCTACTGACTGTAGAGGTATCCAGCTGCAAGTTATCAGCTAGCGTCTTAACTCCAAGAGGGCCATGAACAGACAGTTGATGCAGAAGGAGATAGGCTGATCTGTCAAGATTACCGATTTTATTTTTGGATGTGATCGAAGTGACGCGCCTTACAAGCACGGCCATCTCAAGTTCGATCTTTTCAAGTATGGGATTCTTCATCGTATTTGCCACCTTTACATTCAAAACTCTACCAACATAATAACCGATTAGAACATGTTTCAACAACAGGATGTGGGTTTGACAGCAAAGTAGTTGTATTATACAATCATATAGTTGTATTATACAATAAGTTGTTTTCATAATAAAATTGAAAAGGAGATGTGAGAATGTCAACAAACACACAAAGTGTTGGCGGAGCTAAGGTTTCAGGAGTTTCACTTGATAAACAAAGTTTATTTCATCAGCCGATCTCCGTATGGGCTGTTTTTTTCGCTTGTATAACAGCTTTCATGGGGATGGGATTGGTCAATCCTGTTTTACCTTCTATCGCTGAAAATCTTCAAGCATCACCAAGTGAAGTGACGTTACTTTATACGAGTTATAATGCAGTGATGGCTTTTGCCATGCTTATAACGAGTAGCGTGTCTTCTAGACTTGGCAATAAAGGAACTCTCTTGGCAGGGGTCTTCATTATTGCGACAGTATCCGCACTAGGGGGATTTGCTGATAACATATGGACGCTAGTTGGTCTTCGTGCAGGTTGGGGATTAGGTAATGCTCTGTTTGTAGCAACTGCATTAGCTGCGATCGTATCCCTTTCAAACAGCGGTACAGCTAAGGCTATTATTTTGTATGAAGCAGCGGTTGGTTTAGGAATCTCAATCGGACCTCTACTCGGAGGTACCTTAGGTAGTATTTCGTGGAGATCGCCTTTCATAGGAGTTTCGACTCTTATGATTCTTGCATTCATGATACTGTTGGTATTGATGCCTAAACCGAATGCGCAGTTATCTGTGAAAAAGAAAAAAACACCGTTATCTGCTCCGTTTAAAGCGATGAAGCATCGTTCACTCTTAGTACTCGGAATCGTTGCGGCACTGTATAACATTGGATTTTTCACGATCATGGCTTACGCACCATTTGTTCTAGGGTTACATCCGAAGGGACTAGGTTATGTGTTCTTAGGTTGGGGAACTTTGCTAGCGATCACATCCGTATTTATGGCACCAAAGCTAGAAAGAACATTTGGAACGGTAAAATCTATGGCAATCATGCTGTTCTTATTTGTAGCTGACCTTGTAATCATGGGATTATTCACTTCGACTCAATGGGTTATCATTTCAGCGATCGTTTTTGCTGGAGCAATATTGGGGAATACGAATACCTTAATTACAACAGCTGTTATGGAAGCAGCACCTGTTGAGCGATCGACAGCATCTGCAGCATATAGCTTTTTGCGGTTTTTAGGAGCGGCGATCTCTCCTTACATGGCGGCAAAACTAGCAGAGATCTTCAATCCACATCTACCGTTTTATGTAGCTGCTGGTTTCGTGTTTTTATCAATCATCTTCATCGGTTGGAATTACAAACATCTAGCGCACGTAGATCGAATGGATACGGCGCATTAATAATTGTAGCGAAAAAGCCTGCTCCAATAGTTGGAGCAGGCTTTTATGTGTGGTGGATAAACGAATCCAGGAGTTTAAGGGATTAATCCACGAGATTTGATTCTGAATCCAAAAGTTTGTGCAATTTATCCACGAGTTTTGGTCCTAAATCCAAAAGTTTATGCAGTTTATCCTCGAGTCTACAATCCTCGACGCCGTTCGACTTTAATGGTAGTTCCCAAGCACTTACTGCTCAGTCAAAATAAGAGGACCAACAAATGAAAAAGGTACGGAGCAATCCCGAACCTTTTTTCTAATTTAATATAAAAATACCAACCAACGAGTAGACGATGACTGTTGAAAACAGGATCGTCATGTGGATTAGAGAATAGATAAAGAGCAGCTTTGCCCATTTCTCAGAATCCTTGTTTTTTTTGTAGCCATAGATGCTCAACACAAGCCAACCCACGTTCATAAGAAGAGCAACTAGCGTTAACCCTAAGCTTAACGGCAGGAACAAAAAGCTCGTTAAACTTAATAACACTAGATAGATGTTTGTTTGTGTATAGGTTCTTTTAACACCTTTTACAACAGGGAGCATCGGTATACGAGCTGCTTTATATTCGTCGTGTCGGCGAATGGCGATGGCATAAAAGTGAGGCATCTGCCAGATGACCTGAATGATGAACAGTGCGGCAATCGCGGGGTGTGCAAGCGTCCCTGTCATTGCTGCCCAACCGATAAGGGGAGGCATCGCACCTGAAATACTACCTACCTCAGTGTTATAAATCGTTCTTCGTTTCGTCCACATCGTATAAGGAACGACATAAAAGAAAAGACCTAAGAAACCTAGTAATGCCGCAAGCGGTGTGGTGAACGCAAGAGCGATAATCCCAAGCACAGCCATAATGCCAGCAAGTGTAATCGCAAATTTTGTATCGATCTCACCCGTAACTGTAGGTCTGCTCTTCGTTCTTTCCATGATTGCATCAATATCGCGGTCATATACATTATTTAACGTACCAGCAGCACCTATTACTAAAATGGTTCCGATCAATGCGAATACAACATCAAGTAACTTAGTGCCAGGATCGATATCGTACGTATATAATGCCAGCGTAAGTCCGGCAAACATAGGAACGAGGTTAGATTTAATGATTCCCGTTTTCACAGTTTGTGACAGAATCGCTGACCGTTTTTGTTTTTCTACTTTCATTGTTTTTTCCATACTATAAGACACCATCTTCACAATAATTCTCTCTCTATATTATCCATATAGTGTAACCTTAAATCCACTTCTATTAAAGCACTAAATGAATTCCCAGTTCAAATAATAGAACACCTTAAGAGACTTTACACAACGGTTTTGTGAACGTTCTGTGAGGTTTATGTGATAGAAATGTGATACAAACGCTTACGTAGCTTATAATCGCATCGTTTCATTACTTTGCTTTTTATTACCGATATATATAAAACGAAGTGAAATGAACATCAAAAGAATCGCGAGCATGCGTTCCCAAGTGAAGGGAACGGATAGTCCTCCAAAAAATCCAAAATGGTCGATAACCATACCCGCGGTAAGCTGTCCAATGACGGTTGCAATGTTAGTAGCGATGACACCAATGCGTGGTACAGCAACTACTGTTAAAAATAAGTAACCAACCCCGAACCATACGGCTGCAAGCTGCCACTTAGGCGCTTCAAAGACCTTTAAGATGTTACCTTCACCAAAGAAAAGAATAAGAATGGCTAATAGGAGTGCACCAGAGAAAAATGTTAAAAACGCAGCTTCATACGTACCGGATTTTCTGCTGAAAGCTCCATTTATTGATGATTGAGCACTAAGTAATATACCACCTATGACTGATCCTAGAAGAATTATTATGTTCATGTTGTTATCCCTTCCTTCCTAAAAAATGAGCAGCAGTGAGATGGTCATAAGCGATACTGCAATAAGTTTTTCTTTGTTAACGGAAGCCTTTGAACTCCCTAACCAGCCCTTGTGCTCGATGAGTATACTCATAGCGATCTGACCGATGATAACAGAAATCATAGCAATGCCTACACCAACAATCGGTATCGCTATGATTAAGATTGTTAGATAGATGGTACCCAGGGCACCACCAGAAAGTTCCCATTTAGGAGCTTGAAACGTATAGCTTAGAGAACCTTTACCTAAGAACAGAACGACGATTCCAAGTATAATGGCACCAACAAAAAAGTTGTAAAAGCTGCTTTCTAATTTTCCGATTGTTTTTCCAAGCTCGCCATATATCGCCCCTTCAACACTTAGCGAAACACCAGCAAGTAATGCTAAAAGATAAGTCCATATTTTCATAAACAAAACTCCTTCATATTTACATATTTAAAATTATCGATATAAAAACAAAAAAAGAAGAACCTATAATTCTTCTTTTAGATAGGTGGCTAACTCTTGTATGTTTTTTTCATTTCTCCGATAGTACGTCCATTTGCCATGACGATCTGATTCCAGCAAACCAGCTTTCTGCATCATCGATAAATACTGGGATACAGTGGATTGCGATAGATTCGCTTTTTCCTGTATATCTCCCACACAGATACCGCCTTTCTCATTAATCGTTTTTGATAGATGAGCAGTGGGTTTATCAAAGTGTTGATGTGGATCTTTGAGCCATTTCAGAATATCGAGGCGAATGTCGTTGGAAAGCGCCTTAAATACATCGATTGGATTGTTCATGTTTTATACTCTAATCGGTTTTTCTCGATATGTCAATTTGTTAACACTCCTGAAAATTGGAAAAAAATGAAACATATCGGAAATATGAATCGTATTATTAAGTAGAAACCAAATAGGAGGGAAGTAAAGATGGAATCCATTTTATCCGTTCTTGTCCTCATAACGTTGATATTCTCCATTACATACGTCATACGGCAAAGGCGTTCACAAGGAATTAAAGGTCTGAGGACAGCATTAACATCAATCTGTTTTTTCTTAATCGCGATAGTTAATCTTTTAGCCTACTGGTTTGATTTCCTTGGGATATGGAGCTGGGGAATTTCGGTTGTTCTTTTACTGTTAGGTGCTTATTTTACTAAATACTTAAGAAAAGTTGAACAAGTTTAAGTGTATTCATAATCACATTTGGAATCAAAATGTTATAACTACTAGAAAAATATTGAAATAAGGTTTAAAGTCCTAATTTTGAAGGGTATTTGTAAAAGTAGAAAAAATATCCAATTAATTGTGATATAGTGCCTATATCAATATTTAATGTAAGGCGGTGAAATTTCATGGATGCTTATTTATCATCCCTATATAGTTTGTTAAGGCTTAAAGAGGAACAGTTGGCACGCTTGATTAGATGTCAAAGTGAAATGCAACAACATCAACAAGCATTTCAGAATGACAAATACCACTGTTTAAATCCTGAATTATCTTCTGTAACTTGGACTGGGATGTTAGCAAATCAATTTGAGGATATTCGAGAAAATAGGATGTTGATAGAGTACGAAGATATGGAAAATAATCAATTTGAATCTGTTTTTAATGTAATTAGTAATAAAATAATGGATATTCAATCTGAGATTAAATCTATTCAGGATTCAATTTCTGCTGCTAAACAAACTAGTGTAAAAAGTTAACGTATTCTTAAGGAGTGATTAACTTGGGTGAAATCAGAATTAAATATAGTGATGTTGAAGAGTCTTTGTCCAAAATACAATCTGCTGTTCAATCATTTCAGCCCAATATACCTTCATCTACTGGTGAAGGTAATGTTTTAGAATGTATAGACAAATTAAATAGCTTGAATCAAATTCTTCAACAAACTTTACTGACTTATCAACAATTAACAATAAAGAATATAGAAGGTACTGATAAATCTGTAAAAATGATGCAAGAGACCGATGAGGGCTTAGTAACAACTATGATAAAAAGGTAAGGAGGATATGGAAATTAATGAAAACGCTTGATGCAGACTCCCTGTACAAAGGGGTACATGAGTTAGATTTAATTTTGTCTAGTTTTACAGATCAGTTAAGACAAATTCAATCTTCAATCAATGAACTTGTTTCTTTAGAAGATTCTTTAAAAGGAAAAGGAGGTACCTCAATTAGGGCATTCTTCCAAGATTGTCATGAGCCATTTCTTACCTTTTGTATTTCATGTTTAACGAACTACGGAAACACATTAAAGAATTTTGAAAGTGCGTTAAAATCTCTAGATGCTTCACCTAATGCATTTATCAGACAAAGTTTTTTAGAAAATGAGTTAACAAACGGCTTGCGGAAAGTGAAAGGAAATACAATTGAATTAACTCAAGATGCCAATCAAAGCATGCAAAGTGTAAGTGATATCGTCTTTCTTCCTAGGCTAAATGAATTAGAGTTTGTGAATCAAGTAGAAGAGGCTAACAGATCATCTATTCAAACAATAGAGAAATTAGTAGAGTTTGACTTAATGCAAACTAATGCTCTTAGTTCTATTGAACAACAGATACTTAAGATGAACCAATTTATTGAACAAATCCATTCAATGTTTCAAAGTGGTCAATTAAGTCTAGCTAGTTATAAACCAGGTCAATTGTGGAGCCAGAATAAAGCTAAAGTAGGGAATGGAAATTCAAAATCAAAAGAATCAAAGCTTAAAAATCCAGTAAAAGATAAAGAATTAGAGTGGTGGGAACTAGAGTATACCAATGGTGATTCAAGTACAGTTTTTGATTTATCTGCTCCTGTAAGTTCAACCGGAAATAAGTTTAGTACAGGAACTGAAGCGGTATCTTATTATAATACAGCTATAAATACTCAGGTCAAAGGGTTTGGAATTAAGAAGGACGGTGATGTATTCCGCGTTAAAAATGGTAATGTAGTAAATATTAAGGGGAAAAGGTACCATAGTAAGTGGATTGATTCGCAATTAAAAAGAGGTAACATACCAGAAATAGCTAAAAATGTAAAGCCAAGCTCTGCCCTAAAGAGTTCTGTTAGAGGAGGACTAGCCTGGGTTGGAGTAGGGATTACAACTACTGAAAATGCATATGAAAATATCCAAAATAATGAATCCACATCAAAAATAGTGGGTGATGCAGGGGTTGATGTGGGTCTGGGTGCTGTGACATTGGGGTTAGGTTCAGCAACAGCAGCATTTGTTGTAGGTACAGTTGGTGCACCTGTACTTGCAGGTGCTACTGTGGGGTTGGCAGTCTCGATTGGTGTTTCATACATTTTGGAAGGAATAAAAACCGGCAAGGGTCAAAAGAACATTTCTGACAAAATAAAGGATAAAGTACAAAAAAGTGTTAAAACGATTGCCAATTGGTTTTCGTAATTAATGATGTAAATTATAACCGGGGGTAAAAATGAAAATAGACTCAACTATTAAACGAAGAGAATTGCCAGAACATTTTAAAGAACACCTGTCTTTTACGTATCCAGGATCGATAAAATCTAGCATAGTAATAGTCACTTATATAATGTTAGATCTTTTGATAATATTGCCAATATTGTACCCCTATCACACTCTAACGGTATGGATAACTATGCCATTGTTATTTATTGTTAACATTTGGGCTTTATCTATGTTAATTAGAAAAGTTGAAAGCTTACAATTCGAATTTATCTTATTCTTAGGAACTGTTGGAGCAGTTGGTTCAATTTGTTATTTTGTTCTAATTCAAAAAACTGCTTATATAAATTTGAATATACAGTCACCGTACTTTTTAATTATATCCATAATAATGTTCTTATCTTTCCTTTATTTTCAAGTATGGTTTCATAATAAAAAATATACATCATTAAATTCCAATTTTGGGAAATTCAAAAACTTACCTTGGCATTATAAGTTGCTAGCAATTGCTCCTCCAGCAGGTTATATTATTGGACAATATTTTATGAATAAATCTCAGATGGCTATAAGTTCATTAATGATTATTGTTTATGTTATTCTCTCAACTTTTTTTACATATATGTCAGTGAAATTTATTCATAGATATTTGTTTATGAAAGCTAACATGCATTTATTAAAAACTGCCTATTTGAAAACAAAAATTAAAGAGAATCCAGGCGGAGCTAAACGAGTATGACGTAGTATTATTATTACTGAAGTTTTTAAACTTCATATATAGGAGTGATGCGATTTATGAAAAATCAAAACTTATTACCTAATGGTTCTATTGTTTTACTTATGGGAGCGAATAAGAAATTAATGATTTATGGAAGGAAGCAACTTGTAATCTCTGATGAAGAAATTGAATATGATTATATTTCTGTCCCGTATCCTGAGGGACATATAAATGAAGAACATACATATGTATTTAATCACTCTGATATTGAAAAAATAATCTTTAGAGGTTATGAGAACGAAGAAGAATTTGACTTTCAAGCGGTTTTAAATACCAGTAAAAATTAAATATTTAGAAAATCCAAAAAGGTCATTTGCTTTTCAAATGATCTTTTTACATTTTCGAATTAAACCTAAACATATAAATACTTGTGAAAACTGAAGTTTATGGAAGTGAATTATGCTCTAAAAAAGTTAAATGTCAAAAATCCAGTATACAAAGTTAGAATGGTTGGAGATGGAATTAATTACAAAGGTAGTTATTGATTTATTTGCCTCTGTAAACTCCGAAGTAATACGTAGGCTAAAGTTCATTCAGAAGTCGTTGCGTTAGCAAAAACTGCTCAAAAAAAGATGGTAAGTTCATCAATGTAAAAAATGGACATGTAGTAAATATCAAAAGGAAAGAATTATCATAATAATTGGATAGATCCTCAAGTGAAATGTGGCAATATTCTGGAGGTAGCAAAGTATGTAAATCCTAAGGGAGCAGTAAAAATTGCCATGAAAAATAGACTTGGCTGGTTGGGGACAGGAATAACAACAACACAAAATTCAAGAGAAAATATCGCGAATGGAGAGTCTAAAACCAAAATAATTGGAGATGCAGGAGTTGACGTAGGAGTGGGGGAGTGTCTTTAAGTATTGGTGTTTATGTTTCAGCTCTTATAGTAGCCTCCGGTGGAACAGCACTATTTGCTGCCGGTGCAGGTTTTATAGCAGCAAATATTTTAACTTATGTAATTGACGGAATCGAAAAGGATGGAGATTCGGCTTCAGATAAAATAAAAAAGGAGTTCAAAAAGGTATTTAAACAATAGCTAAATGTTTAAGTATGATTTTCACATATACGGAGGTTTTTATGCTAAAACTCGAAAGAGATATTAAGTTTCGTACGTTACCTGAACATTTTAAAGAGCATCTTAGCTTCTTTCCTCATTTTTTAATTAAGCAATTAATAGCGGGTTTTACTTTCGTTATGTTAGATCTATTAGTATTACTACCTATTATTTATCCAATGATAGATACAACTTTTTATTTAACAATTCCTTTTATACTTTTAATTAATATATGGGCAATTCGATTATTAATATTAAATCCTGAAAAAACAGAATTGGAAAGTATTTTATTTCTTGGAGCTATAGGAACTGTAGGATCTTATAGTGTTTTTATACTTATTCAAAAGATGAATTATTATGTTTTACAAGTTAATTCCCTCTTTTATTTGATGGCATCCATTCTACTTTATATAGTAGTTATATGTTTTTTTTCTTATATTAAAGTTAAGAAATTTTCAACTATAATAGTTTTGAAGAAGAAAAATGAACAACACTCAACATTTACCAACAGTATAATAACTATCTCAGTTCCAGCAGGTTATATGGTTGCTCAAATAGTTATAAATCAATCGTTATCAATTATGAATACTTATATGATAGTTATCTTTTCGTTGTTATTACTATTTTTCACAGATATGGCTGTTAAGTATATTCATAGATATCTGTTCATGAAATCAAACTTAAATGTGGTTAAACTGTCTAAAAAGATATAATTAGAAAAACTCACATGAAAAACATTATAGTTATTTAAATTTTGTGACAGTGTGGTGATTAATTCTGAAACTTGATGAAAAGATTAAATTTAGAAATTTACCTGATGCATTCAAAGAACATTTAAGCTTCTTTGCATCATATCAAATTAAACAAATAATAGGAGTATTTACGTTTATTGGGCTTGATTTAGTAATTATTATGCCCTTGCTTTTCCCATTTATTGAGGGAGTGTTATTTGTAACCGTCCCCTTAATTCTCCTCATTAATGTTTGGGCAATACGAGTATTAATAAAGAAACCATCCGAAACTGAATTTGAGAGTTTGCTATATTTAGGATTTTTGGGTGCTGTAGGATCATTCTGCTACTTTGTTCTCACCCAAAAAATGAGTTATTGGTTATTAAATATTGATTCCCCTTTATATTACGTCATTTCACATGTTACATATGTTTTTTTAATTTCCGTTTTCATTTATCAAAAAAATAAAAAGTTCTCCTCCATTCATTTAGAGGTTAAAAAGAATAAATACAGTTTGATTTGGAATAAAGTACTAACTTGGTCAGTACCAAGTGGATATATAATTGTTCATATTCTATTAAACCAATCATCTGTCTTGCTTCATACGTATATGATAATTATGTACTCAGGGCTTATAATATTCTTTACAGATATGTCAGTGAAATTTTTCCATAGATACGTATTTATGAAGTCAAATATACATTTAGTTAAACTGTCGAAGTCAAAAGCTGCAAAATTAAATGAAAAAAATTGAATAAAATATTTCATTTATTTAATTTATAAAATTATCAGTAGAGTGGGATAGTTTTGATAGATTTAATAAAAAGATAAGTTAATGAAAATAAAAAGCCTTTTACCTAACGGCTCAATAGTGTTACTCACAGGCGGAAATAAAAAATTAATGATTTACGGCAGAAAACAACTAGTTGTTGATGAACAAGAAGTAAAATATGATTATATTTCGGTTCCTTATCCTGAGGGACACATCTATGAAGAACATACATATTTTTTTATCATTCAGATATTGAAGATATTATTTTTAGAGGATATCAGAACAAAGAGGAACAAGAATTTCAATCAGTATTAAACTCAGTAAATTAATAGTTGATAATACTAGAATTTGTTCATTTAAGTATTTGAATGATCTATTATTATTTATTTGAGAATTATTTCTTTGTGAAAACCTGCATTGGTTTAGTGAAAATAAACGAAAGGTGACCTAATTAATGAGAAAACATATGGGCATCGCATCTATACTAATCCTCTTAACCACCTTACTTATTTTACAATTCGTCATTGAGAACCGATTAAGTGAAATTGGTTTTATCATCCTTTTAGTCGGGGTACTTTTAGCATTTATAACAGCTTTCATTAGTACGAAAGGTTTCTGGCGTTCAACTGCATTCAGCGGTATCGGTTTGTTCTTTATTATCTTTATTTTTGGAGTTTTATCTTTCATCGGAGTCATATAACCCTTCTTTTATATCGTGTTATAAGATATAATCTTAATAAACGATGTAAAAAGAGGTGCTTATCTTGTTTAGTTCGTCAAAGTTAAATCAATATTGGACAGACATCTATTTCCATTTACATTATCCACATGGTGAGAAAATAACTCATCAAATGGTACGGATTCTACAATTGATTGATAAAAAAGAGAGGGTAGTTGTAAATGATGTAGCGACTCATCTCGATATCTCTCACAATACGGCGTCTGAGCATGTAAAGCGGATGATTCAGAAAAACTATATAGAAAAGAAACGTGATCAGGAGGATGAAAGAAAAGTCATTCTTCGGTTAACCGATTTTGGCACAAACGTACTTCATGAAAACACGAGTCTTGATGAAGAAAAGTTGAATCATATTTTTAGTAATATGGATGAAGTTGAAAAGGAGTTAATCTCAAAGGCATTCAAACTCCTAAGTGAGCGTGCAAAATCATGTATGTAGTTATGAAAATTTTAATTTCTGCAGGAGTTATAGCAACTGTTACCGAAATTGCTAGAAGGTTTCCTAGTTTTGGTGGGGTGGTGGCTGCTCTTCCACTTGTCAGTTTGTTAAGCATCATTTGGCTTTATGTACAAGGAGAGCCAACCAAAACGTTAAGTAAATTCGCTCTTGGCGTTCTATGGGGATTTCCGGCGACTGCCGTTTTATTAGTGATTGTATATATTTCATTAAAGCACTCATTATCATTAATCACCTGTTTAGGTTTAGGTATAAGCGGTTGGTTTCTATGTATTTTGCTTCAAGAGGTAGCAATAAAATTAATAAAAACGATAATCTGAATACCAGACATTTAATTCTGTAAAGAGGTGAAAGTATGCAAAATACAAATCTCCCCACAAAATTAGGAAAACCCGCTGAAAGAGCTTTAGCCTCTGCAGGCATATCTTCAATCGAGCAACTTACAGATTGGAGGGAATCAGATCTTAAGAAATTACACGGAATAGGTCCGAAAGCGATGGGACAACTTCTTGCTGCACTGCATGAAAGAGGACTGTCTTTTAAGAAATAACACAGTGTTTTTTATACATAAAAAGGAGAACGCTTACATGTTAGATCAGACTACACTTGTAAAAGCAACAATTAGCGATGCAGTACTGTTAACTGCCATTATGAAAAAAACGTTTGATGGCGAAGCAGAAAAATGGCTTACGCATCTAGATACCATCGACTTCAATATACAGCCACCAGGATACACATCTGTTGAAATGACTAAATATATGATTAGAGAATTAGAATATTTCAAAGTAATGTACGATGGTTTTCTTGTTGGAGGAATCATAGCCACCATCTCAGGAAAGTCATACGGCAGGATTGATCGAATTTTTATTGATCCAGATTACCAAGGTAAAGGGATTGGTTCTTTAGTTATAAATTTAATTGAAAAAGAATTTCCTTATGTAAGAGCTTGGGATCTTGAGACGTCGAGTAGACAGCTGAATAACCATTACTTTTATAAAAAGATGGGGTATGTTGTGACCTTTGAAGGTGAAGAAGAGTTTTGTTTTGTAAAACATATTAAGCAGCCGTTTCAACATGAGAGTATGATGAAAAATCAAACCTTATCTCATCATCAATATGAAAACTCTGATCTAAGTCATTCTGAATATTACCAAGTTACGATGGAACGTTGTTCGATAAGCAACAGTAACGTAAGTCAAATACATATGAGCAATTGCAATCAAAGTCGTTCAAAGTTTCAAAATATTAACTATAGAAATACGATGTTTGCCGATTTGAATTTATCTGATAGTGAATTCATTTACGTGACGTTAAGTGGTGCCCAATTCATAGATACAAATCTTGGGGACAAAGGGAATCCTCTTCTATTTAACAGGTGCGATCTTACTGGGTCCAAACTAGTAAATTGTGATCTTAAACATGTTGAAATTGAAAAATGTGATATTACCGGTATGAAGATAGATAACATTCCTGTAGAAGATTTGCTTCACTTGTACTATCAATCTAGTAAACATTAAGAACTTCATGAAAAAAAGAAAGGCGATGAAGAAATGATTCAGCAACTAAACGGTCAAGAAATTGAAATTAGAGGCAAAAAGTTATATGTAGAACGTTACGGTACCGATGATAAACCAGCTATCCTTTATCTTCACGGAGGTCCTGGGGAAGGATGTCATGATTTTTCCTTTCATCAAGCTGAAAGATTAGGAAAGCATTTCAATCTAATTCTAATAGACCAAAGAGGAGTTTGTCGTTCTGAAAACATAGAAAAGAATGAACCCTTTGGTTTTCAAGATTTAATCGATGACTGTGAAGCTCTTCGAGAACTTTTACATATAAAAAAGTGGTCACTTATTGGTCATTCATTTGGTGGATTTTTAGCTCTAGCTTATGTTCGGCAACATCCTGAATCTATAGAAAAAGTGATTTTCGAGGGACCAACTTTTGATTTTGAACTAACATCGAGAAGTCTTATCAGAAAAACTGCTCATTTACTAAAAAAGTATGGCAAACACGAACTATACGAGAAAGGTTTGTTACTTGCTGAGGGGAATCATACCATTCGTAAATTTACAGAAGAATATATGAAGTTGAGTGATGAGTTAGGTGAGAACCGTATGGAGATCTATCGGCATAATCATAATAACCCAACGGATTATTATTCATTTTTTTCTGAGGAAGAATGGGACGAATTCTATGACCGTTCAGAGCACCACTACAATTTGTTAAGAGAAGAAGGCAAGATTTTTGATTCATTGTTAGATGACATAAAGTTTGTTGAAAATCCGATGTTGTTACTTGTTGGAAAATATGATGCTTGTACGTGTGATAAACATTTTGAGGTGTTCGAGCGAGATGCTATTAACGGAGAAATATTAATCTTTGAAGAAAGTGGTCACACACCTCATTACGAGGATTCAGAAAAGTTTAAGCAAGTTGTCATAGATTATCTGCAATCTTAGGATTAGAAAGACCAGGTTTCGTAGCTGGTCTTTCTTTTAAATTTAACGGCCTTTTTAAAATACGTCTTTTAAGCTGTTTTGAAGAAGAGGTGTTTTTCATTCGTTTGTGTAACTAGAGAATAAACATTTAACATATAGAGGTGAAGAGATGAAACTCGTATTATTATTTGGCCCGCAAGCGGTTGGGAAGATGACTGTTGGACATGAGTTAGAGAAGGTTACAAAATTAAAGCTCTTCCATAATCACATGACGATCGATCTTGTTACACCGTTTTTTGAATATGGTTCTGATGAGGGAAGAAGACTGGTGAAATTGTTTCGTTCAGAGATTTTTCAAACATATGCGAAGAGTGATCAGTATGGAATGATATTTACATATGTATGGGCGTTTAATTATAAGGAAGATTGGGAGTTTGTTGAAGGTGTGTGCCAGGTGTTTGAGAAGGAAGGAGCAGAGATCTATTTTGTCGAACTTGAATCTGATCTAGAGACAAGACTTAAGAGAAACACGACTTCTCATCGTCTTGAACATAAACCTTCCAAACGAGATCTAACCTGGTCAGAAACTGATGTAAGAACATCAATGGAAATGTATCGATTAAACTCTTATGAAGGCGAGTTGAAAAAGAAAAATTATCTGCGTATTAACAATACAGATTTAAGTGCGGATGATGTGGCCAATCTTATCTGTCATACTTTTAACCTATAATAATACAAGTAGAGACATCTCAAATGAGTTGTCTCTTCTTTTTTTTGAACTATCAGCGAATGTAGCTCATTACAAAATTTTCTTGGAAAAAGAGTGGAAAAACAATCACGAATGTTATATAGTGTGTATATAGATATAAACACTATAACAGTTACAAAAAGGTGGATGATGTTTATGAACCGGTGGCAACAAGCATTTCGGCTATCAAAATTTGAATTAATGCATTCAAAGAAAAGTATTTTCTTTTTACTTTTTTTATTAGCGCCATATTCGTTTTTCTTGACGATGTCTATTGGTTCTTACTTAGAAGAACACTTTATGCTTTATGATATTTTCTTTTTACTTACTTTTGGTGTTGCAGCCATATGGGCTAAACCAAAGGAATATCAATACCAAAAACTTTCTGACAATATGTGGGCACAACCTTTTACAGTATTTCTTAACCAACTTCCTATTCCAAGAGAGATTGTGGTAAGAAGCCGATTTATTATTTATTTTATTTACTCACTTCCGTTCCATCTAGCAGTATTAGTGATCATGTATAGCTTTGCTCCTGAATTGCGACAAACGTTACCGCCTCTTGAGTTTATAGCATTTTCACTCATCTGGCTTAGCTTTGGGATCTGTTATGGAAGTGTATATCCGGCGAGTGATTCGGGAGATAAAGTCACGAACGTGAAGATGGCGTTTTACGCAGTCGTTTTATTGGGAAGCTTCTCGTTAATATTATTTGCTGTTCCTTATCTCTCGAGTTACGGATTAGTTGGACTCACCATTGTGCTTGCAAGCAAATGGCCCATTGTTTCATCTGTGATATCCGTCATCGCAGCTGGTGCAAGTGTTGCATTTTGGATGAGATATATGAAAAATCACATGAATAAATTGGATTATTTTCAGTAAAGAAGGGAGGAAGCTACTAAATGGAACTTCCTATAAAGCTTTCTAGAGATTCCAGGGTTCCCATCTACCACCAGATAGAAGGACAAATTAAAGCACTAATTGTTAGTGGTAAGTTACCAGCAGGTTCACCTCTTCCTTCCATTCGAGCACTTTCAAAAGATTTAGAGATCAGTGTCATTACTACTCGGCGTGCTTATCAAGATTTAGAGTACGGAGGCTTTATCAAAACAACGCAAGGAAAGGGAACTTTCGTTGCTGAAGTGGAGGTAAAAAAGATGGAGAAATTAGCTGTGTCATCTGTTTCTGAAGCGATTGAAAAAGGTGTAGAGACCGCTCTTCGACACAATTACTCAGTAGATGAAATTCGATCAGTGTTTGAAGAAGTGCTAGCAAGACTTAAAGATAACGATCGAGGTGGTAGTGAATGAAGCTTTGTACACAAATTGAAAGAGTAGAGAAAACAGTAGATGATTTCACAGTGGGTCCAATAGATTTAGATATTGAACTCGGTACGATTACGGCACTAATTGGTAACAACGGTGCAGGGAAAAGCACACTCATAAAAATGATGATGAACCTAGTGAAACCGGACAACGGCCTTCTGTTGCATTTTGGTACAAATATAAAGTCCAGCGAACATTGGAAACAAGATGTTGCATATCAACCACAATCTGTTTTAGGTTGTGATTTGTTAACTGGAAATCATCTAAGAGATTTAATGGCACCTTGGTATAAAAACTGGGATCAAGAAATGTTTATGAATCTTGTAAGAACTTTTGAAATCGACCTTAATAAACGTTTTGGAAAAATGTCTAAAGGCATGCAGCAAAAACTTAACATTGTTTTAGCTCTCTCTAAGAACACAAAACTTTTAATTTTAGATGAACCCACTGCCAATATGGATATTCCTTCAAAACAAAAATTAATGAACATCCTTGTGAATTGGATGGAAAGAGATGAGAGAGCGATCGTTATTGCTACCCACCAAGTTGATGATATTAAGAAGTTAGCAGATTATATCGTGATCATGAACGAAGGTAAAATATTAGGTAAATACGAAAAAGAAGAATTAGTGTACCGATACAAGCGCTATTGGTTTGAAGATGGGTTAGGGATTGAAAAGATTCCTGGTGAGATCGACCGTTTGAACGATCGCTTACTCATTTCTAATAATGTAGATCAAACAGACACATTCCTGAAGAAAAATGAAATAAAAATTATGCAATCAGAGATTTTAGAAGTAGAAGAAATTATTACTTACATGCTAATGGGGAGGTAAGAGAAGATGAGTGAGCGCATATTGAAAGTAGAGCGATTAGGGAAATCGTTTAAAGATAAGAGAATTATTTCGGATATCTCTTTTGAAGTACATCGTGGTGAAATCATGGGGATTCTTGGGCCAAATGGTGCTGGGAAATCTACAACGATCCGGAACATTATGGGCATTATGTATCCAGACGAAGGATCTATTCATTTTCATGGGAGTTCTGAAATTCCTCGTCATAAGATAGGCTATTTGCCTGAGGAAAGAGGTTTATATAAAAACGTAAATGTGATGGATATCTTGCTTTATTTCGCCGAACTTAAAGACTATCCACAAAAAAAGGCGAAGAAACGTGCTCTGGAGTATTTAGAAAAATTCGGACTTGCTGGTAAAGAGAACACAAAGGTAGAAGAGCTTTCAAAAGGGATGGGGCAAAAAGTTCAATTGATCGCGGCGATTATTCACGAACCAGAACTGCTTATTTTAGATGAACCATTTTCAGGTCTTGATCCTGTAAGTCAAGAAGTATTTAAAGAAGAAATTAAAGAACTTGCAGCCAATGGCACAGCAATTCTCCTGTCATCTCATCAGATGAACATGGTCGAAGAATTATGTGATCGATTATTTATGATACATCGAGGCAAGAAAGTGATTTATGGTGAGATGGAAGATGTAAAGAGGGAATACGCAAACTTCAAATGTACGATTATTGGTGACAACCCTGAAGAATTGTTGCGTAATATCCCCTCTGTTCATCGCGTTGAAAGTAAAGAGGATCGAGCGATTCTTTATTTAGAGCAAGACGTTCACATCCCGACCTGGCTTAGAGAGCTGCCAGTAGAGTTGAATGTATATGAATTAATAATCGATCGTGTATCTCTTCATGAAATTTTTATTGATATCGCTTCTGATAAAAACATGATTGTGAAAGAAGGTGTGAAGTATGCGTAACAGCTGGAAAGTTGCAAAGTGGGAACTTAAGCGGAACATGAAAAATAAATCGTTTATCATTTCACTCCTCTTGACACCGCTTTTATTTATCGTGTTCGCTAGTTTCCCTACACTCCTTGAAAAGCTGGAAGGAGAACCTGATTCAGAGAACGTTACAGTATATGTGAAGGATGAACTGAACCTTTTTGATAATATTGATTCATTGGTTAAGTCTCAAGATTTATCTTGGAAGATGGAAGAAGTAACAGGTGATTCAAAAAAGATACTCAAAGAGATAGAATCATCCGAAAACCAAGCTTATGTGGCATTGACAGATAATGCGGTAAAAACAGGAGAAGTGAAGGTTTTCACAAGTAATGAAATGCCTGACACCTTTTCAAGTGAAGTGCAGTTTCTACAAGAGCCACTGCGTCAGGTGAAATTTGATCAGCTTAACCTTTCTCCTGAAGTCGTTCAATCGATAACAAAAGGGATAGAGATCAAGTCAGAAGAAGCTTCAACACAAACTGATTCAGGCTCTCTAAATCCTTCAGATAAACAGAGTGCGGATGACAGCTCAATGGAACGCATCATCCCAGGAGCATTTGCTGGTATCGTCCTATTTTCAATCGTTATGACAGGTATGATGATCTTCCAGAGTGCCTCTCAAGAAAAGAAGGAAAAAGTAGCTGAGATTGTATTATCCTCCGTAACACCTGGAGACTTAATGCAAGGGAAAATCATTGGTTATTTCATATTAGGACTTGTTCAAGTAGGAACTTGGCTATTACTCGTTGTTCCGATTGCAGCATGGAGATATAAGCTACCAGTCATGGAATATCTCTTTGTACCGGAACTATTGCTCTTGCTAGCGATCTCTATAGCCGGTTACTTGATGTTTGCTGCTATTTTCGTTGGTATTGGTGCAACGGTTGAAGATATGACAGCTACAAGCAATTTTCAAGGAATCGTCATGATGCTGCCGTTTCTTCCGCTTATATTTCTCGGCCCTATTTTGGCAAACCCGAGCGGAATCATTGCTCAAGTTGCCACATATTTTCCACTTACATCTCCAAGCATCCTTATCCTTCGCCTTTCCTTATTGGATGAATGGCCGTGGGTTGAGATCATTATTGCATTAGTTATCTTATTAGCTAGTATTTGGCTGTTGATGAAATTAGCTGGAAAAGTGTTTAAGACAGGTATTTTACTTTATGGAAAAAATGCGACACCAAGTGAGATTTGGAAGTGGCTGCGCTACTAGACCGTTTATTGATGAGGACTCATTAAATTAATAAAAAATAAGAAAGGAGTTATGCCGATGACAAAATTATCTTATAGCGGTTTGAAGTATGGAGAAGCTGATGTTCAAATAAAAATAATGGTAGAAATACAAAATGATTGGTGTGAAATTACACACACCAATCAAGTGTCACAAGTAATGAATAAAACAACAGGTGAATATATCCAAGTGAATCGAAATACGTTAAAGTGTGAGATTGTTTCCTAATTAAATCTATTAAACTTTGTGTGACTGGACATACCAGTCACATTTTTTTGAATTTTAAGTGTCTTGAGGTTGCATATTTAGTCTTTTAACTAAAAGAGCATTATTCCGAAATGTATCATTTCTCTTCCCAGTTAAGAGGAGGCTTATTTAATTGTGGCTTGTATCCCAATTCTTTTGAGGCAGCCACAATGAACTCTTTTCTAAAGAAAAAGCTTCTGTGGTAAACAATCTTGTTATTTTCGACTTCTTGATATTGAATATCGTGTACAAGCTGACCTTGATCCGTTTCAGCCAATACCACAATGACATGTTTACCCCATAGCTCACATTCAATAGCATGATGTCCAGGTAAGCCGTATGAAAGTGACCCATTTATGATTTCCTCTTTGTTTACTTCTAGGAAACCTAATGATGCTTCGTAATGTGCTTGATCACTTATAAGAGTTAGCACTCCTTTTAGATCACCATGATTAAATGCCTTCAAATAGGCTTGTATCGTCTTTGATTGTTGAGGTGAATTTTCAAGCTTCGGTTTAATCGAATGATCTCTATTGGTTTGTAATTTATATTTCATTCTTCTCACTGAAGCATAAACAGCGCCAGGCGTTGTTTTTACGATACTCGCAACTTCATCAGCTTGAAAGCGAAAAATCTCCAAAAGAAGAAACACTGCAGTTTGTCGTGGGGAAAAAAGGGCATCTAATTTTACTAGAGCTTCTTCTAACTCCAGATTGTCCGACAATTCTTCAAAAGCTTCATTGTTTTCATGTAGTTCGCCGAGTGTTCTTTTTTCTTTTCGACACTGGTCGATCCAAGTGTTGGTTGCGATGCGAAATACATAGGATTTTAAGTTAGTTGGATGCCATCTTGTAAAAAGACCACCAAGTACTTTTAGTATCGTTTCTTGATACAAGTCTTCACCATCCCATGGTGAACCCGTAAGATATCTGCAATAATTCCATAGTGCATCACTGAAGTCTTGGATTTCTTCGTCTAGTTTTTGACGTAAATCATTGGACTGCGCGTGAAGAGTTTTCGTTAACTGAGACATGTTATTGCTCCCTTCTATTTACCGTTCACTATGTACAACGAATATTCTACTGGAAATTATACGCTTTTTACGAAATTTTTTAAAAAAGTTAGAAATGAAGTGTGTTATTGTTGAATTGGATAAAAGTTACAATTATATTATGTGAAGGAGTAAACTAGATGCAAAATGTAGTAACATCATTAAAGACTGTTGAATCCGATCAAGTAGGTATAATCATCTATTCAACGAAACTGCAAGAAGTTGTATGTTCATTTAATCCTGACTTGATCGTTCCTTTAGCTTCGGCCGCAAAAGTAGTAGTTGGATATTGCGTAACAAAATGGGTGGAGAGAGGCTTGTTTCATTGGAATGACTTAATTGAGGATTTTCAACTCGATAAAGAGGAGAACAGTGCCATATTATTTCCACATTTTCAAGGTATACTGTCTTTGTCTTTAGGTAATCTCGTTGAAGTGATGATCAAATGTCACGATAGTAAAGCTGCTGATAGCATTGTGAATTACTGTGGAGGGTGGGAAAAGGTAAATACAGAGATAAATAGATCTTACAAACACATAAATATTTCTTCAAATCCTCGGGATGTTGAAAATAAAGGGAGAATTAGTGAAGTTCTTTCTGTATTAATAGCTATTTTTGAAGGGTATCACCGTCATCCGCATTTATGGTTACCTGTTATGAATGGTCTAGTTCGACCTCAAGATCACTTTGAAGGGATTCCAAACCATATGTTGAATCACATGAGCGGAGGTTTAGAGAATTTAGTGGTGGATATAGGAATTTTAGGAGAATTTCATCAATATCCGTTGCTCTATGTACTAGGAGTTAATGATATCCCGAATCGTTATTCAAACACTTTATCTGATGAAAGAATAGTAGAGTCTATGAAGTTGTTGTACCACGAATACACCAAACAAAGACAAGAACAGATGACATAAGGAGAGATGTGATGAGTTACAAACTTCCTGATACATTCATTAAACAGATTACAGGTGTTCATGGAGAAAAGGCTAGTGAATGGTTAAGACATTTTGAAGAAATGCTCGCTGACTGCGAAAAAATCTATAATCTTCACATCCAACAGACTTTCAATCTTTCATACAATTTCGTTGCTCCGGCTTTAAGGAGTGATGGAAGTGAAGTGGTTTTAAAAATTGTGATCGATCAGAAAGAATTCGAAGCGGAATTACGCGCACTTCAACTTTTGTCTGGTGAAAGTACAGTTAAAGTGTTAGCGTTTGAGAAGGAACGAGGAATTATGATCCTTGAACGAATAAAGCCAGGACAAACATTAGCTGAAATAGAAGATGATGATCAGGCTACTATAATTGCTGCTAAAGTGATGAAAGTGTTAATGGCTCCTGCTTCAGCTGATACTAACCTCCCGACTGTACTTGATCGTGAGAATAGCTTGAAAAGAATCTATCAAAATTACAACGATTATCAACCGGTCTCAAATACTACCATCGAAGAAGCTTTATCCATTTTTAGAGAATTAAATCGTTCTATAGACAAACCTTATATACTTCATGGCGATCTTCACCACTACAATATACTAGCAAATGGAGATTCTTGGACTGTGATCGATCCTAAGGGTTTGATCGGAGACCGTGAATATGAGGTTGTTCAATATTTGCTGAATAAATTACCTGAACAGCGAATGGAAGAGATAACAGAAAAACGAATTGAAATTTTTGTAGATGTACTGAATCTGAATAAAGAACGAGTTTTGTTAAGAGCCTATTCACATGCTGTGTTAGCTACTTGTTGGACAATTGAAGATGGTCAAATGCAGGACAGCTTTTTAAATACCATTCAGGTCTTCAAAAACTTAGTGAGTAAATACAAAAATAATAACGCACTTCTCTAGATTGAGAAGTGCGTTTTTTGGTTGGGTTTTAAACCACTCTTATGACAACATTACCTTTCTTACGTCCAGTTTCAACGTATTCATGAGCTTCTGAAATTTGGTCTAGCTTATAATAACGATCGATGACGGGTATCATTTGACCAGATTCAATTCGTTTCTTTAAGAATTCTAGATCTTCTGTACGCTCTTTTGCAATACCTTGCCCATCAACGGTTACGAATTTACCGTTAGCTGTTAATGCATTTTGACTTTTAGACGTTGATGTTTTTCCTACAGCGTCAAAAATGATATCGTATTTTTTATCCGATTTTGTAAAATCCTCTCTTGTATAATCTACGACATGATCAGCTCCTAATGATTTAACCAGTTCTAGATTGGTTGAACCGCACACAGCTGTTACTTCAGTATCAAAAAACTTGGCAAGTTGGACAGCGGCTGTTCCTACAGCTCCAGAGGCACCATAAATCAGAACCTTTTGTCCGCTTTGAATCTTCCCTTTTCTTAAAAAATGCAGCGCTGTAGTCCCTCCAAAGGGAATGGCAGCGGCTTCTTCAAAAGTTACATTCTGTGGTTTATGTGTGACAATTCCGTCTTCAGGGAGGCATATATACTCTGCATGTGCGCCAAATCGCATTCCGGTCATGGCATACACGTCATCTCCTTTTTTAAACCGAGTAACACGTTGGCCAACTTCTTCTACAACTCCTGCTAATTCAACTCCTAAAATCGGTTTTCTCGGTTTTCGTATACCAAGGAATAAGCGCATCGGAAGCCAATATAATAGAGGACTATTAAAGCCACGAACTCTGACGTCCCCAGTTGTTACGGTAGTAGCATGGATTTTGATCAGTATCTCGTTTTCTTTAGGCGATGGTTTTGGAACTTGTTGTAGGCTAAGTACTTCTGGCGTACCATACTTCAGACATAATACAGCTTTCATAGTGAACCTCCTGTTAAATTCGTTTATTCATCTTATGTTGATGATTGAATTAAAAATGCTTTATAAGTTTGAAGGTATAAGAAGGAAAAATGAGTTTTTTAAGGAATGAAATATGAATCGCAGATTATAGACATAAACGGAGGACAGCTTATGAAGTCACTGAAACATTTTTTCTTTAAACGATCCAAAAACAATGTCGGAGAACTTTGTGGACTTATTGTGATCTTAACGATTATTCAATTTCTGGAATTTAAACGTATTTGGGATGAGCCCTTTTACTTCATCATTTTCATTTTAGGAAGTGGGACTTTGTATCGAATACTTGACGTATTCTTTGAAAAGATCCTTGGAGATAAAAACATAATTATAGGAAGCCGCTACACGTTCGTTACAGTTTTTGTATTTGTATTCGTAGTGAATATGTTTGAAAATCCGCTATGAAATTAACACTTTTTAATAGTTTTTTCACGGCAATTGCAATTGTGTTCATACAATATTTGTTTGAAAGAATGAAGTACAAAGGAACTCTATTGAAACTATTAATGATTGAAGTTATTATTTTTACGTTGATTATATTTTATGGGAGTAAATTATTAACTTAGTGGGTGAAAAAACATGCCGGCATACGGAAAATATCTTCTTTATATCGTTGAACATAAATTGAATGTTTTTATAGAATGCTGGAAGTTAGGACTTTATGTTCAAGCGTTTACACATGATCTATCTAAGCTTCATCCAGCTGAGTTTTTTACCTATGCAAAGAAATTTTATTCAGATGAGAAGCCAAGTGAAGTGGAATGGCAATATGCTTGGCTTCATCATCAACATCACAATAAACATCATTGGAATTATTGGGTGGTTGATCCGCTTAAAAAAGAAGCGGTTCCGATTCCCCGAAAGTATGTACTCGAGATGATCTGTGATTACAAATCGTTCTCAAGAAGATGGGGAAGGAAACGATCAGGACCCACCATTTCGGATCGTTTGATCGCCAATCTTCTAACGGATCGTGTAATTTTGCATCCGGACACAAGGAATGAATGTGCACAAATAATTGAAAAATTGGAACCCGAGAATGCTCAGAAATCAATCTGAGTATTTTTTATTCTCAGATCCTTTTTTCTTTTACTAATTTACTAATCCATTGTAGGCCGTAACCATAGTTTAGAAAAATCAACATATCCGAAATGCTTGATGTTCACGTTCATCAATTCAGTTGAAAAAGGAATATACCTTTTTTGATAATAAAGTGGAATCATAATGGCTTCATCAATAAGTTCTTTTTCGACTGCAATATTCAAATCGGTCCAATTCTCAAATGGTGTATGAACATATTGAGAAAGACGTTTTTGCCACCTCTTGTTTTTCCCTAAAATTAAAGGCAATGGAGCAAACCCATTTGTTAAGAAAAAATAGAAAGATAGATCTTGATTCAACTCGAAAATTTCACCATGTATAAACATGTCTGTTTGGTCAGTTAGTTGTTTATTAAAAATAGCGTCTTCAAACGATACTTTTATAACTTTAACTGGGATGTCATATTGAGCAAACGTGTCAAGAAGCCATCTGGAAACTTCTTCTGTATGCTCCGCTACCCTAATAATGAGAGGCTCTGTAAATTCAGGCCGGACTGCTTTAGGTATCGAATAGGGTAGGCGATTTCCAATCATACAGCTGTTGTCGTTTGGAATGGCTCTTGCCTCATACTCTGGTATTCTATGACGATTCATAGCGACAATGTGGTGGATGTATTGGCGTACTTCTGTTTTAGCTATCTGTGATCCTTTACGGTACGCATTCATGATAAGTACTCCAAATCCCGAATCACTCTCTACTTGAAAGGTTTCATGATGATCTGGTTCCATAGATGAGTGATAAACGATTGGAAAGTCTTTCGGAACTTTTACGAATTCAACCGCATCGAGTAATGGCCGCTCTTGAAAATGGTCTTTAAAAGCGACAAGCGTTGTTTTTTGGTCGGTGTCCACTTCGACTAAGAACCCTCCAGTTCCATATATTCTTCCTTTGCTTTCTTTGTATATACTCGAAGTCATTGTGCTTAACAATGGAAGAATATAGCTGCAGCCTCCAGGGTACAGAATATCGACCACGAGTGGCGCTTTAGAAACAATATCCTCTATCGGTGTCCATAACTCTCTGTTTTGCTCATGAAATCTTAGTTTCTCTAAACAGTTGATTACATCTGCTGCTGTTAGAACAGATCCGTCGTGAAAGCAGACGTCTTTTCTTAAATAAAGTCGTAGTTTCGTAGGTGAAACATCCCAGCTGTGAGCAAGTTCAGGTAGGATTTCTCCTTGATCGGTTAAAGATACGAGTCGGTTAAATACATTTGATACCATATTTGCGCTATGTGCATCTGCTGCATCTAAAGGGTGTAGAGTTCTAAACGGAAAGCGCTTTGGAACGACGAGTTTGTCTTTCGCTTTCTGTACGAAACCAAATTGGGTATGAAATTTGTTCATCAATCTTATCTTCGTATCCGTTGACCAATCATACATCAAATATTTACTGCTGATTTCAACCGGTTCATGATCCAACTTGAGAAGAACTTCATCTTCAAAGTTTTCTTCGATATTCTTCAACCATTGTAGTCGTGAAACATTTCCTCTTCCTCGACCTGGAGTAAAAGTTAACCATCCTTCATCGTTCCATTTCTTTAAATATCGGGTAGTTTGCTTTTGACTGATCTGAAGTACTTCAGCAATCTCTTCTGTTCGTATATGACCTGATGGAAAGTATCTCCATAGAATGAGAAGTTTGTTATCCATGTTCTCCTCCAGTTTAAAAGTAGACATGTTTTATTTAATTGTCCATTTTTATCATTTGTAGTCTATTTTAATATTACAATACAGAGAAGGAGGGGACAATATGGGATGGAGAGAATACCCCCAAAATATTAAAGTACGGTTGATCACATCGTTCTTTAATCGTGCCGTTTCATCGGCCGTCATGCCATTTATGGCCTTATTCTTTGCTACTGAAAAGGGCAAAGTTTGGGCAGGAACATTTTTAATTTTAACGGTTGTCATCGGATTTGTTGTAAATTTAATCGGTGGCTACATATCCGATCGTTTTCCAAGAAAGAAAGTGTTGATGACGACTTCTTGCTTAAATGCAATCATGTTTTTACTCATGACCGTTAGCTTACTTCCGGATCAAAATTGGATTCTGCTCTTCGCGATCGCTTATATTGGATTCATCATTACGAGCAGCTTAGGCAGACCTGCCATGCATGCGATCATCATGGATTCGACAACACCTGAAAATAGGAAAGAAGTATACACGCTTGATTATTGGATGATTAACTTGTCAATGGCGATAGGAGCCGCTTTAGGTGGATTGCTCTATGTGAGTCATCAGATTGAACTTTTCGTGATGTTGACCGTTACGTCAATCAGCATCCCTATTGCTTATGGAATTTGGCTGCGTGATGAGTTCACTGGTTTTCTGGAAAAAACACACGAGAATGTGTTTCTGGACTTGTTTCAAAACTACAGAGTGGCTTTAAAAGATTCAGCATTTGTTAAAGTCGTGATTGGTGGAACATTTATCTTTTCTGCAGAATTTACACTAAATAGCTATATTGGTATCCGTTTGGCTGAAACATTCGACTCTTTTCATATTGGTAACTTTGAGATCACTGGGGTTCGCATGCTCAGTATGCTAAACATTCAAAATATGTTGATGGTTGTTTGTTTCACGTTCTTGATCAACCGAATTATGGATCGTTTTTCTAAGAAGAATGCCTTATTGATTGGGTTGTTGTTATATGGGATCGGTTACGTGACCGTTACGTCAGCGAACGCTTGGTATGTTCTCCTTCTATTTAATGTAATCGCTACAATGGGTGAGTTGATCTACTCTCCAATTAAAGAAGCGGAAAAAGCAAACATGATACCTAGCGACAAGAGAGGATCATACTCTGCTTTTGCAAATGTTTCATTCAGTGGAGCTGATATGTTAGCACGTTCGACGATCATTTTAGGGGCTTTTTTAGTACCTATGATGATGAGTGTGTATATGGGTGTTGTGATCATGATCGGAGCCTTCTTCATGTATTCTGGACTCTTTTTAAGAGAGAAGACAAAAGAAAAAGCCTTGAAGAAAGAAGTAATTGCTCAAGTTGTGAAGTAATTGTAAGTGAGAACATAGTTTGCGCTATAAAACTGCAGTAAAAAAGCTTGGAATCTTTTCCAAGCTTTAATTTTTTATGAATTGGATTCTTTAACAGAAGCAATCTCGATCTTTTCAACAAACATGTTAAAAACGCTGCGTTTTTCTTCAAGCTTTTTTAGCTGCTGTTTCAACTCATTATACTTTTCCTCAAAAGGCTGTTGATAGGTCTTCTTAATGTTCTTAATCATTTCTTCGTTGATTGTGGATTGGATGACTTGTTTCGTGATTCCAAATTTATAAGAATAGAGTTGAAGTTCTGTTTTCACTTTTTCGTACTCTTCATCTATTTCTTTCTTTTGTTGCTCAATCTCATCTTTCCATTCAAGCAGAGCATCCTTTACATACGGCTCCATGTTTTGCCTCCTTACAGTGTTCGTGCTTCTGTCATTTCTTTTTTATGTACTCTATACACTATTAAGAGAGAACCATTCATTTATGGGGGTATTTTCACTCGTTGACTAAATTTTTCCATCAACCTATTATTGATTTAACCATGTAAGTAAAGAGCAGAAAGTATTTGTTAAATGAGCAGAGTAGAAGAAGCGATTAAAAGCAGATTCAAATGTAACAAGTGTAGCCATTCGCGTTGCAGAACAAAAGAACTAGCCATGACTGGTTCGGGTTTAAGTAAATTTCTCGACATTCAGCACAACCACTTTTTATTCGTGTCATGTAAAAATTGCGGATTTGTAGAGGTGTATGATCCTAATGTTCTTGAAGGAAAAAAAGGGCAGTTGGGATCTGTACTGGATCTTTTATTCGGATAAAAACTCTAAAAGAGGTGTTGTGAAGCATGCCGGTATTTGGATGGATTTTCCTTGTAATCGTGTTGGGCGGAATCATAGTTGGTTCTCTCGTTCATAAGTATCGTTACCGTAACATGAATCTCATCTATACTGCGTTTGGTCAGGAAAACTATTTTAATGTTACAGCTAAGCTCAAAGTAGATGGTGTGCCATATAAGGTGAGGATACCGGGGCAGGCATTTGGTGATAGAGAACGGTCAATCATTGATAACACGCAATACGACATTTACGTCAAGAAAGCAGATGCACATCTAGCAGCGGATGCTCTTAGAAAATAAGGGGATGAAAAGAAAGTGAAAACTTTAAATTATGTGAAAAGCCAAGAAGAACTGAGGCTTGTGCTCGGAACTCCAAGTCTTAGAGGGCAGAATAAAGTTATTTCTGAGATTGATGAACATTGCAAAGACTTTATCGCTCATTCACCATTTGTAATTTTAGCTACATCAGATCAGGAAGGAAACTGTGATAGTTCACCTAGAGGTGATGCCGCTGGCTTTGTACATGTGTTAGATGATCACCATCTCGTGATTCCAGATCGACCAGGGAATAAGCGGGTAGATTCAATGTTTAATATTCTCTCAAATCCGAAAGTAGGTTTACTGTTTCTAATACCAGGAATGGGCGAGACGCTGCGGATTAACGGTGAAGCTGCTATTATTAAAGATGAAGAAGTACTCGTAAATATGGCAGTGGGCGGAAAAGTTCCGAGTCTTGGAATTCTTGTAAAAGTAGAACAATGCTATATGCACTGTGGGAAAGCGTTTAAACGATCCGGACTTTGGGAACCTGAACGTTGGGAAATCAAAGAAGCTCTCCCTAACGCGGCAAAGATTCTAGCAGCTCATGTTAATCTACCTGAAATGACAGAAGAAAGAATTGCAAATGACCTAATAGAAGGCTATAAGAACAAGCTTTATTAGTTAGAAGTCTTATAGGAAACTTTTAAAAGCACTGCATGTACAGTGCTTTTAAAAGTTTATACCTTATTCTTTGGTTTTAACAACTCAAGTAATGAATCATCTAGTGTATATATTGAACTCTGCATTACGGTATGTATAAACAATTCTTTTAATAAAGAAGCGGATTCAACCAAATTGTCACACGTAATATCTTTTGGATAAGTTGAAAAGTATTTCTCTAGGAAGTTACTATTGAACGAGTCGTAAGATTTAAACTGATGAAGTTTTTTTTCCTCATTCAATGCCTGTACGATTAACGTATAATCTCTCATCGACTCTAGCACCTTTAGTGCATATACGAGATTCTTGCGCTTCAACTCTTTGTCTAATCTTATGTAACAATAAACAAATTCGAAAACAGGATCTTCGAAAGGAGCATACTTTACCGTTTTGTTTGAAAAAGTACGGTCCTCTTTTTCCATCTTCTCAGAGACTAAGCCTGTTTTGTCCAAAACTACTCTCCACAACGGAGATCTTACACTTAATAAATTCCTCGGAAGAATTGAAACATTGAATTCCAACGAGTTTTCTAGAATAACAATCAATAGATAAATATTTTTTGAAAACTGCTTCTCTTTGATGATAACGGGATTCAAACCTTTGTAAAAATGTTGAATATTATCTTTCGCTCTAATGACTTCATCCTCAGTGGACGAAGCTACCATTAAATCAATATCCGAGAATTCGTCTTTATAACCCGTTACACCTGAACCTAATTGAACAACACCTTCAACCATTGGTAGTACATTTAACATATCGATCGTACGCTGAAAATAAGAATCTCTCTCTGTTGGCGTATACATAAGACACCTCGCATTATTTATATCTTTTTATGTTAACATAATTTGTAAAACCCTATTATGTTTTTTATGTAATCACTATTTTCCTAAAGAGTATTGCGTCTACTTTAATCGTTGCTTTGAGTAGAAAGTGCCTGTAACGGAAATGAACAACTTCCAAAAGAGTTTACGAAACCAGCAAAGTAAAAAAACAATAGTTATCCGATCATCAAAATAACGGATAACTATTGCTAATGATAATTTTTAAAAAAGTGGTGGGACACTCTGAGGATGGTTAAATACATTCTCAGGATCATATTTTGTTTTTACTCTTTGCAGCCTAGCAAAGTTTGTTGCCCAATATGCTTTTCCGAAGTTCTGAATGTTTTCATCTGGGACGTTTACATAAGAACCTATTGTATAAGGTTTTAACTGCTGACGCACAGATTCGACTGATGCAAGACTACTCGCTTCTTCAGATTTATCAACCCATGTTGCGTTCCATTCTGTGTAAAACAAAGGATCTCGCCAATAGAAGGCTGTTTTGTCTTTAGGCACGCTGCTTATCGCACCGCCCCAATTGGTAAAATAGAAATTAGATTCTGTTCCAGGTGCTTCTTCTAAAAATTGTTTCATTACCTTAATCGGTTCTTCTGGCCAAAGATTAGTCGCCCAAGAAGATGAGAATTTAAAGTTTTGATCAGCATAAGGTGGCTCAGGTGGGTCAAGGAAATCTATACAATCTGGGTAGAAGAGCGTTTCTATGACTACTTCCGAAGGTGTCCCAGCATTAAGTAAAGGTTGTATGATTTGAATCAATTCAGGTCTTGAACCTAAGAAAAGGCCGGTTACCTGACATAATCCATTTACTTTGCTATAGATCTCTATATAGCTGCCTAATCGTGAATCTACAAATGGCATTAAATTCTGCCATGCTTCAAATACGGTTTCGAGCTGTTCCCATGGCCAAATAATGTTAAAGACCGTTGCGGTTTCAGGTGCACGATGTACTTTGAATGTGTACTCCGTGTTATACCCAAACGTACCGCCACCGCCTCCTCTAGAAGCCCAAAACAAGTCTTCGTTGCAAGTTGGACTAGCTTTTAGAATCCGTCCTTTTGCATCAACTGTCTCAAGTGCAAGAAGGTTATCAGATATTACACCAATTGTACGTGAGAGTAATCCGAATCCTCCACCGGTTGTTATACCACCGATTCCAACAGTCGGACTATCGCCAAACACCGCCATGAAACCTTCTTTAGCAAGACCTTTTACAAGAGGTCCCACTCGAATTCCAGGTTGAACAGTAGCAATTCCCTTTTTCTTATCTAAGTGCACTTTATCCATATCACCTGTGTCGATAACGATTCCACCCTTTACAACATTGAACTCTTTGTCTAGAGCATGTCGGCCACTTCTGACCCTTAAGGGAACATCGTTCTCTCGAGCCCATTTAATTGCATTACTGACGTCACATGCATTCTGTGCGAATACGAATACAAGAGGATATGTGTTGACATAAGGGTTCCAGTTTCGAACGGCTTCCTTATAGCCCGGGTCACCTTTAAAGATTATTCTTCCTGTTAACTCTGTAGATCCCATTAATTCCACTCCCGGCAAAGACATATTTGTAGTTATATAAATGTATGCAGGAAATGAATAGTCGGTTAAAATCTTTTATTAAACCGAGCTCAGTCAGAAACAGATATAAGGATTGTCCTAGAAAAAGTATAGATAGTAAGTTAAAAAAAGTGACGAATAAGGGAATGCTATAACTAGAATTAGAAATATGTTAAGGGTAGATTAAAGCAGTTCATTTGGTGAAAAAATATCTACATGATATCATTTTCAATTATAGTTTTAGAAAAGGAGGGGAACCGTGCAACGAATATATAACAAGCACCATTGGTTAGCGAAAATGGTAGCAGCTGACCCTGGATATGTGCGGTTGCAAAAAGCAGGAAGGGCGACTGCTAGTTTAATTCTTGCTGTATTCACGACCCTTCTTATCATGCGATACACCGGTCACTCTGGACGCATCACACCAGCTATTGTTTCCGGTATGCTAGGGCTGATGGGCATCATGGTCGTTATGGATGATACAAAACAAGAGATGCGAATAACCACGCTATGGCTCGGAGTTTCTGCTATGTTTGGCATTACGATTGGTTCTCTTGTCGCAAACAATGCGTATTACATAGATGCAGTTTTAGTGTTAAGTGTCTTTAGCAGTTTTTATTTCTCAAGATTTGGTACACGTTATTTTTCCTTGTTCATGATCTTCTTTATGACCGTTTATTTTTCCTCTGTTTTAAAGTTATCCAGTGACCAGTTGCCGTGGTTTTATGTTGGAATATGGTTCGGTGTAGCTTATGCCTTTATCCTTAATTTCTTCTTGTTTCAAGATACGGCGAAAAATTTAAAACGAAGTATTCATTCGTTTCATATACAAAGCAACCTGACTCTTAACCTCCTTATCGAAGCGATGCAAGATAAAGAATCAAGCCTTAAACGTAAGGAAGAATTAGAGAAGAACGTTTCCAAGCTAAGAGAATATGCATTAATTGTTTCTGGTTATATCACCGAGCATGATGTAAAAAAAATATGGCCAGGTCTCTTACCAAGTCAACTTCGGCTTTACGTTTTTGATACGGGTATGTTGATTGAAACGTTAGTGGATTCGGTACGAGGATTGAAAAAGGCAGATGCTCTTCAAGTAGATGAGATTAAGCAACTTCTCATTGCTGTGACGGTTGCTGTTCGTGATGTCGAGGTACTCGCTCCACATGTGAAAGAGCAAAATATTCTTCCTGCTGAAAAATCGGTTCAGCAACTTCGCAGATTAATCATGAAACTTTTTGAACAAGAAGCGCCTCCAAAAGGGTGGATCTATCTTATCCGCCGAATTGAATCGATCGCTAATCACGTGATAGAAGGTGCTGTAACGATACAACAATCTCTCTATTCTCAATCGGAAGATAAAAAAGAAGAAGAGACCGTCGATAAAGTGGGCGAAGAAGATACGAAAACAGAGGACAAAGTGTTAAAGCCGTCTACTAAAAAAGCATATCAAGCACTCTTAGCAGCAATTCTATCTATTATTGTTGGTTTGATCATCTCACCTGCACAGCCCTATTGGGTTCTTCTTACAGCATTTGTCGTACTACTTGGGACTGAGTCCATCGGACGGATTTATACGAAAGGATATCAGCGTTCTTTAGGCACGATTATAGGGGCAGTTATCGGTTTTGTCCTTGCTAAACTTCTTTCCGGACAGACCGTTTTGGAAGTCATCTTTCTTTTTGTGGTTGTTTTTCTAGCCTTCTATTTAATGACGGTTTCGTACACATTGATGAGTGTGTTTATCACTATGTTGATCGCTTTTATGTACGATCTTTTATTAGGTGGCATTACGTTTTCACTGATTGGATCCAGAGTTCTTGATACGATTGCAGGGGCATCCATAGCGTTAGCTGTCTCTTATTTGATCTTTCCGAAGAAAACGAAAGTAAAAGTTGCTGAATCGATCAACGAATTCTTAGAAGAACTTGCTCCTTTTGTGACCGAGTACGTGAGAGGATTTAGAGAAGATGTAAATGTTAAGAATTTGTCCGAAAGTGCGTTTAAGCTGGATTTAAAACTTCAGGCGATCAGGGATGAAGCGCAATCCTTTCTCCAACGCCCAGGATCACCGATTTACGCTGATATGGTAAGTTGGATGACAAGGTTAGCTGCTATCAATTATTACGCAAAACATTTGGTCGCTTCTGCTTACAGAAAAGGATTTGATTATCCTGAAGAACTGCTCGAAGGTTTTATTCAAATCGAGACGAAAATAAAGAACAATATTGATTCATTATCTAATCTTGTAACAGAGAATGAAGGTGAATTTGTTCTTCAAACTTTAGAAGAAGAACGAGAGAAGTTCGAGCGACTTGCGCCTAGCCGTAAGCAATCTCAGCGTGATCTAATTCATCACCTCTATTATATATGGCGCATCAACCAATCCATTGTTGAGTTAGGAAATGAGTTGGGAGGAGTAATAGAGAACCATAATCGAAATAAATAATGGATGAAAAACGAGATAAAGCTGACAACAAGCTTGCGTTGATTGATAATAAAACGTTTGAGTCAGGTTTGGTATAGGTAAGCTATAATGTGTTATTGAACCGAGCAGCAACTTTTAAAGTTGCTGCTTTTCATTATTCATGAGGGAATCTTGAAGGAATCACATAAAAGATAAAGAAGTTACTCTGAGCATAGATAGGAGGTAGAATATTAATGAAATCGTTGAAATCAACAGATATTCAAAGAGCATCTGGAGAAGATCTGCAAATGATTATGAGTCTATTAAAAGATTGTGCACAATGGTTGAAAGATAGAAATATTGATCAATGGAGATTTTTGCTCGGTGGTGGTGAAGATACAGAGATCAAACGTGCAATTCAGAGAAACCATACATACAAGGTTACATGGAATGAACAACTGGTTGCTACATTTACCTTATCACCAGAACAAACAGAGTGGGACGAGCATATATTCGGTAAAGATGAAGTCCATGCTTCTCTCTATATACACCGATTAGCTGTGCGTCCGTCTTTTATGAATAAGGGGATTGGTAAAGAAATTGTGAATTGGATTCAAGCAAATGTTGAACATGGTAGAGAGTATATCAAGTTAGATTGTGTTGCAAATAATATTAAACTAAACCAGTTTTATGTTGAAAATGGATTTGAATATATAGGTGAGTTTGATAATCATAGTAAATATATGAAACCCCTTTTTAGGAGGAAAGATGAGAGGAACTTTTAATCAGTTTTACAAAGAATTTATTAAAAATTGGAGTACCTTTTCTATCAAAGGTATAGAGGATGTAATTTCGTCAAAATACACAGCTCGGGAAATTAGAGGCAAGGATGTTTATGATTTTGGCTATGAAGAATCGATTGATGGATGGAATCATGCATTTAAGGAATTAAGTGAAAAGCAAGCAACGTGGATTCTAAAAGAAGACGTAATCTTAACTTTAAAAGATGATGAAGTGATGGCAATTCTTTGGGCATCTCTAATTATTGATGATAAACCAATTGAAACGGCTAGTTTATTTTTCCAGACTTTTAGATGGGAAAATGATTGCTGGAAATTAGTTAGAAGTTACATAGAGGCAGGGATATCGATAGAAAAGATGTTGAGTTTAGAGATCACCTTAAAAGAAAGGTAAGATTCGGTTATGAACTTTTCAATAATAGCTGCTATGGATGAAAATAGAGTGATAGGCAAAGACAATGATTTACCTTGGAGGTTGCCAAAAGATTGGAAGTACGTACAAAAGATTACGATTGGAAAAACCATCGTTCTAGGTAGGAAAAACTTTGAATCTATTGGTAAAGCGTTGCCTGGAAGGAAGAACATTGTACTTACAAGAAAAAAAGATTTCTCACCTCAAGATTGTATCGTTGTCCATTCTATTGACGAGGTGTTGAAAACTTGTGACTGCGATGAAGAAGTCATAATTTTTGGTGGAGAGGAAATCTATAGGCAGTTTATGCCGATGGTAACTAAAATGTACCTTACAAAAATACACCATGCCTTTGAAGGAGATACTTTCTTTCCAGATTTCAACGAAAGAGATTGGAAAGAGGTTTCTAGAGTCAAAGGAATACAGGACAAAGATAATCCGTACATCTATTATTTTCATCAATACATTAGGGAATTGTGAAAATTCAATTCATCACTAACAGCTTACATAAAATCAGAAAAAACAGACTTGACAGAAATTTCTAATCATCTTATCATTAGTAAAAGTTTTCATCGTTTAAACGTGATGATTAGGAGTAGTAAGGATCTATTTGTTGTTTAGAGAGCTGCTGATTGGGTGCAATGCAGTCAACATATATCCTGAACTCGCCTAGGAGTGGACAGACTAAAATGAAGTCTGTACGGTTAACCTCCGTAATTAGGTTCTGAGGTTTGCATGGATTCTTTGCAAACAAAGAAGAGTGGTACCACGTTAGGAAAATCCTATCGTCTCTTTATCGAGATGATAGGATTTTTTTGTATTAAGGGGGAGATAGCAATGAGTAAGGATTGTTTTATTTGCGACAAACATACAGGCACTATCAATACAGTTGGTGTAAAAATATTTGAAGATGATTATGTTTATGTGGGCCATATCGATAAAGGTGTTCGCCCTTCTTACCTAGGGCATATCATGATCGATCTGAAACGACACGCACCAGGTCTTGGTGATCTGACGATTGAAGAAGCCAATGCATTCGGCCAGATCATGGCTCGAGTGAGCAAAGCAGTGAAAGAGACAGAAAACGCTGAGCACATTTATGCACTCGTATCAGGTAATTCTGTTGCACATCTTCATATGCACATCGTTCCACGATATCCAAATACACCAGAAGAGTACTGGGGACCGAATGAAGTCTATAGTTGGGCAGATGCTCCGTTTGGAATGAATGAAGATATAGTAAAAGTTTGCGAACGAGTGAGAAATTATTTGGAGGAGAATAGTGATGAAGAGTCCTAATATGAAGTGGGTTGGAAGCGATAAAACATTTATAGATGAATTAGATATAACAGAAGTACAAAACGTAACCTTGGGCAGGTTTGGAGGTAATTCTAAAGCAGGTTCATATAAAAATGAAGATGGATGCTTAGTGTGGGCGAACGAAGCAGAAAACTGGGAGTTTACAATGGTACTTGATGGTCATAAAACAGCACAAAGTGTTGAACTGGTTCTAAATCACTTTGAAAAGAATGAGAATGAAATTAAGTCTGTTCTCTCTGAATCTGCAAGTGCAGCTCTTAAAAAGCTAGATTATCTTATACTTAATATCTTTCAAGATCCTGATTTTATGGATTCTTGTCGAAAAACAACAGGTGAAACGGCATGTCTGATCGTTGTTCGAAAAGGAAAATATTTGTGGTGGTTCTCAATTGGCGATTGTATTCTTCATCTTTTCCATCCTGAGCTGATTGCACTAGGTGAAAGACAGCTTGTTCAGCGTAGTTTTTATGAGTGGGTCGGTGAAGTGAACACATTTGAACTTCCAGTACCTTGTTATAGCTCAGGTAAGAAAGAAATGAGAAAGGGACTTAACCATATTTTCATGACGACGGATGGGCTGACTGAATGTCCGGGTGTTGCATTTGAAGATGCTGGAGAGGTACAAAAAGTATTGAGCGATAACGGTATGGAAGAAGGCGTTCGATTCCTATTAGATGAAATAAGAAGAAATAATGTAAGAGATAGCACGACCATCATAGCATGGTCTGTTGATATAAAGGAAACAGCTAGTTTGCCAAGTGATCTGTAAAGCTGTTTCCTCCTATTTGATATCAATATAATGCTGAAGCACGCGTGGCGGGATATATTTTAGTGGGAGTGGGCGTAAGGAAACGATAATGGTGTGGGGCATGATTGAGTCTTTTTGAGCTTGTTTAAGGCAGTTGTACATGTTCTTGCCTCCAACAGAGTTGGCAGAATGTATGGTTATTCGGTTCGCAAATAACTTTTCATTAACCATCATTTGTACAAGCATCATGCCGTTTCTCGTTCTGCTTAGTAAATCATGATCCAATGATAAGTGTTCAATATCATGGTTCCTCAGAAGATCCAAACATTCATCTATTGTTTCAACGAAGACATATCCTTCAGGCGGGCTCCGATAATCATCCATAAAAACACTAATCTTTTTCATTTTCTTGCACTCCCTTCCTTAACGGAGGGTGACTAAGAAAAGTCAAAGGCCCTAAGTTATTTTAATATATTAATTATAACACATTATTCCAAAACAAGTTTTGCATGGGGTATTATGAAATCTAAACTATTTCTTTACTACGTTACAATAAACGTTATTTAAATATTTATGCTTATGAAATATTAAAGTATTAAATTCTTCATCATTTTCTATTTTCCTTCAAGAAATGTCTATTTTTTATCAAAAATTAACAAATAAAATTTGAAATTATACAAATTTGTTGAAATGCCTCAATTAAGACTTGAACATTCCCTTTAAGTCTCTGTTTCATTACGAACAGATATTCGTTAAAATAGAAGTGAGGTGGTAAACATGTTTCGAAAAAAATCAATCCAGCAAGTTATGGACGTTTTACGAGAGCCAGAACTAGCTAAACAAATTGTTCAATGGAAAACTATCGAGCCACGAGAGGCGGTTTCAGTGCCACTTCCTGACTCTTTGCATCCAACTATTCAATCTGCTCTTTCTAAAAGAGGGATTTCTTCCTTATATATTCACCAATTATCTGCCTATGAAGCTGCTTTACGCGGTGAAAGCTTTGTAGCTGTTACACCTACCGCGTCTGGAAAAACGCTCTGCTATAACCTTCCTGTTTTACAGGAGGTCGCTAATAATCCCGAGGCAAGAGCTTTGTATCTTTTCCCAACAAAAGCTCTTGCACAAGATCAGAAGTCAGAGATGAACGAACTGATTGATGAGATGGGTTTGGATATAAAAAGTTATACGTATGATGGGGATACTCCAGCAAATATTCGACAAGTGGTCAGAAAAGCGGGAAACATTGTTATGACGAATCCCGATATGCTTCATGCTGCTGTTCTTCCTCATCACACAAAATGGGTATCGCTTTTTGAAAATCTGAAATATGTAGTGGTAGATGAGTTACATACATATCGAGGCGTTTTCGGAAGTCATGTCGCAAATGTGATACGTCGACTGAAAAGGATCTGTAACTTTTATGGCAGTGACCCCATTTTTATCTGCACATCTGCAACTATTGCGAATCCAAAAGAGTTGGCAGAGCAACTTACTGGAAACCCGATGACTCTGATCAACAACAACGGAGCACCAGCCGGTCGTAAGCATTTTCTCTTTTATAATCCGCCCGTTGTGAATAAACCGTTAAACGTAAGGCGAAGCGCTACACTTGAAGCTAGAAATCTTGCGAAGCTATTCTTAGAAAACCATATTCAAACGATCGTTTTTGCACGCAGTCGTGTACGAGTGGAAATATTGCTTACTTACTTGCAAGAACTTGTAAAAAAAGAGTTTGGTACAAAGTCCATACAAGGTTATAGAGGGGGATATCTTCCTAAACAGCGACGCGCCATTGAAAAAGGACTTCGTAACGGAGACATCATGGGAGTCGTTTCAACAAATGCATTAGAACTAGGCGTAGATATAGGTCAGCTTCACGCTTGTATTTTGACAGGTTATCCGGGATCGATCGCTAGTGCGTGGCAACAAGCTGGACGGGCGGGGCGACGTCAGGATGAGAGCGTTGTGATCATGGTTGCTTCTTCCTCACCACTCGATCAATATGTGATACAGCATCCAGATTACTTTTTTGAACGATCACCAGAGTCTGCTCGTATGAATCCTGATAATCTCATTATTTTAGTGGATCATCTAAAATGCGCATCGTATGAACTTCCGTTTCAAGAGAGTGAGAAATTTGGTGATCAAGAGATACAGGATGTTTTAGAATTTTTAGTTGATGAGCAAGTGCTCCATAAAAGAGGAAAGCATTTTTACTGGATGAATGATTCCTTTCCTGCTCATAACATTTCACTTCGCTCTGCATCACAGGAGAACGTTGTGATCATCGATCAAAGTAATGTCGCTGACGTGAAAGTGATTGGCGAGATGGATCGTTTTAGTTCGATGACACTTCTTCACGAAGAAGCGATCTACCTTCATCAAGGTACACAATATCAGGTTGAGAAGCTCGATTACGAAGAAAAGAAAGCCTTCGTTCGGGAAGTGGATGTTGATTACTTTACAGATGCAAACCTTGCTGTATCGCTAAATGTACTAGAAGTAGACAAAGAAACGACAGATGAGCAAAATGCAAAAGCCTACGGTGATGTTATGGTAGTCGCAAAGGCAACTATCTTTAAAAAGATTAAATTTGAAACACATGACAATATTGGGTCAGGACCGATTCATCTTCCGGAAGAAGAGTTGCACACTTCTTCCACTTGGCTAACGTTTGAAAATAACGATTTAAGTGAAGAAAAACTCGAAGCGGGCCTCCTTGGAATCGCACACGTACTGCGGCATGTCGCTCCATTATTTGTTATGTGTGATGCAAATGATCTTCATGTTGTACCGCAAGTTAAAGCGGTACATAATCAACAACCTACAATCTTTATTTACGATCGATACCCAGGAGGAATAGGTCTGAGTGAAAAAGTGTATGGCTCTTGGGATACTGTTCTTGACCAAGCGCTCTCTATGATCCAACGTTGTCCTTGCGAAAGTGGCTGTCCGTCTTGCACGGGTACATTAGAAGAAGGAAATAACAGCAAGAATCTAGCTGTAAAGCTGATTTCTCAAATTAAAGGAGCGACAGAGCATGTCGATTCAAAGTAAACTAAATCGACTAAAAAAACATATGGTAAATCCGGTTTCAACGCCTCCTGTACAGAGCAAGCAACCACTTGAGGATTCATCAGGTAACAGGATTGATCATGCGGATTATTGGGAGAAATTTGGGGCGTCAGCTTATTTTTTCGAAGAGGATTATTGCATCATCCGAAAAGTAGAATATCCTCTTGACACAAAGTGGGGGCGTTATCGGTTTTCTGACGTTTTGGACGCTGTGTCGAAATGGCAGGATACTGATGCTGATCATCCTTTACATGCAAGGGATTTAGAAGCCTCTGACCTTTTGTTCTTTGATACAGAAACAACTGGTTTAAGTGGTGGAGCTGGGAATACGATCTTTATGCTCGGTATGAGTCAGATCAAGGGAGATCACGTTTTAGTGCACCAGTTCTTCCTACCAGGACCAGGATCTGAAGTTGCTCTTTATCATTACTTCTTAAATCATGTGAAAGAACTGAGGAATCTAGTAACGTATAACGGAAAATCCTTTGATTGGCCACAAGTGAAAACGCGGCATACTTTAATTCGTGATTTTGTACCTTCATTGCCAGAGTTTGGTCACTTTGATCTTCTTCATGGCGCTAGGAGGCTTTGGAAAGATACGTTACCTGCGGTTAAGCTTTCTGTAGTGGAAAAAGAGATACTTGGCGTGAATCGGATTCATGATACACCTGGTTATCTTGCGCCCATGCTCTATTTTCAATATTGCAATGAAGGAGATCCTTCGCTCCTTGAAGGAGTTTTTCAGCACAACGAGTGGGATGTTCTTTCGCTCATCACGCTATATACTCATATGTCTGGGATTGTGACAGGTAATGGTTTTCGTACCGAAAAAGAAACGTATGAATCTGCGAGATGGTTTGAAGCTTTAAACGAACAAGAACAAGCGATGTCTTTTTATAACGAGGTTCTGGAAACGGGAAATTCACATATATCTCAATCAAAAAAATCATTAGCTGCTCTAAACAAAAAGTGTAATGAGATAGAAATCTCTGTCCAGTATTGGTTGGAATTGCTTGAAGAAGATCATTTAGATGAAGAGCCAGCGGTTGAACTTTCTAAGTATTTTGAGCACATACGAAAAGATTACGATAAAGCTCTTCATTTTGCTGTTATGGCCTATTCAAGGTGGAAGGGCAAAAAAAGGTTAACAAAGAGGAAAGAAGAACAGGAAAAACAGCGTTTTTTGAAAAGAATCGAACGATTAGAACAACGCGTCATCCAATATTCGTAAAAATTCGTCAAATTTATGAATTCCTGCAAAATATCTCTTCTCAAACGGCATTGTTTTTTGTAGAATATAAGAGGACATGAAAATGTTCTTAAGAAAATAAATTCCCCCTTTTTTTATTCCCCGGGTAAGCGCAAAAAACGTCATAAAACCTTATATTTCTACTAGGTTTTCGTCATATTTCCTGACGGTTTCGATTGTTTTCGCAAAATAACCCGGAATAGGGATAGGGAAATATATATTTTAAGCTATGGAGAGATGGTACGTGAAGCAGTGGATTGTTGTTCTATTTTTTGTAATCGTCGGGTTAACAGTAATGATTGGCAATCAAATCAGTCACACAACACAAAACTTTTAATGAAGCCCCGGCTATAGACAGAGCCGGGTGTTTTTCATTAATAGGAGGTATTTTCACATGCTTCAAACACTGCTTGTCAGTGGCTACAAAGCTCATGAACTGGGGATTTTTAGTGACAAACATGAAGGGGTATACTATATAAAGAAAGCGATTGGACAAAAGTTAGTCTCGCTTCTTGATGAAGGACTTGAATGGGTGATCATCAGTGGGCAGCCAGGTGTTGAAATGTGGGCTGCAGAAGTGGTGTTTGATCTTCAAGCGGAATACCCCGATCTAAAACTTGCAGTTCTTACACCGTTCTTAGAGCAAGAAGCTCGTTGGAAAGAAAACGTTCAAGAAAAATATCATGAAATTTTAGCTGGTGCCGATTTTGTTGATTCGGTCAGCCGAAAGCCATACGAGTCGCCAGGGCAGCTTCGTGTTAAAAATCAATTTCTTGTGCAAAAAAGCGATGCCGTGTTGCTTTTATACGACGAAGAAAAAGACGGTTCGCCGAAGTATTATTTACAGGCAGCTAAACAAAAGCAGGAAATGGACAATTCGTACGAAATATTTTATATTACTCCTTATGACTTGGATGTTCTTGTACAAGAGGAACAATACAATCGTAATGAATAAATGAATCTAAAGTCGAAAAAAATTGACATTTAGGTCAGGTAGTGAAAAAATAATTTTAGAATCTTTGTGTGAGGTGATTCACATGAGTGAACAGCGTTTTCATTTAACGGCGAAAGAAATTTTGGAAAAAGACTTTAAACAAGGCTTTCGTGGCTATGATCAAGACGAAGTAGACAAATTCTTAGATCTTATTATTAAGGATTATGAAAATTTCCAAAAAGAGTATGATGCAGTTGTGCAAGAAAACAATCGACTGCGTAAAGAAGCTCAAAATACTACTGATCATCAGCAAACACGCAGAATGTCTTCAGTAACTTCAAGCACGACGAACTCCGATATTCTTCAGCGTTTGTCTAACTTGGAAAAACATGTTTTTGGCAGCAAATTGTACGATTGATTCCAGTTATTAACCATTTGTTTTTATCCATTCAGCATGCTATAATGAATCTTGCTTTTAAAACTTAAATCAATAGCGTTCGGGTAATCGCTGGATCAGATCTTCTGGTTTAGAGGAAAGTCCATGCTCGCACGGATCTGAGATGACCGTAATGATCGTGCCTGGCCAAAAAATAAGCCAGGGTAGATTGGTTTGCTTGTATAAAGCTTACTGGACTAACGGCAGGGAACGCACCTAAGTCTTCGGATATGGTGTTAATACCTTGAAAGTGCCACAGTGACGTAGTCCCGATGGAAACAAAGGGAGTGGAACGAGGTAAACCCCACGAGCGAGAAACCCAAATTATGGTAGGGGAGTTTCCCATTTCGGAATTGAACGATTGGGAGAACAAGAAGCCAAGGCTTTTTGTAGATAGATGATTACCACCGGTGTACGAGGCTACCAGCCGTTTGTAGTACTAAGGAACAGAACATGGCTTACAGAACGTTATTGGTACCTAAATTAAAGCTGAATGAGGGCCCCGTTTACCGGGGCTTTTTCTATTTACATAAAAAGTGTCCTGAAATAAGGGTATACTTATTACTATAGAAATCGATGAAGATTAAGGAGTTCATATTATGACACAATTAAGACTGCTGGCAACAGCAGCTATGGGATTAGAGGCTCTTGTAGCCAATGAAGTTCGCGCGCTAGGTTTTGAGAATGTGAAAGTTGAAAACGGGAAAGTTTATTTTGATGGTGATGAGAAAACTTTAGTAAAAGCTAACTTATGGTTAAGAACGGCAGATCGCGTAAAATTAGTGGTTGGTGAGTTTAAAGCAGAGACGTTTGATGAACTTTTCGAGCAAACGAAGGCACTTCCTTGGGCTGATTTTATTCCTGAAGACGGGGAGTTCCCCGTAATCGGCCGGTCCGTAAAATCAAAGCTATTTTCTGTATCCGACTGCCAAGCAATCGTAAAGAAAGCAGTAGTAGATAACTTGAAAACGGCGTATAACCGTAAAACATGGTTCCCTGAAGACGGAGCATTGTATCGAATCGAGGTTGCGATTCATAAAGATATCGCGACATTAACTCTTGATACGAGTGGGACAGGTCTACACAAGCGTGGATACCGTGAGTTGCATTCAGGTGCGCCGATTAAAGAAACGATGGCTGCAGCTCTTATTATGCTAACGAATTGGACGCCAGACAAGCCTTTCGCTGATCCATTTTGTGGTTCAGGAACATTGCCGATAGAAGCTGCGATGATCGGCCAAAACATCGCGCCTGGTTTAAATCGCGAGTTCGCTTCAGAAAAATGGAACTGGATCGATAAAAAGGTTTGGTATGAGGCAGTTGGTGAGGCTCAAGATGTTGCAAAATATGATCTACCTCTTGAGATTCAAGGTTCTGATATTGATCATAAGATGATCGAACTATCTAAGAATAATGCTAACGAAGCTGGATTCGATGATTTTATCACGTTTAAACAGATGCAAGTCCGCGATTTCACGACTAGAAAAGATTTCGGTTGTCTTGTGACGAACCCGCCTTACGGAGAGCGACTAGGTGAGAGAGAAGAAGTAGCACAAATGTATCGCGACCTAGGTATGGCGATGAAACCGTATGATACATGGAGTGTGTATGTGATCACTTCGAATGAAAAGTTTGAAGAATATTATGGCCGTTCAGCAACGAAGAAGCGTAAGCTGTACAACGGTGATTTGAAGACGGACTATTATCAATACTTTGGAAAACGTCCACCTAGACAGCACCAGAGTTGATGAGTGTGTTTTGAATACATGCATATATGGTATGGGGAGCCGCGAGTGTCGAAAATTGTAGACTCGCGGATAAAAGCTGAAAATTTGTGGATTGAGAAGCAAAACTCGTGGATTGAACTACAAAATTTGTGGATTCAAGGACAAAACTTTTGGATTCTACCGCCCAAACCAATAAGGAAGGCTGACTTTTTTGATCGAGTCAGCCTTTTTTATGTGAATCATACACCTTAATAGCAATAAAACTATAATAATTTCACGTACCGTACATATTTAATAATTTTTATTAAAAGACATTAGGAAATAGCAATATAAAACCGAATTTAAATAACACAATACATACTCACTACTACATTGATCATCACCAATTACAGAAACAAAGTTTAAAGACCTCTTATACACGTACATACTATGCCTAACCATAAAACGAAGGCAGGTTATATTATGTACACACAATTCAGCCATTTAGATAGCATTCAAAAGGCATTACAGAACATACAACCACACCTGGAAGATCATCATAAAGCCGAAATTCAAAGTGTCCTACATCAATCAATTGGTCACGCAAACAATATTGATCCTTCTTTTGCAACGTATGCAGAACTTTTTAAAGAAGATTTTTAGAAAAAAATAAAATCGACCAGCAGGACTTTTTTATTGCGTCACGAATTCATATAGCGGTATGTTTTTTATGAAACCGTGAAGGGATGGAATAGCAAATGACGCAAACAAAAGTAACTGTTGAAAAAGAATTCTTAGATTATGTGAAAAAAATGGTACACATCAATGAAGCCATCGGCCTCATGTATTGGGACCTTCGTACAGGCGCACCTAAAAAAGGGGTCGAGCAACGTTCTGAAGTAATCGGGACATTATCTTCGGATGTTTTTGCGATGTCTACTTCTGAAGAAATGAAGAGTTATATCGAAGAACTTTCTAAGTCTGATATACAAGACTCTCTTTCTGATGTTACGAAGAAGACGCTAGAGGAAGTAAAAAAAGATTACGAGCGTAATGCCAAGATTCCTCCTGCAGAATTTAAAGAGTATGTCATTTTACAATCAAAAGCAGAAACGGTCTGGGAAGAAGCGAAGAACGCTTCAGACTTCTCCTTATTCCAGCCATACTTAGAAAAACTTGTTGATTATAATAAGAAGTTCATCGGCTATTGGGGCTATGAAGGAAATAAATATAACACACTCTTAGATATGTATGAGCCTGGTGTTACAGTAGAAATCTTAGATGAGACGTTCTCTAAACTTCGTGATCGAATCGTACCTCTTCTTCAAAAAGTTACAGAAGCAGGACAGCCTGATACGAAGTTCTTATTCGAACATTTCCCGAAAGAAAAGCAAAAAGAATTCAGCATGCATGTTCTAAAAGACATGGGTTATGACTTTGATTCTGGTCGTTTGGATGAAACGGTTCACCCGTTCGCAATCGGATTAAACCCGGGAGACGTTCGAGTAACAACGAAGTATATGGAAAACGACTTCCGTACGGCTGTATTCGGAACCATTCATGAAGGTGGACACGCACTTTATGAGCAAAACATTTCAGATGAACTTGTTGGAACACCACTTGCTACTGGAACATCTATGGGCATTCACGAGTCTCAGTCTCTGTTCTGGGAGAACTTTGTCGGTCGTCACTTTGGATTCTGGAAAAATCAATACAACATGTTAAAGACGGTTTCGGGTGCACAGTTTAACGGAGTAGAGCTTGAAGATTTCTACCGCTCTATTAACGTTGTCGAGCCTTCGCTCATACGTATTGAAGCTGATGAGATGACATATCCACTTCATGTTATCGTTCGTTATGAAATCGAAAAAGGCTTGTTTAACGACGAAATCGAAGTAAAAGACCTTCCGCGCATCTGGAATGAAAAGATGCAAGAATATATCGGTGTTACGCCTAAGAACGATGCGGAAGGAGTGCTTCAGGATGTACACTGGTCAGGCGGAAGCTTTGGTTACTTCCCGTCCTATGCTCTTGGATACATTTATGCAGCACAGCTTAAAAATGCGATGATAAACGACATTCCTGATTTCGATGCACTTATGGAGTCTGGAAACCTTCTTCCGATCAAAGAATGGTTAACGAAAAATGTGCATCAGTACGGAAAGATGAAGAAGCCGATTGAAATCTTAAAAGACGTAACAGGTGAGGGTCTAAACCCAGATCATCTGATCGCTTACTTCGAAAAGAAGTATAGTGATATTTACCGCTTAGAGAAATAATGAATTATAGCCGGCGGTTCTCGATAACAAGATTCGAGATTGCCGGTTTTTTTCACTTAGTACGTTAGTATAAGTTCAACTAAGGCTTGAAAAGCTTGGCGTCTGCCAAGTTTTCTTTATGAAAAGGTTTCATTTCTACATAATTTGTCTAAAACTATATAAAAAGACACTAGGAGGACATAAAGATGGGAGCTGCAACGACACAAGATATCCAAAACCTGTTAAAATTAAGAAAACGCATTGCTGTAGTCGGTCTATCTGATCAACCCTTTCGCACATCTTATATGGTTTCAGAATATATGCAGAATGCCGGTTATGAGATTATCCCTGTAAATCCTAATGTCAGAGAGGTTTTAGGGCAAAAGGCGTTTGCAACGCTCGAAGAGATCGAGGGGCATGTAGATATTGTTAACGTGTTTAGACGCAGTGAATATTTGCCTGAAGTTGCTCGTTCTGCTGCGAAAATAAAAGCTGGTTTCTTTTGGGCACAGCTCGGTCTTTATAGTGCAGAAGCAGAAGAGATTTTGCAAAGTGCGACGATTCCTTATATTATGGATAAGTGCATTAAAGTGGAACATGCTATGATACGGTAGTAATGAACCACCCGCAATCATACGGGTGGTTTTCCCATGCTTATCTTGTAAAGTCACTTTTTATTAGAAAAATATTCTTTTCGACACTAAAGGTTTTCAGTCGATATACCGAGAAATAAGAGGAGAATATACAGACAACAGTAGTATAGAAACAAACGTTCTGCTATTATAGTAGTACTGCAGCAACGTGAAAGGAGCAACACAACTTGGCTAGTAATAAGTCATTAATGGAGTATAACGATGATGCCATACAGGTGCTCGAAGGTTTAGAAGCCGTTCGAAAACGTCCAGGTATGTATATTGGAAGTACGGATGCTAGAGGATTGCATCACCTCGTATATGAAATTGTAGATAACGCCGTTGACGAAGCATTAGGCGGATTCGGTGATTACATACATGTGAAAATTCACAAGGATAATAGTGTGTCAGTATCAGATGATGGCCGCGGAATGCCAACGGGTATGCATAAGCTCGGAAAACCAACACCAGAAATCATCTTTACTGTTCTTCATGCTGGTGGAAAGTTTGGTCAAGGGGGATACAAAACATCTGGAGGATTGCATGGTGTAGGTGCTTCCGTTGTAAACGCACTATCTGAATGGTTGGAAGTAACCATCCATCGTGACGGAAAGACTTATCGCCAACGTTTTGAGAATGGCGGAAAACCTGTAACAACCCTTGAAGTGATCGGAAATACGCGTAAGTCTGGAACGACCGTACACTTTAAACCAGACCCGACCATGTTTTCTACGATCAACTATAACTATGAAACGTTAAGTGAACGTTTACGAGAAGCCGCATTTCTATTAAAAGGGATCAAGATTGTACTTGAAGATGCACGTAACGGAGAAAAAGACGAATTTCAGTTCGATACAGGTCTTGAGGCATTCGTAAAATATTTGAACGAAGATAAAGACTCTCTTCATACTGTTGTGAGTTTTGAGGGCATACAAAATGAGATCGAAGTGGATTTTGCTTTTCAATATAACGATGGTTATGCAGAAAACGTATTATCGTTCGTAAATAACGTTCGAACAAAAGATGGCGGAACGCACGAATCGGGTGCGAAAACGGCTATTACTCGAAGCATTAACGAATACGCTCGAAAAACGAACATGTTAAAAGAAAAAGATAAAAACTTAGATGGATCTGATATCCGTGAAGGTTTAACAGCTGTTGTTTCCGTTCGTATTCCCGAAGAATTTCTGCAATTTGAAGGGCAAACGAAGAGTAAACTAGGAACGAGTGAAGCTCGTTCTGCTGTGGATGCGGTTGTAGCGGTTAAGTTAGCGTATTTCCTTGAGGAAAATCCTGCAATTAGTGAAATGCTTATCCGTAAAAGTATTAAAGCCGCACAAGCACGTGAAGCAGCACGTAAAGCACGTGAAGATGCTCGAAACGGTAAAAAGAACAAACGTAAGGATTCGATGTTAAGCGGTAAATTAACGCCTGCTACATCAAAGAATCCAGAACGAAATGAACTTTATCTTGTAGAGGGTGATTCTGCAGGAGGTTCAGCTAAGCAAGGGCGAGACCGTAAATTCCAGGCGATCCTTCCACTACGAGGAAAAGTAATCAACACAGAAAAAGCAAAGCTTGCTGATATCTTCAAGAACGAAGAAATCAACACAATCATTCATGCGATTGGAGCTGGAGTGGGCTCTGATTTTACTTTAAAAGATGTGAACTACGATAAGATTGTAATCATGACTGATGCAGATACAGATGGTGCACACATTCAAGTTTTATTACTCACTTTTTTCTATCGATACATGAAGCCGCTTATTGAAGAAGGAAAAGTGTTCATCGCACTTCCTCCACTTTACAAAGTAAGCAAAGGGACTGGTAAGAAAGAAGTCATCGAATATGCTTGGGATGAAGACGAGCTTAGAGAAGCACAGAAAAAAATCGGAAAAGGCTATATCATCCAACGCTATAAAGGTCTAGGTGAGATGAATGCTGACCAATTATGGGAAACTACGATGGATCCTGACACACGTACGTTGATCCGAGTAAGAATTGATGACGCTGCCCGTGCTGAAAAACGTGTATCTGTCCTAATGGGAGATAAAGTAGAACCGCGACGAAAGTGGATCGAAGAACACGTTGCGTTTGGCATAAACGAAGAAACGAACATACTAGATAACGAGAACTTGTCAGCATTCTGAGGAGGTTTAAAGATTGTCACTGCTTGAGAAATTTAGAGAGCTGCCGTTAGAAGACGTAATCGGCGACCGCTTCGGAAGATACAGTAAATACATCATTCAGGAGCGTGCATTACCTGATGCAAGAGACGGCCTGAAGCCCGTTCAGCGCCGTATTTTATATGCGATGTTCGCAGAAGGAAACACGAACGAAAAACCATACAGAAAATCAGCAAAAACGGTCGGAAACGTAATCGGTAACTATCACCCACATGGTGATTCTTCCGTTTATGAAGCAATGGTTCGTATGAGTCAAGACTGGAAAGTAAGAAATGTGCTTATTCAGATGCACGGTAACAACGGTAGTATCGATGGAGACCCTGCAGCTGCTATGCGTTATACAGAGGCGAGGCTATCAGCTATCGCTTCTGAGCTACTCCGTGATATTGATAAAGAGACAGTAGAATTCGCACCAAACTTTGATGATACAACCGAAGAACCGGTCGTATTACCAAGCCGTTATCCGAATCTATTAGTCAATGGATCAACAGGGATCTCTGCTGGTTATGCGACAGATATCCCACCACATCACCTTGGTGAAGTAATCGATGCAGTTACGATGCAGATCGATAACCCGGATGTTTCTCTTGAGGAATTAATGACGGTGATTAAAGGGCCAGATTTCCCAACCGGCGGAATCGTTCAAGGTCTAGATGGCATTAAGAAGGCGTTTGAAACAGGAAAAGGTCGCTTTGTCATTCGTGCAAAAACGGAGATCGAGAGCTTAAAAGGTGGCCGTCAGCAGATCGTCATTACTGAAGTTCCTTTTGAAGTGAACAAAGCGAACCTTGTTAAGCGCATGGATGAGTTGCGTTTAGATAAAAAAGTAGATGGTATCGCTGAGATCCGGGATGAGACAGATCGAACGGGTCTAAGAATCGTGATCGAGCTTCGTAAAGACGGTAATGCAGAAGGAATTCTAAACTATTTCTTTAAAAATACCGATCTTCAAGTCTCCTATAATTACAACATGGTAGCGATTCATAATAAGACACCGAAGCTGATGGGTTTGAAGGCGATTCTTCATTCTTACATTCAGCATCAAAAAGAAGTTGTTACTCGAAGAACACGATATGACCTAAGAAAAGCGGAAGAACGTTCACATATTGTTGAAGGTTTAATTAAAGCTATTTCAATTTTAGACGAAGTAATTGAAACGATCCGTGCTTCTAAAGATAAACGAAATGCTAAAGACAACATTATTGATAAATTTCAGTTTACAGAACCACAAGCTGAAGCGATCGTTACGTTACAGCTTTATCGTTTGACGAATACCGATATTACGACGCTTCAATCGGAAGCTGAGGAATTAGCGAAAAAAATTACGTATCTTCGTTCACTATTAGACAGCGAGAAAAAGCTGTTTAACGTTATCAAAAAAGAGATGTCCGAGGTTCAGAAGAAATACGCTGATCCACGCCGAACAATCATTGAAGCGGAAATTGAAGAGATCAAGATCGACATGGAAGTCATGATTCCGTCTGAAGATGTCATGGTGACTGTTACAGAAGACGGCTATGTAAAACGCTCTAGTGTTCGTTCATACAGTGCTTCTAACGGTGAACCGCCAGGCATGAAGGATACCGATTCACTTCTGATGGCGTCTCAGCTCAACACAACAGAAACGCTACTTATGTTCACGAACAAAGGAAACTACGTTTACCTGCCTGTGTACGAGATGCCTGAGATCCGCTGGAAAGACATGGGGCAGCACTTAGCAAGTCTTGTTGGCCTAGATAAAGATGAAAAACTGATTAAAGCATACCCGATTAAAGAGTTTACAGAGAATCAATATCTAATCTTCTTTACTAAGCAGGGTATGGCGAAGAAAACAGAACTCAAGTCTTACAAAGCGACACGTTATAACCGTCCACTGATGGCCGTTAAGCTAAAAGCAGATGATGAAGTCGTAGACGTTTCGTTAACAAACGGAGTGCAAGATGTTTTCATTGCGACACATTTTGGACTAGGTTTATGGTTTGCTGAAGATGAGATCTCAATCGTTGGACAAAGAGCGTCTGGCGTTAAAGGCATAAATTTAAAAGCTGGGGACCATGTGGTTAGTGGGTTTACACTACCAGAAGACCCTGAGAAGGCACAAGTTGTTATTGCTACACAGCGTGGTGCACTTAAAAAGATGAAGATTTCAGAATTTGAAAGAACATCGCGTGCTAAACGTGGTCTTGTGATGGTGAGGGAGTTAAAATCGAACCCTCATCGAATCGTGGGTATGAAGTTAATTACAGCAGATGGAGTACAGTTTGTACTACAAACAAGCTCAGGTAAAGTTGAGACAATTTCTACATTGAATTACAAACCAGCTGATCGATATAACAATGGTTCGTTTGTTGTGGATACCGGAGAAACAGGGCCGATTACTCGAATTAAATCATTGGTTTCAACTGAACAATCAAAAGAGTAGCGTTTGCTGCTCTTTTCTTCTTTTTTGAATGTATTAATTCTTTGTAGTTCATGAAAGTAGTTGATTTCCGTTCCAGGATACTCGCTTTCCATGGGGCGTACGGTGAGCCTCCTGCCGCTTTGCGCCTTTAGGAGTCTCCACCTGACCGCTCGTCCCATAGGAGTCTCGCACCTTGCACTCCAATCAACTTATCAAAGAAGTCAAGAATTAAAAATCATGTAAATAAGAACTCTCTATAATTAGTAAATGAAGAAGATAAAACAGTAAGGGAAACGACACAACGAGAGAAATGAGAGATACATAACATGAAGAGCAACACACATCTACTTGGAGGCGTTGTAGGAGGGGCTGCTTACAAGGCTTTCACTGATTTGCCTCCAGAGACTCTGCAGCATGAACTGACTTTTTTTGGTGCGGCTGTTTTTGGCAGCTTGCTTCCAGATCTTTGTCATCCAGGATCATATTTAGGGAAGAAAACCGTTTTTTTATCAAAAACAATTTCTAAGACATTCGGGCATCGTACGATTACTCATAGCTGGATGATGATTTTAGTATTATTTTTGTTGCCACAATGGATAGATTGGCGTTATGAAGAAAGTTTAAGCATCGGCTTGGTAGTAGGAGTACTTTCGCATCTTATTCTAGATGCTGCGACATCTAGGGGTATTCAACTTCTTTATCCGTTACCTATTCGCTTTCGTTTTCCTTTCTACACGAAAACAGGCTCAAGAACAGAAACGAACATAGCGTCATTACTCGGATTATTAGCCGCTGTCTTGATGATTCATCTATATATTGTGTCCCTGTTTTAAAGCAAGAACTTAAAAAAAGGGTTTAATTTACTTCCTCAATGGTAATACAACAATTGTATACAAAAAATGAGGAGTGGTTAAGTAATGGCTAAAATTGCAACAGTACTCGCAAACATGTTTGAAGATGTAGAATATACGGAACCGGCAAAAGCTTTTCGAGAAGCTGGCCATGAGGTAACCGTTATCGGCTCAGAAAAAGGGGCAACACTTGAAGGAAAACAAAAGGAAGCTCAAGTGACGACAAATGCCGCAATTTCAGAAGTGTCGCCTAATGATTATGATGCGCTTTTCATTCCCGGTGGATTTTCGCCTGATATTTTAAGAGGTGATGACGAATTCGTTCAGTTTACGAAACATTTTGCTGATGAAGGGAAGCCTGTATTTGCAATCTGTCATGGTCCGCAGCTCTTGATTTCTGCAGAGGTTCTAAACGGAAGAAGCATTACCGGATTTAAGTCCATTCATGTTGATCTAAAAAACGCTGGGGCAACAGTTAAGGATGAAGAGGTTGTCGTTTGTGGAGGTAATCTTGTAACGAGCCGCCAACCAGATGATATTCCTGCCTTTATTCGAGAGTCATTAAAAGCCCTGCAACAATAAGCTAATACAAAATGAACCGTCTAGAAATAGCTTCTAGACGGTTTTTCAATGTTGAAACTAAATCTAGCACACAGCGTACAATAGGTATGAACATATAGATAGGATGAAGAACGATGGAATCGAAAGAGTATTTATTAAAAGAACTTCAACAGATCGAGAAATGGGAAAAAGATCAAAAAGGGTTATGGTTCTGGGAGCGAATTACTCGCCTACCGTTTAAGCTGCTAGATAAAGTGACACCAAAATTCATTCAAAATAAGATTGGAACACTGCTTGATGAGATTGGTGGATACATACAAAACGGTGGTCAATATCTATCTAAAGAGCAATCGGTTTTTCAGTTCTTCGAAAAACAAACAGGTAGATCGATACATGAATTAGCCGACTTTAAAACCATACCCGTTGAAGAAATGAAGAACGTTTCCTTAGAGCTTGCAAACAAACGAAAAAGTGCTGCAACTCTACAAGGAGCCAGTACTGGAATTGGAGGTATCTTCACACTAGCGATTGATATACCTGCTATATTAGCAATCTCTTTAAAAACTTTACAAGAAATCGCGATCATACACGGATATGATCCAAATAATAAGGAAGAACGAGTCTATATCTTAAAATGCCTCCAATTTTCTACTTCTGATTATGTAGGCAAAGAAGCGATTCTTAATGAACTTGCTGCAATCAGTAAGGATGAAATGAAATCAAGAGAAGTCGTTTCTCAAATACAAGGATGGAGAGAGGTCACATTAACATTTACAGAGTCATTTGGTTGGAAAAAGCTGTTTCAGATGGTACCTATAGCAGGAATTATATTTGGAGCATTCGCCAATCGTTCAATGATCAGTGATCTTGCAGAAACAGGAACCATGCTTTACCAAAAGAGAAGGATTGTAGAAAGACTAAATTCTGCTTCTAACACTATTGTTGAATCGCAAAATTAGTAAAAGTGAAATATACGGAAAGGACATTTTTCTACTACGTTAGAAAAATGTCTTTTTTTGTAGTCTGGTCATCTAGTATACAAACCATAGAGAATCGTATTTCAGTTTAGAAGGACTAATGAACGTGTATGTTGAAAAGTACATGTAATACACATAAGAAATATATGTAAATAATAGAACTCAAGAAGGTGACAAGGAAACGTGGAACGTATTGATAAAAGAAATCGATTAGAAGAAAAACCTTTTAGTTATCGAGAAACAAAAGATCACAACGTATTTTTAGATTACTACGGAAAACAAGTGAAAATTCTTAAAGGAAAGGAAGCAGAAAAGTTTTTAAATAGAATCAAAGCAGCAGACAGCGAAATGGCAGAACAGCTGATTATGGCTAAAATAACCGGTAATTTCAAAAGGGGTAATGAACGTAAAGCATGAGATGACTTCATTTCCTTGAGATGCACAAATTCTATTAAACAATGATTTTTAAGTCATACTCATCAAAGTTCAGGAGTGAAGTAGATGAAAGGGTTCAATTACAAAGATTATGATGGATTAGGGCTTGCAGAGTTAGTTAGAAAAAAAGAAGTCCAGCCGATTGAACTGCTTGAAGAGTCCATCAAAAGGATTGATACTCTAAATCCGAAAATCAATGCTGTTATAAATACGATGTATGAAAAGGCACGGGTGATGGCTGACAATGAACAAAGTGGACTGTTTGCAGGTGTACCTACGCTGTTAAAAAATATTTCACAAGAGGTGGAAGGTGAACCGATTACTGCTGGCTCGAAAGCTTTCCTTTCTTACCGGGCAAAGATAGATTCTGAATATGTACGAAGATTAAGAAAAGCTGGCGTTGTATTAGTCGGCCAGACGAACGTTCCGGAGTTTGCGTTAGTCGCTTATACCGAACCCGTTCAGTACGGTCCAACCCGGAATCCATGGAATCTGAAACATACGCCTGGCGGTTCAAGTGGAGGTTCAGCAGCTGCTGTCGCCTCTGGTATGGTTCCTTTTGCCGGTGCTAATGATGGAGGTGGTTCCATTCGAATTCCGGCATCTTATTGTGGTTTGTTTGGATTAAAACCAACAAGAGGAAGAACCCCCGTCGGTCCTAACTTAGGCCGTTCCTGGCAAGGAGCGTCAGCTGAACACGTCCTAACACGAACCGTTAGAGACAGTGCTGCCATGCTGGATCAATTGCATGGTCATGAGAAAGCAGGTGCCTTTTATACTCCAAAATATAAAGGCAGTTTCCTAGATGCTTCTAGTACTCCAATTGATGGGAAGTTAAGAATTGCTTTTTCTGTTACATCGCCGATCAAAACAGAAGTTCATCCTGAATGTCGAGATGCAGTGCTTAATTCTGCAAGAATATTAGAGTCTATGGGGCACGATGTGGAAGAAGTTGATGCTCCTGTTGATGGGCTTAAGCTAGCAAAAAGTTATTTAACAATGTACTTTGGTGAAACGGCGGCTACTTTAACGTCTCTAGAAAGTATTCTTGGCCGAAAAGTGACCTACCGAGATGTAGAACCTTCTACTTGGCTGCTTGCTTTGCTAGGAAAAGCAACTTCAGCAGAAGAATTTGTACTCAGTATTAGAGAATGGGATATTGCAGCTCTCCAGATGGAGACCTTTCATGAAACTTATGATTTTTACATAACGCCTACGACGGCTTTTCCCCCGGCTATGATTGGAGAACTTCAGCCGACCGCTTCTGAACAATTTCTTATTCGTACTGTTGGTAGAACCGGTCTTGGTGGGTTATTAAAAAAGGCAGGAATCGTCGATCAGATTGCTCGAAAAAATCTTGCTAGAACTCCTTTCACTCAGTTGGCGAATCTGACTGGACAACCGGCTATGTCCGTTCCGATGCATCTTACAGAAGATGGACTACCGATAGGAGTGCAGGTCATTGCGGCAAGAGGTCACGAGAATTTGTTGCTGCAATTAGCTGGAGAGCTTGAACAATCGGAACATTGGATAGATGTGCGTCAAAATCCTTTATTTTAAATCGTCTAGCACCTGCTAGGCGATTTTTTTATTAGCGAACAAAATTTACTATCATTCACATAAGTGGCAAGTTCATGTTCATACAATAAGAGGGGTTCTTCGCTATCTTTCATTCTTAATAAACTTTAGAAGGAGGTAACATGGTGAGAACGATTCAAAAGTCAATGAACATACTCGACTTATTAAGCGATCCTTCAAAGGAAGATCTCAAGACAGCGTTGATTTCTTTAAATATAGAGCTCGAGGATGTTCAAACAGAACTTAAAATTTCAGAGAGTAAACCGTATTATAGAAAGCTGTTATATCAGAACGAAGATGTAGAATTATTGGTAATGAATTGGTCACAATTAGAGTGTGCTCCGCATGATCACGGTTTTTCTCAAGGATGGATCAAAGTGCTAAGTGGTTCTTCCGAAAATACTGTTTATGAGATTAGTGAAAATGGGTTGCCTTCTGAATTATTTACATCGACTCACACTAAAGACCAGATTTTCTACGCACCTAAAAGAGGAATCCATAAGATGAAGGCTGAAGAAAATAGCGCTCTTGTCACACTCCACCTCTATTCGCCACCCATTAGTGGTATGAAAGTATATGATCTTGAAAAATGTTCAGTGTGTATCGTCTCTGATGATTGCGGAGCATGGTGGCCAGATGAGCAGCGACAAAAGTTAAAAGAGATACAGTTGAATTCTTGAGTAACTGATACGAAGTCCAATTAAAGGAAAAGTTTAATTGGACTTATTCTATTCACTCTTTACTCCTTTTTTCTAAGTCTTTAGCAGTATCGCTCAATTCCACCTCTTTTTCATCCTTTAACGTCCCAAACAATACATCGATAAAGGGAGTTGAAACGCCGTACCAATAGTTCTCGTTCTTATAATGATGCAAAGTATGTGTCTTCTTAATCCATCTGCCAAACCTGGTTTTCGGTTTCAGCGGCCTATGAGCCACATAATGTTTCCATTCATAGACGAAAAACATAAATAAAAGACCGATAGAAAAAGACAAGGTGTACTGAATTGCTTGTGTGAAGAAAAAAAAGAGGGTGGATAAAAGAAAGAGGCTAGGGATGCTATACCAAATTGGCAGGAATAACAACTTTAATTCATTTGGCTTTTTATGATGATCATAGTGTAATCTCTTTATTAATTTGAACAGAATTGTATTTTTAGGTGCTTTAATATGAAAGAAAAAACGATGCGTGAGATATTCGCTGAACATGTAAATCAAAATACCTAGTGGAAAGAAAAGTAGAACTGTTGTCGTAAGGTTCATCGTAAACAGAAAGCTGGTTATTAAGAAGAAAATAATTATCATAACTACTATATCAAAATGCAAGAAAAAATCTCGATATATTCCTTTACTCTTCATTGTTCTTTCCTCCATTCATCTTTTTCTTCCAAAGATTTAGACTATCTTCCATCATGGATTGCGTTATTTTTTCAGTTCCTTCAATGTCACCGATTAATATTGATTCTAACAGGGCTACGTAATACTGTTTAGATAACGATCGAGAAGAGGAATCTTCGAAGTATTGGAGTGCCATTCTGTAATAAACATCTTTAAAGCTATTCAGGATTAGGCAATAGATCGGGTTAGGAGATAATTGAGCCATTTCTTGCTGCAGATGATAATCAAAAAGAGCATATGAAGCTGGTTCATCTTTCAATTCATCCAGAGATGAAAACAAAGATATTAGTTTTACTCGGTTATATTTAACCGCATCTTTTATATATGTTGGGGTTAAAGAAACCCTAAGTTCAAGCATATACACAATAAATTCATCAGGAATTTCGTCTTGCAGTTGAAGAATGGTAACGATCGTCATTAAGTTTCCTTGTTTCCAATATTCATTTACCGTGGCTGGCATTCCCTTGTGAAAAACGATCCAGCCATCCCGCTCTAATCGCTGCAAAGCCTCTCTAATTGTTGGTCTTCCTACATTGTAAATCGATGATAAATCTCTTTCAGAAGGGATTGATTCATGAATTTCTATTTTTCCTTGTAGAATGGATTGGATGATTTGTTGGCCAATCATTTCGGAAGAACGCTTGTTCATGGTAAGTTACACCTCATTCTTATGGTAATACCAATTATTGATGTTGGTATTACCAAATATATGAATGCAGTTGAGTTTCATGACATTATTCAAAATCAATCATGATTCTAAAAACCACCTGTCCTTAGATGCAGGTGGTTTTTGTGTCTTGCCATTTACCTAGACTGTATAAAACAGAAGGCAGTTACAAAAGCTGAGAACATCAATGATTTAGAAGGAGGGAAAGAGATGAGCCAGCAATTTTTCAAAAGAAAACGTCACGATTCCTCTTCATCAACTAAAAATTATGACCATCTTCATGTATCCTCTGATCTAAAGACGAATGTAGCAGAAATCAAGAACATTCTGGGAGAGAGTATCGATGTAAAAATCGTAGAGTTTTTAGAGATGCCTATTCCTTTTGGCATTTGTTACATCGAAGGATTGATCAACAAACAACAACTTGAATTATCCATTATTGAGCCTATAAAACGCACACAACTAGCAAATAAAACGTTACAACCGAAAGAACTTATACATCAAACAGAAGTTTCTGCAATGATAAGTCCATGTCCTCATTTCGATTTGATCATAACCCCTGTCTTAAAAGGCCAGGTCATTATTTTTGTAGATGGGATGACAGAGGCATACTCTATTCCCCTTGAAACGTGGGAGACACGCGGTGTAGAAGAACCTGAAGCACAAACAATGGTAAGAGGTCCACGTGAAGGATTTATTGAAACGCTTCAGACCAATACAACCTTGCTGAGACGCCGAATCTCAAACCCTACTTTACGCTTTAAGCCGTTTGAAGTAGGAAAAATAACGAAAACAACGATTTTAGTTTCCTATCTGGAAAGCCAGGTCGATCAAGAAGTCTTACAAGAAGTGATAAAAAGGGTATCGAATCTAAACACTGACAAAATATTCGAAAGTGGAATGCTTGAAGAATTAATCGATGAGAACGGATACTCTCCTTTTCCTACCTTTCAATCTACAGAACGACCAGATGTAGCAGCTGCAGCACTATCTGAAGGTAACGTTGTAATCATGTTCGAGGGTACACCATTTGTCCTTATCACACCAACAACCTTTATATCTTTTTTCCAAGCGGCTGAAGATTATTACCATCACTTTGATCTTTCAAGCTTTATTCGTGTGATTCGGGTTATCTCTTTCATGATATCATTAGCACTTCCGGCGGCATATATTGCTGTCACTACCTTTCATCAAGAGTTGGTTCCCACTAATCTTCTAGTAAGTTTAGCCGCTCAAAGAGAAGGTGTACCGTTTCCAGCATTCGTTGAAGCACTTGTTATGGAAACAATCTTTGAAATCTTGCGTGAAGCCGGTATTCGAATGCCCCGTCCAATTGGTTCTGCTGTTTCGATTGTAGGAGCGATTGTAATCGGTGAATCTGCTGTAGCCGCAGGACTTGTTTCCCCAGCTATCGTAATTGTCGTTTCATTGACAGCAATTTCAAGCTTCGTCTCACCTTATTATGGGTTTAGTGGTGCTGCACGTTTGCTAAGGTTCGTACTAATGATTTTAGCAGCAACAACAGGCATTTTTGGAATGATTTTTTTCATGATTGGTCTACTGATCCACCTATGTTCGCTAACGTCCATGGGAAAACCTTACTTCTCACCGTTAGCGCCGTTTCAATCGGGAAAACAAAAAGACAGCCTACTCCGTCTACCTTTATGGTGGACACAAACGAAACTGCATAGAAAATGGGTAAAAAAATCATGAGGAGATGGAATATAGTTGCTGTAATCATCTCATTCTCATTGATACTATCTGGATGTGCTGGTCGAGTAGAGCTTAACGAACTCCTAATTGTATCCTCTATTGGTGTGGATTATAAAAAGAATAAAACGATCGTTCATTTTCAAGTGGTGAATCCAGGAGGCACAGCAGGTGGGCAAGGTGGTGCACCATCAGGAGGATCTGGGGGATCGGTTTACACGTATACCGTTTCAGGTGAGACCCTTTATGATGCTGTTGAAAAAGGAAGAAACATTTTACCTCGAAAATTGCTTTTTTCACATATTACAAGTGTCATTATTGGTGAAAAATATGCAAGGACCGAAGGGTTAGCTCCATTATTTGATTTTATGGAGCGAAACCATGAAGTTCGGGATAATCTCATCATGTTTGTTGCAAAAAATTCGACTGCCAAAAATATTCTCTCTATTTATACGCCAATCTTTAAGAACCCTGGTGAATCATTAAAGAACAGAGTGCGCTTAGCTGCCACCTCTACTGGTATATCAGATGGAATTAAGGAGAAAGATGTCGTTCGTTGGCGATATGGTGAATTTAGGGATCCGGTCATTCAAGGCGTAGAAATTGTTCAGATAAATGATAGTCAAAGCGAAACATCCAATTTAGAAAATATAAATGCAAATGATAAAACTTATCGAATTACTGGACTGGCTGTCTTCAACAAAGAAAAAATGGTGACCTGGTTGAACAATGATCAAACGAGAGGTTGGTCTATTATCAATCAAAGAGTAAAGGATATTTTTATTTTGAGTCACAAATGTGATAGTCAGAAAGGTAACGTAGGATTCATGGTAAAAGACGTTGACTCTAAAACAAAGGTTCATTACACAAATGGTCATTTGAAATATGTAGTAAATGTAAAAGGGAAAGCCATTCTACAAGAAGTGACATGTGCAGTCGATGTTGGTGATCCAAGGACCCTTATCGAGATGGAAAAACGAGTAAATGAGGAGCTAGCACGTCATATAAAAAGCACGGTGAAAAAGGCACAGAAAGAAAAGACGGATGTTTTTGGATTAGGGAAGTTGCTTTATAATAAGCATCCTGAAGTCTGGAAGAAATACAAAGAAAATTGGAGTGAAGAGTTTTCCGATGCGGAACTAGAAACAAATGTATCCATAAAACTTGAATCTGTAGGAGCGAGGGTGGAAACCATTCATGAGCAAAAATAAACCCTATCGTATTACACTTACGACTTTTTGGATTTTTTCAATGTTGAATGTGGCAGCATTCCTCTCCAATAGACAATGGCTTCCTTTTTCAAAATGGATCGATGCTATATATTCACCACTATATAAACTGATGTTTGGAGGATAAACATGAACCATACTATAAATCGATGGCAGCTTGTTTTAATCGTAATCAGTTTTATAATGGGTAGTTCCTTGCTAATGGCACCTAACTTAACCGCTTTTTTCTCTGCTCAGGATGCATGGATTTCTATGTTATTTGCGGTAATAATCGGTTTGACCCTAAACATTATTTGGATATTGATTCTTAAACGGTACCAGTTTCGCTCTATTTTTCGTATCACCGAAGTAGCTGGAGGTAAGGTAGTTGGCACGATATTAAATATTATCATCATCTTTTATGCTCTACATTTAGCTTCCTATGTGGTTAGAAACCTTAGTAACTTTATGATCTCAAATGTTATACCAGAGTCAAGTCCATGGACTTTTCAGATTATGATCGTTCTACTTGCAGCATATTCCTGCTTTTATGGATTAAATAACATTGGTCGTGTAAATGAGTTTTTAACGCCTTTTATGATTCTCTTTTTCATTTGTTCGTTAGCCCTTACTACGAATCAATTCAGATTTTCACACTTGCAGCCTTTTTTCGAACAAGGGATGTTAAAAATTTCACAAGGTGCGTATACGACGACTGGATTTCCATTCATCGAGATCATTCTTTTAGGAAGTGTTCTCACTTATGTGAAAAACAAAGAAAAACTCTCTAAGAACTATCTGGGAGGAATCTTGTTTGGAGGATTAGCTCTTATCTTAACCGTATTTATTGCTGTAGGTGTTGAAGGAGCTTATATGGTTAAACGGCAAAGTTATCCTACTTATGAGTTGATGAGAGATATTTCAATCATCAATATTTTTGAGAGAGTAGAGGTCATCATTGGTGTTGTATGGATATTTGGAATTCTTGTTAAGATTGTCATTTGTCTATTTACAGCACTAAAGGGATTACAGCATCTATCTAAGTTTCCGAACTATCATCCCTTTTTACTTCCAGCCGGATTATTAATATGGGCGTTGAGTAACCATATGCACACGAATACAATGGAATTTACAGATTTTGTAGGGAGAAATTGGACATTATGGTGGTTTACTTTATATCTGATCTTACTTGTTGTGTTAGGTATAGGTATTTTGCGAAAGAAGGATAAGAATATGGATCAGGATGCAAATGATTCCACTCAATAGTATTTTCTATAATAGTGAGAGAGCGCAAGTAACGGCCAGATTTTATCATAACTATGGTAATGGATATAAAAAGCGCCAGGTAAGCCGGCTCCTGTTGGATAGCTGGCTTCTTTCTTTTTAGTTAGCAACCAATTAACAGCTTTTTTCATACTGAGATTAGGCTGGTCCGAGATAGCCGTTAATGTGTTAAGCGCCCAAGCTGTTTGAGAGTGTGTACTTTTGTTTAGGCTAACATACATTCTCTTCGTATCACTCTTACAAGACTCGCCCCAACCTCCATCTTTATTTTGAATCGATAACAACCAGTTTTTCGCTTTTTGAATTTCTTTATCATTTTTGTGAACGCCACAGGCGATTAAACCTGTAACAGCAGCCCATGTCCCATAAATATAACAAACTCCCCATCGTCCATACCATGAACCATCTAATTCTTGATTCGCTCGTAGCCAGTTCACACCTTTTGTTATTGAGAGATGATCTTGATTCATGCCGTGATAATTTCCTAAGAATTCTAGAATCCTGCCTGTAATATCTGGAGTGGATGGATCAACTAGAGCGTCTTTTGCGTGCTTTATGGGTAGGCTTCCGATTAGATAACGATTTGTATTCTTTTCAAAGGCTGCCCATCCGCCATCATCGTTCTGCATAGATAGAAGCCATCCAAGCCCTTTTTCATAGCTTGAATAATAAGAAGAGTGGGTACGACAGTATTGCGCAGTGGTACGGAGTGACACTTGAGTATCATCTAGATCTGGGTGCTGCGTATTACCTATAGAAAAGCCCCAGCCTCCTGGGATTGCATCAGGATTATGAACAGACCAATCACCATATTTATTCTGCTGTTGTGTAAGTAGAAATCTTGCTCCTTTTAATACGTGGGCGTTTGTATGTGGAACACCCGCTTCAAGCAATGTATAAAGCATGAGAGACGTATCCCATGTAGTGGATGGTGAATTTTGCAGATGCAACGTATCATCTACCTCACAAAACATATTCATCAACCCGTTCAGAGCGTTTTGAATAACCGGTGATGATGTATTAAATCCTTCTGAAAGCAGACCGTAAACCATGAAAATAGTGGTTAACCCATAACTAAGAAGTGTTCCATCAGGTTCGATATGGTTTTGAATGTATGAAAGTATATTTTCTTTCTTCGTTTTCATGTAAGATTCTCTTATGTTCAACAAGGAGAACAGATTTATCCAATCTTCAATGTTGGAACCTTGATCTGATTTTCCTAATGATACTGATAGATCAGGTGTGTAGCTTGAAGTTAGTTTCTTTTTACCTTCAATCATTAACAGAACAGGAGCAAAGTGGGCTCTAGCATAGCTGCTGATATCATAACGGTTAATGGGAGAAGTAAGAGGCAGTGAAAAGAGAATGGCTGGATCGATTGGTAGCTCTGGCCAGTGATATAAACCGTTCATAGCTAAAAAGACTTTTGTTAAAAGGTCAGCATTTTTTAATCCACCATTATTTAGAATGAATTGTTTGGCGTTTTGAAGTGATTCTTCAGTGTGTGGAGGGAGCTTTGAATACAAAAGAGCTATATAGGCTTGGATCGTAGCTGACAAATTCGCCGGTTCCTCATCAGGATATATACGCCATAAGCCATCGTGAGACTGTTTGGAAAGGATTCGATTGGTTATCCTTTTAATAAGGTTTTCATTTTTGTAGTCTATGGTTCGTAATAAAATGAGCATATACGCATCTGTGATCACAGAATTCTCAAAACAAAAACGCCAAGTTCCATCCGTTTTTTGGAGGGAAAGAAGCTCATTACACCGTTTATAAATTTCTGATTCAATTTCAATAAAATTAAAATTCAAATTCCTCACCGCACTTTATCCATAGTGCTTACAGTGTATGTCGTATATAGGTTATCCTATGAACAGGTAAGTGCAATCACTGTTCTTTTTTGAATTATCACGATAAAATCTTTTTATGAATTGAGTTTTTGTTTTTAGGAGGAATTAGTTTGAGTAATAAACAGCTTGCAACATTCGCAGGGGGTTGCTTTTGGTGTATGGTCAAACCGTTCGATGAGCTACCTGGCATTCATGGTATCGTATCTGGTTACACAGGTGGAGAACTTAACAACCCAACCTATGAACAGATTAAAACAGGTGAGACCGGGCATCGTGAAGCGGTTCAAATCACATTTGATCCGGAGGTTTTTCCGTATCAAAAATTGTTAGATCTGTATTGGCCGCAAATTGATCCAACGGATGATGAAGGACAGTTTATCGACCGAGGAACACAATATAGAACGGCGATCTTTTATCATACGGAAGAACAAAGAGAACTTGCCGAACAATCTTTAAAGAATTTAGAAGAAAGCGGAAAGTTTAAAAAGCCGATCGTAACAGAAATTTTACCAGCAAGCGTGTTTTATGAAGCTGAAGAGTATCATCAAGATTTTTACAAGAAAAACCCAAAAGCATATAAAGAAGAGCGCGAAACTTCAGGCAGAGACACTTTCATTGAGCAGAATTGGAAATAAGAGGACTGTAATATTATTATGTAAACTTTAAAGCGGCTTTTATTAGAATCTCTCTTTTTATACAAAGGACGTATGGAGAGAATCACTCAACATCCATAGGAGAATGTAGTTTATCGTCATGGATATCTATATACAATTTATTGTTGCTAGTAAGTAGTGCATAAACTACACTTTCAATTGTAAGATTACGTTTCTTGAGTTCCGATAACAGCCATTCTTTAGAGATGTTATTCTCTTTTAAGTTGTTCAGTAGAATCTCACCATCCATCATCAACTCGATGGGGAGCTTCACTTCTTCTTTAAAGATATGTAAGTCTTTACGGGTGACAGCAAGGTGCGCTTCTTTTTTCTTTACAGAGAGAAGTCCGTTATTCTCAACGAGTGCGTAGTCTACATCGTCTATGGAGAAAATATCTTTTTGCCTAAGTTGCTGATTTAAATAATCAAGGGTGTAACGCATTTTCCTCATATTATGCTCTAATATTTTTCCGTTCTCAATAACGACAGTCGGATCTCCTGCTACGTATTTGCGAGCTCTTTTACTCTTTAAGGAAAGAAATGCAGAAAGATAGATCAGAAGAACAAAGATGAAGAACACGAGAAAGATATAACGCGCTTTTACTTCTAAGGCAAATGCTAAGTTTGCAGTGACAGAACCAAGCGTGACGACAGCGATAAAATCAAAGATCGTCATTCTTGAAACGGTTTGTTTGCCTAAAATACGAGCAGCAAAAAATATAGAAAAAAAGGCAATTATAGATCGAATAATTACATCAACATAAGGATTCAAGTAGGTCACATCCCTGAAACAACAATTTAAATACTACCTTATCTTTTTATCCAACTTATTGTGATTTAAGTCGATTTAATTGTTAAGAGTTATAAAAAAAACGCACAGAATCATTCCTGTGCGTTTTCTTGCTTACTTCTTGTTCTTTTTATACTGATTCAATACATGAACCATACCTTCTTCAATAAGTTCATTCGCTGGTTTATCAAGTTTTTTAGCTAATATCTTAATTTCAGTGTATAACGAATTGCTTAAAGTAGTATTCACATTTTTTCGATCGTGGTTCTTTGTTCTTATCTCGCTTGAATACATGTGCATACCTCCAACAGGAGACTTCTTAATCTTCTTGATTCAGTCTATCATAATTCAGAGGTGGTAAGACTATTTTCTTTGTCTAGCTGCATACGGATAGATTGGGTCTTTTAAGTGAAATTCATAGGTTTCACCATCAACGATACCCACAACTTTTTCGCTATCATATAAATTCAGCAAAAAATCCGCCATCTCTTTACTTGTATGAAATTTAGGAACTGTTCCTTCATATTGAAACTCGTCGAGATCCATGGAACGCTTTGCAAATTCTGTTTCCGTAGCAGCTGGAGCTAACACTTTTGCTTGCATGGCTTGTCCTTTACTCTTTAATTCTTGTGCGAGTCCTTCTGTAAAGGCACTCACATAAAATTTGGATGCACAATACGTTACGGCGTCTGCAACAATCGTGTAGCCTCCGCCAGAAGATATGTTGATAAGCTGTGTTCCTTCAACCTCAGCATAATCTCTAACATAAAGAGAAGAAAGAACGGTTAATGCTTCAATATTTAAATGAATCATCGTTTCAATTTTATCTAAATTTTGCTCTCCAACTGAAGCGAAGTTCCCAAAGCCCGCATTGTTAATCCAAGTTTCAATCTCATGTTCCTTAAGACTTTCATAGAAATCATGTACTTTAGAGGTTATTGATAGATCAACTGTGTAAACAACAACGTCAAGATCTGGATACATAGACAATACGTTTGCTCTAAGTTGCTCTAATTCTTCTTTTCTCCGAGCTGCAATAATTAAATTCTTACCTCTAGCAGCAAATGCAAGTGCCGTTTCGTATCCAATTCCAGAGCTCGCTCCCGTAATTACTGTGTATTTCATTAAAATCACTCCTCAAATTTATTCATTTGGTAATTCCTCTTGTGTTTTATTATACTGATTAGAGTAAACTCTAAGTCAAGAAACTAGATATCAGTTGGAGTGATAGACATGTATACCATTGGAGAAGTTGCTAAACTCCTTAACATTAGTACACATACTCTGCGATTTTATGAAAAAGAAAAGATTATTTCACCAGAGCGAACAGTTCGTGGTGATCGACGTTACTCTGAATACCATGTTCAATGGCTGCGTTTTGTTATCAAACTTAAAGAAACGAAAATGCCGCTTGCTCAGATTCAGGAATATGCTTCTTTATTTTTACAGGGTGATCAAACTACTCATAAGAGGTTGAACTTATTAAAAAATCACCAAGATCATGTTCAAAACCAGATACAAGTATTAATGGAAATTGATAATATGTTGCGTAAAAAGATATCAGCATATGAAGAATATCTTCGTAAGCAAGATTTCAACTAAAAATAAGGAGGTGCTACTTACATGACACAGAAACGGATTAGAGATTTCGGGGTGAAGATTGGTAAGATAGAAACCGGGGCTTTTAACTCAATTACAGATGTCGAAGGAGTTACAGTAGGGCATGTAACGCTAAGCGAAGGAGCTATGCAAACAGGGGTTACTAGCATCATTCCTCATGATGGAAATACATTTATGGACAAACTTATCGCTTCGAGTCATGTGATCAATGGATTCGGGAAAACGATGGGAACCATTCAGATGAAAGAACTAGGGGTGTTAGAAACTCCTATCATACTGACTAACACGTTGAGTATAGGAACCGCCGCAGATGCCTTAATTCAATATATGTTAGATAAGAATCCTGAGATTGGCCAGACAACAGGTACAGTAAACCCTATCGTTGGTGAATGTAATGACATGTTTTTGAATGATGTAAGAGCACAATTTGTAAAAAGAGATCATGTCGTAAAAGCTATAGAAAATGCTGGAAAGGAAGTAAAGGAAGGTAGTGTTGGAGCAGGAACGGGAATGCTTTGCTATTCCTTAAAAGGTGGAATCGGTACGTCTTCAAGATGTTTTTCAATCGACAATGAAACGTTTACGATTGGAGTACTTGTATTGTCAAACTTCGGCATATTAAGCGACCTGCTGATAAACGGTAGAGCTATCGGACAAGAATTAAAGGAAGCTTTACTAAAATTGTGGGAAGAAAAGGACAAAGGATCTGTCATGATTATCGTAGCTACAGATCTACCCGTTTCTGAAAGACAACTGAACCGAATTATTAAGAGATCTGTGACAGGTTTGTCAAGAACGGGTTCGATTATTACGCACGGCAGCGGGGAAGTGGTGATTGGTTTTTCGACAGCAACTAAGATTCCTCATAATAAACCGAATCAGATTACTATGATTCCAACGATACATGAAGAAGATATGGATCTAGCATTTCGTGCTGTTGGAGAAGCTGTAGAAGAAGCAGTGTTAAACTCGCTAGTAACAGCTACACATGTCAAAGGCCGAGACGGGAATGAACGGCCAGCGTTCAAAGATCTTCTAGAAGAATTCGATATACAATTATCGGAATGATAATTAAAGCTTACAACGCACAATACATAAAGAAATCCCTATCGAAGATTATTCGATAGGGATTTCTTACATTTGTTATACAAATAGATTTAATAGAAGGATGAAACCTAATCCAGCCACTGAAATAATGGTTTCTAATAAAGTCCATGTTGCAAACGTTTCTTTCATACTTAAGCCAAAATACTCTTTGAACATCCAGAAGCCTGCATCATTCACGTGTGATGCTATTAAACTACCAGCTCCTGTTGCAAGGACAACTAACGCAAGGTTAACATCGGTTTGACCTAATAATGGGATGACTAGACCCGCTGTTGTTAATGCAGCTACCGTTGCAGATCCTAACGAAATTCGAAGGATGGCTGCGATAATCCATGCTAGTAAAATCGGGGAGAACGTAGTGTCTTTGAACAACTCAGCTACATAATCGCCAACGCCACCGTTGATCAATACTTGTTTGAAGGCTCCGCCTCCACCGATGATTAATAGCATCATTCCGATATGAGTGATAGCTGTCGTACATGAATCCATAACTGTTTTAATCGGTATATTTGTAGCTAATCCCATCGTATAAACAGCTACGAGTAATGAGATCAGCATGGAAGTAGATGCGTCACCAACAAAGCGGATCACTTCAAATGATTTTGAGTCTGCAATACCCATCGTGTTCTGAACAAGTGTGATTACAGTAGCGATAGACATTAAAATAACTGGAAGCATCGCTGTAAACACTGAGATACCAAATGAAGGTGTATCTTCTAATTTAAATACTTTCTGTTCACCTAGTGAAGCGATATTTCCTGTTTTGTTGAATGAGTCAGGAACAATCTTTTTTGCAATCTTTGTAAATACTGGTCCTGCAAGAATTACAGTAGGGATCGCAATAATAAAACCATAAAGCAATACTTCACCAATATTAGCACCAAATTCTCCTGCAATTACCGTTGGCCCTGGGTGAGGAGGTAAGAATCCGTGTGTTACTGAAAGAGCTGCTACCATTGGAATACCTAGATAAAGAATGGAAACGCGTAATTGTTTTGAAATAGCAAAAACGATCGGAATTAATAGAACAAGACCTACTTCAAAGAATAAAGCGATACCTATAATGAAAGAAGCAACAACAATCGCCCATTGAATTTTCTTTTCCCCGAATTTCTCAATGAGTGTGATAGCAATCCGCTGAGCACCGCCGGCATCTGCAATCAGTTTACCTAGCATGGCACCTAGACCGAAGATTAACGCCAAATGACCGAGCGTTCCACCAAGACCTGCTTCAATGGATTTAACAATTTCTCCAAGTGGCATACCTAGTGCTAATGCAACACCGAATGATATGATGATTAAAGAAATGAATGTGTTTAATTTGAAATACATGATCAATAATAACAATGCTAAAATTCCACAAGCTACGATAAATAATGGCATGATAGATCCCCCTAATACTAATTTTCTCTAGTGATTAAACTTCTTTGATACGTTGCAATACGTGAATAATCTTCTTCAAGTTTTCTAGATAGACTGATAAATATGGGTAACAATTCTCTATATTCTTTTACCGCTTCTTTATTTGGAGAGTGAGTATATGTACTCCCGATCATTTTTGAAGCCGCTTCAAACGATTCTATTTTTCCTGTTGCATATAACCCTAGAATACATGCCCCTAAGCAAGAACTTTCGTAAACCTCTGGCACCGCTACCTCTGTATCAAAAATATCTGACATCATCTGACGCCAAGTTTCTGATCGAGCAAAGCCACCAGTCGCTTGGATTCGGCTCACAGGTTCATCCATACATTCAACCAAAGCCAAATAAACGGTATAAAGGTTATAGATCACTCCTTCAAGTGCAGCTCTAATCATATGTTCTTTCTTATGAGACAACGTTAGACCGAAGAAAGATCCTCGAACATCTGAATTCCAAAGTGGAGCACGTTCACCAGCGAGATAAGGGTGAAACAGTAAACCATCAGCTCCAGGTCGCACACGTTCTGCTATCTTAGTTAAAATTTCATAAGGATCTATTCCTAGACGCTTTGCTGTTTCAAGTTCTGAAGCTGCGAATTCATCCCGTATCCAGCGCAGGACAACACCGCCGTTGTTAACTGGCCCACCGATGACCCAGTGATTCTCTGTTAGTGCGTAGCAAAAAATTCTGCCTTTCTCATCAGTCTTTGGCTGATCAATGATTGTACGTATCGCACCACTCGTACCAATAGTTACGGCTATTTCGCCTTTACCAATCGCATCTACACCCAGGTTTGACAGCACGCCATCACTTGCTCCAATAATAAATGCTGTTTTCGGATCGATTCCGATCTGCTTGGCTATATCTTGATGACAATCATTGAAGATCGTTGTTGTAGGGACTAGGGTTGATAATTGATTACGATTAATTCCTGCAACACGTAAAGCTTCTTCATCCCAATCCAGCTTTTTCAGATTCATCATCCCCATCGCTGAGGCTAGAGAATGATCAACAACATATTCGTTAAATAGGCGCTGAAAAATGAATTCTTTAATCCCTATATATTTTTTTGCTCTTGCTGCGATTTCAGGCTGATCATTTACAATCCAAGCGATTTTACTTAATGGACTCATCGGATGGATAGGAGTGCCTGTTCGTTTATAGATCTCATGTCCGTTACATTGTGTTTTTATTTTTCGTGCCAAAGCTTCACTGCGATTATCTGCCCAAGTGATGCAAGGTGTTAAGGGCTGATCATCTTCATCCATTGCAATCACGCTGTGCATGGCACTGCTAAATGAAATGAACGAAATAGAGCTGGATGGAATAGAAGAACGTTTGATAACATTTGTAAGGGTTTGCAAAACCGTTCGGAAAATTTCTTCTGGATCTTGTACCGCTGTAGAAATATCAGGCGTGTGAAGCGGGTACCCAATGTTTTCTTGTGAAAGAATTTCACCGTTTTCATTAAACAACACTGCTTTAGTACTTGTAGTTCCGATGTCGACTCCTATCATATAGCTTTTTCTATGTTGTGAACCGTCGATATCCATCATTTATTTACTCCTTTTCTTGCTCCCGTGCTTTCGATAGCATTTGTTGTGACATCCATAAATCATCTACTTTTCCTTGAACATCATCAAAATTTTGATGCAGCGATTGAATCATAATTTCTCTATTTTTTGATGAAATCGCATCAATATAGAGTTCATGGTTTTTCATGATTCGAGAAAGGTCATCGTACTTTTCATTGAAATGCATGCGCATGGATAATAAAATGAAGCTTTCCATAACTGGTTTTGTATTGTTCCAGATCATCGTGATGTACGAATGGTTGATAGAACGAATAATTGTTTCATGAAACAAGACATCCTGAAGAGCGAACTCATCAGCATCTTTGTACTTAATTGCAATCTGCATCATCTCAAAAATTTTTGTAAGTTCTTTAACAACGTGCGCCGTGTCGTTTTTAACAAGTCGTTCAAACACGAACGTCTCAATAAGAAGCCGAACATCATAAATTTCTTCAATTTCTTTTTCAGTTAAGCCGACCACAACTGCACCCATACGCTCTAAACGAATTAAGTTTTCATTCGATAGAACCTTAAGTGCTTCTCGTATAGGAGAGCGGCTTACATTATATTCAGCAGCTAATTTATTTTCAGAAAGAGTGGTACCGCTTTCAATGAGTCCCGAGATAATCCGCATTCTCAGCTCACAAGCGACACGTTCCCCAGTAGAAGCTTTGGAAAGCCACTTTTCAGGATAAAGAAATTCCATAGAATCGTTCAACTTAATAACCTCCTTTTGTAGAACGAGTATACTTGTATACAAGTAGTATTATAGTACAGTGATTATAAAATGCAAGCGCTTTTATTTAATGTTAAAAACAAATAGTGAGCAAGCGTCTAAACAAAGTGATCAGTAGGGAGGTTTAAATAAAAAAGAAAAGAACAATCTAATCATTAAAATTGTTCTCTTCATTCTTTATTCGATTAATAAGGGTACTTCTTCTTTCTTCATTTCAGTTTCATGGAACTCATTGTATCGTGGGTGCATTTTTAATAGTTCATCAACCGTTACAATTTCATAACCCATTTCCTTAAGCTTGGGAAGTATAATCTTTAATGCAGCAACCGTTTGACTGCGATTACCTCCAGAATCATGCAAAAGTATAATATCTCCGTTTTTTAAATTCGTTAGGATGTGTCTGGCGATTCTTTCAGATCCTGGATTTGTCCAATCGCGGGGATCTTGATGCCAAGACCATAGGATAACTTTGTATCCTTCTTTTTTTAAGACTTTTAGACTGTTCTCTGTAACTGTTCCGCCTGGAGGTCGAAACAATTTTATGTAATCTGAATGATGAGCAGGGTCGAGAAGGTGCTCGGTCTTTCTTGTTTCAACCACAACTTTATGCCTTGAAATGGTGTGGAAACTAGGGTGATTATACGTATGGTTGCCGATTTCATGTCCTTCTTTTAGCTCTCTTTTTACGATTTCTGGATACTTCTCAACCCGCTTTCCAATAAGAAAAAATGTTGCATGTACACCTTCCTTTTTAAGAACATCTAAGATCTGAGTGGTGTATACGGGATCTGGTCCATCGTCAAATGTAATCGCAACTTGTTTCTTTTTTGAAGGAACTTCCCAGATTACATCTCCATATTTCTCTACTTCAAAACGATTTACTACACCTGCATTGACTTTTGGTCCGAAAAAAAGAATGTGACATAAAAACATGGAAACAATCATTTTTACAATGGTAGACATCATGAGCCCTCATTCTAAAATTTGTTACCAATAGTATTTGTAAGGAGAAACTGATTTATGACAATGCTGTATTTGTATACAAGGTTGTTTATAAAGCTGGTTTCCGGTTAAGGTGCTCGCTAACAGAAGAAGAATCTTGGAAACAAAAAAACTGCTCAAAGGGTTCCTTCGAGCAGCTTAAGCGTTGTAATCTACAATCCACTTGGAGAAAGTGAGATCGCTTTTAATGCGTGATCTAAGTCATAGATTAGATCATCTACTGTTTCAATTCCGATCGAAAGACGGATTAGTTCTGGACTTACGCCTGATTTTCTTTGTTCTTCTTCAGAGAGTTGTTGATGAGTGGTGCTAGCTGGATGGATGATCAATGATTTTGAATCTCCCACGTTTGCCAGGTGAGAGAAGATGCTAACATTTTCGATCAACTTTTTACCTTCGTCTACACCGCCTTTAACCCCGAATGTTAAAATCGCACCCGCGCCATTAGGGAGGTATTTTTGGGCAAGTTCATAGTAAGGGCTGCTTGGAAGCCCTGCGTAATTTACCCAATCGACCGATGGATGACTCTCTAGGAACTTCGCTACTTTCAATGTATTTTCAACATGACGTTCTATACGCAGAGCAAGTGTTTCCAATCCTTGAATAAATAGAAAGGAGTTGAACGGTGCGATAGACGAACCTAGATCTCGAAGCAGCTGAACACGTGCTTTAAGAATATAAGCAAGTGGACCAAATGCATCCGTATACACAATTCCTTTATAGCTTGGATCTGGCTCAGTCAAGCCTGGGAATTTCCCATTGCTCCAATCAAATTTTCCAGAATCGACGATAACTCCACCTACTGAAGTACCATGTCCTCCGATGAATTTTGTTGCAGAATGGACAACAATATCCGCTCCATGTTCGATCGGGCGACAAAGGTAAGGCGTAGCCAACGTATTATCTACAATAAGAGGAATTCCTGCGTCATGTGCGATGTCAGCAATCGCTTGAATATCGGCTACATCAATTTTTGGATTCCCGATGGTCTCAATGTATACGGCTTTTGTTTTTTCTGTAATAGCATCTTTAAACGATTGAAGATTATCAATTTCAGCAAATTGTGTATGGATGCCGAGCTTGGGGAGAGTGACAGAGAACAGGTTATACGTTCCACCATATAGAGAGGTAGAAGCGACGATTTCATCACCAGAGCCAGCGATATTGAATATAGCATTTGTAATGGCTGCCTGACCGGAAGCAAGAGCAAGAGCACCAACACCGCCTTCAAGTTTTGCGATGGTCTGTTCAAACGCATCTTGCGTTGGATTCATCAAACGCGTATATATGTTTCCGAACTCTTTGAGGGCAAATAAGTTCGCTGCGTGCTCTGTTGAATTGAACTGATAGGAAGTGGTCTGGTAGATCGGAACAGCACGAGCTCCTGTAGTCGGATCAACTTTTTGACCTTCATGTAAAGAAATCGTTTCAAACCCATACTGTCTTTTTGCATTTTGATCAGTCATTTTCAAATCTCTCCTCAACGTCATTTTTTTGTATCCAATCGCATTCAGTTTCAACTTATCCCAGAAAAAAAGACCTCTTCCAAAAGAAGAGGTCCCGATGATTTCACCCGATCGAAGTCTCATCTTTCAGAACATTAATTGTTCTGCTGAAATTAGCACCATGCGTTTCCGCTGGTTGCCGGGCATCATAGGGTCAGTCCCTCAGCCTCTCTGGATAAGAAGATTTGAATATTGAATTAAGATTTATAATACATAGGTCATTATCAATAGTCAACTGAATTTTTTAAAAATTTCGGATTTTTATTTTCTGGATTGCTTTTTATCGCATAGATTATCCCTACTGCCCAAAACGCAACAAGAACAAAGTAGATTGAGAATAACGTGTTATTTGATACACCAAGAGTATGAAGAAGTGTTCTAGTGTTGGTAATAATAATCAGTCCTCCCACCAATACTCCGAGTATGTGAGAAGGAATGAGACGGACTAACCATGCGGCAATAGGAGCTGCAATCACTCCTCCGAGCATTAATGCCCCTACCCACAGCCATTCTACTTGTTCCCAGCCGAGGGCGATGAAGAATCCAATTGAAGCAGATACAGCTACAGCAAATTCGCTCGTATCTACAGACCCAATCACTTTTCTGGTTTTCATATCCTGTTTTGCCATAAGGACCGGAGTGGTGACCGGGCCCCAGCCTCCTCCACCTGTAGCATCTAAGAAACCTGCTAATAATCCAAGTGGAATAAGTTGTTTCTTCGTAAAGGGTTTACCATTCGCTGTTGCTTTCTTTTCTCCAAGTTTAAACAGAAAACGATATAAGATATAAATCCCAAGGATAATTAGAAAGATAGAGATATATGGCTTTACTAGATCTCCAGGAAGGTTGCTTAAAAAACAAGCACCTACAAATGCTCCGATTGAACCCGGCAGAATTAACCGAGTAACAACTTGACGATCAACGTTTCCGAATTTAATGTGTGAAGCGCCGGATGCGGCAGTGGTTACGACTTCGGCAAGATGTACGGACGCAGATGCAGCCGCAGGAGCAATTCCCGCCACTAAGAGCAATGAAGTAGATGTAACCCCATAAGCCATACCAAGTGAACCATCAATCAACTGTGCAACAAGACCAATTAGAGCCAATACGATTAACTTTTTCATAATCTTCCTCCTCAAAATAAAAAGGCCCTTAACAAGAAGTGTTAAGAGCCTTCGGTTTACCGATCAGCGATACGGATTAAATTTTAGTTAATACTATATGATTCAAAAACATAAAAAGTCAACTGTTTGTTTAAATTTTTTGTAAAAATAGAAAAATGAAAAAATAGGTCTTGATATCCATTTCAGATATGTTATGATTTTATAAAATTTAAACTCTTATCCAGAGTGGTGAAGGGAACTGGCCCGATGAAACCCGGCAACCTGCGATTGTAAGGTGCTAACTCCAGCAGAATGTATTTACATTTTGGAAGATAAGGTAATATGTTTACCTCCACTATCTTTCCGAAATGGGAAGGTTTTTTTGTTTTTTGGCTTTTGTTGCTCTTGAAAGTGGTTGATATCCGTTCCAGGATGCTCGCTTTCCGGGGGGCGTGCGGTGAGCCACCTCGACACTTTGTGTCCTTAGGTGTCTCACCTGTCCCGCTGATCCCCCAGGAGTCTCGCACCTTGCACTCCAATCAACTTTTCAATGAAGCCAAAACATAAATCAACAAAAAACAACAACTTTTTGAAAGAGCCTTTGAAAAGATATGAATGTTAGAAAGGGAGGCAGTGGAGTGGCGAACGAAAATAGTGCAAACGATTTTCTTCCTCAGCTTCAACAAATGCTGAGCAGTATTAAATTTGGATCAATCACTTTGGTCGTTCAAGATGGAAAAGTGATTCAGCTTGAAAAGAACGAGAAGATAAGAATTAAATAATTCGCTGACTAGAAAACTAGAGGCGGTTTTAACGAATGGGCAAAGCCCTAAAAACGTTAAAGCCGCTTTTTTTATGGCGAAAAGGAGGTAGCAGATTGCTAACGTACGAAACATGGGACGAAAATACCCGTGATTTTGATAGTGAAAACCCCACAAAAGGCGCGCTGCATGCTTTGAAGTGGGCTTATGAAACGTATGAAGATGATCTGGTTTATGCGTGCAGCTTCGGAATTGAAGGAAGCGTCTTAGTGGATCTTGTTCATCAAGTAAAGCCCCATGCTCAAATTGTTTTCCTTGATACCCATCTGCATTTTCTAGAAACGTATGAAGTTATTGAAGAAGCGAAGAAAAGATATCCATCTCTTCGCATCAAATTGAAAACACCGACTTTATCTCTTGAAGAACAGGCGAGTAAGCACGGTGAAGAGCTTTGGAAATTAAATCCTAATCAATGCTGCACGATTCGAAAAGTGATTCCTTTAGAAGAAGAACTAAACGGAGTAACAGCCTGGCTTTCAGGTCTACGCCGTGAACAGTCACCTACCCGCCAGAACACGCAATTTGTTAATCGGGACGGGCGATTTAAAAGCATCAAGATTTGTCCGCTCATCCATTGGACGTGGAAGGATATATGGCGATATGCACATAAACATGACTTGCCGTATAACAAACTACACGACAATGGGTATCCAAGTATAGGCTGCGAGCCATGTACACAGGCAGCTGTTAACGCAGACGACCTTCGTGCCGGTCGATGGTCAGGTACAGGAAAACGAGAATGCGGGCTTCACGAGAATAAATAGAGAAATACTAGGAGGAGAGAGACATTATGAGTACGCCACATGGAGGGCAATTAATCACTCGGTTCAAGCCTGAAACACCACATTACAACCTTAAAAAAGAAATTATTCTTGATGCAACTGCACTCAGCGATCTTGAATTGATCGCGATTGGAGCTTATAGTCCTTTAAAAGGATTTTTAAACCAAAAAGATTATCAATCCGTTGTCCACGATATAAGGCTCAGCGATGGAACGGTTTGGAGCTTGCCCATCACGTTACCGGTAGATTCTGATACAGGATCAACACTTATAAGAGGTGAAGAAGTTCGTTTAACATACGATGGTGTAACCTACGGGATTCTTAAAGTAGGTGATGTTTATACTCCTGTTAAACAAATTGAAGCAGAGCGAGTTTATAAGACATCCGACCAAAATCATCCAGGAGTTAAGAAGCTGTTCGAACGACATTCTGTTTATGTAGGTGGCGAGATTACACTTGTTAGACGTATTAAGAAAAATTTGTTCCAAGAGTATCATCTCGATCCGAGTGAAACGAGAAAACGATTTAACGAATTAGGTTGGAGCACCATAGTAGGTTTTCAAACGAGAAATCCCGTTCACCGTGCTCATGAATATATTCAAAAAGCCGCACTTGAAATTGTAGACGGACTCTTCTTAAACCCGCTAGTAGGGGAAACAAAGTCTGATGATATACCAGCTGATGTTCGAATGGAAAGCTATCATGTTCTTCTAAAAAACTATTATCCTATTGACCGCGTGTTTCTTGCTGTATTTCCTGCAGCAATGCGATATGCAGGTCCTCGTGAAGCCATTTTTCATGCGATTGTCAGAAAAAATTACGGCTGCACACACTTTATCGTAGGTCGCGATCATGCTGGAGTAGGAAATTATTACGGAACGTATGAAGCACAAGAGATCTTTTCACAGTTTACAGAAGATGAGATCGGCATCCAAACGTTGTTTTTTGAACATAGCTTTTATTGCAATAAATGCGAAGGTATGGCTTCTTCGAAAACATGTCCACACCCAACGGAAGAACATGTCATCTTATCTGGAACTAAGGTAAGAGAGCTTCTTCGTAATGGAGAACTTCCACCTAGTACGTTCAGCCGAAAAGAAGTAGTAGAGGTATTAATAAATGGACTAAATCGAAATGATGCAAATCATAGAATAGGAGATTCAAATGAGCAAACCGCACAATATCATTTGGCACGATAGTTCAATTTCAAAAGAAGCTAGGCGAAAACAAAACAACCATTCCAGTTTTGTACTTTGGTTTACTGGTCTCTCAGGTTCTGGCAAATCAACTATCGCCAATACGCTCGCAAAAGAACTGTACGAGAGAAACATCCGAAACTATGTATTGGATGGAGATAACATTCGTAATGGATTAAACCGCGATCTTTCATTCTCTGATGAAGATCGAAGTGAAAACATTCGACGCATTTCTGAAGTATCAAAGCTTTTTGTAGATAACGGAACAGTCGTACTTACAGCTTTTATCTCTCCCTTTATACAAGATCGGGAAATGGCGAAAAGAATCGTTTCAGAAGAGGAATTTATAGAAATTTTTGTTTCATGTCCGATTGAAGAATGTGAAAAAAGAGATCCAAAAGGTTTATATAGCAAAGCGAGAAAAGGTGAAATTCCTGACTTTACTGGAATTGATTCACCTTATGAAGAACCGATTTCACCAGATTTCACCATATATACTAACGAACAAAGCGTTTCTGAGATTGTAGAGAGCATCTTAAATCTTCTGGAAAAAAGGAAGCTGATTTAACTAAATAAAAAGGAGAATGAGAGAATGGCATATGAAAAGACATGGGCAGAAAATCCGAAGATTAATAAGACCGAACAAAAAAAGCTCGTAAAAGACGGCTTGAAAATATTTGAAGATATTCCTTATTACGCAGAAAACGGCTTCTCCTCTATCCCAAAAGAAGAATGGGATAGTTTCAAGTGGGCAGGGCTCTATCTGCAGCGTCCTAAAGAAGATGGATATTTTATGATGAGGGTCAATGTTCCATCTGGCATTTTAAATTATGAACAAGTAAAAGCATTGGCTTATATTTGCAAAGATTACGGAAGAGACGTATTCGATATCACGACACGACAGGCCATTCAATTTCACTGGCTGACGATTGAACAGATTCCAGATATCTTTTATCGGTTAGAAGCAGTTGGGTTGTCGAGCGCGGGTGCATGCGGGGACATTACGCGAAACATCATGGGGAACCCAATCGCGGGCATCGATCCACACGAACTCTTCGATACCACTGAAATTGTAAAGGAAGTTTATGAGTTCTTTCAGCATAATGAAGATTTCTCTAATTTGCCGAGAAAATACAAAATGTCCATTAGTTCAAATGTGAACAATAGTGCTCATGCTGAGATCAACTGTGTAGCCTATACTCCAGCTTTTAAGGAAATTGAAGATAAAGAGATTCCTGGCTTTCACATAAAGATCGGCGGCGGTCTTTCATCTAGACCATTCTTAGCACAGCCCCTTGATGTGTTTATTGAACCGCATCAGGTCAAAGAAGTGTCGATCGCAATTACTACGATTTTCCGTGACTACGGTTATCGGGAAAAACGGCACCTTGCACGCCTGAAATTCTTAATGGCAGATTGGGGACCAGATAAATTCAAAGAAAAGTTATTAGAATATACCGGACCGCTTCACTCTAAAGGAAAAGATGCTCTTAAAACTTGGAACGGAGGTTACTTCTATGGCGTTCATCCTCAAAAGCAAGACGGATTAAGTTATATCGGCTTTAACATACCTGTTGGTCGACTTCATGCTGATGAAGTTTTAAAGCTTGCTGAAATTGCTAAGAAATACGGAAACGGTGAAATTCGAACGGTGAATTCTCAAAACTTAATTATTCCAAATGTGAAACACGAAAACGTCGACTTGCTTTTAAAAGAAAGCATTTTCAAACGCATTACTACTCAGCCTCTTTCTTTTATAGGACATTCCGTCTCTTGTACAGGGATCGAGTACTGCAACTTAGCACTCGTTGAAACGAAAGAAAGGATGCGGAAAATTGCTGAGAACCTTGATCAGAAAATAGCACTCGATGTTCCCGTTCGCATTCATATGGTAGGTTGCCCTAACTCTTGCGGACAGCGTCAGATCGCAGATATTGGTCTACAAGGTGTATTGTTAAAAACGAAAGAGAAGAAGATGGTTCAAGCCTTTGAGATCTATGTGGGTGGCACACTTGATGATGGAGGAAAGTTTAATGAAAAGCTTAAAGGAAAGTTTCATGCAGATTCACTTGACAAGGTACTTTTACGATTCCTCACTGTATTTAAAGAAAAGAAACTTCCATCCGAAAGCTTTTTTGATTATATAGACCGTGTCGGGTTGGAACATCTTCAAATAGAACTGGACCGAATCGCAGAAGAGTTAGAAGAAAAAGTCTCATAAAAGGGGGTCAAGCTATGTATTTATACCGTTTTGAAGTGATTTTGAAATCAGAGGTTATTCCTGTTGTGATAGCCGCTTCAACAGATGAACAGGCTTTTCAGTTGGTTGACATCGAGCTCGAAAAGTACTTTTTGAAACAGCCTGAAGTTGATGAGATCTCTCTTTATGAAAAGAAACGAATTCGTACGGGGAACGGCTTTGTGCTCTATGAACGTGAAACGATTTTAAATCCTTAAGGAGTGATGATGATGGGAAAAGTGTATCTTGTCGGAGCTGGTCCGGGAGATCCAGGGTTGATAACCGTAAAAGGTCTGCGTTGTATTCAGGAAGCGGATGTCATTTTATATGATCGATTAGTGAACAAAGAATTGCTCTCTTATGCAAAACCTGATTGCGATTTAATTTATTGCGGTAAACTGCCAAACTACCATTTCATGAAGCAAGAGACGATCAACAGTTTCTTAGTTAAACACGCTCAGAAAGGAAAAGTAGTAACTCGCCTAAAAGGTGGCGACCCCTTCGTGTTTGGAAGAGGAGGAGAAGAAGCAGAAACACTTGCCAAAAGCCGCATACCGTTTGAGGTCATTCCAGGGATAACATCAGGGATTGCAGCACCCGCTTATGCGGGTATTCCTGTTACGCATCGAAACATGGCTTCAAGCTATGCCGTAGTCACAGGTCATCGTAAAAAAGGCGAAGAAGATGAACTGAAATGGGAAAGTCTAGCAAACGGTATTGATACATTAGCGATCTATATGGGAGTGGGTAACCTAGGTTATATTTGTGAACAGTTAACGAAAAATGGGAAAAGCAAAGAAACACCAGTTGCTCTCGTTCAATGGGGTTCCTTAGAAAGTCAACGAACCGTTACAGGTACACTCGATACGATTGAGGATATTGTGGTTAGAGAACATATTGAGAATCCTAGTATGATCATTGTTGGTGAGGTTGTTCGTCTTCGCAGTGAACTGAAATGGTTTGAACAGCTGAACGATGAACGGAATAAGCTTGCTGACGTAAGAGAGGCATTGTAAATGAAGGCATTGCTCTTTATCTGTCACGGTACAAGACTGGAAAAAGGACGTATGGAAGCAGAAGAATTTGTGAGACTCTGTATGGCACAAATTGATGTGCCCATTAAGGAGATTTGTTTTCTAGAGCTTAGTGAACCCTCTATCGCTCAAGGTTTTGAAACCTGTATAGAAAAAGGAGCAACAAGCATCTCTGTCATTCCTGTGTTCTTATTAAGTGCGAACCATATAAAAATAGACATACCGAAAGAGCTTCAGCAACTGCAGACTACATATCCAGAAGTTGAAGTGAAATACGGACGTCCTTTCGGTGTACATCAAGCCATTTCACATTTGTTATGGGAGAAGATCATTAAAAGCGCGGTTACGTTAAGAAAAAATTCACATATCCTTTTAGTGGGCAGAGGTAGCACCGATCTAGATGTAAAGCGGGACCTAGAAGCAATAGCATCTAACGTTCAAGATCATTATGGAATTCCTAGTATTCAAGTTTGCTTTTTAACTGGTTCAGAACCAAGTTTTGAAAAAGCACTTTGGAGTAGCAGTGAATTATATGAGCAAGTTATCGTTGTGCCTTACCTTCTATTTTCAGGACTATTAATAAATGGAATGAAACATACGATAATTCGCCATCAGCAGCAGACCACACAAAACGTAACTCTTTGCGAGACGCTTGGCTACCATCCTATTCTGAAAGACGTTTTACTCACACGAATACATGAAACACTTGAAACAAAGAAGTATGCATGTTCTTAAAAAGAGAGGAATGCTATGTATCCTATTCACATAAATTTGTCAGGTAGAACGGTTGTAGTAGCTGGCGGTGGTCTAGTAGCACATCGTAAAATTAATGATTTATTGAATGAAGAGGCAATAATTACAGTAATCAGCCCAGCAGCTGTCAAAGAAATTCAAGAATGGCATGCTGAACGAAAGCTGACTTGGATCGAAAGAGAAGTGGAACGTGCTGATTTGGAAGAAGCGTTTCTAATCATTGCTGCAACCAATAGTAAAGAGATTAATTCTTGGATTGCAGAACAAACAAGTTCGAAACAGCTTGTGAATGTTGTTGACCAACCAGACCTGGGTAACTTTATTGTTCCTAGTGTCGTAAAGAGAGGGAAACTCATTTTATCAGTTTCTACTTCTGGAGCTAGTCCAAGTTTATCTAAATCGATAAAAAAAGAGCTTCAACAAAAATACAGTGAAGACTATGAAACGTATTTAGATTTTTTATTTCAATGTAGATCGATCATTAAGAAGGAATATCCGGAAAAAAATCGAAAAGACTTATTAACAAAGTTAACAGATCGGTCCTTTTTATATAACGAAGAAAAGCAACGCGCGTATAAACAGGAATTATTAAAGAAAATAGATCGCAATTTAGTAAACGAACCAATAAATGAATAAATCCTTATCAAGAGAGGTAGAGGGAGCGGCCCTATGAAACCTCAGCAACCAGCAGCTACTAGCTGAAAAGGTGCTAATTCCTGCAAGTTCAATTCTTGAACTTGTAAAGATAAGAAGACCCCGACGCTCAAAAAGTCTTCTTTTATAGAAGGCTTTTTATTTTTTATATAGGAGGCTGTCATGAGTTTAATCACAGACTTAAAACAAAACAAGATACTAATCGGTGATGGGGCGATGGGAACCCTTCTGTATTCGTACGGATCCGACTTTTGTTACGAAGAGTTAAATCTTTCTCAAGAAGAGCAGATCTATAATATCCATCGTGCTTATTTAGATGCAGGTGCTGATATCATTCAAACCAATACGTATGCAGCGAACTATTCAAAGCTCGAACGCTATGGACTTCAAGATCACGTAAAAGAGATTAATAAAGCGGCTGTTCAGATCGCCAGAAAAGCTGCTCATAAAGAATATGTTGTAGGTACGATCGGTGGCATACGCGGTATAAAACCATATAGCATTTCTCTTGAAGAGATCAAGCGCAGTTTTCGCGAGCAGCTGTATTGTTTGTTGATGGAGAATGTAGATGGCATCCAATTAGAAACCTATTATGACCTAGAAGAATTAGAAACGGTTTTAAAGATTGCTAGAAAAGAAACATCACTTCCGATTATTGCTCAAGTGTCATTACAGGAGGTCGGCTTTATGCAGGACCGCACTCCCATTTCAGAAGCTTTGACCTCTTTAGAGAACATTGGTGCTGATGTTGTGGGATTAAACTGTCGTCTAGGGCCGTATCACATGCTGATGACACTTGAAGAAGTTGCATTACCAAATCAGGCAATTCTTTCAGCGTTTCCTAATGCATCGCTTCCTTCTTATACAGATGGCCGTTTTAATTATGAGGGGGATGCTGACTATTTTAAAGAATGTGCCCATTTGTTCAGGCAGCAAGGAGTTCGTCTATTAGGAGGATGCTGTGGTACGACACCTGCTCATATACATGCCTTCTCTAGTGAACTAAAAAACTTAGCACCTGTAACAGAAAAAGAAGTGAAACAAAGAAAACGAAAGATTGTGATTCAATCAGCATCAAAATCTAACTATGTACCTCTAAGTGAAGAAGTAAAGAAAAGGCAATCCATAATTGTTGAATTAGATCCACCACGTAAATTAGATACGTCACGTTTTATGGAAGGAGCAAAGGCGTTAAAAAAAGCGGGAATCGACGCACTTACCCTCGCTGATAATTCACTTGCATCACCACGTGTTTGTAACGCTGCATTAGGGTCGATTGTCCAATCCCAACTTAATCTTCGCCCGCTCGTTCATATTACGTGTCGCGATAGAAATTTAATCGGTCTTCAGTCTCATTTAATGGGGCTTCACACGCAGGGCATTCATGAAATACTCGCTGTAACGGGAGATCCTGCAAGCGTCGGAGATTTCCCAGGTGCGTCTTCTGTATATGATGTCACGTCATTTGAACTGATCAAGCTCATCAAGCAGTTTAATGAAGGATTATCTCTATCAGGAAAAGAGCTTGGAGAAAAAACATCTTTCACGGTAGGAGCTGCTTTTAACCCTAACATCCGATCCATCGATAAAGCCGTTGAGCGGTTAGAGAAGAAAATTGCATACGGTGCAGACTACTTTATCAGCCAGCCTGTATTTTCAGAGCAAAGACTTATTGAAACGTATGAGGCAACAAAACATATTGATAAACCGATCTATATTGGAATCATGCCTTTAACCTCTTCCCGCAACGCAGAGTTTCTTCATCATGAAGTTCCCGGCATCAAACTATCGAACGCTGTGCGTGACCGCATGGGTAAGTATACAGATGATCCAAAACAAGCGTGCGAAGAAGGCTTATCAATTGCGAAGTCGTTATTAGACACAGCTATGGAACTCTTTAACGGCATCTACTTGATCACACCATTTATGCGTTACGAACTAACCGTTGAATTAGCACGATATACACGAGCGAACTCTCCATCACTTTTATCCAGGAGGTCACAGAATGCCTAAGTCATCAATAGAAAAACAGCTAAAATCAAAGATTTTAATCATGGATGGCGCGATGGGAACGATGCTTCAAGAAGCCAATCTCACTCCAGAAGATTTTGGCGGTGAAGCGTATGACGGTTGTAATGAGTATTTAAATGTAACGGCACCCCATGTTATCGAATCCATTCATTATAAATATCTTGAGGCGGGCGCTGATATCATTGAAACGAATACATTCGGCGGCACGAATCTTGTACTGGATGAATACGAACTAGGATATAGAGCATATGAGATCAATAAGCTTGGAGCAGAAATTGCAAGAAAAGCAGCTGATGCTGTTTCAACAGAACACTGGCCACGTTTTGTTGCGGGCTCACTCGGACCAACGACAAAAACGCTCAGTGTTACGGGCGGAACGACGTTTGATTCGTTAAGAGATGCTTATGCTGAACAAGCACGAGGATTGATTGACGGAGGTGCAGATCTTCTTCTCTTAGAGACAAGCCAAGATATGCTCAATGTAAAAGCTGGCTTTCTAGGAATCGAGCAAGCTATTGAACAAACGGGAAGAAGAATCCCGCTCATGGTTTCTGGAACGATCGAGCCAATGGGAACCACACTTGCGGGTCAGTCAATTGAGGCTTTTTATATATCGTTAAAACACATGAATCCTCTTGCCGTTGGGTTGAACTGCGCAACAGGACCTGAATTCATGCAAGATCACATTCGCTCTCTATCAAGTCTGTCTACATCAGCAGTGAGCTGTTATCCGAATGCAGGACTACCAGATGAAGAAGGAAATTATCATGAAACACCAGACTCATTGGCTACTAAACTATCTGGGTTTGCAGAAAAAGGATGGCTGAATGTGGTGGGTGGTTGCTGCGGTACGACACCTGCTCATATTAAAGCATTATCAAAAGCTATGAAGAACTATCAACCACGTGACTTGCAAGTAAACGAAACTCATATGGTTTCAGGAATCGAACCATTCATTTACGATGACCCAACGTTAAGACCGATCATGGTAGGAGAAAGAACAAATGTTATCGGTTCACGAAAATTCAAACGGTTGATTGCTGAAGGGAAGTTTGAAGAAGCGGCTGAAATTGCAAGGGCTCAAGTAAAAGGCGGTGCTCATGTACTCGACGTTTGTTTAGCTGACCCTGATCGAGATGAATTAAGTGATATGGAAGCGTTTATGAAAGAAGCAGTTAAGAAGGTTAAAATTCCCTTTGTGATTGATTCTACTGATGAAGATGTTATCGAGCTCGCTTTAAAGTATTCACAAGGTAAAGCCATCATCAATTCTATTAATTTAGAAGACGGTGAAGAACGTTTTGAAAAAGTGATCCCGCTTCTTCATAAATATGGAGCGGCAGTAGTGGTTGGAACGATTGATGAGATTGGAATGGGCGTTTCGGCTGAGCGGAAATTGGAAATCGCAAGAAGATCGTATGACCTATTAGTAGAAAAATATAAAGTCTCACCGTCAGACATCATTTTCGATCCGCTCGTTTTTCCAGTGGGTACAGGTGATGAACAGTACATTGGCTCAGCGAATGCAACGGTTGAAGGCATTCGCCTGATAAAGGAACACTTTCCACAATGCTTAACCATTTTAGGAGTCAGTAACGTATCATTCGGATTGCCACCGGTCGGACGCGAAGTATTAAATGCAGTGTATCTCTACCATTGCACAGGAGCGGGACTTGATTACGCGATCGTAAATACTGAAAAGTTAGAACGTTTCGCTTCTATTGCACCGGAAGAAATTGATATGGCAGAAAATCTATTATTTCGAACAACAGAGGAAGCATTATCTACTTTTACTGATTTTTATAGAGGAAAGAAGAAAGAAACAAAATCAAAGCTGCCTGATATGAGTTTAGAAGAGCGGCTTCAATATTATATCTTAGAAGGTACGAAAGAAGGACTAATTCCAGACTTAGAGATCGCATTACTAAAGTATGCTACTCCGTTAGGCATCATTAATGGTCCTTTAATGGATGGCATGAAAGAAGTGGGCAGACTTTTCAATGAGAATCAGTTAATCGTTGCAGAAGTCCTGCAAAGTGCAGAAGTCATGAAAGCATCCGTTGCTTATTTGGAACCTTACATGGAAACGAATGATGAATCTGCTTCAAAAGGAAAAGTGTTACTTGCGACAGTTAAGGGTGATGTTCATGACATCGGTAAAAACCTTGTAGACATCATACTAAGCAACAATGGATTTAAAGTGGTAGACCTAGGGATCAAAGTAACGTCACAAACGTTAATTGAAGCGATTAAAAAAGAAAAACCAAATATTATCGGACTATCTGGATTGCTCGTGAAATCTGCTCAACAGATGGTGTTAACGGCAAACGATATGAGAGAAGCGAACATCTCAACACCCATTTTAGTTGGGGGTGCTGCATTATCAAGAAAGTTCACAGACACTAAGATATCGAAGGAATACGAAGGAATGGTTCTTTATGCAAAAGATGCGATGGAAGGTCTCTCGTTTGCCAATCAGATTCAAACACCAAAAGAGTTCGATCGACTGGCTGTGGAGTTTGCAGAGAGAAAAAAAACAATAGCTCTAAACTCTGAAATCAATGAAAGCTCTGCAGGGGTTGCAACTGCTGTTAGAGTCCGATCAAAGGTTTCAAGAACTGCTCCCGTTTTTGTTCCGAACGATACGGAAAGACACATTTTAAAAAACTACTCACTCTCACATATTCAGCCTTATATCAATCTACAGATGCTGCTCGGACATCATCTTGGCATAAAAGGTAAAATAACTAGGTTGCTTCAAGAAAAGGACGAGCGGACCCTTGAAATGAAATCATTGATTGATCTTCTGTTAAAAGAAGCGAAAGAAAAGAATTTGATTCAACCTTCAGCTCTATATCAATTCTTTCCAGGACAAAGTGATGGAGAAAAGATTCTGATCTATGATCCGATTGATCAAAGAACAGTCGTAGAAACGTTTGACTTCCCAAGACAAAACAAAGAGCCTTATCTTTGCATTGCAGATTATTTACGGTCAAAAGAAAGCGGGAAAATGGACTATGTTGGATTCTTTTCAGTTACAGCAGGGACAGGTATTCGTGAACTTGCTGCAGAATATAAGAAAGAAGGACGATTTCTTGAGAGCCATGCACTTCAAGCATTAGCTTTAGAAACGGCAGAAGGGTTCGCCGAACTTGTTCACCAACAGATGCGAGATCGCTGGGGCTTTCCTGACTCGGTAGATTTTACAATGAGAGAACGATTTTCCGCTCGTTATCAGGGACAAAGGTTTTCATTCGGTTATCCGGCTTGTCCAGAACTAGAAGATCAGCAAAAGTTATTTAAACTGATACAGCCAGAAGATATTGGTATTCAACTGACGGATGGGTGCATGATGGAGCCTGAAGCATCTGTTTCTGCGATTGTTTTTGCTCATCCCGAAGCACGGTATTTTAATGTGTTAAGTTAGAATAAAGCACCTGATTGAAGTTTCAGGTGCTTTACATCGTCATAACTCGTCCAGTACGTATCTATTCTGGAGAATGAGAGTGATTAACCTTAACTTGAAAAGCATCTCTAAGAGCATAAGCAAGCTGTAAACCAGAGGTACCGCTTCCGACAATACAAATCTGTTTCTTCAAGATTATCGCTCCTTCTATGTATTTTTTATTAACATAACATTGAACTCGTAACGCTCTCAGTCTATTTTTGATTCTGAATTTTGTAAATGAGACTTTTTTTAAAAATTCATATAGGTACAAATTAAAAGAACGCGTGTTGAAGAAAGCGGGGAAGCGGGTATGATAAATCAAATCGAACAGTCGTTATCTGAATTATTATCTTCTGGCAAAGGGATGTATGGTTGTTCTTTGTATGATCTTAAAACAAAAGAGAGTTTTGCTTTTCAAGAAAATGAATCCTTCTATGCTGCTAGTATTATAAAGGTTCCTATCATGGCTGCTGTTTTTGCACACGCATATGAAGGAAAGTGCCGTTTAAAGGATAAAATTCAAATTCATGAAGAAGACTTTGTACCTGGCGATGGTATTTTGAAGCATTTATCTGCAGGTATGGAATGGACAATTTATGATCTACTTGTGCTAATGGTTATTGAAAGTGATAATACTGCAACAAATGTCTTGATTGATTTAGTAGGTATAGAAAACATAGCATCACATATGACACGATGGGGATTCAGAACGAGCCAACTGAATCACAAGCTGCAAATTTCACCCGACAGAAAACCTGGTGAATTCAACATTATAACACCGAATGAAATAAATCAGTTTTTAATCCATTTAGCATCAGGTAGAGTTGTTTCCATGAATGCATGTGACAGGATGATCAAGATTCTTAAACAACAGAAGATGAATGATTTACTTCCGAGTTTACTTCCCAATGAAGAAGGTGCAATTGGAATGATTCCGAATTGGGAAGCAGCTCACAAGACAGGCTATGTATCAGGGGTGGAACATAATGTAGGATTATTCTATTTTCCAGGTCATACATACGCAATTTCTATATTGAGTAGAAACGTTCCAAACCGAACTGAATCTAAGCGGATTATGGGGAAAATCGGAAAACTACTATTCGAGGTTTCAAGATAAGAAAAAAGCTAATGGATGCTTGTAATCCATTAGCTTTTTCTATATTAACAGATTGAATCTGTAGATTTAGGATTCTTCAATCCGAATAAAGGTCTAATAAACAGTGCTAAAAAGGTGCCGAACATCGCCATTACAGCCCAGACCCAGCCATGAAGACTAAATGAGGCAATGCCACCAAAGTATGCCCCAATATTGCAACCGAAAGCTAATCTTGCGCCATATCCCATTAATAGACCACCAACAATAGAAGCACCTGCTACTCCTGGCTTGATTTTTCCAGGCTTAAAAGTTCCTTGAAATGACGCCGAGATAAACGCGCCTAGCATGATACCGAAATTAAGAACACTCGTAGAATCAGAGAGAACACTCTTAGTAAGAGCTTCGCCATTAGGTCCAGCAAAATAACCCCAGCTGGAAACATCCACGCCAGTTTCCATTAAGAACTTGCCACCCCATAGTGCAAATGCTGATGTAATACCCCAAGGATTTCCTCTGATCGTTAATACTAAAGCATTAAGTAAAGCAAGAACAATTGCAGCAGTAAACAACGGCCAAGATCCACGAAGAATCTTTTTCCAACCAACAGTAGTAGGAAGAGGCTTCATCATTGGAGGATTTTTCTTTTTAGAGATTAATATTGTAATCCAATAGATCAATGCAAATAGTGCCATCTGAAGTATCCAAGCACCAAAGTATCCAAAACCAGTTGTTTCTGCAAGGGAAATCGGCTTAAATGATGGTGTTTCTTCCATCCAAAATGTAAAATGATAAGCTCCCAATAATGAGCCTGCAATAAAGGAAAGTAGAGTCAAAACCATTGATGAGGAGCCACCGCCTAATGAATAAAGCGTACCAGATGCACAGCCATTTCCAAGCTGCATACCAACACCAAACAAAAAGGCACCAAAGATTACACTTACACCAACAGGTGAAACGTATCCTTTAGGATCTGTCCCAGTAAAACTAAAACCAGTACTTAAAATGATTGCAAATAATGTGGTTGCAACGGCAAGCATCAGCATATGTGCTTGAAGTCCTTGAACGTTGCCGACTGATACCAATCTACGAAATGCTGAAGTAAAGCCGAATCGTGCATATAGCAAAGCTCCACCAAGCGCTAACCCAATTATAAAAAGGCTACCTTGTGTCCAGTTCGCAACTTGAACTGTAAATAAAAGCAAAATCATTGCTGCAAGGATTCCAAAAAATACATAAGTCCTTTGCATAGGCTGTAATTTCGCTACAACAGTGGTAGGTTGAAATGCTCGTTGTTTATTTGATGAAAGATAAGTCTCATTTTGTTCCATAACTATAAAACCTCCAAATCCAATGAGTTATGTCGGATTTAAAGCATTATACTATGAATCCATAAATATGAAAAGTTATTTCGATTTATTCCACTATTGTCCATATCGAAAAAGTGAGATCTTTCATTAAATAATATGAATAGGGATGAAGGGAGACTGCAAAATGGCTAAAAGAAGAAATCACTTTCATAATGACTGTTTTTCATGCGATGATTTGAATAGAGCAGGACTTGGTACTGGAATCGCAGTAAAAGAAATATCTTTCCAACCGTTAACAACAACGACTACAACTTTTCCAATACTAATAACACTTGATGATGCAGTAACGACTACTGGTATTGAATTTTTGAGAAACGGTGTAGCTTCAGGTTTACAAACTACAACAGGCGGTGTCTATGACATAGCATATTTAATTAGTTCCACAGTTACAACTACAACTGGAGTGGCAAATACACTTTTATTTGAACTTGTTACGAGCACAGGGAGGGTAATTGCAGATTCAACGTCAACTCAATTCTTTCCAGCCGCTTCACCAGCAGGATTTTCAGCGAATACAAATTTGGAGTTAGGGCTAAATGTGAGATTGATGCCAGGTGAATCAGTTTCAATCATCTTACGATCAATTACACCGCTAATTTCTGCAGGGACGATTACAATCAATACAGCATCATTGTTTATTACACCGACACCAACCATTGAAGGGTTTAGAGAAGAGTCATCGAACTGTTGTATCGAATCAAGCATTCATCAATGTAAGAAAAGTAGTTTATTTGGTGGTCAGAGTAATTCGCAGTATAGAAAAAGATAATAAAATTTTGCTGCGTCTAGAAGTTGATTTTAAGATGTAGCAATTTACATAGCTTAACATCTGAAATTTTTTCGTTTTTGTCTCACTATCTTAAGTAATCTTTGCTTTTGAGACATGTTTCATTATGTTTTACATAGTTGCCGAGAATAGATATTACGTTAACTAGTTAAAAATAATTAACTTACTATTGATTATTTAAATGAACACTTTCCTCTTGTTATGTGTCTTTCAAAATACAAACACCAATCCAAAAGTTGCGATTGGTGTTTTCTTAACTAAATTTTCTTTTCATTACATACAGAATTGAATTTCAGTTGAAACTCTTCATCGGATTTTAGGATCTTTTTGTGAAAAACTTACCAATTGCAAACCTTTTGGCAAACAACCATCTGCTGCAAAAAAACCTAATACATATGCCATAGATGCTGACCATGTTTTGAAGTAATCTTCATTCGTAATACTCATGGTGCACATCTTTTTTCGCAAACCAATCTACTTCTTTATTCACTTACTTTTATCAAAACGAACACTTGTTCTCTAGTCGGGTTTTTGGCACTTTTGCACACAAAAAGACGCTATCTCAAATGATAGCGTCTAGAAATAAGCTTTATTTCATTAACTTTTTAATGATTTTCAAGCCGAGTTTAGCGTTCGGATATCGAAAACTAAAGTCGAATTTATTCGTTTGATTGAGCACACTTTTGTTATGAGAAAACGCAACGAAACTGGACTCACCATGATAACTTCCAATCCCGCTCTCTCCTACTCCACCAAACGGCAGATATGGTGTGGCGATGTGCATCAATGTATCGTTGATCGATCCACCACCAAATGAGATGTTACTCACTACTTTTTCTTCAGTATCTTTGTTAATCGTAAAAAGGTATAGTGCGAGTGGTTTTGGGCGTTCTACAACAAATTCAATCACTTCATCGATGTTTTCATATTCCATGACTGGAAAGATGGGTCCAAAGATTTCATCAGTCATAACAGGTGATGAAGTGTCAGATGGTGCTATTAAAGTTGGTTCGATCTTTTCACTGATTTCATCGTATCGACCACCGAAAAGTATTTCTCCTTCTGATAAGTAACCTTTTAAACGATTAAAATGACGATCATTTACGATCTTACCGAATGCTTCGTTTTGCAGTGGGTTTTCTCCGTAAAATTCTTTGATTACTTCTTTAAATGTCTCAATGAATGGTTGACGTATGTTTTTGTGTAGATAGATATAGTCTGGTGCTATACATGTTTGTCCAGCGTTCGTGAACTTACCGAACGCTATTCGCTTCGCAGCAAGCTTAAGGTCTGCTGTTTCATCTACAATACAAGGGCTCTTGCCACCTAGTTCTAATGTGATAGGTATAAGTCTCTTACTAGCCGCTTCCATCACAATTTTACCTACTGGTACGCTGCCTGTGAAGAATATATAATCCAATGGTTGATCGAGCAAGATCTGATTGGTTTCAACTCCGCCTTCTACGACTGCAATAAAGTCAGGATGATAGTATTCTTTGATCAATTCATCCAATAGTTTTGACGTTTGTGGCGTAAGTTCGGATGGTTTTAAAATAGCCGTATTACCAGCTGCGATAGTACCGATTAATGGAGCAAGTTGCAGTTGGAATGGATAGTTCCAGGGTGCGATGATTAATGTGACGCCATAAGGTTCGGCGATGGTATACCCTTTTGAGCCAATATGGGTTTTTGCTGTTTTTACTTTTTTAGGTTCCATCCACTTTTTGAGATGTTTTTGAGTGTGACGAATCTCTTCTAATAAAAAGCCGATCTCCGTTGTATAGGCTTCTGCTTCAGATTTATTTAAATCTGTCTTTAATGCATGAAGAATCTTCGCTTCGTTGTTTCTAACAAGCTTTGAAAGGTTGTTTAAAGCTTTCATACGGAAATCATATGATCGAGTTACGCCGCTTCGAAAGTAAGTTCTTTGAGCAAGTACAAGTTTATCAATTGATTCCTTTGTGCTATCTTTCATCGTGTTTGGCTGATTCAAGCTTTACGCCTCCTACAACATAAAATTAAGTGTTTAAACTTATGAACATGTATTAGTGAAATCACTATAATATGTTTATGATAGGTAGTCAATCATTTTGACTTGCTCATTTATTATAATGATACATTACTAAAATAACCTTTAAAAAAGAGAACTAAACAAAAAGACCCTCTCCATGTAAAAGAAAGGGTCTGCTTAATTTGTATTTAGTCTTGAGGAACGGCAGAAACTTGCCACTCTACACCATATTTATCTGTTACTTGGCCATACGATGGGCTCCAGAATGTTTCTTGTAAAGGCATTGTCACTTTACCCTCTTTAGAGAGTTTCTCAAAAACTTGTTTCGAAGAATCCACTGAATCGATTTGAATCGCGATGGTTACTTGATTTCCAATGTTATAAGGCATCCCTGGAAAATTATCAGAAAGCATCATAACAGTATCGCCTACTTTAAATTGAGCGTTCATTACGCGGTCCTTTGCTTCTTCTGGAAGTGGATGATTAGGATCTTCTGGCATCTCTCCGAATGTTTGAAGTGAGATAAGCTCTGCGTTAAAAGCGTCTACATAAAACTCTACTGCTTCTTTTCCGTTTCCATTTGTTACTACATAAGGATTCACTGCTACAATCATTTTTTAGCACCTCATCGTCTCATTTTTTCGACACAAGAACATTTGTTCGTTTTTATTGTATCAAACTTTATTTATCTTTGCTACAATTTTTATATTTCTACTAAAACTGATTTACACCTTCTTTTCCATATAAAAAAGAGAACCATTTAGGCTCTCTTTCCTCTTCTTTATTTTAAATCAATACTATAGATTCCAAATCCGTTTGCGTCTGTTTTGTTCGTGTATTGAATCTTGCCTGTCTCACTTGTATATTTTTGACCGTTCGGTGATGATAGGAACGTTACGTTAGCATTACCACTAATCGGAGCGATCGACCAGTTGTTGTCCGCAGTTGGCGTGATCTCTTTCATCTCTGTGATGTAATCCATTAAGATCTGACGATTCTCATCAGCAGAGTCAACTACATATTCGCTGCCTTTTACACCTGGAAAGTTTCCGCCGCCACCCGCTCTGTAATTGTTAGTTACTACAATAAAATCTTGGTTAGGATCGACTGCTTTTCCATCGTACGATAGATTCACGATACGATTGCTGTTGGCGTTAATCACTGCTCCGTTTTTATCATACTTAGGAGCTTTTGTTACATCGACTTGATAATTAACGCCGTCGATTACATCAAAGTTATAAACAGGGAAACCTGCATCTAAGAGTTCTTGTGCTTCTGTTTTGTTAGGATCGATCGTCTTAAATTTACCAGCGGACATTTCTAACCACTCTTTTACAACAGATCCTTTTACTTTAAGTGCTTTTAACGTGTTGTCATACAGGTAGAGGTCACCTGCACTGCGAATCGTTAGTGGTCCTTTTTGAATCTCAGTAAATTCACTAACGCCATTTCTTCCTGCTTTAAATGGTGCTCCAACGGAAAGAATAGGAAGATCTTTGTATTCTGGTTTGTTTAACGAGATGTATTTTTCTACGTACCATTTCTGAGCATTCGTTACGACTTGAACAGATGGGTCATCTTGAACAAGTGCAAAGAAGCTATGAATATCGTCTGTCGTTGAACCGATTGGTGTGTTTACGTACTTGATCGTTGCATCATGTACATTTTTTACAGTCTTCACCACTTTTTCGTCTGGTTTAACGGTAGCTGCACTTCTAACTGAAGACTGAGAAGAAACGACTTTCCATCTTCCACGATCTTGTTGAAGGGTTAAGTCGATCAGACCAAGTGATCCTCCGCCATAGCCTGCTTGTACAGCTGGCACACCGTTAATCGTACCTTTCGCATTATCAATCCCAGGAAGAATATTGCCCTTAGCATCTTTAAACAACGCATCTAATGATTTCTCATCAGCTGCTGGGAATATTTTATGTGTATGTGAGAATGTGATGGCACTGATCCCTTTTACTTTGCTGAGGGAATAGATAACATCTTCTGTGTTCGCTTCACTTCCGTTAAAGCCAGAGTGAGCTTGTGCGATGATAATATCTGCACCTTTTTTCTTCATCTGCGGGATAAACTTTTCTGCACTTTCAATGATATTCTTCGTAATTACTTTCCCATCAAGGTGTGATTTATCCCATTCGTTAATCTGCGGTGGCACGAAACCAATATAACCAATTTTCAAAAGCTTCGGTCTGCCGTATTCATCTCTAACGAATTTCTTTACAATTTTGTATGGTGAGTATTTGTTTACATCATTTTTAGGATTATTATCATGATCATCCACGTACACGTTAGCGTTTACAAAAGGAAAGTTAGCATCATCGTACGTTTCTGCTAAAAAGTCGAGGCCGTAATTGAACTCATGGTTACCGAGTGTTGCCATATCATAATCCATTAGATTCATAGCTGCGATTGCTGGATGAACTTCCCCGTCTTTTAATGGAGCGATCTTTGCTTTATATGTGCCGAGTGGTGTACCTTGAATGAGGTCTCCATTATCGACTAACACACTGTTCTGACTGTACTTTAAATCTTCTCGAGCTGTCTTAACAAGTGTAGCTGTCTTTGCTAAACCAACGTTTTCAGATGCTGCATTTTTGTAATAATCGAAGTTAAGTAGGTTTGTATGAATATCTGTTGTTTCCATGATTCTGAGGTTAACTTTACTTTTGTGTTTTGCTGGCATTTTAGCGATGGCTTGGCCAGCTAAAGGTGAACTTAATAGACTGATAGCTAAAGTAAGTGAAGCTACTTTCTTAACATTTTTATTCACAACAATAACCCCTTTATTTCATATGATTGAGACTAACTGGTCAGATCAAGGAGGATCATCTGTTACTTCGAATATATGCCTCCTTTAGCTACGTGCCTTTAGAAGCATCTTCCACTTCAATCAACTGTGGATGAGGCGAAAAACAAAAGCTATTTCAAAGCAACTTACATGAATTATCCGAAAATCCTAACATTTTGGTCCCAAGGAAGATTATAATCTTCCTTTTCTGATAATACTAGCTTGTTTTTTCAAGATTCTGTGCATTTCTACACAACGTGTATCTTTTCATCGTATAAATATAGTATAGTAATCTTGTATCATCCATTAACTTCCATTGAGTGAATTGAAAGGAATGAAGAAAATGGCAAAATCAAAAGCAAAGAAAATAAGAGAAAGAAGTGTTCGTGAAGGAAAACGAAATCCTATTCTGGAAAGAAGTGCTTTTGCACATCCCGAGATGTATAATTTGATGACATCGAAGAGAACAAAATCGAAAAAGGAAAAATTAGACCACATCAAACATAAGAAGCGGCTATCATCCACTGGTTTCAGTGAGGATCATAGCCGCTTCTTCGTTTATACCGCTTCCTTCTGGCTTTTTTGCACGTGAGAAACGATCACTTTTTTAGACTTGGTATTAAATAAAAGATTTAATGTAACAGCCATCAAACTCCCAGCTACGATTCCATTTTCTGTGAGAATCTGAATACTCTCAGGAAGACTTTTGAAAAGTTCAGGTTCAACCGTTACGCCTAATCCCATACCTACGGAACAAGCAATAATGAGAAGATTTTCTTGTTTGGCAAGGTTTACTTCACTGAGCATTTTAATACCTGAAGCAAACACCATCCCAAACATGGCAACCATCGCTCCGCCCATTACGGCTGTTGGAATTAATGTTGTAAGTGCAGCAACTTTTGGCATCAAACCAAGGAAGATTAACATACCTCCTGCAACATAGATAACCTGCTTTGCTTTAACGCCAGATAACTGAACAAGTCCGACGTTCTGTGAATATGTCGTATAAGGAAAGGCATTAAAGATTCCACCTAATATAATAGCAAGCCCTTCCCCTCGATATCCTTTTGTTAAGTCTTTCGGTGTTAAATCTCTATCACATATCTTACCTAAAGCCATAAACACCCCTGTAGACTCAATCAAACTTACGATTGCAACTAAAATCATTGTGATGATCGCACCAATTTCAAAGGTTGGAACTCCAAAATAAAAGGGTTTTGGCATATGAACCCATGAGGCGTCCATGACTGGTGTGAAATTCACTAAACCGAGAAATGATGAAGCAACAGTTCCGGCAATTAGACCTAATAGAATAGATACGGATCGAATGAAACCTTTAGAAAAACGATATAAAAGAAGGATGAATGCTAAAACGCCAAAAGAAAGAATTAAGTTTTGTGGTGAGCCAAAGTTTTCGCTTCCCGCTCCACCCGCCATGTCTTTGATCGCGACTGGGATTAAAGTTATTCCAATTATCGTAACTACGGTTCCGGTAACGATTGGAGGAAACAGCTTAAGAATTTTTCCGAACGCTCCAGCAAAAATAACAACGAACAATCCTGCCGCAATAATAGAACCATAAATGGCACTCATCCCATACTGTCCACCAATCGCGATCATTGGCCCTACAGCTGTAAACGTACAGCCTAAAACAACAGGAAGACCTACTCCAAAGAAACGATTCTGCCAAACTTGTATAAGAGTAGCTAATCCACATGTTAGTAGATCGATGGCAACTAAATAAGCTAGTTGTTCAGGAGATAATTTTAAAGCACTTCCTACGATTAGTGGTACGATAACCGCTCCTGCATACATTGCTAGAACGTGTTGTATACCTAGAGAAACCACTTTACCCTTCTTCATGAAGACATCACCTCAGATTGGATGAACGTTATCCCATTTGTGTTCATTTCTTTAACTCTTGCGATCGATTCAACACGATATCCTTTTTCCTCAAGTTTTTGACGACCGACTTGAAACGATTTTTCAATCACGATCCCAAAACCGGCTATTGTAGCATCTGCTTGGTTAACAAGGTCTGCCAGACCAAGAGCTGCTTCACCGTGTGCTAAAAAGTCATCGATGATCAGCACGTTGTCACCTGGTTGGATAAATTTCTTTGCAACGGAAATCTCGTTCTGCTCTTGTTTTGTGAAAGAATAAACACTTGAAGTTAATAGTCCTTCTGTTAAGGTTAACGATTTCTTTTTACGAGCAAAAACAACAGGAACGGAAAGTTTTAATCCTGCGAAAACGGCAGGTGCTATACCGGACGATTCGATCGTTACTATTTTTGTTATTCCTTCACTGATAAAACGATCCGCTAATTCATTACCAATTTGAACCATGAGTTCAGGATCGATCTGATGATTCAAAAACGAGTCTACTTTTAAAACGGACGAGGATAAAACAATACCTTCATCACAAATTTTCTTTTCTAAAAAATTCATTTTCCCACCTCATACTTTTTTATTAAATACAAAAAAACCGGAGAACTCCTTCTCTCTGATCGAGTGAAGCAATTCTCCGGTATAACAAAATCGGAACACATAAATAGCCCAATACATCTTGAAATACAAAATGCATGGAAAGTTTGCGTCACTCGTAGTCAAACCCTTAACGGGGGCTTGGTAGAAACTTGCAGGCCATATCCCTGCGATTATACGAGCTTTATGAAGTTAACTCACATTATACGATAAAGGTCTGAAAATGAAAACCTCTTTATGTGACTTTACTTAAATGAAGTGACTTATTTATAATCAGTACTTTGTCGGATGGTTTCATAAACTCTTTTTCCGATTAACGCATAGCCTTTTTCGTTAGGATGAAGTTTGTCAGAGAAATAATCACGTTTATTTTTGTCGATAAAAAGGTCATCAGTGCGTATATAAGCGGTATTTTTATTTTTCTTCGTAACTTCTATTGTGGATTGATTCCAATTTGATACGGCTTCGTTAACGACAGACATATCACTCCATTCAGCTTTAGGGTTATAGATACCTAATATATAAATGGTCTTCGGGTACTCTTGATTTTGTACATTTTGAATGATTTGGTTCAAATTTTCTTTGTAGATTTCCTCGTTGGCTGCTAGCTCTTCTTTGTTAAATTTGGTCAATAAATCCGTACTTTTCAAAAAATCATTCGTGCCTATATTTATAAAAATCACATCTGAGCTTTTAGCCGTTTTTGCTATCTCAGGATTATTCAGCCGCTTAAGTAAATCTGTGCTGGTATCATTTGGAACTCCAAAGTCATGTACAACGAGGTGTTTGTTTAAATCTTCTTCATACCGCTCTTCTACATCTCCTATATACCCATTATCCTTTGTATCACCTAATCCGTAAGCGAGTGAATCTCCAAGAGCTGTTACTTCCATTTCTTTTGAGTTAAAGGAGTATACGCCAAAAGCAACGCCTAACACGACAATCATACACGCTGCTATAATCAATGATATTTTCTTCATGTTTCAACCTCCGACTTCTAGTTGTTTATTCTAAGTATGTATCAGGGGGGATTTCTTTAGACCTTTGGCATTATTGGTATTCATACCTGTTTTGATCAACTTTTAAACAAAACAGGTACACACCTCTTGCAAAATGGACTAAAAAAAGACAACATAAATAGTTCATGTTGTCTAAGTAGATTATGTTAACTTTTGTGATATCAAATCTGCTACAAGAATATAGCGCTCAGGTGATGCACCAATAAAATTAAAAGGATAGCATGTTGAAACAGTTAATGTTGCTCTTGGTTTAGGAACAATTACAGTTCTGTCATCTTTGTCTACGATGCGCACATTCCGAATTTTATAGGTAAAGGTTCCCGCTGAGGTTTTCACAATCAGCGTATCCCCCTTTCCTACTTCACCAAGCTTTCGAAAAACCGTATCTCGGTGTCCAGATAGAACAGCATTGTCTTGTTCTCCTGGTAATACACTTTTCTCGAAATGACCTACACCTCTTTCTAATTCTTCTTCATCTGTTCCATGAAAAATAGGAAGTGTAGCATTTAATTTTGGTATGAGTAGGTTACCGATATTCTCACCTTTTTTCGGTCTTACCGAATAGAGTGTTTCCTCCTGATCAGAATGCTTTATGTGTATTTTGGATGGCTTTTCTGAACTCTTTCCAATCTGTGTCTGGCTCGTTTGAAAGAGCATGTATCCTTTAATAAATGTATAAGCGTTTGTAGTACTAAACCAAAAACCAAGCAATATTAAAACAAGTGAAAAAATAAGAAGTGTCGTTCGAATGCTACTTCTCGTTTTCATTAGATCCCTTTTACCCGAAATCTTCTAAATAAGAATATTCCTGCCGCTAAAATACCTAGACCCATTAAAGTATTCTCTAAATGGTTTGTTGCGGTTGTAGGAAGTTTTCCGCCCTTCACTGTTTTTACAGGTGGACTCGCTTTAGTCGGAGTTGCAGAGACAATCTTTTCAACTTTTTGAATATCTTTACCTGTTTCTTGAATCATTTCAGAGCCAAACATTTCAGCTGTGATACGAATATCAGCTAATAACTCACCATTTAGATTATAAATTTCCATGATAAGATTATTTCCATTTGTCGTTTCCATCGTCATCAATGTATCCATCGACACAGCTTGTTTTTGTCCATCTACAATTAGATAGTATTTTGTATCAAGTTGTAACAGCTGCTTCATCTCAGAAAAGATGGATAATAGTTCAGCAACTTGTTCAGAAGTAAGTTCGTCTGCAGTTTCAAAATCATCAAATGCCATCATTCTTTCAGCAAGTACCATCATTTGATCAAGAAATGCTGGATCTTCCCAATTAAGAGTTTCCATATGAGTTAAAAGCTTCTCTATTTCTTCCTCTGTTAAACCAATCTCTGTAAATAGATCCTCGATATCATCACCCATATAGTCATCGCCATTTATATAGAAATCAACGGCTCCTTCAAGATCTTCAATGTATTCGTAATTTTCTCTTGCATCATCATTTTCTTTTAATAAAGCGTCCAGTTCCGCGAGAGAAGCTAAGTTGTAATCTCTTAATAATTGTTGAAGATTTTCATCATTAATAAGAGTTCCTTCCCAGTCATCTCCATTGATATAATAATCAACAGACCATTCTAGGTGTTCGATATATTCATAGTTGTCACGTGAATCATCGTTCTCTTTTAATAAAGCATCCAGTTCTTCAATGGATTTTAAATCGTAATCACTTAATAACTTTTGAAGATTAATGTCATCTATAGGTGTGCCGATCATAAAATCAACTTCCTCAAACAATTCCTCTTCAAAGATAATATAAGTTCCGTCAAGAACGTCTTGTCCTTCTTCTATATTTCCATATTCAACAAGAAGTTCATTGAGTCTATCACGACTGATGGCAAACTCTTTTAACACTACTTGAACACCTTTTTCTGATAAGGGTGTACCAAGTTCATCGACAGAATCAAAATCTCTTAATGCCCACTCTTTACTGTCTAGATAAGCAACAAAATCCTTCGAGTTCCAACCAATCTCTTGTAAGAACGCTTTATACTCTTTGTCGTTTGCATTGATCGCGAACGCTGACAACGGCAAGATGCCGAGGCTAATCGTAATAGCCAATAAGAAAGTTACAACCTTTTTCATCCCTGACCCCCAGAAAACTAGTTTAGTATAATTTCTAGAAAATTATACTGCCAAAATCTGCTTTTGCATACAAGTTTTTTTAGAATTAGTTTTTGTAACCTTCAGGTGCTATGCATAATCTAAAAGACATAAAAACATAATGTTCGATATTTCTTCATTGTAAATACCGTCAACTTTGTTTACGATAAAAGTAACTTCTTTTTATTTAGTAAAAATTCTACGAGGTGAACAATGGGTAAACAAAAAAAGAATAAGGCTTATGTAAACAGCTCAAAGAACAAGAACAACTCTTCTCCTGTTTGGCTTTTTTGGACGATTGGTATTTTGACTCTAGGATTGATCATTTTTCTGTTCAGCGGTGCACTTGATAATAAGGATACGTCCACAGCTGATATATCCTATGAAAACCAGCCTTACTTAGGTGAGAAAGATGCGACAGTTAACATTGTTGAATTTGGAGATTACAAGTGTCCCGCATGTAAAAACTTTAATGAGTCATTCTTCCCGCTTATTGATAAAGAACTGATTCAAACAGGGAAAGTGAAATTTTATTTTTTAAACTATCCGTTTATTAATGTAGATTCTGAACGCTCAGCTATATTTGCGGAAACTGTTTATAAGGAATTAGGAAATGAAACGTTTTGGAAGTTTCATAAGACGCTATATGAAAAGCAACCTGACGATCAGAGTCTAGAACGACAGGACATTTTTACAGAGAAATTCTTAACAGAAACACTTGGTGAAGTGACTTCAGAAGAAGATGTTAAGAAAGTTACTGAAACATGGGAGAACAAGGAAAATGAAAAAGCGCTGAAAACAGATGAAGCACTAGTAAGTGAACTTGGTGTAACGAGTACGCCAACATTGTTTGTTAATGGTAAAAAATTTGAAGGTACCTCTTTAGAAGATTTAAAGGAAATGGTTGATGATGCTGCGAAGGAGAGTAAATAAAGGTGGGTAATAAACCTTTATTGATCGCTTGGATTGCTTCAATCGTTTCCATGGTAGGAAGTCTGTTTTTTAGTGAAGTCATGAAGTTTGTGCCATGTAATTTTTGCTGGTATCAACGGATTTTGATGTATCCGTTAGTCATTCTTCTAGGTGTTGCCTTTTATCAACAAGATCATAAAGTCACACGTTATGTCCTTCCTCTATCCATTATGGGCATCATCGTTTCAGGCTATCATTATGCTCTTCAAAAAATTCCTGCACTAAAAGCTTTTGAAGTGTGTACATCTGGTATTCCATGTTCAGGTCAGTATATTAACTGGCTAGGATTCATCACGATTCCACTATTAGCTTTTGTTGGATTTACAACTATAACAATTTGTATGTTATGGATGAGAAAGCAATCGAATTAATCGGTTGCTTTTTCTTTTTGCTCTGACAATAAAAAAGAGCCAGTCCTGTAATAGAAACTGACCCTTTATTTATATAGAATTATTGTAAATCAACGTTATGATACACTTGCTGCACGTCTTCTAAATCTTCTAAGGCATCAATTAATTTCTCAAATTGACTTTGTGATTCTTCAGTGAGTTCCACATCGTTTTGTGCAAGCATCGTAAGTTCTGCTACCGAAAACTCTGTAATCCCTGCATTTTTAAACGCTTCTTGCACAGCATGAAACTGGTCGGGTTCAGCATAAACAATTACTGATTCATCCTCTTCAATCACATCACGAACATCTAAATCTGCATCCATCAACAGTTCTAATACATCATCAGCTGACTTTCCTTCTAGACCAATTACAGCTGTTGCATCGAACATGTATGATACTGCACCAGAAACACCCATGTTTCCATTATTTTTATTAAAAGCAGAACGCACTTCAGCTACTGTTCGATTGACATTATTCGTCAAAGTATCCACAATTATCATCGATCCGTTCGGACCAAAACCTTCATAACGAAGCTCGTCATAGTTCTCGTCTGAACCGCCTTTCGCTTTTTCAATCGCACGGTCGATGATGTTTTTAGGAACGCTATATGTTTTTGCTCGTTCTAAAACGACTTTTAAAGACTGATTGGATTCTGGATCAGGCTCTCCTTGTTTTGCAGCCACATAGATTTCACGACCGAACTTTGCATAAATACGGCTCGTATTTGCGTCTTTTGATGCTTTTTTCTCTTTAATATTATTCCATTTACGTCCCATATTGTTCACTCTCTTTCAACTTTAAATCTATGTAGAACATTATACATCAACTTAACTAATTTTTAGTAGTATAAGAATCAAAACAAAAGCAACCCGATAAACAGGTCACTCTGAACTATAGTCCATATTTGTAGATTCTTTCCGGTCTGCCTACACCCCCATAAGTGATGTCCGCTTTTGCTTTTTGTTCTGACACGAGATATTCAAGATACCTTCTTGCCGTTGTTCGACTAACTCCGGTACGCTGTCCAAGGTCTTCTGCAGTAAAGCCTTTTTGATGGTGCATCAATATGGACAAGATCTTTTCAAGTGTAATAGGATCGATTCCTTTAGGGAGTAAGTATGGTTCAATCTCGACCTTCTCGCGTTTTAATAAAGAATCAATCATATTTTGATTGACTTCTTTATCTGCTGACAGCTGAGAGATAGATCGCTTATAATCGTTAAATTGTAATAAAGTATCTTTAAACCGCTGAAAGATGACGGGCTTAACTATATAATCAAAAATACCATCTTCAAGAGCAACCTTTAACGTTTTCACCTCTGTTGCCGCTGTTACCATGATGACTTCAATCCCTCGAAATTCACTCCTAATCCATCTTAGTAGATCTAGTCCATTCATATCTGGAAAATAGATATCTAAGACTACTAAGTCAGGTCTTAAAATTGAAATCTGTTCTTTTGCTTCTTCCTCGTTTAATGCTATGCCACATACCGAAAAACCTTCTACTTTTTCAACGAATTTTTTGTTGATCTCGGCAATGCGAATGTCGTCTTCAACGATAAAAACTTCCCATGAACTCATGATGTCTTTCCTCTATTCTTTTGGGATTATTACAGTGAAAAGCGTTGTTCCCGCTTTTGTTCTCTCAAAAAAGATATGACCGTCTAATACTTCCACAGCTTGGTTGATTAGATATAAACCATAGCCGCGATTCTGTCCTTTTGTAGAGAATCCCTTTTTATATAACATATTAGCGATATCTTCAGAAATTCCTTCCCCATTATCTTCAACTTCAATGATCAGCTGTTCTCCAAAATCAGAAAGATTGATTGTTACTATTGGGTCATATGTTCCCGACTCTAATACAGCTTCCATGCTATTGTCTATTAGATTACCAATGATCGTAACTAGTAATTGTCTGTCGATTGAGTCCGGAATATCTTTTAGGTGACTTGAAGGATCAATCGAAAATTCTACTCTTAGCTCATTCGAACGATTGAACTTGCCGATTAATAGACCGCCTATATAAGGATCAGATATATGCTTCATAATAAATTGTGTGAAATGATGATGAACATTTGATTCTTTCGTAATAATATCTTGTGCCTCCTGATAAGAACCTAGCTGAATAAGTCCAGATATTAAATACAGTTTATTTGAAAATTCGTGTGTTTGAGCTCTTAAGCCTTCACTATAGCTTTTCACTTGCGCGAGTTCTTCATTTAAACGGAAAAGCTCGTCTCTGTTCCTAAAAGTTGCGACAGCCCCTATGACTTGATCATGATGATCGAATATTGGGATTCTATTTGCGATAACTTTCGTGTTCCCGAGTTTCATCTGTTCGTCAAATTCATTTCTTCCTGAAGCAATAACATCAAGTAATCTTGTATTCGGAATAGCTTTCAACACATTTTCACCCAATAAACTCTCACTTTCTGTTTGAAGCATCTGTAGCGCTGTATGATTGGCAAGGGTTATTTCACCTTCTCGATTAACAGCAATGACCCCTTCTCTAATGGCTTCTAAAATCGCGCTTTTTTCTTTGTATAACATCCCGATTTCTTTAGGTTCCAAGCCATGTGTCGCTCTCTTCACACCCTTAGCAATCAATACGGATCCGATTATCCCTAACAACAGTGTCAATATGCCTACAATAAGAATCTTTAATTTATAGGGCCAAATCTCTTCTTTTATCTGATCGGTTAAAAAACCTACCGATACTATGCCAATGATTTCGCCAGCATTATTTCTAATAGGGGATTTTCCTCGTACAGCTGGACCTAGTGAACCTGTTGCTTCCGTTATACTCGGTTCACCTGATAACGCTTTTTGGTTGTCACCACCAACCATTTTCTTTCCGATTCGTTCTTTAATGGGGTGGGAATAACGAACACCTTCTTTGTTTCCAACTACGATGTAATGAGCTCCTGTTTTCTTTCTGATCTTCTCTGCATAAGGCTGGATTGTTTCAGAGGGATCATCACTTTCGAACTCTTCAATAACAAGTGGATTATTACTTACGGCATAAGAAACGCTTAGTGCCCTTTCCCCAATTTGACTTTTCATCGTATCTTCAAACATATTCTGAAAGATAAGTGCTAAAATCGTGACCACAATAAAAATTAGGGAACAGCTGATGAGAATTAATTTTGTTTGCAGTTTCATAGTTTCCCTCCGTAAAAATAGAAAAGACTTTCTTAGAATAGAAAGTCTTCTCTACGTATCAAGTCTTATCCTTCAACGTTCACAACAACATTTTTTCCTTTTAATCGCAGAAAGAATGGAACGAGAATCCATAATACCGCGCAAACCAAGAAAAATGCAGAAATGGGTTGTTGAACAAATACCATAAAATCACCGTTTGATGTTGTTAATGCACGTCTCATATTGTTTTCAATCATTGGTCCTAGTACTAAGCCGAGTACAAGAGGAGCAATCGGATAGTCATTCTGTGCTAAGAGATATCCAGCAAGTCCAAAGCCGATCAATAAAAACAGATCGAACGTCGTTACTTGTACGGCGTAAACACCAAAGACAGAAATAGCAATAATAATAGGCAGCAAGTATTTCGCAGGTGTTTCAATAATTTTCGCAAAAACCTTAACAAGCGGCATATTAAGGATGAGAAGCATCAAGTTTCCGATAAACATCGAAGCGATTAACCCCCATGCTACGTCCGGATGATCACTAAATAATAAAGGACCTGGCTGTACGTTATACATGATAAGAGCTCCCATAAGAATCGCTGTCGTTCCTGAACCAGGAATTCCGAGTGTTAATAATGGAATCATCGCTCCTCCAGAAGCTGCGTTATTGGCTGACTCAGGAGCCGCAACTCCAGCTATCGCACCTTTTCCAAACTTCTCAGGATTTTTACTTATCTTCTTCTCAGCGATATATGAAAAGAAAGAAGCAAGTGTTGCACCTGCACCTGGTAAGACACCAATAAAGAACCCTAAGAATGAGCCACGTGCTATCGGCCCGGCACTTTCTTTTAGATCTGCTCTAGCAGGGATAACTCTCCCAACTTTCGCCACCTTTTCAGCCTCTTCTTCCTTATGCAGAACAGTCTTAAACACCTCACCCAATGCAAACAAACCAACAGCAACCGTTAAAAATTCAAGTCCTCCAAACAGAACAGGAATGTCATAAGTGAATCGAGCAACACCTGAGACCGCATCGATTCCGATTGTGGCGAGCAAAAGGCCGGTTACGGTCATCATCCATGCCTTCGTGATCGAACCTCCCGCCAAACCGCTAACTGCTGCTAGACCTAACAGCATTAGAGAAAAATATTCAGCTGGTCCGAATTTCAATGCCATCTCTGAAAGTGGTTCAGCTAATAACACCAACCCAATGATGGAAACGATTCCGGCAAAAAATGACCCGATCGCTGCGATTGATAGTGCGGCTCCAGCTCTTCCTTGTCTGGCCATTTGATAACCATCAAGTGTTGTAACGACAGATGAAGATTCGCCAGGTGTGTTTAATAGAATGGATGTAGTAGATCCACCGTACATGGCTCCATAATACACACCCGCTAAAAGGATAATTGAGCTTGTAGCTGCTGCAGAAGGATCCATTCCGCTCGTGAAAGTAGCGGTTACAGGAATTAATAGTGCAACACCACTCATGGGTCCAATACCAGGTAAAACGCCTACTGCGGTTCCAATTAAAACGCCGATAAAAGCAAAGAATATATTTTGCGGCTGAATGGCCGTCTGAAATCCTTGCATTAAAAAATCCATAACACCCATCATTAATCCTCCTAACTAAACCAAATTGGCATTCCAGGCAACGAGCCTTTCAAAACAACAACAAATAAATAATAAACAAAGAATGAGAATGCCAAAGCAATGACTCCATTTTTTATCCAACTTCCTCTTTCCATCGCTTGAAAGGAAACAAACAAAAATAAGAAAGTACTTAAGATATAACCAAGTATTTCGATGAAACCTGCGTACAGAAGACTTGCGGTCAAGATAATGATAAATCTTTTTATCTGTAAGTTTTCTTTGTCCTTCTTTTCTTTCTGTATGTTTTTAAATGATTCAAGAAAGAGTTTAACGCTTAGTAAGATAAGAATAAGTCCTAAGAGAAAGGGAAAAACGTTAGGTCCGACTTCACTTCCATAAGCACTTTTCGAAATATTGCGGCTTTCGATTAAAAAAGCTGCTCCAAGTAAAGCAAATAAGATGCTTGCATAACGATCAAATTTTCCTGTTTGCAAAGTACTTCCCTCCTTGTTTGAAAAAAGGAGAAGCACAAATACTTCTCCATGTCATAACTATTTATTCATTCCTAGTGATTTCAAAAGGTCTTCAACTTGTTTTTCTTGCTCTTTTAAGAAGGTTTCAAATTCTTTGCCATCCTTAAATTCTGATTCCCAACCGTTTCGTTCTAGCTCGTCCTGCCACTCTTTACTTTCATTTAATTTCTTTAATGTTTTATCCCAATATGCCACTGCACTATCAGACATCTCTTTCGGTCCGAAGACACCTCTCCAAATCGTGAAGTCTGCATCGATTCCAGCTTCCTTAAATGTCGGAACATCGGCCAAATCACCTTTTAAACGTTCCGTTGAAGAAATACCAAGCACTTTTACTTTTCCGGCTTTTAAATATTCACCTACCGCAGAAGCATCAGTTGCAATATAATCTGCATTGCCTCCCAATAGGGCTGCAATTGCTTCACCACCGCCATCGTAGGAAACATACTTGACTGTTTTTGGATCAATGTCAGATTTGTAAGCAGGTAGAACAGCTACGAGATGGTCCATGGATCCTGGTGCAGATCCACCAGCGGCTGTGACAGATTTTGGATCTTTTTTAACAGCGTCCATCAATTCTTTTAGATTGTTGTATTTTGAATCTTCTTTTACAACGATTGCTCCAAAGTCTTTTGTTAATTGGGCAAGTGGTGTCGTATCCTTAAAGCCGTAAGGACTATTACCTTCTTTTTTCAAGTTGTTGATCAAGATTGGCGGAGAGTTCACATAAAGCTTGTAATCATCTTTTTTATGTTGTGTCGCAAATTCTGCAAGATAGACAGCTCCACCTCCACCAGGTTTGTTTTCAACAGTCATCGTTTGATCAACGGTTTTCGTTTCACCTAGAATTTTGGTCAGTGAGCGCGCTGTTAGATCCCAACCACCTCCAGCACCCGACGGAGCAACCACTGTTATTGGTTTTTTCGGATAATCGGATTCTCCAGCATTTGACCCAGACGTACTACAAGCTGTAAGTGAAGATAAGATAACGCCTGCTACAAGCCATTTTTTCAATTTCTTCGTTTTCATCATGTTCACATCCCCTTCTTAATGTTAGCGCTTTCATTTACTTTTCATAATCCTAACATTCAGATTTTCAAATGGAAGTTTAACCGCATAAAATGCATTTTGTTCATATTGTTCACGCAAAAAAAAGACCACTAAAAGTATCTTAGTGATCCGTTCATCTATAAGGTATTAACGTCTAGAAGAATTAATATTTCTTCCGTAAAAAATCTCGTCCATTTCTGCATTTATCAACCCTGTGATGTGTTCTTGAGTTTCACTATCAATTTCATCCTTGGTATAACCGAAAAGATAGTTATTGAGTTCAAAATGCTTTAATTTGCACTTCGTATGAAAAATATTCTCCTGATAAATATTTGTATCGATCATTGTATACGTCTTTTTAATATCTGAAGAAAGATAGTTTTGTATTGAATTGATGTCATGATCAATAAACAGCTTGTGACCTTTTATATCTCGTGTAAATCCTCTAACTCGATAATCCATCGTAACAATATCCATATCAAATGAGTTAATCAAATGGTTAAGTGCTTTAAGCGGCGAGATTTCTCCACAAGTAGAAACATCTATGTCCGCTCTAAACGTACTGATTCCTTCTTCTGGATGAAACTCTGGATATGTATGAACCGTTAAGTGACTCTTATCAAGCTGCATCACAACAGACTCTGGCATGGCTGTGGAATTCTCATCAAATGTATCAGTTGGTACTTCAACAATGGGTCCTTCTGAGACAAGTACAGTGACACTGGCTCCTTGGGGTACATAATCTTGTTTCGCTATATTAAGCACATGAGCTCCAATCGTATCGGAGACAGTTTGCAAAATATTCGTAAGCCTTTCCGCGTTGTATTGCTCATCAATATACTCAAGGTAAGCTTCTCGCTCTTCTCTCGTTTTCGTATAACAAACATCATACAGATTAAAGCTAAGTGATTTAGTAAGATTATTGAATCCGTGTAATGTTATTCGTTGATCTGGTGAGATAGACATATGTTAGATTCCCCTTATATTTTTAGACATTCAATATTCATTACAGCAATGATGGAAATATATCTATAATACCCATTTAAATGATTTGAAAAACAGTATGAGGTTGAAAAAGCGTCAACAGTGCTGTGTGAGGGTTTGTTTCTGGCCGTAAATTAAGCATGTAAGTGGTGAATCCAAAAGTTTTGACTCTCAATCCACGAGTTCAGGGTGTAAATCCAAAAGTTTCTTACATCAATCCACGAGTTTTTGCTGTTTATCCGCGAGTTTACAATCCTCGACGTTTATCGACACACACCTCTTTGCGATTCAGCTAAAATCCAACATGAAACATAAAAAAAACCTCAAAAGCTAAGGTAGCTTTTGAGGTTTTTTACATTTAGGCTTTCTCAACTTCAGCCACTGGAACAACTTTTTGTCGAATAAGTGGTAGCATCGTTAATATACCGATAGCAAAAAGAAGTGCTGCTCCTTCAAACATCAATACAAGTGAAAATGTTTCTTTTAGCCAACCGGTAATGGACATCGTAAGAACCATAGCACCCATAAATAGTGGATTTAATATTCCGTTCACACGACCTATAAATTTAGCCTCTGTATTCTGGAGAATTAGTGTATTAATACCAATGTGAACACATGGCATGAAAAGACCACTTATGAACTCGGCGGATAAGGTTAACCAAAAATGTTCGGAGAATCCCATAATCATAAATCCGATCGCACTTGCTCCCATTCCTAAAGCCAATAATAATTGTGGCTTTACTTTGCTCGCGATTCCGATGGTTAAACCTCCACCTAAGATCATTCCAGTACCGAATGCAGCCATGAGCCATTGAAGTTCCTCTTTTGGAAGACCAAGTTGTTCTGTAACTAAGAAAACGGTTAACGGCTGTGTCAAACCTAAAGCTAATCCGGCTACGGCGAAACACGCACCTAGTAAGGTTAAAGAGCGTCTGTTAAGGACATAGCTGAACCCCTCTTTCATCTCTAACCAGATCGATGGTTTTTCTTCCGTTTTTTCAACTTCTTCATCAGGAGGAAGTAATAGAAGAATAACGGCAGACAATACGAACGCGATTCCCATAATTGCTATCGCAGCTGTAATACCAAATTGCTGGTATACGTAAGTCCCAAGAATAGGTCCTAGAATCATAAATACAGCAAAAAGTGTTTGATACATCGACATCCCTAATTGGACCATTTCCTCAGGTACATGAATCTTAAATAACTTCATACCCGATGGCTGAGAAAATTGAGACAAGATCGATGAAACGAGCGTTGCAAAAAATATGACTTTCCAGCTTCCAAAAAGCAACGTTAATAATACGACAAAGATAGATACAGCGCTTAATAGATCACACCAAATCATCGTCTTTTTTGGTTTCCATCTATCAGCGAACGTTCCACCAATAAATGAAAACAAAAATATCGGAGCGAATTCTGCTACAGATATTAAAGATACAGCGATTGGATTTTCGTTCGTTTTCTCTATCACATACAATAAGATGGAATAGTTACGAACCCATATCCCAATCTGTAAGAAGAGTACTGAAAAAAGTATGGTACGAATGACTTTGTTTTGAAAAAGCATACCCATCGTAATCTTGGGTTTGTTTTGATCTTGTTCCACTTCATTAATCCCCCTTATTTGAAGAGATTTTATTTCCACTCTCCAAACCAATGTTTCCATTTATTTAAAATTATATCCTTTAATGGTGGAGAATCAATTCCTTTTTGTTTCTTGAACTCATTAAAACTAGCAAAAGCTATGAGCAGGATACCTGTTAGCAATAAGTATACCCACCAGGGCATGTTCCCCCAATATGGGCGAGTTTGGACCAAAACATTCAGAAGTAGTACGATCAATCCAGTAAAGAAATAACTTTTTTGCTTTGAGATAAATCCATAGATGATACTCCCAAATGATAATGTACCAAGTATGATCGCATCCATAACTTGATAGCTCTCTATCGCATCGATCATCAATGTTATCCCTATTACACCAAGCAAAACATATTGAATAAGGTTAGCTATTTGTTCCGATATGTCCCACATTTTCCTTGTAATTACATAACTTAATAAGATCCACGGCAATACAATAAGTTCAGTTTGAATAATCACTGGGACCTCAAATTGATCAAGAAATGAATAATATGAGAACAGGACAAGCAAACTGGAACCTGATTGAAGTATTCTCTTTCCGATCAGAACATCCAATAATCGATTTCCTTGAACATAGAAAAGGATAGCAAGTATGACCAGACCAAACGTTGTTACGAAATTTTCCGATCGCACCAATCCAATAAGTACAGAAATCATTCCAAAAACTGCAAAGAAGTCAATTTGAACATAATCAGATTGGCTGTATAGCTTTTTATAGAAATACATACCTGCCAGTGAAATGAGTATACCTGAGGTGAACCAAGCAATTGAGTACATTTCATTGGCTATTCGATTTATTAACAACCATTCCTCTAAATCTATCATGAAGTAGATCAACAAGATTACTGATGCGTATTTCCAGTATTTTTCTAACGATTGATAGAACACTATAAACCCGACTAATACAGCTGCATGGATAATAAGAAACGCCTCATCAGACCCTCTAATCGTTATATACTCTCCTAAGAAAATGACAGAAAAAGGTACAATGAAAGCTCTTAATCGCTTTCTCCATTCATTGTTAACAACAAAGTAGAAACCAGCTAGAAGTATGCTGTAAACAACAGGACCTTCATGAGTGAGCCATGATCTAATAAAGTATTGGAAACCAATAGCTAAAAATATCAAGCAAGCGTAAAGATTATATCTAATCTCATATTCCTTACGAGAACGAAACAGGTAAACTCCATACACTGTTGCAAGTAGTATGAACGGAGCTGCTGCAGTTGTTACGAGTAAAGCATAAAAACCTATGAGTAAAGTAATGAAGTGAGAAACAGCCTTCGTTGGATATTCACTGCTTGAGTCGATCTTCTGGAATACCTCGCTACTCATTAATAACAAATAGGAAATGATGATGAACGTATAAAGTGATTCCTCAGTACCTAATGAAACTCCAAGTAGTTCTGCAACATAACTTAGTGCAAAGAATAAGGCAATCTGAATACCAGAGAACCCGAGCGCCCAATTAAAATGTTTAGTGAAAAACCATAACACTACCATTAGAAATATGGACGATGAAATCTTTATCCACGTAAAATCACTTTCGACTAAGATGACTATAAAATTCACAGTCGTCATTATGGTTGTAATGGAAACAAATGAAGTTGCAAGCTGCTTCTGCTTTCTTTGCCACAGATAGACAATTAAAGTGACGACACTTCCAAGAAGTAAAGAGTATGATAATGTCGGTGATGGCAAGTACTTCATCCCAAGCAGGCAGAATGTAAAAAAAGTGAAAATGGGTACCAGCCAGGTGGCTACTATTTTTTCTTTTCCATTCTCGATTAAAAAATGACGAACAGTTAGTATCGTTAGAATGACGGAAATCATACTTCCTTGCCCATAGTGAGCGAGTTCCAATGATAATAGAAAGCTAATAAGTAATCCTCCACCACCGACAAAGAGGCTTGCTCTGTTCAGTGGTTTGAGATACTGTCCGATCGAATAAGATAATGCGCTTGAGATGCCGATTGCAAGCGTCCAATAATCTTCAAAGCGATCGCCCATCATATGATAAACTTCCATAAACGCACAGAATAGGTAGAACGGTGCCAAATATTTAAAGAATAAAAACGTAGAGTTATAGCTTAAGAAAATAAAGTTACCAGCTAGAACAAGATACCCGAATAACAACCACATACTGCCTTCTCCTACAGACAATAACACGCCTTCAACGGTTATATATAGAAAAGCAAGTATAGAGATTGCACCATTTGCAAGCTGATAATATTTTTTTAATCCAGCATCTGAAAAATTAGCTACTATTACGAATATAATCGGTATCAGTACGATCAAAAACAAACGATAATCTACTAACAGAGAGTTTTGAATCAATTGATAAAGTCCATACGTGATAAACCCGATAAAGAAAAGCTCATACTCTTTTCTTTGATTGACCATCCTCATCGACAAGTATAATGCAGCTGTTAAGATAATATTGAAACTTTGATAAAGTTGATTCTCAAATAAGATTAAAATGAACAGCGTCGAAAGAATCAAATTCGCTTGTATAAATAAAGGCAAGATTTGAAGGAATATCGATTGTTTTGCTTTTTTGAAATGATATAAAAGTATAAATCCTACATTTCCTAATGCATAAACAAAATAAAATGCTTCTTTGGTTAAGCCAAACGATAGGATTAAATACGCATATCCAATGGCGATCGCAACATAAGTAAGCCAGCTGAATAGCTTGGATTTAAAATATTGTCCGAAATAATAATAGATTGGAGTACAGACGACAGCCGCCATAACGCCTAAAATATATCTTCCCTCGCCATTAAAACTGAGCCAACTCCCAAACAATTCAAAGTAACCCGCTGAGAGTACGGTAATCGGAATAAACAGAGCAAATAAAACAAAGAACGTAAACGCTGTTTTTCTAATTTGAAGTATTTTTTCCGAAAGTACACCTAGGCCACCAAATAATAAGGCAATCCCTCCAACTAACATTGTTTTCGTAATCGAGCTAAAAACATCCCAGTTGCTTGTTGCTAGAGTAAGTCCTCCTAATAAAAGCAGAATCACGCCTGCTGCCATTATGCTTGTAATATTTCTCTCTCTTCTCTGTTCAGGTGTGATTTCCACTTTTGGCTGTGTAGGTGGAGGCGTTATTGTTTTTATTGGTTTTGGATTTTGTTTAGGTTCATCATTCGTAACTTCTGCTGTATGTAAAGTCGATTCATTGATTTCTTTATTTCTAACATCTTCTCTATATCTGTAATAGCCATCAAGCACGTTTAAATAATCCTTCTTTTTAACATATCCTCCCTCTTTTAACTCGTTAAGATCTTTAATGAATCTGGACTGGTCCATCATACGGCCCCCTAATCTTCTCCTTTGTTGAATGTATGTAACAAAAAGAAAAGAGATAACATGTAGTTACCTCTTTCTTATCTTCAGTATCATCGTCATAATTTTACATTAATTACCTTTACCTGTCACTAACAACTATTAGTAAAAAAGTTCCCCTCACACCCTTTTCTTTCTCATCATATTCTGTATTACATCACGAAAGGGCTAAATACCCATTTCAACGGGGAGGAATACAAATGGGCGTTGAACTAACAGCGCTGCATTGGATTTATGTTGTGTTTATCGGTTTAATCATTGGTTTTATGGTTAAGAGACGCGATACTACATTAATAAGTATTCTCGGTATCTTCTTAATCTCTATTACTGCGACTAGTTCATTAACGGGTTCTGTTAGCAGTATTTTTAATAGTTTTATTTATGCGATCACCGAGCTTCTTCCTACTATACTTGTAATCTCAATTATCGTTGCCATGAGCAGAGTTCTGACCTCTACAGGCATCAATGATGTGATGATTTCTCCATTCTCGAAACTCATTAGAACACCCGGACTCGCTTATTGGACGATAGGTATTCTCATGATGATTATTTCTTGGAGTAAGTGCCGATACAGATACTAGCGTGTTTTTACTGGCTTCAACTGATTGATTAACGTTGATATTATAGGGTTTTCACTTTATTAAAAATTTCTAATAAATTATTTATATGAAAATCAATTCCTTCCATAGTATTATTAGGTATGAAAGGAATGTGATTGAATTGGATGAAAGAGTGTTAAAAAATTTATTTAAAAAGATAGAACAGACAGAAGAATTTAAAACCGTAAATCCACTAATAACTGATGTGTTTTATACTTTATATATGAGATATAAAAGAACTTTTTCCGCAATATTTGTTATAAAAAACTCAAGTGATAAAGACGTTACATATACTGAAAGTCTCCCGCTTTATAGGGTACTTTTAGAAACCTTGTTTCATTTTTCATACGTAATATCCGAATTAGACTCACCTGAAGAAATTCAAAAGGGATATGAAGCATTAACAAAAAACTCTCATAAAAGAATTGCTTCAAAACAAAGGAACCTTCAAAACAAAGGTAAGATTGTAAATGACTTTCTAAGTTCTGTTGAAGAGGATTTTAAATTACCAAAAGAATATAGTTTTTTAGATGACCCCTTAAAATTAGCTAACAAAACAGGGAAAATTGATGTATTTAGAAATCAGTATACCGTACTGAATTCATTTGTTCATTTTAACCCAAGTACTTTTATAAACTATGGTGAATTTGAAAATGGAAAGTTTAAATATAATCTCAAACCAAGCTTTGATGAAAACACTATTTACAGACAAGTGTTTGCTTTAACTGTCGCAATGATTATAGAACTTATTTCTTTCTTAAAAGTAGCCGAGTTAGATAACGAAGTTGAAGTTATAGTTAAACAAGTTTTGAAAAGCTATGAACCAGTTAACTAATGGCTATAAAAAAAGGAGAAAGGCAAATATGCCAATCTCCTGTTTATACTTCAACGTAATCTGCTTCAATAAACGTTATAACATCTTCTTCATCGTCAACTATATCAATCGTTATAAGTGTTGGTGCATTAATTTCATGTTTATTTACAAAGTGTCCTCCGAACTTCCCAAGCAACTCAATGGCTTTAACCTTGTCCGCTAAACGTGGTTTAACATGAACTATTTTACCAGACTTAAAATCATAAACTTCTTCTTTGTATTCATCCGAAAGCATGTTATTAAGTTCTTTCTGAAGTTGAACTGCACTCCTAACCGTATCAACTGCAACAACCTTCATTAAGCTTTCTATCTCCCCTATTACAAGTTCATTTTTCATATATCCGTAAGCTGTCTTGTTTGATACTCCAATTTGTTCTGCTGTAGCTTGTATGTTACCCTTATTGGCAATATAAGTAACGGCAAAGGACTTCATTTTATCCGTTAATGATTTCTTCCTAGCCATATCTAAAATCTCCCCAAGTATTTTCTATTACCGTTTTCCTCAAACTTATAAATGTAGCCTGAAGCACACTCTTTATCGACTATATAAGACTGTCTAAAACGTCTTGTAGCATTTGTGATAATGTCCTGAAGGGTAACTTCTAATTCAAACTGGTAATGGATAATGTAATCAGTATTTTTTCGGAACTCTATAATATACATAAGTTTCTTCTTCACCGTCTTCCCAAATGATTGTATTCTCTAACAGTTTTCCAGTTCTAAGGTTTCCTGAAAGTCTTCGCTGCTTTTCAATTAATGATTCTTTGTCCTTAACTTTTAGAAATATATTTTCTTTGTTATAAACGTTATTAGTTATCATTTTGAAGACCTCCTATTACCGATTAAAAGTGTAGCTATTAGGCAAATTTTCTATAGTAATTCGGTAAGCAATAGTTAACCCATCGGAATCTTTTTCTTCCTGTAAAAGTGTAGCTATAGCTTCGTTTTTTAACCTTTTAATGTGCTTTGGAATTGTTGTATAGATGTCCCATTGCTTAGTAATTGAATCATAGCGAATAACTGTTTCTTGTTCTTCAATGCTGTAATATGCCATTACTCAGTTACCTCCAATAGATTAGCGTTAATGTAATACCAACTATCCTCAAGTAATACGGCTTTGTGAAATACATCTTCTAAGTTAGTTCCGTTAAATACTTGTGAAGCTTTAGGCATGTTCTTGTGTCGCACTTTTACAAAGACTTCACCATCTATATAGAAACATTTACGACTGTTACCGTTTGGAAGAACTATGCTTCCTGAATTATGATGATTAGGCTTAACATTCTTCCCACTCTCTGTAAGTGACCATTTTCCTTTTATCCAGTATCCGTTCATTGCTTTAGCTTTCATAATTCTTCCCCCTAAATGTATAAAAGGCATTTCCCGTTAAGGAAACACCTTTTTGTTAATGGTTTATTCTAATTCTTTTTTTACTGCTTCAATCTTCTCTTCAACGTTTCGTAAGTCTTCCTGAATCTTTCCTTTTTGGTATGCTTCCATGTCCGAACGGAAAGCGTTAAGTCTTGCTTTATTGTCTTCCAAAGCTGTAGTATACTTTCTTACTGCATCTGAAGCTTCTTCCCGTGTTAATCCCGATAAGTCAGGTTTTTGTGGAGTATCAGCTAGTAAAGCGAACTCTTCATATTTCATGTTTTCAGCAACCATTAAATCAATTGTATGTTCTGTCATTTTAGGATGATATAAACCATGTTCGAGTAGTTTGTACATTTTCTTATCTGTTTCAAATAGTTGAGTACGTTCATTGTTTGAAAGCTGTCCAAACTCTTTAACTGGGTCAACGTTTTTAATGTCACCAAAGTCTGTTGTACTTACAAGGAGTAACGTACCGTTTACATTCTTAAGTATAGTTTTGCTTCTATGTTCAGGTTTTCCAGTCATGATACGGGAAATCTCTGATTGAATCATTTCTTTTTGTCCCTTAAGCTGTTCTAATTCCTGTTTCTTTCCTTCAAAGTAAAGTTCTGCATCACGCATTGCCTTTTTAAATACTGGTGAGTTCATCATCATCTTGTATTGTTGTTCCATGTTTAGTTAGTCTCCTTTAATTGTGTAAGTTGTTCGTTAAGAATATCTATTAAGTAACGCTGTTCTTTAATTAGTGCGGACTGTTCCGCTAAGATGAAGTTAATTGTTTCAATGTGTTCCATTAACATTTGTAATCTTAGTTCCCGTTCTACAAACCTGCTGAAAAAATTCTAATTCACTAATCTCCTTTTAAGTTCTTCAGGAAGCTTATAGACATTCTTATCAGGTCTACCGTATTCATCCTTAGAACGTTCAATGGTGAAGAACTCTTTTTCTTCAAGTTTTGGTAGTAACTGTTTAACCGTATGGAAGTTAACCCCTGAAAGAAGTGAAATGTCCTTTCTTGACGGGTTGTTAATACCTTGTTTTTGTAGTGCCATAATTGTTGTTATAATCATTACTTCGCTTTTAGATAGTACTGTTAGTTTCATATTATTACTCTCCTTAGAATTGTTCCCAGTAGTCTGCATCGGCTTTAGCAATGTCAGCCATAGTGATTGATACTCTCTTCATTCCTTCTTTAAGACGCATCGCTGCTTCATAGTCGTATAAGTAGTAAGTGTTAGCTGATTGCTTCCCAGTAAACGGACAATGTTCTTTTTTAATGAAAAGAAGTTCATTTGCTTGAAGTTCCTCAACGTGACGTTTAACGGTTCTTAAGCTAACCCCTGTTTCTAAAGCTAACTCTTCAAATGTTAGTGAAACTGAGTTAAGGTGATTCATTCCGATTAAGCTTTGGGTTTTATATAATGTCTTTAAGACTTTTGATTTAACTGTTAATTGTAAGGCTTCCATGATGTTCTCTCCTATGGTGTAATCCCTATACTTATTAATAAAGTGATTGTGTTACAAATGCACAATGGTATTAAGAAATAATCCTTATACTTATTAATAAAGTGAGAACATCAGCTTTGCACAACGAATCGGGAAAGTTTTTTAATAAAGTTTTTGACACTCTGTACTCAATGGAAATGCTTAGAATCCTTGGGAGAGTAAGGATTTAGGGGGATAAGAGAAGTTTTATTTAATAAAGTTTTATATAAAAAGATAAAAAGAATTATTCTCCTTTCAGTCGAATTATTAATTACCTAACGGTATATCTTTCTTAAATAAGAACTACCGTCTATAGATATTAATAATCTGAAGTTACGAAGTAACGAAGATAATCTCTTTATCTTTTTAATTAATGTTAATAGTTAAGAGTTTTAGTAAAGTTTAAATTAACTCTTTACCCCCTTAACCTCTTGGTACATAAGGGTTTTGGGAGTTTTAAGGAATTACAGAGTGTCAAAAAGTTTGCAAATAAAAAAGAAGATTACCCAAGGAACTGGGCAACCTTCTCTTCTAATTAATCACGTATTTTAGCTTGTACTTCCGATAAACTAACAATGAAAAACACTTTATATGTAGTTCCATTACCTTCGGTTATCACCTTGTGAAACAGATACTCTGCTTTCCAAGTTTTTCGGTTATTACAAAATATCAATGTAGGTTCATCAATTTCACTAGCTTTTTCAAAACCCATAAGCATATGATTTATTTCAACGTTTGAAGCATATGTAGTTTCTCTTAACACTTCCTGTGAGTAGGTATTGATAAACTGTAATTTATACAAACTAAAACACCTCCTGTAAGATATTTCAATTATATCATTATTATGGAAGTGAAGGATGGCTAATTCCTTTCCCAAAAAGTTTTTCAAGTCTATGCTGAAGCATTTTATCTTCTTTGATTATCTCTTGATAATATAGATAGTTTTTAAAACCTTCATGAAAATTATTCAAACCCCAGCGGATATCAAATTTTCTTATATTTCCTTCAATGTGGTAACACCATCTCCATTGTTCTTCAGTAATCCTCCCAAAAGGAATTGGAAAAAAGTATTGGTTTTCATTAAAAGCATTTAAAAGGGTATCTTTAAACGCCTCTTGGTCAATATGATTTATTAAGAAAGAAAGTTCATCTAAATAAATTTCATTGAAAGTACGTGTCTCGTAACTTTCTTTAATTCGCATAATCAACTGTTTGTAATATTCGACTCTTAAAGCTTGATTTATTGAAATAATAATATTTCTTACTTTACCACTATCAACATGACCCGATGGAAAATCATTACCGTTATATCCTTTTTTAAAGTCAATACTACTTGAAATGTTTTTCTCAATCTTTGATAGAATTTCATCTTCACTAAATCCAAAATTTATAGATAAAACTTCACACCATGAAAACGCAGTTGAAATTTTTGAAATTATTTCTTGCAATGATTCATTTCCATTTAAATTATTTAGATACTTTCTACAATTTTCTATAACTAAAATTATCTCCTCTTGGGAAGAATAGAAATTTCTTGTAGAATCTTCATAATTATTTATTGATGCAATTAGATTGAGTAAATTTTCATTAGGATAAGAACCTGAGTCATACCATTTGAAAATATAATAAAAAATTTCTTTATTTCTACTATTATCAAGAGAATTTTTCAGAATATAATTAAGTGCATACTCGATATGACCTGATGGAGTTTCTTTGTAATAAGCTTTGTTGAATTTACTTTTTTCACTACCATCATCATCTACTAATACCAATTCACTTTTATGTTCAATTCTAAAAATTATAGTTGCCAAACACATTCTATAAATATCGTCTTTTGTAAATTTGTCTGTAAAATTATCTTCTCCGATAACACGAACTACTTCATTTATAAATAGCTTCGTCTTTTCAAATGTCCTCAAATTTTTGAACTTGAATTCTTTTGTATACTTTTCAATTACATTCCAAATTTGTTCACCCATTATTTCTATAGGTGCTTCACCTGCATATTCATCTATTGTATATGTCTTATCAATAGTTTTTTCTTTATAATTTTTAAAAATATCTTTATCCTTATCTTCAAGTTGGTCAGTATCTGCAAGGAGTACGGTTTTTATATTTTCTACTTTAGCAAAACTATCAATTAAACCTAATATTTCCTTAATATTAAGGTCATCATGCTTTCTTTCTAAATCATCAAAGATAATAATAAATGTGTCTTTCTTGTCTAACTCTTTATATAAAGTTTTATGCAGATTCCCTATAAGTGGAACTGAAATTGAAACTCCTGGAAGGCGAAAGTTAACATTCTTAAGCTTTTCTCTTAATTCCGTTGAAACTTTTTTCATTCCACTATTAGGCACATTTTCTAAAATCTGAAAATATATTTCTTGAATAATACTATCGATATCTTTTTTTCCAAATAAAGATACATAACATGCTTCGGAATGTCCTTCTTTAAAATCTAAAACATATTTTGTCTTACCTATCCCCCAAGTACCGTTTATTAGAATCCGTTGATAACTATAATCTTTAAATTGATTAAGTACCTTTATAATTTCATTAGCTTTCATAATAAACCTCCAAAACCAACTAAATTTTTCAGATATTTTTAAATTTTCGAGGATTATAGTAAGCCCCTACTAAATTCGTGTCTTTTATATATTTATTAGGATTCTGATTAATTGAATCTATATCATTAGAGTAAAAAAGCTTAATATGTTCATTAAATAACTTTTCATAGTTCTCCATCTCATAAAAGTGAAATTTCATTCTTTCTCTAGGAATACAGTTAAACATGTTGAATTTAGTTTCAATATAATTATAAGGCATCGTCCATTTGATGATTTGTTGGAAATAGTCACTAAAACTAATATCAAAATCAATTAATATGTCCTTGAATTCCTCTAGGTTGAATTTTCTTCTTGTTAACATCCTTGGCAGGAAGTAATTTTCATTTTCTGTATAAGACATCATGTAATATTCGTGTTCTCTACTAATTTCATCCGTATGCAAACTGCCTCTATGTTTTACATAGTTATATGTTTCTCTTACTTCTTGTGTTAAATCAGAATTAAAGAATTCGCTGATGTGTTCCTTAATATCATCCATCTTATTTATCCTTAACTTAAAATATAGCCTTTTTTCGGTACATAAAGTTGAGTATTTTTCAAACAGCTTTGGTTTTTCCATGAATAAATAAGAATTATCCCCCGTATAAAACCATAAAACTTGCCAAGACAAATCTATTGCATAATTATAATGGGCTAGGGCTGCTTGAAGGTATTTAGACCTTAAGAAGTTAATATGAATTTCATCATGTTCAGTAATTATTTGACCAAACTCTTCACATTCATAATCTGATAAGTATGAACGTGCACTAGCAAAAGTGTAGTAAACATCAATAATTTTATTTGCAGTATAAACAACATGAGGTTCAAAAGTTTCATAATGTTGTTCAAACGGTCTATATTCTGCCCATTTATGAATATCACAATGGTCTTCCAATTTATCTAAAATAAATATAAAAATACCCCCTTTAAATTACTTTACCAATATTTTACTTACTAAAATTTGGTTTGTATATAGCTATTAGAAAGATTGTATTTTACAAGTTGCAGTTTTAAATGTGAGAATATTGTATGTATCAATACCCCATCCACCTAACCGCTTCCAATTAATCCTACCCCTACCCTTTTCATAATCTTCCTTTCATTAACCGTTATTAGGATAATTCATAATAAAAGTGATTTGTAATAAGAGTGTTGTAAGCGGTATGTTAAGAGTTAATATAATAGTTGATGATAACCGTTATCCAATGGCTTTATGATATGTGTTTGTTATGTAAGGATAAGCTTATATATACCGTTAGAATACTACTGGAAAGGTTTCAGGAACGGGGATATATTAGAGGGTTATATAAAGCTTTCAGACAACTTATTTTCATACAATCTTATACAAAAACTTATTTTGGCAGAAGCTTCATTAAATGCCCGTAAGTATTCTTGGAAAGGTTTGTGTCAAGAGGTTATTTGTAACTTTAATCCTTGTATATGTAATTTGTTTTTAGTGGGTAGAATGACACCTTTATTTTAAATATTTCACCGCATTCAATTACTCTTAATCCCTTATGTAGCATAGGTTTAGTGGATTTCCTTATAATAATGTTACGGGTAATTCACTTCACTTTTTTTACCTATACAAAAGAAAAAGGCTACCCGTTTGGATAACCTTATTTCCATTCTATAATTAATTCAATTTCATCTGTTTCAAAATATCCGTCTTCATCAAAACCTTCCGTAACTCTCTTATAGTATATCTTTTCAATTAAGGTTTTAAGAATACGGTTTGTGTCTTCTTTATTATCAAAATTTAGCTTCCTAAGATTGCTTATTCTTTCTTGGATTCCTTCTTTGGTGTCTGAGAAAGTCGGTATATCTAACTTTTCTTCTAACTGCCTTTGTGAAGCTGTGAGAAACTTTACCTTTTCCTCATGCTTTAATTTCTCTTCCTTGAATTCAAATAATGTAAAGACTTCTTCGGTATAAGCTTCCTTAATCTTTTGGAATTTTTTATTCAGAACCGCTATCTCATTTTCAATCTTTTGTATCTCTTCTTTAATTAAATCATTTTGATTTATCTTGGGTTTTGTATTACTTTGAATTTTGTAAAATAACTCTTCTGTATAGTCCTCCATAAGACGGTTAAACTCTTCCAAAATAATCTCTTCTTTAGCACCACGCATACCACATTCACATTTCTTAACGACCATTTTGTCATTGTACATTCTAGCTTTAAGTTGGAATAAAGTCTTCCGACCACATTCCCCACAATAGACTAAATCTTTAAGAATGGTTCTTACCGTTCCTTTAGTTCTTGTTCTCTGTTCTCTGCTTCCTGCAAATCTACTCTTCATAGCTTCATTAGCTTTATAGAAAGTATCTTTATCAACAATAGCAGGAAAAGCGTCTGGAACTTCAACATCTTTAAATATAGAAGTGCCTATATAAGCCTTATTTAAAATCATATGCTTTACAGACCTTTGAGGAATCCCTACAACTTCAGAAATACGCTTTGCACCATAACCGTTAATAGCCAAGTCAAATATCTTCCTTACCTTCTCAGCATCTTGATTAGGCTTTAGAGTATACCTTCCGTTATTTGCTTTTACTTTATCGAATCCTAACGGATGTCTGCTTCCTACATAGTTACCTTGTAAAGCAACATCCCTTTTATTATCTCTCATCTTTTTAGTGATTCTTGAGTATTCCTCATGTGCAACTAAGCCTTCCATTGCATATATCATAAAGTCACTATCCGTATATGTTCTGTCAGGTGTAATAACTGGAATACCTGCTTTGTTGAACCTCTTCCATAAGTGCATGGCTGTTTCTAAGTCACGACTTAACCTATCCAATCCAGTCACAAGAACTGCATCATACAAAGATAGTTCATCTAACAGTTTTAGCAATGCTTCCCTGTCGCTTAACTCTGCTTGTCCTGATACAATTTCTTCATAAATAGTATACTTATATCCCTTTTCTTCACATACTCTAATTAGACGTTCCCTGTGATTCTGAAGGGTATCTATATTCTCACCTTTATCACGACTGATTCTTAAATACATTGCTACATTTTTAATTTCCATCAAAACCACCAAATTCACGGTAAGCTTGAAGTAAATCACGCTTTTCTAACCTAACTTCTTCTAAATCTAAATCAATTTCATCACGCTTATTCAGTAATTCTGTTCGTTTTAATTCTAGTTCTTTGATTCGCACTTTAATTTCCTCAATTGTCATGTGGTATAACCCCCTATGTCTGTCTAAACCCTATTGTAGCAAGGTTTTTTAATGGTGTCTATAAGGGCATTAAATGGTTTTTCTGGCCATCACCTGCAGTGGCGCTCATGGGTGCTGTGCTTCTTCCCGTTGCCATTCGAGTTGGTCTTCCTGCACTTGGCGTAGCCATGGCTATGAACCTGTTTGGCCATGGTATAGCTCTATCCGGAGATTTCATCATCCAGGCAGCACCCAAACTAACCGCTGATGCCGCAGGTTTGCCAGTAAGTGAAGTTATTTATGCGAGCTTCCCACTCGTGTTTGTTATGGGTCTTGTAACGACAGTAGCGGCTTTCTACTTTTTAAAGCGGGACTTGAAGTCTGGAAAGTTGAACGCAAATACAGGGCTTACTGCTAACCCAATAAAAAATTCAAATGAGCAGGAATTAAATTTGCTATCGAATAAGCAAAAACAATTCTTTGCTCTCTTTATCCCTGTCATGTTTGCACTGGATGTAGCCGCGATGTCCATTTTTAATCTTCAAGGTGGAGATGCAACTGCACTTATTGGCGGAACCTCTGTATTAATTCTGCTTTTAATTACGATGGTCAGCCATAAGAACAAAGGATTAGAGAAAACAACTTCTTATATGATTGATGGTTTCCAGTTTGGATTTAAAGTGTTTGGTCCAGTCATTCCGATCGCTGCCTTTTTTTATCTAGGTGATTCAGGGTTTGCTAAGATTATCGGTGATTTCCTTCCAAAGACATCTCACGGAATCGTTAACGATTTAGGTGTAGCACTTGCGTCAGTGGTCCCTTTAAGTAAAGAGGTAGGGGCAATAACACTAACTACTGTGGGGGCTATTACCGGCCTCGATGGCTCAGGATTTTCAGGAATTTCACTGGCAGGATCTGTCGCAAACATATTTGGAACCGCAATAGGAGCCGGAGCAGCCACATTAACAGCACTTGGTCAGATCTCGGCAATCTGGGTCGGCGGAGGTACACTCGTCCCTTGGGCGTTAATTCCAGCTGCTGCAATCTGCGGAGTTGATCCATTTGAACTTGCTAGAAGAAACATCAAACCTGTTTTTATCGGATTAGTTGTAACTACCATCGTGGCAATCTTTTTGATTTGATACGTAGAAAAAGAGGAGTGGGCTGGTTGCCTAGCAGGTTCTCTTTTGTAGGAGAAAATCGTATTTCGCAATTCGCAAGCCAATTAGCAGGTGAAATAGCACTATAATTGGATATGTAAATGATTAAAAACAACCAGATTTTGAACTGCACCCCAATTGTTAGACACCACTAACAATTGGGGTGCAGTTCATTTTTGTCTGGTCGTTTTCTTAAACCCTTATTCAATTAAAGCACCTGATTGCTGAAGATATAACCTCGCTTAATTAGGCAACTAGCAATTTTCTTTACTCACAGTTCTTCTTATTTCAGCATAGAGTTCATCAAGAGGTTGCGAGCCGTTGAGCTTTAATACAGGACTCTTTGATATTGTCATTTGATAGGATTGTTCTCCATATGTACCTGCCATCTTCTTATCTTCTTCTGACCAATAAGTTTTGCACCATTCTAGAAAATCATTTGTATACTCACCATTTTCATCTAGCCAGATTTGACTATTTCGTTCGATTTCTCTGTTCCTTAATCGTTGCATACGGACTTCTTCATCAAGTGAAAGAAAAACTAAAAGGTGACGGTTATTAAAGCCTTCTGGACACCACATAAAAACGGAACCCGATGCTATATAACTATCGTTAGAAAACATATCTCTTTGGTACATCTCAACCCGTTTCTCAATAGGATTATTTTCTAAAAAAGAATCATCTTTCCAAAGATAATTATCGGTATCTATCCACTTGATATCTTCCTTTTCACTGATATATTTTGCTAAAGTGCTTTTGCCAGTTCCTGATCCACCAATAATTTGGACTTTCATAAATATCCCCTCTCATACAGGTAGTTATATTTATCTCTCTGTATCAATTGATCAGTAATTCTCCTTAGGCTTTATTAACAGCTTTTTCAACACTCCTGCTCATTTGTTTAATAAATTCATTAAAAAGTGCGTTAATCCTTCTTGGATTAACGCACCCGATTGTTGAAGAAAAAGGTTAATCAGATGTTTAATTATAAATAAAATCTTTAGCTTGATGGTTGAATTTTTCCTTCACCATACATAAATCGCCCAATTATTTCAGGCTATCATTATGTATTTAAAAATGCACCCAGGTCGAAATAGAAGTAATTTTCACTTCTTCTTTAATGCATCCAATATTAAAAGTGTACACACGGTGATTGTTCCACAGAAGAACAAAATGGCGGCTATTAACATCATTAAGCCATTGTAAAAAGTACCAGCAGTAATTGGACCTTCCGAACCATTATCATAAATTGATGCGGAGAACATTATAATAACAAATCCAAGAATCATTACCACTAGACCGTATCCAATTTTTTTCAAAAAATCACCTCAAACATATTTAAGTCTTATATATATCCTTATTGGTTTCCTTCTACGTTTGTTAACTCAATAAAAAAGTGCAGATTTCCTTGTTGAAGAAATGCACCCGATTGTTGATGTTATGTGCTTTGTATTTCAGTTTTTATAACTAGACATTTTTTACATAAATAATAGTAAATGTTCATCTCACCGATTTGAAAATCGACAACTGAAATAAGTTCCGGATCACCAATATCTTGTGTTATTGAAGCAATGTACATCATTTCACATTTGCATCTCGGACACTCTAAATCATTAGGAACTTCCTCATACAAGGGTGCACCTAACAATCTACATACATATTGAGAACCAAATAAAGCAAATGCAGCATCATAATTGTCTTCATTTATTGGAACATCTTCATCTTTCATTTCAATTAATTTCACATTGGTTTCTGGAAGTGGTACAGGTAGTTGATCTTCCTCATCTTGAGCCCAATCTTCAGTATTCTCTTGACTCAATACTTGTGTAGTTCTCCCCTCATTACTTAATTGAAAATATTGAGGCTCCCACACCATCGCACAGTTTAGGCAAGAAACTAGTGGTAACATACTAATTCCATCCACTTTTAATACTGAAAGCTTTGGATCTTTCAAATCAAAACAAAATATTTGGTGCATTTTCTTTTCGCACAGTTTACAAACAGGTACTTCGTAATCTTGACCACCAAAATTATGTTTATACCTATCTATTCCTTCCATTACTCTATATCCTTTTATGTCTCTCCAGTGTTCTCCAAAAGGTTTCTGTTTCATATACATCCTCACTTATTAAAGTTAACTTCAAATGTATTAAATTCTTCATTTTATACATGGGTTCCTTCCTCAACAATCCTGCTACGTTTATTGAATAAGGACTGCAAACTATTAATCTTATTATTTATTCGATTTAGCAGTCGTCTAATCCTTTCACCGCAATAGGCAAGTCATTTAACAAGTAATTTAGTTTATCAAAACGCAGCGTGACAATAGCTATTGTCATCTTGCTAATACGTGTGAATTAGGGTACTAATGTTTTGTTATTAAAGTGGTGTAAATTTACCAAAACCCTTAAATATCATAGAAAAAACCGCAACGAATTTCGTTGCGATTTTTAATGCTTCTAAGGCTATATTGTTGCTTTTAAATTCTTTAATTAACTTCATTGAATGTTGATTGGAGTGGAAGGTGCGAGACTCCTACGGGACAGGCGGGCAGGTGAGACACTTAAAAGTGAAACGTACGAATGTGGCTCACCGCCTGCCCCGTGGAAAGCGAGCAGCCTGGAACGGAAATCAACCTTCCAAAAGCAACAAAGTTTACGAAAACAATCTTTCTAAACGATTTTGCTTTTGAATGTTTTTTTCTTCTTATGCAAGTTCATTTAAGTGAAACGTGGCGAGACTCCTATGGGACGAGCTGTCAGGTGGTGACACCTAATGGCGCAGAGCGGCAGGAGGCTCACCGTGCGCCCCATGGAAAGCGAGCTACCAGAAGCGAAAAATCAACTACTTTTAAAGAGTATCAATGAATACTTAATTATTTTTAAATGTCTCCTGAACAAAGTCCATAAATCGAATCATATCCTCTTTTGAAGCAAATCCAGCTTGAGCAGATTTATCATTTCCGCCGCCCTTACCTTTAAAAGAGCTAAGGTTTTCTTTAAAAAATGTTCCGCATGAAACATGAGACGAACCGTCATGCATGAAGATGATACGATTTTCTAATGTGGAAGCAAGTAAGATCAATAATGGTTCCTCACTCGCAATTTTTATAGCAAGTTCTTTTGTATCATTAAAGCTTTTTTCTTCAAAAACATGCATAAGTAGTCCTGCTTTTGCTTTTGAGATAAGTTCTTTACTTAGAAAATGATTGTTCTCCTCTTTTAGTCGTCTGTTCTCCAATTCTAATTCCTTTTGATTGTTCTCCCATTTTTCAAGACGGTTCATCACTTCATCTCGACCCGTATTAAACTTGCCTGAGATCATCGTAAGCAGTTTTAACGCTTCATTGTAGTCTACTAAAGCACGCTGACCACATTTAAAATACAATCGTGTGGCACCTTTTTGTTTTTCGGCTTTCAAAAGTTTGATGATTCCAATCTCAGCGGTTGAACGAACATGAGTACCGCCACATGCATTATGCTCAATACCTTCAATTTGAACAATTCGAATGTTCTCTTTCACTTTCGGCATTTTTAATAGCAGCAAATGTTGAAGCTCTTTATCAGAAACAAAGTATGTATGTACTGTTCTGTTTTTATAAATCTCCTGATTAACGGCTTTTTCAATGAAATCCATTTGATGTTGACTCAGTGTGTCTGTTTCAATATCAATCGTTGCGATTTCAGAACCTAAATGAAAACTAATGGTACGTGCTTGATATAAAGAGTAACAAACAGCAGATAATAGATGTTGTCCGGTATGATGCTGCATATGATCTAATCTTCTATCCCAGTCTAACTCACAGGTTACTGAGGAAGTTTCAGGCAGACTCCTCACCTTATGTATCACTTCTTCATTTTCGAGAAAAACATCGAGTACATCATTTCCGCCAATCGTACCTGTATCAAATGGCTGACCACCACCGGTTGGATAAAAAGCGGTACTTTCTAAGGTCACAAAAAATTCTCCGTTTTTCTCAAAAGTAGTTTTTACAGTTGTTTCCCAATTTGTTTTATATGGCGAAGAATAATATAATTTTTTAGTCATAACTGTTCATCCCTTCTTACTCATTATTCATAGTTTAACGAATTGAAGAGATGAATAAAACAAAAAGAAGAAAACCAAGATGGTTTCCTCCCTTAGAGATGGTGAAACATTTTAATATTTATTTGTAATCTGTATAAATGTGGATAGCATCTCGTAAAAATGCAGCGGTTCCTGGCTGTTCTTTATCATAATAGGCAGTGAAACGTTCGTCGTCCACATACATCTGCGCAAGATTCGCATGTGCTTCTTTGCTATATTCGTGCCAGTACAACATCAACCACTCCTTATGAAGCTCAGCTGCTTCTTGCGCTGAATCACCAGCAGGGTCTCCTGTTTTAAATGCTTCCGCAAGTACCGTGTGAATTTTCTCTGCAAGTTGTGTAGCTTTGTCATGCTCACTTTGAGTCATATTCAATACTTTTTTATTTGATTGATCAACAACTTGATCTCCATATTTATCACGGATTTCTTTACCGAATTTTTGTTCGTTTTCTTCAACCATCTGTTTTTTAAATCCTTCAAATTTCTCTTTATCTTTCATTGTTATTCTCCCTTCGTTCGCAGCGATCGTCTGCTCTACATTCAAAATGAGACGGTCTAACTGTTCTCGTTTGTTCAGGAGTTTTTCACGGTGTTCACGTAGTGCTTCGGCTGGTGAGAAGCTTTGCGATGTGATGATTTCTTTAATTTGATGAAGCGGGAGGTCGAGCTCTTTGTAAAACAAAATCTGCTGTAATCGATCCACCTCTGCTTTACCATATATTCGATATCCTGACGAGTTTATTCTTGCCGGCTTAAGAATATCTATCTCATCATAATATCTTAATGTTCTGGTGCTTACTCCTGCTAGTTGGCCAAGCTTTTGTATGGTGTATTCCAATGTGATCACCTCCTGACACATTTAACTCTACACCTTTACGCCACGTGAAGGTCAATGGGCTTTTCATTTATTTTTTTATTTTAATAAGAATATCACCATTACCTAAAAAATGGTAAAATGTAAAATGAGATTGGAGGTAAATGCCATGAAAAAAAGTAGTACGTGGTCACTGGTCTTTCTAATGTTAGGACTTTTAATTATATTTAATGGAGATTTAATAGGTTATTCTGAATGGAAGGTTCTAGGGGGATTTCTCATTATCCTGCTTGGGGCTATGCTATGTTTTACAGCATTTGATATTTATCATCACTTGGCATAGACCTTTTGAGATTATAAGATTAATTAGTTGGCTGAAAAACATCTCTTAATTTACAAACCGTTTATATAATAGTGAAAAACGCATATTATCTAATTAATATGCGTAATACTTTTTATGACATGTTAAACCTTTTTTTCGTCCTAAAAGCAGCAATTGTTGCAATTACGATTGCTCCAGCCGTATCTGCAAGTAAATCCACCATCGTGTCAAAATTCCCTCCGCCTTGTAAGGTCATTCCAAAGAATTGATCCATACTGAATTCATAGATCTCCCAAACCACCCCACCAAATACAGAAAAAGACAGAACAAATAAAAACACAAGCCAATAAGAAATTTCTTTCCTAGCTTCTTGGTGCGTCATCCTCTCATAAAGGGCAATGGCTACAAAAGCCAATAATGCTCCACTTAAAAGGTGTAAGAAGGTATCCCACCACCCTAACCGATAGAAATCTAAGATAGATCCTAAATACTGCGATGCAAATAAAAAAGCAAAGTATGATATCATAATAGGCATATTGAATTTAATCTTAGTGAATAGAATTAAACATAATGGAATTAGCCCGCAGAATATACCACCGAATGCCACCTGATAACTGTGTGTCTCACCTTTTGAAAAATAATAAAAACATAGGTAAGCCATAAATATGGCATAGGCAGTACTTATAATAAGTAGAATTTTTCGTTTCAAACTATTGTCACCTCACGAAATCAATCTCTCAAACAGTAATTGACTAAAACAACCTACAACTTTTCTTAAAATATCATTGATTAACAGGTTTAACCTTTTTAATGCGATATATACTTTCGTTTCTATCCAAATAAAAAAGACACAGAAATGTGCCTTAAGAAACCCTTTATTCATACTTATGCCTGTTACACTCACTCTATCTCTTTAATGAAAGCAATTAAACGATTCACTTCTTTAAAACCTACACTTTTATGAAAGTGATAACTCGTGTCATTGGACTGTTCAATATCAGAACCTATCTGACTGCAACCTTTTGTCTTTAACCAGCTTTCTCCTTTTTCTATTAATTTTTTTGATATGCCCTTCTTTCTATACTCTGGTTTTACATAAATGCCTTCAATAAACCCTGTTGGACTGTCTTTAGATCCTTCGACATAATCACTTCTAACGGAAATATGAATAAATGCAATGAGTTGAGCATGCATTAGATATACAATCACTTTATCCTTATCAGAATTTAGAAGTTGTTTGAATTCTTTTCTCAGATCAATGAATTCATTATCTGGCCATAATGCTAAAGCCAATTCAGTCAATGAATCAAGATCGTGTTCCTTTGCTTCTTTAATGTATTCCATATTCAACACTCCTGTTATATTTGTTAGACATTCTTCTTATTTCGACAAATGCACATGTGAAATCCTTCATTTTTTATAAAGCCCTATAAGAATAGTAAGCAACTTCTTTTCTTTTTTTCTCATATTGCATTATAGTCAAAGATAATTATAGGGTTATTTTGGAAAAGAGGAGTTTATGGTGAAGTATGCTATTAATCTATTCTTTTTTTTATAGAATAATTAATCTTCGCCATCCTGGTTCAAGTGCTGGATTTTCAATAAGTAGAGTAAGGATATCCATGGAGTGCCTTGTATTATGGATTGGTCTCATGATGGGTTGGCCAGTTTTTATTTTCACATTTTTTTATACTTTCATTCAAAGACCCATCTACCAAAGATCCTATTTGGTTTGTAAGAAGTGGATCGCAAAGTATATGCATAGATTTGAAGAAAAAAAGAAGTTTGTTAGTTTACACAAGCAAACATAAGAAGAAGGTTTTGCAATGAAATATAAACGTTTATATCAACAAAAAAGCTATCAACTCTTAGTAACATTGACAATTGCCTTTATTGGGGGCTTCATATTCAATGTACTCAATTGGCCGATCCCTTGGCTTTTAGGAACTATGACTGCCGTATTAATTGTGAACCAACTAAGTTGGACCCAGTTATACTGGCCAGTTTTTATAAGAAATACGGGTTTGATCATCGTAGGTTATTCAATCGGTTTAACGTTTACAAAAGATACGTTAAAACTTATGATTACTCACTTACCATCCATGGCATTCATGACGATCTTATTATTATTAATCTGTTCAGGGATGGCTTTTATAATATCTCGTACTACCTCGATCAATTTCCCGACTGCACTTACCAGTTCAATTCCTGGTGGTCTTTCACAAATTATTACTTTTGCAGAAGAGACTAAGGGAATTGATATTACAACCGTTACGTTTTTTCAAGTGACACGTCTCATCGTTATCATATTCGCTGTTCCCTTTCTGATTTTCAGTCCCATTTTTTCCTCAGGAAGTTCTGCTACTATTCCTGATGTGATCTCGGAAGGAACCTCTTCTGCCTTTTTTCCACAGATTATTCTATTTGGACTATTTTCAGTTGGAATGGCACTGTTAGGAAAAAAAATAAAACTACCTACAGCTTTTCTGCTTGGTCCAATTCTAGGAATTGCTGCTTTAAATATAGTTGGTTTCAAAGGACCTCCTCTTCCCGCTTCAATACTCGATGTTTCTCAATTTTTAATCGGGGGCTATATTGGATTATTATTGAAGCCTGAAAAGCTTAGAAAAAAAGCTAGTATGATTCCAATAGCCTTGATCAGCGGAATCATGTTGGTAAGTTTCGCACTTCTTCTAAGTTCTTTGCTGATGTATCAATTTAACTTTTCTTTCATTACTAGTTTCCTGAGTATGGCACCTGGTGGAGCTGATCAGATGGGGATTATCGGACATGAGCTGAAAGCGGATGTTACGATGATTACAGGTTATCAACTTTTCCGAATTCTTTTTATCTTTTTTGCAGTACCTCCTCTCTTAAAATGGGTATTGCGCGCTCACATGCATCATATGATCTCAAAAAATGATTAATATTTCACTTTATTAAAGACTTAAACATCCCATAGATGAATGATGGGATGTTTGTTTTTTTTTTCGGGGATTATTAAGATTTTTTATTTTCTAATTCGAATGACTTGTCCTTTGTTTGCTTGTAACATACTATTTGTTTCTACTTTTATCAATGACAACTGAGAGCCGCCTCCCGTGTATATGTATGAAAGCTCTGTTACTTTTGGATCAACTAAAAAAATGGCTTTAAATCCAAATGACGGAACTCCTCCTGCAGGAAAGCCAGTATGAGCTAATATTTCATCCTCTGTTGCGAGACGAGGGCGTTCAATATTCAGAGCCTTTCCAACACGTGTGGTGCTCACCCGGTCTTCACCTTTCACAATGGCTAAGATGAGCTGTTCTTTATTATCTAAAAGACAAATGTTTTTTACGAAATCATGTTGGGATACATTTAGTGCTCTAGAAGCATCCTGTACAGAATGACATGATTCCCTTAAAACCATATGAATGCCATCTATATTATTCTCGGTTATAAAACGATTAATAGTGCTATGAAATTCCTCCACTTGTATCTCCCCTTTTACTGACGTGGTAACGCTGAAATCACGGCACCGGCAGCCTGGATCCAACTTCCTGCAAATATTAAGGATTCACTATAGCTTTTATCTTCATTCGGATGGTCAAGTTCAAATTTCCCACCTAATGCCTGTAATGAGTTTCCAGCAACTTGAAGTAAATTTGAAATAATGGTTATCCCCTGATTCGAGGGTGAATCGCCTAGTTCGTTGTCGAATTCAACACCTAGAACAATCCCTGCCCCAAATGCTTGAAGTAAGTTCCCTTTAATATTCAAGACTTGAGAAGTATCATCTTCTAATGGTAAGACCATACCTGCGATTACCGTCGTATTTCCAATGGCTTGGACTTCATTTCCGATTCTCTTGAGGGTAAACGGGATTTGTCCATCAGCAATTAAACCATTTCCAGTAGCTTGCAGAACATTTCCTATTAAATCAAGATCTTCCTGAAACTGATCACTAAAGACCGAAATCGGCGTGTTGGCAATCGCCGAAATGACTGTTCCAATTGCCTGTATAACACCGCCAATTTGTTGTTTTTGCTGATTATCCATTCGGCAACAGTCCATTTAATAAGATGTTTTAATGTATTCGTGGACGAGAAGAAACGTTATTTTCGCTGAGGTGCTAAATTTAACTGCTTCCATATTTCAGCTAAATCATCACCAATGTCATTGATGACTTCATTCGTTTTAAAGTAATTATTGTGAGAGAGTGGTGTAGAACTGCTTATAATGCCGCCGCTATTTATTTCTTTCTCAACAGCAATTGCTCGATCATAAGAGTCATTGATCGTTTTCAGAGGATAACCGAACACGTCATCTTTATCGTACATATTTACCCATTTTCCTTGAATCTCAGGGTAATGATCCTTTAAATGTGGCGATGGAACTTGTATGGGCTTATCGAAATCTGCATACCTGAGACCCCATAACGCCAATGGACTTCCTAATGTATAAAAGCTGGTTAGAGTCTCACCTTTTTCTAAAGGAGTCTTTTTCATGTTTCGCAAGACATCTTCAGCTATTTCTTCAGAAATGAATTGTAGATCATAAAAATAATTACTCGAAATCACGGTACCTAAACTATGTGCAATGACAAAGAGTGGTGCATCTTCACCAGCCACTTCACTTAATTTTCGAAGTCCCCTAGCATATACCTCATGTACTTTAATATAGTTCGGATTGTGATCGGCTACAGGCTGGTAGGCAATGGCATCACCAAAAAAGTGGATGACAAACTGTCTTAACTGCTTAAAATCTAAATTGTCTTCTTTATTAAGTCTTTGCCACAAGTGTGATTCCCTTTCGTTAAAGACACTTCCCCAGTATATAGGTTGGATGATCAGTTCTTTTTCAGGAGTCGCATAAAAAGGTTTAATCTGTTGAGAGAATCTTTTGGAAAGCACTTCAATAAATAAATCCGAAAAATCCTCGTTTTGATTACCGATTCCATGAAGAATAGCCACTGCGATTTTTTTAGTCATGATGTATCACATCCTTATTTAAAATTGTTTTTACGCAACAAAAGAATACGTTTCTAACTTCATATCAATACTAATGTTAGATTGTGAGGGATAGATCATGAAAGTTAACAAAATCCATGTGGTTCTATTAATCATCGTTTTCTTCTTTTTCCTGTGGTCACTTATTAAACCTGCACATTATCCAATATGGATACTAGAAGTTGCTCCAACTGTTATAGGTATAATCTTCGTTTTCTTCCTTTATAAAAAGCTAAGGTTCACTTCTCTTACATATTGCATCATTGCTTTATTATCGATTTTGACATTCATAGGTGGACATTATACCTATGATGACGTTCCCTTTTTCGATTGGCTGCAGCAGCACTATGATTTGAACCGCAATCACTATGATCGCTTTGGCCACTTTATGAAAGGTTTGTTGGCGATTGTTATACGCGATATTCTGCTTTTAAATACACCTTTGCGTTTAGGAAAATGGGTCCAATTTATTGCAATAAGTATTACGTTGGCAATAGCAGCACTCTATGAAATTGCTGAATGGCTCGCTGGCAAGATAGCAAAACGTGAAACAAAAGACTTTGTTGGTGCTCAAGGAGATATTTGGGATGCTCAATGGGACATGACACTTACGCTACTCGGTTCATTCCTCGCATTGCTATTGCTCACTTCATGGCATAACAAGTTGATTAAAAAAGAAAAAAGGTAATTTTATTGTTTCATTAGTATTAGATCAATTTGATGCAAACCCTTCTATTATTTTTCCTTCTTTCGTCATAAACAAAACTGAGGTGAGAAAATGCAAAAAGTAAGCTCGACCGTTTGTACATTTATTGCGGGATTTCTGTTGTTCTTTGCATGGTCTGGTTATTTAAAGGATGAATTTAATATAAGTGAGTATCGAGGTTTCATCGTTAAAAAGGAAAGAACGGATAAAGTAATTAGCATCGGAGATTCATTCGTAACAGAACCACATTACATGGTTTTTTTTGAGAATGGTAAGAAACTTCGTGTATCTAACGCTATATATTTGAAGATTAAAGAAGGCAGACATACCGTGCTGATGAAACAAAATGATAACATCACCTTAATGAAATAAAGAGACTGAAGGAATATAGTTTCAGTCTCTCAATCAGATAAATATCTCACATCCGTATTTGGTAGGAATGGAAAATGGTTAGAAAGAAGATAGGCGACTCCTATCAGAACAAGAAAATAGCATAAGAATATTAGATCATTTCTTGAAAAACCGACCTCATAATAGAAGGTCCTCTTTCTGTTTGATTGAAATCGTTTTGCTTCCATTGATACGGCTATTCGATAAGCTCTGCGAATACTTTGTGATAATAAAGGAATCGCAAGCCTTTGCATTCTTTTTAGAAAATGATTCTTTTGTTCTAATCCTCTTACCCTTTGAGCATTCATAATGATCTGGTATTCCTCAATCATGATAGGAATCAATCGTATGGCCGCCATGAAACTATAAGCAAACTTCGGTGGCAGTTTAAGTTGTTGCATGAGAGAGTAAAACAGCATAACTGGTTTGGTAGTTAAAGCAAATATCAATCCAAGCATTGCAAATGATAAAGCTCGAAACCCTAGGTGAATGCCCCTTATCAAACTCTCCTCTGATATTTGAACATATGCCCATTTAAATAGGATGGTTTCTCCCTTTCCAAATAGAATCATAGATGAAGACGTTGAAAGAAAAACAAACAAAAAGGGCAGAGATAATAAGAATAATTGCTTATAAGAATATCCTGTACCGAATATAAACAATGTTAAGATCACGCAAGAAAAACCGACCATGAAGTTAAGATAATGAATGTTGATGGCTAATATGAACAGACCCAATATTGTTAGTAGTTTTAGAGATGGATTTATGCTGTGTAACCAAGTGTACTTCCCACTAAATAATGAATTCATGCAGAATCTCCCTCTGTACGTTACCACCTTTATTGAGTTGAAGATCAGTTACAATTCTACCGTTCTGTACCTCCCATAACCGTGTTGCAAAACGTTCGGTAATATGATGATCATGTGTGACCATGAGAATGATCGTTCCTTTTTGACGCTCTTGTTCGATCATTTCCAAAATCTTAAACGTGTTTAAAGAGTCCTGACCAAAAGTTGGTTCATCAAGAAGTAAAATATTTGGTTTTTGTAAAAAAGCAGTGGCCACACTTAGACGTCTCTTCTGACCAACAGATAATTGATAAGGATGTTGCTCCTTTTTGCTTGTCAACTCGAGAGAAGAGAGTATCTCTTTTACATCGGATTCAATTTCTTGGTCATTTTTTAATCCATAGGTTATTTCATCGTGAACTGAATTTGTTAAAAATTGATATTCAGGGTTCTGAAATACGAGGTAAAGAAGTCCAGAGATGTCTTTCGTTTTTCGAATAGGTACATCATTGATAAAATAGTCTCCAGATGTTTTTATGAGCTGCATCAGAGCCAATAATAATGAACTCTTTCCTGCTCCGTTTTCACCCATTATAGTGACCCATTCTCCTGAATGGATCACTAAGTGATCTACCACGATCTTAACTTCTTTGTTTCGATATCCTTTGAAAATCTGTAACTTCATGGTGTTTGAAAGTTCTTTCTTGTTATTCATGATTGGTTCTCGTTTATAATCATCCCATACACCAGGGTACCAAATTCCAAACTCTTTGATCTTTTCCTTATAATGAGTAAAGACCATTGAAGTGTTTCCATCAGCTAGAATTTCTCCATCTGGAGTAAATACAATGAGACGATCAGCGAAATCTAGGATTTTCTCAATTTTATGTTCAACAATGATCAACGTCTTATCTTTCCATATTCTTTTTACCGTTTCCCAAATTTGTTCTGTACCCTTTTCATCAATAAAAGCAGTCGGTTCATCTAAAAATATTACATCTGGTTTCAGTGCTAATACAGATGCAATCGCTAATCGTTGCTTCATTCCACCAGATAGATGTTGAATCGGTGTATGAATGTTCTCAAGCTCAAGACCAACCTCTTTTAATAAAGAACAAATCTTGCTGGTCATCTCTTCTCGAGGCACTTCCAAGTTCTCAAGAACAAATGCTAATTCTTCATCAACATAGGGCATACAGAACTGAGTATCAGGATCTTGAAATACAAATCCCCATTGATCAGGGATTTGTATGTCATCACATTTCATAGGAATATCAATTGTTCGTGGTACTAGTCCAGAAAGAACCTGCAACAATGTGGATTTGCCACATCCGGAGGTGCCAAGAAGAAGCACTTTTTCACCACGATTAATAGACAAACTCATATCTCTAAACAGCATTTTTGATTCGCCCGGAAACTTTAATCTCAGATTTCTCACAGAAGTTACGCTTGTCATCCAACCACCTCAGTTATTGATCTAACGCTTCATGATCCTTTTTTGACGAAGATCGTACTAAATTCGTCACACCTGTAGCCTCTAAAGCTTTTGCAATAGAAACGGCAAACAATCCTGTAAACAAGATAGAACCGATTATTCTAAATACGATAAATAATGTTAGATTCCATGTTGAAAGATCACCGATATATCCTTTGTAAAAGTCCATGATTAAAGATCCTGCACATGAACCTAGTGCAGCAAGTGAGATGACGAAAAGGTCAAATCGTTTATAACGAAATGCGAATAGGATAAATTCTGCAAACAATCCTTGAATCAGTCCGTATAGTAACACTTCAAGTCCAAATTCAGAACCCATCAAAAATTCTCCTGAAGAAGCAGCAATTTCAGCCAATAGGGCAACTCCAGGCTTTCGAATGATTAGGAATGCAACGGTCGCCGCCATGAACCACATCCCATATATCAACTGATCGATGTGAAGGCCAAACGGTTTTACGGCATAATATAGAGGTCCCCAAATCTTATACAGTATGCCAAATGCGATAGAGATTACGATTGTTACAAGGATATCCGTTAACTTTAACCCCTTTTGCATACTACCCTTCACTCCCGATCGTCGACGTGGTCAGGCTGAATGGAATCGGCCATTTTTCCAATGTATAAGCCATCTCCCAGAAGGAATACTCGTACTGACAACTGATCAAGAAATGTTGAATCATCTTATTTCTCTCCACATCGCTTGCTTTTTCAGCCAATTGATTCAGTCTATCAATCTGCTCTTGTACAAGTTCTGTGAACCATTCACCGCCATATGCAGCGATCCACTCTTGATAGATGGATTCTTGTGGTGTCGCCCCTTTGAATGTTTCACCAATCTCTTGATAGATCCAATAACAAGGCAGAATTGCTGCGATAATTTCTCCCAAACTTCCAGACTCTGCAACTCGGTAAAGGTGAGATGTATAATGGTAAGCAGTGGGAGCAGGTTCAAAATCAGCTAGTTCTTCTTCTGTCACTCCAAGCTGTTTCATAAATGTCTCATGAAGTCCTAACTCCGCGTCATTTGTACCTTGTGCATGTGCTGCCATTCTAGAAGTCGTATACAAATCTTCAGCTCTTGCAGCCCCCATCGCTTGTATTCTTGCAAAATGAGATAAATAATACGAATCTTGTAATACATAGTACCTGAACCGTTCTAAAGAAAGGTCACCATCTGCAATTCCCTTCACAAATGGATGTTGAAGGTTCGCTTCCCAAATAGAAGCCGCTCTTTCTCGCAAGATATCAGTAAATGTGTTCATATGAATCCTCCTTGTTTTATCCAACAAAAAAACCACTCTCAGCTAAGAAAGTGGTTGTATATGGAGAATTCAAAACAGGAATAAAGACTCCGCAACACCACTTCCCTACGCTGGTATAATCCAGATCAGGTTCTAAGAGTCTCAAAGTCGCACTTTGATCTCAGCCTTATAAAAGGCACCCCTAGTGGTTCGTTTTTATATAGTTGGTTTCTGTCTTAAATGATAGCAGTCTCTTTTAGATTGTCAACTATTTTTAAGAAACACGACCTTTGTATAACAAAGTAAAAGGGCAAAGCCGTAGTATGGCATTACCCTTTAAAATCTTCATTTATTTGCTCATCGCTTCTGTTAAAACAGGTACGATTTGTTTTTTACGAGAAACAACACCTTTAAGGATGGCTGTATTGTTTTCTAATTTAACGTTATAAGCTTCTTCAACAGATTGTGATCTCTTACCAAGAGCTAACGCTGTCGAATCATTTGTTAAGATATCTGTTACAACAAACATGAACAGGTCTAGACCTTTGTCAGCAATCACTTTCGTAATCGCTGATTCTAAATCCTCTTGATGTTTCATTACATCGCTAGCATCAACCGTATTCACTTGAGCAACTTCAATTTTATTTTCACCAATGTTAAATTCTTTAGCATCAAGTGAAATCAATTCTTCAACAGATTTATCACTTAAGTCAGCACCTGCTTTTAGCATTTCTAGACCGTACTTTTCCGCATCTACACCAGCAATTTCAGCAAGTTCGCGTGCTGCGGCAACATCTTCTTCTGTACAAGTAGGTGATTTAAACAACAATGAGTCAGAAATAATGGCAGAAAGCATAAGTCCGGCAATGTTCTTCTCAACTTGAACGCCTTTCTCTTTGTACATCTTGTTTAAGATTGTAGCTGTACAGCCAACAGGTTCAGCACGATAGTATAAAGGATCGCTTGTTTCAAAATTCGCGATACGATGATGGTCAATAACTTCTAATACTCTTACTTTGTCAATGTCATTTGCACTTTGTTGACGTTCATTATGGTCAACTAAGATTACCGCGTTTGCTTCAGCAGAGACATGTTCAACTAAACGCGGAAGTTCAGCTTTAAAATAATCTAATGCATATTGTGTTTCACCATTGATCTCACCTAGGCGAATAGCTTCTACGTTTTGTCCTAATTTAGTTTTCAAGTCAGCGTAAACCAGAGCTGATGTAATCGTGTCAGTATCTGGATTTTTGTGTCCAAAAATAAGTACTTTTTCCATGCGTCTACTCCTTATAAATAAAAGAATTGTTTTAGCCTAAGCCCTATTTTATCATATATAAAAAGCTTTTGGCTTTTGGAGTTTATTGTAGCATGGAAAAAAGTATTAAGGCAAAACCGTACTTCCCATCAACGATAGATCCACTTGACGTGCACAATCACGTCCTTCTTGGATCGCCCAAACGATTAAACTTTGACCACGTCTAGAATCACCTGCTGCAAATACTCCATCTACATTTGTTCTATAGTCACCATGTTTAGCAACTACTTTGTTATGTTTGACTTCAACACCAAATTCTTTTAAGACTGGCAGTTCTGTACCCTCAAAACCGATCGCGATGAAAACTAGATCAGCTGGCCAGATTTTTTCAGATCCAGGAATTTCTTCAAAAACCATATTTCCTGCATCATCTGATGTTCTTTTCATCTGAATCGTATGAAGTTCTTTTAATCGACCATTATGATCTGATACGATTTTTTTCGTTTGAACGGAGTACTCTCTTGGATCATGTCCGTATTGAGCAGTAGCTTCTTCATAGGCATAATCCATTGTGAAAATGTTAGGTTGCTCTGGCCACATGTTTGCATCACTGCGCACATCAGGAAGCTTAGGGTGCTTACCAAATTGAACTACACTCTTACACTTTTGTCGAAGAGCCGTTGCCACACAGTCAGCACCAGTATCGCCACCACCAATTACGATTACATTTTTACCTTCTGCATCAATAAGTGGTTCAGAAACTTCGATGTTCAACAGCCTCTTCGTTGCTTGTGTTAAATAGTTCATAGCAAAATGAACACCATCAGCTTCTCTTCCTTGAAGAGTTAAATCTCTTTGTTTCTGTGCACCTGTACATAGAATTATAGAATCATATTGATTCTTTAGTTCCTCAGAGGTAACATCTTTTCCCACCTCTGTGTTAAGAATAAAATCAATACCCTCTTGTCTTAATAATTTGATTCTTCTTTCCACAACATCTTTATCCAACTTCATGTTAGGAATTCCATACGTTAACAATCCGCCGGCTTTGTCTGCTCTTTCATAAACGGTAACAGAATGACCCGCTTGGTTCAGCTGGTCAGCAGCAGCAAGCCCAGCTGGTCCTGAACCTACAATAGCGACTTTTTTTCCTGTTCTTCTTTCTGGAATCCTAGGTTGGATCCAGCCGTTTTCAAACCCTTTATCAATAATTGCTTTTTCAATGTTCTTTATGGTTACAGCAGGTCCAGCTAATTCAACTGTACATGATCCTTCACAAGGAGCAGGACAAACCCGTCCTGTGAATTCAGGAAAATTGTTTGTTTTCATCAAACGGTCAAGCGCTTCTTTCCATTTTCCACGATAAACCAGATCATTCCACTCAGGTATCAGATTGTTAATAGGGCAGCCTGCAGCAGCCCCATTAATCTCGATACCAATATGACAAAAAGGTGTACCACAATCCATGCATCTAGCGCCTTGCCTTTTCAACATATCTTCTGGTTGTTTTTTTGTATACTCTTTCCAATCTTTAAGACGTTGGAGAGGCTTTCTCTCTATCGTTTCTTCTCTCGGGTATTCCAAAAATCCGGTTGGTTTTCCCATGTAAAATCTCTCCTCTCATCTCAATTTATTTCAGGATTAATTTTGTCGGTCCAGGTCTGCCACTTGCTTTCGCTGCGCTTGAACCTGCTTCAAAAGCGTTCATAATCGCTTCATCTTCGGAATATCCAGCTATTTTCTCTTCTTCTATTTTCTTAATCATTTCTTTGTAATCATGTGGAATGATTTTCACAAAATGTGACTGTTCTACTTTCCAGTTTTGAAGGATTGCTGAAGCTTTTTTACTTTGAGTGTATGAAAAATGATTAATAATCATCTGCTTGACTGTTTCTGTTTCTTCAGAATCCATTAATCTCTCAAACTCAATACCTTCTTTGTTGCACAATTGTTTTAATAAAAGGGGCTGATGTGTGTAGATATAAGCGATACCTCCACTCATACCTGCTCCAAAATTCTTTCCAACATCTCCAAGGACAACTACTCGACCACCAGTCATATATTCACAGCCATGGTCTCCGATTCCTTCGACAACAATGTTAGCCCCACTGTTTCTAACTGCAAATCTTTCTCCAGCTAAGCCGTTAATGTAAGCTTCACCACTCGTTGCTCCATAAAAAGCAACATTTCCTAAGATGACATTATCATCAGCTAAATATTCAGCCATTTTAGGAGGTGCAACAATCAATTTGCCTCCTGATAAGCCTTTTCCGAAATAGTCATTACTGTCACCGTTCAGATAGAGAGTCATGCCTCGTGGCACGAATGCTCCAAAGCTTTGTCCAGCAGATCCGGTAAAGTTAAGCGTTACAGTATCTTCAGCAAGACCTTCTTCACCAAATCGTTTCGTTATTTCACTACCAGCAATCGTACCTGCTACACGATTCGTGTTCTTAATTGGAAGGTTGAATGAAACAGCCTTCTTCGTTTCTAAGGCAGACTGCAGTTTCGGTAAGATCTCATTCATATCGAGTGATTGATCAATCTTATGATTTTGAGAAGTCTGTTTCGTACGAATACCGTCTGCTTGATAAAGAAGCTTTGATAAGTCGAGATGCTTCGCTTTCCAGTGATTTTTCGCACGATCTCCAACTGTTAAAACGTCAGTGCGCCCGACCATTTCTTCCATCGTACGGAAACCGAGTTCAGCCATGATCTCACGAATTTCTTCAGCCACGAATCTCATGTAATTGACAACATGATCAGGGTCACCCATATATTTTTTTCTTAATTCAGGATTCTGTGTAGCTACACCTACTGGACATGTATCAAGATGGCAAGCACGCATCATGATACAACCTAATACAACGAGTGGTGCTGTAGCAAAACCATATTCCTCAGCGCCTAACAATGCAGCAAGCACAACATCTTTACCTGTCATCAGCTTCCCGTCTGTCTCGAGGGTTACACGTTCTCGAAGTCCATTAAGCATCAACGTTTGATGTGTTTCAGCAAGTCCTAACTCCCAAGGAAGTCCAGTATGTTTGATACTTGTCTTCGGTGAAGCTCCAGTTCCACCGTCATAACCACTGATAACGATTACATCAGCTGCGCCTTTTGCAACACCGGCAGCTATCGTTCCAACACCGGATTTCGCCACAAGCTTAACACTAATTCTTGCTTCGCGATTAGCGTTCTTAAGGTCATGGATCAATTGGGCCATATCCTCGATCGAATAGATATCATGATGTGGCGGCGGGGAGATCAGACCTACTCCTGGCGTTGATCCACGAACATCTGCTACCCAAGGATAGACCTTATTGCCAGGCAATTGTCCACCTTCACCTGGTTTAGCTCCTTGTGCCATCTTGATCTGCAGTTCATCTGCATTTACAAGATAGTGGCTTTTTACACCGAATCTACCTGAAGCAACTTGTTTAATGCTGCTTCTTCGGTTATTGCCAAGTTCATCTGGAACAAAACGCGCTGGATCTTCTCCGCCTTCACCACTATTGCTTTTTCCGCCTAGACGGTTCATTGCTATAGCAAGAGACTCATGTGCTTCTCGACTGAGAGAACCGAAAGACATAGCACCAGTTTTGAAGCGCTTTACAATCTCTTCTACAGGTTCAACTTCATGGAGTGGTATAGATTTTGTTTCAGGAGCAAATGAGAATAAGTTTCTTAAGAAAGTTGTTCTCTCGTCATCTGCCAATTTTGAAAACGTTTTAAAAAGTGAATAATCATTCTTCCGACAAGCCCATTGAAGGGTATGAATCGTTTTTGGATTAAAAGCATGATGTTCACCAGTATTCCTCCATTGAAAGTCACTACCTGAATCTAAAGTGTCATCAATGGTCTCTTTAAAGCCTTGTTGATGTCTAAGGGTAGCTTCTTTTTCAATCTCAGCTAACGTGATTCCATCGATTTGAGAAGCCGTAGCTGGAAAATATCGATCGATCACTTCTTTGCCGATTCCGACTGCTTCAAAAATTTGAGCGCCTCTATAGCTTTGAACGGTTGAAATACCCATTTTTGACATCACTTTAACGATGCCATCTGTTATTCCTTGTTTATAGGTTTTGATAGTCTCTGATAACGAAAGTTTAATATGTTCATCAAGAATCGCTTCTTCAAATGTTTTATAAGTTAAATATGGATAGATAGCATCTGCACCGTATCCAATGAGCGCTGCAAAATGATGAACTTCTCTAACTTCACCTGATTCAACCACCAAACTTACTTTGGTGCGCAATCCTTCTTTTACGAGATGATGATGTAGAGAACTAACAGCAAGTAAGACAGGAATCGGAATAGAAGATTCACTCATTTCTCTGTCTGACAAAACTAATAAAGTTGCTCCATCTTGTATCGCTTCTTCTGCACTTTTAAACAAGTTTATTAAACCGAGTTCCAAATCTTCCGAAAATAAAGTCTGTAGAACAGTTGTTTTGAATTCATAAATCAAGTTGTCTGTGATTTGTTTAAACTCATTCGTTGTTAACACAGGAGAATTCAATTGTATTCTTTTAGCATTCTGCGGTCCTGGATGTAAGAGATTTCCTTCAGCCCCAAGCAGCGTCATCGTTGAAGTAACAATCTTCTCACGAATAGCATCGATCGGCGGATTCGTAACTTGCGCAAAGAGCTGCTTGAAATAATTGAATAGTGATTGAGGATTATCGGACAGAACTGCTAAAGGTGTATCATTACCCATAGAACCAATCGGATCTTTTCCTTCAGTAATGACAGGAATTAAATATTTATGAATATCTTCATACGTATATCCAAAAGCTCTTTGCTTCCTTCTTACATTTTCTACTATGATCTCCGTCTCTTCGCTATCTTGATCTAGGTGATGAAGCCCATTTGTAAGCCATAGTTCGTATGGTTCCTTACTCGCCATTTCTGTTTTGATCTCATTGTCCGTGATGATACGTCCTTCTTCGAGATCAATCAAAAGCATTCTACCAGGACTTAGTCGCTCTTTATAAAGAACATTCTCTTCTTCAACATCAATAACTCCAACCTCAGAAGAGAAGATAATATAATCATCCTTCGTTACATAATACCTCGCTGGACGAAGACCATTTCGATCGAGTATCGCGCCAATTTGTTTACCGTCTGTAAACGAGATTGCTGTCGGTCCATCCCATGGCTCCATCAAACAACTATGATACTCATAAAAAGCTTTTCTCTCTTCTTCTAGATGAGGGTTCTCACTCCATGGTTCTGGGATAAGCATCATCGCCGTATGTGAAGGTTTTCTCCCAGCCAGTACAAAAAATTCAAAGGCTTGATCAAGGATCGAAGAATCACTGCCATCTGCATCAAGAATAGGAAGCAGTTTTTCGATATCTTCCCCAAATGCTTCTGAAACAAATTGTTTCTCTCGTGCCTTCATCCAGTTCATGTTGCCTTGTAGGGTGTTGATTTCTCCGTTATGGATAATGTATCGATTCGGATGAGCACGTTCCCACGTCGGAAACGTATTTGTGCTAAAACGGGAATGCACTAAAGCGAATGGAGACACAAAATCCGTATCTTGTAGATCGTAATAAAAGGCATCTACTTGTTCAGGTGTTAAAAGCCCCTTATAAACGATGGTTTGTGAAGATAAACTTGCAAAATACGTTTGAAGTCCTTCTTCTCTTGCCCAATGCTCTGCTTGTTTTCTTATCACAAATAATTTTCTTTCAAAAGCTAAATCTTCAGAATAAGTATCATTACAAGCGACAAAAACTTGTTTAATTAAAGGGCAAGTTTCTTGAGCCTTTTTTCCGATCGTTTCAACATTTACAGGTACTGTTCTCCAGCCTAAAAGTTTTTGGCCTTCTTGATTAATAAAATGGTTGATTTGATTTTCTAATTTCTGTTGAGCTGCTATATCGTTAGGGAAAAAGATCATCCCTACACCATACCGTCCTTTTTCAGGAAGATCAAAGTCAGTAACCTTTGTAAAAAAATCATGCGGTATCTTCGTCATTAAGCCGGCTCCATCTCCCGTTAAAGGATCACTTCCTTGTCCTCCACGGTGGTCAAGCTGGCATAGCATATGAAGTCCTTTTTCAACAATTTCATGGGTAGCATGCCCTTTTAAATGAGCATATAGACCAATTCCACAAGCGTCATGTTCGTTCTTCGGATTATATAAACCTTGTGGTTCTGGAAATTGACTAAAGGTCATTTTGAACTCCCCCTTAAGTTTTTCAACTTGAAATATTCGAAACTTTCTTTCATTTAGTTTAGGTTTTATAATTAATCGAAACAATATATAATTTAGATTAAAACGATCTCAAATTGAGAATGATTGGTTGTGACAAGGCATGGAAATCAGACAATTACAGTATTTTATTGAAGTTGCAGAACGAGAACATGTTTCGGAAGCAGCGATTGCTTTGCATGTTGCGCAATCTGCAGTAAGTCGACAGATCGCAAATTTAGAATCCGAATTAGGCGTAGAGTTGTTTGAAAGAGAAGGTAGAAATATTAAACTCTCTCCTGTTGGGAAGTTATTCTTAATTCATGCAAAAACTGCAATGAAAGCGATAGACCATGCAAAAAAACAAATTGATGAGTACTTAGATCCCGAAAGAGGGACGATTAAGATTGGATTCCCTACTAGTCTTGCAGGACACCTTCTGCCAACAGTCGTTTCAGCCTTTAAACGGGAACATCCCAATATCGCCTTCCATTTAAGGCAAGGGTCTTACAGATTTCTTACAGAAAGTGTTAAGAGCGGTGATATTGATCTCGCTTTTTTAGGACCAGTACCTACAAACGATCCTGATTTGGAAGGACATATTCTTTTTACTGAAAGAATATCAGCACTATTACCCGAACAGCACCTTTTAGCCGAAAAACGAAGTTTATTATTGAGCGATTTACGAAATGATGAATTTGTTCTATTTCCGGATGGGTATATTTTACGAGATGTAGTAGTTAATGCTTGCAAAGAATCAGGCTTCGTTCCTAAGATCGCATGTGAGGGTGAAGATCTAGATGCGATAAAAGGGCTAGTTACAGCTGGTATGGGTGTTACCCTTTTACCCGATAGTTCCTTTTATGAAACGAAACCACGTTATACAGTGAAGATACCGATTGACATACCAGATGTAAAACGCACGGTGGGAATCATTACGCCTCGCAGTCGTGAACTAGCTCCTGCTGAACAAGTGTTCTTTGAATTTGTGATTAAGTTCTTCTCTGTTTTAGAGCAATATCAATAGATTTATGCTATATCTAGAAGTTGAGAATTAGAGCTTAGTTTCTCTTGATAAATAAATAAAAAATTTATCACAAAAAGCTTGGCAAAAAAGTGCCAAGCTTTTTCTAAATCTTATTCTTTTAACATCAACTAGCTACATGAGATTGACTGTTTTCTTTTCTAATGTTCCGAATGTTGATGCGAATAAGCAGCGAGATGGCAAGCGCTACGACAAAGGCACCTGTAAAGATATACAGAGTCAAGGAATAACTGTTAGTAGATTCACGTATCCACGAAACAACTAAAGGACCTACTAGTCCTGCCGCTGCCCATGCGGTTAAAATATAGCCATGAATGGCCCCAAGCTGCTTCGTGCCAAACAGATCACCAATATATGCTGGTATGGAAGCAAAACCTCCACCATAACAGGTAAGGATTAAATATAGAAGTAACTGAAATAAAAAGGCATTCGTAACATTCGGTAAAAGAACGAACGCTACCGTTTGTATCAAGAAAAACGTGGTGTAAACGTTCGGGCGACCGATATAATCTGAAATCGACGCCCAACCAATTCTGCCAAAACCGTTAAACAACCCCATGATTCCAACCATCGTGGCTGCTGAGGCAGCACTTAGATTTGCAATATCTTGTGCCATTGGAGATGCTACAGAAATAATGGCGATACCACATGTAACATTTATGAATAACATTCCCCATAAAGCCCAAAAACGAATCGTCTTAACCGCTTCATTAGCAGTTAACTGCGCAAGATCTTTTGAGTTACTTTCTTCTTTCTTACTATTTTCGTTCATGCCATGTGGCTGCCAATCTTTTGGAGGTGGTGTAAGATATAATGAAGAAAGAAACATGATTGTAAAATAAACAGCACCTAATAAGTAGAAGGTATTCGAAATTCCTATACCTGATATCAGCCTTGCGATAACAGGACTAGCAATAAGTGATGCAAAACCAAACCCCATAATCGCAAGACCTGTCGCTAATCCTCTCCGATCAGGAAACCATTTTACAAGTGAAGAGACAGGTGTAATATAGCCAATGCCAAGTCCTATCCCACCTAAGGCACCGTAAAAAAAGTAGAGCAGATAAATAGAATTTATTTGATCAGCAAAGCCTGAACCTAATAGACCGGCACCAAAACAAACTGAGGCTATGATACCAGATTTACGAGGTCCATGCCGTTCAACAAAATGCCCCATAAAAGCAGCTGATAATCCTAGAAACAAGATTGCGATACTAAATGTTAAAGAGATTTCACTTAGCCCCCAATTGTGTTTTTCTCGGAGTGGATTTGTGAATACACTCCATGAATAGACAGACCCGATCGATATGTGAATACCTACAGCAGCTGCAGCAATCAACCAACGGTTTTTTACTTTTTTAGCCATCCGTTCTACTCCTCTACACGTTTTATTCTAAGGTTTTCTCCTTGCTCTGATTCACCCGTTTTTCAGGTGTGTCTCCTGTTGTTTTTTCATAGTGTTCTGTTTCTTGGCCCATGCCTTTTAAGAACTGCATGAGAATGGTAACTGCTTTGTTGATCTCTGGATCTTTTAGGGAACGTACTAAATCGAAGTAGCTTGTTTTTTCATCCGTATCTTTGTATTCAGCCACTCGGGCAATCCCTGCATCAATTTTTAGTAGGAAAGGTTCAAGCTGCTTTACATTGATCATACCTAAAGTTCCTAAGAGCAAGAGAAGATTCTTTAGTGTGTTTGTGTTCTCAGGCTTGTCCATCGCTTTCACAGCAATATCCATCACCTTATCACCTTGTCCGAACAAACCATTTAAAAGAGGGAGAATTCCTTTTTCGTTCATATGGTTCATGATCTCTAGTGTTTGCAGAATCGCGGTCTTGTTCTGAATAAGAGCATCTTCTACTTCTCGGAGGTCATTAGAACGTTTCTCTTCAGCTTTTATCGTTTGTTTTTGAACGTTTTTAATCGCTTTAGCCATGTTGATTTCTCTCCTTTTTCACAGCATCACCTGGGAAAATATAATCCTTTCTTGCCCATTTCTTCTCTACGTTAACTCCTACTTGAGGTTGTGGGTTTCCATACCTGAAATTTGTTTTTGGCAACGGATTCACACCCTCTTCCATCAAGATCTCAAGTTTTGCACTTGTCTCTTTGTATGCGGGTGTATCTGTATCTTTATCTGAATAACTGCTCGTAAGTAGATTAATAGCCGCTTCTCCGCTATCGTTCATAGGAAGATATACTTCTTTACCTTTAACACGATCCGTTATTAAACAATGCACTTTTACATTTCCATACGGTGAAGATAATCTTACTAGTGTCCCATCCTTTATTCCTCGATCTTCAGCTAGTTCAGGTGAGATCTCAAGAAAAGTGTTAGGCGTCTTGGATGTAATGCCTTCTGACTGATATGTCATATTTCCCTCATGAAAATGTTCTAAAAGGCGTCCATTGTTAACATGAATATCATATTCTTCACCGAATTCTACTGGCTCTGTCCAGTTTACTGGAAAAAGTCGCGCTTTCTTATCTTCAAACGGAAATCCATCTTTGAAAAGAATAGGTGTATCTGTTCCGTCCTCAGCCACTGGCCATTGAAGGCTTTTGTACCCTTCTAATCTTTCATAGGATACTCCGGCAAATAGCGGCGCTAGTTGAGCAGCTTCTTCCATAATGTCACTCGGATGTTTGTAATCCCATCCAGCTCCAAGTCGATTTGCAATATCACGGATTATCTCCCAATCTGGTTTAGAATCTCCAAGTGGCTCTAGCACCTGATACAATCGTTGTATTCTTCTCTCCGTGTTTGTAAAAGTACCTTCTTTTTCGAGACTTGGACTTGCTGGGAGAACAACGTCAGCAAACTGAGCAGTTCTTGTAAGAAATAAATCTTGAACCACAAAAAAATCTAGTTTCTCATAAGCAGCATGAACATGGTTTATGTTTGAGTCAACGATTCCCATGTCTTCCCCTTTTAAATACATCGCTTTTACATGGCCATCATGGATGCCTTGTACCATTTCATGATTATTAAGACCCGGATCTTCTGGAATCTTTACACTCCACGCATTCTCATACTTTTCTCTTACCTTGATGTCTGCCACTTTCTCATATGATGGAAAACGATCTGGCATGCTACCGAAGTCACTGGCTCCTTGAACATTGTTATGTCCCCGTAATGGATAAGAGCCTACACCTTCTCGTCCATAGTTTCCTGTTACTAAAAGTAAATTGGATATGGCGGTACTCGTATCACTTCCTCCCGTATGTTGAGTAACTCCCATTGCCCAGAGAACACAAACACTTTTTGATTGTGAAATGGTTTTCGCTAACTGGATAAGGATATCTCCAGAAAGTCCTGTTACTCTTTCTGCATATTTTAATGTGAATTTTTCAAGGTTCTCTCTAAACTCATCTAATCCATTCACATGGTTTTGCAAAAAATCATGATCTGCTAATCCTTCATCCAAAATATACTTCGTAACGGCAGAGAGCCACACGAGATCCGAACCAGCCCGTGGCTGAATAAATAGGTCAGCACGCTCAGCCATCTCATGCTTTCGAAGGTCAGCAACGATTAGTTTTTGGTTGTGTAGTTTATGTGATCGCTTAACACGCGTCGCCAAGACGGGATGAGATTCTGATGTGTTCGAGCCGATCACGATAACAAGCTCTGACTTTTCAATATCCTTAATAGACCCCGAATCCCCACCATGACCTACAGTTCGAAATAGTCCCATAGTGGCAGGAGTCTGACAATAACGCGAACAGTTATCGATATTATTTGTTCCTATAACACTACGTGCCAACTTTTGCATCAAATAGGATTCTTCATTCGTACATTTAGATGAACTAATAAACGTTAATGCTTGCGCGCCATTCTTATCCTTAATCTCAGTAAATTTAGAAGCGATTAAGTTATACGCTTCGTCCCAAGTGGCTTCCCTAAACACATCACCTTCACGAATTAAGGGTTTGGTCAATCGTTCTTCACTGTTAACGAAATCCCAACCAAATTTTCCTTTAATACACGTGGATATCCCGTTTGCTGGTGCATCAATCTGTGGATCTACTTTTAATATTTCTCTTCCTTTTGTCCACACATCAAAACTGCATCCCACGCCGCAGTAAGTGCAAACGGTCTTTGTTTTCTTTATTCTTTGTTCTCTCATCGCAGCTTCCATATCGGAGATAGCCAGTATGGATCCATAACCCGTCTCAACGCCTTTTGTGATCTCAATCATCGGACGGAGTGTCTCTCGATTAATTCCCGTCATATAACCCGTTTCACCCTCCATGCCTTTTTCCATCATGGCATTACATGGGCAAACTGTAGAGCAGTGACCACATGATACACATGAAGATTCATTGATCGGTACATCTTTGTCCCAAATGACTCTTGGCCGCTCTCGTTCCCAATCTATTGTGAGTGTCTCTGTTACTTGTACATCTTGACAAGCTTCTACACATCGCCCGCACAATATGCATTGATCAGGATCGTACCTATAAAATGGGTTTGAGTTATCTACTTCATATGGCTTATGTTCAAAAGGAATGCTCTGGTGGTTGATCTTCATTTCTTTAACCGTGTTATGTACTTCACAACCGCCATTGTTATAATCACAAACTGTACAATATAACTCATGATTAAAAAGAATTCTATCCATTCCGATCACTTGAGCTTCTCTTACCTCATCAGAATTTGTATCAATGTCATCTCCGTTATTAACTGTCGTGGAACACGCTCTAACAAACTCACCATTCACTTTAACGATACATGTATCACAGGTTTCAATTGGTCCTAGGCTGGGATGATAACAAACATGAGGGATTTGATCTGGAGATCCATCTAGCAGATTTAATACGGTTTCTCCACTACTAGCACTTCTTTTTGTTCCGTTTATTTTAATCGTAAAATCTTTCAAATGACCATCACCCTTTCCTAAGATAAACATGCAAAATATTCCGACATCTCAAACATCCGTTTCCCTAATCGTTATTTCCTTAAACAAATGCTTTTTTTCATTCCTTGACAGATAAAGAGACACTCTTTATGAGTGCCTCCTTGTTTAGTCATCTAAATCAATCTCAATAAGATCATAAGAAGTAAAAATCCCTAATGGCTTTTCATTCTCACTTCCATTTAAAGTAATAATGATTGCCTCAAGCTTTTTCCCTTCCTTATGGATGCTTTCAAAGATCTCTTCAGCTTTAAAGATACTAGAAGTTTTAGAAATAAAAGCAACCAGCTGTTTTTGCTCATTGTCTGCAATATCTGATATTCTTGCATTGTTTAGATCGATTACTTGATCGGCCAGCCGGTCAGTTAACCAATTCAATAAGTATGTAGCCGTTAAAAGCCAAAGGTACTCTCCTTTTTCATTATAAATAGGAAAACGTGAATACGATGTTTTTCTAATACAGCTTAAAACATCTTCAAGACGGTCACTTTCTTTAAAATGATGGACCTTTTTTGTTGCAATGTTCAGCGCTGTTTCAGGTTTCATAAAATAACCCGCTATTTTCTCTATTCTCTCTACGATCTCTAAATGAGGTTCAGCAATGTAAAAATCATGATCAACTTTTTCATGGACTATAGCATTTCTAAGCTTCGCGAACTGACCCAGCTCATTATAAAAAGATCTGATAAGAGAATGCTTTTTCATTCCTGTTTCCACCAGGTTTTTAAACCGATCATCTTTCGTATCTTTAACTTTGTCGATTAAACATTTGTGTATCTGGTTAAAGGCGATCTCAAATCGTTCAGAAAGACTGTTTTCTGTATTAGATTTTATATGAGTTACGTTCATAGTTCGATCTCTCCTTCTATCTATCAATACCATTTTACTACCCAATTTTTTAACAACTTTAAACTAAAATTTCTAGTGAATATGTAAAGTTATGGAGAGTGCTCATGCTAACATTTTGTTAATCCTTTAAAGAGTTTTGAGCAGAATAAAAACGAACCCAGAATGGATTCGTTTGTTAATATTATTCACTTTCAGGAAAACGAGGTAACGGGTCGTTAAACTCACCCCAATCTTCGTTATTCATTTCAAAGTCAGTTAATAAGCAATGATCTAACTGTTCTAACAGTTGTTCTTTGTTATAATCAATTCCTATAAACACTAGTTCAGTAATTCGATCACCATATTCTTCATCCCAGTTTGGATTATGACTCTTTTCTTCTTCTACTATTTCTTCTTGTTCTTCTTTCTTCAGTGCTGCCACCCATTGACCTGCTGGCTGGAAGATAATACTCGTACCTGCTTGACTTAACAAAATTGCCCAATCGTTTCGAGAGGCTACCCAAATAAATCCTTTTGCTCGAACAATTTCAGCTGGCCAATTCTCTAAAAAAGTAAAAAGTCTTGCTGGGTGAAAAGGTCTTTTCTTTCGGTATACAAAAGAAGAGATACCGTACTCATCTGTTTCTGGAATATGCTCTGTTTCAAGCTCTTTCATCCATCCTGCTGATTCACTTGCCTTCTCGAAATCAAAAAGACCTGTAGATAGAATGTCTTTCGGATCTATTTTACCGAATTCTGTTTCAATTAGTATTGCTTGTGGTTGTAATTTTTTCAATACTCTTTTGAGTTCTTCTCGGTCCTCTTTCTTCAATAGATCACACTTATTTAAAACTAAAACATCACAAAATTCTATCTGATCAATTATCAGATCTACCACTTCTCTCTTATCGGTCTCATCTAATGCTGCTTGTCGATCCCATAAGCTTTCTCCGGATGAAAAATCGTTCCAGAATCGATTTCCATCAACTACTGTTACCATCGTATCTAACTTGCATAGAGAAGCAAGATCTACACCTGATTCTTCATCTAGATAAGTGAAAGTTTGTGCAACTGGAATCGGCTCACTTATACCCGTTGATTCTATGAGAATATAATCAATATCACCGTTTTTTACGATTCTTTCTACTTCTATCAGTAGATCCTCTCTTAGGGTGCAGCAAATACAGCCATTTGTCATCTCTACGAGTTTTTCTTCTGTTCTAGATAACTGCGTCTCATTTTTTATCAATGCAGCATCAATATTGATCTCACTCATGTCATTAACGATAACAGCAACTTTTAATCCGTCTCTATTTGATAAGACATGGTTCATTAATGTGGTTTTACCTGCTCCTAAAAATCCACTCAACACGGTAACTGGAACTCGTTTTGTCAGTGTATGTAACATGTATTAAAAACTCCTTTTAAATCGTAATGATTACGATTAATATCGTAAATCAGGTTTCAAAACAAGTCAAGGCTTAAATGCTTACGTTCTTATTTTTCTCATGTTTATGAATAAAAAAGCACAAAAAAAAAGACGTGTGTTCACTACGATACACGTCTTTTTCTTAAAAATCGTTCCATTCAATTTTTCCGCATTTGTTTTCTGGATCAAGTTCAATAGCAAAATTATGCTTCTCATAAAAATGGATAAGCCGCTCTACATGTCCCCAATCTCTTTTTGCAATATCGCCTTTGATTGTTGGAATATTCTTATCTGATGCCGTCTCTTTCAAATAATGCATACAGATTGAGCCGTAACCTTTGTTAGCAGGTCCTTTAATATCACCAATATGCAGAGTGTTTTCATCTTCATAAACTGCATCAATTGAAAAGTCCCATCCATCATACCTTGATTCACAGTCATTAATCATAATTTTACATTGATCCAATTGTTCAGATTTATATACGATCACAAGGTTATCGTCCTTTGTTTGATCCACACCGATCACATCATAACTTTTAGCAATTTGCTTCATATCGTTCTGCATACGCAATAATTGAAACTCGAGTTCGTTGCGATCGAGTTTTGTTTCTTTGTCTTGTTCTTGTCCAAGCAATAGCATTTAATCTAATCTCTCCCCTACAACAAGCTGAAACACACACAGTTTCTCATTGTACTAGAGGTGAATAGATATTTCAAATGTATTTTATTACCACTTAGGCTCGATTAAATAAAATTCTGTTTGCCTGCCTGTAAAAAATTGCATTTTTCCTTCTATAAAACAAACCGTCTCTTCTAGATAGATTGGAACAGCTTTGTTCCATTCAGGTATGAAATGTCTAATGTTAAATTCTAGTGCATAGCATGTGTTATTCTCAATCCTTAGCTCTCCCCGAACAGGAATATATTCTTGTTTATCATACAGTCCGATAATCGGTCCTGCTCCATGACAATGATAGCCGATCGGATGTGAATAAAGCATGGCGTCCATATGATTTAGTTTTGCTTTTTTTAGTACACTTAAAAAAACTTCATTACCCGTCATTCCTACTTTACTTTCTTCAAAGAAAAAATCTTCAAATTTGTTCGCCTCACTTAATGCGTTTATTAGCCCTGCAGGAGGTTCTTTTTCGTTATCTCTAAGAACATAAGCTAATTGTTGTGTATCTGTGCAAAGACCTAGATATTCAATGCCAAAGTCAAGATGTAGAATATCGCCTGGACGTATAACGTCTTCCAATCGGTCTGAAGATCCATCTTTTCTTTGAATATCTACAGTAGGATGAAAGGATGTTTTCAACCCTAGATCTCTAACGTATTGTCTGATCCACCCAACTATTTCTTTTGTTGAGGTTACATGAGGTTTGATTAGTTCGTTCGTAAACGTTTGTTTCACAATTTCTTTTGTTATGCCTTCTAATGTTTTATACGAATTAAGTTCAGACTCTGTCCTTGTTTGAAACCAGTCAATTGCAATGGATTCAGATGACATCAATTTTTCTTTATGTCGCTTCCCTAAGACTTTCACTAATTCCTCATAATTTGAGTGACTTAATCCATCACAAAAAGCATAATGCAATGAAGTATTAATTGCTATGGATTCAGGGTCGTATTTATCAACCAATCGTTTTAAACCGGTAAAAGAGTCTTCACTATCTCTCAGTGGGAAGCATGAGTAATAAGGTTCGAAGTTTTTGTTTGAAGAGATAACAAACCGTTTAATTTCGTCAGAATGGATATCCTTAACAAATGCTAGTATGGTTAGTCTTCTTGAACTATCGATCGCAGATGGAAAGAAAGTCTTCCCTAGTGGATCTTCCTTGTATTCTTTGCCGATTGTTACCCACATATCAACGTTATGCTTCTTCATTAAAAAAGGCAATAAATGCTCTAACCTTTCAAAAAGCCACTGATCCATAATCTTTTCTTGTTCTGATAATGATAGAATTTGATTTGCATTTTGTTCTGTATGTAATGTCACAATAATCTCTCCTTGTTCTGCTATATGCTTATCTTTCTCTTTCAATGTTTAAAGTCCTTCGAGGTCTTGTTTCCTTTTTTTTGCATATGAATAAAAGGACAACGTGTACAAGGAGATGCACTCATCGTATGAATATATTTTTTAGAGGAGTATTGCTGCTTGCTGCTGCTGCATTAGTTGGTGAAAGTCTAGAATTCATTGTGAACATGGTGTTAGCAAGAGAACTAGGTGAATTAGGACTCGGGCATTATATGTCGATCTTTCCAACCGTCATCTTAATCATTATTGTAGCGAGTTTGGAATTACCGATCTCCATTTCAAAGTTCGTTGCAGAAAAAGAGGAGAAACAACACTATAGCATGTTGAAACATGCTACAAAGATGACTATATTGTTGACTGTAGCTATGATTGTGCTCGCTTTAGTGATCCTGCCTTTCATACCCGTATTCAATAGTTATCATCCTTTAGTTAGATGGCTTATGGTCATATTAATCCCTTTAATCTCCCTAACATCTATTGCTAGAGGGTTCTTTATGGGTAAACAACAGATGGGCAAACTGGCATTCTCAAACTTATTTCGGAAATTAGCTCAGCTCATCTTATTAACAGGCATCTATCAATTGTTCTCGTTTGATAATGAAACGGCAATCCTTATAGCCCTAGCAACTTTTGTAGGCAGTGAACTCATCGTTTTCGTCTATCTCTTCACGGCTTATTTAATTCAATACAAAAGAATGCAAAATCACAACAATGAACATCTTTCATCAAACGAAGTGACTAGGAGCCTTATGGCTGTAACCATTCCTACTACTGGCTTACGTCTGTTTCATGCTGTTACAAACGCCATACAGCCGTTTTTGATCAAATATTCACTGTCACTTGCAGGGTTTTCAGGAGTTGCCGCAACAGAAGAGTTTGGTTTATTGGCAGGAGTAGCAATATCAATTGGCTTCTTCCCAGCATTTATTGCTCACTCTCTTTTAGTCGTCTTAATACCCACAGTTTCAGAAGCTACGGCTAAAAAAGATGTAGAAAAATTAAAAAGCCTTCTTATTCGTGTAATGGGCATAACTGCATTATACGGTTTTCCAGCTGTTGCAATCTTCTTAATGTTTTCAGAAAAACTTACCTTAATGTTCTTTCATTCACAATCCGCAGCTACGTATTTAGAATTGTTGTGGCCAAGTTTTTTATTTACTTTTTTCCTAATACCTCTCCAAGCTTATCTGATCGGTCTAGGCTTAATTACAACAGCATTTGTTCAGTCGGTTTGGTCAACAACGTTATCGTTTGTCCTTATGTACATGTTAGGGTCACAACCATCATTAGGGATGCATGGCATCATCATTGGTATGAATGCAGGTTCCGTGCTATTGATGCTTCTTCATTACTTCTCTGTATGTAAAGCGATCGGAATCAACACGTGGTTAAGTGCACGAAATAACTATCAAGATTAAAAAAGCGCTTAAGCGGGATATGCTTCTCGCTTAAGCGCTTTAGTCTTAACTACACACTTGTTGAAATGGTTTGTGCTAAATAAGACTGAACACAGTACTGTGATTGTTCTTGTTTTTTGAAGACCCATTGTGAAGGTATTCGAGAACGAAGAAAATCGAGTTGTTCATCTGAGAGATTCATGTCTATACCAGATTCATTCATTAAAAAGTCTTCGTTTTCTTTTAGTTTATATTTGGTCTGTAATAAGTTCAACAATCCTCTAATTGTTATAAATTTAAAGGTATAACCCGATGTAATCGCAGAAACAACAGTTTCCCGGTTTTGTTCTGCAAACTCAAAAAAGAAAGTCCAGCTTGATTCTTCTTTCCCAACATGCCGGAGTGCTTCGTAATCCTTAGTTTCAATCACTTCTAGTAGTCTTTCCCCCGAAACACCACCTGCTAATGCTGACTCCATCAACAAACCTACCGGCATCGATAACTTAACCATTCGTAACTCTCCCTCTAAAGTTCCTATTTCATTGCTGTTTCTCCATTTTTTCTAGTGACAGCTCTCCAAATTATAAAGATCAAAAGTAAAATAGCTAGTGAAAAACTCGTATACGTGAGAACGTCTATCTCACCCTTATGTCTAACACCTATTCCGATATAAGCCCAAACAAAGACGAGCGGATAAATGATATCTTTGTTTTGAATCGTAAAAAAGATCGCCAATCCCGTACCAACAATAAGCATGATCACGGTCCAAGTAACAGATGAAAGTCCAAAACCATTCCAACCGCCATACTTTAAAACGACCGCTGTATTTACGATTGTTGCCACACTGATCCATCCTAGATAGACCGAGAATGGAAGTCGAACGAACGAAGACTGGTTATCTTGATTTTGGATCTTCGTATAGATCATGATGAGTGACAATAAGAGTCCGATCATCACAATCCAAGATAAACCTAGAAGTTCATAATGCCAAACAAATATCCATGTACAATTTAAGATACAGTTCAAAACGAACCATAAGCCGATGCTTCTATACACGGTCTCATTTCTGTTCTTAGGCATCACTTGAATGATCACCCAGATCGTTAATAGCAAATATATGAGTCCCCATATGGAAAATACATAACCTGCTGGAGTGATCAACACATTGTACTTTGCTGATAACTCTCCGGTTGTTCTTCCATTCAAAGGTAATGCATTGGCCAAATAATTAACAAAGATTACTGCGGCGAGTGCTGCGATATTCAGAAAAGCTCTAATTGTTGCTGACATGAAGGTTCCCTCCTTTGGATATATAGTTTCATATATACCCAAATTAGAGTGGAATTATGAGGAAAAGGCAATCTAAGTTAGATTACCTTACCATTCTTAACTGCTAAATGCTTGTGTCCCAATATCCGCTTCACGTTTAAACAACCTGCTGTATACGCCATTATCAGACTTCAGCAACTCATCATGAACTCCGTCCTCGATCATTACTCCGTTTTCTATGACAATAATTCGATTGGCAGCTAAGACGGTTGAAAGTCTATGCGAAATAATAATGAGCGTTTGTTTTGATTTTCTTTTATTGATCGCTTCGTTGACTTGTACTTCTGTGATGGGATCTAAGGCAGAGCTCGCTTCATCAAGAACTAAAATAGACGCATCTTTTACAAGAGCTCTTGCTAATGAAAGCCTTTGCTTCTGTCCTCCTGATAATAGACTCCCTCTTTCTCCAACTAGCGTGTTGAGTCCATCCGGAAGAGTAAGTAAGAATTCACCGAGACCGCTGTCTTCGAGTGCACTTATCAATTCATCATCAGTTGCTTCAGGATTGGCGATTCGTAAGTTATCAGCTAAAGAACCATTTCGAAGCTGTACATCTTGTGAAACGATCGCAACTTGTGAGCGAAGCCACCCTGCATCAATTTTTGATACGTTTTTTCCGTCAATAAAGATGGCCCCACTCTCAGGCTCATACAATCGCAGTAATAGATCTACAACAGTCGATTTACCAGATCCGCTCGGCCCTACAAGTGCTACTGCTTCTCCGGATTTTACGGAAAATGATAACCCTTTTAAAACTTTATCGTCTTTTTCAGGATAACCGAATGCTATATCCCTAAATTCAATTTCCCCTTCAATTTGTTGTGGAATGAATCCTTTTTCTGTTTCAGCACTTGATACTTCTTGGCTGAGTAAAAGTTCAGAGCGATCTAATGCAGGACCGGTCCTTCTTACTGAAAGCCAGTTTCTTAACATTCTCTGCATCTCATTAGCAGCAATTGCCACAAGACCTGCAGCAGTAAGCATCTGACCAGCTGTTAATTTATCGTTCCAGATTAAGTATGCGCTAAGACCATAAACGACTGCTAAGGCAAGTCCATTGTAGCTTCCGATTACCACGATGGATTGCATCCTTGCTTTTAATTCATGACGAGATTCTTTTATGAATGATTTTCTAATCTCAGCAACACTTGAAACCTCACCATCGGAAACGCCTAAAACCCGGGAAAGATGGATACCGGTTACAGACTCACGAAGTCTCTCAAGATAACGAGAAGCTTCTTTTCTGGCATTTGCCGAAGATTGTCGTGTGCGTTGACCGACAGCGTTTGATGTTAAATAAAAGGTAACACCTAACACAACACTCGTAATCATTAAATAAGGATGAATCCACAAAAGTACGATGCTGTATAAAATAACACCTTGTACAGATGCCATAAAGGTTGACCCTTCCCAAGCCAAGAAATTATGGAGTGTATCCGGATCATCAGAAACACGAGCCATCATCTCACCAGATTGGTTGTTTTGATAAAAGGAAAAAGGTAAGTTCTGTAGATGTTTAAACAGTCTTAACTTTTGCCAGTTCGTTACAGTCTTCGCGACCTGGTGACAAAAATACTCATCGATAACCATCAGGATTAAATCAGCAACTGCGGCAAAGATCAATAGCCACATCAATCCCCATAATAGTTGATTGGACTCACCTGGTAGAATTTTATCCACAAGCCAACCGAGTGCAAGCGTCGGAATTAGCGCGGAAAATACTTGAGATATAGCGATAACAAACGCATCAGCAAATACCCATTTTTTATGTGGTTTTAAAAAGGCTAGAACGCGTCTGCCATCTCGATTTTTTTGTTTCAAATTCGTTTGGCTCATATCGCTCTCTCCTTTTCTAATTCACTGTATTGCGCCATATAAAGTTCGTAATATTGTCCTCGCTCTGCAAGAAGTTCATCATGAGTACCCGATTCTGCTACTACACCTTTGTCTAGGAGTACGATTCTATCTGAATCCCTAACGGTGATCAGCCGGTGTGCAATCGTAATTGTCGTTCTGCCTGGTATGAGTTCATCAAGAGCAGTCTGAACGCGTTCTTCTGTTTCCCCATCGAGTGAAGAAGTTGCTTCATCAAAGATTAATAGAGCAGGATGTCGAAGAATAGCTCTTGCAAGAGCTACGCGTTGTCTTTGTCCACCAGAAAGCTTAAGTCCACGCTCACCAACGATTGTTTCATAGCCTTCTGGTAAGGCGGCTACAAAATCTGTAAGTCCTGAAGCATCACATGCCGCATCTAAATCGGCTTGTGTTGCATCTTTTCTTCCATATAATAAGTTCATCCTCAGTGTGTTGTTAAGAAGAAACGTTTCCTGAGAGACGACTCCTACTTGCTGACGAAAAGAATTTCTATTGAACTCAAACAGGTTTTGTTGGTCGATTTCAATAGAACCTGCTTCGGGTTCATAAAGACCAAGCAGCAATTGAATAAGCGTTGATTTTCCACCGCCGCTCGTACCAACGATTCCAATATGCTGCCCAGCTTTCATATTCAGTGAAACACCTTTTAACACATATTCTTCTTTACCTGGATAACGAAACCAAAGATTATCAACATCAATATCCCCACGAATCGGTTGCATGTTTGGTAGGTCATCTTCATGTTCTTTAGGTAAGTCAAAATATTCATAGATTCGTTGAAGAGCAGGGATAGCCTGCTGAATGATCAATGCGTTCTCAGCGAGTGAACGAATGGGAAAAAACATCGTAGGAATAAACCCTAAACAAGCAACAAGTGTTCCAACCGAAATGGTATTATTCCAGACCGCCATTCCTCCAACAAGCATTACTACTCCGGGTGTAGCAATATTGAATAGATTACCAAGACGCCAGTTTACTTTTCCGATCAAAGCAGCACGTATGGAATAATCCTTCCAATCTGTTAGCTTTTTATCTTGTGTATGTATTTCTCTTTCTTGTGTTTGAAAAGTACGAACTAGTCTTGTTGATTCGATGCTTTCTTGAAGGTGGTGATAAATATCTGCACGCATATCCCTCTGAACAGCACTCATTTTTCTCATAGTCGTTCCGAGTTTAAAGGATGGGTACAGATAGATAGCGAATACACAGAACATAACGATAGCTACTGGCCAGTATAGAGCAAACACTGCAATAAAAGCCGCGACCGCACTCACTACTTGTTGTACGAATCGAGGTACGACCGTATTATTTAAGTTCTGTACAGCTTCTACGTCGTGAGTGAGACGATATAGCATATCTCCACGAGGTGTAGTCGTGAAGAATGACATTGGTGTTTTATGCAACCGTCCAAATGCACGCATCTGCATATCTGTGATAACATCTAAACCGATCTGAATTTGAATAAATTCTTGTAAGGATTCAAATATCACCTTAAATAAAAACGAGAAAAGAACCCCTGCGACTAACCAACCGATCATATCCGTCATCTCATTCGGCAGAATCTCATCAACAAGCTTTCCTGCTAGTATGGGTGGGATTACCGTAAAGGCGCCACCGATCAACGAACAGATAAAAGCAAGAAGAAGTCCCCTCCAATAAGGCTTAAAGTGCTTTAATGTTTCTCTTAAAAGCTTCATATTTCATTTCCCCCTCTCGCTTTCAAGCACTTTATTTTATACTAAATTCATAAAATTTTCATTATTTTTACTTGTTATTTTTTTGAAAATATAAGAATAAATTCATTGATATCTAGTTAGCACTATATTAAGCATGAAAGTTTTTTATTCAAATTTAATCTTTAACCAAAAAAATAACTTACTAAAGCAAATAAGCACTTTAATAAGTCATTCTCGTTCGTTTATTGTAGTTCTACACGTTTGAGAGGTTTTTTCGCTGGCCCTTCAACGACTGAACCATCGTATGAAAAACGCGAACCATGACAAGGACAATCCCATGTTCGATCACCGCTGTTCCACTCTGTCTCACAACCAAGATGTGTACAAGTCGTATCTACGATATGAAGTTCTCCGTTTTGATCTCGATAAGCCCCACATCTCTCTCCGTCAACCGTTACGGCACAACCTTCATCTTTATTTAAACTTCTTGGATGTTTTGACGGTTTGTCTAACTTCCCAGAAACAAAATGCTTAGCAACATCTGCGTTTTCCTTGATAAACTGTTTAATATCAGAGGGATCAGCTTGAAATCTTTGGGGCTTGTAGAGTTCAGCAAATGCATTCTTCCTACCCAAGATATGATCTCTAATGATTAAAGCAGCAAGTGTGCCTGTCGTCATTCCCCACTTTTTGTAACCTGTAGCCACAAGAATGTGATCATGCTTATGCGTAAGCTTTCCGATGAACGGTATTTTATCTAGTGTGATTAAATCCTGAGCAGACCAGCGATAAAGTACACTATCTAAGTTTAACGATTTTTTTGCTTCCTTTAATAAAGCCTCATAGTGCTGATGAGTCGGGATTCCTTGTCCAGTCTGATGACTTTCTCCACTAAGCAGTACGATCTTTTCTCCATCTTGTAAGATAGACCGATAGGAAAATGAGGTTTGATCTACTCCCATATACATCCCATTTGGAAATGTATCTTGTGTTTTTACAGCCAATACATATGAACGCTCTGCCATCATTCTTGTAAAATAAAAACCCAATCCATCAAAAAACGGAAAATGTGTACAACAAGCTACAAAGTCGGCAGTAATTTTGTGTCCGTTACTTGTTTGCACAACAGCTTTTTTGTGTTTCTCTTCTATAATATCTGTTGCTGTCGTGTTTTCGTAGACCTCAACACCTAGCGACTCCATTTCTTGTAATAACGCTGCTAAATATTTTACAGGGTGAAAATGCGCTTGATTTCTCATAACAAGTGCTTTTTTATGCGGTATGTTAAATGGAATTTGTTCGACCAACTCACCATCGATCTCTAACTGTTGATAAGCATCAGCTTCTTTGTTTAGCTTTTTGATTCCTTCCTCAGTGTTTGCATATAGAAATGCATCGTGTTTCTCAAAGTTACAATGAATATTGTTTTGTTTAACAAGATTCTCAATAAACTGTTTAGCTTGTTCATTTGATTCATAATACTGACGTGCTCTTTCTAACCCTATATGTGAAATAAGGTGATCATAGATAACATCATGTTGAGAAGTGATCTTTGCTGTTGTATGACCAGTTGTTCCATTAATTACTTTACCTGCCTCAATCAGTGTAACCTTTTTGCCTTCTTTCGCTAGAAGATAAGCTGTAGTAATACCGCTTATCCCCGCTCCTACAACCACTACTTCCGTTTGATTATCTTCATTCAATACAGAGTATGTAGGTAGATTTAATTGCTGCCTCCAAATCGGTTCTGGAAACTGCGGCATGTTATTTTCATAGTTACTCATAAGATCCCTCCTGTTTAGACACGTTTTCTCACCATTATTCCCCATACATTGAAAGAACAATCAGTAGAAAACGAATAAAAGAAGGCTCTTTTTAACCTTGAAGCTTTTGGAAGTAGTCGATTTCCGTTCCAGGATGCTCGCTTTCCACGGGGCAGGCGGTGAGCCACATTCGTACGTTTCACGTATAAGTGTCTCACCTGTCTAGGTGCAGTGGCTAGCCCCTCGAGGTCACGTCTCTTGAACGAAAGCCAAAACTATAAACAACAAGATATAACCAAAAAGAAACAGGCTATTTAAAATAACCTGTTTATCAGTAGAAAAGTTGAAATTAAATACTTAAACGCTTTTCAAGTGCATAATCAAAATTTCCACTATAACTCTCTAGGGTTCCCTCTTCTAACCATATGGTACGTTCAAAGAGTTTGTTCATAAAGTATCGATCGTGTGAGACTGATAGAATCGTTCCTTTAAACTCTTCTAGTGCTAGTTCTAAGGCTTCACGTGAATCAATATCTAAATGGTTTGTCGGTTCATCGAGTATTAAGAAATTAAAACCTTCATAAACAAGCTGTGCAAGTCTGAGTCGTGTTCGTTCTCCACCGCTAAGTTCATTTCCTTTTTTATAAACGGATGCGCCGTAAAACAAAAACTTTGCTAAGTGATGCCGAGCTTCTCCTTCTTCCATCGGTACTTTTTCTCTGAAGATATCAAGTACGGATTGAGTTGATTCAGCAATAAGGCCTTTTTGAGAAAGGTAACCGATTGAAACGGACGGTCCAAGCTTTATCGTGCCGCTGCAGTTTTCAAGAGTTTGCAAGGTCTCTAGCAGTGTTGTTTTTCCAGAACCGTTTTTACCAACGAGGGCTACTTTCTCACCATATCGAATCTGCAATTCGAGATTACTTAATATGGAGCGACCTTCGATTTCTTTACTAAGCCCTTTAATTACCGCTACATCTTGGCCACTTCTTTTGTTTACTGAAAATTCGAAAGCTGCTTTTTTACGTTCCAGTTTGGGGCGTTTCATACTCTGTATTCGATGAAGGGCTTTCTCCATGTTCCTCGCTCTTTTGAAGAATTTCTCATTTCCTGAACGTGCTCCCCAATCTCTTAGTTGTTTGATCGACTCTTTAATCTTTTTAACTTTCTTTTGCTGTTCTTCATATTTCTCAAATTCTAGAAGAAGGTTATTCTCTTTTTCTTTGAGAAAACCTGAGTAACTTTGATGATATAAGGTACATTCACCATCTTCTATATCAATCGTCTTTGATGTAACTCTATCTAAGAAGTAGCGATCATGACTGATAATAATAACGGAACCTTTATATTTTTGAAGATAATTTTCTAACCAATTCATTGTTTCGATGTCAAGATGATTGGTAGGTTCGTCTAAGAGTAAAAGCTCAGGCTCTTTTAATAACAAACAAGCTAGACCCACCTTCGTTTGTTCTCCTCCACTTAGTTGTTTAAAAAGGTGTTGAGAGAGTTGAGTTAGACCTAAACCAGCCAAAACGCCATTTATCTTCGACTCAATCGCATAACCACCAAGCTCTTCAAATTCTTCTTGCAGTCTGTAGAGCTTATTCAGATTTTTGTCTAATCGGTGTGTTTGATCTGGATCACTTAACAATGCATTAACATGTTGAATTTTAAGTTCGATCTCATTGATTTCTTGAAAGGCTGCAGAAACCACATCATATACCCTCATATTCTCCGTACGCTCAGGAAGTTGTTCTAAATATCCGATTTCTGCATCCTTCCTGATGGCTATAGAACCTGAGTCCGGATGGTCAATCCCGCTTAGCAGCTTAAACAGAGTCGTTTTTCCTGAACCATTTTGTCCGACTATACCTACTCGATCTTGTTCGTGAATTTCAAAAGATATGTTTTTTAGTATCTCATTTCCGCCATACATTTTCTTAACTTTATGAACAGTGCATATTATCATTTCATTTTCTCCTTTTAATCCAATGCCACTGCCCTTTTTTGTATACAAAAAAACCATGAGCAACATACCTGCCCATGGTTACTAACAATAAAAAAGGATAGGGTAAGGTTACTTTGTGATGTACTTTAATGTTTTAACTGAAAATGGACAGACTCCGCCAATTTTAGAAAATACATAAGTAATTGCACGGAAAACAACCAACCAGTTAAACATTTGTACACCTTTAAGCATGCCTTACACCTCCTTTTAAAAATTTATTAAATATTCTAGTAATAGTATATGGTATTATTGCTTAATATGCAATTAGTAATAAAGTTGAGTAAAAAGAAAGGTTATTTGCTTTTTTTGTCGAAATAGTTTTAAATATTTATATTATTCTGAAAAGGGTGTGTCTTATGAAAGTAAAATCCAACTATCTAACTAAATCTAAAGTAACGTATGTAACAGAGAACATGTCAATCAGCGAAGCTCGATATACTATTATCCAATCAGGGTATCGCTGCATACCCGTTTTGGATGAATCAGAACAAAAATTTGTAGGTCTTCTTTTTAAAGAGACTACATCTGATTATATTATTGATAATGTTGGATCAGTGAAAGACCATGTTAGTAGAATTGTAGAGGAGAAAGACGCTTTTATTCATGAGAATACAGCTTATTTCAAAGTGCTCTTCACGATTAGACGCTTACCTTTTATGGCTGTGGTCGATGATGATCATAACTTCTTAGGAATCATTACTCACTCAAAAGTAATGGATATACTAGAAGATTCTTATGGCATTAAGAAAGGTGGTTATTCTTTAACGGTTTCAACCACTGAAGGAAAAGGTTCGTTAAGAAAGCTATTTACAGCTATTCATGAAGAATACAATATTGAAGGTGTTTTCACCCAAGACGCGGGTAAGCAATTTCTTCGCAGAGTTGTTATCACTTTCAATGAAAGTGTATCGCGTGAAGAGATTGATGAACTTGTTCACCGAGTAGAAGCGAATGGATTCAAGGTGGCAGACATTGAAGATCTAAGAACATTTTCAAGTGTTCAATAATACAAAAAAAACGTTCCCTTTTCATGACTAGGAACGTTTTTTCTTTACTTTGTAAGATCATTCACTTTGTAAGATCATTCAGTTGTTCAAAGAATGAAGGATACGAAACAGCTATTGCTTCACTGTTTGCAAGTGTTGTTTCACCTTCTGCTATACAAGCGGCCACACTTAACATCATTCCGATTCTGTGATCACCGTAGCTTTGTACAGATGCTCCATGTAATGAAGACTTACCCTGGATGATCATACCATCTTCTGTTGCTTCAATATCTGCACCCATTTTCTTAAGCTCGTTCACTACGGTCTCAATTCGATCTGTTTCTTTCACTCGAAGTTCATGTGCATCTTTTATAATCGTCGTTCCTTCCGCTTGTGTTGCGGCTAGAGCTATGATTGGAATTTCATCGATCAGTCGAGGAATAAGATCGCCTTCAATAATCGTTCCTTTTAAGGCAGAGCTTTTGATGACTAAATCTCCAAAAGGTTCTGAAGCTTCATCATTTTTATTTTGGTAGGCTATATCTGCCCCCATATTCTTCAGCACATCTAATATTCCAGTACGAGTTGGGTTTAACCCTACTTTTTTTAGTGTAATCTCACTGTTTGGAACGACCGCACCTGCCACTAAAAAGAAGGCAGCTGAAGAAATATCACCTGGTACTTCAATATGAGTTCCTTTTAACTTCTGGCCACCTGCGACCGAAACAGATAGATCATCCGTTTCGACTTCTACTCCAAACGCTTTTAGCATGCGTTCTGTATGGTCTCTCGATTTGAAGGGTTCTTTTACAGAAGTTGTTCCTTCTCCATCTAATCCTGCTAGTATAATAGCCGATTTTACTTGAGCACTAGCGATTGGAGAGGTGTAATGAATACCTCGTGTTTCGCCACCTTTAATGTGAAGTGGAACCTTGTTTCCTGAATCATTTCCATCAATCGTAGCTCCCATTTCTTTTAAAGGTTTGGTAACACGATTCATTGGTCTTTTTGCGATCGAATCATCACCTGTTAAGATCGATTCAAAAGGTGTGTTAGCAAGAATGCCTAGCATCAACCTGATCGTAGTACCCGAATTCCCTACGTACAAATCTTCTGAAGGTGGTGTTAATCCAGTAAGTCCTTTTCCTTCTACTGTTACTTTTTCACCTTCTTGTAGAATTGAAACGCCGAGTTTCTTGAAACAAGAAATAGTACTTAAGCAGTCTTCACCTGTTAAAAAACCATCAATTGTCGTCCGACCCTCTGCAATGGACCCAAACATGACTGCTCGATGTGAAATAGATTTGTCTCCAGGCACTTTAATAGATCCCTTTAGTCGTTGAATGGGTTGTAATTGTTTTGTCATAGAATAGTGCCTCCTTATAAAGTAATTTGAGTTAAATAATTCTCATTCTGTAGAATTTCTTGTGCTTGGTCTCGATCATTATCATCTTGGAAGCTCAATCGAAGTACTCCGTTGAGTCCTTCTCTTACTTCTAAAATACTCAAATTAATAATACTAATTTCTGATTGTGCCAGGAGTTCAGTAATGTGAGATAAAGCACCTACTTTATCGAGGATATCCACATAAAGATCTGAAAATGGATGAATCGCACCTTTTGATCGAACAGGTAAGGAATCTCGGAATGATTTTGCACCTTCAAAGTAATCATAGAGTTCCGATTCATCTCCCTTTTCAACGAACTCAATCACCGTATCCATCTCATTTTTCCACTCATTTAATAGTTTAAGAAGATGTGACTTATTTTGACTGACAATATCACTCCACATTTTAGGAGAGCTTGAAGCAATACGCGTAATGTCTCGAAACCCTCCTGCTGCAAGTTGCTGAATCAACGGTTTTTCCTTCGCATGATTTTGCGCAATCCTCACAAGGCTTGAGGCTACAAGATGCGGAAAGTGACTTATGATTCCAGTAAGAAAATCATGTTCATCTGGATCAGTAACGAGAAATTTTGCTCTTGTCCCTTTTAACCATGTCTTTGCTTCATCGATATCTACTTCAGTAGTTAAGGAGTTTGGTGTCAAAAAATAAAAGGCATTTTCCAACAGATGTACCTTTGCACTTTCCACTCCTGTTTTGTGCGATCCAGCCATAGGGTGACCACCAATAAAACGAATGCCAGAAACGGCCATTTCCTCTGCTTTATTCATAATCGATTTTTTTGTACTTCCAACATCCATAACTAACGCTTTAATTACAGGTGAAATGGTAGCTAGTTTCTCCATCACCTGCAACGTTGCTTCAACAGGTGTTGCAATTATAATTAGATCTGCTATTTGGGAAATCCTAGTAAAGTCTGTAACAGCTTCGTCAATTACGCCTATCTCTGCTGCCTTTACACTGTTGTCAGCATAAACGTCGTACCCATAGATTGTTGCTTCGTGTTCTTGTTTGATAGAAAGAGCGATTGAACCACCAATCAATCCAACCCCTATTAGTAAGACGTTCTTCATGTATTCATACTCCTTTTTAAATCTCTCCTATAAAAGAAGATAATTTACGCTCTAATTCTTTTGAAGTAAAAGGTGATAAATAGGGCTTACCGAAACCGTTCAGCAGCACCATTTGAATCATGCCCTTTTCAGCTTTCTTATCTTTTTTCATACGATTGATTAATGAGGAAGAAGATAAATGCTTAGGAAATGACGGATAACCTAAAGATGTTAGCCACAGTTTTAGTTCTTTTCCTAAATTTTCTGTGCCCTCGTTTAGTGAAAGTGCAAATAGCATACCTAATGCAACTGCTTCACCATGAGTGATGCCTTTGTATTGAAGCTCTCCTTCTATAGCATGGCCGAGTGTATGACCAAAGTTCAAATATGCACGAATTCCTTTTTCTTTCTCGTCTTGTGTGACGATCGCATTTTTTATTTCAATGCCTTTTATAAGAGCTTGCTGTAGACAGTCACCTTTTAGATCATCAATGGTTTTAACGTTTTCTCTTAACGAACGATATAGATTTTCATCAGCAATCAATGCGTGTTTTACGACCTCCGCAAAGCCAGATCTTTTTTCGTTAAGTGGTAAGGTAGTCAAGAAGTCTGTGGAATAGATCACTGCTTCAGGTTGATGAAAGACGCCGATCATGTTTTTACCTTCAGGGTGATTAATACCTGTTTTTCCACCTACTGCACTATCATGTGCAAGAATAGTAGTCGGAACTTGAATAAAGCGAATTCCTCGCATGTAGGTGCCAGCGACAAATCCAGCAAGGTCTCCGATCATTCCGCCTCCAAGCGCAATAACAACAGATGACCGGTCGAGCTCTTTAGTTAGAGCAAAACTTTGGCAAGCCATATAATTCTCAAAAGACTTTTGATCATCACCAGCCTGAATTTGTATCGTTTCATGAGTGAATGCATCACCGATCACTCTTTGTACGGTTTCTAAATAGAGAGCTCCAACGTTTTCATCTGTTATGATCAATAGGTTCTTAGGTGAAGGATTCAGATTTTCAAGAACTACTTTAATCTGATTAATTACTTTTTCACCAATAAAAACCGGGTAGTTCTTTGAAGGTGTTGTTATGTGTATCGTGTTCATTTAAAACACCCTTGCACGTTCTTGGTGCTGCACGATGTTTTTCTTAATCACTTCCATGTTATCTTGTCCGAATTGATTGACTAGCGCACTTGCAAGCTCCCAAGCAACAACAGATTCTGCCACAACACTAGCAGCAGGGACTGCACAGCTGTCAGAGCGTTCAATGCTTGCGGCAAAGACTTCTTTTGTTTCAATATCCACACTGTTTAGCGGCTTGTATAGAGTAGGAATCGGCTTCATCACACCACGTACAACAACTGGCATTCCAGTCGTCATTCCTCCCTCGAAGCCCCCTGCGTTGTTTGTTCTTCTTGTATAGCCGCGTTCGATATCCCAAAGAATCTCATCATGCACTTCACTTCCAGGTTTTCGTGCTGCTTCAAATCCAATACCAATTTCAGCACCTTTAAATGCATTTATACTCATAATAGCTGCTGCTAATTTGGCATCGAGTTTATTATCGTAATGGGTGTAGCTTCCTACGCCAACTGGCATACCTTCTACGATTACTTCTACAACTCCACCGATCGAGTCTCCGTTTTCTTTTGCCTTGTCGATGGCTTCCATCATCGTTTTTTCAACATTTTTATCTAAACATCTAACTGGTGAAACCTCCGTTTTTTCACGAAGTTCTTCTAACGATTCATAAGTAGTGTCTTTTGCGATAACTCCTCCTAGTTCTAACACGTGTCCACCGACTTCAACACCAAGTTCTTTTAGAACCTTTTTCGCGACAGCACCTGCTGCAACTCTTACAGTTGTTTCTCGGGCTGAAGAACGTTCTAGCACGTTTCTCATATCTCGATGATTGTATTTGATAGCACCGTTTAAATCTGCATGACCTGGTCGAGGTCTAGAGATAACACGTTTCACTTCTCCGTTGTCGTCTTCGAGAGGTTCAGCACCCATGATCTTCGTCCAATGAGTAAAGTCTTTGTTTTCAACAATGAGTGTGATCGGCGAGCCGAGCGTTACTCCGTGACGTACACCACTTACGATCTGAACCTGATCTTTCTCAATCTGCATTCGACGTCCGCGCCCATGCCCTTTTTGACGTCTAGCTAGTTCTTCGTTAATGTCTTCTGCTACTAGAGGCAAACCTGCTGGTACACCTTCAATGATTGTTGTGAGTTGAGGGCCGTGTGACTCCCCTGCTGTTAAATATCTCATGTTCTATTCCTCCTGTTTGCCTGTTTATTTATAGAAAAATCTTTGCTGAACCGTTTATCTTTGAGTCAGCCTTAGTTGTACATAACATTTCCCTTTTTTACTTATTGCACTTGTAAAAATAGTTCTGATAGTACAAAAAAATCCCTGCTAATAAGCAGGGACGAATTATCATCGCGGTACCACCCTGACAGCAAAGAATATATCTTTGCCACCTTCATTTTGTTAACGGAAATTTTTCCGGCCTTTTTCAAAGCATGCTCAAGAATTGTAATTCGTGAAAGGCTATGTACTGATTTGCACCACCATCAGCTCTCTAATAACAGGGAACCATTTCACTACTGCTGTTCTTTCATTGCGATTTGTTTTATAAAGTTATAAACAGTTTTAGCACGTTGAAGCGCTGTTGTAAAGGAAATTCATTCATTTTTCTTAAAATTTACATTACCTTCATCTATATGTCAAAAAGCTTGTAAAACAGGCTGAAAAATAATTTTTGTCTTTTTTTGTGTAAGTACTTGACATTCTTTTGAAATCCCTTTAAAGTTACAAACAATACTTTATGAGACACACGCTTTAAAGCGCGAAAGTGTCTATGTAACGATGTATATATATAAGCCTATGAGCGGCCGCGATATAGGAACTAATTACAGTAGTATAAATATGGGGAGGAACCACACATGTCAAACGAATTAGCAGACTTACGCAAACAGATGGATGATATTTCTTTAAAAATTTTAGAACTTTTAAATGAACGAGGTAATGTTGCACAACAAATTGGAAAGCTTAAGGAAATGCAAGGAGTTAAACGGTTTGATCCTGTAAGAGAAAGAGAGCTATTAGATTTGATTGCTTCTCATAACGATGGTCCGTTCGAAACATCAACGGTACAGCACATCTTCAAGCAAATCTTCAAAGCGAGCTTGGAGCTCCAAAAAGATGATAACCGAAAAGCATTACTCGTATCTCGTAAAAAGAAACCTGAAGATACGATCGTAAATGTAAAAGGTGAAAAGATTGGTGATGGTAATCCCCACTTCATCATGGGTCCTTGTGCGGTAGAAAGCTACGAACAAGTGAAGCAAGTAGCAGAAGTCATTGCAGAAAAAGGATTAACACTAATCCGAGGTGGCGCATTCAAACCGCGTACGTCTCCTTACGACTTCCAAGGTCTTGGACTTGAAGGATTAAAAATTCTTCGTAAAGCAGCAGATGAACATCAGCTTGCTGTTGTAAGTGAAATTCTTAATCCGAACGATATTGAGATGGCGCTAGATTATGTTGATGTGATTCAGATTGGCGCACGTAACATGCAGAATTTTGATCTATTGAAAGCAGCTGGATCTGTGAACAAACCAGTATTGCTGAAGCGTGGGTTAGCTGCGACGATTGAAGAATTCATGTACGCTGCAGAATACATCTTGGCTCAAGGTAACTCACAAGTTATTCTATGTGAACGCGGTATTCGTACTTACGAGAGAGCAACTCGTAACACACTCGATATTTCAGCGGTACCTATTCTTAAAAAAGAAACGCATCTCCCGGTAGTTGTGGACGTAACACACTCAACGGGCCGAAAAGACCTTCTCCTCCCTGCTGCTAAAGCGGCAATGGCGATCGGAGCCGATGCAGTTATGGCTGAAGTACATCCTGACCCAGCAGTAGCGCTATCAGATTCAGCACAACAGATGAACATTCCAGAATTCCATGAATTCATGGATGCTCTATTAAACAAGGAAAAAAAGAAGATTCATTCTTAATAGATAAAATAAGCCTGGCTCAATGAGTCAGGCTTATTCTTTGGTCGCTTTATGGCTTAGCCTTCGAAATATTCTTTGTAGTATCCGCCTATTTTCCCTGTGTTATCTACTACAAAATAAAATTCCTCTGTTTCATTTTTTAGTTCATATGTTTTGCCGGCAGTTAAAGCACGGTTAACCATATATTTTTTTGCATCTGTATGTACGCATTTGATCTCGCGAATTGTTTCTCTGTTCGCCCACTCTAAATGAATCATGAAGTCTCTCTCCTTTAAGAAATTCTTTTGTTAAATCATAATGTGCCCTGCTCTATCTGTCAAATTCATTTATAAGAGCTCCTTTCCTAGTATTTCACAGATTGTTTCGGTTAATATGATAAGGAAGATAATTATTAGAATGGAGATCTACATATATGAAAGCATTAGTTTTTGACTCATTCGGTGGTCCGGAGGTTTTAGACTATCGTGAAATTAAGAATCCAGTTATAGGTGACCAAGACATTTTGGTAGAAATGAAAGCCATTGGCTTAAACTTCGCTGATGTTTATAGAAGAAAAGGCAATTATCATCTAGAAGGAAAGCCTCCTTACATTCTAGGTTATGAAGGAGCAGGAATCGTTAAAGAAGTTGGCAGTGCTGTTAATGGTGTTTCTGTTGGAGATCGTATCGCATTCGCAGATGTACCCGCTGCAAACGCGGAACTGGTCGTTGTCCCTAATGAAAAAGCAATACCCATTCCAGAAGGTGTTTCCTTTGAAGCAGCAGCCTCTCTTTTGTTACAAGGGTTGACTGCACACTATCTGACTAGAGACAGTTTTTCGATTAAACAAGGTCATGTTGCATTGGTTCATGCTTCCGCTGGCGGTGTTGGACAGCTATTGATCCAGATCATCAAGTTGCTTGGCGGAAAAGTTATTGGTCTTACATCTTCAGAAGAAAAACGTCAGGTCGCTTTTGAAGCAGGAGCGGATTCAGTATTCTTGTATAATGATAATTGGAAAGAAAGCGTGTTGAGTGAAACATCTGGCAAAGGTGTAGACGTTGTTTACGAGTCAGTTGGTTCTACGATAATGGACAGTTTCGAAGTTACAAGGATTGGCGGAACCGTAGTATTCTTTGGTATGGCTGGCGGCGACCCTGTGTCCATTGATCCCCGCATGCTCATGGATAGTTCTAAGACGTTGACCGGAGGCGACTTGTGGAACGTTCTAACCTCTCACGAAGAACGTGTAAAACGTTCAAGCGAGCTGTTTGAATGGATTAAGGATGGAGATGTAAAAATTAATGAAACATCTTTCTCTTTGCGTGACGGAGCAAAAGCTCATGAGTATTTGGAGAGTAGAAAGAGTACAGGGAAGATTTTGTTGATACCTTAATAGAATATTGGTGTGTGATTTAGGTGGCTGCATGTTGCAGCTGCCTTTTTTGCGTATTGGTTGCAAAATGCAAATTTATAATCGTTGCAATGAATGTATTTTACAACTATTTTTATTTGCATTTTGCAAGTGATATAGAAAGTTAAAATAGAAGGTTTTTATTCTTGCTTTTTATTAGATTGAAATAATTTTATGTCAGTAGAGATATTAAGGAATAGGAAGTTGGTACTTTGCTGAATTAGTAGGTCCGCTCGGGGTAAGATTCATGGATTTTAGAAGATTTTTCATACATGTAGAAGAATCGATGTGTAAAAAACGTCTTAAGGTTTTGTTCTTAACTGGCTCACCAAAGATCAGTGCGTAGTCTTGGATTGCTCTTATATGAGCATTTTTGGACTTTACATTGCACCTAGAACAAACCCAAGTACTTCTGTCTCGTTTCATAGGAACATGATTGCAGTCTGGACAAAAGACTCCGGTAATAAGATCTGTTTTCTTGATGTTATATGTTCTTAATACGTCTGGATTATGCTTTTCGTGTTGCTTTAATAGCTTTGAAGTAAGTTTTGAGAGGTCTTTCTTTGAGAGGATTTCTTGATGGATCGCTGAAAAGTCTTGAACTTTATTAGCTAGACCCTTAGCTCGAATAATATGAGCTGCTTTTTTGCCATAATGGGGTGATAGTGTAATAAAAGATTAGGATTTGTTAGAACAACGAGGGAATAAAGTGGGATTTTAGGCAACTGATTTCTTGTGAACCAGCTATCCAGATATGATTTTTGTTGTTGGACCTGGTTTACTGGATCAGGAAATGTTTCATCTATGCCATTTTTCGTTCGTTTCATCTGATCGAAGTGATGATCAAAATATAGATCACCTGAGAGATTTTTAACTTCGAGTAATATGCCAAACGAAGAATGAAGAATCAGACAGTCAATCTGAAAGTAGTACTTCTTTTCTTTATCTCTTGGAAGTCGCAAGTCATGAAAAATGAGGTATGAATTCTCATCTAAATCGTGCAAAAAAAAATCTAATGCCACTTCACCTCTATAACCTGCTGAATATCTAGCAAATTCAATTTGTAATTCACCGTGTTTCATATGATTGTGTACTAATCTTTGTAAGATGGCGTCTAATTTTAATAGTTTCAGGGGCTTGGTACGTGGTTTTTTTATCAAGGTATCACCTCTAGCTATTTTAGTACATATGTCATTCGATAAAAATTGAGAAAAAACCTTTATTTTCAGCAATGGTTTGATGAATAATTTTTGCTCGGAATTTAGGTTGTGCACAATTAAGTCTAAAATGAAAAAATTAAGTCAAAAAAGACGTTCATTAAGTCGTTTAGCCTACCAATTAAGCTGACACCAACCACAATTAAGCCGAAAATCAAAAATAAAGGCCATTCGACAAATCCAGCCACCTTCCTTCCAAAACACTCGCTAACCTCCCACACCGCACTAAAGACCTATCCTGTTCGAACCCACAAAAAAACACCCCCTGCAAGCAGGGGGCGTTCCATATCATCATTATAGTACTAAACATTAACCTTCTAAAAGAAGTGATTCTGGATCTTCCAGAAGTGATTTAATCGTTGTTAAGAAGCTTACCGCTTCTTTTCCATCTACAATACGGTGATCATAAGAAAGCGCGATGTACATCATCGGACGGTTTTCCATACGCTCTTTATCGATCGCTACTGGTCTCCATTGGATTGTATGCATTCCAAGGATACCAACTTGAGGTGCGTTCAAGATTGGTGTTGAAAGCATCGATCCGAAGATTCCGCCGTTCGTGATTGTAAATGATCCACCTTGAAGGTCTTCTAATGATAGCTTTTTAGAACGTGCCTTCTCAGCTAAGTTTCCGATTTCTTTTTCGATACCAGCGAAGCTTAGACGGTCAGCGTTGCGAACAACTGGTACAACTAGTCCTTCTTCTGCACCAACTGCGATTCCGATATCGTAGAACTTCTTAAGAACCATTTCATCGCCTTGAATTTCAGCATTGATGGCAGGGAACTTTTTCAGTGCTCCGACAACAGCTTTCGTGAAGAATGACATGTATCCTAGTTTAACTCCGTTTTGCTCATAGAACTTGTCCTTACGACGAGCACGAACTTCGTTGATCGCCGTCATATCAACTTCATTAAACGTTGTAAGCATCGCTGCTGTTTGTTGAGCTTCAACTAAACGCTTAGCGATCGTTTGACGTCTGCGGGACATCTTCACACGCTCTACAGGTTTCTCAGGATTTACAGCTTCAACAGAAGCAGCTGGTTTAGAAGCCGATGCTGCTGGCTTAGATGCCGGAGCAGCTTTTTCCGTGCTTCCACCTTCAGCGTGACGTTTTACATCTTCCGTGCGAACGCGTCCTAGAGGATCGCGAGCATTCACTTCAGAAAGATCGATGCCTTTCTCACGAGCAAGCTTGCGAGCTGCAGGAGATGCGATCGGGCGATCAGAAGCTTTCAGTTCTTCTTCAGCCGCGTCTTTTTCAACGACGGGCTCTTGTTTTTGTTGAGTTGGAGCTGCTTTTTCGTCCGTCTTTTCTTCTGCTGCAGGTTCTGCAGACTCAGAAGCTCCGCCTTCAACGATAGAAGCGATGATATCCCCAACGGCTACAGTGTCGCCTGGTTCAACTTTGATATTTTTTAAAACGCCATCTCGCTCAGCACTGATTTCAATGTTTACTTTATCAGTTTCAAGCTCTACTAGATCTTCACCTTTAACAACTGTGTCGCCTTCTTTTTTAAGCCATTGTGCTACTGTACCTTCTGAAATTGATTCGGCTAACTCCGGAACTTTAACGTCAAACATGTTCACGGCCTCCCTCTCGCGATTGAATGTCTAGTGCTAATGATGTTTGGATGATTTGTTCTTGTTCTTTTTTATAGATGTCTGGTTCCCCACCAGCCGTACTCGAACGTTCTTGACGTCCAATATAAGAAACGTGAGCTTTTGGTGCTACAGCACGAAGTTTTGGTTCGATGTATAACCACGATCCCATGTTTTTCGGCTCTTCTTGCACCCAGATCAAGTCTTCAACGTTTGGATACTCTTTTAATAGAGCATTCATCTCTTCTTCTGGGAACGGATAGATCTGTTCAACACGAACGATATGCATCTCCGTTCTTGCTACTTGATCTTGTTCAAGAGCTTTTTCAAGATCGATCGCAATCTTACCAGAGCAAAGTAAGATTTTCTTCACTTTGTCTTTTTCTTTGCCTAGACCAGGTTGTTGTAACAATGGCATAAAGTGGTCACTTTCAAAAGCTTCCGCCATGGATGCTACTTTCGTGTCACGCAGCAAGCTCTTAGGTGTCATAACGACTAACGGACGAACTTCATCCATTGATAGAAGCTTTGCTTGACGTCGTAGCAAATGGAAGTACTGTGAAGCAGTACTTACGTTAGCAACCGTCCAGTTATTTTCTGCACCTAACTGTAAGAATCTTTCTAGACGTGCACTTGAATGCTCAGGTCCTTGACCTTCATATCCGTGAGGAAGAAGCATCACCATACCTGATTTTTGTCCCCACTTCGCACGTCCTGCTGATAAGAACTGATCGAACAGAACTTGAGCAACGTTCGCGAAATCTCCGTATTGTGCTTCCCAAATAACAAGCGTTTCAGGTGCAAATACATTATAACCGTACTCAAAACCAACAACTGATGATTCTGACAATGGACTGTTATGAATCGCAAACGAAACATCGATGTCATCCATGGCATGCAATGGAGAAAACTTCTTTCCGCTCTCACTATCGTTTAATACAAGGTGTCTTTGCGCGAATGTACCACGCTCAGAGTCTTGCCCCGTAATACGAATCGGCGTTCCATCTTTAAGGATAGAAGCGAACGCTAATGATTCAGCCATACCCCAATCGATCTTTTCCCCTTGGAATGACTTGCGTCTGCGTTCAAGGATTCTCTTGATTTTCGGATATACATTAAAGTCTTCTGGGAACTTCAGCATGTTTTCTGTAAGTTCTTGAAGATCACTAACTGAAATTGTGGTATCGATATCAGGAAGTGCTTTCGATAACGGATCAGGAAGTCTTGTGTCTTCCAATTTGAATTTTTCTTTGCGACCTTGAACTTTTTCATATTCAGTCTGATGCTTTGTTAATACATCATTTTCAATAGACTTTACTTCTTCATCAGATAGTACACCTTCGTTAACAAGCTGTTTTGCATAAACGTCACGAACGGTCGGATGACTGTTTACATGTTTATACAATCGAGGCTGTGTTGCAGATGGATCGTCCATTTCATTGTGACCGAATCGACGATATCCGATCAGATCGATCAGAACATCTTTTTGGAACTTTTTACGATATTCATAAGCAAGATGTACAGCTGCAATACATGCTTCTGGATCATCTGCATTAACGTGAATGATCGGGATCTCAAAACCTTTAGCAAGGTCACTCGCATATTTCGTCGAACGAGAATCACCGCTATCTGTTGTAAAACCTACTAAATTGTTTGCGATGATATGAAGTGTTCCACCCGTTTGATACCCTCTAAGGCGACTTAAGTTCAATGTTTCAGCAACGATTCCTTCGCCAGGAAATGCAGCATCACCATGAATAAGGATCGCAAATGCTTTAGAAGTATCTTGCACCGGATAACCTTTCTTGTCACGCGTTTCCTGAGCTGCTCTTGTATATCCTTCAACAACTGGATCAACATACTCTAAGTGACTTGGGTTATTAGCAAGTGAGATTTTAATTTTATGAGATTGATCTGTTTCAACTAATCGGCTTGCACCTAGATGGTACTTTACATCTCCCGTCCATCCGAAGTTAATTCCTCTAGAACCTTCAGAAGGAATTAGCTCCTTGTTTGGAGAATGATGAAATTCTGAGAAAATTAATTCATAAGGTTTGCCAAGAACGTGAGCAAGTACGTTCAGACGCCCACGGTGTGCCATTCCGATCAGAGCATGTTCTGCTCCGTCACGGCATCCTTCTTTAGCTGCTTCATCAAGCATCGGTACCAGCATATCAACGCCTTCGATAGAGAAACGTTTTTGCCCAACGAATGTTTTATGAAGGAATTTCTCAAATCCTTCAACTTCACTCAGGCGTGTTAAAAGGTTTTTCTTATCTTCAGCCGAAAATTTAGGATAATGTTGGCTAGTTTCAACCATGGTGTTTAACCATTGGCGCTCTTCAGTCTCATGTACATGACTGAATTCATAAGCGATTGTTTTCGTATACACTTCCTGAAGCATTTGGATGGCTTGATAGCCGTCTTTAACACTAGATGGCGCTTCTTTCCAAATAAAGGAAGGTGGTATCGCTTTCAAATCTTCTTTAGTTAAGTTAAATTCTTTCGGGTCAATATGGTGGTTGTCTTTCGGAAATTCCCCTACTGGGTATAAGTTAGCTGCTAAGTGACCGTAAGTGCGAATGTTTTCTGCTAATTTTAATGCAGCTGCTAATTTCTCGAAATCCAATCCATCAAAACTCTGTGCAGTACGTTGATTTGATACAGAGCCCTCAATAGGAGGCCCCCAAGCATCAAATTTCTCTTTGAATGAACTGTCAACAGATTCCGGATCCACACTATATTGATCATATAGTTCAAGGATGTAGGCCATATTTGGTCCACTTAGTCCCTGCCAAGGATTTTCTGATTTGGAACGTTGATGACTCATCTTTTGTTCCCTCCTGCTTCCCTTTGTAAGTATTGTGCTGTTGCTGTTAACAGGTGATTCATCATTTCTCGCCATTGAATTTTTCCCTATTTAAAGCGCTCTCAAACAATGAATGAAAAGAACCTTATCATTGATAAGGTTTCAACTGTAACAATGGTCATTGCCATTATACTATATTTTCGCAGAAAGTGAATTTTGTTTTTTACGATTTATGAGATAATTTGCCCATTTTGTTTTGCTGACCGTAAAAATAAGGAGCGCGATCCATATCAAGGTAAATGAAATGACATGAATCTGACTAAATGTTTCATGATACAAAAATACACCTAATACGAGCATGATAGTGGGAGCAATGTATTGTAGAAAACCGATCATCGTCATAGAGATCCGCTTTACACCTTGCGCAAAGCAAAGTAATGGGACTGCAGTCACAAGTCCAGCTCCCCATAAAAGTAGTGTCGTAGAAGTGCCTCCAGAAATAAATGACGCCTCCCCGTTCCATTGAAGATAGATCAAATAAATGAAAGCTAATGGAAAGACAAACATCGTCTCAAATGTTAAGCCCGTTAACGAGTCAAAACTCCCAAGTTTTTTTACAAGTCCATACAGGCCGAACGAAAGAGCTAGAGAAACAGCTACCCAAGGGAACTCTCCATGTTGCCACGTTAATAGAAAAACACCACATGCGGCTAATACAAAGGATACGAGCTGCCAGCTGTTTAATTTTTCTTTCAATACAAGCATGCCCAGAATTACACTAACAAGTGGATTAATATAATAGCCTAAGCTAGCTTCAACAACATGGTCTGTATTGACGGCCCAAATATACATGACCCAATTCCCGCTTATTAATAGTGAAGCGGTAAATACAGATAGAAATTGTTTCTTATTACCAAAGAGCACTTTTACATCTCTTGTAAGAGCGTTTTTCTTATTTAATAAGAACATTACAGCGATCATTAAAAGAAAAGACCATAAGATGCGGTGTGCTAAAATCTCAACGGATCCTGCTGATTGAAGTGGTTTCCAATACAGTGGAAGGAATCCCCATATTAAATAAGAAAAAGCGGCATACCATATACCCTTCGTATGTTCATTTAATTTCATTGTCCGTTCCTCGATCCCATAATTTATATGAAGTTATAAGATTATATAACGGATTCTAGATGATTTGCTACTAAATAAACTTCGCAGCAAAATAACGGGTAACTTTACATTTTATTCGGTGTTTGAACGCCTAATAATCGTAATCCTTCTTTCAGGACGATCTGAACTGCTGCACATAACGCAAGTCGTTCCGGCGTTTCTTTAGTGTTTAATATTTTCACATTTGCATAGTAGTGATTAAATTTATGAGATAACTTTAAGACATATTTTGAAATAACAGATGGTTCTTTTCTGCGAAATGCCTGTTCAACAACTTCAGGGAATTCATTTAATACAGATAGAATCTCCCAGCTTTCTGATTCGATAGACAACTCTTTCGGAACACTTCCGTTAAAATTCCCTTTATTTAATAATGTCTGTATTCGAGCAGCTGTATACTGCACATACGGCCCCGTGTCACCCTCAAACTTAAGCATCGTATCAAGCGAGAATTCCACATCGTTTCCTTTCTCATTTTTTAAATCATGAAAAATAACCGCGCCTACCCCTACTTGACGTGCGACATTCTGTAAATCTTGGAGTTCAGGATTTTTACTTCTAATATTTTGTTCTGCTAACTTTACTGCTTCTAAGATAACAGTTTCTAATAGTACAGTTCTTCCTTTTCGTGTACTCATCTTTTTACCATTCTGTAAAATAAGCCCGAAAGGAACATGATGCATGTGATCAGCCCAATCGTGTCCAAGCTTTTTCAATACGCGTTTCACTTGTTCAAAATGTAGAGATTGTTCGTGACCGACAACATAGAATGCCTCGTCAAAGTCATAGGTCTTCTTTCTATAAATGGCAGCAGTAATGTCACGTGTAGCATACAGAGTGGCGCCGTCCGTTTTTTTGATCAAACACGGTGGTAGATCTTCACCTACTCTTACAACCTGGGCACCATCAGAGAGTTCTAACAAATGCTCTTCTTGCAGGGCTTTTACGGAAGCTTCCATCTTATCGTTAAAGAACGCTTCACCGTTATAAGAATCGAAATGGACATCCAATAATTTATAGATGTTCTGAAATGCGTCTAAGGATGCTTCTTTAAACCAGATCCATAATTCTTTTGCTTTGGGATCATTATCTTCTAATTTCTTAAACCACATTCTCCCTTCATCATTTAACGAAGGATCTTTTTCAGCTTCTTCATGAAAGCGAACGTAAAGTTTAGTCAGCTCTCCGATCGGATTATCTTTTACCTTATTTTCCAACCCCCACTTTAAATACGCACAGATTAATTTACCAAATTGTGTACCCCAATCACCTATATAATTAATTTTAACTGTCGTGTACCCACATTTTTCACTGATCGCGGCTATTGAGGAACCAATTACTGTTGAACGCAAGTGTCCCATTGAGAAAGGCTTTGCAATATTAGGAGAAGAAAGATCGATAACGATTGTCTTTTCATTACCAAAACGATGATTTGCATAGTTGTTTTTCTCCTTTAATATTTGAGTTAACAGCGAAGCAGCAGCTACTTTTTTATTTAAAAAAGCATTCACGTAGCCTCCTACAACTTCTATTTTCTCAAACGCATCTTGACTCGTTCCACCAGCTAACGTTGTTGCGATTTCATTTGGAGACTTCTTATAGATCTTAGCTAATTGAAAACAAGGAAATGCTAGATCACCTTGTTGAATTTGTTTAGGTTTTTCAATAGCGGAATCAATTTCTTCGAAAGATAGTTCACTACCAATTTTTTCTTTTAAATAAGCTGCAAATAATTTTTTACCGTCCATTCTTTAACCTCCCTAAAATAAAAAAAATCCGCCTCTTCTAAATTAATAGAAGAGACGGAAATTAACCGCGGTACCACTCTCATTGCCTAAAGGCCACTTGACTTGTTAACGGGAAGTCCCGGTTTGCTCTACTTCGTTTTCAAGCAAACATTTCCAAAGTGCGCTTCGTCTGAAAGTTGTGCAAGGCTTACACCAATCCCTTGCTCGCTATATAACATCTTTACAGACTACTCTCTTTTTCATAAATGTTCTGACATATAGTTTTTCATATTATATGAAGGTGAAAGCAAAAAGTCAACTTATTCCTTTTTATCAAAATCCAAGTAATCTCTCATTCGTTTAATGTATCGTTTTAACCGAAATAACGTTTCCGTTCGTAAATACTTTGAGTTGAAGGCAGCTGTAACTGCTGGGACCGATACAAACACTCCATGCTCAGTTACTCTTACCGGTATTACACCTGTATAGATTGTTTCTCCACTGCTTCTATATAAAAGCTCTGTTGAAACCAGTACAATTTTTTCGTTGCTTTGCTCTCCTGGCAGAACAGATTGAACTTCAAAAAGAAATTGAACACTCATAGTTTCTCCTTCACGTATATTAGTTATGTTTTATGATATAATTCATTGTCTCGAATTGACAGTTTAACTACTAAAGGAAGTATGCAGATGATACAGACATATTCGTTAAGAAGTAAATATAAAAATTTCTTAATACTGGTGATCCCCGTATTGATCACTCAGTTAGGCTTATATGCCATGAATTTCTTAGATACGGTAATGAGCGGCCGTTCAGGTGCAGATCAACTAGCAGGTGTAGCTATCGGATCGAGTTTATGGGTTCCGATTTTCACTGGACTAAATGGTATCCTAATGGCATTAACACCTATTGTTTCACAGCTTGAAGGAGCTAAGAATACAAAAAATGTGCCCCGGTCCGTCATGCAAGCTGTTTACTTGTCGGTCGTAATTTCAGTCATCGTTGTTGCATTAGGATCAGTTGTGTTAGATTCCATTTTAGGTGCGATGTCTCTCGAAAAAGAAGTAGAAAATGTGGCAAGAGGCTATTTAATCGCATTATCGTTCGGCATCATGCCGCTGTTTTTATACGGTGCACTTCGATCTTTCATCGACGCTTTAGGTCAGACTAGAATTACGATGTTTATCACACTGATTGGATTACCCGTAAATGCTATCTTTAACTACTTATTCATATTCGGTAAAGGTGGTTTTCCCGAATTAGGTGGTGTAGGTGCTGGTGTGGCAACAGCAATAACGTATTGGGTAACTGCCATTATAACCGTTATGATCGTTATTAACATGAACCCGTTCAGAAGATATAAACTGTTTCGAACGTTCTATAAACCTTCTTTAACTGCTTGGAAAGAACAGTTGAAGATCGGCGTCCCGATTGGTCTTGCCATCTTCTTTGAAGTAAGTATATTTGCTGCTGTTACACTTTTAATGAGTGATTTCAACACGATAACAATCGCTGCTCACCAAGCTGCACTAAACTTTGCTTCATTCTTATATATGCTGCCTTTGAGTATCTCTTTTGCACTCACGATTGCAGTTGGTTATGAAGTAGGCGCGAAACGCTTTAAGGATGCCGCACAGTATAGCTATATAGGAATCGTTACGGCTGTTGGCTTTGCCCTAATTCTCTCTGGTCTCTTAATGGTGTTCGATGAACAAGTAGCGAGAATCTATTCAAAAGAACCAGAAGTCATTCAACTTACGACTTCGTTCTTATGGTATGCGGTGTTCTTTCAACTAGCTGACGCTATAGGCGCTCCGATTCAAGGTGCACTAAGAGGCTATAAAGATGTAAATGTCACCTTTATGCTTTCATTTATCTCATACTGGGTGCTCGGTCTACCGGTGGGATACTACCTAGCTAATTTTACGTCGCTTGGTGCATATGGGTATTGGATCGGATTGATATCTGGTCTTTCAGCTGGCGCTATCATTTTATTTGCTCGATTAAAATATATACAATCACATTCTTATTCCTCTTCTGAACAAAAATAAACCAGCTCAAGGCTGGTTTATTTTTGTTCGAACAGAGTGAGGTATTCTCCATATCCTTTTTCTTTTAATTCGTTCTTAGGAATAAAACGAAGTGCTGCAGAATTGATACAATATCTTAATCCACCTTGATCTCTTGGACCATCTGTGAATACATGTCCTAAGTGAGAATCAGCATCCTTACTTCTTACTTCCGTCCTGATCATACCGTGAGATAAATCTTCCTTTTCTTCGACAGTAGATGAACGAACAGGTTTTGTAAAACTAGGCCAGCCACAGCTGCTATCAAATTTGTCTAAAGAACTGAAAAGAGGCTCCCCAGAAACGATATCCACGTAGATCCCTTCTTCTGTATGGTTCCAAAATTCATTTTGAAAAGGAGGTTCTGTTGCATCTTTTTGTGTAACGTTATATTGCATAGGATTAAGGGTTTTAAGTATTTCTTCTTTTTGCCCACTATCTACCCAGTGTGATTTGATAAAGGCATCTCGCCCTGAGCCTTGGCGATAGCGTTTGTAATGAAAAGGATTCTTTTTATGATAATCCTGGTGATATTCTTCAGCAGAATAAAACGTATCAGCAGGTAAAATTAAAGTTGCGATCGGCTTGTCGAATCGACCGCTCTCTTCTAATTCCTTTTTTGATTTTTCAGCAACCGTTTTTTGTTCTTCATCATGATAAAAAATGGCAGTACGGTACGAATCTCCACGATCGTAAAATTGTCCGCCAGCATCAGTAGGATCAATTTGTTTCCAAAAAACTGAGACGATTTTTTCATACGAAATGATGGATGGATCAAATGTGATTTGAACGGCTTCAAAATGGCCGGTTGTTTCACTGCAGACTTCCTTATAGGTTGGATTTTCTTTGTGACCACCTGTATAGCCTGATTCTACAGAAATGATGCCTGGCCACTCTTCAAATGGTGTGACCATACACCAAAAGCATCCTCCAGCAAAAGTAGCTTTTGCATAGTTACTCATGAGATCAATCTCCTTTTTTCATCTGTTTGTTTCATCATATAAGAATGCCCATAAAAAGCATAGAAAAAGGCTCTTACCCTTTTTTTACAATTGGACCTGATGTTACTGGTGGCTTGATCGGTGCAGGAGTTGAACGTCTATTTTGTTTTCGCGTATTTTGCAAGAAGTAATACAGCCCCGCTAACACGATAGCACCACCACTCCATTGGGAAAGAGTTAGTGATTCATCAAGAAATAGGTAAGCTAACAAAGTTGCCCCAACTGGTTCACCTAAGATTGCCATTGATATCGTAGCAGCTGTTACATATTTTAATAGCCAATTGAACAATACATGTCCAAATACAGTTGGTATGATGGCAAGCAGTACAAAGATCCCCCATTCTTTCTCAGGATACCCAGTCATCGGTATAGACAAAGTCAAATTATAGATTCCAAAAACAATGACAGCAACAAAAAATACAGAAAAACTATAAAGTGTAGCAGGAAATGTTCTTAGAAGCTTTTGACCGATCAGCATATGAGCTGCAACTACAATCGTTCCTAAAATAGATAAAACATCTCCTTGAATATGTTTTATTGAGATGCCAATATCTCCCCAACCAATCATAATAGCCCCAACGATCGCAACAACCATCCCAATGATTGCTGCCTTTGAAGTTCTTTCTCGAAACGCTATGTATGCTCCTATCATTACAAAAACAGGCTGTAAAGAAAGCAGTATCGTAGAGCTTGCAACGGTAGTTAATTTCAAAGATCCCATCCAAAACAAGAAATGAAGAGCTAGAAAGGTTCCTGATAAAAATAACAAAAAGCCTTCTTGCCAAGTCATTTTTTTCAAAAAACGAACTTGTTTCCAAACGAATGGAAACATCAAGATCAATGTAAATAATAATCGATACATTCCTTGAACAGAAACAGGTGCATCTGACCATTTAACAAAAATAGAAGAAAACGATATTGCGATGATCCCAATTATTAATGGAATAAATACAGGTATCTTTAGTGAATTATTATTCAAGTGGTCACCTTTCACTTTCTAGGCATATTTATGATATTATCTATAACTAATACTTTTATTTTTAAAAAAATATGTTACAGGAGGATATATATGAAAAAAAGATATATCATCTCCTTGTTTGCTTTGCTATTAGTCATAAGTGCAGCCGGGTGGTATTATTATCCGCAATATAAGATAAACCAGATCAAGAAAGAATCTGTGATCGATCAAAGTGATTCATCAGATTCGAAACAAATCACTTATCTTCAATATCTAAAGAATTCTCCAAAATCCACTTTGAATCACCTCGTGCTAGGCGATTCAGTAGCTGAAGGAAGAGGCTCTGAGCAAGGTGGTTTCGCTAACAAAGTGAATGACAACCTGCAGGACTTAACAGAAAAAACCTTTATTCTCGAAAATCAAGGTGTTTCTGGTTTTACGAGTAAAGGCTTATTGAATCAACTGGACATTCCAGCTGTTCAGCAATCTGTAGAGAAAGCAGACATCATTTCAATAAATATTGGCGGTAATGACCTCGTACAAATTGCAAAGAAACAAGGTCCACTAAAAGCTATACAAAGTTACGATGATGTTAAATCTAATTATAAGCAAAACTTAAATGATATTTTCGAAAACATCAGAAAACATAACCCTAACGCAATAATAGTGTTGAATGAACTGTATAACGTTGTTAATGCTGAACAAAAATATTACCCAGCGACGGAAAAACTATTGAATGATTGGAATTTAATCGCATACGAAACAGCACTTTCTCACAAGCCAGCTTTGGTAGTTCCCGTTAGCGATGCTCTTCAAACAGACGATATGGATAAATGGTTGTACGATTCCATCCATCCAAATGAAGAAGGATACAATCGGATCGCTGCCAAAACCGTTACAACATTTCAAAATCAATCTTATAAAGAGGCACGATAAGGTTCAGAAGAGCTGCACAATGCAGGCAGTTCTTCTACTACCCCATTCCAATGTATAATCTGTGGTAGAAAATAAAATGTAGTTGCTTCAGATAATTTATGCAACACACCTTCCGGATCGTGCAAAACAACGATTTTCTTATTCCCTAAAGCAATACCCAGTTCAGTATGACACCCTTTCCCACCAGGTAAGACCACGATTGTTATATCAGCTTCCATGACTGCTTCATACTCTTTTATTCCTATTTCAGCCAGATCTTCTTTCGTCTCTGCTCTATCGTTAACAGTCCAATCATATGTAAGCTTCCAATGAAGTTTTTTTTGCAGATCTTTACCTAACTTTTTTACACGTTCTATATTTTGAAATCCCGAAGCCACATAAAATTTCATTCACGCTCCTCCTTTGTTTCTTATGTAAAAATCATATTACAATCCAGTGGAAATGGATATAACGACTTGCATCTATTTGTGAACATGTTAACATAGTACTTTATAAATAAGTAAAATCATTGAAAGAGGGGTTGCATGTTAAAATACAGAAATATTACTTTTATTGGTGCAGGTTCAATGGCAGAAGCAATGATATCAGGATTGATCAACAAAGCCAAAATTTCTCCTGATCGAATCATAGCAGCGAACCACACGAATGAAAACAGAAGATTAGAACTAACGAACAGATATAACATTACGACAACTTCAGTTCAAGAACTCTCATTAACGAACACAGACGTGATTATTCTTGCGGTAAAACCAAAACAAGCGGAAGAAGTTCTTCAACAACTTCGACCCGCACTTCAAGATCACCATGTCATTTTATCCGTTCTTGCCGGAATTTCAACAACGTATATAGAGGAGATCCTAGACAGATCTTTACCTATCATTCGTGTTATGCCTAATACATCGAGTATGATTGGTGAATCCATTACAGGTATTAGTGCCGGTAAGTATGTAAAAAATGAAGATTTGGATTTAGCTCAAGAATTGTCGAAAGCTATTGGCAAAGTGAAAATTATATCTGAGAAACAGATGGATGTTTTCACAGGAATAGCCGGTAGTGGACCTGCGTATTTTTATTACTTGCTTGAACATATGGAAGATGTCGCTGTAGAAAACGGACTTGATCGTGAATTAGCCCGTGATATTGCAGCTCAGACACTTTATGGTGCAAGTAAGATGGTTATGGAGTCCGATGACTCTCCAGCTGAACTAAGAAAGAAAGTGACCTCACCAAACGGCACGACTGCGGCAGGACTTGATGCACTTGCAGAAAATGGCGGTGGTGTTGCCATTGAAAAAGCCGTGGAACATGCTGCAAAACGTTCCAGATCACTTAGAAAAGAATTTGAAAAAGTTCCTGTTATGTAAATAAAATTCCGGAGAGGAGCTGTCATTATTGTGGCAGCTCCTCTTTTTTTGGTTATTGACTGGTTTTAATTTTTTTAAAATAGAATGCGCTTACGGTACGTGAAATTTTATTGGGTTTGAGTGCGGAACATTTTATTACTCGATTTCAGTAAAACCTAAATCAAACAGTGAAACGGCTATGACTTGATAGCCTTTTTTGTTTGGATGAATCGTATCAAAACAGACGAGCTCACTCTCTCTTCCCATAAAGACACTGTATAGATCTGCTACTTTCACATATGGCATCTTCTCATAGCTCTTGATCAAATCGTTAAACATGTTGACCCATTGCATGGCTTTACTCCATTTAAAGTAAGGGTTATACAACGTGCATATTCTGATGATAAACGGCTCTGTTGAGTTTCTTTTTAATTTATAGATCTTCTTAAAAATTTTGTTTAGATTTTTTTTGCAATTTTCTAAAGCATGATCGATCAATTCTTCTTCTTTCGTAAACATATATTTAAAAGCCGCTTGAATAAGATCGTTACCACCAGCTGTGATTAATATGATTTTAGAATCCTTAATCGACCGTTTGATCTCTTTATCGCTTAAGGAATTTAATATTTCTTCGGAAGTTGTACCCGTTACTGCGAAGTTTTTTACTAAGATGTGCTTATCAAAAGTAGTTTGTGTGAAGTTTACAAATCTTCCAACATATCCTTTACCGAACACCGGTGCTCCTACTCCAACAGTTAAGGAATCACCGATCGCCGTTAACAACCATTCATATGAAGTATGTTCATCAGACATAAATCCCTTATCCTCCTTTTCAAAGCACACATTTCTATTATTAAAATATGATGTGTTTTAAATTTGGACAGGGCGTTTTCATCACTTCCACGAAAGGGTTATGTCCCTTTTTCATTCGTTGAATATACATATATAGAAACTATTATGAGGTGATTTTTTTTGAAAGAGAAATCTGTAAGAATGTTCCCATATGGCGGATACGACCCTTTTACTACACCAACTGCAAAGGGATATGCAAATAGCCAAACGGTACCCGGCAGACCGCCATACGCTCCAACAGCTCCAGCTTCTATGCCACAGCAGCAATATTCACAAGGATTAACTCAACAGCCATTCATGCCATATATGATGCCAATGATGCCACCTGGTGCGATGCCACATCCAATGATGCAAGGTATGCCATTTAACCAACAGCAGAGTCAAGGCAATCAAAATTCAATGGGTATGATGCCGAACAATCAAGGATCTGGACTTAACTTCGGAAAAATGATGGGCGGAGCAAATCAAGTGATGGGGCTTGCACAGCAAATGGGTAACATCCTTTCCTTTTTTAAATAGAAGCCTTTATCAAAGGTTTCTATTTTTTTTGAGCATCTTATAATATCGATTAAAGAGAAATACAGACTCTATTTTGTGTAGACCAGACCAATACGTCATCCATGTGGAGGGAGAAGGTTTATTCACTAACTTCATCTTCTTTAATACATACTCTTCATCATCAAACCAATTCGAACCAAGATAAGGTCCACTACAGTTGTGCTTCCATACATCTAGAAGAAATGGACTATATATTTTCGTGTTATTTTTCACTTTGAAAAAAGAGAGCTTTTCTTTAGGAAACTTATCCGGAGAAGGATAGATAGCAGTAAAACTTTTGTGATCATAATCACATCGCGATCCCGTATGAGGAATAGCATTCGCAAACCTGTGTATGTTCGTTGCAAACTGTGTTTGAAATAATGTGGAGTATAAATTTTGCCCCAACCGAATTCTTTCATCAAGGTTCTTAAAATGGTTCATGTTTCTTCCAATTGATTGTTTCAACGGCCATGTAGGAAACAATATTTGCGAAAGTTTCAGCCATTCTTGTAGACGATATGTGATAGAATTTAATAATTCTTTATATTCTTCTGTTTGAACAAGTGCTTTTTCAATATGACTTTGTTCATTAATAATCTGTGCGACAGGAAGTAAAAAGCCCTGATCTTCTTGGCGTATATAAATCTCCCAAACGCCTTCAATAAAAGGAGAAATGTTGAAATGATGACTAAGATGAAACAGAGATATTCCTGTTCTTTTACTCTCTTCGTATAAAAGCAGTTGAGGATAAGCATCCTCAAAAATCATACTGTTTCCTTTTTCAAGCATGTCGTACAATTTTGTTAGAAATGTTTCTTCAAGAATGTGTGGTAAGAACTCTCCTTTAAGATCACTCATAAAATATCCAGCGTTTCTAGAAACCATATGAGCTAAAAATGACCATGAGATCTCAGGGTGTTTATTATAGAACGTTAAATAAGCTGTGGTACGTGTGACATTATTTTTGTTATAGCGTTTCGTCTCTGCTTTGATTCTTCGAACTAACTCTTTGCTATTGCTTTGAAGATTTATCTTAACTTCTCCGTTTCTTCTTTTTATTCTTTTCCATTCATCTTGTAGCAACATCCTCTCTTCTTTACTGAGTTGCCAGATTACTTTTTCTCTATGAAAAAAGGGAAAGGCATTTATGAACATTTCGAACGGGATGAGTGTTAATTTTGTAAATAACCGTTTTGATGTCATCAGCTTAACACCCTCCTTTTCTTTCAATGTATGAAAAAAGCAAACGAAAAACACCCTTTCCGTTACAAGGGTGTTTGTTCATCGACTATTTTATTTAGTTGCTACGCCACCAGATAATAAAAACTTCATGGCATCTTCAGGTTTTACATCAAGAACTTTGATCTTGTCTTTTGGTACTAAAAAAGTGAAACCTGCAATCTGAAACGTTTGAGGGATGTAAACAGCAACGTGATCTCTCAACTCATCACTTAAACTACTTACATCTTCAGTCGTAACAAAACCTACACTTTTTACATTCAGTTCCGGATATTCAATCAGCACTACTTTGGAAAAAGATCTTTTCTCTCCAAAAAGAGAGTGAATCGTATCTTTTATCACAGAATAAATCGTCTTAACAAAAGGTGTCTTCTCTAGCACGCGATCGATAAGACTAAATAACTTTCCTGATACATATTGAGTAGACATCCAACCCAAGACAGTAATCAGTAAAAGCGTCGTGATAAGTCCGATGCCTGGTATATAATCTTCTTTTAGAACATCTTTTAATAAGTTACCAAGGATGCTGTCTAAAAATCCAAAAATCTTATATATCAGATAAACAGCTAACACGATCGGAAGGATAGTCAGCAGTCCATTTATAAAGTACTTGAGTATTTTTTTCATATTTTCCCCTACAATTAAAGACTAGTTAACGACAGAAGTATTCTTTTTTATCTGTCTCTTAAAGTGGTCTTGCAGTTTAAGTGTTACAGGACCAATGTCGTATGTTTGATTCTCTGAGCCTACAAGTTTGGTAACTGGTGTTACTTCCATCGTTGTACTTGTAATGAAAACCTCGTCTGCGTTTAAAAGGTCATCTACAGAGAATGCTTCTTCTAGAACGGAGATGCCATTTTCTAGTGCTAATGTAATCACGATTTGTCGAGTGATACCATTTAAGATCAGATTTGTACTTGGATGTGTTTTCAATGTTCCATTTATTACGATAAATACGTTGGATGAAGACCCTTCTGTTACTGTTCCATCTCTGTGCTGAATCGCTTCTTGACAGTCAAAATCTGCCGCTTTCCGTTTTGCCATCACATTGCCAAGTAGGTTTAAGCTTTTAATGTCACAGCGCAGCCAACGGATATCTTCTGTTAGATACGTGCTGATTCCACTTGCTTGAGATTTCGCAATGTTTTCAAGTGAAACGGATTTTGCAAAACCTGTTACAACACTTTGCATATTTCTTTCATAAAGATGATTTCTGGGTGCGACTCCACGAGTCATCTGAATGTAGACCATTCCATTCTCAATGTTGTTCTTACTGATCAGTTCATCTGTAAGCTTTTTAAACGTAGAAACATCATAGGGCATTGCTAGTTCAAGTTTCTTTGCACTTTGTTCAAACCTCGCGAAATGCTCTTTAAACGCAAAAGGTTTTTTGTCATAAACAAATACCACTTCATAGATTCCATCTCCGAAAAGGTAGCCTCTGTCTTGGGGATCAACTGGTATCGATCCGTCTTTAATAATTTGATCATGATACAAAACGTATGAATTTTCCATGATTTTACCACCCCATCACTATAATATGTATACAGTTGAGCTTTCATCTACTTTAAATGAAAAAGTGGATGCCTTCAAGTGTCACTTTGTCAGTATTCATCGTTGCTTTGAAGATCGTTGAATTTCAATACGGGTTGCTCGATTTCCAGGTTTAAACATCATACAATCAATCATACAAAAAACCGCTTTTATAAGCGGTTTCATTCTCATTATTGCTTTACTGTTTTAACAACTTTATGATCCTCTACTGTAACGATATATAGTTCCTTGTCCATTTCGATCAAGAAGTCATTATCATACTGTTCTTTCAACTCTTCCTCAATCTTAAAAGGTTTCTTAAAATGCTCGTCGATAACATTTAATCGATCTTTTCTTTCGTTCTCGCGATTAATAGTATCATAAACAAAATATGCTAAAAATACGATACCTAATGAGATGATGATCTTAGCCGTTTTACTCAAAGTTATGTATCCCCTTCCCCTTTATTCCAAGAACAAGTATAACCTAAAAGCGGCAAAACAAAAACACCTGGTTTCCCCAGGTGCTCTACTCTTACTTCCACCACGTATCGTGAACGGACGCAGGATGGTTTCTCTTATGCATCGTCTGGATGTATCTTTTTTCAATTTTTTCTTTAGATGACGAAGAAACTTCCTTTCCTTCCAGATAGTCATCGATTTCTTCATATGTTACTCCGAGTGCTGTTTCATCAGGAATCAGCGGCTTGTCGTCTTCAAGATCAGCTGTAGGAACTTTTAAATATAGACGTTCTTCTGCGCCTAGTTCTTTTAACAGCTCTCTTCCTTGTCTTTTATTTAATCCGTACAATGGAACGAGGTCGCATGCTCCGTCACCATGTTTTGTAAAGAAGCCAGTTATCGCTTCTGCTGCATGATCTGTACCGATTACCAAACATTGATAAGCGCCTGCAATATCATATTGAACTTTCATTCTTTCGCGTGCTTTCGTGTTCCCTTTTAGAAAGTTAGAAAGTTCTTTTTCAGTTGCCTTTGTAAAGGCACTCATTGAAGCATCAACGGCCGGTTTAATATCTACGGTTAAAGATACATCTGGCTCGATGAATTTTAGAGCACGCTGAGCATCTTCTTCATCTTTTTGTACGCCATATGGAAGTCTAACCGCTACAAAAGTATATGTTTCTCCCGTTTCATCCTTTAGTTCGTTCATAGCAATCTGAGCTAATTTACCAGCAAGACTTGAGTCTTGTCCACCACTGATGCCAAGAACATAACCTTTTGCACCAGATTTTTTTACATAGTCCTTTAAAAATTGAATTCTGGATTTAATCTCTTTCTTTACATCAATTTTTGGTTCCACTTTCAACTCTGAAATAACCTGATTTTGAAGTTCCAATTCTATCGCCACCTTTTGGTCTATAATATCTTTTTTCCACTGTCTATCCACTTTTAATCAAGCTTATAGTCTTTTTCTAATGAAAACAAACAGTCCAAAGAGCGTTTTGCCCAAGGACTACCGTCCACTTCTAACTTGTCTATGTACTGATTTAAGGCATGTTTTAAAGATTCTTTGTAGGAGGGAAGTTCACCATCGTAGCTTTTGATCGTATGAACTGGCACCCATGTTTTCTCTCCATAACTTAGCGCTCTTCTTTCTTGGAAAAATGGGACATCTGCTTGTTTAGGGTTATGAAGATCACCTTGCCAAGGGTGGTGTTTTACTGCCAAAACTTCAAATAACACCATCTGGTTACGCTCTTCTCCTGCTTTTCCTATATACTGCCCGGTTTTATAACTTGCGAGTACAAGGTTTTCATTATTCATCCCTTTTTGTCTCCTTCATCGCATTGATTTCATTAGACACTACAAAGGCAAGGTCTTCATTGCCGAATAACGATAAAACTTGTAGTACAGTATCATGAGGGATATGCTCTGCTTCTTCTATCGACACAGTTTGCTCTAGCATATGCATTACATACTCATTATTACTTTGATCTGGATACGCTTTAAGATAGACACCTTTAGGATCAAGCTTATTATTCACACACCATTGAGCGTAAATGATGATCATCATACCTTCATCTTTTTGATAATTACTTATCACTTGTTCAGAAACATCGTTTGCTTTATTATTCATCTCTATCACCTCTTTAATCACTCTTTTACGCTGTTTTTGCATTCCATTTTGAATAAAAAGTCATCTATATACCGTTAACTTTAAAACAGGAAAATAAAAAAAGCCAGTATTATCACTGGCTTTGTAGCTTAAACAGTTTGTTGTTCTTTTTGTTCTGTCTCATAACGGTTACGCGGGTGATCTAAACATTCTTTCGAACAAGAACGCTTATGCTTCACTTCACACTCCGTACAGCAAACATGTTGTTTATTACATTCTGGGTTTGCACAGTTCACGTAACGGTCTTCTGTCTTTCCGCAATAATAACATGTAGCGATCACTACATCTTCTTCTGTACGGTTAACGGGAACAGAGATTCGTTCATCAAACACATAAAGTTTGCCATCCCAAAGCTTTCCTTGGACTTCATCATCTTTACCGTACGTTACGATTCCGCCTTCAAGCTGTGATACATCTTGAAAACCTTCTTGAAGAAGAAAGCCTGAGAACTTTTCACAGCGGATTCCACCTGTACAGTACGTTAACACTTTTTTATCTTTAAACTCGCTAATATTTTCGCGTACCCATTTTGGAAAGTCTCTTGAAGCTTTTACATCTGGACGGATGGCACCACGAAAGTGTCCGATCTCATATTCATAGTCGTTACGACCATCAATTACGATTACATCTTCATCTTGGAGCGCTTCGTAAAATTCTTTTGGAGATAAACGTTTACCTGATAACTGGTTCGGGTCAACATCATCTTCAAAGCGCCACGTTACTAGTTCCTTCTTATGGCGAACAAACATCTTCTTAAATGTATGTTCTTCTACTTCATCTATTTTAAAAACAATATCTTCAAATCGCGGATCCGCTTTTAGATGATCCATATAGATTTGAGTCTGTTCATACGTTCCTGACACAGTTCCATTGATTCCCTCAGGAGCAACGATGATTCTTCCTAAAAGACCTAGATCTTTACAGAACTTTAAATGTTCGTCTTTATAGCTCTCTGGATCATCGATCGGAACATACTTGTAATACAATAGTACTCTCATTTTTTCTGACACAATTAATCACCAACCTGCAACGTTAGTTTATTTTTGCGACGCCAAATAAAAAACCACCGGTCCCAATAGCCTTCCCCGTGGTGAGTACCGGTCTAACCGATATTCGAGATATTTAATTGGAAGTGGCGCGCCCACCAGGATTCGAACCCAGAATACGAGAGCCGAAATCTCGTGTGATATCCATTTCACTATAGGCGCTAATTACGTCACGAATAATATCATAAGCTTTTTCAAAGAATAAAACAAGTATTTTTTACATGAATTAAATAAACAAACCTTAATTTACCAAATGAAGCAGATCCATTTTTTCTTCTATACTCTCATAAACAGTAATGACTGGTTCTTCTGGATGCCATTTGAATACACCTTTTTCTCCATTTAAAATAGCTGGGAAATGGAGTGTAGAAGAAAAAGCATCTTCAAACCATACACCATGAGACAAAATATTTGAGATAAACATTTCAGCTTCAAGTTCCATGAATTGAATTCTTTTTTCCCAAGCAGCTTTTTCTTCTGCATTCAACTGAGGTTCGACTTGCTGAAAAGATTCATACCACAAGTCAAACTCTCTTTGTAAGTTATGCAGAGAATCAAACTCTTTTGAGAGGACTGGAAGCAATTGGTTGGCTTCTTCTAATGTATAGCGCTTCATTACATCGGACTCCTTCATCTTCTTGTTCGTATTATATCAAATGATAAATACTTTGCACACAAAAATGACAAGAAGAAAACCTTTTGGGTCACCAAAAGGTTAAACGGTAAGACATATTTCTTTCTTAGGATTCTTTAAGTCTAAATAAAAATCTCTAACTGTTTCATCTTCAAGTAATTCTGGAAAATCTCTTCTGTATTCTGAGCTGATTAATATTTGCTCAACTAAATCCACAGATCCTCTTCTAAGCAGAAGCCTTAATGTCAACCATTTATCCCGTTTTGATTTTAGATGGAACTTTGTTATAAACAACATAATTCTATCATCGCTTGTGAACGTTTTTTCCTTTTCTTTTCGTAAATTAATTTGAGATACCGTTTTCATAGAGAACACCCTCCCTTTAATTTGCGAGCTCTTAATACCATTATTATTCAGTTTTTTCTGAATTATACTTGTCCATCCTAGAAAACTAGTTTTTTTTGGACGGGTATTAATAGAAAAGCTTGCATTTGCCTCATCAATCTTAATTTGATTAAATATGTTTATAAGCAATTAACTAGGAGCTGTGTTTAATGAAAAAACATCAAAATGAAATCACACTTGGTAATTTCCATTCTATACTGTCTGAATCCGAAACATGGAGGATCGGAGGTTTCCCTCTTCCAGATGGATCCTTCCATGAGTTTAGAGAGCCTGAGGCAGTCGTTATCGTTAGAAATGACGAACTGTATGTGAGAGTAAATCCTTTCACTAAATCCCACCCTTCTGTTCAGTTCTTAGATAATGCAAAACACATGTATTATTCAAATGAACCGATCAAAGTGCCACAAGACGGAACAGTCACCTTTCAGTGGAAGATGCGTTCACGTCCGATCGGAACGAATGCAAATGACCTGTATGATGGTTTTGTTTCTGTAAACTTATTAGATTTTACGACAGGAGCAGCACTTGATTTCTTTGCAGGTAACGATAAATACGCTAGCGTCTATGCCGTACTCCCATTTCCAGGTGTCTCCGTACCTGAGACAGATAAAACAAGATACTTTTGTATCTTTAAAGAAGAACAAGAATTTAATCAAAGAGAATGGAACGAATACCAAATCACATACAATCGTTCAGGCGATGAAGTTATATTCTCTGTGAACGGAAATATTGTTCGAACCGAAAAACACGTGCCGATCAAATTCAATGAGTTCACGGTAGCATTAGGACTTATGACCGAAAAAGACCTATCTTCTGAAGGAAGTACATCCCTTCATGGTCAAGGGATTATCGGTGAATGGTCACCTATGAAAGTATTGATAAGTGAATAATACAGAAATCGGCTAAATCCTTTAAAGGTCTGCATGATGCGGGCCTTTTTTTATTTATTCTATAAATACTTTGAAAATTCCTTTTTTTGCGACAGTTTTATATAATAAGTATTGAGTAATTAAGAGAGGAAGCGGCAAAATGTCACAAAATATTGTGTTGGATTTAAATGAGATCACACTTGAAAAGGTACAGCATTATTTTGAGAACGGTGACTTAACATCAGTTGAACTGGTCATGTTTTATCTTGATCGCATCTCTAACTACGATAAACAAGGACCTATGATCAACTCCGTATTAGAGATCAACCCTGATGTATTATTCATTGCGAAAAGTTTGGATTTTGAAAGACAGAACGGCAAAGTTCGAGGACCTCTACACGGTGTTCCTGTCATCATTAAAGATAACATCGACACTGCCGATCAGATGCATACGAGTGCAGGTTCTCTGGCTTTAGAGAACCATTATGCCAAAAGTGATGCTTATGTCGTTAAGAAGTTGAGAGATGCTGGTGTAGTCATCATCGGAAAAGCAAATATGACCGAGTGGGCTAACTTCATGGCATATGATATGCCTAACGGTTTTAGTTCACGAGGAGGACAAGTACTTAATCCATATGGACCAGGAGTATTGGATGTGAGTGGATCTAGTTCAGGCTCAGCTGCTGCTGTCGCCAGTAATTTTGCTGCACTTAGCATAGGAACTGAAACTTCAGGCTCTATCCTATGTCCCGCTGGAAATAATAATATCGTTGGGATCAAACCAACTGTTGGTTTAGTCTCTCGTTCAGGTATCATTCCGATTTCAATCAGTCAAGACACGGCTGGTCCCATGGCACGAAATGTTAAAGATGCTGCGATTCTCCTTGAAGCTATACAGGGAAATGATCCACTAGATGCTGCAACATTGTCCGCTCCACAGCATTGTAACTATATAGAAGGATTAGAACAAGCCACTTTAAAAGGCAAACGATTTGGTGTATCTTACGAATTTTGCATAAAGCATTTAAATCATAAACAAAGGTCAGTCTTCGATGAAGCATTAAAGCTTATTGAGGATGAAGGTGGGGAAATTATTTATTTAGATCAAATCTCACCTTTAGAGAATAATGAATCAGATTATAAAGTGCTCTTACACGAGTTCAAGAGTGGTCTTAACCATTATTTACGTTCTGTTTCATCAGAGATTAAGATCTCCTCTTTATCTGATGTCATAGATTTTAATGTACAGAATAAGGAAAAGTGTTTAAAGCACAACCAAGAGCTGTTGTTAGATAGCAATATGACTGAAGGAACATTAACGAGTCCAGAATATCTTAAAGCGAGATTAAACGATCTTGAGATGACGCAAAATAGAGGAATAGATCTTATTATTGAAAAACATAACTTAACGGCTCTCATCAGTCCAAATGACGTATGGTATGCTATTCCTGCCAAAGCAGGATATCCTTCCATTACAGTTCCTTCTGGGTTTGATGATGATGGGTTACCACTTAGTGTTATCTTTACTGGAGAAGCATACTCCGAGAAAAAATTGATACATACAGCTTATGTCTTCGAACAGATTTCTCAAAAGAGAGTTCCTGTAGTATTTTAATAGACATGAATGATTTAATTCGCCAACATGTTTCTTTATAACTCTCTTTTCTAAATGATTGTCGTTTTTCCGTTGTCTATTGATTGGAATGGAGATCAACTACTTCCAAAAGCGACAAAACTTACATAAGATTGCCTTAACAAAACAAAGGATGAGCCTTCTTGAAGAGGCTCATCCTTCTATTTCCAGCTCTTTTTTCAGTTAAAACTATACGTTATATTACCCTACTACTGCTTTTAATGCAGAGATTGCATGATCGATATCTGCATCACTAACATCATAATGCGTTGTTAACCGGATCTGACCTTCACCGAACGATACGGCAAGAACTCCCTCTTGTTTTAGTCTTTCTAAAAACTCTTCATTTCTCTGTTTTGTTTTTTCAATATTGACGATTACTATATTAGTATCAGGTCTATTCACTAATACTAGCCCGTTTATATCTTCAATGGCACCTGCTAACTTTCGTGCTTTATCATGATCTTCAGCTAATCGGTCGACCATTTTTGTTAATGAAATGATTCCACTAGCCGCTAAGAAACCAGCTTGTCTCATTCCCCCGCCTAGACGTTTTCTCCACTTACGGGCTTTATCGATAAATCTCCGTTCTCCTGCCAGAATAGAACCTACTGGTGACCCTAATCCTTTAGATAAGCAAAACTGAACGGAATCACAATATTGGGTAAAATCCTTCACATTCTTGTTCGTTGCAACGACAGAATTAAAAAGTCTCGCCCCATCGATGTGAACAGGAATACCTGCATCTCTAGCCACATCATAAATGCTCTTCATGTTATCTAACGAAACAACAGATCCACCTGAACGGTTATGGGTATTCTCGAGACAAATCAGCGATGTATCCGGAAAATGGATATCATCAGAACGAATCGCTTGTTTGACTAAAGCAGGATCCATCTCTCCTCGAACACCTGTTATTACTCTTGGCTGAACACCTGCTAATGCAGAGATAGCTGCTCCTTCATAAAAGAATATATGAGACTCTGATTCAACGATGATCTCATCTCCGGGTGAACATTGAGCAAGCACCGCCAATTGATTTCCTTGTGTTCCGCTTGTTACAAACAAAGCAGCTTCTTTTCCAGTGATCTCAGCGGCAAGCTTCTCAAGCTTATTGATTGTTGGATCCTCTCCATAAACATCATCACCAACTGTAGCCGTGTAGATAGCGTCTCTCATTTCTTTAGTAGGTTGTGTTAACGTGTCACTTCTAAGATCAATCATACTCCACCTCATCCGGTTTTTTCGTATCTTTTATCATTCAATCACACCATATAAAAAACTAGCATTTCGTTTAATCACAGAAAATCCCAAGTCGTTAAACTTCGTACTGCTTTTATTATCTTTCATCACGACTCGTTCGGACGCTACTCTTTTTGCTTCTTTAATGATTGTGTCGGTAAGCACTCCGTAATCCGCACTGCTCTTTAATCCCTGTATACCAGGAGATGAGATTGTGGATTCAAACATCGGATCAAAATAGACCACATCAAAACTGTTGTCGTGCTGTTTTTTTAGAAAATCATAATGATTTTCATGTACCACATCAATTCTTCTCATCGCATCATTCATTTCTTTAGAGTTGGACTCCCACACTTGAAGACCGCTCTTCACGACAAATGAAATGGCTCTACTGCTCTCAACTCCAACTACAGCCCCTCTTCTACCCGTTACCAAACTAGCAACGATCGCATCAGATGCTAGTCCCAACGTGCAATCTAAGATTTTCATTCCCTCTTTGAGCCGCGACGCTTCTATAAAAGCATCTTTCTCTCCTCGAAGAATCTGTTTAACGCGAAACATAGAAGAATTCGGATGAAAAAAGAACGGTGTGCTGTCGTCTTTTGGATGATACGAGATTTTGTCCACTCCGATCATAAGAACATGGTCATTATATTTCCTAATGATTGAAGAGATAGAGTGGCCATCTCTATCCACAAACATCCCGTCAATCGAGACGGCAACTTCTTGCGCTTTGTTTTTTAATCGTGTTGCATTTTTACCAGCTGTCGTAATGATCATTGTTTTCACCTGTCTGTTTTATTATGTACGATTCCTATTAATCCTCTGTCTCCTATAAACCTGCAAGTAGACTCACGTATCATTTGCATATCTTATGGAACAAACCTAAAATATGGGAAGATAGAAGTATGAGGAGGCTCCAATAATGAAAAAGGGTTTATCGTTTCAAACCTTAGGAAATTTTACATACCGTTTTCGTAAGCTTATTATAACATTTTGGGTTCTAACTACCATTCTCTTAGGCTTTTATGCTGTTAAACTTCCTTCGATCTTAAGCGGCAGCGGGTTTGAAATGGATGGATCTTTCGCAAAAGTAGAAAATATTCTTCAGGATAAGTTTGATCAACCAAAATCCTCCGTGATGCTTGTCTTTGATTCTAAAAAATATGCTCCTGAAGATCCTGAGTATAAGGCTTTTGTATTGAGCGCGATCAAGAAAATGGACGGCGTCCAAGACGTTGTTGCTATTCAAAGTCCTTATGATGTTCCTGACAAAACGATTAAAGAGAACGTTTCTTTTGCTTCTGTTCAGTTTGATAAAAGTTTCGGAGACCTTAAAACGTCTATTGATCAAATAAGAGATCGGTTGCCAGAAGACAAAGATATCTCTGTTTCTTTAACAGGTGGACCCGTGATTGCTGAAGATATGAATACTGCAAGCCAACATGATCTCGCTAGAGCAGAGGCGATCGGAATACCTGCGGCTCTAATCATTCTTCTCCTCGCTTTCGGCGGTTTAATCGCAGCAGGTTTACCAATCATTGTCGGTTTGATCTCGGTTGCAAGTTCACTTGGCCTTCTCTATTTTTACGGACAGACAACCAATGTGAGCATTTTTTTACTTAATGTTGTTCCAATGATCGGTCTTGCGTTAGGAATAGACTTTGCTCTTTTACTAGTCAACCGTTTTCGTGAAGAGCTTCATCGCGGTATCGAAAAGGCTACTATAATTTCTGTACAAACGGCTGGCCGTTCTATTGCCTTCTCAGGTTTATGTGTGTTCTTAGGGCTATCCGGCATGCTGTTGATCGATATTGATATCTTTAAAACCGTTGCGATCGGGGGCATGGTTGTTGTCGTCCTCTCGGTTCTAAATGCTATTACGTTCTTACCGGCCATGTTAGCAGTTCTAGGACAGCGAGTGAACGCTTTAAAATTATTTAAGACGAAAGAGAACAGTAAATCGGTTTGGCATACCTTTGCTGCTTTTGTTATGAAACGACCTATCATCATGGCTGTAGTCGCCGCTCTTGCACTCGGTTTATCTGTTACACCCGTGAAAGACATGAAACTATCCATACCAGAAGCGGACGCACTTCCACCAGATTACGAATCAAGACTTGCGTTTGAGAAATTCGAAAAAACGTTCGGCGAAGATGAGTTATATCCCGTAACATTAGTAGCTGAATCTAAGAAATCATTTCTTACAGACGAAGGTTCACTCGTAGCTCTTGAAAAACTAACAAATGATCTTCAAAGTGAAAAAGAAGTAAATAAAACCGAATCTGTTTTTACTTACACAAATCAATTAAACGGGTCAGAGCTCTTTCAAGCCCTGCAGACCGATCAAGGTAAACAGCAGTTCTCCCCTGTTCTGAAACCTTTTATCAATGAAGATACTGCAGTTATTAAGGCTTATTTATCAGTTGATGTGACAGGTGATGATGCGAAACAGTTCGTTAAAAAATGGGAAAAAGAACATGAAGGTCTGTCCATAACAATCGGTGGAGTTACGAAGTTTAATCAGGAGATTTTTGATGAGATCATAGAAAAAGCGCCTTATGGGTTAGCTATTGTTCTTATTACGACACTCTTCATTCTCATGATCGCATTCCGATCCGTTTTTATTCCGATTAAAGCGATCTTTATGAACATGCTTAGTTTATCCGCTACATTCGGCATCCTTGTTTGGATCTTCCAAAGCGGTGTCATTATGGAACCTGTTGATATCGGACTGATGATTCCCGTTTTCACTTTTGGAATCGTTTTTGGACTCAGTATGGATTACGAAGTCTTCTTGATCTCTAGAATACAAGAGATCTATGAAGAGACAGGCGATAATGATCGTGCTACGTTACTCGGATTAACTTCCACATCTAAAATCATTACATCTGCTGCAGCAATCATGATCGTAATCACAGGATCATTTGCTTTTACAAATGTTATGCCTGTGAAACAGATTGGTATAGCGATTGCACTCGCCATATTTATTGATGCAACCATCGTGAGGATGGTCTTCGTTCCTTCGCTCATGAAACTGCTAGGAGACTGGAATTGGTGGATGCCATTCATAAAGAAAAAAGAGAAAAATAAAAACGGCACCCTTTCTTAAGGGATGCCGTTTTTAAAAGTAATTGTGGGAAAACCGTACATTATATCCTATAATAAGATTAGCAAGTCTCATATTTAAGGGGTGTTCATATGTTTGAAATCATCATTATTCTTTTACTTTCTTATTTACTCGGCTCGATCCCCTTTGCACTCTTAGTTGGAAAAATAGGATACGGCATTGACATTAGAGAACATGGAAGCGGTAACTTAGGCGGTACGAACACATTTAGAACACTAGGAAAGAAAGCTGGATTTATTGTTTCTGCAGCAGATGTTTTAAAAGGAACACTGGCTGCGAGTCTACCGATATTGCTGGATGTTGACCTTCATCCTCTCATCGCAGGAGTACCTGCTGTAATCGGACATTGTTATCCTGTGTTCGCAAAATTCAAAGGCGGCAAAGCAGTTGCTACTTCTGGTGGCGTTTTATTATTCGCTCAACCGTTATTGTTTGTACTCGTCTTGTTCACTTTCTTTTTGACATTATACATAAGTAAATACGTTTCTCTGTCATCCATCATGGCTGGAGTTGGTTCTGTAATACTAAGTTTCTTCATAGCAGGTGATTGGCTGACTACGTATATCTTGATCGGTTTTACACTGTTCTTAGTCTATCGACATAGACAAAACATTGTACGAATCGCTAAGAAAACTGAGCCAAAAGTTAAATGGATCTAGGAATCGTTCTTTTAAAAAAGGACGGTTCTTTTTTTATTCCATATTGATCTACATGGACAAGGTTTACTTCATACCCTTTTCATATGGTTTTCTGATAAAAGTCGAAAAATAGGCTCTTCTCCTAAAAAAGTACAGGCGATTTCACTAAAAACTCCGCATTTGTCCGTGTCCGTTTAGGTGTTTCGGTCATATGGTGTAATGTGACGTTGACCTAGACTTAAATATTTGGAGGGACTGAAATGGAAAATAAAAAAATGAATATGCCTTATGGTGACAATATGAACATGAACATGAAGCCGGTAGCGAACATGCCGATTCATCATGGTGATTATCATGGCGGAGGCTATGGTGGCTATGGACACGGTTGCGGCTTTTTAATTATTGTTGTTCTATTCATCCTGTTGATCATTATCGGTGCTACTGCGTTTCATTGTAAAGAAGAAGAAGAATACGAATGTGACGAATCTTCATCTTCATCCTCATCTCATTAAGTCATCATATTTAAAAAAAAGAAAGAGAGAAGCAGATCAGCTTCTCTCTTTCTTATGTTCAAAAATCCATTTATACTAGACGTAGTGAATTAACAATGCTCATCATATGCTCCGAGAAGATTCTCAAGAATCTCTTCAGGTGCATGATTTTCAATGTTATGACGATGAATAAAATGAACGACTTTTCCATCCTTTAATACAGCCATCGACGGTGAAGATGGTGGGATCTCTCCAAAAAACTCTCTCATTTGAGCTGTCGCTTCTTTATCTTGGCCAGCGAAAACCGTTACAAATTGGTCAGGTTTTACCGTATGATTGATAGATGCAACAGCGACTGGACGAGCAAGACCAGCAGCACATCCACAAACAGAGTTGATAACAACTAGTGCTGTACCTTCTGTTTCTTGCATAAAATAATTCACTTCTTCTGGTGTTTTTAATTCTTCAAATCCAGCACGTGTTAGTTCGTCTCTCATCGGCTGAGCCATCTGTTTCATATATTCTTCATAAGCATTCATATTATATATTCCTCCTGAAAACGATTCATTTACATACAATGTTATTATAACGTAAACCGTCTATCTTTTTAAAATGTTTCTGCTTATCTCATGAATCTTCTTGTTCTCTAGAATTTTCACTGTTTCGTTATGAGCGTTGAAAGCTTCTTGTATCATTGCTCTGGCAACAGAGCTTGCTTCAATAGGTTCATATTTATTAGGATATATAAAGGGTAGAGCTTTATATAATTTTTCAGCAAATCTTTCTCCGAACCTAAACTCTTCCCGATCCCCTATTAATAAAGACGGTCTAACAATCGTCAAAGTTGGAATGCTCATTGAGATCAACTGAGATTCCATGCTACCTTTTACTCGATTGTAAAAAAACGTAGAGTTTGCATGAGCACCCATAGCTGAAATTACAGAAACATGCTGTATATTTAACGTATGAGCAAGTCTTCCAAGTTTAATTGGAATATGTAGGTCTACTTCTTCAAATGCTTTCTTAGATTTTACTTTATTCATCGTCGTTCCGATACAGATGAACATAACATCCGCTTCTGTTTGTTCTAGCTCGTAATCAGCTGCTGTAAAATCAAAAATAACTTCTTTTATCTTTTCATGCTTTATATCAGATGACTTTCTAACAAGCAGAATGATCTCTTTACACATAGGATCAGTCAATAATTGCTTCACAACTTCTTTTCCTACTAATCCGCTTGAGCCTGCTATAATTACTGTTTTCTTATTCATATCATACGGTCCTTTCTGCTACTAATAAACTTATCTTACCATGAGCTGAGGTGTATATGGATGAACCATACTTATTTTATTACCGGTTACCCTGGATTTATAGCTTCAAAGCTTGTAGATGCTCTTCAAAAAAAGTACCCTTCTTCTACGTTCTATTTATTAATTCTAAAGCATGAACGTGAACTAGCTGAACGAAAATTAGCACCACAACTCCATAACGTTTTTCTGATAGAAGGAGATATAACAAAACAAGATCTCGGACTATCTTCTAACACGATCGTAGAACTTTATGAACGTATTACACATTCTGTACATCTTGCGGCTCTTTATGATCTGACCATTGCTTATGAACCTGCACATCTCTGCAATGTTACCGGTACAAAAAACGTCCTAACTTTTGTTAGTAAATGTCCTAACCTAAAGCGTTTTTGTTATTTCAGTACCGCTTACGTTTCTGGGGATGAAAAAGGATTGATCTTGGAGAATGACATAAGCATGCCTAATCGTTTTCGTAACTATTACGAACAGACAAAACACGAAGCTGAAGTGCTTGTTCGTGATATGATGGACCAACTACCGATTACAATCATCCGACCTGGTATTATTGTAGGTGATTCAAAAACAGGGGAAACTCTCAAGTTTGATGGTCCCTATTTTATGATGCAGTTTATAAAACGGCTAGCAATGTTCCCAATTCCCTATATAGGAAAAACATCTTCTAAGATCCACCTTGTTCCAGTGGATTTCATTATTGAGGCTTCTCTATTCCTCATGCACGATCGTGTAGGTGAATCCAAAACGTATCATGTGCTTAGTCCCGATTCACCCTCCATACAAAAAGCATATACTCTTTTATGCCAAGAGCTATCAGGAAAAAAGCCAAGCTGGACGTTAAACCGGAGAGTAGCTGAACGTTGCTTATCCATTTCTTACATTTCCAAGTGGCTTGGTGTTCCACTTGAAACCCTATCTTATTTTTCTCATGATGCTATATATGATACTTCACAACTCGTAAAAGACTTGGAAGGGTCAGGCATCGTTTGTCGGTCATTTGAAGAGTATGTAGGATCAATGGTTCACTATTATAAAAACAATGCTAAAGATAAAAATTTAATAAGATACTAAAAAGGGTGACGTGCTTCGTCACCCTTTTTCTTATACTGAATTATGATTCCTACTGACAACACTGGCACCAAGTGTATCTTTAAAGTGGGATAGTCCCCTTCGTGACCAGACGCGCTAAAACTTTAAAAGTGCGTCTTCGTGAACGACAAGCGTGAAGCCTCTATTGTAAGCATCCACAGCAGTAAGTAGTGCACATATATCTGTACAAACTCCTGTCAAATGCAGCCCTAGTATCCCTTTTCTCTCCAATCTCCAAGTCGGTTACAGCAAATGCGCTGTACCTCGTCTTATCTAACCATGAATCTGATTGCTTCGTCTTTTTGATTATCAACATATACTTTGTTCAATTCACCATAAGAGGAGGAAACAGTTTACGTTCAGGTTCATAACGATCGTTTCTTCATGTATATCATTTGAGAATACAACGTAATCTTCTTCCTGCAGAAACTACTCTGTTAACTCTATAACTCAACCTTGAATCTGCTGGCACGGTCTGCCACACGTTAATTTAGCATCATTCTTTCACAACATCCTCTGATCAACCAAGTGTTTCAATTTCTACACTACGGATACCATCAATCTTTTTCACATCATCATAAAGATCTGTAGTGTACCTTTTTTCGTAGATGGAAGCTGCCATCTCCATTTTTTTGTAGTCATTCTCAAGGTCCTTAATTCGAACATTAACGATCTTCACTTTCAGTTCATTGATCTCTTTCATAACATCACTCATTATCGTATCTGGGTTGACGACTAATTTTAACTTGATGTCAATCTGCCTTAATGCTTTTGGACCGATCCATTTCATGATTAGAGGAATCAGTTCCACACTGATAAGAATTAAAAACGCACCTGCAGCAGCCTCTTTATAAAAACCAGCTCCTGCCGCAATTCCTAATCCAGATGCTCCCCATATCATAGCTGCAGTTGTTAGTCCTGAAATGACATCGTTACTTCTTCTTAAAATAACACCAGCTCCAAGAAAACCAATCCCACTAACAATCTGAGCAGCTAAACGCATAGGATCCATGACTGTTTGGCCAGATAGAAGTGAAAATTGTCTAGCAGATTCTATGCTAACAATCGTGAGCAAACAACTGCTGATGGAGATTACAAGGCTCGTTTTAAGACCAACGGGTTTGTTCTTCAACTCCCTCTCTATACCGATAATCAACCCGAAGAATGCCGACATTCCAAGTTTTACTAAGACAAGACTCATGATGTTTACACCTCTCTCCTGTTTTTGCCCTCTTTTAATAATACGCAAATCATCCCATTAAATCCTTCTAACTTCAAGAACGATTCCCGTTGAATCATGACGTTGCTCCGTATATAATAGAAATTGATTTTATCAGAAAATAAAGATTATTCAGTAAAAGGAGGTATAGAGAACTAATTTCATTCATTTTAATAAGAGGAGGAAAAGCATTGTTACCAAAAAAACAGCAAAATTACGAACATTCAAGGTACAGTGAAATCGTTAAAACGAATCAGTTTCAGCAATTAATGGCTGAGAAAAAACGTTTCATCCTTCCAATGACCGTGTTTTTTTTACTGTTTTATTTCAGCCTTCCCATCCTAACTGCTTATACAAATGTACTGAATCAGAATGCGATCGGCGATATTACCTCGGCTTGGATCTTTGCTTTCGCTCAGTTTATCATGACGTGGGCTCTGTGTATGATTTATACAAAACGAGCGAAACGGTTTGACGAACTCGCTGAAAAAGTGATAGCCGATATGGACAAGGAGGCTTCCTCATGAATGGTACAGCATTTTCTTTGTTTCTAGGAATCGTTGCTCTTACTTTAGTCATAACCTATTTTGCTTCTAAAAAAACAAAAACAACGAGTGACTTCTACACAGCTGACGGTGGATTGACCGGGATGCAGAATGGTCTTGCAATCGCCGGAGATTATATGTCGGCCGCTTCATTCCTCGGTATTGCGGGCACGATCGCATTATCTGGGTTTGATGGCTTCTTTTATAGCATCGGTTTTCTTGTGGCATATCTGGTCGTGCTGTTCTTAGTAGCTGAGCCTCTCCGTAATCTAGGGAAGTATACGATGGCTGATATGATTGCTGCGAGGTTTAATGATAAAAAGGTTCGTGGTGTTGCGGCATTGAATACGATGGCGATCTCAACATTCTATATGGTCGCTCAATTAGTAGGTGCTGGTGCTCTTATCAAACTATTACTAGGTATTGAGTACATATATTCGGTACTTATCGTAGGAGTGTTGATGACGGTTTATGTGGTATTCGGTGGTATGACAGCCACATCATGGGTACAAATCGTAAAAGCCATTCTATTGATGCTTGGTACGTTTATCATCTCTGTCATGGTGTTCGCAAAATTTGGTTTCAGCTTTACAGAAATGTTCAATCAAGTTAAAAACGCCACCCCACTAGGCGAATCGTTCTTGAACCCCGGTAATAAGTTCAAAGATCCGCTTGATACGATCTCTTTAAACTTAGCACTTGTCTTAGGAACTGCAGGTCTTCCTCATATACTTATCCGTTTCTTTACGGTAAAAGATGCTCCTACTGCTAGAAAATCGGTTGTTTACGCGACTTGGTTGATTGGCGCTTTTTACATCATGACAATCTTTTTAGGATTTGGTGCTGCAGCTTTTGTAGGACAAGATCAGATCGTAGCTGCAAATGCAGCTGGAAATATGGCAGCTCCACTGTTAGCCGAAGTACTTGGAGGAGAGTTTTTGTTTGCTTTTGTTTCTGCTGTTGCGTTCGCTACCATCCTAGCTGTCGTAGCTGGTTTGGTTTTGTCAGCAGCTTCTGCTTTTGCTCATGACTTTTATACACATATCATCAGAAAAGGTCATGCAACAGAAAAAGAACAGATGAAAGCCGCAAAATGGGCTTCAGTAGGGGTAGCGATCATCTCCATCATACTGGCATTGTTCGCACAAAAACTAAACGTCGCTTTCTTAGTCTCTCTCGCCTTCGCTGTAGCAGCTAGCGCGAATCTTCCAATCATTCTTTTAACAATTTTTTGGAAGCGCTTTAATACAGCAGGAGCCGTGACGGGAATGCTAGTAGGACTCATTAGTTCACTTGTTTTGGTTATGATCTCACCAAGTGTATGGTCTCCTGTAGAAGGAGCGGCAATTCTTACGGGGGAAGCCATCTTTCCACTTGCTAACCCAGGGATTGTTTCCATACCACTAGGGTTCTTAGGCGCTATCATCGGAACGTTGCTTACTAAACCATCAGACGTTGATAAGTTTAATGAAATTTTAGTAAAAGCAAATACAGGGTCCGGCCTTCGTAAAGGTGCTTGATGATAAAAGGCTGTTTTTGTATTCATTGTTGCTATTGAAAGTATTGATTTCCGTTTCAGATGCTCGCTTTCCGTGGGGCAGGCGTCTCGATCCTTCCACTACAATCAAAAGTCTAAGAAGTAAATAAAAAGACTTAAAAGTACAATCTATTAGAAAACGCTTTATCAAAAAAACCGGCTATTAATCAGCCGGTTTTTTGATGGATTCAGATTGTTTTGGAACAAAGGGATAAAATAAGATCCCTGATGCCAGTAAAGCGATTCCGAACAAGAAGGTTTTGATATCTGCGGTACCAGCATAGATGACCCACAACGAATAAATGGCAGCTACTGCTGCAATGATCCCATCTGTTGTTCGATTTCTTCCTGATTTTTCATACGTCTCTCCTCTCATAACGAGCTTCAACTGATAAAGAGACGCGAACAAATATGGTACTAGAAAAGCTAATGTTGCTATAAAAATCATAAAATCAAAAGCAGATGCCATCGATTGAGAAATCACAGAAAACAAGAAAAGCTGTGTGCATAGGTTCGTGATCCAAAGAGAGAAAACGGGTGCGCCTTTTTTGTTTTCTTTCAAAAAGTTTGTTATGAACATTCGTTGCTGTGCTGCCTGAAAAGGGACTTCTGCAGAAAGTAAAACCCAACCTACAGTTGCTCCCAATAATGAGATCACTCCTAAAGCAGCCATGATCATGCTTCCAGAAGGCCCGATAGCTGCCATTAACGAATCAACTAGAGGTTTTTGAGAGTTGATCAATTCCTGTTGCTGCAGTGTTCCCATAACTAGCAATGTAATACTTAGATATAAAGCAAGTGCTATTAAAAGTCCTAGGATCGTCGCTTTTTTTACATCGCTTTTCTTTTTAGCACGTGTTGCAAAAACAACTGCAGATTCTACTCCTACAAATGCCCATAATGTTGCGATTGCAGCATTATTTATCTGCGATAGAAAACCAGAAGTAACACCGCCTTCACTCTCGATCGGCTCATAAAAAGGGACGAGATTGCTGCTTTGGAACGCAAATAGACATGCTAGTATAAATAGTAAGAATCCTAAAACTTTAGCTAAAGTAGCTATAAAGTTTACCTTCCCTGCTCCCTCAATGCCGTTAAGAATCAAAAAGTGAACGCTCCATAAAAGAATAGAACAGATAATAAAGGTGATGACTCCTCCTAGTTTCACAGATGTACCCATCACAGTAAATAAAATTGTTCCGTTCGTCATAACAGGGAAAAAGGTAGAAAGATAACTTGCAAACGTAGTGATGATCGCCACATTACCTGACCAATTAGCTACCCAATATCCCCAGCTTACAAGGTACCCGGCTAATAGTGATGATTGCGAATCTTGTTTGAACAAAGCTTTCGCATAGTTTTGTGGCCCTCCATTTAACTCTGGCTTTCTTAAACTCAAATTTCCGAATACAAGAGCTGTCATCAATACACCAAAACCTGTAATCAGCCAGGCTGTTAATACACCAGATGGACTAGCTACTTCTGCTAATGATCGTGGCAACATGAAAATACCCGATCCTACCATATTTCCTACTACAAGCGCTGTTAAAACCCAAAAGCCCAGATTTCTTTTCAAAGTAATTCCACCTTCCTCTAGGCTTATTTTACCCAATGAAGGACATTGCAAATCCTGTTGTTATATGGATTAGAAAGGCTATATGAAAAGTAAGAATCGAAAATAAAAAAATTAGTGATAAAAAATATAAGCATATATATATAGAAAATACCTCTCAAAAAGAAAAAAAGCCTGATTATCAGGCCTTTCCCCTTAGATTTGAAGATATGTTTTTCCGTCTTCTTGAACGATTTTTTCTTCTTTCATAAGTTTACCAAGAGCTCGTTTGAATGCAGCTTTACTCATCTGAAAAGTCTCTTTGATCTCTTCTGGAGATGACTTATCTGTTAGAGGCATCTGTCCTTTGTTTTCTCTTAAATATTGATAGATGCGTTCAGAATCCTCACTATAGGCAATTTCTTTTCTAGCTCTCATCGATAAGTTCATTCTTCCATCTTCTCGAACGAACGCTACACGAGCTCCTAGCTTCTGACCAAGACGAGGCTTAACCTTTAACTCATCGTTATGAATGAATCCGATGTGCTGTGACTCAGTGAACAGAAGTACACCCGCTTCATTAATCTTATAAACATATCCTGAAGTTTGTTGATTAAACATTTCTTCTGTTGCCGCTTCTGCTTGTTCTACCATCTCTTCTTCTGTAGCTAAGTCAGCAAAGATTCGGCCTTTTTTATCTAATTTCATGCCTGAATATACACGGTCACCAAGATGCGGCCATTCATCCCATGATTCCGGAAGATCGTCTTTTGATAAGAGAATATCTTTCTTAATGCCGATATGAAGAAATACCCCTAACTTCCGATTCACACCTGCTACTTCTAGCCAAGCTAATGAATCAAGACGAACTTTTGGAATAGTTTCTGTCGCAGCAAGTCTGCCTTCGTGATCTTGATATAAAAAGACCTCTACCATATTTCCTTCTTCATGTTTGCTCTTTGCTTCAGATCGATGTAAAAGTACTTCTTTGCCATCTTCAAGATCTAAAACATAGCCTAGATCAGAAATCCGAACAACTTTAAGTGTATACACTAAACCAGGTTTTTTTGTATCCATATTTTCATTCCTTTTTTTAAAAGATAGATAATAAAAAAGAAAAAACCTACATAGTAGGTTTTCGCCTTCTTGTTCTTAATTATTCATCCTTATTTTCTTTGGATGCTTCCAATTCCATCAGCTTTTTTACTAAAATATGCTGAGGCATATGCATCAACTGTTCAAGAGGCACGTTTAGCGCTTTTGCTAATTTCACCGCAGTATCAGCTGAAAGTTGTAATGGTTTCATATGCATCCCTCCTACAGAAGTATAGCAGTTTATAAGGATACTTTACACTATTTCTTAAAATAGTCCTACTGCTTTCCCGTCTTCTGATACATCCATGTTGTTTGCTGCAGGTACTTTTGGAAGTCCTGGCATCGTCATGACATCACCTGTAAGAGCAACGATGAACCCAGCTCCAATCGACGGTTTAAGTTCTCTGATCGTAATCGTAAAGTTTTCTGGACGGCCGAGTTTTTTTGGATCATCTGAGAATGAATATTGAGTCTTAGCCATACATACAGGCAATTGATCCCACCCGAAATCAGTGTACTGCTTCATTTGCTTTACAGCTTTGGGTGAGAACTGTACTTCTCCTGCTCCGTACACTTTTTTACAGATCGTCTCTATTTTTTCCTGTAAAGAAACATTCAGTTCATAAAGAGGTTTGTAGTTATTCGCTTCTGTTTCAATGGTTTCCAACACTCTATTCGCCAATGCCTCTCCACCTTGTCCGCCTTTAGCCCAAACATCAGCTTCTTCGGCAGCAACACCTTTTCTATTGCACCAATCTTTTATGAAAGCGACCTCTTCGTCCGTGTCCGTCACAAATTTGTTGATCGCAACAACAACAGGTACCCCAAATTCTTTCAATGTTTCTAAATGTTTCTCAAGGTTTGGCATCCCTTTTTGAAGAGCATCTAAGTCCGGGTTCTTCAAATATTCTTTTGCAAGACCTCCATGCATCTTAAGTGCTCTTACTGTAGCAACAATAACAACTGCACTTGGATGGATACCCGCATATCGCGCTTTAATATCTAAGAACTTCTCCGCTCCAAGGTCAGCCCCGAATCCTGCTTCTGTTACGACCATCTCACCGAGTTTAGAAGCTAGCTTTGTCGCGATAACACTGTTACAGCCATGAGCAATGTTTGCAAAAGGGCCACCATGTACAAGTGCTGGCGTGTTTTCTAATGTTTGTACAATATTCGGGCGAATCGCATCTTTTAAAAGTAATGTAAGTGCTCCATGAGCATTCAGATGTCCGGCGGTAACGGGTTGATTGTCGTAATCAAACGCCACTACCATCTTAGAAAGTCTCATTTTCAAGTCTTCTAGGTCATTTGCCAAACAGAAGATCGCCATCACTTCTGATGCAACCGTAATATCGAATCCATCCTCTCGTGGAACACCTTGAACGGGTCCGCCTAAGCCGATGACGATCTTTCTTAATGCTCGATCATTCATATCTAATGCACGCTTCCAAACGATTCGGCGCGGATCTATGTTCAATTCATTTCCTTGATGTATATGGTTATCGATCAATGCTGCTAATGCGTTATTAGCAGTTGTTATGGCATGCAGGTCTCCTGTGAAGTGAAGATTAATATCTTCCATCGGCATCACTTGAGAGTATCCTCCACCTGCTGCACCACCTTTAATACCCATGCTAGGGCCAAGTGATGGTTCACGTAAAGCGATAATCGTTTTCTTTCCAACACGATTGAGTGCTTGTCCAAGCCCCACGGTTACCGTAGACTTGCCCTCTCCAGCTGGTGTTGGACTAATTGCTGTTACCAAGACGACTTTTCCATCCTCAACATTCTGAAGTTTTTGAAACAGATCTAATGATAGCTTTCCTTTGTATCTTCCATAAGGCTCCCAATCATCTTCTTCAATTCCTAGTTGTCCTACAATTTCTTCGATTCGAAGCATTTTCGCTGATTGGGCAATCTCGATATCACTTTTGAACGTAACCTTTTCTAGCATGTTGATTTAACCCTCCATCATATGTAATTGACTCCACTCTCTATTGTATATGAAACAAGTATGTGATGCGATTAGTTTTTCTATTACAACTTCTAATCATGTAGTTTACTTGCTAAGAGGTTATCGTATAATAAGAATGGAAAGAAATACTAAGTGTTCATTTTAAGGAGGCAGGTAAAATGGCAAAAATTGATGTACGTGGATTTGGTACATACGAGATTGAAAATGGCAAAAAACTTGTAAATGCACTTGAAGACAACGGAATTGATATTCTTCACCGCTGTGGAGGCAAAGCGAAATGTACAACATGCCGAGTGGAAGTATTGTCAGGAGATCTAGGACCGATCGGTGAGAATGAAGCTAATATTATCGCTACGAAGGGTCTATCTGGTAATGTAAGATTATCTTGCCAGATTTGTGTGAGTGAAGATGCATCGATCAATCCAGTTCTTACAGTAACATCAGAAGGATTAGACGCTGGACCTCGACCAGCAGAAGAGTGTTAGTCTAGATTCTAAATAACTAAAAAGGCCATTATTTTGGCCTTTTTTTAATACAGATCATTCACTTTGTAATGACAACCTAAATTAAGAATGTTGATTTTGGATGTTTATTTTCTCTTCCTATGAAAACTTACTCACTTTTTGCCTTCCCACTCTTCAAAAAACTGCTCTAGAAAGTTTTCTAGAAAGGCATGCCGGTCATCTGCTAGTTTTTTTGCATAAGGAGTATTCATCCCATGCTTTAATTTTAACAACTTTTCGTAGAAGTGATTAATAGCTGTACTTCTTTCATTCCGATACTGCTCTTTTGTCATCGTCTCTCGAATAGGAATCGCAGGGTCATACATCAATTGTCCTTTTGCTCCGGAATACGCGAATGTTCTTCCGATTCCGATCGCTCCAATCGCGTCTAAACGGTCGGCATCCTGGACGACCTTACCCTCAATTGATTCCATCTCTTTTCCACTGCCGCCTTTAAATGACATCGTAGAGATGATCGTCATAATATGCGTGATGTATGCTTTTTCCACGGAAATGGATTCTAACCATTGTTTCACTTCTTTTAGACCTTCTTCTTCAGTTTCAGCAATTTTTTCGTCAGCTATGTCGTGTAAAAGTGCAGCCATCACACAAACAAAATGGTCTGCACCTTCTTTTTCTGCAATGTTCAGAGCTAGATTTTTAACACGATAGATGTGATACCAATCATGACCACTGCTCTCATCTCTTAACTTATCTTTTACAAACGTCTCTGTTTGTTCGATCATTTTCTCTTTCATGCTTACCCCACTGTACAAGAATGTTTTCTTTCGTTGTTGGTTTGTAACCGGTCTAGTAGTTCATACGCTTTTTGCTTTGAGGTGATATTTTCGTTAACTAAAGACTCTAGTACTGCAATAAAGTAACTTCCGTCAAACGATAACTGTTTAATTAATGTGACTTCTAATGCTATTTTCACTTGAGGTTCACTTGCGTCCGTGTAATGTCTCCCGAAATCTACAAAATGAAGGTCTCCATCACTTAGACGAAACCCTTTTGAAGCTAATAATGCTATATAGTCGTCTAGAACGTTCTCATTCATGTCTACCTCAACCCCAAAATCAAAAGATTCTAGTAAATTGTACCAGTTATATTTAGGAATTATCAATGACTTCTTTCTTAGCTCTTATGATTTTTCCGTTCAATGCTTGTGTTACGAGATGATCTGCATCTTTGTTCTTGTTTCTAGCCACCCATTCATAAACAGGTTCGATCTGAAGTTTCTTCAATAGTGTTTCGATTTTATCTGCCCAGTTCTGGAGGTTCGTTTCATAACATGGCCATTCCCCTTTGAGCTGCTCGATGACAACCTTCGAATCTCCTTGAATCCTAACTTCTTCATATAGGACGCCAAGTTCTTCAAGTTCTTTTACAGCAATCCACAATGCAGCATACTCCGATTCATTATTCGATTCAATATTGGTTAGACTTGCATTCTTTTTAATACGATAGGTTATACCGTTTTGAGAAAAATGAATAATAATGCCTTGACCACTAGTTCCCGTTTCCGACTTAAAACCTCCATCGAAATAAATAGAGATATCTTTTGGTTCTTCTTTTTTGACTTGCGTTAATTTAGTCAGCTCTTTCTTCGTCCAAGTTACATCTTTTGTATCGATGAAGACCAATTCAGACACTCTTCCGGTCTTCTCTAAATCAGTTGCAGTAAAAAGGGCTTCAGTAAGCGGCATAGGGTCAGAAACAAATCGAACCTTAAAGGGGGATTTTGGATGTTTATACATATACTCGATTGAGAAGTTCATAGTAATCTCCTTTTTGTTTTTTATAAAGTCCTTTATAATACGAATATAATCATATAGAGGAGAGAAAGAATTGATAGAGATATACATTGATGGTGCAAGTGCAGGTGATCCCGGGCTTTCAGGAGCTGGCGTATATGTAAAAGTCGGAAACGGCACTACACATTCGTATCGTTTTCCAATCGGTACGATGAGTAACCATGAAGCAGAATATAGAGCTCTTATACATGGTTTAGAATTATGTATTGAACATAATTGGAGAATCGTATCGTTCCGAACAGACTCTCAAGCAGTTGAGAGCGCTGTGGATAAAAAATTTGCTAAAGATAAACGGTATACAAAACTTTTAGAAGAAGCTCTAGCGCTTTCAGAGCAATTGGATCTGTTCTTTATTAAGTGGATTCCTTCAAAGCAAAATAAGATCGCTGACGAACTTGCACGACAAGCCATTCAATTAAACAAGAGACCGTCAGATGTTTAGAAAGACTTGGTTTGCAGACTTCAATCTACTCCTTGTAGCTCTGATCTGGGGTTCGACTTTCGTTATCGTCCAGAAAGCGATTGCATTTTTAGAACCTTATTCATTTAACAGCGTGCGTTTTTCCATTGCCGCCATAACATTATTGCTATTTATCTTCTTGTTTAACCGTTCGTCACTCAGTCATTTTACAGACAGAAGTATATGGAGCAGCGGTATCATACTCGGCTTTTGGCTATTTTTAGGGTACGGATTTCAGACCGTCGGATTGTTATATACCACGTCTTCAAAAGCTGGGTTCATAACAGGATTAAGTGTTGTCTTAGTGCCTTTGTTCAGCTATTTATTGTTAAGAAACAAACTGAATTGGCAAGTAGGGATTAGCTCTCTTTTAGCTGTAATCGGTTTATATTTATTAACGATCCACAACAGCCTCTCGTTGAACACTGGCGATGGTTATGTACTATTATGTGCTATTTCATTTGCTCTTCATATCGTGTTCACAGGAAAGTTTGCTTCATCATACAACGCTATATGTCTAACGATTATCCAACTTGTGACCGTTGCTGTATTTAGTTTTATAACTGCAATCATGATGGAAGATTGGCAGCAGATGTTCACGGCCCAGTTGGTTCAACAGCCGGAAGTAATCAGTGCTCTACTAATCACCTCATTCTTTGCAACTGCTCTCGCTTTTTTGGCTCAAACACACTTTCAATCGTTTACAACGCCTGCACGAGTGGCTTTAATCTTTGCGATGGAACCTGTTTTTGCGGCACTTACTGCTTATATCATGCTGAATGAACGACTGGGTTCAAAATCATTGTTAGGATGCGGGTTGATTTTACTCGGCATGATTTTATCTGAAATAAGGTTCAATAAAAAGTTGATAAAACGCAAACAAAAAGAGTGGGATCTTACTTAACCCACTCTTATTTGAATCTCTAATTCTTCTAATGCGCTTCGAACACTCTGTTTATCTAAAGTATATCTGCATTCTTCTAAGTCTCTGTCGACTACTTCAGGAACATCTGTAAAAATCGTACATAAATCTTTGCTAAGAACAGCCATCTCGCGCCCTGCTTCAAGTTTCTTCAGATACCTCTTATATCTAGGATCTAGAGTCTCAAAATTTTCATAAATCGATTCAACAGCACCATATTGTTGTATGAGTGGAAGTGCCGCTTTATCACCAACTCCCGCTACACCAGGAATATTATCACTCTTATCACCTAATAAAGCTTTCACATCAATCCACTGTGCAGGTGTGATTCCATACTCTTCTTGGAAGTGATTCAGTGTATACTTCAGCTCATCTCTTTTTACTGTAATAAGCTGCGAAGTCTTCTCGCATAGAAGCTGTAAAAGATCGCGGTCGTTGCTGTAGATGATACATTCTCCGTCACGTTCGTTTCTCCAGCGATACGCAAGTGTACCGATGATATCATCCGCTTCATATCTAGGAATCGTAAGCTGCGTGATTCCGATGTTATCAAAAAGTTGAACAAGTGTCTCAAATTGCTGGATAAGAGGCTCAGGCAACTCGTTTCTTGTCCCTTTGTAATCAGCAAACTTTTCTCTTCGGAGTGTCTCATCACGTTTAACATCCCAAGCTACTACAATGTGAGAAGGCTCATGATCTCGAACGAGCATAAGCAGTTTCTGAATGGTAACACGTATGGCATTCGTAAACTGCCCTTTTGAGTTTCGAGGAAGATCATGCATTTCTTTTCCATAAGCTGTTGCAAAATAACATCTGCTAAGCAGATTAAATCCATCAATTAACAGTAATACTTCTTTCTTTTCCATCTTCTTTTTATCCCCCGGTAAAATATGTTATGAAAAAAGCGCATTTTACATGTGATGTAAAATACGCTTGTTGTCGTTTAAGTAAAATCCGCTCTGCCGTGACTTTATATGCCTTTGGAACCTGATCTCTCAGGTGGGTATCCGCAGCTGCCGTTACAGCCTTCCAAGTCGAATGCTAGGCTTGACTGTCTGACAGATCATATTGGATTCCCGTCATTAGCACATAGGTTAAAGACATGGAAAAGCCACGAACATCGCAGAATTTTATTATACTACCAGTTACTTAAGAAGTAAAATCATTTTGTTTTTTTGCCGTGATGCATCTTTTCCACTTCCATCTCAGCATAAGACGCAAATTCGGTTTGGTGTTCTGCACCGTTTTCTTTCACGTTGTTATTGCGCTGTGCATTAGCGTTGGCTTTTTTCTGTTTACCCATAATGTATCCCTCCTTTTCCTTACTATGGCTAAAGAAAATAAAAATATAACTTACATAATATTTCCTTGACTGGTTAACTTAAGACTAAAAAGGAGGGTTTCTTAAAAATGGCAAATCCTTATTTATGTCCAAACTGTAAGACGAACAGAACGCGTTTTAACGTGATCGAACAAAATCCTGTATCGGTTAAGCTTGATCCATCCACTGGTGATGTAGTTCAACAATATGAAGATGGTGAGTTAGATATGTTCCATCTTCCGTATAAAGGTTCAGAACGATTGATTCAGTGTGGCGCATGTGGAATTGTTGGAGAAGAAGAGATGTATATCAAACGTGCTCAAAGTAATCCGAGAGCGTAGAAAAAAGACTGCCGTTTAGCATTGCGGCAGTCTTTTTTCTACTGTTTATTAAGTCCAGGAAGTTTTAAAGGAACTTCTACCTTTTCTTTTAAAGGGTGAATTTTTGCTATTTTTGAAAGAGTAACGGTGAGGTCACCTTTCGGAAGTCCGTCATGAAAAAATAATAAGAACCCCGATTGCTCACTGTAGTAAGTTCCCATCACATCAAAATTTTGCAGTGTTTCTCCTGATGAATTTTTGATCGTGACGAGGTTGTTCATAAAACGTTCTTGGTTTTGGATTCTATTCTCATTGTAGTTGGGTTGAAAATAAAGGTATTCGTCGTGTCCTACATTCTCTACTTTGCTTTCTATAGAAAACCGAATTCCTTTTTCGTTATTGGAAACATCATTTTCAATTCCTCTGTAAACCACTTTAAAATCAGTGTCGTCAGCGATCACTTCATTTTTCTTAATATCTTTTTCAGGATTGCTGGCAAATTGCACTAGATCTTGTTTAAATACTGAAAATGCATACGATTTGTCCGTTCTATGAACGGAGTGAGTAAACGACAATCTTAAAGAATCTGAATCATTCATATTAAGAAGTTCATCTAGAGCTGAATACGTTTCCAGATAGTAATCTGAATCCTCATTTTCTGTGATATCTGTATGTAACGTGTAAAGACTCTGTCCATTTTCAATGGTTCCAAATAGCGAAACAAGATCCTGATCAACCTTTGAATCCAACTTGATTCTAGATCCCATTTGATAGACTTCAAATGCATCTAAATGAATCTTTTGGTCATTGAAAAGCTCTAGGGATTTATCAATCGTTTCGGTAGCCAGAACAGGCGGTACGTCAAAGACATTATGAGGCTTGATTTTAAAAGTTAAGTTATCAATTTTCGTCTTTCCTTTGTTCGAAGTGAATGTTGGGTTAAGCAGCTTAACCGTCTCACTGCTAAGAACCTCTTTCCACTCTTCATCCGTTTCAACTTTATCGTATTGGATATGTATCGTCATGGACCGGTACAATTTATGCTTGTACACAACACCACCGATCGCGCCTTCTCCTTCATAGATATCGATAGGAAAATGAAAAGTTTTTCCCTTCTTGGATGTAATCTCAACTTGATTAAACGATAATCGAGGAATATCACTCTCCTCTTTATCCCGTTCTGCAAGGTCTACACTGTATAGTATGTACAGCTGTTGCCCGAAGCTATATGTTCTTTCAACCTGGAACTTCCGCTGATTATTCGCTAACGGAATAGAGATCTGACTATTTTCTAATAACTTGAAATGATGAGCAAACTTAAGGTCACTAAATTTTGATTTCTCTGCATCCATTAGTTCTTCCCAGTCTTTCATCACAAGAAAATTTTCATCGTTAACTTGCCATGTTGGCTCTGCATTTTTTTCATATTGCGTGTATATAACAAATCCAATTAATAACAAAAGCCCAATGATGATCTTATTTCGCTTGGTGCTCAAAGTAACCTATCTCCTTTACCACATTCATCGGTATGATCAGTTCACGATCATGATGTTCTTATACTTAATGTCCACCGGATTTTTAAGAGGCTTTAAATAAGAGAGATTCGATATCGTGATCGTCAAGTCACTCTCTGGAATCATGATTGGTTTCATCTCACCATTTTCCATCTCTTCTTTGTTATAAAACGTGATATAGTAGGTAGCTTTATTTTTTTCTTCTGAACTATGCACTTCAAAGTTATTAATTCTCGTTTTCTTCTCATCTGAAATCGAGATAGTATTGTTTTTATACACCCGTTCATAATCGTCAGGTACTTCGGCATCACTATAATAATGATCAGGAATAAGGCGCAGGTGATGTAAGTGCTGACTAGAATCCGTGGATATGCTCACCTTAATCCTAGGGCTCCCCTCAAACATGGTCATCCCTTCATAAACTATAATCGTATTACCAATCTTTAAGATTTCTTGGTTTTTTAATACCGGTTGATTTTTAGTCGCTAAAAACGTTTCAATATCTTTCTTTGGAATTGTCCATGAGAATGAACGAGGATCTTTATGTACAGAAGAAGTAAACGTGACAGACCTTTCTTTTTTCTTGTTAACATCACCTGTCATATCATAGATGGGAATGTAAAACCCGCTTTTATTAGTTCCTAAAATCCCATATGCCAAAGGTTGATCTTGTAATTGATTGTCTTTGCTAGCAAATCCGATTAAACTTTCATCATTTGGGATTTCTACGCTTAGTCTCTGTTCATAAAGTAATGCATCTATTGATTTAATCTTTACTTTTTTGTTATCTTCATATGTAAACGTTTGATCGATCGGCTCACTTTTCAATACTTTTGTGTAAGGATCATCTGAGGGCAGCGTTAACGCAATATCCTCAATCGAGTCTACCCCATTGTTTTTAGAAGAAATCGTAAGATCCTGTAGCCGAACGACGTTAGCTTTTGATACGATCGACCAATCGTTCTCTGAAGAATCGAACATACTAGGCATCAGCATCATAGAACGGTATAAACGATGCTTATAAACGAACCCTTCGTCCCTTGTACCTGGCTGACCCATTTCTTCACCAGCCTTGAGGACGAGCTCCTTACCCTCTTTTGTTTGAAACTGCATGTTATTAACAGAGAGCCGTGGAATATTATACTCGTCCTTATCTCTCTCTTTTACATCCACACTGTATAACAGATACATACGACCATCCATATTCCAAATCTTTTCGATCTTTAACGTTCGATACGATTCTTTTAGCGTCACTGTCTTGTTTACCTTTTTAAGAAAACCGTATCTATCTATCATCTCTAATTCATCGAACTTAATATATTCTCTTTTCATTCCATCTTTGAATGAGTTTACGACAGAAAATTGTTCCTTATTTACTGTCCAAGTTGGTTCAGCACTTTTTTCGTACTGTGTATAAACAACAAATCCTCCGATTAAGACAGAACCAATCATCAATTTTTTTATGATTTGCAAATCGTACAGCCCCTTTTGTATCTATACCATCATATTAGCATAATTTTCCGAATTTTCATTCCGTTAATATCCATTAATTTGAAAAAAACCTTTGAAATAATAAAGTAACCTCGTCTGAAGAGACGAGGTTACAATCCGTATTTATGACGATACCATTTCACTTACCTTTGCGAGCTGTTTCTCAATCACGTTCAAACCTTTAAGAAGCTGTTCATCAGAGATTACAAGTGGAGAAAGAATACGGATAACGTTACTGTAAAGGCCAGCCCCCATAATGGCTACACCATTTTGGTTACAAAGTGCAATGATTTTTTTCGCACGATCTGGGTCGGGGGTTTTCGTCACTTTATCTTTGACGATTTCGAGCGCACACATGGCTCCTATACCTCTGACATCACCGATAAATTCGTATTGGTCTCTCCATTTTGAAAAGGTATTGGTGATCATTTCACCAATCTGATTTGCTCTTGTCAACAATCCTTCTTCTTCAATCATGGAGATGACCTCTAACGCAGCAACGCATCCTAATGGGCTTCCTCCATAGGTACCCCCGATCTCACCAGGAGCTGGTGCATCCATGATTTCCGCTCTGCCTGTTACAGCTGAGATCGGCAGGCCAGCCGCTATCGATTTTGACAGGGTCATGAGATCTGGGACAACATCAAAGTGTTCCATCGCAAACATTTTTCCTGTACGGCCAAATCCAGTCTGTATCTCATCGGCGATTAACAGGATATTGTATTTATCACAAATCTCGCGAAGACCTTTAACGAACGTTTTAGAAGGAATAACGAATCCTCCTTCACCTTGAACGGGTTCAAAGATGATCGCTGCAATTTCCTCAGGTGGAACCTCTCCTAAGAAAAAGTCTTCGAATTTCTTTAAGATCGCTTTATCGGTTTCTTCAACGTTACGGTCTTCTCGGTAATAATATGGATAGGGCATCTTATATGTTTCTGGCGCAAAAGGTCCAAACTCAAACTTATATGGTTTTACTTTGCTTGTTAAAGACATGGCGAGCAACGTCCTGCCGTGAAATCCTCGTTCGAATGAGATGATGGCTTTTCTGCCCGTATATTTTCTTGCGATTTTAACCGCGTTTTCTACAGCTTCTGCACCACTATTTAAAAAGAACGTTTTTTTATGATGGTCTCCTGGTGTGATTTCGTTTAGTTTTTCTGCTAGCTGAACGTAAGGTTCGTACATCATCACGTGAAAACATGGATGGATGTATTTTTCTATTTGGTTTTTTAGGGCTTCCACTACTCTAGGCGGACAATGACCGACGTTTAACGTTCCGATCGCTCCAGCAAAATCAATATATTCGTTACCATCAACATCAACCATCATACTTCCGCTAGCATGATCCACAAAATTTAAGACCGTATTAAAAGGACCCCTTGGGACGTTTAATTCTTTTCGTTTTAATAGCTCTTCTGATTTCTTCATCCATTCTCGCCTCCACACCAGTCATAGATTGTTAAAGCTATGATTTCAGCTGCTTCCATGATCTTTGAAATCTCAATATATTCGTTCGGATAATGGGCGACCGAAGTAACGCCTGGCCCGAACACGATCGCCGGAGTGTCGCCGACATGAGATAATAAGCCACCATCCGTTCCCCATGGTGACGCTTCGATAATGGGTTGATCTCCAACTACATCTTCATAATTCTTTGAGAGCATGTTCATGAGGGGATGATGAGTTTCAATCAATCCTGGCAGCCACTGTGCACCGAACCATTCAACAGAGATCTTATGCTCTTCTAGCCACGGATCAGAAAGATTGGATAGATAGCTCTGAAGTTCGTTTTTTACTTCTTCCAATGTTTCATTAGGAGCAACGCCAATCCTTCCTTCAACTTCAACTGTATCTGGAACGGATGATGGCCAGTTACCTCCTGAGATCTTCCCTACATTGATCGGGACGGGGATAGGAATATCCTTGTATAGAGGATCTGTTACTCTATCATTTCTGATGATTTCCAATTGTTTAATAGCATCTAATACGATTACCGCTTTTTCGATAGCACTAACTCCTTCATAACGAGTTCCGCCGTGTGCTGCTTTCCCTTTCACGGTTAACCGGAACCACATAGAACCTTGTTGAGCAGGAAAGATCTTCATATTAGTAGGTTCTGGAATAATAGCTGCGTCTGCTTTGTACCCGCGTAGTACCGCAGCAAGCGTACCTGCACCGCCACTCTCTTCTTCTATTACACTATGAAAAAATAAATCGCCTTGTAATTGGATCCCGGTTTCTTTAAGTGCTTGAATGGCTAGTAAAAGGGAGAGGTTTCCACCTTTCATATCTGTTGAACCTCTGCCGTAAAGTTTGCCATCTATTATTTTCCCACTGTAAGGATAGTCGTTCCATTGGTTCAGATCACCTTCTGGGACGACATCAACATGACCGTTTAGAACAAGTGAACGCCCGTTTCCTTTTCCCCGCCATATCCCAACAACGTTAGGACTTGTACTGAAATCTGTCCGGCTAGCACAAAAATTAGGATGGTTTGCTAATTCTTCACCATCCGGATACCACATATCCACCTCGAGTCCAATTTCCTCGAGTTTTTTTGCGATCAATTTTTGTACACCCGTTTCATTTCCAGTCGTGCTCGCTTCTTGAACCGTCTTTTGTAAAAAATGAATAGCGTTTTCTTGTTCGTTCATCAACCAGTTTGAGAGTTTTTCTTTAACTAACATGTTTTACCTCCCTAACATCTCATTGGAAAACAGAAATGTGTTCATCTACAACGATAGAAGCACCTGTTGTCTGGATAACATCCTCTAACGTATAAGGACTCATGATCTCACGAAGAACTAGCTTTCCATCTTCACAATGAAATACTGCTTTCTCTGTGATGATCATGTCTGCGCCTTCCTTGACAGTAAGCGGAAGTGAACAGTTTCTCACAATCTTAGGATTTCCATACTTATCGGTGTGGTTCATTAAGATGATGACTTTCTTTGCTTTTTGGGCAAGATCGATCGCACCACCCATTCCAGGAACCCGCTTGCCTGGTACGATCCAATTGGCAATATCACCACGTTCACTTACTTCTAGAGCTCCTAGTATCGTCACATCAAGCAATCCTTTTCTAATGATTCCAAACGCAGTAGCGCTATCAAAATAAGAGGCACCTGGGTGAATGGAAACGGGATATCCCCCTGCATTGGATAAGTTACCATCCTCACTGCCTGCTTCTGGTGACCCACCCATACCTAAGATACCGTTCTCTGTGTGCAGCATGATATGTAGGTCATTTTCAATATAATCTGCAACGAGAGTGGGAATACCGATGCCAAGATTAACGATCATTCCATAACTTATTTCGAGGGCTGCCCTTCTTGCGATCCTGTGCCTTGTTTCAATTCCCAGACCCATTTCCAGTCCACTCCTTTACTCTGAATAATATAGTCAATAAAGACACCTGGCGTGACGATCTCTTCCGGGTCAAGGGAGCCTACCGGCACGATCTCTTCTACTTCTGCAATCGTTATCTGTCCGGCTGTAGCCACGAGTGGATTCGTATTTCTCGCACTCTTATCATAGATAAGGTTTCCATACCGATCGGCTTTTTTTGCATATACGATCGACACATCTGCAATTAAAGCGGGTTCGATCATATATTCTTTGTTGTTTACACTAACTTTCTCTTTGTTCACTTCAACAACCGTTCCAAGACCAACATCGACCAATATACCGCCAAGCCCCATACCACCAGCTCTTATTTTTTCAGCGAGAGTGCCCTGCGGAACAAATTGCACTTCTAATGAACCTTCTTGCATCTGTTTACCCGCTTCAGGATTTGAGCCTATATGAGAGGCGATTAATTTCTTCACCCTTTTTTCCGTAATCAGCTTACCGGGTCCGATCCAAGGAAAACCTGTATCGTTACTAATAAGAAAGATATCGTTAATATTCTTTTCCAATATCAGATTAACAAGTGTAGGAGGAGCACCTACTCCTCCAAAACCACCGACCATTAGTGACATGCCATTACGAAAATAGGCAGAAGCACTTTCAAGTGTAATTTGTTTATCTACACCTTTGGCCATTCACAACACCTCTTTCAACTGGTCGCCTCAGTAATATATAAACCTTCTGTAATAAGCTCTTTGGTCAGTTCTCCGATGGATTGATCTAGGATCTCCATGATATCTGTAATCTGTTCCTTCGTAACGTTCAATGGTGGGGAGATTAAAATAGAGTCTCCTGAAAACCCTGTTACTCCACCTACTGCCGGGTAAACGAGCAGTCCGTTGTCAAAACAGATGGATAATAGCCGGTCTGTAACTTTTGAAGTGATCTCAAAAGGTTCTCTTGTGATCGGATCCTTAACAAATTCAATGCCACATAATAAACCCTTGCCTCTTACATCACCGATTAACGGGTACTTCCACTGAAGACGTTGCAGATGATTAATCAGATATTGGCCCATAGCTTCTGCATTTTCCTGAAGTCTATTTCTTTCCATATAATCGATAACAGCAAGGCAAACCGCAGCTGATTGTGGATTTGCGCTAAACGTGTGTCCGCTCATAATAATTTTACTTCCCGATTCGATGACGTTCATAATACGGTCTGACACGATGGTTGCCGCCATCGGTGTATAGCCTGCACTCATGCCTTTTCCTATCGCAATAATGTCAGGAGTTACATTCCAATGATCCATCGCAAACATTTTCCCCGTACGTCCCATGCCTGTCATCACTTCATCAGCGATCATTAAAATATTATATTTGTCACAGATTTCTCTTATTTTTCCGAAGTACTCGTCTGGTGGAACGATCGCTCCTCCAGATGCACCGATGATCGGTTCTGCGATAAATGCAGCGATTTGATCTGGACCAATGGCTTGAATCGATGTTTCCAAATCATCTGCACATTTCACACCACAACTAGGATACGTCTCTTTTAGTGGACACTGATAACAATAAGGTGGATGCGCAGCAGGGAAATCTTCAAGCAATGATGTGAATCGTTGTCGTCTTAATTTGTGACCAGACATTGATAGTGCGCCGAGTGTGATTCCATGATAACTGGTCCATCTTGATATGATTTTTGTTTTCGTCATGTTTCCTTGTTCTTGAAAATACTGAATAGCAACCTTTAGTGCTGTCTCGGTTGCTTCTGATCCACTATTTACAAAGAACACTGAATTCAAATCTCCTGGTGCATAATGTGCGAGTTTTTCTGCTAGATGTTCTGCTGATTCACTCGTAAACTGCGAACGGTATACGAATGATACATGATTTGCTTGATTCCACATTGCTTCTGCAACTTCATGAACACCGTGACCGATATTACATGTGATTGCACCTGACGATCCATCAATATATTGCTTACCGTCTTTATCGTATAAATAGATTCCTTTGCCGTGACTAATTACAGGATAATCGCTTCCTAGAACCGGTTTGATGAGATGTGATTTTCTCATAAAAAAGGCTCCTTCCTCATGAAGGTTAAAAAGGAAATATCTTTATTTATAGCTATTTTCACTGTCTCTATCAAAAAGTTTAGCGAGCAGCCTGAAACGGAAAGCAACACTTCCAATAGCAACAAAGTTTGCGAAAACAACCATATAAAAAAGATATTTCCTTACTCTACTGATGTTACAACTTAAAATAATTTTTCTTTAAAAACCTCGGTATGCTCATTAATTCTGAATAGGAAATCTTTGAATCTATCTTCTTTGTATCTATTAACATGAGTTGATCTTCAATCTCATCTACAATATGATCCTCTTGATATTCCATACCACAAGAAGAACAGGATACAGAAGGGATTACAGTTATTTGAACGGCTCTTGAACCATCCGGCAGTTCCCAATACCCTGTTAATCCTGCCTGCTCTGCTTCTTCACTCTCACACCATAAGCACTTCATGTTATCCTCCTCTCTATGCATTTCTTTGTTCTTCAGTAGTAGCTGAAATTCCTTCGTCTTTTGTCTGTTCAAACTTATATTTTTTCTCTTTCAATTCATCACGTTTATCACGCTTATCTTTTAATGAACTATGCTCCGGATTCGTATCATAATTTTCTCTTCGTTCAAGGCGTTTTAATCCTTTAGGAACGAGGTTGAACGCTTCATCGCTCATGAGCGCCGAAACTCCAATCGCAGGTTTGATGTGATCTGTTCCCATCACTTCATTGAAATAAGCATCCGCTCTGCCAGCTTGATAGTTTTGAGGCTCAGGATAAGAGGTAATCACTCCTTCAAAGTTACGTAGCACTACTTTTTCTGGTGATTGAGAGATAAGATAGTTTGGCTGAACAGCTATTTTCCCTCCGCCTCCAGGAGCATCTACCACGAACGTCGGAACAGCATAACCAGACGTATGACCTCGCAAACCTTCAATAATCTCTAAACCTTTTGAAACAGGTGCACGGAAATGTCCGATACCTTCAGATAGATCACATTGATAGATATAGTATGGTCTGACTCTAATCTTAACGAGATCATGCATCAGCTTTTTCATGATAGGAACACTATCATTGATCCCTGCGAGAATAACAGATTGATTGCCTACAGGGACCCCAGCATTCGCGAGCATTTCACACGCTCTTTTAGACTCTTCCGTAATCTCGATAGAGGTGTTAAAATGCGTGTTTAACCAAACCGGGTGATACTTCTTTAAGATGTTGCATAAATTCTCTGTAATTCTTTGCGGAAAAACCACCGGAGCACGTGTGCCGATCCTAATGATCTCTAGATGAGGAATTTCTCTTAAGTTCTTTAATATATATTCTAAGATGTTGTCATTAATTAATAATCCGTCGCCGCCTGAGATCAAACAATCTCTAACTTGTGGATTATTTCTAATATAATTAATGGCTGCATCCAATTGTTTCTTTGGTACACCCATACCGATCTGCCCAGAAAAACGTCTTCTCGTACAATAACGGCAATACATAGAGCACTGATTCGTTACAAGAAAAAGAACACGGTCAGGATAGCGATGTGTAAGACCTGGAACAGGCGAATCTTCATCTTCGTGCAAAGGATCTTCCAAGTCGTATTTCGTCTTTAAGATTTCCTTACCGATCGGAACGGACTGCATACGAATCGGACATCTAGGGTCATCTTGGTCCATGAGCCATGCATAATAAGGTGTAATGTTTAAAGGTATCGTCATCGTGGAAATTTTGACGCCTTCTTCTTCTTCAGGCGTCAAGTTAATGATGCTCTTAAGATCTTTTAAATTTCTGATGGTGTTAGTAAGCTGCCACAGCCAATCATTCCATTGCTCTTCTGTGACATCTTTCCATAATTCAAATTCACTCCAATGTTTCTTCGGTTTGAATAATCCATTCACTACAGGCATTCTAATGACCTCCTTTATTTCTACACTATTGTTTCATGCAAGAAGCGTGCCAAGTTACAGAAATTTCAGAATATAACGATTAATACTATAGTTTATGCATACTCCTTTCAATGTGGGCCTTTAATTGAGAGGAATAAAACAAAAATGAACTGCTGAATTTTCGGCAGTTCATTTTTGTTTTATTTTATATTGCAGGGTTTGTCTCGGTACTCCTAGAATTTTTGCAGCTTGAAGAATATTGCCAGAAGTATGTTGGAGTGCCATCTCAATGATTTGTTTCTCATAATCTCCTAGCGCCTGTCTCAATGAAGGTATGGTTGTTAATTCTTGTCTTATTGCTACTTCAGGTTCATTATTGATCGTTACATGTTTCGGAAGTAATGAAGCCTCGATTAATGAATCATCTTCAGCAAAATTCATACAGTGCTCAATCGCATGCTTGAGTTCTCGAACATTACCTGGCCAAGAATAACGTTGTATGAGCTTTTCAGCTTCAGGTGTGAATCCTCTTACCTTTTTGCCGAACTTAAGATTAAAGTGGTTGATAAAATGATTCACTAAGTAAGCAATATCTCTTTTTCTATCCCTTAAAGGTGGGAGTTCAAAATAAACAACATTCAATCGATAATAAAGGTCCCTTCGCAGCTTTCCTTTATCCATACAAACGTCAGGTCGTTCGTTTAACGCAGAAATAATCCTAACATCCACGCTTCGAGAAACATGACTTCCTATTCGCTCTACTACTCCTTCTTGAACGACCCTCAAGAGCTTTGCTTGTAGTTCAACAGGCATCGAATTGAGTTCATCTAAGAATAAAGTGCCTCCATCTGCCAACTCAAACACTCCTGGCCGATCAATGGCACCTGTAAAGCTGCCTTTAGTCGTACCGAATAAGATCCCTTCAAGCAGTGGCCCCGGAATCGCAGCGCAGTTTTGAACGACAAAAGGATGGGTAGCACGTTGAGAAGAATTGTGTATCGCTTGAACAAACATCTCTTTACCTGTACCTGTTTCTCCAAATAACATGATCGGCGAGTTGGTTTGAGAAGCTTGGTTACATTGTAGTTTAACCTCTTTTAGCTCGGAATCGGTCGTGATGATATCAGAAAAATGATAAGCAGCAAAAGGTTGATCTTTATTTGTTTTTTTCTTAACTTTCATCTTTTTTTGCAGATCGATCAGCTGTTCAGAAAGCACTTTTATTTTCGATAGATCTTTCGCTACCTCTACAGCCCCGACCAGTTCTCCATTCAACCAAAGTGGCAGCGTAGAATTCACCGTATCGATCTGTTTACCTTTGCGATTCGTGTAGGATTGATGTTCATTATAGATGGGTTTACCTGTTTCTATTACTTTGAGAAGTGTGCTCGTTTCCTTTGTTAGAGATGGAAACGCATCAAGTACATGATGATGATGAACCTCATCTGTTGTTAATCCATCTAATGAAGCCGCTACTGAATTATAAAAAATAGTGATTCCATCTGCATCCACGACATGAATTCCTTCATCAATCGTCTTTAAAATAGCATTTAGAGTTTCTGCCGTTTCTAATGATTTAGATATCAAAGTGATCACCACCAAGAGTGCTTAATTTTTGTCACTTATGCCTAAAATTCGGCACTCATACTGATAAATCCTTTACCCAAATGTTCATATCCTCGTATTTATCAAAAATCTTACAGTTGTTCGCGAGCCTTCCTTTATATACATAGCTTTTTTGATGAAACACAGCATTCATTCCAAAAGATAGCGCTCTAGCGATCGAATAAGAACAATAGATGTTTCTTTGAAACAACTCTTTTTCAAGCTGATCGATCAAATGCTTCATAAGACCAAACTTTCGGTGCTCGGGTGTTGTTGCACAATCTGTTATCTCCGCGTTGTTATACGTTTCGTTCACATCTGCAGAAGCAGCACTGATGATTCTTTTTTCATGCTCTATTACACAAAAAAGAGTGCCTGATTCGATCATCTTCCTTACATACTCTGCATCGTTCATAGGTGTTGGATACACTTCAAACACTTCTCCATAAAGCTCTGCTAGGGACTTTGCATCCTGAATGTCAGCCATCCTTAACAAATAGTTGCTCGGTAAAGGAAGATTTGTTGCCCCTTTTGGTATCTTTATGACATCACTTAAAATGCGATCTTCGTCCACCCAGTACTCACTGTTTCTTCTTTCTTTTTTTAAGTACTTGCACATTGCGAATGCTGATCCACCATTAAAGTAACCTTTAAACTCACCTTCGTTCACATAGCCAAGCTCCTGCCAATAAGAGACATCATCTACTATGGATTTTACAATGATTTTATGAAAATTATTCTTTTGCGATTCTTCTTCAAGCCATTTTGCAAATAGAGTTACGTTACCTCGATAATCATCTGCTCTTAAGCGTTCGCTATAATAATCAAAACATATATCTGCGATAAAATGAGTCTCTTTGATTTTTCTGTTTTCGTAATATGTAGTCTTCATTGTTTCCCCTCCTATAACTTCCTGTTTCATAATTTCCATAGTATATGCTTAAATTCCTGCACAAAAAACCACCCTCTCTATAGGGTGGTTAAGATCAAAGGCTATTAAATTTAGGTTATTTTCGTATATTTGATGCTTTGGCAGGAGTTGATTTCCGTTCACGCTTGCTCGCATTCCATAGGGCGTGCTGTGAGCCTCTTGCTGATTCATTCTTTTAGAAAAAACCATAAAATCAAATCACAAAGCTCTATGTGGAAGTCTCCAATTCAGTTTGAGTGACAACATTCTAAATATAACTAAAGAAACAAAGAGAATCATATATTCCACTGTGCTGTTCACTATGTTAAGGCCAACGACTAAACCGCCTAATAAGGCCCATACTGCATATATTTCTTCACGCAATACGACCGGCTTTCGACCAGCCAACACGTCACGAATCATTCCACCGCCAATACCTGTTAATATTGCGGCAACGATAACCGCACTTATAGGATGATTCATGCTTGAAGCAGCGATCGCACCTTGAATCGCAAATGCTGAAAGGCCGATTGCATCAAAAAAGTGAAGGCTCCTCTTTGAAAATTGAATCATGCTCTCTGGCATAAAGAATACGATCCCCATAGAGGCAAGTGCTGATTTTAAAAGAAGCCCTTGCTCCCAAATCGAATCTACAGGGAGACCGATCAATACATTACGCAATATTCCTCCACCAAATGCCGTGACTAGCCCTAAAATAAATACGCCTAGAATATCATAATCTTCTTCCATTGCAACTAATGCACCTGAAATGGCAAATGCGATCGTTCCAATGATGTTTAATAAATCCCAAGTCAAACCCTTTCTTCCTCTCCAATCAATATGTTCCGTATTGAATCTTATAAGGTTCTCGGCCGACTGGCAAGCATTATTTCTAAAACTTCTCAAAACATCTAACGTGCTGATCGGGACAGAACAGCTGCCAAGGTCTCCATGAAAAACTTCTCCGTTACGGAACCCATGAAAATCACTACCTGCTGTTTTTATTAAGGAGTGTTTATCTGCTAGATCTTCATAAAAGGCAACTTGCTTTCTCGTATGATCAGGGTGATTATACTCAAGTCCAACCAAGCCGTTCTCACTTAAGATTGGAATGAGTTCATCTGCTCCGTAAATGCCAGGATGAGCTAGTACAGGAACTCCCTTAGCTTTCTTGATCATTTGGACCGCTTCGATCGGAGAGATGCGGTCAGTTGAAGCGTAAGCAGGTTTTCCCTTTCCTAAATACTTTTCAAAAGCTTCAGGAAGTGATTTTACGATCCCTTTTTCCATTAGAATCTCTGCAATGTGCCCTCTTCCTACATTTCCTTTGCCATGTCTTTTCGCTTCTAACTCAGATTCCTTTACAGGGATTCCAAGGTTGTTTAAATTTTCTAGGATCATTCTATTTCTTTTATCTCTGACAGAAGTTAGCTTGCTTAATGCTTCTAAAAATTCTACATCTTCATAGTCAATAAAATAGCCTAACATATGAATATCTTGACCTTCGTATAAAGTACTTATCTCAATACCTGGAATACAAGTAAAACCTTCATGCTTCTTGGCTTCTATTATCGCTTCATGAATTCCATTGACTGTATCATGATCTGTGATTGCTATCGCGCCAAGACCCTTTTCAACCGCTCGCCTAATATTTGAAGCAGGAGTAAAGGTCCCGTCAGATGCAGTGGTATGGGTATGTAAGTCGCTTTGTTTCATTTTCATCTCCTAAAAACATTATTTAATTACGGTACGTGAAATTTTATTTAGTGATTTCTTTTATTATTGGATTCTCATCATAGCTGATCCAATCACTCCAACTGCCAGCATATAAAGCTTTATTCGTGATTCCCGCTTCATCCATAGCCAGTATGTTGACGCAGGCCGTTACACCAGAACCACAATATACTACAACAGGTTTGCTTTCATTCATTCCACTATACTTCGCTTCTAGTTCTTGTCGGCTTTTCCACCATCCGGGCTTTTGTATATGACTTTCCCAAGGTATGTTTATGGCATTCGGTATATGCCCTGCCTTATGATCGATTGGCTCGATCTCTCCTTTAAATCGTTTTGGTTCTCGTGCATCTATGATAAGAGTATCTTTATTGTTCATTTCATGAATGACGTCATCTTTATTCCTTAACATTTCATCTCTTACTTTTGGTGTAAAATGTACAAGTTTTTCGACAGGCATTTTACTTGAGATGACATATCCTTTTTCTTTATAGTGTTTATAGCCGCCTTGCATGACATATACGTTACCGTGCCCTAAGTATTTCAAGATCCACCAAAGTCTTGCAGCCATGCTGCCGGATTGATCATCATAGGCGACGACAATTTTTTCTTCGTCAACTCCACAACGGCCAAAAAATTGTGATAGTATGTTTACGGAAGGTAATGGATGCCGGCCACCATGGGTTGATACGGTGCTCGAGAGATGTTGCTCAAGATCAGCATAAATGGCACCTTCGATGTGATCGTTCTTATACAGTTCATAACCCTTTAATGGTTCAGCTAGTGAGAATCTGCAATCAAAGATCACGATATCAGCACTGTTTACTTTTTGGTTCACCCATTCAGGACTTACGAAATTTGACATATTTGACCTCCTGTTTTATGAAGTAGTTCGTTATTTTAACTACATCTAGGGAAAGCTGTAACTATTAGAAAAAGATAGAAAGAAGTGACGTACAGATGATACATAGTATTCCTAACGCATCCATCGTTTTGTTCGGAGCGACTGGTGACCTTGCTCACAGAAAACTTTTCCCTGCTCTTTATCAATTGTATCAAAAGGGACATATGAAAGAGAACTTTTCTGTTGTTGGTGTTTCAAGAAAAGAATTCTCTCACGAAGAGTTTCAAACTGAAGTTATATCTGCTATTCATGAACATGCACAAGGTGCAGATCAACAAATCGTAGAAAAGTTTGCATCTCATTTTTATTACCTAAAGATGGATGTATCGAGTTCTTCGAGCTATCATGAGCTCGAAGAACTATTGAACGTACTTGATAGAGATTATCAAACAAACGGAAATCGCCTGTACTATCTTGCGATGGCACCAAGGTTCTTCGGAACGATTCCTACTTTCTTAAAGTCAGAAGGAATCACGAACACTGAGGGCTGGCAACGAATCGTAATCGAAAAACCATTCGGTAATGACTTGCCTTCTGCGACAAAATTGAACGAAGAGATTCAACAAAGTTTTAATGAAAATGATATTTACCGTATCGACCACTATCTTGGAAAAGAGATGGTTCAAAATATACAAGTGATCCGTTTTGGAAATGCGATCTTTGAATCCATCTGGAACAACAAGTATATTGACTCTGTTCAGATTACATCGAGTGAAACACTAGGTGTTGAAGATCGAGCCGCTTATTATGAAAAATCCGGTGCTCTACTTGATATGGTTCAAAACCATATGCTACAGATGGTCATGATGGTTGCAATGGAACCACCAGGTGAACTGAAACCTGAACATATTCGGGACGAAAAAGTAAAAGTTCTTCGATCCCTCCGCTTCTTTAATGAAGAAGAAGTGAAGAAGAATGTGATCCGCGGACAATATTCTGAAGGAACGATGAATGGCAAACAAGTACCTCGTTATTTGAACGAAGATAATGTTGACCCTGAGTCTAAGACAGAAACATTTGTAGCAGCTAAGCTATTTATTGATAATTTCCGTTGGACAGGCGTCCCATTCTACATCAGAACAGGTAAGCGCATGGCTGTGAAATCTACTGAGATCGTCATTCAATTTAAACAAGGTCCGATGGCACTCTATCATGCCAACACAGAAAATTATCAGCCTAACTTATTAAGAATTCATGTTCAACCAGATGAAGGTGTTAGCCTTACACTTAATGCTAAACCAAAAGGTGATACTCCTGATCTCTTACCGATCGATATGACTTACAACAACAATAATACGGCAGAAATGAATTCACCTGAAGCATACGAGAAGCTTCTGCACGATTGTCTTCTAGGTAATTCCACTTATTTCACACGTTGGGACGAAGTTGCACTCAGCTGGGATTTTATTGACCGTATCACAAAATCTTGGGCTGAAGGAACAGGAGCTCCGATCACAAATTATCCATCAGGCAGCATGGGACCCATCGAAGCAGACGAACTTTTAAAAGCTGATGGGCATTCTTGGTGGGAACCTACAAAAGTTAGAGAGGAATGTTAGTACATGAAAATATTTGATGTTTCGTTACCGATTTTTGAAGGAATGCCAGTCTATAAAAACAAGCCTGAAAAACAACCAGAGTTCAACACAGCACAAAATGGTCATGTAACCGAAACACGTATTTCTATGGATGTTCATACAGGCACACATGTGGATGCTCCTCTGCACATGGTTCCTGGTGGAGATACGATTGAAACCCTTCCGATCGAAAAACTCGTTCGTAAAGCTAAAGTAATCGACCTTACAAGTTCCACAGGTTTCATTTCAGCTGAAGATCTGGCTGATAAAGATATTCAAAAAGATGATTTTGTCCTTTTTAAAACAAAAAATTCCTGGGACACAGAATTCAATTTTGAATTTATCTACGTTAACAGTGATGCGGCTAAAGTATTGGCTGAAATCGGTGTAGCAGGTGTTGGAATCGATGCTTTAGGTGTAGAGAGAGCACAAGAAAATCATCCAACTCATAAACAGCTTTTCCAAAACAACATCATTATTATAGAAGGACTTCAGTTAAAGGACGTTCCTGAAGGTGAATATTTAATGGTGGCTGCTCCTCTTAAAATAAGAGGGCTAGATGCATCACCTGCAAGAATCGTACTCATTGAACAATAATAAAAACAAGGGCTTGCATATATTTTCATGCAATGCCCTTGTTTTTTCACTGTCTTTTTCTATTCTAAAGCAGGTTTTAATGGTTGCGTTGGTTTAGGGTCTTTTTTCTCTTCGTCTCCCCCACCCTTTTCCTTTTCTGGCTTGATAGCAAAAAATGCAGCTATCGCACCAACCATACTCACACCTGCGGAAGTGTAGAAAACAATCTCATGTGACTGTTTCATCAAGATAGCATAGATGGGAGGTCCGAGCGCGACACCAACAAACCTCATCGAACTATAGATCGAGGTTATCGTCCCTCTTGCCTCTTTTTCAATTCCTTCTGTAATAAGGGCATCTAAACTCGGTAGAGCAGCACCAATCCCTATACCAGCCACAAATAGAGCACCTAAAAGAAAATAGACGTTCTCTGTAAACGTAATTAAAAAGACTGACCCGCCTAACAACGCCATAGAGATAAACGTACACCACTTCATGACGATTTTATTTTGTTTGATCTTCTTTCCTGCAATAAAGGAGGCTATGGAAAGTGCTAATAACGGTACAGCGATTACTAATCCTTTCATAACACCCTTCACACCATATTTCTCTTCTAATATGGTCGATAGATAAAACAAGATACCAAACAGAACAAACATGATGATGCCACCGATTAAAAAAATGGCAAACAACCATCTTCCTTCGTTATGGAAAATTTTCTTTACATTTTTTAAATATTCTTTAAATGGTTGCTTTTCTTGATCCTTTTTAGGTACTTTAACTAAGAACAGAACTAACAAGATGGAAACAACACAAAATACAGGGATGAGCCAAAACGGTAAAAACCATACGATTGTTGCAAGAAATGCTCCTAGAATAGGACTTAAAACTTTACCCACAGTATTGGATGTTTCGATCAACCCTAACCCTGAACTCACTTCTTCTTCATCCTTAAACATGTCTCCTACTAATGGCAGGACGACGGGTGCAGCTCCTGAAGAACCAACACCTTGAAAAAATCTTCCGATAAGTATAAAAGTAAATGCATGATCGGATTGCCATGCTGCCCAACCACAGATTAAACCTCCGATTCCGGCTATAAAAAGACTTGGGATGATTACTTTTTTACGCCCAAAACGGTCTGACAGATATCCAGCGATTGGTATTAGCAAGATCGCAACGATCGAATACACCGTAATGATCAACGAAACCTGAAAAGAGCTTATATTTAGTTCTTTACCGATTTCAGGCAAAACGGGTATGAGCATAGAATTCCCCAAAGTCATCACAAGGGGAATGGATGCGAGTGCAAGTAAGTCCCACTTTTTCTTTGCTTCCATAATTTCCTCCAAAACCGTACTATTACATCTTTAGTATTGTAAAAAGTCATAAAACCATACAAGAAAATCCACCCATTGACTCTAGAAACCAAATAAAGCTACACTAATGGCAACGTTTCATTTGTTAATCGGTGCGAAATGTAGAAAGGAAGTTAATTTTTGTGGAACATTTATTAAACAGCAAAGCTAAAGACATTCAAATTTCAGGAATTCGTAAATTCTTTAATGAAGTTTCTAAGTTCCCTAACGCGATCTCATTAACATTAGGACAACCTGACTTTCCAACTCCTATGCATGTAAAAGAAGCTGCGATAAGAGCGATACATAATAATCAAACGGTATATTCTCATAACGCAGGATATATAGAGCTAAGAGAAGCTGCCTCTTCTTTCTTACAAGAAAAATATTCTCTTCATTATGATCCTGCTTCAGAAATAATCGTAACAGCCGGGGCGAGTGAAGCGATCGACATAACCTTGCGAACCATCTTAAGTGAAGGTGATGATGTTCTTCTTCCTGCTCCCATCTATCCTGGTTATGAACCCGTAATTACTCTTTGCGGTGCGAATACTATCTATATTGATACAACACAAACAGGTTTTAAAGTGACGCCCGAACTAATTGAAAAACATATAACAAAAAAGACGAAAGCCATCATCATTCCCTCTCCTTCTAATCCGACAGGTATTGTTTTAGAGGATCATGATTTACAGGCTCTTGCTCACTACTTTTCTAATAAAGAAATCTTTGTAATATCTGATGAGATCTATAGCGAACTAAAATACGAAGGTGAACATCGATCGATCGCGAACTATGAAGGCATGCGTGAAAAAACATTTGTTATCAACGGACTTTCAAAGTCACACAGCATGACCGGTTGGAGAATCGGATTGCTTTTCGGACCAAGTAATCTCATGCAGCATGTTTTGAAAGTTCATCAGTATAATGTCACATGTGCTTCAACCATTTCTCAAGCGGCTGCGATTCGGGCATTAACGGAAGGCAAGAATGACGCGTTCGATATGCGTAACGCTTACAAAGAACGGTTAGATTATTGTTACGATCGACTTCACGAGATGGGGTTAACGTTCGAAAAACCAAATGGTGCATTTTATCTCTTTATTTCGATAAAAAAATATGGACTCTCCTCTTATGATTTTGCTTTAAAGCTTTTACAAGAACAAGAAGTGGCTGTAGTACCAGGTGATGCTTTTACAGTTATCGGAGAAGGTTATGTACGAATCTCCTATGCGGCTTCGCTAGAACAGTTAAAAAAAGGTATGGATGGCATAGAAAACTTTATAAATTCCCTTACGTAAACTGCCCTCAAACTGGGCAGTTTTTTCGAATAAGTTAACATAAACATATTACGGTTAATTTAAAGTTCCTGAATAAGAACTTAAATTAGAAAAAAACTAAAATTAATTTATTCAAAGGATGCGTTTTTGTGAAGTTAAAAGCTATATTAAGTCACTTATCTATACGATCTATCATTGAGGATGACCCAGAGATCACCGGCATTACATCCCACTCTAAGAAAGTTAAGCCCGGAAACTTGTTTTTTGCGATCTCAGGTGTTCAAGCTGATGGCCATCAGTACATACAAGAAGCATTTGAGAATGGGGCAGCAGCTGTGATCGGTGAATATGATGAGAACATCGGTCCTGGTGTTTATATTTACGCTGAAGAAACGAAGCGTTTATTAAGTCTAGCCGCTTCCTACTTTTATGAAGAGCCCTATAAGAAACATAAGATGACGGGTATTACAGGAACGAACGGAAAAACAACAACATCCTTTTTATTACAGCATATCCTCCATGTTCACGGTATGACTTCCGCTCTTCTCGGTACGGTATATCATTATATCAATTCTGAAATTGTGAAAAGTTCACACACTACACCAGATCCTGTTACTCTACAGAAGATGCTCTTAGAAAGTAATGATGATGTAGTTGTTATGGAAGTGAGTTCACATGGGATCGAACAGAATAGGATTGATGGGATTACGTATGATCAAGCGATTTTTCTCAATTTAACTCACGATCATCTTGATTATCATGGAACGATGGAATCATATTTCCTCTGTAAATCTAAATTATTTTCATATTTGAAGAATAGAGGAACGGCCATCATCTGCAGTGAAGGTGAATACGGCAAGCGGTTACGGGATGAACTGCGGTCAGAAAATGACTTGCAGATTTGGACCTATGGTAAACGAAAGTCTGATGATTTTTATATTGAAGACGTCGGAATAGATTCTTTTAACCTTGTGCATGAAACACTACAGGTAACCGTTTCGTTACCATTACCAGGAGAATATAACGCCCTTAACACGACTGCCGCGATCGCCGCTGCTTTAGATTATGGGATTCCTATAAAAAACTCTGTTGAATATTTAAAAAGCTTCGGTGGAATCCCTGGTCGCTTTGAAGAGATCACACTTCATAACGGGACAGAAGTGATCGTGGATTATGCACATACACCTGATGGAGTCTCTCAAGTGCTTGAAGCAGCGAGCAAAAAAGCGGGAGACAAACCCCTTTATCATGTATTTGGATTTAGAGGAAACAGAGATCTAACAAAACGGACTGATATGATTAAGATCTCTTTAGAGTACAGTACGAAGACTGTCTTAACGGTAGATGATTTGAACGGTATAGATCGTGATCAACTTCTTCTAGAAACAAAAGAAGCGATCCCTAGATCTTCTCAGCAACCTGTAATCATAGGAGATCGGACTGATGCAATATTCTTTGCTCTAAAAGAAGCTCCAGCAAACTCAGTAGTAATCATAACGGGTAAAGGACCTGAAAAGTATAAAGAAACATACAATCATCCTTCAACCTCTGATCTTGCTTCTGTAGAGCTGTATCAGACTTTAAACAAACCGACTTTCATATAAAAATAGCAATCTTTATAAAAGAACAGCATCCTCATCAATGAGGATGCTGTTCTTATTTTTTAAAAGTCTTTTTGAAATCTTAGTTGCATTTGGATGTAGTTGGTCTTCGTTCCAGGTGCTTGCTTTCCACGAAGCTATCGAGTACATGTTAAGATTATTCTTCGATTTGTTCAAACTTTGATAAAGATTGATTTAATTCTTGAATTCTTGCCTCTAGATCGCCAGGCTTTTTCAATTCTTCAAAGTAGGAAACTACCTGATTTACAATGTAAGTCTTTGCTTCTTTTTCTGTGTTGACTAACACATCTTCATAATGCTGGGTAAGCTTTTTATCAGCTTCTACCAACCAATTCTCCACTTCATGATCTATCTCATCCACAAGATGATTTTTTAGCTCATTCGAACCACTTTGTTCAAAGAACTGCTTCGGATTTTTAAAATATGATAACCATTTCTTAAGTTTCGTTTCATCCTTATTTTCAAAATCTAAGGAAAAGGATGGTGTTTTAAATTGATTCCCTGTTTCATCTCTCTCCTGTAAACTCACACCTTCTTGAGCTGCTTTAGAGATCAGATGCTCCATTTTATCTTTCATATCTTTTTGTATCCAATGATCTAATCGTAATGAACAGGCTTTAAATTCTTGGTGCAAATCGTGTGAGATCTTTGCGTGAAGTTCTCTTATACATTCAGCTAAAGCATTCTTAGAATTTTGAACCGCAGCCGGATGGATCGTCTCTTTATAAAAATCATGATAACGAATCAATACACGCTGTTTTATATAATAGAGAAGTTCTTTTTGTTCTTGCAGAAATTGTTTTTTCGATATACTAATGTAATCATTACTGAAATCAACTAACGTGTTCTCTCTCTTTTGAAGACTCTCTAAATACTCGTCTTCTTTCTCCATTCTTTGAACGGTTTCTTTGATCATATTTTCTATGACCGCGCTTGCGTGTTTTACAGATGATCTTGCACTCTTGATCATTGCGTTTTCTAACTCATGTTCGATGTAATGAGTTAAGCTAGATGAAAATGCATAAAAACCACTTTCTGCACGCTTACTAGGAATCAGTTCATTTTTACTAGAAACCGGAAATAATCTTGGATTTCTGATACCAAATGTCAGAAGATTGCTCTTCACATGATGTACGACATCGTTCTTGTCTTCTTCCGTTTCAGCTAGATCGGCAGCATTGATCGCAAAGAACATCTTATCTGATGAAAAAGTATCTTTAATTCTTCCTAACTGGATCAAAAATTCGCGGTCTGCATATGAAAATGCATGGTTAAAGTACGTAAGATAAATGATGATATCTGCATCCTTCATGTATTCAAACGCGACTTCAGTATGGCGAGAATGAATCGAGTTAGCTCCCGGTGTATCAACGAGCACAAGACCTTTTTCTGTTAACGGACAGCTGTAATAGATCGTGATTTTTTTAATGAAACAAGCTTTTGTTTCATCTGCAGCATATTCGCCAATCTCAGAAATTTCTTTATTTAGTACATTGCCTAGTTGTTCTCTCGCCCATGCGTAGCCTGCTTTGTATGAAGCCAGTTCCTTGTCTGATGAATCCAATAAATCGTTCAATTCTTTCTCTGTTGTTTTTAAGACATTGTTAAGCTCTTGTTTTAGTTCTTCTTCACTCTTCATCTCAATCATGATCGAACCATGGTGGTGATCACGATCTGGGCATCGTATCTCATTAATTGCAGCTGTCGTAGGGTTTGGTGAGGAAGGAAGAATACTTTCCCCGAATAAGGCGTTAGCAAACGATGATTTACCAGCTGAAAACGCACCAAAGAGAACCATCGTAAACGATCGTTTATCTAGTCTCTTCTGCAGCTCTTCCATCTCTGACGCTAGGTGAGAAAGCCCTCTGATCGGCTTTAGTATAGAAGCGGCTATTGATAATTTTTCGGTTTCTTTCAAGAGAGAATCATTACTTGAATGTAACGTAATGTTATGTTCCTCTTCATATTGCTCCTTCAAGTTATCAATTGGTTCTTTTTCAAACTTTTTCTTAAACATCTCGATAGATAAAGGCTGATATTCAGCAAGAAACTTTCTTTCAAATTCATATACAGATCGATCACCTGGTAAATCAGCATACAGCATCTCATAAAGTTCATGTTTTTGCTCATCCCAATTTTCCGCGATCTCTTTATCCTGCTGCAGCGTTTTTATCTCATCCTCTAACCTATTCAACTCTTCTTTTAAGTTGGATAACTCACGGCCAACTTTTATATTTAAACATGATTTTACAGAATTTATACAATTTGTAATCTGGTGACGTGCTAGTCTTTTCACTTCATTTGAAATGTTGTTGCAATAGTTTAAAAGACCTTGCCCTTGAGCTGAAAGACCTGGTGTAACGAATGAATGTAACAATTCTTTATTTACTTTAACAGGTTCCCAATCTGGGAGGTTATGGTCCACTTCTTTTTGAAGAGTGCTTACATAGTTTTGCGCATGCCAGTTGATATGAGCATCGATCGACTTTTGTAGTTTTTCTGATAAATCTTTTGTTCGATCGTTTCGTTCTTGTTCTGTTTTTTGTTTAGAGAAGAAAATCCCTACTTTAAAGTCTTTTTTAGCAGATTCGATAAACAAGCCTGCGCTTTCTCTTGTCTCATAGGGCATTAATTGCGCAGATTCTAAAATGTTAACAAGTTGGTTCTTAACACTTTCCTCTTTTTCGATGATAACCTGTTCTTTTTGTGATAGTCGTTTTAAAAGATCTTCATGTTCTTTAGAAAAAGAAGCTAGTCTCTGACTTACAACATCAATAGTTGCTATACCTTCTTCTGTTCTTTCTACATAGTCATGCACAAAATGCTGAAGCTGATTATTCACTTGTTTTAATAGAAGAGCATCTTTGTTTTGCTCCATTCTTTTGATATAAGCCATAAGAGCAGTTAGGTCATTATGAGCAACATTTTGTTTCTTAACACTTGTGAAAAAGATATGTTCTTTCGGTATTCCATGAGATTGAAAAGAGTCAAAAACGTTTTCTTTAAAAGCTGTAAACTTCAACTCTTCTTCACGATGCTTATCAATTTGGTTAACGATTAGGCGGACATCTTTTCCTCTCTGAATCAAAGATGAAATGAATTCTATGTTCGTCTCAGAGAGTATATGGTTATAGTCCATTACATAAAAGATCAGATCAGCTAAATAGACAACGTTTTCAGTCGCTTTTTTATGGAGCGGATCTGTAGAATCGATTCCTGGTGTGTCGTAGTATGCTATATTCTCTGTATCCTCTTCATTACCGCCGTAATAGATCTCGATCGCCTCAACTAGTTCGGCATCTTTACATAGTTCTTTTATTTCATTTACGTCATAAGGATGCTCAAAAGTAACCACTTCTTTACTTTTGAGCTGAACAACCGCCTTTTCCTCTCCCTTGACCATTTTGACGATGTTTGCACTTGTAGGAATTGGAGAGGATGGTAGAATTCCTGTTTGAGAAAGTGCATTGATCAAGCTTGATTTTCCTGCAGAAAAATGGCCGCAAAAAGCTATAGCAAACTCTTCCTTCGCTACTTTGAGGAATAGTTTGCTTAATTGTTCTTCTTCTTTTCGATTGTTCATTTTTTGGAATGCTTCATATAAACCGATCAATCTTTGTTTTTCTGTTATCAATAATTCTTTTTCAGTTGACTTCATCGTATCCACCTGTCTTCAATACTGTATCACTATCCACTTTACCATATATATGATAGCGATTTCACCATTGATTATCTATTCTCTTGGAATCCGATTGAGTTTATTTTGAAGTAGATCTAAAAAAATACGCCATGAAGTATTCATCTTCAAACTCACCTTCTATGATTACCTGATCTTTTTGTTTCCCTTCTATAATAAAACCGGCTTTCTCATAAACCTTTACTGCCTTCTCATTTCCGGAGAAAACAGTAAGCCATATCTTATGTAGGTTATTTTTCTCACCCCACCTTAACGTATGAGCCAGCAGTTCTTTTCCTATTCCTAGACCTTGAGCCTCGGGATGAATCCAAGTTCTAAAGACACCGGTGTGTCTTTTCATTTGAAGTTCACCTTTTAGTACTCTAGCTATACCTACTACCTTTCCGTTTCGTTCGACCGCTGTGTACAAATTACCCTTACGCTTAACATCAAGAATAAACTCAACCTCTTCTTCAACTGAATGAGGCTCCTCTTTTTGAAGATATCTACCTGCTTTTACGATTGCTTCTACGTGTCGAGTAATATCTGCTGCATCTTTTTCTTCTACGGGTCTTAAGGTGATCTCTTCACCATTTTTCGCTGTAAAGAAGAAGTTATCCCCATTCGGCATGATTTTTATTCCTCCAAGTGTTGTGTTGTGATTGTATTATTATGTCTTCTTTACAGGTTGTCATTCATCAGGAAAAATAATGATGAGTGAGTATAATGGTTGATTGATCAATCTCAGCAATACCAAACGAGAATTGTTTCTGCCTTCTTTTATCCGTTGGCGAACCGGGATTAAAAAGTATACTATCACCTTTTTCATCATGAAAAGGAATGTGGGAATGACCAAATATGATCAGATCAGCTCCATCTCTTTGACATTCACTGTATGCACGTTCAGGTGTCGATCTTCCCTTTCCAAGATGACCATGAACCATCGCAACCTTCACATTCTCAATATCTACAAGTACTTTATCAGGAAGAGTACTACTCCAGCTATCCTGATCTACGTTACCTCTCACTGCATAAACAGGTGCAAACGTTTTAAGTTCTTCGTATACAGATTTCTCCGTCCAGTCTCCTGCATGAAATATGTAATCGATATGCTTCCTTAATATATCTAGAATGGGTTCAGGAAACGCCGTTCCTTTTTTAGGCATGTGGGTATCAGAAATGATTAATATTTTTTTCAAATCCCATTATTCTCCCTTCATTATGAGCTGTTAGTTTGAAATCAGTGTTTTTTGCTGTGAGATAGAAACATTATATTTTTAATTTCATCATAGCTTTCGTCCAATACAAAAAAAGCAAGGGAAAACTTCTCCCTTGCTTCCTAAAGTCTTATCTGTTTTTGAAATCTTCACGAACACGTTTTTGTGAACGATATGATTGATCACGGCTGCCGCTGCTACTGCGGTTTCCACCATCTCGAGAACCACTGCGCTCGCCTTTAGAGTATCCAGAACGGCGATTATCTCTTCCGCCTCCACCCTCTCTTTTAGGGCCTCCTCCAGAACGTCTACGATCAGAGAAACGATTATTAGGACGTCTCTTTTTAACTGATAGTGGCGGCTCATCTGTAAGATTGATCGGAGTCATATCAGGTTCTTTTGTAAGAAGCTTAAGCGCTGCAGCTAAAAGTGTAACAGAATCGTTCTCTTCTAGTAACTCAACTGCTGTTTGCTTATAACCGTTAAAGTTATCTTCTCCAACAACTTCCATCAGCTTTTCAAGCGTGATTTGCTGTTGTCCTTCCATTGCTTCTGAAACAGAAGGAATCGCACGTTTTACCATTTTACGCTTTGTGATTTTTTCGATCGTGTATAGGTGATCGATTTCACGAGGCGTGATAAATGTTAATGCATAACCTGTTTTTCCTGCACGGCCAGTACGTCCAATACGGTGAACATAGCTTTCTGGATCTTGAGGAATATCGAAGTTATAAACGTGAGAAACACCAGAGATGTCAAGACCACGAGCAGCTACGTCAGTTGCAACAAGAACTTCAATCGTGTTGTTCTTAAACGCACGTAACACTTTGTCACGTTTTGCTTGCGGAAGGTCACCGTGAATCCCTTCAGCGGAATAACCGCGTTTGCTTAAAGCTTCAGACAATTCATCTACACGACGCTTCGTACGTCCGAAAACGATCGCAAGCTCTGGAGAGTGAATATCCATGAAACGGCATAGCGCATCAAACTTTTGACGTTCTTTTACTTCAACATATTCTTGCTCAATGTTCTTAACTGTCATTTCAGAAGCTTTTACTTTAATAAGCAGAACATCCTTCATGAATTTAGCAGCCAAGTTTTGAATCTGCTTAGGCATTGTTGCAGAGAAAAGCATCGTGTGACGTTCTGTAGGAACGTTTTCTAAGATCTTTTCAATATCTTCAACGAATCCCATGTTAAGCATTTCATCCGCTTCATCAAGCACAACTGTATGAACGCTATCAAGCTTCAATGTTTTTCTATTGATGTGGTCTTGCACACGTCCTGGTGTACCTACTACGATGTGTGGACCATTTTTTAATGCTTTAATTTGTCGAACAATGGATTGTCCACCATAAATCGGCAATGTTTTAATTCCTTTAAATTGACCGATTTTGTTGAGTTCTTCTGCTACTTGAACAGCTAACTCACGAGTTGGAGCTAATACGATTCCTTGAACGAATCGTGATCTAGTATCCATTTTTTCGATTAGCGGTATACCAAACGCAGCTGTCTTACCAGTCCCTGTTTGTGCCTGGCCAATAAGGTCAGTCCCCTTAAGTGCTGTTGGAATGGTATCACGCTGAATCGGTGTTGCTTCCTCAAATCCCATATTATTAATGGATTGAAGCAACTCAGGACTTAGTCCTAGTTCTTGAAATGTTGTCAATGTTCTATCTCCTTTTCTGTGACGAAAAAGGTTTTACGATAACCTCGTGGATCCGGCATGGTTTGTAATGTTAAGCTGCCGACCAATTTGTTTTTTCAAAATACATCATGATTTGCACATAAAATAGCATTTCCTTATAACATATTGATGGGAAATGCTTAGCCATGTGAATATGCGTAAAAATTAAACGTTAATAGTTACAAGGCTATCCGTAATTCAAACTTGTTCCGTCCATATATATTCCGTTGTTAAACTTATCACGTAAACCTAATAAATGCAACTCTTTACATTTAGAAGTGATGTTTAAAGTTTATTCACCCCACTCTTTAAACATGTGATGTTTCACTTGGACGCTATTATTCTAACCAATGGGGTTTTAGATGAAACGTCTTTTCTTTTGTTAATAAAGAATAAATTTTAAAAAGCATCACACGCTAACAGTATTATCTCTTGTATGAAAGAAGGACCTCTCATGGATCAAAATTGGGTTTCTGTTATTCCGTTCTTAGTGGTAATCCCTATAGCTATCAAGACTAAACAAGTTCTCCCAGGTTTGATCGCTGGTCTTTTGACTGGCTCATACCTTCTCCACCCTACTCTTGTGGGTGGTCTAGAGAAGATGGTCCAATTTCTAGTCAAAGGGCTTGTAGACCCTAAAAACATAAAAATATTAGTGTTTTTGTATGCTTTTTCCGGACTCATTTCCATGATTAAACTTTCTGGTGGAATCAAAGGCTTTGTAGAAGAAGCTTCTAACAGGATTGAAACAAAAAAAGGGGCATTGTTGCTTACTTATGTGTCTACAATCGGCACTTTTGCTGCTCCAAGTTTTCGTTTCGTCACGATTGCTCCGATCATGAGAGCTCTTTTAAAAAAGGTAAAGATGTCTACCCAAGAGCTCGGCTTTGTCATTGAAACAACAGCAACTCCCATCATTGTGTTGATACCAATCGCTACCGCTTTTGTTGGATACATGACTTCTATTGTAGATATCTCTTTGAAAAACGAAAACATTAACGCAGATCCATACTCTCTTTTTATACAAAGCATCCCGTTTAATTTTTTCTCTTTTGTCATGATCATCGTAGGGGTATACCTCAGCTTTTTTCACCATTCAAAATCAACAGAAGAAACCGATCCTAAAGATGTTGGAGAAAGTGAAGAGGACGACTGGCATAGTTGTGATCCTGCCGTTAATAGAGAACTTCCGAACAAACCATTGAACTTACTCATTCCGCTCATCTTAGTCGTCTTCCTTACTCTATTGTTAACATGGTGGGATGGTTACAAAAAAACGAAAGATAGTTTTTTTGAGGCTTTCATTTCAGCAGATGTTATGGATGCGATGCTGATCGCTCTGTTGTTTACAACCATATTCACGTTTCTTTTTCTACGATTTCAGAAAATGAAAACGGGTGATCTGTTGAATGGATTTATTTTCGGTGGCAACGAATTGATGAGTGTTATCGTGCTGTTAGCTGTTGTTTGGGGCTTATCGTCTGTTACTGAAGAACTTGGTTTCTCTGCTTTTGTAACACGATACGCAGGATGGATCCCTGGATCAGTTATCGTCCCATTGCTGTTTATCTTCGGTTGTGCTGTCTCCTATTTTATCGGATCTGCCTGGGGTACGTGGGGAATATTAATGCCTCTAGGGGTATCAATGGCAGGAGTGGCAGATGTTTCTCTTCCTCTTGTGATTGGAGCTGTCTTTGCAAGTGGGACATTCGGAGCATTCGCTTCACCGTTAAGTGATGATACGAATACGATTGCCCGTATTTTAAACCTATCTGTTATCACCTATGCACGATACAAGTTAAAACCTGCACTAATTGCTGCTGGCATAACAGCGGTACTATACGGAGCAACTGTATTCTTCATTTGAACCTCCTGATTTAGGAGGTTCTTTTTTTTCCTTCTTCTCTTACTTTATTTATCACTTCTTGATAGCGATCTCGAGACCATGAATGATAAGAAGGATGTGGTACACCTTCTATAATGGTTAACCTGTCTTTATTAGACAGTTTGTTAACGTATTTTTCTGCAAATCTTCCGCATGGAACGATGACCGTGTTTTCTTTAATCAGTGAGGTTAACCTACTTTCGAATTGGTTTAATAACAATTGATCGAAATGAGCTCTCGCTTCGTCTTTATAGACTTTTACCGAACTCGTTCTTACTGCTTCAGCAACTTTAATCTCATCTCTATATCTGTTAACAAAAGTATGATCGGGAAATGCAGCACCTTGCAAAGGAAACGGACAAACATTTACGATTCCAAATACTGTCTTCTTTTTTTCGTCTATGTACTGCTTTAACACCTTTCCCATCGGAGGACTATCTTCGACTGCAAATAATTCTTTTGCCATCGATCTGCCTGAGAGACCGGCCAAAGGTACTCCAAATTTGATTTCCTCTTTATGAGGCGATTCTAAAATAAATATCATATTCGTATGTTCAGAAATTAAATCTTGAACACGATATCGTTCTGATGCTTCTTCAAAAAATGAATGAATGTCCACCAAATCTGCCTCCTTCAATCGTAAATAATTGTGCTTTCTTTATTCGTATGCCACAATATCATCATTACTTTAAAGACATTCTTAAGGAGTGAATATACTTTGAAAATCATTATGAATGAAGATACTGCAAATTATGTGATCAATGACCTACAAGCATCATCGGACGATTCCATCCGTTTTTTCGTTCGCCTTGGAGGATGCAGCACGGTTCAAGACGGCTTTTCATTAGGACTTACAAAAGATACACCAAAACATCCTGCTGCTGAAATCGTTGTAGAAAATCATAAATTCTTCATCGAGCAAGAAGATGAATGGTTCTTTGACGGAAACGATCTAACGGTTTCCATTACGGATGGAGAAATTAAATACGATTTTAACGAGAACAAAAACTAGGCTATATGAACTTTTGAAGTTCCTGGATTCTTCCTTCTCTTTTCATGATCTCTACTTGCTTATCCCCGATAAGGTCAAAATGGGGGTAAGCATCTCGTTCATGAATCCACTCTTCCTTTAAACCGTAAGTTCTTCCCCACTCAGATAATCTTTTCCGATCGTTACAACCTACTTTTGTTACACTCTTTGCTGTTGGAAATCGTGAATCATACCAAAAATGGGTGAGGAATGCGATGTTACCCATCTCTACTTCATCTTTCCATCTTTTTAAGTCAGCACGTTTTATTCCGAAAGCCATTATTCTGCTGAGCTCATTTCTACGTAGGCTTCATGCCAATCAGGAAAATATTTTTTTATAGAGATCGGTCGAAAATTTTCTTTTTTTACACAAACATGAGTGGATTCGCCTATAACACATAACTCGTTTTGATCGTTAAAGATCTCATAATAATAAACAACCTTGATTCCCGAATATTCTTTTACAGCTGTTCTAATATGTGCTTTTTGTCCATATGTTAAGGGTTTTTTATAAGAAGCTTGAATGTCTGTTACGGGAGAAAGTATCCCTTCCCTTTCCATGTCTGCATATTTAAACCCTAAATGTTCAATGAGCTTTGTTCTACCGATCTCAAACCAAATCAAATAGTTCGCATGATACACGACACCCATCTGATCTGTCTCTGCATATCTAACATCAACGCTACTTTCAACAAATTTCATAAATCATCTGTTTCCCTTCGTGTTGTCTTTTCTTATCACTTTAGTAGAAAATGAAAAAAAAGACCAGCAATATGCCGGTCTTTCTCTTATTGAAGGTCGTTACCTTCTCTATAAGCCTTTTCTTCTTGAATCTCATTTTGAAACTGCTCTATGGATTCTTGTCTATGTTGATTCTTCTCTTTGATCTGCTCTTTTTGGCTTGCAGTCAGCTCTGTGTTAGCCGCAGTCTGATTAGCTTCAGAAATATTTTGTTCTGTGTTCTGAACCATTTGTTCTAATCGTTCAACGTTATTACTTCTATCGTCTCGGTTTGGTTTGTTCATGATGATTCTCCTTTGTAGAAAGTTCGTACCATCATAGTTTGTACTAATCACCAATAGGATTATTCTTTAATTTTTTTGTAATAAGATCGGACTCATGTTTTGAACGCTGGATTGACAAAGTTCAGACAGGTATTTCCAATATTCCACTACACTGTCATCTTCAAGATTTTTCATTGTAATCTCAAGCCATGCTAACTCTTCGGCGAGCCTGATCGATGAACCAATCCAATATTTTTTGTTTTTCACTGTTATTTGAAATGGTTCTTCAAATCGAAACGGAAGATAGAATCCTTCCGTGTTCGGATGCAGGATAATATGCTGATAAACGGTTCCTTTTGTAAGCTTGGCATAGAACAAAAATACCCCATCATTTTTTGCTGCGGCTTTTTTTAACTTTTCTAGCGTTTCTACATTTCCTAGTTCCATCGTTGTAATTTCTTTATCCCAGTTCAACTCTTCACGAAAAGGAACAAGATGCCCTAATCGCTGCATTTCAATCTCTAACTGACGATATAAATAATCCTGATCATCTTTGTTATGTGATACAGGTAATGGTTTGACAGATGCCGTGATCAAACGTACCCCTCCTAATTCTTTCACTACATACACTTTTTCGACAAAATCTTTCGTATATGGGAGTCAAAAGAAAAAATTATGGAGAGGTAATTTTTAGAAAGTACTTTGTTATTTCCCTTTAGGTGGTACATAATCTGCATGATCGTGCGACTTATTAGCCATCTTTTTTCCATTATTACTGTTGCTCTCACGCGGCTGAGTGCCAATATGATTTGGTACGAAATCTTCTGGAAAACGTTTTGGATTACTCAAAGGTCCAACCTCCTTTCGTCTTCTTTATACTTTTCCATTAATCAAAATCAACTATTCATAAGTAAAGTGGCAATTATTTTTTTCAAAGTCTGATTATTTCGATTTTATCTTGGCTATATTGGTACTATCCCAATAAAGAGGTGCAGTGATGAGGAAAAATAGAAAAATGAATTTCAGAGAGCTCGTGAACGAGAACAAAAGACAATTGTTGAAAGATGAGTCCTATATTGAACAACTCGAGATCAAACTCGACGAAAAACATACGAAAAAAGCATAAAAAAATCCTTTGCCTAAAGATATTGGCAAAGGATTTTTTTATTAGTTTTGCGTTTGAGAAGAATGAGCAAGCTTGTTACGAAGCACCATAGGAAGGATACCACCATGACGGTAGTACTCAATTTCAACTTCGCTGTCAAAACGAGCTACAACTTCAAATGTTTTTTCAGTTCCATCTTCAAAAACTGCTTTAACTTGAACAAGATCACGCGGTTTAACCGTTTCATCAACAGAAACCGTGAAAGACTCTTTTCCTGTAAGTCCAAATGTCTCAGCATTCTCACCATCTTTGAATTGAAGAGGAAGTACACCCATCAACACAAGGTTTGAACGGTGGATACGTTCGAAGCTTTCAGCAAGTACAGTTTGAATTCCTAGTAAAGTAGTACCTTTTGCTGCCCAATCACGAGAAGATCCCATTCCGTAATCTTTTCCTGCGATTACCATAAGACCCGTACCATTCTCTTTGTATTTCATCGCAGCATCATAAATGCTCATCACTTGGTTAGTCGGCCAGAAAGTTGTCCAGCCACCTTCAGTACCAGGAGCTACAGCATTACGAATACGGATATTCGCAAACGTACCACGCATCATTACTTCATGGTTACCACGACGAGAACCGTAAGAGTTAAAGTCACGTGGCTCAACACCATTTTGAATCAAGTATCTTCCTGCAGGAGTATCTTTTCCGATCGCACCAGCTGGAGAAATGTGATCAGTCGTTACAGAATCTCCGAATTTAGCGATAAGCTTAAGATCTTTAAGCGGTTGGATCTCTTTAAGTTCTGCAGAAAGCTCTTCAAAGAACGGAGGGTTTTGAATGTATGTTGATGATGTATCAAAACCATATAGTTGGTCAGCTGAAGTCTTCAGTTCGTTCCAGCGTTCGTTCTCATCAAATACACGCTCGTATTCCTTTTTGAACAATTCTGGAGTTACTGCTTTCTTCATCGCTTCATTGATCTCTTCTGATGAAGGCCAGATATCTTTAAAGTAAACTTCGTTGCCCTCTTTGTCTGTTCCGAAAGAATCAGATTGAAGGTTGAAATCTACAGTTCCAGCTAGTGCATACGCTACTACTAATGGTGGAGAAGCTAAGTAGTTAGCTTTTACAAGCGGGTGGATACGTCCTTCAAAGTTTCTATTACCTGAAAGGACTGAAGTTACAGTGAGATCGTTCTTAGAGATCGCATTTTCAACTTCAAGCGCCAAAGGACCTGAGTTACCGATACATGTTGTACAGCCGTAACCAACAAGATTGAACCCTAACTGATCCATATAGCTCATTAAGCCTGCTTCTTCTAAATAACGTGTAACAACTTTAGAACCTGGGGCTAATGATGTTTTTACATAGCCAGGAACTTTTAAGCCTTTTTCAATCGCTTTCTTAGCAACTAATCCAGCACCTAACATTACGTATGGATTAGAAGTGTTCGTACAGCTTGTGATTGCAGCGATCGCAACAGCACCAGTCTTCATCGTCGAAGTTTCGTTGTTCGGATGCTTAACAGTAACTTCTTTATTGATCTCATCAGCTGTTAGTCCGAACCCTGCATTTCCTTGTGGAGCTACAAGCGCTTTATTAAAGCTTTCTTTCATCTGAGATAAAGGAATCAAATCTTGTGGGCGTTTTGGTCCTGACAAGTTTGGTTCGATTTCAGAAAGATTGATTTCGACTACGTCTGTAAATTCAGGATCAGCATCTCCTGCTGTGTAGAACAATCCGTTTGCTTTGCAATACGCTTCTACAAGCTGAATTTGATCTTCAGTTCTACCTGTCAGACGAAGATAGTTTAATGCTTCTTCGTCAACTGGGAAGAAACCACAAGTTGCTCCATATTCAGGAGCCATGTTTGAAACCGTAGCACGGTCTGCAAGCGGCATATCCGCAAGTCCTGGACCGAAGAACTCGACGAACTTCCCTACTACTTTCTTTTCACGCAATACTTGCGTTACTTTAAGTGCAAGGTCAGTTGCAGTCGTTCCGTTTGGAAGCGTTCCTGTTAATTTAACACCGATTACTTCTGGAACTGGGAAGTAAGAAGGCTGTCCTAACATGCCTGCTTCTGCTTCAATCCCACCGACACCCCATCCTAATACACCAAGACCGTTGATCATTGTTGTATGAGAATCAGTACCTACTAATGAATCAGGGAATGCGATTGTTTCACCTTCAGATTCGCTCGTAAGGACTACAGGCGCCAAGTACTCTAAGTTAACTTGGTGGACGATTCCTGTTGCAGGAGGTACAGCACGGTAGTTGTCAAACGCAGATTGAGCCCAGCTCAAGAGTTTGTAACGTTCTTCATTTCGAGCAAATTCAAGGTTCATGTTGAAAGCAAGTGAGTCTTCAGTACCTGCCTTATCAACTTGTACAGAGTGGTCAACTACAAGATCAACTGGAATTTCAGGGTTGATCTGAGAAGGGTCTCCACCCATATCCTTCATTGCTTTACGAAGAGAAGCTAAGTCAACAACAGCTGGTACTCCTGTAAAATCCTGAAGAATAACACGTGAAGGCTTAAAAGGAACATCGATATCTTTTAGTTCACTCGTGCCCCACTTTGCAAGATTTTCAACGTGTTCTTTGTTGATTACTTTTCCATCAAATTGTCTTAATACAGATTCCAATAATACTTTTACAGAGTAGGGTAATTTCGATACATTACCAATTCCCGCTTCTTCTAACGCTCCTAAACGGTAATAGCTATATTCCTTACCGTTCACATCAAAAGTAGAACGGGCATTAAATACATCATTTCTTTTCATGTTCCACTCTCTCCCTTCACTAACAATCATACACGATTATGAGAAAAATTGTCGAAAAAATGTGTTCAATTTCACAGTCAATCACACAGAATCTTTTTTTCCCTCTATTATCATACGTAAAACCCTTTCATAAGTAAAATAGTTAATGGTTATCAATCGACATAAGTTTTACTTATGGTGTGAATATCACCATCATTCTCTTGCTCGCATATAGTAATTTACGTAATACTTCTTTTTGTTTTCCGCTTAAAAACCACTCTTCAATAGATCGGAGGGAAACAGGATGGAATGGTTAAAAAAACTTGCTGCGTTACTCGTGTTGATCGGAGCATTAAACTGGGGAGCGATCGGACTTTTTGATACAAACTTTGTTACAGAAATTTTTGGAAGCGCTACCACGGTGACAAAAGTTTTATACAGTTTGATCGGACTTTCTGGCGTCTGGCTCTTGCTCAGTAAATATAAATCGTGAACGTAAAGAGGCACTCCTTATTTTGGAGTGCTTCTTCTTTTTGATATTGTGCAAACTAATGATTACGGAGGTGACAAAAAAATGGGAAGAAATAAAGCAAATCACTCGCGTCCTGGAATGAACGCAGCAAAAGCTCAAGGTAAAGGTGCTGGGTATGATACCGAATTCGGTAATGAATCGCTTTCCTTACCGAACGAAAAGCTAAGTGAAGCTGAGCGTCAAAACAATAAGAAAACGAAAAAACGACATTAAGGTTTTGGAAACTGGCTCTGAAGCTGTTGAAGCTCATTTAGAAAGCTTTCTAACTGTGGCTGTTGATGTTCTGAAGCCGTTTCAAGTGCGTTTTGTATTTGTTGACAAGCCTTTTCATTTTCTGTCATAAAATGAGCATAGAACACTCCATATTCACTGTTTGAAGCATCCAATGTTTTGGAGATATCCATCGCATGTTGATAACCTTGCTCAGCAGCTTGATATGCTTGTTGTTTGTTTTTATGATAGGGCATAATTACCATCCTTTGTTTTGGTTTACCTTTAACGTTCCAATTTTAGCTATAATTATTCAATAAATTGCTTTCTGTTGTTGATTAAGGTGTCCATACGAAAGACATCTTTGACAAGTTGGTTGGAGTGTAAGGTGTGAGACTCCTGGGGGATCAGTAGCTCACCGCCCGCCCCCCGGAAAGCGAGCACCAAAAGCGGAAATCAACTGCTTTCAAGGCGCCGGATAAAAAAAGGAGGCTTATTATGGGAGAGCATAATACGTTTAAAGATATTCGAAAGAACGCTCCAAAAGGGGAAAACCCTGGACAACCAGCTCCTATGAGTGGTTCTAAAAAAGTGAAGCAGCGTAATCATACAGGACAAAACTCTGGAGAAGGCAGATAATACAAAAAACATAAAGGACTGACAGATTCTCTGTCAGTCCCTTTTCTTAGTCGATTGAACGTATCGCATCTTCAAGTGTCAAAAGCTCTTCTTCTGAAATCGTTCTAAGATCTAATAGTACTTCTTCCTCTTTGATCCTCACGATAACAGGGGTTTGATAGTTCCGAAAAGCTCTTGCTAAGTAATCTGCACCTTTAGAGTGTTTAATACCAAGACAAAAAGTTGGCAACTTCACATCTGGCATCGTTCCTCCCCCAACTTGAGAGAAATCTTCCAGAATTCTGATTGTTAAAGAAGAATGATCTTCAACCTTTCTTTTTAGTCTCCAAACTATCTCTCTGATCTCTTCAGGAGTTTTTAAAATATCTCTAACTGTAGGAATCGTTGAATATTCTTCGTTTAAATACGCCTGCAACGTTTCGTTTAAGGCTGCGATCGTAAATTTATCCACTCTTAAAACTCGAGCTAGTTGATGTTTCTTTAATATGCCGATGATTTCCTTTTTCCCTGCAATAATCCCAGCTTGTGGGCCTCCCAAAAGTTTATCTCCGCTAAAAGAAACAACATCTATACCTTTGTTGATAACAGAGGAGATTAAGGGTTCATCACCTATTCCAACGGACTGAAAAGGATAGAGTGCACCACTTCCCAGATCTTCATATACAATTAGTTCCGGGTGATTCTTTTTCAACTGCATCAACTCGCTAGAAGAAACTTCTTTTGTGAACCCAATCACCTTGAAATTACTTGTGTGAACCTTCATGATCATACCGGTTTTATCCGTTATCGCTCGTTCATAATCAAAAAAATGTGTTTTATTCGTAGTTCCAACTTCCCGCAGCTCCGCACCACTTTCTTCCATTATAGAAGAAACACGAAATGAGCCTCCGATCTCTACAAGTTCACCTCTTGAAACAATGACTTCTTTGTTTTTTGCTAGTGCTTTGAGAACTAAATAAACGGCTGCAGCATTATTGTTCACGACCATTGCTGCTTCTGATCCTGTCACTTGTTTAATTAGCTCCTCTGTTAGATCATGCCTAGAGCCTCTTTTCCCTTCCTCCAAGTTATATTCTAAATTCGAATACATTCTTGCTGTTTCACTCATCCGCGCTACGCTTTTTTCACTGAGTCTAGAGCGACCAAGATTTGTATGGATAACGATTCCGCTAGCATTGATCAGTGAACGAATCTGATCTTTAGGATGAGCTAATTTTGCCCTTGCTGAATTCAAAACAAGTATTCTGATATCAGTTTTCAAGTCAATTGCATGGGGGGCTTTAAGAATATACTCTCGCCAATGATTGATCGCCTCTTGAACAGCTCGTGTTATTTCCTTTTCTGGTTTGCCATTCACTTCAGAACTGATATCTTTCACTGCCTCATGCACGGCAGGAAGCTGCCTTAATAAATCTGATTTTGACAAAATGAAGCCTCCTTAAGGTATCAACGATCTCCTTAAGGAGGCTATCGTTGTTAAGCCTTTAATTTTTCTAAGTGTTGAATGATCAGGTCGTGATCCGGAAATTCTCCGGTCTCTTTTTTTGAATAAATCTTATCACCATCAACAATAACTTCAAAAACTCCGCCAGAACTTGGAATCAGTTCAAGCGATGAAACTTTAGATCGAAAATGGTTGAACAGGTCTTCCGCGAGACTCGCGGCTTTTGGTGCAAAGTTTCACATCATGCAGAATTCAATAGATACTTTCATGATACATCCTCCTTTTTTAAGACTATTTTAGTATATCCTTAGGCAAATCACAAAAATAATGTTTATACTAACAAAAGGAGGTGTCGTTAAATTATGACAAGCGAAGATAAAGTAAAGCTCACTCACCTTTCCTCAAAAGGTGGTTGAGGCTGTAAAATTGGTCCAGAAGACCTGGCGCAAGTTTTGCGTCATCTACCAAAACGCGAATATGACCCTAACCTTTTAGTTGGTTTAGATACTTCAGACGATGCAGGTGTCTATAAGTTAACTGATGACCTTGCCATGATCCAGACTGTCGACTTTTTCACACCTATTGTAGATGATCCATATATGTTCGGACAAATCGCTGCTGCTAATTCACTAAGTGACGTTTATGCGATGGGGGGACACCCTACAACAGTAATGAATATTGTAGGCTTTCCGATCAACACACTTGGTCATGATGTGCTCGCCGAGATTCTAAAAGGAGCAGCTGACAAAGTGAAGGAATCAGGTGCGGTGCTTGTTGGAGGACACTCGATCGATGATTCTGAACCTAAGTTTGGTCTGTCCGTCACAGGACTCGTACATCCTTCTAAAGTATATAAAAATGTAGGAGCAAGACCAGGAGATGTTCTTGTATTAACAAAACCTATCGGTGTCGGTATTCAAACCACTGCTATTAAAAAAGACAAGCTTACTGACGATCAGCTTCAGTTAGTCAGCAAAACGATGGCCACATTGAATAAAACAGCAGCAGAATGCTTGGAAGGTCTATTTCCAAACGCTGTAACCGATGTAACAGGTTTCGGCCTTCTCGGTCATGCGACTGAGATGGCAAAAGGAACGGGAGATATTACCATCGAGATTGATTATCACAGTGTACCTCTTTTACCAGGTACCACAGAGCTTGCGCAAGAAGGAATCGTGCCTGGTGGTACTAAAGCAAATCATCGCTGGATAAAAGATGATGTGCTCTATGGCAATGAACTTTATGAGTGGCAGCAATGGATTTTATGTGATGCTGTGACTTCTGGCGGTTTACTCGTGAGTCTTTCTGAAGAAGAAGCTGCAGAATATCTTAAGAGACTTCACGATAAAGGTATAGGTGACGCAAGTATCGTCGGTCGTGTTCATGAGATCTCTGAAAAACCGATCAAAGCCAATTAAAAACAAAAAACTCCGACATCGGAGTTTTTTTGTTTTTTATAGATGGTTATAAATCTCCGCGTACACGGTTTCATCAAAATCTTTAGGTGCACCGTCAAAAACTAGCTTTCCGTTTTTTAACGCAATAATTCTTGTAGCGAATTTTTTTGCAAGAACCACATCATGCACATTAATGATTGATACGAGATTTCGTTTTACATGTGTTTCTTTTAATAGTTGAAAAATCCTTTCAGCTGTTCCAGGATCTAAGCTTGCGACAGGTTCGTCTCCCAAAAACACTTTAGGGTTCTGCACGAGTGCTCGCGCGATCGCAACTCTTTGTTTTTGTCCACCGCTTAACTTCTCCACTCTTCTTGTTGGTTCAACCGTTAGCTCAACTTGTTCAATAGCTTCTAGAGCTTGCAATCGATCAGTGGGTTTAAACAATCCTAACAGATTTTCATAAGATTTTTTGTATCCGAAAAGACCTGTTAAGATGTTCTGAACCACACTCATCCTCGGTATTAAGTTAAAATGCTGAAAGATCATACCTGTTTTACGCCGGACTTCTAACGTTTCTTTGTGAGTCATCTCACTCAACGTTTTATCTCCCCATTTCACATAACCCTCAGAAACAGGCTGCAGACCGTTAATACATCTTATAAACGTTGATTTACCTGCACCGCTTCTACCTAGTACACAAACGAACTCCCCTTTTTGGAAAGTAATACTTACATCTGTTAAAGCAGGTTCTTTAGTACCAGGATATGTGACAGATACATTCTCAAATTCAATCATGTTATCACCTAAATAACCTTTTCCCGAATTTTTCCGCCAATATAATCCACCAAGATCACCATGATCATGATGAGTAGAACGTCAACAGAGACTAGCTGATATTGAAACGTTTTAAAATGAATAAACAACTGTTGTCCGATTCCCCCACCACCAATAAGACCTAAGATGAGTGAAGTACGTATAGCTACTTCAAATCTGTAAAAGAATTGAGACAGTACATTCGGCCATATTTGTGGTAGCACTGCAAATAGATTTCCGATCCACTTACTTGCTCCAACCGCCGACATCGCTTCGATCGGACCCTTATCTGCCGCCTCGATCAGTTCAGAAATCAACTTACCTAATACCCCGATGTTATGCAAGACGATGGCGATAACAGCAGGAAATGGTCCTAGTCCGAGCGTTGTTAAAAGAATTAAACCGAACACGAATTCAGGAACTGATCGTAAGAAGCTAAGTAAGAAACGTGTCATTGAATATACAAAACGATTTCTACTCGTGTTTCGAGCGGCGATAAAGCTTAACGGAAGTGCGATGATTAATCCGAATAAGCTCCCCAAAAATGCGATAGCGATCGTTAATAAACTTTCTTGAAACAGATATGGTAGACTCTCTGTGTTCATCGGAAACCATTTCGACAAAAAGTCACCCATATTCTGAAAGTCACTAAATTTTGAAAGATCAAACTCCGTTAACTTCATGCTACCTAACACGAGTATTGTTAAGCATAATATGATTAATAATTGGCTCCTCTTAAACCAAACCATGGTTCCCCTCTATTCTTGAATGGTACCCTCTTTAATAGCCGCTTTTCGGATACTTTCGTAATCCTTATTTGCGGCTTTCGTAAATCCAGTTGCGCCAAAAGCATCCAAAATTTCTTTATCTTTAATATCTAAAAAGATCTCTTGAAGTTTTTTCATCGTTTTCTCATCTGTACTTTTAGATACAGCCCAAGGATATTGGAACAATTTCTCTGACTTCCAGATCACTTTAAACTGATCTCCGTCGATCGTTCCTTCTTCGATTAATTTATCGTATATCGCGCTGTCGATCGCACCAACATCCACTTGTTTGTTTTGAACAGCAAGAGCGGTTGCATCATGAGAACCGGTAAACCTAACATTATTAAAATCACTATCAGATTCACTTCTATAGATGCCTTCATCTTTTAGTTTGATACTCGGAATCAAAGAGCCCGAAGTTGAGGATGGATCACCAAAAGCAAACTTTACGTTCTTAGCATCAGATACCATATCCTCAAGGTTTGAATATTTGCTGTCTTTATGGGTGATCAAATAAGAATAATAGTATGGTTCACCTTTGATCAATTGTGTTACGATCGCTTTAGCTCCACTTTCTTCATGAGCAACAACGTATGTAAGAGGTCCGAAATAAGCCATGTCGATCTTATCATAGTTCATCGCCTCAACAACACCGTTGTAATCCGGATAAGATGTGATCTTAACTTCTCTGTCCATCTTCTCACTAAGCACTTTCTGAAGTTTATCAAGTGCCCCCTTCATCTCACCTTCCGTTTGGGCTGGGATTACCCCAATCGTAAAGACCTCATCTTTATTCGATTTTGCATTCTTCTTATCATCGTTATTCGTTCCGCAAGCTGATAAGAGTAAGATCATAGTCAGCAGCAACAAACTAAGTTTTTTCATCATATTCTCTCCTTTTTTCTATTAATTTTTATATAGTTCCATGTATGAAGCTATTTCTTTTTTAATAGTGTGCTTCTCTTCTATGGTTTGAAACCCTCTATCACTAAGTTGTTTATAAAATTCTTGATCAGATATCACAATCTTTATAGATTGGTATAATTCTTCATGAGATTGAAACAGCAATCCGTTATTTCCGTGTTGTATGATGCTAGAGTTTCCAACGTTCTCCCTTGCGATTACAGGCTTCTTAAAACTCATCGCTTCTAATAATGCTGTCGACTGTCCTTCTGAGATCGATGTATTCAATACTACATCTCCCCATTCATAAAGCTTTTTCATCTGACCGAGCTCTACTTCTGGTAAATAATACAGCCAATCATACTTATTTTCTGCTTCTTTCATTTTTTTAAATTCTTCAGAATCTAAGTTGGGTCCTACTATTAAAAAGGTGAGATCAGGATAATCGCTAGACAATTTAATCATACTCCGCAATGCAAAAAGAACATCCTTAACTGGGCGAATTCCAGCTGGCAGTAAAAGTTTAGGCTTTCCATCGGGCAAAGTGAACGCTTCATTCTTATTTTCAATAGAAGGTAAATAAATACTTTGAGGTATTACATGGATCGAATGATCACTTAGTCCATAGTCTTCGACGAGCAATTGTTTAGCTTTTTGAGTAAAAACTGTGATTGCTTTCGCTTCACGCAACAGAGGAAGATACCTTTTTTCGTCTTCTTCTAGCGAATGATTGAGATCTGTTCCTCCAGAAGTAACGATATAAGGTTTATCCAACGTAACATCATTTTTTTCAGCCCATTGAACGAATCTAGAAAAATGAAGGATGTGATAGATATCCGCTTTCTCCATCCATTCAAAAAGAGTAGGATTAACACCAATTTCTTCATATGGAAAAAAAGAAAACTCAACTTTCTCAGACAATCCATGTTCTAATCGTTTGGCCGTAGTAGAATTTCCACGATTTTGTTTATAATACGGAGTGAAAAAGACGACTCTCACTTATTGCACCCATTTCCTAACATTAGATTCCCGCATCGTATACCCTTTTGAATCCATACATTCCAATATCGGTATTAAGAACTTTCTTGATGTATGAAGAACCGCTTTAGCATCCTGCACGGAAAACGTTGAATCCGTATTGATTCGCAAATGTTCAACTGCTGAATCAAATGCCTTTCTACTCAACATCACTTCATCAAACAGCAATACCACTTCATTGGATTTAATCAAAAAATACTTAAACTCATGATAAAGTGGTTCTGGAAGTTGTTGAGCGTTATAGATGTTCTGTAGGTCATCCGGCTCGAGCTGTGCTTCTTCCAAGGTGGCAAGAACATTCGCCATCCTTTTCGCCCATTTTTCCGGATAATGCGGTTTGAAATGTGATAAATGAACAAAATAGTCTGTGATCGAAACGGTTGAATCTGTTATCCATTTTTCAAGAAGCGTGTTAACTATTTTCGGATTTACTTCATTTTGGAACGATTGAACAATTTCTGCCTTTGGAATACCTTGCCTTAAACTATACTCGCTATGGAAGTTTTGAAGTTTGTTCATGATGCTAGATTTTATATGCTTTACCTTAGAATCAGCAACCAAAAAATTTTGTATTCGAGCAACAGAACCCTCACTTATTAGTTCATCCAACGTGTGTTGAAGAACTTCATCATCCATTCCACTCGAGCTCTTAAGTTCTCGTTCTGTCATCGATCCTACTTTATTAAGCAACTGTAGGACCCGCTCATTTGGAGTTCCTTCATGTTTACTCCTCAATCGTTCGATCGTCTCCGTTCCAAATCTATAAACAGATCCGTTCGGGTCGATAACCTCTCCTCCTCCGATCGTTTCCTCAGGAGTCGGCCGTCTTAAGATGAAACGATCACCTCGTTTTGTTACGACCTCTTGATCTAATCGAACTTGACAATATATTTGATCTTCATTGACATCTAACTCATTTCGGTCAAAAAGGACGAGTTTACCCATCACTTCCGACGTACCACTATAAAACTTCACGGAAGAGCGCTGTTTCAACTTCCCTTTCCACCCTTCACCCGTTGATAATACGAGATCGATAGTGTTCGTGGTCGAATAGACATTCGGTTCTACTAGAACATGCCCTCTTTTCCAATCCGCTTTAGAACCTCCTGAAAGATTTATCGCTGCTCTTTGACCGGCTCTAGCGGAATGAACTTCTTGTTTATGCACTTGAAGTTTTCGAATCTTCACTTTAACGTTCCCAGGCTGAACAAAAAGTTCATCACCTTCCTGTACTTCACCTTCATAGACAGTACCTCTTATAACAGTCCCTTGTCCTTTCACCGTAAAGATATGATCAATCGGCATGCGAAAAGCGCCTTGTGAAGATCTAACAGGTTTGTCTTTTAAGAGGTTAATGATTTCACTCTTCAACTGGTCTATTCCAGCAGAAGAAACACTGTCTACAAAATGTATTGGAAAATGTTCAAACACCGATGAGTTTGTAAGCTCCAAAATGTCTTCTTCAACTAACAAACGCATCTCGTCATCAATCATATCTGACTTCGTAACAACGATGATTCCCTTTTCAATGCCTAAGAAGGAAAGAATTTCAAAGTGTTCTCTCGTTTGAGGCATCACTCCTTCATCTCCCGCTATTACAAGGAGAACAAGATCAATTCCTGCTACACCAGCGATCATTTGACGGATGAGCTTTTCATGCCCTGGTACATCTACGATGGAAGTATGCAGATCCTTCGTTAACGGAAAAGGTGCAAACCCTGGTTCAATCGTTATCTTGCGAGCTTTTTCTTCTTTGAGCGTGTCTGTGTCGATGCCACTTAATGCTTTAGTAAGTGTCGTTTTTCCATGATCGATGTGTCCTGCCATTCCGATCGTATAATATTTAATCGTCATATGTTTAACCACCTATATGTACATACTCTTCTACACTTTATGAAAAGGAGATGTAAAAAACAAGGATAACGCATTATTCATTGTTGAAAAATAGCGAAGTTTGCCTGATCAATATTATTTCCCAAGTCGCCATAAATGAATGTATATTTATTCACGCCTGTATACCCACAGGTTATCCACAGAACAAGTTATTCACACTTGTCCACAGGGTGAACTGTTATAGTGGAGAAAATAATCTGTTATAGCGGAAAGCTGTTATAGTTCATTATCCTCTCTGTTACAGTCGTTCTTTTCCATCGTTCGACAAACCTACACTCCCCTATCGTATGTAATAATTCACAAGCCTTGTCCTAACGTGGTAAAATGCTGTATAATGCAATAGCGAGCTAGAAATTCTATTTGGGGCCAGATGCGTAGCTGGTGCTTGCCTGGGTCTTCAAAACCTTTTGGGAGGCGCGTGCCGTCTCCGGTGGGTTCGATTCCCACATGGTCCCGCCAAAAAATTTATACATACGAGGTGGACGCATTGTCTGGATGGTTCATCACTTTTATCGTGTTATGGTCCGTTTTTTTATTTACCATGTTTGCAATCGGCGGATATTTTATGTTTCGCAAATTCCTAAAACGCTTACCTAAAGAAGATGGAAAATCAATCTTAGATTGGCAAGAACATTACATCGACCAAACCATTCATCTATGGACTGATGATCAGAAGAAACTTTTAAACGAATTAGTAGCCCCGGTTCCTGAACTCTTTAGGGATGTAGCAAAAGAGAAGATCGCTGGCAAGATCGGTGAGTTAGCATTACAAGAAAAAGCAAGTTCAATGTCACAAGACTTAATCATTCGCGGCTATATCATCGCAACACCCAAAAGAGATCACAAATGGTTGATCAAGACACTAAAAAAGAAAAACATAGACATTAAACCTTATCATTCTTTACTCGCATAAAGAACCCCCTGAATCTAAAGATTCAGGGGGTTCTCTTCTCTATGTTATAATGCGATCTCATTTTTCTTTTTATTGAACAAAACGAGCATGGCAAGTCTCCACGGTAAGATCATCCCAAACGCAACGATGAAGAATAATGAACTTGTTTCAAAGATAGATATCGTAGAACCAATATACCATTTTAAAGCTAAGCGGATGGCAAACAATCCGATAATGATAAAAATAAAGGCTTTCGATCGAACCAAGTATACATGATCACCTTTAATTTCGAATTTACTTGTCATGATAAGAAATATCGAAAACATGATACCTACTAAGAAAGCCTCCCCTGCTTCCGTCCAGGTGATGTGAAAAGCAGGAATCACGAACTGAAGAAAGCCTGTGCTCATAGCCAACGGGGGAATGATGATCTTTTTTGTGGTAACCGGTTCTCTTGTTTCTTTCATTCGAAAATTAAAAATAATCACTGCCATAATAATGGCAAAGCATGTACTCGCAATAAAAAACACGGTTAGTTCCCTTCCCCTACTTCTTTCTCGATCTTATCTTCTGCAATTGAGAGGATAATGGTCATCGTAACTCCGATTACTGTCAAATATACACCTAAATCAAAAAGCATCGCTGTAGCAAGCTCTGTTTTCCCTAACAAAGGGAGTTGAAAATAGCCAAAACTGTGACTCAAAAACGGAACACCTAAAACAAAGGAACCTGCGCCGGTGAGAATGGCGATCAATAATCCAGCTGCGATCATGTACGTAAAGTTTATCGGCAATATTCTATGTACAGGTTGTAACCCGTAGGAAACATAGAGAAGAAGAAATGCTCCCGCTCCCATCAATCCTCCGATAAATCCTCCACCTGGAGCATTATGCCCTGAAAAAAGCATGTTAATTGAAAAAGCTAGAATAACAAAAACAATGATATTTGTTGTTGTTTTTAAGATAAGGTCATTCGATCGTGAATGCATGATGTATATCCCCTTTCCATATTACTCTTAAAAACCTTTGAATCCTCCAAACACACGGTTTGTTAGAAATGACGTTAATTGTGTCAGCCAATCAAAGTATAGCAGGATTCCCATAACGACCATAAGAGTCCCTCCTACCAACATAAACTGACGGTTGAACTTTTTTATTACCTTTAGTTTATCCAAAAAGAAGCTTAAAACAAAGAAAGGAACAGCAAATCCTAAAACATACGCGACCATATACGTCATAGATGCTGCCGGATTTGACACCCCAAGCGCAATAACGCCTGCTAGAATGGGACCCATACAAGGTGTCCATCCTGCTGCAAAACCAATACCGATCAACACGGAACCTAGATAACCAGTAGGACGAGATTGAAACCTTACCTTCTTATCCTTCATCAAAAATGTAGGAGTTATGAATCCCATCACGACAAGACCGAAAAAGATGATTACAATAGCTCCAATTTGCCTTAACAGTGTTTGATATTGTACGAATAGATCACCGATTATCGTAGTCGATAGACCAAGGAAAATAAATATGATCGAAAATCCTATTAAGAAAAATGTAGTATGTAGAAGCGCCGTTTTTCTTAGCATGGCGTTTTCTTCTTTAAGTTCCTGAACAGAGATCCCAGTTATGTAAGATAGAAAAGCAGGATACAATGGTAAACAGCAAGGTGAAATAAAGGAGAGCAAGCCAGCTCCAAAAGCAAGCAGAATATTAAGATCGGTCATTTTTTAGTAAGCCCCTTTTTTACAGTTCTCTCTCTATATTAAAGGGAATATCCATTTTGTTCAAACATAAAGAAAGACAGCTTAGAAAAAAGCTGTCAGAGATGTTTATGGTTTTTGTAAATACTCTTCGAGCGTGATGCCCTGCTCGTGAATTGCTTTGGCATGATCTACCCCAACATATCGGAGATGCCAAGGTTCATATTGATATCCAGTAATATCTTCTTTTCCTTTCAGATATCTGATGATGAATCCATACTTATGAGCATTATCTGCTAGCCATTTTCCTTCTTTTGTCTCGCCAAAGGCTTCTACAAGTTCAAAGTTCACTTCTTGTGATGTAACATCCATTGATAATCCAGTCTGATGCTCACTCTGTCCTGGCTTTGAGCTCGTTTTGTTCGCTACTTCTTCCCCTTTTTGCTCAGCATTAAAGGCGAAGATAGACACTTGGGTATCATAAGAGCGATACCCGGATTGTGCTAGCAACTCGAGACCGTCCTCTTCAGCTGCCTTAAACAATACTTCTAAAGAAAGAGCTGCCTCTTTTCTTAATTTTTTCTTAGGTAGATCCTCTTTAAAAGGAAACGGAACATTTGGTGTAACTAAATCTTTCGGTTCATAATTATCGGGTAGGTTTCTTTCCTTGTTCGCAACGATCAAAAGATCGTCTAGATTCTGTACAACCGCTTTCCCGTCACCAGATACCGTTACCGTTTCTTCTAACCAAGGCAGATCAGCTTCTGCTGATGGTTGTTCATGGTTATTTTCTGTTTTGTTTTCATCATTTGGTTTTGGCTTTGTTTGTTCATTTGAAATCTGTTTTTCGTTCTTTTTAGAATTTTCTTCATTAAAGGCAGCGTCCCATTTCTTTTCTGCCCAATCAACTGGCTTACATGCCGAAAGGACAAACATGCTGCCGATCAACATTGTTGGTAGAACATATTTCTTCAAAGCATTCTCATCCTTTTATTCAGTTTGTCTGTACGTGTATGCTATCTTATAATAGAATAATTTGCAAATAAGTCAATCACTTAAAACAGAAGTTCATATTTTCGAAAAATTAAAGTAAAAAATTTGTAGCTCTTGGAAGTAGTTGATTTCCGTTACAGGTGCTCGCTTTCCGCGGGGCAGGCGGTGAGCCACATTCTTGCGATTCACTTTTAAGTGTCTCATACTAGATTCCACGCTCCTGCGCCTACAAGTTAAAGCTACCGTATTTAGCTTCCTCGTCGCATGCCTTGCGAGATGTATTTCAGGAGGTAGGCACGCACCTTCCACTCCAATCAACTATCAGATAAGACAAAGATTTGAGGGCAACAATCTTTTTTATAGAAAGTCACACAAATTAAAACAGCTCTTCTTCTTAGAAGAGCTGTCACATAATACATAAATCATTAAGTTTGTTAACCTACATCGTTCATAGAATCTTTTCCATGTTGCAATAGGAACATCTTATGATACAAACCTCGCTGTCTTAATAGTTCTTGGTGAGTCCCTCTTTCAACAATTTCCCCTTTATGCAACACAAGAATGAGTTCTGCGTCTTGTATCGTGGATAGTCTGTGTGCAATAGCAATTGTCGTTCTGCCGCTGCGCATTTTATGAAGCGCTTCTTGTATCTCTTCTTCGGTCTCTGTATCGATGTTTGCCGTCGCTTCGTCGAGTATCAAGATTTTAGGAGAGTAAGCCATCGTTCGCGCAAAAGAGATCAGTTGTCTTTGTCCACTTGAAAAGGTTGCCCCTCTTTCTCCTAACTCTGTTTGATAACCCTCAGGAAGTCTTTCGATAAACGATGATGCCTGAACAAATCTTGCTGCATTCATTACGTCTTCGTCCGTAATGGTTTTGTCGTATAATCTTACGTTTTGCATAATATCGCCAACAAATAAAAAGGGATCTTGCAAAACGAGTCCCATCTTGTTTCTTAACTCATTGTTTTCGTAGTTTGATAAAGGAATGTCATCGATCAAAATCTGACCTTTATTCACTTCATAAAAGCGCATGAGTAAATTGATGATTGAGCTCTTACCACTTCCGGTATGACCGACAAGAGCCACTGTTTGACCCGGCTCTGCAGTGAAAGAGATCCCTTTAAGAACTTCCTGCTCTCCATCATAAGAAAATGAAACATCTTTAAATTCAATCTTACCTCTTGAAATCGCCGGAACCGTATTCCCTTTCTTCACCGGTGCAAACTCTTCTTCATCCATGACTGTAAATACGCGTCCTGCTGATACGATAGCTTGCTGAAAAATAGAAAGGCGCATCATCATCATATTAACAGGTTCAAAAAAGCGATCCAGATAATTGATAAAAGCATAAATCACACCGATCTCAACAGGAGAATTAAATGATTTGATGCCAAAAAAGGAAAGAATCATCAACAATGCAAGCATATAAACAAGATCAACGGCAGGTCTAAGCAACAAACCGTTGTATTTTATATTTCTGAATTGTGCATCATTATGTTCTTGATTGATTTTTGCAAACTCTTTTCGAAGCCTCTTTTGCTGATTGAACGCTTGTACGATGGACATCCCTTGAAGAGATTCATTTAATTTTGCATTCAACTGGCTAAGTTTTTCTCTCATGTCATAAAACGACCTAGAACTATATTTACGATACAGCCACATGATCAAAACAATGAACGGCAAAATACACAAACAGAATAGTGCAAGTTTGACATTCAAATAGAACATGAATCCAAAGATACCAAATAAGAATACGATATTTTGAACAAACGTCGAGAGTACACTTACATAAAGATCTTTAACTGCTTCTGTGTCGTTCGTAATTCGTGAAACTAAGCTTCCTACTGGTGTGCGATCAAAGAATTTTAATCCTAATGAATGGACCTTTGTATACACTTGGATCCGCAGAGTTTGAATAATTTCAAGTGCTACAGATTGGAACAAAACAAATTGAACATAGTTTACAACCGCTGAGATTATGATTAATCCAATGTATCCTGTAGCGAGTATCACCAAAGCTCTTTGTTCAAAATTTCGAGGTGTGACAAAATCGTCGATGAACGTTTTAACGAGAATTGGACCCGTTAATTCAGCTGCTGTTGCGACTAATAACAAAAAGAAGGCGAATGCCAAACGTTTTTTGTGTGGTTTTGTATAAGACATGAGTCTTTTAAAAACAGTCCACTGCTTCATTTGCTGCAATTCATCGAGTGTAGGTTCTTGTTCGGCACTCATTTGATCACACCTCCCTGTGAAATCAGCGTTTCCAAAGCTTGTTTTTCATATGTTTCTTTGTACCATCCTTCTTCGTTCAACAAGCTGTGATGAGTACCTCGTTGTACGATTGTTCCATTTTCCAAAACGATGATTAGATCGCAATGCGCGATCGATGATAGTCGATGAGCAGTTATAATCGTCGTTTGATTTTGCCGTTTGTTCTTTAATTGCCGAAGGATGGATTCCTCTGTTTTAGCATCAACTGCAGAAAGGGAGTCGTCTAGAATTAACATTTCTGGATTTTTTATCAATGCCCTTGCAATTGAGATTCTTTGCTTTTGTCCTCCTGAAAGTGTGACTCCCCTCTCACCTACTACTGTTTCATATCCATATTTAAAGTGAGAAATGTCTTTATGAATCGAGGCAAGCTCTGCCGCTTCTTTTATTTCTGAAAAAGGTGAATCGACTTTTGAAAAAGCAATATTTTCTGCTATGGTAGCTGAAAATAAAAAATGGTCCTGTGGTACATAACCGATCGAACTTCGTAACGCATCCAATTTGTATTCACAAATATCATGATTATCTAAAATAATGTCGTCTGATCTTAATTGAAATTCACGCAGCAATAACTTGCATAGTGTTGTTTTACCGCTACCTGTCTTTCCGACGACCCCAAGAGTCTGACCTCGTTTTAAAGTAAAATGGATATCACTTAAAACAGAAGCACCTGTAGTGTAAGAAAATTGCTTTAATAGGAATGAAATATCACCTTTGGGACTGTTTTCGATTGAACCATTGTCTTCAATATCTTCTTTTACAGCAAGAAGTGATTCAACACGATCATAAGAAGCTCTTCCTCGCTCTACAATATTAAACAACCAGCCAAATGCAAGCATCGGCCATATTAACAATCCGAGATAACTAGTAAATGAAACAAGTTCTCCTATTGTTAGTTCATTACGCGTTACGAGAATCGATCCATAACCGACCGCTAGAAAAAAGGAGAATCCAATGATCAGAGATATAGTAGGGTCGAACAAAGAATCAACACGAGCAACAGCCATATTTTTCCTAACTGCATCTTTCGAGAGATCCGAAAAGCTGTCAATATCATCTTTTTCTTGACCAAAAGCTTTAATTACCCTCGTACCAGAGATACTTTCTTGCACTTTATCGTTCAAAGTTGAGAATGCTTCTTGTGCACTATGAAACCTTTTGTGCAGCATCGTACCATATTTGTTTGTTGCCCACGCCATAATTGGTAAGGGCAGAAGACTGACAAGTGTTAATTTCCAACTGATCGTTGTTGCCATTGCGATTAATGTAAAACCACCCATCATCAATGAATCTACTAGCGTTAAAACGCCATCCCCAGCAGTCTGTTGAATAGCCTGAAGATCGTTCGTAGAATGAGCCATCAAGTCTCCTACACGTCTCTTTTGATAGAACTCCTGTGATTTTTTCGTAAAATGTTCGTACAGCCTATTTCTTAGTAACATCGCCAATTTAACAGCTGAACCGAAGATTAATATTCTCCAGATATACCGAAGAACATAGATACCTATCGCAATGCTGATTAAAACTGCAGCATATTTCCATAAGATCTCTTCGGTTATCGTACCTTCTTCAATATGATCGACAATGAGCCCGACCACTTTTGGAGGGACCAATAATCCCAGTGACACGAAGGCAAGCATTACGATTCCGCCTATATACCGCCACTTTTCTTGTTTAAAATACCACATCAACTGCAGAAAAACCCTCAACGCCCGTTCCCCCTTGATTCTATATCAAAACAATTCTAGTTTACCAATATATGAAAATTCCGAAAAGGAAAAAGTTTCACAAAAATAGACCCCATTAAAAGGGCCTTTTTGAAATCATCTGTAACTGATTTAGATTTTTTAGCGCAAATACTGATCTAATACGTTCTTTACTTTTGTATAGACGCCTTGATAGGAATCACTATTCAGTTTGATGCACTCACTTTCATATTGCTGTTGTGCGTAATCATATTTAGGATCATAATAATTCTCAAGCAGCAGTGATACTACATTTTCATAATTTAACGTTTTCAGGTTTTCTTGAATGTCTAACATGATTGCTGTGGGAATTCTTTTTGACAGCTTATTGACCGCTTCAATAATCTCATCTTTATGCAGAAGCGGCTCGTACACATTACAAATATATTTAACCCTTAAATGAAAAGGTAGCTCCACATGAATTCGAACACCGCTGTATTTACCTTCTAACAGAAAATTAGGAACGACTACTCTCCCAATACGTTTACTCTCTGATTCAATAATAATCGCTGTAGATTTCTCCGACTTCTGAAGTTGTTCATAAAGTCTTGATTCAAACTTCTTCTGCGAAGAGGGGTGTTCTCCGATCTTTCCGAAAATCGAGCCTTTATGTCCTGCCATTTCTTCAAGGTTCAGTACTGGATATCCTTCTTCTTGCAGTTGTTTCAGTAGTTTCGTTTTCATCGTACCAGTATGACCTTCAAGTACGATGATCTTTCTTGGTTCAGCCTCCATCTCTCTAAAAAAAGCATCAATCTTCTTTCTATACGACCGTATGCCTCCATCGAGCTGTAGGGTCTTTATCCCCATCATGCTCATCGTTTGAGCGATACTCCTTGAACGAAATCCACCTCTTGCGCAATAGATAACAACCTGTTTTTCAGGATTTTCTTTACTTTGGGAATTTATCTGATTATATAAAGACGGAAGCTTGGGTGCAACAACTTGCAGTCCACGCTCCATCGCAGCTTCTTTACTTTCCTGTTTGTACAACGTACCTATTTCTGCTCTTTCCTCATTTGAAAATATACTCACATTAAACGCACCAGGAATATGGTACTCTTCAAATTCTTTCGGAGATCTTACATCAAAAAGCAAATAATGATTTGCATCTATCTCATCTATGGAAATCGTCTCAACGTTGTTCATTGCCATCATCCTTTATTGATACATAACGCTATTTGTAAAGAGAACGAAAACAAGCACCCGATTATTCATCAGGGTGCTTGTCCAACTCTTACTTCATCTGCTTGTTCATAGCCTGCATCATTTGATTAATTTTCTTCTGTGAAGGCTTTTGCCCCATCTGCATCAAAACGTTGATATATAAAGCTTTACAGCTTATTTAAAACCACTTTTTCTATTGAGAAAAATATACCATTTTTAATAGAGACTTGTCTAGTTTTTCATAGATTCTTCATTTCAAATGGTTAATCATTCCGACTATCCACTACACTTATTCATCTTCACTGGAATCATCATTATAATAAGGTAATTCATAATTTTGAACATAGACATCGTTGTTGGTGTAGTCAACAAATAGTTTCCATTCAATAGATGCGTTTAATCGTTTGTGTATAGGCAACCAGATATCTATTCTCTTGCGTTCCATCTCTTCAACTAACTTATATAGTTCTAAGAACTCTTTTGCGTTAACTCTTCCTTGAACATGATTTGATAATTGATCAATTGCAGAGAATTTTATATCTAGTTCTTTAATTTCATGCAATTCTTCATCAGTCACTTTGCCAATAACTGTCCCATCTTTTGGTTTATTGTCATAAATGTTTTTCATCTTTGTTTGCTCCTTTTCATTTCTTTTTTCATAAGGAAAATCTTCATTGTTCGTTACGTAAATATTACCATTCAACAAGAAATTGAACTTCGCCATAGTTGGAGTATAAATATATTTTAGTGAAGACTTCCACACTACATCTCTTAATTTTTCAATTTCAGTTCTTATCTGCATTAACACTTCAATAGGCGCTTCTACGTATTTTGTGACTTTATATAAAGTTGCTTCAGATAATACAAGCTCTGTCCATTTTTCAAAAAAAGGATCTCTTTCTTCTTCTGGTATGTAGCCTATAACTGTCCCATTCATAATTTCACTAGGCATTAATTTTCTCAATATCACACCCCCCTATTGTGATTATACAATGAAAATATCGAAAATTTATTAAGTTCAAAAAATAAAACTGCCCTTTCAGACAGTCAATTATTCTTCTTCGTCAGATGCTGTTTGCCAGTCTACCTCAACATCGTTTAATTTAACTTTTATGTAGTCACTGCTCATAGTGAGCAGTTGTAATTCTCTCATGATGACATTATAAGAATTAATTAGTGTCTCAGCTTTCATTACAGCCTCTTCATGACTCTCTGAATTAACCTCTAATTGAACATCAAAACTTACATTCCCCATAACCGTATACTTTTTCATCATTTTAATTCCCCCAGTTTCAAATTGGTTTTTATTTGCTAATTCTTCAAACATACCTACTAAAGTGCCTACTGTTAGCCATCCTGAATCCGATAAACATAAGATAGATACATATTCATCTTTAGTTAATTTTCTCCCTAAAGCTTTTTCTAAAGGTTCTTTCATGTCTCTGTAAGCTAGTTTCTCATCAACATATTTTCTCCATTTAGAAACACGACTCAATTTACCTACACCTTCCTTCTTATTAAGTTTTACTTGTTAAGTAAAATATATATCATTCATTTAAAGTTGTCAACAAGTAAAACTAAAAAAGTTTTACTTGTTAAGAAGTTTATTGTACACTCGTATATAAGGGAGGAATTTATGTGAAACCAAAAACTGACCCAATGACAGAATACGGATTTATTCCAACATTAGAGGACTCTTTAAAGCATCTTGATGTAACTAGAAATGCTCTTGCTGTGGAAGCTAAAGTAAGACCAGCAACTATTAATGAACTTGTTAGTGGAAATGCCAAACAAATCAGCTTTAAAACACTTAAGGAAATACTTGTAACGCTTAATCGAATAGCAGAAGAAAAAGGAAGTCAGAAAAGATTTAATGTTGAAGATGTATTTTTAATGAATAATAAAGATATGAATTAATAATTGGGGGATTATAAGTGGATATTTCAACTTTCTTAGGACTGACAAGCAAAGCAGTTATAACATTCTTTCAAGCAGGCATATGGGTGGTAGGCTTTTTTTATCTTTTACTTAAAACTATAAAGAATAAAGATCTTGAAACACTATCAAAATATATAATAGGGATTTGTTTAGGTATTATTTTATTTAGTTCGATCTTTTCAGTTTTTAATGATTACTCAAATTTAAATATTATCGAAAAAGAAGACTCCCAGTAATTCGGGAGTCTTTATTTCTTAAAGTTTGACCAATCATATGCCTTTTCTCTTTGTTTGCGTTTACGTTCTCCTTCTTTACTCTCAACATTTTTTGATTTACTAAAACTCATAATATAACCGCAATCTTCACAAGCATATTTGTAAGGTGAAATATTCTCATATTCCTTATTATCTAATTGTAATTGGAATACCATATCTGAATCAGCATTTACTTCATTATCAATTTGAGTGGAAACATCAACATCTGTATCAACATCAATGTTGTAATCCGAGTTATACGAACTTACTCTTGAATCAGCTCTTACGCTATTATAAGCAGTTGAATAGACATTTACCTCAGTATCAATAATGTAAGATCCTTTTTGAAAATGACTTCCATTGCACACCAAGCACTTCATTTCACTTTTCATTTTCGCCTACCTCCCTTTTGGTTGATTATATGAGGAAGGTTTATCTGTTTATGTTATTGTTTAACTATAGTTTTCATAAACTCATCTACATCTTTAGTTTGAAATATCTGCAATGGGGATACATCATCTAATTTATATTTGTAATCTGTTATAATCCAAATGTAAGGAAACACTTTCTTGTCTTTTTGCCAGCTAGCCTTCATCCACTCTTCACTTTCAAAGTACGTTTTATATCTATTTATCTTCTGCTGCATAACTTTTGCTGAATAAATGCTCCTCTGTATCTCCACAAATAACGGACTTCCTAACCAAATCATAAAAATGTCTGGTTCAATGGTTGATTTCTCTGCAAGCTTTGGTTCAATCTGCACCAAAGTAGGCTTTTGATACTTGCAGGCTTCAATATAAAAACTACTTATAGCATTAAAATGAGGAATCTTCTTTGAATCCTTTTTTATTGGAGAAGGGTTTAGAAAGTAGTTATAAGGTTGACTTTCAGTACATGCTGTAACATAGCCATCTCGTCTTAATCTCTTCATCACATTGTTACAAACTACAACTTTCTGTTTTAAATGGTTAAAGTGCATTGCAATAATCTGATCACGATTTAATATACGAAATTTCTTTAAGTCATCAAGGATTAACTTATCTCTATTTACCATCTTCTCCACTCCCTAATAAGTTAGCTTTAAATGTAGGTTTAACTGGAGATTCTTCTATACTATCTACTATAGTTACTGTTGTATCTTCAGATATAGTTGTTGGTTCATCTTGCACTATCGTTTCAACTATATTAACTTCTTCTTCAATTGACTTATATTCTTCTAATATCGTTTCGGCATCTTCCTCATCTAAATAGAAGGCTTGCGCTTCATGTATTCCATTTAATTTGTAGAACATACGACCACTATCTTCTGAACTGATACTTGCTGCTTCATAAGAATCTAAGATGATACGACTATTGACCTTATCAGCCATCTTAAAAGCTATTCTCATAGTCATATTGTTCTTAAGTTTTCCATCCATTGTGTCTCTGTCAGGACGTTGTAAACTTAGGCAAAGGATTATTCCGAATGCTCTTCCTTGTGAACTAATCCACTCAATGTCCTTTTTTATTGAACCTTCACTTTGTAACTCTGCGAATTCATCAATGCATAGAAGAATATAAGGAAGTTTCTTTTCAGCTTTCTTATTGTATTTATCAATGTGAGGTACTTTTTCTTCCTTCATTAACTTCTTGCGTGTCTTCATTTGTTTAACAACTTTCTGTACCATCTTTCCAATTTCATCAGGTTCATTAGCAAAACCTTTTACTATAGGTACATTTTCAAAAAGAAAGAACTCAACCATTTTAGGATCTCCAAGATAAAGTTCTAATTGACCAGGTTTCATGTGTTGTATTAATGAAGTAATCATTGTTCTTAAAAATACACTTTTCCCACTTCCTGTTTCCCCAGCAACAAGTAAATGAGGATGCTTTATTAAATCAACAAGTATGATCTTACCGTTTTTATCCTTACCAATTACGACTGGAAGCTTATATTCTTTCATGATTGGATGAAGTGTTTCAAACCTATAAGGAATGACTTTCTTTAATCCTTCATTGTATATGGTTAATACAAACTTCTTATTTTCTTGTTTTAACTTTACATTTTCACCAAACTGCTGCTTAAACAACCAATCACTCTTTATTACTTCTTTTGGATCTAAACCTAATGGAAGTGTAAATACAATTTGCATAGAATTGTCCTTCAATTTTACAGTGTGTATCTTTGGTAAGATGTAATGAACGTAACTCTTCTTTTTGTGAGTGAGATACAAGCCACCTGAATAAAATGCTTTCTTTAATTGGCTCTTATATTTTTGAGTAACTAACCATTCATTAAACATGTCATCTACCCCAATGCCACATAGGAGCATTAAAGATAAAGTATCCAATTCCTATGGATGTTCCAGCTAGTAATATTCCTTTTGTTATCCGTTCAATTATCTCTGCTGTCCTAGTGTTTCCAATTGAAATAAACACGTTTTCAATTAAACCCACTGACACTAAGGTCATTCCGACACCACAAACAACAATATAAGCTAGTTTCATTTCAGGTGAAAAATGAAGTAAAGTGCTCAAGGTGGGTGCAACTATTCCTAATAGTCTACTGTCCTTCCAAATGTGTCTCTTTATTGGTTTCTGAAGCTTAGAATTGATTTTGTGAAGTCTATGCTGAACCTCGCAACCATTAATTTTAATAACCATCTCACATTCCCCCAAAGATACATGATAGAACTTCTAAGCTGTACTCAACTACTGTATCCATCCAATCAGGCATTACAAACTGTGAATGATCCCTTAAGGCTTTACCGTTTTCTATGAAGTTGTTTACGTGGTCTAGTGCTGGTTGAAAAGGTGCTTTAAGACTGTGACATTTATCAGCGTAATAGAAAAGCTCATCCTCGTTTAACCATTGCGTTGCTTCGATAGGCTCTAACTCACACAGCGTTTTACCTTACCAGTGTATGTATCAGGTACTTCTCTGACATATTGTTTGCGATAACCTAGTCTTAAAAGTTCATTGATAGGATAAGTACTAAAGTTAGACTCTAAGCCAATTAGAGCAGTGTTATAATACTTTCCTAAACAGTAGATTTGACGAGTATATAGATCTTCATCTAACTGATTATGGAATACAGCTACTTGTTTACCAGTTATGTTATCGAGAACGTGACCTGTAAAGTAATCACTTCCTGCACCTGAGGTATCGCCACCTAAAACATAGGGAATATGTGATCTAACATCTTCATAAATCGAGATATAACCATTGTCATCTTGAATCCACTTAATTGATTTATCCTGTATCTTCTCATTTTTATAGTCAAAAATAAAAAAGCCTCGTTTAATAGGCTTAATTGTTTGTAACTCTGATAATCTCTCTGTGACCTTTTGAGCATTAAAGATTGTCTTTCCTGTTACTCCCCACATACCTAACGCGTATACTTGGTAATAGTAAGGATCATCTTCCTTCATACTCTCCAGTACTTGCTTATAATCATCATCAATAAATTCATTATCTAAGTATGTAGTATGTTTAACAGTTGCGCCTTTACGTTGTTTATCAAAGAATACTGATTTAAGCCAGTGTAATGCTGAAATTGGGTTAAATGAAATTATCACTTGTTTATAATTAGATGTGAAACCACGTAAACGCAAGTCTAATTGTTGAAAGTCTTGTTGTTCTACTTCTGAAGCTTCCTCTATCCATATTGCTGTAATACCATGAATTGATTTCATCTTCTCAACGTCATCTAAGCCTGCGTGTATGATATGATTACCATTGGTATTACAAGTAATAGTCATATCAGTCTTATTTACATCAAACAAGTGTGATAATCCCCAATCACTAATAACTCCACGTATTAATGAGAACGTTGATTCTCTAAGAGTCTTTGCAACCTTACGCACTATAAGTATCTTGTGATTAGATTCCTCTAACATTCTTAGTACTAACTTCTGTGCAGCAAAGACTGACTTACCCGAACCAGCTCCGCCATATAGAATGAGATAACGTGATTCATTGTCTAATAAATCACGATAACAACTATTTACTACAGATACATCGAACTCAATATTAATTTGCTTATTGTTTGCCATATTTTCACCTACCTTTATAAAAAGAAAAAGACACTGGTTATTTTCCAATGTCTCTAATCGCTCGATATATTGTCGCTTTGCTAATTTTAGTTATTTCTTCAATTTCCTTAACAGTCATACCATTTGAATCTCTGTTATTGAATAGGTCAATTGCATATTGCAAGCCTTTATTCTTATCTGTGTATTTCTTAGGTCTACCTTTATATACACCACGCTCTTTTGCTAAAGCGATACCTTCTATTTGTCGTTCCTTTATCATATCTGCTTCAAATTCAGCTATACCAGACAATACAGTAATCATCAGCTTTCCAATAGCAGTAGATGTATCAATTTTATCTCCGCCCATATTGAGAACGATTAATCCCACACCTTTATTATTAAGGTATTCTATTGTATTCAAGGCATCTTTTGTACTTCGAGCGAAACGATCTAATTTTGTGACTACTATATAATCTCCACTTTGAACAGTTTCCAATAGTTTATTAAATTCAGGTCTTTCGTCTTTTTTTCTACCGCTTAACTTCTCTTTAAAAATAGTACTACAACCATTTTCATTTAAAGAGTTAATCTGAACGGTAAGATCCTGTCCTTTTGAGGAAACTCGGGCATAACCATATTTCATCACTAATTCCACCCTTCATTTTTGAAACATGTATATGAGACGTTGTTAAATCAATAATATCAACATATCTAAAACGCGTCAATAGGGTGTAGTCAAATGATACAATAAAATGTAAATTTTAAACTAATTTACTCTTCATTTACTTTTTCTTCAGATCGTGTACGCTTAATTTGAATTGTAGGAGCTTCAGTTTTAACAATTTCCTGCTTATCAACCCAGCGAGAATAGTTATTTTTAAGGTTGAATATTGCCCCTACTACTCCATTTTTCCCTTTGAATAGGTGTTTTTCTGCATAAGCTTCACAACGAGTTTTAGCCTTTTTAATCGAGTAAGAATATTCTTCATCATAATTTAACTTATAATCTAATAAAGTTTCCCTCGTTGTATCTAATGCTAAGGCTAACCCTGTCATGGTATAGGGTTCTTCCTTTTCATCACATTCAGCAAAATAAGCATCAATCTTTTCTTCTAACTCTTCAACAGATTGGAATTTCTTCGGTCTTCCAACTTTTCGTTTTTCTTCATTCATCATTATCACCTCACTCTCCAATCTAAACTATTTATGATTACTTCCGCATACAAAATAAAAAAGCACCCAAGGTTAATTGGGAGCTAAATATTACAATTTATCTCTAAATTCTTTAATAACTTCTGGTATACCTGTAATTAATTCCTGCTGATTAAATGAGAGTCCAAGATCTTTTTTTAGTTGGTTAAATTCTTTTACAACTGTTTGGACAAATTCAATTGTCTCTTTTTCATCAATAGTTAATGAACTACTGTACCTTATCCACACTGAGATTAACTCATCACTTGCGTATCCCGTATTCTCTAAGAGGAATATTTCCATATATTCTTTATTGAAATATTTAACATCAGTTCTGGTACCAAGCATAATCCTATTATATTTTATTGACATATCCTTAACCATATTTATACGAGTATTTAGCAAACTATATAAAGGTGCGTATAAATTCTTAAGCTGTTGACGCTTTCTTTCTCTGTTTTCTTTAATGGGTGTAATAATAAAATGATTTAAAATTGCTATTAATAAAGCTACCGTTGCAGAGACTAATCCACTAATTAATTTTATGTCCATGTATAAACCCCTCTCAACAATATTCTGTCAAAAGGTGGTATAAAAGGCAATATAAAAAAGCCACTTTTAAACAGCGGCTTTCTTTTCTAATTCATTGTATTTATTCTTCTTATCAATATTAATTTGGTTTAACAAACTTTTTAAATAAATTGCTTCAACTCTTCTTTTCTTTTCAATAACTGCTGCATATAAAATACCTAGCAATATTATAGCTGTCACAATAAATGAAACATAAGATGGAACAACTTTGGAAAACGCTAAAAGAAACGCAACCATAATTGCAACATATGCAGCAAAATACTTAGAATGGTCATAATATGATTCTATAGCCTCTGCTTTTGCTATTGTAAACATTATAACTTCTTCTTCAAGCTGTCTTAATAAATATAGTTTTTCATTTTTCTTTTCTAAAGTAGGTTCTTCTCTGAGATTCTTGATAAAACCATAAAACAATTTAAAGTTTTGTTCCAATAAAATCTTCTCTAAGTCTTTAATTTCTATTATAATCACCCCCCAATTTATATCGGTGATAACTTTTGATATTTAAATATTATTTATAACATATTCAGCCACCACATTAATCCTATTGTCCAACTCACACCTAATAATACCAATGTCACATGTTTAGGTAGTTTTCTTGTCATTACGATTACAACTAAAGAAATTACGATAAATATAACTAATAATAAGAATATTGGTGCAGCAGGCATTAGTGTATCAATATTTAATATTTGTTCTGGCTCCATTATTTCACCTCATATAATTTATCGGTATGAGGCTATTCATTCTAAAGTAAAAAGCCATCCACTAAATGGATGACTCTTTAAATAAAATAATTTATTCTTCGTAAGCTGTTTTCATAATAGAAATTATTTCATCCAAAGGTGATACACTTTCGTTTTTTAACTTAATCCAAGGGATTTCACGGCGACCACCGTTTTCGTCTTGACATTCAGCTTTACCATAATATTCTTCACCCTTTGAAGCTATGTAAACATCCCAATTGCGAGTTACATTTGAAGAATAATCCGCTCTAACTAAGTACTGCTTTTCCACTTCATAAATTGTTGGATTTGACATATCAACACCCCCTTTCTACCATATATTTCAAGATCAAAAGGAAGATTCCTGCTGAATTTACAATAAAAATGCTATATTTTGTTATTCTTCGTCTAAATATGCTTTATTAATAGCTCCTAGCAACCTTTCCAAAAACTCTTGATTATTTAAAAGTTTATTTGTGTTGCTATAATCTCTCACTCGATCTGTACGAACCCTACTAACTTTTTTCTTCTTAACTTCATTCTGATTAAACTTTTTATTCATGATTTACTTACCCTGTAACTCTATTTTCTTCTTGGTATTGTGGTGTACTTCTAAAATCAAATTAGCTATTGCTCGATCTAGATTACTCTTTTTTTCTAAATCGCATGAACCTTTATGAGTAATCTTACCGTCCTTCGGAACATTTCTTATCATGGTACACTGTCTCCTCGTTGTCATTTCTCAGTTGAAGAGACAGCATATCACAAAATAAGACTTACAACATCTTGAGCAAATTAAGTATTAATTCATCTCTAAATTCTTATAAGTCTTACCAATAACTACGTTTTCAATCGAACTGTATGTAAATTCATGATTCAATAATTTTAACCAACCATTAATGAATTCTGATTTCTTCCCATCAAACTTTTTAAATTCTAACTTAATCATTAGGGCTAAATCTGAACCTAGTCGCTTAGTATCACCAAATTTATGACTAGACTGTTGCATATTCTTCTTTCTAGTTGTGAGTTCTAGATTTGCAATACCATTATTAATTTTTACTTTTGCATCGTCCAAGTGATGTACTTCTAATTTAGGAGTCTGATTTCTCCACCAAGATACTTCTACTCCCATTGCAGAAGACATAACAACTTCATGAACTCCGAGTACCTTCCATGATCCATCATCTTTTTTCATTCTAACTTTACAGTAACCAAAACGTTTACCTGGGTTAGAAATGAGAAATCTACCTAACTCTAAGCTATAAACTCGACCATTTACTACATCACATCTGTAATTACTAAACGCTCCTGGTATAGGAGTTAGTAAAACCTTTGCACCATTAACTTGTACTTCCATCTATATATCATTCCTTCAAATTTTATTGTTTGTCCAAAGCAAAAAGAGACCTTCAACCTTTGGAGTAAAGGCGGCCTCTTCTTCTTAGATCATCTAATTTAATTTGAAAGTTGTGTCATCACGACATGAACTTATTTTTATACTCCAATTAACATTCAATTAATAAATGCTAAGTGGAAAATAAAAAAAGGACACCAACAATTAAGTTAGTGTCCAAGTACAATTATTATTAGGAGAAATAATAATGAAAACTAATGAAACCTCATCAATTCTCACCACAGGTGACGGTAGTCACCTATTTAACTAAGTCTAACGATACGGTTAAACTCTTGTTATTTACCTTCTCCACTTTCACATTAAATTTCTTCCCAATATAATCACAAAGGAAAATACGATTACTAATATCTCTTTCATACTCATTATAAATTCCACAGATATCATCTTCACCTATAACAAGTCTCAAGTATTCTCCGTTTTTCTTAAGCTCTACTAGATTATCATTAATCAAGTTTTGAACTTCTTCACCAGTTTTTACACCGGTATGCAATCTAATTTTGTAATCCTTTAATAATACTAATTCTGTGTTTACACTATTCTTCATACTCTTACTTTCACTTGAAACAATTTCTGTTGCTTCCCTTTCTTTATTATAATCAATGAAATGGTATCCCATTTGGTTCTGTAATCTGTATTTTCCATCCTTTAATGTAGTCTTAAATGACTCATCATTAACTGAAGCAATACCATCATTAACCATTAGAATTCCTACATACTCATTTTCTTTTCGGTTTAATTCTTTAACTTCTAGAACATCAATCTTATTCTTATCTTCATTCGTTTTTAGATTCTCAAGTAATCCAGCAGCATCTTCAGTACAAATCCAAGGGAAAAGATAACTAGCTGTTCTCACTACTGTTTTATCTTTTACGGTTCCAATCTTAGCTTCATGATAATCAATATAGGCACATACTGAAGTTAACACACTAGGATTATCACAAACCGCATTTAACCTAGTCCTAATTTTATTGCCTAACTCTCTATACTTCAGTTTAATGATCTTAAGTGCTTCCTTATCTTCAGCACTAGCACGTACTTTCTTAACTGCTTTTTGTGCTTTCCATATCTCCCCACTTTTTTCCGCATATTCATTGTAAATAGGGATGATTTGTTCACAAAGGCTGAAAAAAGTTTCTTTGTCATACTTTGATTCATCTATAATTAAATCAAATGTACTTTTATCTAAATACCCAAATGGATCAAAAATTTTCTTTTCCTTTAACTTAGCAAGTCTTTCTTCAATCTTATAAGCAAATTCATTCAAGGGACTGTTAATCTTCAAATACTTGTAGTCTTTAATCGTATTATCCATATCCTCATAGATAAACTTTTGAAAGTATGGTTTGAAATTTTGTTTTTCAAGAAGTACATCAGGTATCTGAGGATTAGTTCCCTTTTTAACTGAGTCAATGAATTCAGCCTGGAGCTGCTTACATGTTGCTATTGCTAATTCACTACCTCTTAAATCTCCCACTTCTAATGCCTTCGATTGAATAAACGTATCAATGTTTGTAACAATAGGAGTCATGTTCGATAAGTTTCTTAGTTCAAAATCAAGAATACTATCCATTGCATAAGATTGGGTTTTACCTGGAATCTTGTCATCATCATTTACAATAACTAAATCTTCTATTACAGCTTTTCGAATAACAGATGAATCAGTTAAAAGAATTTTGTCCCCATCGTTATCTAGTCCCGAAAGTTGAGGCATAGTCAGATCCTTAGTGTTTATCTGGATGACATTATTCAAATGCTCAACATACCTATTTTCGTAAGTTACAAAGTTACCCTTCTTCACTTCATGCCAAGATGTTAAGGGATTTCTCATCATGACATGTTCACCTAGTTTACCTGAACAGTAGTACTCATCTTTATTTAAAAATCCTTCTACGTCATCAAACCCTGCTGCAAATTCTAAAAATGCAATTACATCACCAGTTGTGAATTTGTAATTTCCCTTTACAGGGATTCTTCCAATAGCCAACTTCTCAATAGCCTTCTGAACTTGCCTTCTCAAATACTTCTGTACCCTAGGATCAAATATCATTCGGGCATCTAACTCTATCGCCTTTTGTACGTCAGTATCAAGTCTACTCATCTCGTATGTTTCATCATCTTTTACCATCATGTTAAGAAAAGCTTTAACTGCTGCCGTATCTCCACGGTTTAAAATATCCATATAGAACTTACCTGGCTTTTTTGATAAGGTAACAAGGTCTTGTAAACTCAAGTTCAACGAATTGATAAACTGGTAATTTAGATCGGTATAAATATCCGTTTCTTCATGTGATTTAACATGGTTTGCTATACCAATGTAATCATGACCGTATTTTTCAAGTAATGAAACATACTCATCCATACTTAAAAATAATTGCTTACTCTTACCTTCTGTTGCTTCCATTTTGGCTTTAAAGCAACTTTCTGTAAGGATAATATCCACTTCATTAATATCAACAGGATTGTTCCAGATGTCTGTAATAAGAGTTACACTGTTCTCAGAAAACCACGACTTAAAATCTACGCTTATGACTAACCCTTTCACATAAGGTAACCGAATCTGAAAGCCATTACTCACGTAACCAAGCTTTAATTTCTTGGATATCTTCTCTGCATATTGAAGGCTAATTAATCCCTGACCATCGAACGGTTCTATTTTGTTTTCATGATTTTCAACAACTTGTATTTCATAACCAAGACTGTACTTGTTAATAAGATCAGGACATTCTTCCGTCTGATCAACCGAGTAAACATAATAGGGAACATCATTGTAGACTTTATATCCTCTCGGTTTTTCAAGTTGGTCTAGCTTAACTCTTCGTCCTTCTCTAATCCATGCAGACTTACCTTTATCACTTTTATCTATAGAAAGTGGCGTTTGTCTAATCACTGAAGGCGGATTCAAATCTTTTAGCAAGTCAGTTTTCTTCTTATATTTTTCTTCAAGTTCCTTAACTTTCAGGTATTCTTGATATTCAGGAGCAGACTCATCAACAGTAAATTTCTTCACCATTTTAACGTCTTCTATTACCGATGTTTCAAAGTCAGAAATGATTGCAATTCTCGGCAATCCTTGAATTAGGTTAACGCTGCTTAAAGTTAATCCTAATGCAGTCTCATATTTAGATATAACTGTTTGTTCAGGTTGTTTGGATAAAGAGATGTATTCTTTTAGCAGGTTATGTAAATTCTCAGTGACAAACAATGTTCTTTGATTCATAGCCATACTTGATGACTTTCCAAAACGGATATATTTAACACCATCTATGTAAACACCGTTACTCATTAACTGCTTATATAATACTAGTTGACCCTCTTCTTCTTTTGTTGAAATATTCTCAGCGTTCAAAACGAATACTTCATTAACAAAATTCTTAGTTGATTCATTAAAAGTACGATCCATTAACCTATGAACTGTGGAATAAAGTATGTTCTCACTGTTCTGATACACAATTGCATCTTCTTTTGAGAATTCTAAGCGTGTTCCTCCATTTGAGATTAAATTTGAGAATTTATAATAATTTACATGGTACTGTTTACGTTTAAGTGACATCTATTTATCTACTCCCTTTGTTTATTGGTAATTTGATTATTATGTAGAAAATACAAGTTCAAAAGATTGCGCTACGTAAATGGAGAAGTGCCTTCCATTTACTAGCTTGCGAGTTCAAAACTTCGTTTTTCACTCGGATTGTAATTTTGTAAAAATATATTGTGATACTTTTCAGATACCTATATGTTAAAATGATACTTATAGGTACTTGAAAGGTGTCATTTTATCCGAACATTAAAAATGCTTCTTCTATGTCGTCTAATAAGTCTTGTGGAAGTGTTTCAAGTGAAACATCCATCACATTTTGAGTAATGTCAGATGTACTTTTATCTATTAGCAAACTAGCCAATTTTTTAATATTATCTATGTATGTAACTTCTGATCTAACTTTTCCCATCTTACCTGCTGTAAATGAATTTTCATTTCTGTGTTCAGCATTCTTTAACAAGTTGTCTATTACCGTAGTATTTAAGTTATTCTTTTCTTCTTCTCGTTTAACTTCTTCAAGTAATAAGTCTGCTAGTTCAATTAATTCCTGTTCTATGTATTTCTCATTTACATTAATGTCATAGGCGGTATAATAGTATTCAATATCACTATATTCATTTAGATATTTTTTTACTTTACCTTTAAACTTTTTCCAGTCCCTAGAAATCCTTACATGTGACATTTTCTTATATTTCATTTTCTCGAGGACTTCTTTTTCACAATCCATAATGACTGATAATTCATTTTCTGAGGCAATCCTTGTTATAAATTCTCCTTTTTCTCTAACCTTAATTACTGTGTTGTACATGATGATCCGTTTATCCATAAGATTATTTAAAGCGGATTCAATTGTACTTTTGAAGTTACTGTTACTTGTATTGTAGAAATCATAAATAACCTTTTCATTAATTCTTGTATACTTGGATAGTTTTGGGACAAGCTCACCACATCCACCATAGTTGTTGTTTATCATTCCGATTCTGTTTAATAACCTACTTCTACTTATTGATATATGACCATTACATTGAGCAAGTAAATCAACAATCAATAACTGAATAGCATTACCGTAAATATTTCTTCGACTACCAGCACTTTTACCTCTGTTTTCAACCTTTTCTTTTTCTTCCTCAAAAACTTCATCTATAAGGATGTTATGTCCTGATTTTCTATAACTACAGAACCGTTCTAATTCTTTAAATTGATACATCTTACTCTTGCTACTACTTTTAACTGGTATTTCTAACAACTCACATAATGCTTTGTAATTCTTGATGCTTTGACCTGCTTTTAACTTTTCTGTTTTCAATAATTACCCTCCGTTTAATTTATTTGTTTATAAATTTATACTGAGCTGCTAACTTTCGAACATTTTGATTGTCCGTAAAGAAATATACAAATTTTGTAGAGTTGTCTTTATCAACTTTCATTTTCTTCAATCGACAGCTATTCATCATTAAATAACCTGCCATACGTTGACTGAATACTACAAAGTCTTTCTCACTAACATTTTCCATTATGTAAAACCTCCAATATTTGATTAAGTTGTAAGATTATTTATTGAAGATAATTAATTCTCATTATCTTCCGCCACACACGGCGGTTAGCCGTGAAATAGTTAGACTTTAGGGGAACGAGTTGAAATAGTCCCCTAAAGCAAATACTCACCTCTATGTATTCCTTACTCTTTCAATTATATCTACTGTAATATTAAGCTCTTCCTCTAATATGTTTCCTTTTTCATGAAAGCTGTTTAACACTTCAAGTTCTGCTCTTGCCATTTTTAATTGATGTTTTGATATTTCTAAATTTTCATATGTTTGTTTTAAAATATTTTCCTTCATCATTTCAAATTCGGATTTCATCTTTTGGTTCACCTTCCTTTCACTTTAGATAGAATGAGGGATTTACACAGATACAAATACAAAATTTATTTACTACTTAGTCACATTTACAACTCCTTTCCTTTTTATAAGTACAATATATAACGGAATAATGAATAAATATATAGTTTTGAGAAGTTATTTCCATACGGTTAACACTGCATTGTTAAGCCTTAAATGCCCCTATAATGACATTAGATAGTCAATATAAATTATATTTATTCAAAAACATTGTATAACTGTCGAATATCGTCGTGCGATTTCCAAATAAAAAAGAGTGCAATTTGCACTCTAGGTTAAGAAGTTTTTTTCTTTTTATTATTTCTTCGGTTTTCTTCTCTATAATCATTAACAGCATTTCTGCCTGCCTCTACTCTTTCAGCATCGAGTTTTTCAATAGCATTAGAAATATAATCAAAAAGTAAAATTACCTTTAAAGATACGGTTTCTTTTCCAAACTCTGTATCAGCGCCATGGAGAATTGCATGGCGACTAATATCGGAAGCTATTGCTTTCCCATGAGCGAAACTAACTAAAATATTACCAGAGTAATACCTATGAATCGAATTATCAAAACTTAGAACGCTTTGATCTTCTTTATTATTTATTAATAAATAGTCAAGAAGTATAGTCTGAATTGCTCCATTAACGTGACCTTTTATTTTAAAAGCATCAATCAATAAACCTTCAAATTGAGATAATAAAGAAGGAACAATAAGGTTGTACATTTTTAATTCATTCGCTTTAATAACTTCTTTTAAGAGAGGTAATCTTTTTTTAAGGTGGTCTTTTTCTTCCCATTCACTACCTATTTCTTGAATAGTCTCTTCATCATAGTAACTAACCATAAACTCATCTATATATTCTTGTACATGTTCTTTTCCATTATCTCTATAATCCCTTGCTATTTTTTTTAAGAGTGGAATGTCAATAGTATCATGAGGAGGATAACCAAGCTCTACTATAGCCACTTTAAACGTCTTAATATCTTCTTCAGTTTCTATAAATCCATCTGCAATCTTCTTAAATGTTTCAGTAATTTTTTGAGCTTCTCTAAAAGGTCCAAGCATTTCATCAATTCTTTTTTGATGTTGAATTAAAGGCTTAACCAATTCATCCATATTTTTTTGCTGTTGATTAGCAATTTCAATCCATTTTTGATTTTGCTCTATTGTCTTTAATAATGGACTATTTTTAAATGGATCAATGTTTTTAAAGGGATCAACGTTTTTAAAGGGATCAACGTACAATTTAAGCACCACCTTCTACATCTTTTAATACTCACTTGCTCTATAACCAGCTTCTTCTGCTTCTTCTTCTGTACAAAACCATTCTTCTGCATTAGTTACCTCGTAGTATCTTCCACCTGGCAGATGGTAAATAAGTTCTCCGTTGTAAGTAGTTTGATTACCTTTAATATCTGGATCTGAACATGTTTCCTGGCTACTTACTTTAGATGAAGAATCAACATCTACAAACTTACTGTAACAAAAGATTGCCAATACAATTGATAATCCAATAACAAGCGTTGTCCTAATACCCACTTTCACTCCAACTCCCAATAGTTTCAATATAATGCAATTATAGGATATCTGGATTGGAATGGATATATTTTTTTATAAAACGCTTGACTGGAAGATCTTGACCTTTTACTTTTGGTTGAGGCGATGGAGGAGATGAGCAAAGTTGTTGCCAGGTATCAAAGATAAAAAAATCAATGACAACTGGCAATCGACTGAAACTTTTGTATATCGGCTCTGTGATCGAATCGCTTCACCCTATTTGTCGTGAGATTTTCTCTCAAATGATTCTACTGCTACAGTTTGCCCTGACAGTTTAGTGAATTGATCACCTGTATGAATCATCTTGCAAGCGTATATGCTTCAAACCTTCCTCATCCGAACCGATTATGTGCGTTCTCCACATTCAGAAAGCATACAGAAATAGGGAACTGTACTTGTGCTTTCCTAGACTTAGTCATTGCATCGCTTAAGTCATAAGCTTTCCAGTTTATTTTTACTTGCTGTAAGTTGGCAGTCCAGCAAGGGAAGCCCTAAAAAAGACAATACTTAATACAACTTGACACATCTTATTTTTTTGAGATATGATAAGCTTAGGGTTATTCCATATTTAATTGTATGGGATTCGATAAAACTTTTTGGAGGTTTAGCTGCGACAACAGCTGAGCCTCATTTTTTTTGTTTATTTTTTACTTTCTAAGATTCATTAATGGACTACAGGCTATTGCCTTGTCTAATAATTGTTGATTACTCATAGAAGATAAATATATCTGTGTGGTATTTACTTCTGAGTGTCCTAGCAACAGGCTTAAACTGTGTAGATCCAACCTCTCTAAACTCTTCAAAGCGTAGAAGTGACGGAATAAATGAGGATGAATTTTCTTGTTTTTAATTCCAGCTCTCTTCGCTGCTAACCTCGTTATGTTGTATAGTCCCACATGACTTAATTCATCACCTGTGTATGAAAGAAAGTATTTATCTGACTTAACCAGTCTCTCACTGAAATACTGTTTTTTATGTCGTTCATACTTAATTAATATCTTTTTTAATATAGGACTTATTGACAGTAACCGTTCTTTGTTTCCTTTACCTGTAACCAATATTGTAGAGTCCTTCACATTGGTTGTAAGAAGAGTTCTAAGCTCAATAGACCTAAGTGTCCTAGATCAGCCAAACAAGCGATAATCGCCTTATTACGAGCCTCTAAATAACTCTTATAACTAAAAGAATCTATCATAGCTTGTATTTCATCTACACTTAATCCTTGTTTAACTTTTTTCGCTACCTTTGGAATCTCTACTCTGTCCATAGGATTCACAGACAGATAACCCTCATCTTTTACACACCAATTAAAAAAAGCTTTAATTAACTTACATTTAGCAACTATACTTACTGGCTGTAACCCTTCTAGCTGTTTACCTCGTATGTAGGATTTTAGATCATGTTCCGTAACACTTTCTAAATGAGTTATTCCTCGTTTTTCTCTAAGGAACAATAAAAGATGCTTGTATTCTTGACGCTTATTAATCATTGTCTTATGTGTAAAATTAAGAGCCATACAATGGTACAAATACTCTTCTAAAACATCTTCTAACTGCAAAATAAAAAACCACCTTCCTCTATGAATTGGTTAAGAATTCAATAGAAAAAAGTGGTTTATCATTCGTTTTTGAATGATTAAGCTGTAATCACTCGTTTTGATTGAGAAAGATTAAGTCATTCCTATAGGAATGACTTGTTTCAGTCTCATTAGAAGTCTCTAAACCCTTGATATTAAAGGGTTTTCTTACTTCATCTGCTTGTTCATAGCCTGCATCATTTGATTAATTTTCTTCTGTGAAGGCTTTTGCCCCATCTGCATCATCATCACACGCAACATATTTTCATTAATCGGTGGATTTTTTTGTAAATAACTCATCATATACTTGCGGGCAATAAAAAATCCGATCGCAACACCTGCAATCAGTGAGAGTGCACACACAAGGATTATCATACCAGTACCCATTGTTAAAACTTCCTCCTTCATGTTGTCTAGAACTAGTTTACTACAAGTTTACCTACACATACAAGATTGAAAGAGAATTAAGTGGCATAGACCATGTTCAATTTAAACGGTGAAAGCCATCCAAATTTTCTTTCACCATAGTCCATCGCAAGAAAGTAAGGTTCATATTGGCGAAGCGCCTCAAATATAATCGTTTCTGCTTCAAAGTTTCCGATACTGTAAAGGTGGATATATTGATCAGTGAGTTCTATTCTCACGATGCTATCTTTGCAAGATAAAGAATATGTTTCTCCTTCTGAACGCCATTCCTGTGCACCACTTAAATGGTTCCAAAAGTGTTTTTCTAGTTGAGAAACAGATAATAGAGAGGTTATGTAACTGATCTGCTTTTGTAGGATGGTTTTAGATAAGCCATTTGAGCGCTGTTCTTCGAAAAACAACTGAAACAGCTTATTTTCCTTGCCATAATAGGAATGAGCAACTTCTTTTGTGATTAGATAGATATAAAATTCTCTCATGAACAAGCTCCTCTCCAATCATTTTCTAAAAGTATATACAATATACGTAAAGAAGCTTGTCTAAAAAGGTGTGCAGATTCTAACTACTTTTGTCGAATCAGTAAGAAAAGGAGGTTTCCTCTCGGAAACCTCCTTATTCATGCGAATTTTTTATTTATTTAACATGTCTTTAACACGTTTTACGATGTTCTCTGGAGTAAATCCGAATTCTTTTTGAATGACTTCTCCAGGAGCAGATGCACCAAACGTATCGATTGTTAGCGTATCTCCTTCAAGGCCAACATATTTATGCCAACCGAGTGAAGCTCCCATTTCAATCGCTAAACGCTTCGTAATATTCTTTGGAAGTACAGATTCTTTATAGTCGTTATCTTGCTTATCAAAACTTTCCCAAGATGGCATAGAAACGACTGAAGCTGAAATTCCTTCTTTTTGAAGTAGTTCTTGTGCAGCAACTGCAATACTAACTTCAGATCCTGCAGAAAGAAGCAATACATCTGCATCAGCTTCAGCTGGCGAAACAACATAAGCTCCTCGCTTAACACCTTCATAAGCATTCTCTTTTGTGTTCTTTAAGATCGGTAGGTCATGACGGCTTAATACCAATGCAGTCGGCTGGTTCTTGCTCTCAAGCGCTAACTTCCAAGCTGCGTTTGACTCATATCCATCAGCCGGACGAATCACGTTAAGATTTGGCATCGCACGAAGAGAAGCAAGTTGCTCAACTGGTTCATGAGTTGGACCATCTTCTCCTACCATTACACTGTCATGCGTTAATACATACGTTACAGGAAGCCCCATTAGAGCAGATAATCGAATAGCAGGTCTTACATAATCAGAGAACACAAAGAATGTTCCACCGAACACATTCAGTCCGCCATGCAGAGCCATTCCGTTCAGTGCTGCTCCCATAGCGAACTCACGAACACCAAACCAGATGTTACGTCCGCTGTAGTCGTTGCGACTGAAATTATTTTCGCCTTCAATAAGTGTTTTATTTGATCCTGCTAAGTCAGCAGATCCACCAAATAGTGATGGCACACTCTTAGCTAAAGCATTGATCGCCTTACCTGAAGATGAACGAGTAGCTATAGCTTTGTCGTAGTCAGGAAGGTCTTTGTCCCAATTCTCAGGAAGATTTCCTTTGATTGCTTCTTGAAGCTCGTTAGCTAATTCTGGATAAGCTTCTGCATAAGCATCGAATTGCTTGTTCCACTCTTCTTCTTTTGTTTGTCCTTCACTCTTCAGTTGTTCAAAGTGTGATTGTACTTCTTCAGGAACATGGAAATCTTGCTCAAACGTCCATTTGTACGCTTCTTTTGTTAGTAAGATCTCATCTTTACCTAGCGGCGCTCCATGAGAAGCAGATTTTCCTGATTTATTTGGTGAACCATGTCCGATCACAGTCTTCACTTCAATAAGAGTTGGCTTGTTAAGTTCTTCACGCGCTTCTGATAGTGCTTTTTCGATCTCATCAAGATCTGTTCCATCTTCCACATAAAGGACTTGCCAGCCATAAGCTTCAAATCTTTGTTTTACACTTTCAGAGAATGAGTGATGAAGGTCCCCATCCAAAGAAATATCATTTGAATCGTAAAGTACGATCATTCTACCAAGCGCAAGATGACCTGCAAGTGAAGCTGCTTCAGCAGAAACACCCTCCATAAGGTCTCCATCACCACAGATAGAATAAGTAAAGTGATCGATCACTTCATGTCCATCACGGTTATATTTTGCAGCTAAGTGACGCTCAGCCATAGCCATACCTACAGCCATCGCAATCCCTTGACCAAGCGGGCCAGTTGTTGCTTCAACACCAACCGTATGACCGAATTCTGGGTGACCTGGAGTCTTACTTCCCCATTGTCTGAAATTCTTCAGATCATCAATTGTTAAACCATATCCACTCAAATGTAGCAAGCTATATAACAACATCGATCCATGTCCTGCTGATAGTACAAAACGGTCACGATTGAACCATTCAGGATTTGCAGGATTATGGTTCATGAATTTAGACCATAAGCTATATGCCATAGGCGCAGCACCCATCGGCATACCTGGATGCCCTGAGTTCGCTTTTTCTATGCTGTCGATAGAAAGTGTTCTTATTGTATTAATTGCTAATTCATCAATAGTTCGTGACAAAAAAATCATCCCTTCATATGTACTAAACAGTTTTGACTTTCATAATAAACGTTCAAATGCAATTAGACAAGACAAACACATTTTTAACTATAGTTATTTTACCATCTACTCATGAAAACATACAAAAACCGCCTGTTATCCTACAACTTTTTCGTTGTATTAGAACAGGCGGTTAAATTTTATTATGCGAGACCTGGTAAGTGACATGAAAAATGATCCGTATTTTCATCATAATCAAGTTTCATATTCTCAACGAACCATTTATCTTCGTTTCGAACAAAAAATCGAAGACCTTCAATCTCTTGAATGTAATCGTTCTCTTCAGGCACATCAGCGGTCACACCAAGGGAAAAACCTCCCGAGTCACCACTTCCTGCATATTTTACGAAAAGTCTTAAAGCCTCTGACGCTTCTAAAGCAATATCCTTATAAAGGTTCGCAGCTGCACTTGTAATTGAAAAAGTCAAAATATTCTCCCCTTTCAAAGTTGTTATATAACAGTATATACTAATGTGTATAGATTGCAACAGAAAAAAATGCCTATTTACAGTGAGTAAATAGGCATTTCTTATTAATGTTTGAGGTTATTTTTATTATCTTTACTTCGTTTTAATTTTTCAGGTGTTACATCATCCCCGTTCGGATCAACAAAGGTCATACCATGCAAATCTTGAACGAAGGATTTACGGAAAACTTGTAAATATTCTTCTCGTAGTTTTTTTTGTTCAGCTTTTTCTGCTGATGTTAAATCTGATTGTTTAGATTTTCTAGACAGTTCATTTATACGTTGCATCTTATCTTTAGATAACATAGTAAAAACTCCTTTTTAAAGCATTCTTCACTCTATCCTACAGCAGAATGAAAGGAATTTCTAGTTATCTGTATTTTCCACATGTTCTTTATATCTTCTATGTACGGTTGCTTTAGACACATCAAAGCCCAGCCCTCTAAGCGTTAAAGCAATGTCATGAAATGTAAGCTTCATGTTCTTTAATCGTACGATTTCAGAGATTGGCACTTCCTTTTTGTCTCTGCCACCACCAGTTTGATTTTTTAAATTCTTTTGAGGTTTATACCCTTCTTTAACAGCTTTTCTCATTCCACGCTTGATCTTCATATTATGAAGCTTTCGTTGGTATTCTTCTACAGTAGACACAATATCAAGCACCATTTCGTCCGCTTCTGTTAATGTGTATTCTCCGTTATTAGAGAGCGTATAAACTTTAATGTTGTATTTGATCAACTGATGAAGTAATGCCATCTTAGCTTTTCCTCTGCCTAAACGAGTATCATCTTGTACAAGAAGGCACTGAAACTCTCCATCCCTTGCAAGATCTAATATATTTAGCAACTCTTCTCGATCTAAAGAGAAACCACTTGCTTTTTCACGGTAACAATTCACAACTTCAAATTTAAATTGTAGTGCTAACTTCTTTAGTTCCGCTTCTTGTCTTTCTAATGAAGTTATTTGTTCATCTTTATCTGTACTAACTCTGGAGTAAATGATTGCTTTCATTGTTTTAAACCCGCTTTTTTATTTATTGACTGGTATGATTACTTTCTGACCTGGAAAAACAGCTGCCGCATTTACACTGTTCTTCTTTTCGACCCATTTTATAAATTCCCAATTGGAATAATGGTGCTTGGCATTATACTCTTCAGAAAGACTCCACAGTGAGTCCCCCTCCTGTATGGTTACTTCGATATATTGAGCTTCTTGTGAGGCAAGATTTGATAACGTAAAAAATATACCACCTAACAACCCTAAAAATACAATAACATGCATTGTCCCTTGTTTCATTGTGATATCCCCTTTCAACAAACGTTTGTTCGCATCTCTTACATTCATAATAACTGGAACGTTTGTTCGGTGTCAACTATTTTTTCGAACTTATGTTTGTATCTCTTAATTCTCCATGATATACTTTTTATAGATAAAAAATTCGGTGAGGTGCTAAAAAATGACTAAATTATCCAGACGACAATTGGATATATTGGCTTTCATAAAAGAGGAAGTATCACAAAAAGGGTATCCGCCTTCAGTTCGTGAAATTGGAGAGGCAGTTGGCCTTGCATCAAGCTCTACCGTTCACGGACATTTAGCAAGACTTGAAAAAAAGGGGCTTATAAGGCGAGATCCAACAAAGCCAAGAGCAATTGAAGTATTAGGTCTAGAAGACAACATCCCTTCTGTTCGTTCTGTTTCAATCCCTGTGATCGGTAAAGTTACGGCAGGTCTTCCAATCAGTGCAGTTGAGAACGTAGAAGAATACTTCCCTCTACCTGAGCACGTTGTTGGGGACGAGAACGTATTCATGTTATCTGTTGTTGGTGATAGTATGATTGAAGCAGGAATTTTCAATAGGGACTTAGTTGTTGTAAAACAGCAGCCTACAGCAAATAATGGAGATATCATCGTAGCTATGACCGATGAAGATGAAGCGACTGTAAAAAGATTCTTCAAAGAAAGAAACCATATCCGCTTGCAACCTGAAAATTCATCGATGGAACCGATCATCTTACAGAGCTGTACGATTTTAGGTAAAGTAATCGGCGTATACCGAAGTATTCATTAACTGAATTTTCCTTAGAAGAAGTATCTAATTGACTAGATACTTCTTTTTTTCGTCCTATTACTTTACTAATTCATAGATTAATAATACTTTTAAAAGATCATTCATAGGCACTCCGGTGCTCGACTAATGAAGGATTAGTTCAATTAATTGACTGAATATTAAGTCTTTTTATCCATTTACATATTATACCTAAATAGTTTAAATTGGCAATGTAACGAGGTTAACCAAAACTCCTTTTCTCTTCGTTTAACTTTAATCATTTTAATAACAATCGTATGAATTGATAGGAGGTGATCGAAGGGAGGACAAGTGTTATTATTTCAGAATAAAAAATTACGAATAATGGGAGTGAGAATAATGCGCAAAAAACTATATCTTTATATGATTTGTTTTGCTCTTGCCGCAGTAGTATTTTCACCTAAGACATATGCAGAAAAAGAGTATACGATTAAGTCATTTGACTACGTGAATGTGGACGGTAAAGCTGTCGAATCTAATGCTTTTAAGCTACTAGATGATCACATCAAAGTGACTATGGTACTTCCAAAACAGAATAAGAGCGGCGATTGGTTGGCATATGGATTCACAAACATGAAAGAATTAAATGCCTATGTCGAAAAGGACAAGCTTAAACAACAAAAGAAAATCGATACGATGGGTACAGGTGCTTGTTGTACAGACTTTTATGAGAACAAGAACAAAGGTGGCGCCTACATTTATTGGAGAGACGGTTTTAAGAACCTCCCTTCAAGCTGGAATGATAGAATCTCATCACTAAGCACTGCATCACCTTCATCAAGCTACTCGACCACGCTCTGGCAGCATACTTCATCACAAGGCTATGGAAAAGGAGTCTTATTTAAGCACTCTGATTGGTATGGTAAGACTGCAAACATGGCATCTGACTGGAACAATATTGCTTCCGCTATCGAGATCAAATGATTTTAAAACCCCTGACTTCTTATGCTGTCAGGGGTTTTGTTTCTAAGTAGTATAAAGTTATTCGGTGTTCCCTTCCCATGCTTCCATACCACCTACCATATTGATCACATTAAAACCGTAGCTTTGAAGAAGCTTATATGCCCGACTGCTTCTACCTCCAGAACGACAAACTAATACGTACTCTTTAGATTTGTCCAATTCATGTATACGAAACTCTAACAAACCTAGTGGGATATTCATGGTTGTTGGTATTTTTCCTTCTTTCACTTCAGATGTTTCACGAACATCAATCATATGAAGAGATTGCCCTTCTTTTAATTTTTTCTCAAGTTCTTTAGCCGTTAACTGTTTCACTCTCTATTCCTCCTATACATGTGACCGCAATATACCCTGATGGGGTATATTGCCAAGGTGTTCCTCTCTCCCAAATGTCAGAAGCCAATCTCATTAAGCTCTTAATAATCGAGAAACTTTGTTATAAAATAGTACGATAAAGAATAGTCCTACCGCTGTGAGTAACAGTCCAAGAGATAATATCGTTAAAGATAACATTTTAAAAACCACACTCAATGCGACTACAATATAAAAGACAGCAAGCATTTCTTTCACCCTATCTTCAGAAAACTTCTTCAAATTGAAGATACCAAATGGAGTACCAATAAGTGCTCCGACGATCAGTAGCAAACCGTGGCGATAATCCATTTCTGCTCCTCCATACACATAAGATCCGATTCCAGAGATCACAATAATCGAAGCTGCCGCAACACTTGTACCGATTGCTTTATTGAGTTCAATATCAACTTTCTTTGTAAGTAATGGTGTCATCACGAAACCACCACTAACCCCCATAAGTGATGATATGATTCCTGTAAACAAACCAATTAAAGGAATCCAAGACTTTCCCCTCTCTTTTCTAACAGATTGTCTATTGGTTAAAAATTGAAGTGCGAACCAGCTCAAGATCAGAACATATACAGTTGAAATAACCGTTGATGCTCCATTTATTTTTTCGAGCCAATGTACGAATGGCACAGTTGAAACAGCCCCTATTACCCCGAATAATCCGAGTATACACGCCAAACGAACGTTTACATTTTTCATTTTTATGTGAGATAGTGTGCCAGTAACTGTTGAGCCCAATGTCAACATTAAAGAGAGTATAATGGCTCCGCTAGGTTCGTAACCAAGTACTAAAAGTACAGGAGTCAGTATAATACCCCCGCCAATCCCAAAAAAACCGGAGATAACACCGATTGCTGCTCCACCAATAATAAACAAAAGCCACTCCATTTCATAACACTTCCTTCCTCCTTTCATTGTAACTCCAGTTAATTTATAATAAAAATGAATAAATATTATTGGAACCATTACGAATCTTAATGGAGGTTTCATTATGCAATTAGATTGGATCAGAAGTTTTGTGACACTTGCTCACCTAAAACATTTTACAAAAACAAGCGAATTCCTAAACCTATCTCAACCCACTATAAGCGTCCACATCAGAAAGCTAGAGGATTATTTAGGTTTGAAGCTTATTCAAAGGTCTGGAATGAATCAATCTTTTGAATTAACAAACGCTGGGGTACAAGTATTCGAACAAGGTAAGAAAATGTTAGAAATTTCAAGAACGATTGAATCAATAAAAGAAAAAAATGAAGAAATTCTACTCCGAATCGGAGCAACACATACCGTAAGCGACGTATTATTACCAGACTTCGTAAAGAAGATAAAGTTACTCTATCCATTTATCCGTCTAAAGCTCATGATTCATAATCACGAACAAATAGTCGAGGAATTACAAAAGAAGAAGATTGATATAGCTTTAGTTGAAGGAACAAGTGGATTAGATCCTTTTCAGGTAGAAGTAGTCAGCAGAGATGAGCTGCGCTTTTATGCACAGCATAAAATGTCTCTTGAAAACTCTCCACTTATTCTTAGAGAGAAAGGATCTGGTACAAGGGAATATGCTGATCAACTTCTGCGTTCCGAAAGAATTGAACCGACAGAGATCATTGAAGCAAGCAGTCATTATTTGATTAAACAGTTAGCTGTTAGAGGACTTGGCATTGGATTTCTATCCTATTGGATGGTTAAGGATGAAGTATCAGAAGGAAAGCTTGTCCCACTCGATCCACATGTTGTTTATCGTCCCTTTTATGCGGTATATGCTGAAGAGTACGCCATAGGCACCATTTATTCAGAAGTATTGAAGGTACTTCGGAAATTTTCTTAAGAACAAAAAAACCCCTGATAATGATATCAGGGGTAATCCTTTTAGTACATGCTCATATATTGTTCGCGTTCCCAAGGGTGAACTTGTGTACGGAACATATCCCACTCGATCTCTTTCGCTTCAATGAAGTGCTCTGTAGCATGTGCTCCTAGAGCTGTTGTAAGAACTTCGTTTTTGCTGAATAGAGTTAGGGCTTCTTTTAATGTTGCTGGAAGATCTTTGATTCCTTCTGCTTCGCGCTCTTCTTTATCCATCACATAGATGTTTCTATCGATTGGCTTTGGAGCGTTTAGCTTGTTCTTGATTCCATCAAGACCTGCTGCAAGCAATACTGCCATAGCAAGATAAGGGTTAGCCGTTGGGTCAACGCTTCTTACCTCAATACGAGTACTTATGCCGCGAGAAGCTGGAATACGAATAAGCGGGCTTCTGTTTTGCATAGACCATGCAACGTAACAAGGCGCTTCGTAACCAGGTACAAGACGCTTATAAGAGTTTACAGTTGGGTTCGTGATCGCTGTAAAATCTTGTGCATGCTTTAAGATACCTGCTAGGAAATGCATTGCTGTTTCGCTTAATCCTGTTTCAGATTTCGCATCATAAAACACGTTTTCTCCATCTTTGAATAGAGACATATTTGCGTGCATACCTGATCCGTTCACACCGAACAATGGTTTAGCCATGAATGTTGCATGAAGACCATGTTTACGTGCGATCGTTTTTACAGCTAACTTAAACGTTTGAATGTTATCACATGTGCTTACTGCATCAGCATATTTAAAATCGATCTCATGCTGACCAGGTGCTACTTCATGGTGAGAAGCTTCGATTTCAAAGCCCATATCTTCAAGTTCTAAAACGATATCTCTACGGCAGTTTTCACCAAGGTCAGTTGGAGCTAAGTCGAAATATCCACCTTTATCGTTTAGTTCTAGAGTCGGCTCACCCTTCTCGTCATTCTTGAATAAGAAGAATTCTGGTTCAGGTCCAATATTGAAATCAGAGAACCCTAGGTCTTTCATCTCTTTTAATACGCGCTTTAAGATTCCACGAGGATCTCCATCAAACGGATTTCCGTCAGGCATGAAAATGTCACAGATCAAACGTGCAACTTTACCTTTTTCAGAAGTCCATGGGAAGATCATGAATGTATCTAAATCAGGATAAAGATTCATATCTGATTCTTCTATTCTAACGAATCCTTCAATAGAAGATCCGTCAAACATCATCTTGTTCTCTAAAGCTTTTTCAAGTTGACCAATCGGAATCTCAACATTTTTGATAACACCCAATAAATCAGTAAATTGCAAACGGATAAATCTTACGTTTTCTTCTTTTACCATTCTTAAGATATCTTCTTTAGTGTACTTAGACAAATCTTTCTCCTCCTTTAAATATAAAGCGCCTGGTTATGGCGATTGTTCACATCGTAAGTATTATTAAATGATTTTTAATGAAAAAACCTGGATAGTTCTCCTTGAATCAATGAGGTTTTTCCATGTCTGCCAGCATGAATCAATTCCCTTTTTAACCTGCGATGAAGCGCAGATTCGGAAATTTGTTGAACACCTTGCACATTCGGCTGGTTCTTAATTAATTCTGCTGCCTGTTCATTTAGCTCAAAGACTCGTTTGATACCGGCTAAATTCACACCTTGTTCAAGTAGTGCTTTGATCTCAAGAAGTTTATCAACATCATTAAATGAGAATAAACGACGGTTCCCTTCAGTTCGTGCAGGATGAATAAGATCATGCTCTTCGTAATAACGAATCTGACGAGCTGATAGTTCAGTCAGCTGCATGACGATGCTGATGGGGAACAAAGGTAAGTTCCTACGATTCATATCGTTCATATTGCCTACCTCCTTTCAACTTCTTTTTATATCTTATGTCACAAAAGCTCACATGTCAATCCTAATGTTAGAAAAATTAACATCAAAACAAAAAAGAGGCTTACCGCCTCTTTTTCTTGTTTCTTTTAAGGATAAGTTATCTACTAATAAGCCCTTGTGTTAAAAGTTCATCGACAGCTGATAATACGGCAATCTTAACATGTTCATACGTTAGCCCACCCTGCACAAACGCTATGTATGGCGGTCTGATCGGACCATCAGCTGTTAGCTCGATGCTTGCACCTTGAATAAAAGTACCCGCTGCCATGATTACATCGTCTTCATAACCAGGCATATAATCAGGGTATGGAATCGCATAAGAGTTGATCGGAGATGCCTTTTGAATAGCTTGACAGAATTTGATCATACGCTCTCGATCATTAAAGACTACAGATTGGATAAGATCTGTTCTCTTTGCATCATATGAAGGACGCGTTTCCATTCCTAATTCTTCTAAGAAAGCAGCTGTAAACACCGCTCCTTTCAATGCTTGTGCCGTTACATGAGGCGCAAGGAAGAACCCTTGATACATCTCTTGAAGACTGTAAAGTGACGCTCCTGCTTCACGGCCGATTCCAGGGGAAGTTAATCGGTAAGAGATCCTGTCGATCAAATTCTCTTTTCCAGCGATATAGCCACCTGTTTTAGCAAGACCACCGCCAGGATTTTTAATCAAAGAACCTGCAATTACATCGGCTCCTGCTTCGATCGGTTCTCTTTCTTCAACAAACTCTCCATAACAATTATCCACAAATACGATCACATCAGATTTGATTTCTTTTACGAAAGATATCATTTCTTCTATTTCATTCACTGTAAAAGATGGACGATCAGCATAACCTTTTGAGCGTTGAATTCCGATCACTTTCGTTTTTTCCGAAATTGCACGTTGGACTTCTGTAAAGTTAATCGCTCCTTCAGAAGTCAGATCTACATGTTGATACGAAATGTTGTAATCTTTTAAGGACCCTTCACCCGTTCCCCTGATCCCTACGATTTCTTCGAGCGTATCATAAGGTTTACCCGTGATATAGAGGAGTTCATCTCCAGGACGGAGCATTCCGAATAAAGACAGAGTGATCGCATGAGTACCAGAGATGATTTGTGGCCTAACGATTGCAGCCTCTGCTCCAAAAACATCCGCATATACCTTTTCGAGAGTATCACGACCCGTATCATCGTATCCATATCCTGTTGAAGGATGAAAATGGTGATCTCCTACTTGATTGTTTTGAAAGGCTCTCAACACCTTTAACTGATTAAATTCACTTTTCTCATCGATCAGTTTATGTTGTTCTGCAATTCGTTCTGTTACTTTTTCAGTAGTTTTTTTAAGTACGTCTTCATTTTGAAACTGTGAATACATGTTATTCTCCTTTGTTGCTGATGGACGGAATGGAAGAGGAAGATAACGCGTATCCCTTGCATTCATAGACCAATTCTTCTTTATTGAATTCTTGTGTGATAAGTATGGTTTCTCCACGAAGTTGTGATAGAAGCTTACCATCATGTGCTAAAACTTTAACTTCATAGTATGTCATCTGCTTCATCACTTCTTTTTCAATCGTTTCAAGTAATGAAGAAATATCCTTATTCTCTAATGCAGAAATAGAAATGGACGGATTCTCTGGAATGAAATCGTCTTTGAACTGGTCTTTTTTATTATAAACCGTGAGCATAGGTATATGAGATGCCTTCAGCTCGCTTAAAATACGTTTAACCGTTTGTTCATGTTGAATGCGATCCTCACTAGAACCGTCGATCACATGAATAAGAAGATTTGCTTCTGCGGCTTCTTCTAAAGTTGACCTGAAGGCCGCGATCAATGATGTTGGTAGATCTTGAATGAAGCCTACCGTATCTGTTAATAGCATCTGAAACCCGCTTTTCAGTTTTACTTTTCGAGTCAACGGATCTAACGTCGCAAATAATTGATCTTCTTCATAACTATCAGCTTCTGCTAATTTGTTAAAGATCGTCGACTTTCCTGCGTTCGTATAGCCAACAAGTGCTGCTTGAAAAGCGCCTTGATGTTTGCGGCGTTCTCTATATCTTTCTCTATGACTTACAACAGAATTGATCTGTGTTTTAAGCTCATGTATACGAAACCGAATATGACGTCTATCTTTTTCAAGTTTGGTCTCACCAGGACCACGTGTTCCGATTCCCCCACCTAACCTCGAAAGACTGGCGCCGATACCTGATAAACGGGGCAGTAAGTATTCAAGCTGAGCGAGTTCTACTTGAAGCTTCCCTTCTCTCGTCTTCGCTCTTTGCGCAAAGATATCCAATATCAGTTGTGTTCGATCAATGACTCTTGCGTTGAAATGCGATGATAAATTGCGAACTTGAGAAGGAGATAATTCACTGTTAAAAATAATGATATCTGCTTCAAGTTCTTCTTCAAGGGTGATAATTTCCTCTACTTTACCTTTACCAATAAAAGTAGCTGAATCATATCGGTCTCTTTTTTGTGTAACAACAGTACACACAGTCCCTTGAGCTGTTTTTGTTAAAGATTTTAATTCTTCCATTGAATAAAAAAAACGCTCGTCGTTCTGCCGTGGAAGCTGACATCCGACGAGTATCGCTTTTTCATGAACTGAATCTTTGTTTTTGTTCAAATTTGCGATCCCTGCTTTCCATAGTCTCCTCTCATCATATCAAATCGAATCCCGTTCTTCTAGCACAAGGTCATCACTTTGAATCGTCATCAACGCTCTTCTGTCTTGATTCGTTTCGTTCAGTAGCCTTACTGATTGCCTTCTGACCGCTTTTTCAACCATATTACGAATGTATCTTCCATTTGAAAATGATCCGGGATTGCTGTTCTTTATCCGCTCGATATGACTTTTTAGTTTCCATTCACAATCTCTTGTCAGCATGTATTCCCTTTCTGTGATCATTCTTTTAGCAATTTCCATTAATTCTTCGACCGAATAATCAGGAAACGATATAACAATTGGAAACCTAGAAGGTAAACCCGGATTGAGTTTTAAGAAACGATCCATTTCTTTAGGATAACCTGCCAAAATGAGTATGAAATCGTGTTGCTGGTCTTCCATAGCTTTTACGAGTGTATCAATGGCCTCTTTCCCAAAGTCTTTTTCTCCTCCGCGGCCTAAGGAATAGGCTTCATCTATGAACAATATCCCACCGCTTGCCTTCTTTAAGAGCTCTCGCGTTTTTTGAGCAGTATGCCCAATATATTCACCGACAAGATCAGCGCGCTCTGCTTCGATCAGATGACCTTTTGAGAGTACTTTCATCTCATGAAACAAAGTGCCTAATTTTCTAGCTACCGTGGTTTTTCCAGTACCTGGGTTTCCTTTGAATAACATATGAAGAGCTTGTTTCTCAGCTTTTAACCCTAATTCTTGACGACATTTATTAATATGAAGCCATGCATAGATCTCTTTAACATGAAATTTTAAATCATCCATTCCGACTAAACGGTTCAAATCTTTTTCCATCTTTATTAGCGGTTGGTGCTTTTCAATTGTCTTCTCTTTTTTTCCTGCTAGTGCAGCTCCATCATCAATCTTTGATTTTTCATTCGTTTGATTCAAAACGATATTGATCTGCCTTTGCTTTTTTATCGCAATAGGTTCATTCAAAAGGAACCACCTCACTTTGCCAGTCAAATCATTATACGCAACACTATATGTTTCCGTGACAAATGCCTATATTGTTTCTTGATCCACTGTTATCAATTTATGTTGTAGTCTTATGATCTACTACAAAGACAAGCCTTGTTTTTACAATGAATAATTACCAATGAATTTGTAAGCGTTTTCTATTTTCAGATGAATAAAAATACTCAAGTATGCAGTATTTCCGTGTTATGTTAAATAATGTGAAAAAAGTACGAATTGAATGGAAGAAGAAATCATGCATATAAAATTACAGAAAAGCTTGTATATCTTGATCGGGCTGTTTTTAACTGCGATCGGGATAAAATTACTTAACATACACACATTAACGTTCGGTGGAACTGCAGGAATCGCAACTTTGGTTTCATTTATGACGAATTGGACATGGGGCATTCTATTCCTTATTGTGAACCTACCTTTCTTTATTTTATCAATCAAAAAATTGGGATGGAATTTCTCACTTTTAACGTTTCTTTGCATCATCCTCATTTCAGCCATATCCGATCTCATGGATTATCTTGCTCTTCCGCTAATCTCCCCGATTGCTGCTGCGATCATTGCCGGAAGTTTGATAGGTATAGGCGTAAGTTTTGTATTGAATTCAGGAGCATCATTAGGTGGCATACATATTCTAGCTCTATATTTAGAGCAAAAATCTAATATAAATCGAGGAATCTCCTTGTTTGTTACAGATTTTATTATCGTGTCATCTGCTGTAGTCATGTTTGGTTTTAGAAACGCTCTGATATCCATCATTGCAATAACTATAGCTTCCTTCTTAACTGGAAAATTAAAAAGCACAGTTAAGCCATCAGAAGCTGTTTATCGATCAACTGATACAGAAACACTTCAAAATAGTTAAAAGCACTCTCCGCAATAGGAGAATGCTTTTTTTATTCCTCTAATCACCATTTGTTTACATAGTAATTATTATGTAAACAAATGTCTATTGTTGTCATTTTCTGCGCTTGCTTAGGAAATAAAAGCTTTTATTCGTAGAGATCATCCCGCGTGCGATTCTTCTCTTCATGCATTTCTTGCCTCTCTGTTGATTTCGACTGCCCTTTTAACGGTTTAATTTTCCCAATTAATATCCCTAGCTCATTATAGACTCCACTTTTTGAATCATGTTTACTATGTGACGCAGTGTTTCCAAGCTTCTTTATTTGCTCTATCTTATCAGGGTCCGTAGTGATCGCTGCATTCCTTCCATGTGCATTCCCCTTAATTCCATTATAAACTTCTCTTCTTAGTTGATCGTTTTCTTTCCCCGGTGAAACAGGCTCATTCGGAACGATGCCAACTAGTGTGTAAATACCACTTACAATGACATACGCCTGATCTACTCCGTTTATTTTTTCCGCAAGCTGCACAAGATCCTTTGATTGATGAACTTCATCAGACTTTTCAACGACTAATGGTGAATCTATCTGTGTGTTTGGTTTTCTTTCTGATGAATCGTATTTCACTTGCTCTGTATCTAGAGTTTCATCTCCAGAACCGGTTTTGCCTGAACAAGCACTAAAAATGAAAACTGAAGATAGAACGAGCACTCCTAATTTCCGCATATTTAACCATCCTTTTTTCTATAGTTTCCTTTGGACATTGTAGAAATATGCAAAAAAAACACCCTTTGTTATAATGGTAAAAAGAGGTTATAGGAGGCAATTATGGAAGATTATCCACACTTACCCGAATATGCCGATTCATTTATTGTGCACTTACAGAAAAAAGATAGAACAAAGAGTACGATAAAGCGTTATTATTATGATCTTTTAGATTTTTTTGCATGGGTTCGAGTTATTAAGAAAACAGATGACTTAAGAGTGATACAAAGCCTAGATACGTTGACGCTAAAAGAATATTTTCTTTTTCTTTCAGAGCAGAGAGAATATCGAACTGCCACAAGCAAACGAGTTTTCACAGTTATAAAAAGTCTCTTTTTCTATCTGCATACAAATAGAAAAATTTCATCGAATCCATTTAATGAACTGGAGCAAACCCTTAAAGAAGACACTCAATTTACAGATGATGACTTTATTTCGGATGAGGAATACAAGACCCTTTTCCAAACTCTCTCTTCTTATGAGGGACTAACGGAGAAACAACAAAAATATAGGCACCTGTTGATCAAAAGAAATGAAGCCATCCTTTCACTTCTTTATCGGTATGGCATTACACTACAGGAAATCACGAATATTGAAATGAAACATGTTCATTTCACACAGCATGAATTAACAGTGATCAACAAAAAAGAAACAAGACTGATCGCTCTTGATGATGAGACACAACAATTATTATATGAATACAAGGAAAAGATTCCTGAAGTTATTCGGCCAAGGGTTTATTCTTCAGATCGTTTCTTTATCGCGTTTGATTACCAGAGAGGAACGTATCGATTTGATTATGGGAAGTATGAGCCAAAACCGTTAACTGTTATCGCTATACAGAAGATGCTGAGACAAGAGGTCCGTCGTTCTGGACTAAGAGAAGGGATCAGTTCTCAACACTTAAGAAGAACAGCCATTTTAAATCTTTTAAAAGAAGGAAAAGATGAAGAAGATGTTCAATTGTGGTTCGGATTAAAATCAAACCTTACTTTAAACCGCTATGAAGCATACTTAGAAGCAGCTGAAGTAAAGCAATAAGACGAATATGTAGACATTAAAAACTCCCTATCGACCTCTTAAAGGTCAACAGGGAGTATTTTTTATTCATTTGTATTTGCAGAAGACAAATCGACATTTCGATGTGGGGTGAACGTTGAAATGGCATGCTTGTAAATGAGGTGCTGTTTTCCTTCTGCCTCTAGTACAACCGTAAAGTTGTCAAACCCCTTTACTAAACCTTTAAGCTGAAAACCATTCAGCAAATATACGGTCACATAAATGTTTTCGCGACGTAATTGGTTTAAGTAATGATCCTGTAAATTGATTGATTGCTTCATGTGAACAGATCCTCCTCTTTGGGCATTACCCTTATACATTCTCGGAAATTTCTAATTTCCCTTCAACAAAGTGCTGAATTTCTTGAAATTTTTTGTGAAAGGGATCTTCGTCCATACTAAACCATTCTACATCCATCTGGTTGCGAAACCATGTGAATTGTCTTTTTGCGTATCGCCTTGAGTCTCTTTTTAACAATGTGATCGCTTCTTCTAAAGTACTTTCCCCTGAAAGATATGGAAAAAACTCTTTGTAGCCTATCGCTTTAGCTGCCAGACTATTCGTAATGTCTTGTTCAAAAAGCATCTTCGCTTCGTTAAGTACCCCTTGTTGAACCATAAGGTCCACTCGCTCGTTTATTCGTTTGTATAAGTGCTCTCTATCCATCGTCAATCCTACTAAAGCTAGCTGATAAAGCGATTCCTCATCACTCTTTTTCTTTCCTTGTTCAATAGAAGGAGCATTTCCTGTTGTATAGTAAATTTCAAGCGCTCTTATAACACGTTGTACATTGTTCGGATGAATTTCTTTAGCACGCTCCGGGTCGACTTCTAGTAGTTCAGCGTGCAATGCCTCTGGCCCTTCGATTTCTGCCTTTTTTTGAAGTTCATTTCGCATCTCGTTATTTCGGTTCGCATCAGAAAATTCATAGTGATGAGTAACAGCCCTTACGTACAACCCCGTACCACCAACAATAATCGGAATCTTACCTCTTCTATTTATATCTGATATTCGTTCTCTAGCTAACTTTTGGAACTCAGCAACTGAGAATGCTTCCTTAGGATCTTTAATATCAATAAGATAATGAGGGATTCCTTCTTTCTCTTCCTCCGTAATCTTTGCTGTACCTATGTCGAGACCTCTATAGATCTGCATAGAGTCCCCGCTAATGATCTCACCATCGATCGCCTTAGCAAGTTCGATACTGGTTCTTGTTTTCCCAACAGCCGTTGGGCCTACGATCACAACTAATTTATCTTTCATCATTAACTCCTACATCACTCTTTTGAACATCTTCTCAAGTTCATACTTTGATAGATGGATCGTTATTGGTCTGCCGTGTGGACAAGTATAAGGATCTCTTGAAGTTCGAAGAGATTCTAACAAAGCAAAAATTTCATCGTTCCTTAAATGATGGTTCGCTTTGATAGATCCTTTACATGACATCATGATCGCTGCATCTTCTCTTAATTTATCGATATCGATTTTTTTATCATCGAGTACCTGCTGGATGATATCCAGTATGATCTCTTTTTCATATCCGTTCGGAAACCATTGTGGATGCTCTCTAACGATAAAAGTATTCTGTCCAAAGGTTTCTAAAAACAGACCCACTTCGCTGAGAGTCTCTAAGTGACTCTCTAGAAAGGCAGATTCACTCGCTGTAAATTCAAAGGTATATGGAACTGCTAACAGTTGAGTTTCTCGATCCACTTGCCCCACCTTTTTTCTGAAATACTCATATTTAATGCGTTCTTGGGCAGCATGCTGATCGATTAGATATAATCCCTTCTCATTTTGAGCAATGATATACGTACCATGCATCTGTCCGATCGGATACATAACGGGAATTTTATCAATTGACTCATCTCTAAGATGTTCATGCTCTAGGGAATCTGGTGCTTGATTCATTTCGGGATGAAATGATTCCACCGGAAGATCCTCATTCTCGATAACTGGATGCGATGCTTCTCTAATATGAGAAGGAACAGCATCAGATTCAATAATTGAACGGTTGGCACTTAGAGTCGTTTCTAAAATTGCAGTTACGTCGGTTTGAACTTCTTCCTTTTTCCTTTGATAATCAAAAGAAAATGAAGGCTGTTCTTCTCGATCATTCTGTCTTTGTTCTTTTTTCTTAAACTGAACATCAGGGATCAACTGCTGATTTCTGATCACTTTTCTGAGTTCGTTTTCAATAAGCTGAACCAGTTCAGTTTCTTTACTCAACCTTGCTTCATGTTTTGAAGGATGAACGTTGACATCAATAATTGTCGGATCCATCTTAACCGATAAGATAGCGATCGGAAAGCGACCGATCGGCAGGAACGTATGATAAGCATTTTGTACAGCTTTTGATAGTGCATAGTTCTTAATATATCTTCCGTTCATAAAAAAGGACATATACTGACGTGAAGCTCGGTTCATCTCTGGTTTTGCTATATATCCCCTTACTTCATAATCTAATGAAGAAAATGAGACTGAGATCATGTTTTTAGCTGTTTGTATCCCATAAACAGATGCAATGATCTGCAGCATATTTCCGTTACCAGACGTGTGGAGAAGTTCTTTTCCGTTATGCTTTAAACGAAAAGAAACATCTGGGTTAGCAAGAGCCAGTCTGTTCACTAGATCACTGATCGTGCCTAGTTCCGTCTGAATGGTCTTAACATGCTTCAATCTAGCTGGTGTGTTATAGAATAAGTTACGAACAGTAAAGTCTGTGCCTTTTCTGCTGTTCGTCTGCTGCTGTTTTATGATTTTACCATTCTCGATAAACAAGTAAGCACCTGGTCCGTCACCCGTTGATGATTTCAGTTCGACTTGAGAAACAGAGGAGATACTCGGTAATGCTTCTCCTCTAAACCCCATGGTACGAATGTGGATTAAATCTTGCTCACTTTTAATCTTACTCGTTGCATGGCGGTTAAAAGCGAGCACGCAATCCTCCGGCTCGATTCCGTCCCCGTTATCTAGTACACGAATGAGTGATAACCCACCTTCTTCAACTTCGATCTCTATTCTCGTCGCGTTCGCATCGATTGAATTTTCAACAAGCTCTTTAACGACAGAGGCTGGGCGTTCAACAACTTCACCAGCAGCGATTTTATTGGAAAGATGTTCATCTAGTTGTACAATTTTGCCCATTCGTCACGCCTCCTTTATCTTACTTTTTTTTGCAGTTTGTATAACGCGTTCATCGCATCAAGAGGAGTCATCTCTAATACGTTTAAATTTCTTAACTCTTTGATCAACTCTTGCTCTTTATTGTCTCTTCTATTCGTCGTATCCTTTTTTTCTACAAAAAGACTCAATTGACTTTCTTGAAGATCCTCTTCCCTGGTCACTGAAACTTCTTGAATGGGAAGCGCCTCTCGTTTTTCTTGATTTTCATAGGTTTGTAAAATTGTTTTTGCTCTAGAGATCACTGGTTCTGGTAGTTCAGCGAGTTCCGCCACTTGTATACCAAAACTTTTATCTGCTTGTCCATCAATGACTTTATGCAAAAATACGAGACTTCCATTCTCTTCAACTGCACTTACAAACACATTTTTTAAAGATTGAAGAGACTCTTCTAAGACAGTAAGTTCATGATAATGAGTAGAGAATAATGTTTTTGCAGCTATTTCTTCATGAATGAATTCAATGATTGATTGCGCTAATGCCATCCCATCATATGTGGAAGTCCCTCGTCCGATCTCATCTAAAAGGATCAAACTGTTCTCAGTTGCACTCGTCAGAGCAAAGTTCGTCTCGAGCATCTCGACCATAAACGTACTTTGCCCTCCTACTAGATCATCAGCAGCTCCAATCCGCGTAAAGATCTGATCAAACATTGGAAGCTCAGCACGATCTGCTGGAACAAAGCAGCCGATCTGCATCATGACAGCTGTAAGTGCCAACTGGCGCATATACGTACTCTTACCTGCCATGTTTGGACCCGTTATAAGGAGCATATTTCTATCATTATTTAAAACAATGTCGTTAGGTACGTATTCTTGGGCATCCATGACTTTTTCTACAACCGGATGTCTGCCGTTCACAATATTAACGATTCCATCCTCTGATACTATCGGTCTTACATAACGGTACTGCTCACTGATTGCAGCAAAAGATTGCATGACATCTAGTTCAGAAATGGCTGATGCAAGCTCTTGAAGCCCTGGAATGAATTGTTTTACATACTCTCTCACTTCCAAAAAGAGTGTATATTCTAATCCAGAGATCTTCTCTTCTGCTTCTAAGATGATTCTTTCTTTCTCTTTCAGTTCTGGCGTAACATATCTTTCAGCGTTCGCGAGCGTCTGTTTTCGTTCATAACGATCTGGTACTTGTGAAAGGTTCGATTTTGTAACCTCAATGTAGTATCCAAAAATCTTATTAAAACCTATTTTTAAAGACTTAATGCCTGAAGCTGCCTTTTCTTGTTGCTCAAGAGAAGCGATCCAGGCTTTACCGTTACTGCTCGCATCTTTATATTGATCCAGCTGCTCATTGTAACCTGCTTTGATCAGACCACCTTCTTTAATTTGAATGGGTGCATCATCATGAATAGCAGAATCTAAATAGTCTCTGAGTGTTTTATGTTCATTCATCTTCGCATGAAGCTCGAGTGCGTATTTCCCTTCAATACTCTTGATCTTTTCTTTTAAGACCGGAACACTGAACAGAGATCTTTTCAATTGTACAAGATCTCTTGGACTAGCGTTTCCATAAGATATTTTGGCTATCAATCGTTCCATATCATAAACAGACTTCAATTGTTCTTTGATCTCTTCACGAATAAAGAATTCTCCGATTAAGTTTTCAACGAGCTGAAGCCGCTTCTCAATCGTTTCTTTTACGAACAACGGCTCTTCCACCCATTGTTTAAGCTTTCTAGCACCCATTGCTGTCATCGTGGCATCTAACAGCCATAATAGTGAACCTTTTTTTCCTTTTGCTCTGATTGATTCTGTTAATTCTAAATTCCGTTTTGAAAAGGCATCAAGCTTCATTCTTTTATCGTTCTGCTGAAATTCAACAGCTTTTATATGGTGGAAAGATCGTTTTTGCGTATGAGATAGATAGTTGAACAACCGTCCTGAAGCACGTAATAAGATTGGATCAGAGATCGTCTGAACAAGTTGATTAAACTGACTATCTATAGAATTCTCTTCTTGGATAGAAACGGAAGCTTGTCCTGTCTGTGTAACTGTGTGCGTCCAAGCATCATACAATTCTTTGTTTCCAACAATCTCTTTTACACCGTGACTTAAAAGTAATTGAATGAACGATAACTGATTTCCGTCATATGTATATCCCTTCAACTCACCTGTTGAAAGATCACAAAGAACGTATCCATAAGAATCGTTTTCTTTTTCTATCGATACAAGAAAATTGTTCTCTCTATCTTGAAGAAGGTGGTCATCAATAACCGTTCCTGGCGTAATAATCTGGATGACTTCACGTTTCACTACCCCAACAGATAGTTTAGGATCTTCTACTTGTTCACAGATCGCTACTCTATGTCCGTTCTCAACTAATGTTTTTATATAACCTGCTGACGAATGATAAGGTATCCCACACATCGGAATTCGATCTTGAGAGCCTCCATCTCTGCTTGTTAGTGTAATTTCAAGGATTTGAGATGCTCGAACAGCATCTTCAAAAAACATTTCATAAAAATCTCCTAGACGGAAAAATAAAAAGGCATCCTGATGAGCTGCCTTAATTGATAAATATTGTTGTATCATTGGAGTATATTGAGCCATAATTTCACCTTTTTCATAACATTTCAATGTCGCTATTATAACATAATTCACAGCATCTATCGTTTTCTCTGCATGAAAAAAACGGGAAGCTCTCTCCCCGTTTTCTATTCTTCCAAATCACCTATTAAAAAGTTCGGATCCAGGTCTTCAAAATTCTCATCTTCTACATCATATTCCCAATCTCTTGTCTCTACATCATCAAAACCGTCCGGATTCACATATACACAAACTTTTGTTTCTCCGATAATTTCACAAACGAACTCTCTTTCTACTTGAACAATCACTTTATTTCCGTTCGGAGAGATCGTCGCTTCTAACGTATTGGGTTCTTGAAGTGCACGGCACGTAACTTCATATTGATTGCCTAACGCATTCTTATCTCTTACACTGAGATCCACTTTATCTACAAAATGAATGGTCTCTGTTACGACTTCCGTACGAGTATTATCATTGTATGAATACCACACGTTGATATCATAGCTTCCTTCTACATCTACTGCTTCACCATTCCGCTTCGGTTTATATGCATGGTTGATGATCCAGCATCCTAAAATGCTGCTCGGACGATGACTCGGTGCAATGGTATGCGTTGCTTGAGAAAATTTTCTCCCTTTGCCGCAGACCGCTTTTGTGATGATTTCTCTGTAAGTCAACTCTTGTTCTACGCGTCTTGACATACATGAATCCCTCCTCTACCAATCTCCATACAGTATATGCTGGGCGGATGCCTATTGTGTCTTCATTTATTTGAAACACAATTAGTCTAAGTATATGGGCGTTTGTTGTCCAATGTTCTCAAAATATTATATGTGGTAAACGGTACGTGAAATTATTTTTGCGTTTTTATTGCTTTTGCAAGTGGTTGATTATCCCTCTAGGATACTCTCTTAACGGGTATGTGAGTCTAAAACGCAATGCGGAATTTGTCGAGGTTTGTAGACTCGTGGATAAATGGGGAAAACTTTTGGATTGAGAGCCAAATCTCGTGGATAAACAGCAGAAACTTTTGGATTGCATACCAAAACTTCTGGATTGAAGGAACCTAATACCTCTATGGGTATGTGCGAAACATCCAATAAACTGGAATGAATCTCAAATAAAAACACGATGTCTACAAAAGACATCGTGTTTATGGTTAGTGACAACCGCAGCCGCCCGGAGAACAGCCTTCTTGAGAACCAGTAGTTCCTTTTAAAAGGTCCCCGCCAGTGGATTCAATGATCTCATCTGTTACTTTGTTCGAGATCGTATGTGAAACCATCTGTAAGATATCATTCACATCACTTTGAGATTGTTTGAACTCTTGTACGACTGGAATGCTATCAAGCTCTGCCATCAGTGCATCGATTTTTTCTTCTACTTCTCTTGATGCTTCATGCTTTTGATAATGTTGAAGATTGACAGCTTGTTTTTGAAGATTCTTAATCTGTCCCATCAATCTTGCTACATTTGAATTTGTATTGATCTGAGCTTCTGCTTTTTTGAAGAATTCTACTTCATCAGTCGTTGCGATCATTTTAGCCAGTTCTTTAGCTTTTCCCAAGATTTCTTCTTTCGTATATGTGCTCATTAGCCTACCACCTCTGATTTTTCTTCTACCCAATCGCCGCCAAGGTTCCATGTTTTAGCATCGGTAATCTGAACTTTGACGATTTCACCTATTAAGTGCTTAGGAGCTTTAAAGTTTACTACTTTGTTGGAACCTGTGTGACCTGTTAGTACATCAGGATTCTTTTTACTTTCTCCTTCAACCAGCACTTCTACGACTTTACCGATATATGCTTTGTTCTTTTCTAATGAGATATCATTCAGCATGGCGTTCAGTCTTTGCAGACGCTCTCGTTTCACTTCCATCGGAACATTGTCTTGCATCTTCGCAGCTGGAGTGCCTTCACGCGGGGAATAGATAAACGTGTAAGCAGCATCATACTGCACTTCTTTTACTAGAGATAAAGTCTCTTGGAATTGTTCTTCCGTCTCATTTGGAAACCCAACAATAATATCCGTAGTTAATGCTACATTCGGCATTGCAACTTTGATCTTGTTTACAAGCTCTAAATAATGTTCACGTGTATATTTACGAGCCATTAATTTGAGTACATCGCTGTTTCCGTGTTGGACAGGCAGATGCACATGATCTACAATGTTACCGCCTTTAGCTAGTACTTCAATTAACCGATCATCAAAATCTCGTGGATGACTTGTTGTAAAACGCAGTCTTGGAATATCGATCTTACGGATCTCATCCATTAGATCGCCAAGACCATACTCTAGATCTTCAAAATCTTTGCCGTATGCATTCACGTTCTGACCGAGAAGCGTTACTTCTTTATATCCTTCTCTCGCAAGCTGTCTTACTTCTTCGATGATATCTTGAGGATAACGGCTTCTTTCTTTTCCTCGCGTGTAAGGAACAATACAATATGTACAGAATTTGTCGCAGCCGTACATAATGTTGACCCAGCCTTTAACGTTTCCTTTACGCTTTCTTGGCAGGTTCTCGACGATATCCCCTTCTTTAGACCAAACTTCAACTACCATCTCTTTTGAGAATAATGCGTTCTCGATGATTTGAGGCAGACGATGAATGTTATGAGTACCAAAGATCATATCAACTTGAGGGTACGTGGAAAGAATACGGTTAACAACAGATTCTTCTTGTGACATGCAGCCACATACTCCAAGAAGTAGATTAGGGTTGTTCGCTTTCGTATGTTTTAAATGTCCCAGTTCACCGAACACTTTGTTCTCTGCATTTTCTCGAATGGCACATGTGTTAAGAAGGATCACATCGGCATCTTCAGTAGAATAAGTGATTTCATAACCCATTTCATTCAGAATTCCTGCCATAACCTCTGTATCATGTTCGTTCATCTGACAGCCATACGTACGAATATAGAACTTTTTACCAACACCAATATTTTTTAAATTTTCCGGAATAGAAAAATCTTTTAATATTTGTACTTGCTCTTTACCACGCTTTTTCGCGTCTTTTAAAGAAGGCGGTGCATACGTAGATTGAAAGTATTGTGAGTAGTCTCTTTCTTTTTCGTTTGTCTTCACTTTTTGATTGTCTTTCGTAATATCCAAGACATATTCACTCCTTATTGCCTTTACTGCTTGGTAATCCGTTCATCTTAAATCTAGTTTTTCATCCAACTGTAACATTATATCAAAAATTGGATTATAGTTAAACTTGTAATCGTTTTAGTTTACATAATAAAATTACGGTTATTAAAAGGTGCCTTTTGGTAGGGTCAATAAAAAAAGTTGACCCCAAAAGCTTCCTGATGCGCCTTTAAAGTCAACTTTACACGTATTTAAATGATATTTAATTCTTTTCCTGCTTTTTCAAATGCATCTAACGCAGCTTGTAGTTCTTCTTTCGTATGCTGAGCTGTTACGATTGTTCTTACGCGAGCTTTACCTTTAGCTACTGTTGGGAAAGCGATACCTTGAGCGAATACACCGTATTTTAATAAAGTATCCGATAGTTTATGCGCAAGCGCGTCATCACCTACAAGTACTGGTGTAATAGGTGTCTCACTAACTCCTGTATTGAATCCTAGTTCTTTTAATCCCGCTTTAAAGAACTTCGTGTTCTCCCATAGTCTTTCCATATGTTCTGGCTCTTCTTCTAACACGTCGATCGCCGCTGAACTTGCTGCGATTACTGCTGGCGGATGTGATGTGCTAAACAAGAACGGACGACCTTTATGAATCAGGTAGTCTCTTAACGTTTGCGTACTCGCAATATAGCCACCTAGTACACCAATTGCTTTACTTAATGTTCCCACTTGAATGTGAACACGACCGTTCAAGTTAAAATGATCGATCGTACCGCGACCGTTCGTTCCTAGTACACCACTCGCATGAGCATCGTCTACCATTACGAGTGCATCGTACTTCTCAGCTAATTCTACGATTCCAGGAAGTGGTGCAATGTTTCCATCCATAGAGAAAACCCCGTCTGTTACGACGATTCTTTTTCTAAACTCTTGTGTCTCTTTTAAAGCCGCTTCTAAATCTTCTAGATCAACGTGTTTGTAGATTCTTCTTTTTGCTTTCGTTAAACGAATGCCATCAATAATCGATGCATGGTTCAACTCATCAGAAATAACAACGTCTTGATCTGTTAATATAGCAGAAAGAATTCCTTGGTTCGTTGAAAAACCAGATTGGAAGACAAGACATGCTTCTGTGTGTTTGAATTCAGCTAATTTTTTTTCAAATTCTTCATGCATAGAAAGTGTTCCAGCAATCGTACGCACAGAGCCCGTACCAACGCCAAATTCTTCTACAGCTTGTAGGGCTGCTTCTTTCATTTTAGGGTGACTTGTAAGTCCTAAGTAGTTGTTGGAAGAAAGCTGAATCACTTCTTTTCCGTTGATCACAACTTTAGAACCTTGCTCTGATTCTAGTGGTACAAGCTTTCTAAACGTACCTTCTTCTTTCATATGGTCCAATTCTTCTTGTAGGTATTCAAAACCTTTCATCACGATGTTTGCCCCTTTCGATTTTAAGGAATAAGTACTACTTTCCCGCAATTCCCCTTTATCATTAAGTCAAAGCCTTCTTCAAACTTTTCAAGTGGAAGTGTGTGAGTAATGATTGCTTCAGGGTGCATGCTTCCTGACTGTAAAAGACCTGAGACTTGTTGCCATGTTTCATACATTTTTCTTCCTGTGATCCCTTGTACGGTAACTCCTTTAAACACAACATCGTTTGTTAGATCGATCTCAACAGGTTTAACAGGCAGACTTAAAATAGAAACGCGACCGCCGTTTGTGATCATTTTAAACCCTTGGTCAATCGCAACAGGATGACCGCTCATCTCACAAACAACATCCACACCATTACCATCTGTTAGTTCCATTACTCTTTCAACAGGGTCGATCGATTTTGGATTGATCACTTCTGTCGCACCTATCTTTTTAGCAAGATCTAGACGATAATCATTCAGATCGATAGCGATCACCTGGCTTGCACCTGCCGCTTTAGCAACGTTAACCGCCATGACACCGATCGGTCCGCATCCGATGACAGCCACTGTTTTCCCAGCAACATCACCAGCTAAAACAGTATGAACAGCATTTCCCATCGGCTCTTGAATCGATCCATGTTCAAATGGCATCTTAGGATCGTTTTTCCAGATGTTCTCAGATGGCATTGCTACATACTCTGCAAAACACCCGTGCGTATCGACACCGATGATCTTCGTGTTCTTACAGATGTGAAACTGTCCTTTTAAACATTGTGGACAAGAATGACAGACTATATGTGTTTCAGCTGATACATGATCTCCAACAGATACATTAGTAACAGCGCTTCCAACTTTTTCAACAACCCCTGAAAACTCATGTCCAAATACATATGGCGTTTTCACACGACTCTGTGACCACTCATCCCATGTGTAAATATGGACATCTGTTCCACAGATTGAAGTCGCTTTAACTTTGATTAATACTTCACTCTCGTTGATTTCAGGAATATCTACTGTTTCTAATCTAGCTCCATAACCCGCATGATGCTTAACAATTGCTTTCATTTTTCCTTGCACAGAAACACCCCTCACTAAAACCTTAAATATCATATCCATAATAATTGTACATGGATTGAACAACAAGGTAAAGAGCAGTGTCCATTTCACGTGGACAATCGCAGATACCAAAAAAAATTGCGGAAATTTTTTTATTTAGAAAAAAACCCTCTCCTAATTTTAGGAGAAGGGCTCGGTCTTACATGAATTCTGACATCAATTGATTGAACTTTTCCTCAGGTAAATTCAAGTCTACCTTCGCAAGTGCTTTCTTACTGTATCCATGAGCCAGATCTTGGTATGAAGGCTTTACCTTGTCTTGATAGATGATCCCTTTTACAAGACCTTTGTTTTCCATCAATGTCTGCATAGCCATCATACGGTTTGAAGAATCATAGTCTTCGATCGTGCCTAAGGATACGAGATGCTCTTTAAACCAATCATATGTGTTTACTTTATTGTAAGTAACACATGGAGAGAATACATTGATCAACGAGAACCCTTTATGATTGATCCCAGCTTCGATAATCGAAGTTAACTCTTTTAAGTCTGTTGAGAAACTTTGAGCCACAAACGTAGCACCAGCCGTTAAAGCAAGTTCCATAACGCCAATCGCTGACTCTACAGATCCTTCTGGCGTACTCTTTGTTTTAAATCCAACATCAGATCGAGGTGATGTTTGTCCTTTTGTTAAACCATAAATCTGGTTGTCCATAACAATATAGGTAATATCGATGTTTCTTCTGATCGCATGTACGGTATGACCCATTCCGATCGCGAACCCATCTCCGTCTCCACCTGAAGCAATAACTGTCAGATCACGGTTTGCCATCTTAACACCTTGTGCGATTGGCAATGAGCGGCCGTGAATACCATGAAAACCATAAGACTTAATATACCCTGAAATACGTCCTGAACAGCCGATTCCTGATACTACAGCTAGATTATCTGGTTCTAAACCTACATTTGCAGCTGCTCTTTGAATAGCCGCCTGTACAGAAAAATCTCCACATCCTGGACACCAGTTCGGTTTGATGCTGTTACGAAAATCTTTAAATGTAGCCATATTAAACCAGCTCCTTGCATTTCATGACAACTTCTGATGGCAAGAAAGGATTCCCATCATATTTTAACAAGTTTTTAATCTTCTCATGCTGTCCAACATTCATCTTTAAAATGTTCGCCAGCTGTCCTGTCGCATTGTTCTCGACTACAATTACGTTCTTTGCTTTGTCGATCATTGATCTCATCTCATCGGCAGGGAACGGATGAATCAAACGAATATGAGCATGATTGACTTTTAATCCATCTGCTTCTAAACGAGGGATCGCTTCTTCAATAACTCCTCTTGTTGAATTGAACCCGACTAAAAGGATATCTGCTTCTTCATGAGGGGCCTGCTTAACAACCGGAACGTTAAAACGCAGATTTTGAAGTTTACGTAAACGTTTATCCATCTGCTTTTGACGGTTAGCTGCTACTTCAGAAGGCTTTCCTGTCTCATCATGCTCAACACCTGTTACATGGTGGATACCATTCTTCATACCTGGTATTACACGAGGAGAAATACCGTCTTCTGTTACTTCATAGCGCTTAAAGTACCCATCTTTATCATCCGTATCAGGTAGCTCTTCTTTCGGATCAAGCTTACCGCGACGAATCTCTACGCGGCTATAATCTAACGGTTCTACCGATTGCTTCCCTAGAGAAAGTTGAAGATCTGTCAGTAAGATAACAGGAATCTGATATTCTTCTGCAATATTTAACGCCTCAACAGCATCATAGAAGGCTTCTTCAACCGTACTTGGTGCCATAACCACTTTTGGAATCTCACCATGAGTACCATAGATCATCGCCATCAAATCAGATTGTTCTTGTTTTGTAGGCAGTCCTGTTGATGGACCTCCACGCTGTGTATCTACGACAACTAAAGGAACTTCTGTCATTCCAGATAGACCTAACGCTTCCATCATTAATGATAGACCTGGTCCTGCTGATGATGTAATCGTACGAACACCTGCATAGTTCGCTCCGATCGCCATCGTACAAGCGGCAATCTCATCTTCTGTTTGAATGACAGTCCCGCCAAACTCAGGCAGTTTTTTAATTAGGTATTCCATGATCTCAGATGCCGGTGTGATCGGATAAGCGGACATGAACCGTACGCCTCCTGCAACGAATCCTAGAGCAATCGCATCGTTTCCGATCATGAACATTCGCTTCTTGCCATCCGCTTTATTTAATTGAAAACCATCGATCTGGCCACCAGATAATTCATTGAAACGATCAGCGCCTTTTTGAATAGCTTCCATATTCTTTTCTACTACTTTTGCTCCTTTACGAGCAAAAATCTCTTCTACAACTTCTAAATAGCTTTCTACAGGAAGACCTAAAACAGCGCTCGTCGCTCCGATCGCTACCATGTTTTTCATTAGAGATGTGCCAAGTTCACTTGCAATCTCTGTAAATGGTACAGCATATAATCTAACATTAAGGTCCTCAGGAACAGTAGGATTGAATTTTGAATCTCCAATCACAACTCCTCCATCGCGAAGCTCATGTACATTCACATCAATTGTTTCTTGATCGAATGCTATTAAAATATCAAGATCATCAGAGATCGAACGGGTTTCACTCGTGCTTACACGAATTTTATTGTTGGTATGACCGCCTTTAATTCTGGAAGAAAAGTGTCGATAGCTATACAGATAGTAGCCTTGGCGGTTGAGTGCCATCGCAAAAATTTCACCTGTACTATCAATTCCTTCACCTTGCTGTCCGCCAACTTTCCAAGAAAGTTGATCAATCATGTACTCCACCCTTTCAGTAACCCAAACGTTAATTTTTTCAATCAATAGTTTGATTTAGTATGGTTTCATGTTGTGTTGAACGCGCATTATCACGTTTACTTAAATTATGTACTAAACGTCTACAATTCTAGACTTAACTTCATAAAAATGCAAGTATTCGCCTAGTATAATTCAAACTATTACAAAAAAAGTAAATAAATGAAAACGCTTTAATTAAGATGCTTCTCTATATAAATTCTAGATTTGTTTCCGCATTTCCTTCTACGATTCTCGGCATCCCTTACAAAATGAAAATAAGTCTACAAAACTAAAAACCTGCTTGCTCTATCGAACGAGCAAGCAGGTTTCACTTTAATTAGCGCGGTTCAACAATTAATTTAATGGCCGTTCTTTCTTCCCCATCGATTAAGATATCTGTAAATGCTGGAATACAAATGAGGTCAACTCCGCTCGGTGCTACGAACCCTCGTGCGATAGCTACTGCTTTAACAGCTTGGTTTAATGCACCTGCTCCGATTGCCTGAATTTCAGCGCCTCCACGTTCCCGGAGAACACCAGCAAGTGCACCAGCTACAGAGTTGGGGTTGGATTTTGCTGAAACTTTTAATATTTCCATTGTTTTGAACCTCCTTCAGGATAGATACCTGTTCTACTATATTCATTGATTAAGGCTTGTATTCCTGCCGAAACAAAATTGTGCTTACTCTCTCTATTTTGTTGTTTTGTTAAAGCAGCTGCCCTATGAATAAACCCCGGTATTCTAGTACCCTTAACAAACTTCTTTCAAACCATAATGTGGTTTTTTCGGAAAAAAACTGCGATTCACTGTATACGTATACAGCTTTCTATGTGAGCGATCTTCGGTTTACTCCTGCTCAAATTCCACACCTTCTACTAGTTACGAAATTTCTTCATATAAAAAAGCGATGGGATTGATCTCCCACCGCTTTGTTTGTTTATTTTGCGTATTCAACTGCTCGAGTCTCACGAATGACTGTAACTTTAATGTGTCCTGGATAATCCAGTTCACTTTCAATCTTTTTCGTAATATCACGTGCTAGTCGGTATGATGCTACATCATCGATCAGATCCGGTTTAACCATGATACGTATCTCACGGCCTGCTTGTATCGCAAAAGATTTTTCAACACCATCAAATGATTCTGAAATTTCTTCTAACTTTTCAAGTCTGCGTATATACGTTTCAAGTGTTTCACGGCGTGCTCCTGGTCTTGCTGCAGAAAGTGCATCTGCTGCTGCAACTAGAGTAGCTATGATCGAAGTTGCTTCAGTGTCTCCGTGATGAGACGCAATGCTGTTGATGACTACTGGGTGTTCCTTGTACTTCGTAGCAAGTTCCACACCAATGTCAACGTGACTGCCTTCAACTTCATGATCAATCGCCTTACCAATGTCATGAAGCAAACCAGCTCGTCTTGCAAGATGAACGTCTTCTCCTACTTCAGCTGCCATTAATCCAGCTAAGTAAGCCACTTCAGTTGAATGTTTTAGTACGTTTTGACCGTAACTTGTACGATACTTCAAACGTCCAAGAATTTTAATCAAATCAGGATGAAGTCCGTGAACACCAACTTCGAACGTTGTCTGCTCTCCTACTTCGCGGATATACTCATCCACTTCTCGACGTGATTTTTCAACCATCTCTTCAATTCGTGCAGGGTGAATTCTTCCATCCTGTACAAGCTTGTCCAAAGCCATCCGTGCAATTTCACGGCGGATCGGATCAAATCCAGACAGAATAACGGCTTCTGGAGTATCATCAATAATCAAGTCAATTCCAGTTAACGTTTCTAACGTCCTGATGTTTCGCCCTTCACGTCCAATAATTCTTCCCTTCATTTCATCGTTAGGAAGGTTTACTACAGAAACTGTAGTTTCTGCTACGTGATCGGCTGCACAGCGTTGGATAGCTAGGGAAAGAATTTCTTTTGCTTTCTTGTCCGCTTCTTCTTTTGCACGGTTTTCCATCTCTTTTACCATCATCGCCAACTCATGTGTCATCTCGTTCTCAGTTTCCGTCATGATAATTTGGCGGGCTTCATCCCTGGTAATGCTGGAAATGCGCTCAAGCTCTCGCTGTTGTTCTTTCAGCAATTCCTCCACTTTGCTTTCAATCTCTTCAATTTGTCGCTGTTTTTTGGTGAGAGACTCCTCACGTCGCTCTAAAGATTCCTCTTTTTTGTCAAGAGTTTCACTTTTTCTGTCTAGGATCTCTTCTTTTTGAACCAATCGATGTTCTTGTTTTTGAAGCTCGTTTCGACGTTCGCGAATTTCGCGTTCAGCTTCGGTACGTAGCTTATGGATTTCATCTTTTGCTTCTAACAGCGCTTCTTTCTTGCTGGCGTCAGCATCGCGCTTTGCATCTTCAACAATTTGCGCAGCTGCTCGTTCTGCGCTTGAAATCTTCGCTTCAGCAATTGATTTCCTAACAAGATATCCGACAATAGCACCGACACCTAGTGAGACAAGCAAACTGGAGATGAATACTGCTAAACTTGGCATATTCCCACCTCCTCTTGCTTTCTGCTTTTCATACTGCATTTTTGGCGTCAATCGTCTTACATGTGCTGTGCACCATTCATGTCGTACAAATTCTATACATATCTTTTAATTTCATAAGAAATCAAAATATATCTTCATTTTATAGGTGTGCCAAAGGCTTGTCAAGAGAGTCAATCTTCTATAATAATTGGTTGACTTAAAAATAGCAAGGAGCATATTTTGCCTGCAATAATAGCGAATATTGCTTTGGTTATATTGTTACACTCGAAAAGGAGTTCACCTCCATCTCCAACTTTTGCTCTTCACTTGGCTATGAAAATATATCGTTTTAAGCAACCATTCTTTTAAAAATGATCCGGTTATAGAAAAAAGACCGGTCGCACTTGACCAGTCTTCACTCTTTACTATTCTGTTAACTCAAACTCTTCTTCTGCTGAAGGAGCTTCTACTTCAGCTGTTGCTTTGCCTTCTAGCTGATAATAGTTGCGGATCTCTGCAACGATTGCTGATGCAATCTCAGGATTTTCTTTAAGGAATTGCTTAGAGTTCTCACGTCCTTGACCTAAACGTTCGCCTTCGTAAGAATACCAAGCACCACTCTTTTGAACGATATCAATGTCCGAACCGATATCGAGAATCTCACCTTGATATGAAATTCCTTCTCCGTACATAATATCCACTTCAGCCGTTCTAAACGGAGGAGCAACTTTATTTTTTACAACTTTAATCTTTGTTTTATTACCAACAACATCCTGACCTTGTTTCAACTGTTCAGCACGACGTACTTCTAAACGAACGGATGAGTAGAATTTAAGCGCTCTTCCCCCTGGTGTCGTTTCAGGGTTTCCGAACATAACGCCAACTTTTTCACGAATTTGGTTGATAAATACTGCGATGGTTTTCGATTTATTAATGGCACCCGAAAGTTTACGAAGTGCTTGGGACATAAGACGAGCTTGAAGACCAACATGAGAATCTCCCATTTCCCCTTCAATCTCAGCTTTAGGAACAAGGGCAGCAACGGAGTCAATAATTAAAATATCTACTGCTCCACTTCTTACAAGAGCTTCAGCGATCTCTAGTGCTTGTTCACCTGTATCCGGCTGAGACAACAAGAGCTCATCGATATTCACGCCTAGCTTTTGTGCATATTCAGGATCAAGCGCATGCTCTGCATCAATAAATGCAGCTTGTCCACCATTACGTTGAACTTCTGCGATGGCATGAAGGGCAACAGTTGTTTTACCTGATGATTCAGGACCGTAAACTTCGATAATTCTTCCGCGAGGATATCCACCGATTCCAAGTGCGATGTCCAAAGTGATCGATCCACTGGATACTGTTGAAATTCGCTGTTCGGTTTGTTCACCCAATTTCATAATAGAACCTTTACCGAACTGCTTTTCAATTTGGCGTAGAGCCATATCTAAAGCTGCTTTTCTATCGCTCATTCAATTCACTCCTCAAATTCATTTTACATGTATTTTTGTTTCATTAATTCTGTTACTTGCTACTTCTCTATCATATCTCTTTTTTGTTCATTTGCCAATCATTTTACGAACATTTATTCGATTTTTTTATTGTCCTTCTTTGACCAATTGATTTAAATAGCGAAATCCATGCTTTACTGCTCTTTCTCGAATCCCTTTTCTTGATCCTGCAAGTTTTATTGAATAAGAATAGGTTTGATTCCCAATTGAAATTCCGATGAACACTGTTCCTGCAGGCTTGTCTTCTTGTGCATCAGGACCCGCAACACCAGTAAAGCTGATGCCGATGTCAGTCTTTGATTGCTTTCTAATCTCCTCTGCCATCCACTCTGCACATTCTGAGCTAACAACACCATGATCTGTGATCAAGTTAAGAGGTACCTTAAGCATCGATTGTTTTAATGCGTTTGAATAAACAACGACTCCTCCCTGATAAACAGCAGAAGCACCAGGAAAATCAGTGATGATCTTGCTGAATAGTCCTCCAGTCAAGCTCTCTGCCGAAGCGATCGTCAGCTGATTATTTAGAAGAAGGTCGAAAGTTTGACTCTCTAGCGTTTCATCGTTATATCCATAAAAATAGGAACCTGTACGACTTAATACTTCTTGTTCTACTTCATCTAGCAGTCTCTTCGCCTCAGTTTCTGAAGGGTGAGCTGCAGTTAGCCGAATCGTAACTTCATGTTCAGATGCTAACGGCGCAATAGTAGGATTGCTTTGTTTTTCAATCAAATCTTGAAGCTTCGTTTCTAAGACCGATTCTCCAATACCAAAAAACTTTAATACCCGCGAATGAAACTTAGTCTGTACATCCATCTTAGAATAAAGATAAGGAATAACATAGTTGTTAAACATCGGTCTCATCTCACTAGGTGGTCCAGGTAGGAGTATACACGTGTTGTTACCGTGAGTAAACGCCATTCCCGGCGCCATACCGTTATCGTTTGGCAAGACGACAGATCCTTCTATTATGAGGGCTTGCTTCTTATTGTTAGGTGTCATCTCTCGATTGGTTTGAACAAAATAATTGGTTATATACTCTAACGCAGCTTCGTCATGAACCAATTCCTTCTGAAACAGTTTTGCGATTGTTTCTTTAGTAAGATCGTCTTTTGTTGGTCCTAGACCTCCAGTAAAGATGATCAGATCGGATCTTGTCCTAGCTGTTTGAATGACAGATGAGAGACGGTTTTGATTATCACCCGCTACTGAGTGATAAAAGACGTTCACTCCGATGTCAGCCAGTCCTTTTGAAATAAATTGAGCATTCGTGTTTGCGATCTGTCCTAATAAAAGTTCACTGCCAACTGCTATGATTTCTGCGTTCAACTCATACACGCTCCCTGATTGTATTCTCTGATATCACATCATTCAACTTTAACTATTCTAAGATTCTCTATCTTTTCTTCATGTTTTCTGCAATTTCTACTACGGCTAATAAAAAAACAGGAGTTATCTGCTCCTGTTTTTTCTTCATTCTGGATTACTTTGATTTTAATAGAATATGTTTGCTGTTCACGAAATACTCCCAGCCAGAATACAAGGTAATGAGTGTTGCTGCCCAAAGACTGATCGTTGCAAATGGTAATCCGATCCATGCAAATGGAAGATTATGAAGCAACAACGCGGAGATCGCAATAATTTGAATCCACATCTTCAGCTTGCCCATCTGTCCTGCTGCAATGACCTCGCCTTCTGCTGAAGCAACAGCACGGATGCCTGTAACAGCAAACTCTCGGCTAAGGATAACGATAACCATCCATGCAGGAGCAGCTCCAAGTTCAACTAATCCTACAAGTGCAGCCGAAACGAGTAGCTTGTCTGCTAATGGGTCCAAGAATTTCCCCAAATTCGTAACGAGATTATATTTTCGTGCATAATAGCCGTCAACCCAATCGGTGCTGGATGCAAAGATAAAGATCAGCGCAGCAACAAAATGAGTGACAGGCAATTCTTCACCAGCAATTTTCCAGACTCCCCAATCAAAATCGCCTAAAAGAACGATCATAAAGAGTGGAATTAAAAAAATTCTAGAAATGGTAATCTTATTAGGTAAGTTCAATGAAATTCCTCCAAAATACGGTCAAAATCAATTTTGTTATAACTATTGTTGAGCCTTACGAATCACGATTTTTTGATGGATCAGATCAGTAGCAGGGACAGGATATGTGAATGCTTCCCCATTGATCTTAATAGATGTTACATGAGACGCGCCAATATTTAGTGTTACCTCTTTTGCAGAAGATAGATCAAAAGTTTCTGTTTGACCCTTTTTCATCTGGTTATCGAAATAGCTTTTCTTCGTCTCATCTTGAATACCTACGTAACTAGGACCATTTGCGCTAAGCTCTACAACGAGTTTATCCGTATCTTTCAGATCATAAGTCGTTACTTTTCCGATCGTTTCAAGCTTTGTTAACGTTTGTTGTTTCACTTCTTCTTTTGGAGCTTCAGAATCTTTTTCTTCAGTAGAATCTTCTTTGTCTTTTTTTGTTTCTTCTTTTTTCTGTGGTTTGTTTTCATCTGCATCTAATAAAACACCTGGCGCATCATTCCCGCTCTTAGCTTGATCATTCCCATCAGGAAGAAGCTTCCAAACGACAAAGAGAACAACCACGATTAAGATTCCAATAAGTATGATTGGAATCAATCTCTTTAAAAGTGAATGGTCTTCTGATACTCCGGATCTCTCTCTTTTTGAACGGGGTTCGAACTCTGTTGTCGGTTCTTTTGCCGATTTTGGAATCTCATGAGAATATTCATCAAAGATGGTCTCATAATGCAAACCTACAGCTTCACAATAATTTTTAATAAACGCTCGAGCATAAAACGATCCAGGAAGTACTTCATACTTTCCTTCTTCAATCGCTACTAGATATCGTTTTTGTATCTTTGTCGCTGTTTGAAGTTCTTCGAGTGACATTCCTTTTTCTTCACGTTTTTCTTTTAATAACTTACCGAGTTCTGTCAACCTTCCCACCTACTTACGTCATTCTAAATTTCCGAATCCTGTTTGATCTTGTTTCAGAGCTTCATATGTAATTTCTTCATCACGATGACTTTTTAGCTCGATAATGTAGTCAAAATCATCAAGTGTATATTCCGTTTGCTGAACAAAAAGATCAGGATGTTCCACAACTTTCGCTGCAGGAAGCCTCATGATCTCTCGTATGAGCTGCCAATGCTTATCATTCATATTACGTGCTGAGACTGCACCATCAATAATAAAAACGTGGTCAGAATCGTATTCATCATCCGCTAGCATGCTCCTAACGGTCTGACGTAATAACGTCGATGAAATAAAGACCCAACGTTTATTCGCACAAACACTGGATGCAACGATACTCTCAGTTTTCCCCACACGCGGCATGCCTCTAACGCCGATTAATTTATGTCCTTCAACTTTATATAATTCAGCTAAAAAGTCAACTAATATACCAAGTTCATCTCTAATAAAACGAAACGTTTTCTTATCGTCAGCGTCGCGTTCAATATATCTGCCGTGTCTTACAGCGAGACGATCGCGAAGCTTCGGTTTTCGAAACTTGGTTACTGTAATGTTATCCATTGAATCTAAGATCGATTGAAGCCGGTTGATCTTTTCTTCGTTATCAATGATCAGAAGCATTCCACGTCGCTCGTTATCAACACCGTTAATCGTGACGATGTTAATTCCAAGCATACCTAATAAGGAAGATATATCCCCTAGGAGACCCGGCCGGTTTTTATGTATCTCATACTCTAAATACCATTCTTGCTCTCCCATAATTCATCTCCTTATTCTTTCAAAATGAAACAAAATTCTACATCTATTCTTGTTTCTAATAATAAATGATTTCAATTTATTATGAAAGCAAAATAAAAGGATGTTAAGAAAAAATTCTTAACATCCTTCACCATTTAGCGGCTACCGTCGTTTTGAACTAGCTTTACCATCATGTTAGCGATGGCGTGTCTTTCGTTTTCATCAGCCACTTTCCAAAGATCGGCAAGAACTTTTTCTTCCTCGTTTTTTGGTTCAACGTGGTTCGCTAAGTATCCACCGATCTCCGTTGCTAAGTTCGAGATCGTATCGTGGTTCATACCTTCGTGTTCCGCGTGATTTAAACGCTCTGCCAAGAAATCTTTCCATTGACCAAAGTTGTCTAATACAGACATGCTGTCTCCTCCTTCAAGGTTGATACAGCATTAATATCTCTTAGTTTCACTCTTTTTATACATGTTTTTTTAAGTAAACCACGATCCGTTTATAGAAAGGATGTGACCGGAGATATAGTCTGCTTTTTCGCTCATTAAAAATTCAACAGCATGAGCAACTTCACGTGGTTCTCCAAAACGTCCTGCAGGTATGTCCTCAGTTAACATACGCTTCTCCTCGTCTGAAAACTGATCCATCATTGGCGTCGAGATGACCCCAGGAGAAACACCATTCACTTGAATGTGACTAGGAGCTAATTCTTTTGACAGTGCTTTAACAAACGTATTCAACCCTCCTTTTGCAGCAGAGTATACAGTTTCACACGCAGCACCTACTTCTCCCCAAACAGAAGAGATCATGACGATCTTTCCTGATTTTTTCTGAATCATGTTAGGAACAATGGCTTTTGTTAGTGAGATCGCACTTAAAAGGTGCAACTGCATCGTCTCTGTTATGGATTGTTCAGTAAAATCAGTGAGTAGACCAAATTGAGCAGAACCACAATTAAAAACGAACACATCGATGGGCTCTTGAATTTGATTCAACAATTCTTTTGGTCCCTCTGCTTTAGACAGGTCAGCAGACACGATAAAGACAGGTACTCCGTATTTATCCTTTAATTCTTTCTGCAGCTTTTCTGCTGCACTTAGATTGGTGTTGTAGTGAAGGTATAATCCACAACCATTTGATGCCAACATATGGCTGATCTCGCTCCCGATTGCTCCGGATGCTCCTGTGACAAGCGCATTTTTCAATATTAATCCCTCATTGCTCTAAAAAAACACCCTACCTCAGCAGGATGTTTTTTTTTCATTTATTATGACTTCTTTTTTTGAACTTGGCAAACGGTCATCGCTTCTTTTTTAAAGTGATTCTGTAAGACTTCTTCAACATCGGGAACTGTAAGTGATTCGAAAACCGGAATCACATCAAAAAGGTCCATTTCATTGAACGCATAGCGAGTGAACTGATTTGCAATAAACTCCGGTGAGTTCAATGATCTTAAAAAAGCACCGATCTTCTTTTTACGAGCACGATTAAATGAACCTTCATCGATCGACTGTTGTTTAAAGGCTTCAACCATCCCAGAGATTCTTTCAACGAATCCATCTGGAGAACGAGTATCTCCTCCGAGCATGCTGAATCCAAATCCATTTTCTTCTGTGTAATCAAAAGAGAACGTCTGGTCGATCAACCCTTCTTCATACAATGTTTCATAATTCGGCGAGCTTTTCCCGAACATCATTTCTAGAAGAAGGTTGACACTTAGTTCATGTTTCATCAACTCTTTTCCTTGGCGATTAGGAGTAGCTTCTTTATAACCCATATAGCATTTCGGCGTCTGCACCGTCATCTCGATGACTTTCTTTGATTTTGCGACCGTTTGTGGCTCCTCATCAAAAAATCTTTCGATGTGTTCTTTTTCCTTAAACGATTTTTGTGATTGATTGTCTTTAACGAAATTTAAAATTTCTTTAGCATCTATTGGCCCTACGATAAAAAGAATCATGTTGCTAGGGTGATAAAACGTCTCATAACATTCATAAAGATCATCTTTTGTAATCTTAGCGATGGATTTTTCTGTTCCAGCGATATCGATCTTGACCGGATGATGGTGATACATATTTTCAATCAGGCCAAAATAAACGCGCCAATCCGGGTTATCATCGTACATTCTGATCTCTTGACCGATGATTCCTTTTTCTTTCTCGACCGTCTTTTCTGTAAAATATGGTTCTTGTACGAAGTCGATCAAAGTGGTTAAGTTCTTCTTCACATCACCGGTTGTCGAAAACAGATAAGCGGTTCTGTTAAATGTCGTGAACGCGTTGGCAGAAGCACCTTGTTTACTAAAATCTTGAAAAACATCTCCATGCTCTTTTTCAAAAAGTTTGTGCTCCAGAAAATGTGCGATTCCATCAGGAACTTTGACATTTTCATCTTTACCTAATGGTTTAAAGTGATTATCCACAGATCCATAATGAGTCGTAAACGTAGCGTATGTCTTGTTAAATCCTTTCTTTTCAAGAACATATACCTTTAACCCGTTCGGCAGTTCTTCATAGTGCAGGGTTTCATCTAATTGATCAAACGTTTTCATTCCCATTCGTGCCAGCTCCCTTCAAGAAGAAAATCGTATCAAGTGTTACTTTTTTTGCTACTGCAACCACATCGTCTTTTGTTACTTTCTTTATTCCTTCCAGCCACTCTTCGATGGAGCGATCTGTCCCTGCAACAACATTATGATATAGTACTTCCGATAGACCGATCGGATGGTCGATCGTCTCTAACACTTGGTTGTTAATCATCGCTTTCGTCTGTTCAAATTCAGAGTCCGTGATGTTACCCTTTTTCATTTCTTCATGTTGTTCTTTAATAATTTTTACAGCTTTTTCGTAATTGGCAGTCTCAATTCCGCTCATTACAAAAACAGCTCCTTTATGGCTCTCGAACCGAGAAGCTGCATAATAAGCCAAACTTTCTTTTTCACGAACGTTCATGAACAACTTGGAATGAGAAAAGCCTCCGAAAATACCGTTAAACACTTGTAGAGCGAAATAATCATCATCTGCATAAGTGGTATACGTGCGATAACCCATGTGCAGCTTTCCTTGTTGTACATCCTGTTCTTCAAAGATTTCTTTAACTTCAGAGATTCTTTTTTCATCTCTAGCATTCACAGCTTTAGTCTCATCTTCTTTTCTATCTTTCGAAAAACGAAAATGCTTACTAACCTTATCAACCATCTCATCTGTTGAAATATCACCGATCACATAAAGATCGATTTTATCGTTTCTAATCACTTCTTGATAATAATCATACAGCTCTTTTGATGTTATCGAATCCACTTCATCACCGTTTCCATACACATTTAACCGGTATGGCTCTGTGTCATACATCTCTTCTAACAGTCGTTTGTTTGCATAACGCATCTTGTCATCATAGATCGATTCGATCTGTTGTTTCAGACTGCGTTTTTCTTTTTTTACAATTCCCTCTTTAAACACGTCACCTTCTAAAGGTGGCGCTAGAAGAACTTGAGATAATAGATGGAAGGCTTTATCTAGAACAGGTTCTGAATTGGATAAAAATTTCTCGTTCGCTACCTCCATCCGAATACTGATCACTTGATTCTCACCTTTTTTAGAAAGATCAGCATTCAATGTAGCTCCATAAAGATCATCCAAAGCACTTCTCAACTCTTTTGAAGAAGGAAAATCCTTCGTTCCGCTCTGTAAAACATAAGCAAGCAGAGCTCGCTTTGTTACATTCTTTTCGTTGATCGGTTCTTTTACCTGAAGTATGAACGATGTGGTCTTATACTTTTTTGTTTCGATCGTATGTACAGTCATGCCGTGGAGATTGGTTTTTTTATGATTAACAATTCCCATTGAATAAGTACCCCTTTCATTATGTCTACATCCTAGTTTACCCATTTTCGATACCTGACATGACATTCCTCCTTGTAAAACAAAAAAAGTCCACCGAATGGCGGACTTTTTTGTTACCTTTTTCCTTTTTCGTAAGGTGTACCAAGAGCTTTCGGCGCATCCGCACGTCCTACAAGTCCAGCTAAAGCTAATATCGTAAGAACGTATGGTGCGATCAGCAGAAATACTTTTGGAATATCTTGAAGACCTGGAATCTGTGCGCCAGAGATACTGATCGCTTGTGCTAGTCCAAAGAATAAAGCAGCTCCTAAAGCTCCAAGTGGATGCCATTTACCAAAGATCATGGCAGCTAGAGCCATGAAGCCTTGTCCTGTGATCGTAGAGTGCGTGAAGTTACCTGAGATAGAAGCTACATAAACAGCTCCACCTAGACCAGCTAGAGCACCACTCAACAGAACTCCGACATAACGCATCTTTTTAACATTGATTCCCATCGTATCTGCAGCCATCGGGTGTTCACCTACTGAACGAAGGCGAAGACCAAATGGGGTTTTGTAAAGAACATACCACACGATTAGGGCTACAAATACTGCTAGATAAGAAGTCAGATACGCATTTGAGAAAAATAGTTTACCGATTATCGGAATATCTGATAAGAACGGAATGTCACTTTTTGAGATACGTTCTGAAATAACAGGTGTTTGTCCTGCATTAAAGATTTTTTTCGTTAAGAAGATCGCGAGTCCAGCCGCCAAGAAGTTGATTGCAACTCCACTAACAACTTGGTCCGCTTTTAACGAGATACTTGCAACGGCATGAATAGATGCAAATAGTGCTCCTACGATCATAGCTACAACAAAACTGACCCATGGTGCTGCACCATCTAATCCGAACTGTTCTCCGTAATAGATCGTTACGGCTCCTGTAAAAGCACCAAAAAGCATGAGACCTTCTAATCCGATATTTACAACTCCAGACCGTTCACTAAAAACGCCACCTAGAGCGGTAAAGATTAAAGGAGCAGCAGACACGATTGCAGCAGGTATGATTAGTGCTAGAATATCCATAAAACTCATCAGATCTTACCTCCTCTGTTCACACGGTTCATCAACCAATGAACAAGATAGCTGCACGCTACAAAGAAGATGATTAGAGCAATTACAACACCTACAAGTTCAGTTGGAACACCTGCAATAGCTTGCATGTTCAGGGCACCAATCTTTAGTCCGCCGAATAGTGCAGCACCTAAAATAACACCGATCGCACTGTTCGCACCTAAAAGTGCAACGGCGATCCCATCAAATCCTACACCGGTAAATCCGGCATTGATCGTCATGTATTGATACGTACCTAATCCTTCCATACTTCCTGCAATCCCTGCGAATGCTCCTGAGATCGCCATGGATAGAACGATGTTTTTCGAAACGTTGATTCCAGCGTACTGAGATGCATGCTGATTGAAACCTACAGCACGTAGTTCATAACCTAATGTTGTTCTCCATAATAAGAACCACATGATTACTGCTGCAACGATCGCTACAATGATTCCAAAATGCAATGTCGAAAATTCAGTAATACTTTGTAAAAACGGTGAAGCAAGAGAAGCAGATTCTTTTACGTTCTCCGTTCGCTCACCCGGAGCAAGCATAAAATTACGGATGATTTCATTTGTGCTATAAAGTGCGATATAGTTCATCATAATCGTTGTAATAACTTCATGAACTTTAAAGCGCGCTTTTAAAATACCAGGAACAGATCCCCATAATGCACCGGCAACACCTGCAGCAAGTACAGCGAGTGGAATATGAATGATCGCCGGGGCATCAACAAAAATCCCTACATAAACAGCAGCTAACCAACCGACTAAAAGCTGTCCTTCTACTCCGATATTAAATAATCCGGTTCTAAACGCAAATGCAACAGCAAGTCCTGACAAGATAAGAGGTGACATCTGCCTAATTGTTTCACCTATATAATATGATCCACCAAAAATACCTTGAAAAAGCGCTACATAAGCTTCAATCGGCTTATATCCGCTGATCAGCATGATGATGCCACCAATCAATAGACCTAGAAATACAGAAATAAGAGGCACTATAAATTTTATTTTCTTTGTATTATTCTGCATGAACGGTACCTCTCTTTCCTCCAGCCATCAGTAGACCCAATTCTTGTTCTGTTGTTTCTTTCGGATTTACGATCGCAACGATCTTTCCTTCATACATCACTGCGATTCGGTCACTCACGTTGATGATCTCTTCCAACTCAAAAGAAACAAGCAGAACCGCTTTTCCATTATCCCTTTGTTCGATCAGCTTGGAATGAATGAATTCAATCGCCCCAACATCAAGACCGCGAGTTGGCTGAGCGGCGATCAAAAAGTCCGGATCACGGTCAACTTCTCTAGCGATGATCGCTTTTTGCTGATTCCCACCGGATAGTGCACGTGCTGGCGTATAAGCATCAGGTGTACGAACATCGTATTCTTCGATCAATTTTTTCGCTTTATCAAAAATCGGTTTAAAGTTTAAAATTCCAGACTTAGAATATGGCTTTTGATAATACGTTTGGAGTACCATGTTCTCTCCTACTGAAAAGTCCAATACAAGCCCATGTTTATGCCTATCTTGCGGAATATGACTCAGACCGTTCTCTGTAACATTTCGAGGAGACTTATTCGTAATCTCTTTATCACGCAGATGTATAGATCCTTCGTGAACTTTATGAAGACCTGTGATTGCTTCTAATAGTTCAGATTGTCCGTTTCCGTCAACGCCTGCGATTCCAACAATCTCCCCAGCATGAACAGTTAAGTTCAGACCGTTAACCGCAGGCACCTTTCTGCTATCCTGAACGACAAGATCTTTAATCTTCAATACAGCCTCTTTAGGAACAGCATCATTTTTTTCAACTTTAAAGTTTACTTCACGACCAACCATCATCGCTGCCAAAGAATCAGGGTTAGAATCGCTAACGTCTACCGTACCAACGCCTCTCCCTCTTCTTATAACCGTACAGCGGTCACAAACTTCCATGATCTCTTTTAATTTATGAGTGATAAGGATGATAGACTTGCCTTCATTAACAAGCTTTTTCATGATCTGAATAAGTTCTACGATTTCTTGAGGAGTTAAAACGGCTGTCGGCTCATCAAAAATGAGAATATCCGCTCCTCTATAAAGCGTTTTCAAAATTTCTACACGTTGCTGCATACCAACTGAAATATCTTCAATCTTTGCGTTAGGATCTACACGAAGTCCATATTGATCTGAAAGAGCTTGTACTTCTTTTGCAGCTGTTTGTAAATCTACTCTTCCGCCTTTAGTAGGTTCTTTTCCAAGAATGATATTTTCGGTAACAGTAAACTTATCAACGAGCATAAAGTGCTGATGAACCATCCCAATACCAAGCGAGTTGGCAATATTCGGATCATTGTTCACCACTTTATTTCCTTTTACGAAGATCTCCCCTTGTTCAGGTTCGTAAAGACCGAACAAAACATTCATTAACGTTGATTTTCCTGCACCATTCTCTCCTAGTAATGCATGGATCTCCCCTTTTTTTACTTGAAGCGTGATGTTATCATTCGCGACGATTCCAGGGAATTCTTTTCGGATGTTGCGCATATCGATTACATATTCCATATTCTTGCTCCCCCCTTATTGCATAAGGAAGGACTTGGCTTATGCCAAGTCCTGGCCAATTATTTAACTTGTTTCACTTGAATTATTTTAAGTTCTTCTTGAACTCTTCAAATTCAGCGTCTGTCTTAGGAACTTTCACTTCGCCAGCGATGATTTTCTTTTTGAAATCTTCTACAGATTGAAGTGATTTCTCTTCAACGTTCTCTTGAGTTGGAGCGATACCTACTCCATCTTCTTTAAGACCGAATTCTACGATTTTCCCACCTGGGAACTTACCGTTCATCGCTTGTTCAGAAACTTCGTAAACTGCTTGGTCTACACGTTTTACCATTGAAGTAAGTGTTACGTTCTCAGGCATACCTTCTTCGTGTTGGTCACGGTCAACTCCGATTACCCAAACATCTTCACCGTTTTTCTTACGGTTCTTCGCTTCAGTGAACACACCCATACCTGTTCCACCAGCAGCATGATAGATTACATCAGCACCTTGTTGATAGAACGTGTTCGCGATCTGTTGTCCTTTTTCAGCTTTGTTGAAGTCTTCTGCATATTGAACAAGAACTTCAGCTTTAGGGTTCGCTGTTAGAACTCCCGCTTTAAATCCATTTTCAAACTTCTTGATCAGTTCACTGTTAACACCACCAACGAATCCTACTTTGTTCGATTTAGATTGCATACCAGCAACTAGACCTACTAAGAACGAACCTTCATGTTCAGAGAAAGTAATATTCGCTACGTTATCACCTTTAACAACCATATCAACGATTGCAAGTTTTGCATCAGGCTGTTGTTTCGCTACTGTTTCTACATCAGTTCCCATCAAGAATCCGATTCCAAAAACTACATCGTATTTTTGACGAATAAGTGAGTTTAGGTTCGGCTTGTAATCACTTTGTGCAGTAGATTGCAAGTACTTGTATCCTTTGCTCTCTTCTAAACTATTATCTTTACCAAACTTTGTTAGACCTTCCCAAGCTGACTGGTTGAAAGACTTATCGTCTACACCGCCAGTGTCTGTTACCATCGCTACTTTAAAGTCTTTTTTCTCTCCTCCGTCAGAAGACTTCCCGTCATCAGAAGATCCACATCCGGCAAGAATCGTACCGGCAGTTAACATTGCAGTTACCATTAATCCTAATTTCTTTTTCAAGTCATTTTCCCCCTGTAAGTGTTTTCATTTTAATGACTAAAACCAATGCTGCAAAATAAAGTACCGATCACCCCCTAAAAAAGACTTTAACTATAAGCGCTTTCTTAAAACAGAGAACAAAAACTTATCAGATCTAAAATAGTTGCAAGAATAGAGTACAGGTTCATCAAATTGATCGTAATGCATTTGTTTTAAGATGAGGAGTGGAACGCGTTCATCGCTTTCCAATATTTCAGAAACTCTTTCGTGATATCCGATCGGTTCAATGTTTGTTACCGCATACATAACACGTCTACCCGTTTCTTTTTCCAACATCTCTAAGAATGATTCATAATCGTGCAATCCTTTTGCAGGGAAAAGGTGCGCTGGCATATGATCAATACAAAAAACGACTGGTTCACCATCTGCAGTACGGACACGCTCCATCATCATGAGTCCTTCAGGCAATGAATCGTTAAACTTGCTAAGTAGTTCTTCTGTAACGTCAGTCATCTGGGACTTTAGGAAAATAGTCCCAGCGCGTTTGCCGCCTCTTTCTATCATATCGGTCACACTGTAAAGTTCTTCAATGCCAGATGAGAACAAAGCACGAGTTCTTACAAAAGTACCCACACCATGTTTTCGAATGAGTACGTTTTCATCTTCTAAAATACGAAGCGCCTCACGCAGTGTAGCTCTTGAGATTCCAAGCTGTTTTGATAGTTCAAACTCAGAAGGAAGTTTTTCTCCTTCTTTATAAATACCTTCTTCAATATCTTTTTTTAACTTTTCAATCACTTTTATATATAACAAGCGATGGTCAGCCTTTATTGACATTCCAAAACCACCTTAACTAAGTTGTTCGACGTATGACAAATTATTAGTAGAATCGACATTACTATACCATTTTTATTTCTATAAATAAATACTATTTTTACAAATTTTTAATAGGTATTCTTTGGATTTTACATAAATTGAATTAAATTCCAACAAAAAAGGAAAACGAGCCCGTATGAGCCCGTTTTCCTATGACCTATGAACTAGAAGCTTCTTTTTCGTCCGGCATAGCAGATATCAGCACTTCACGAGGTTTGGATCCCTCATAGGGTCCTACGATTCCTTTCGATTCCATCGAGTCGATTAATCTTGCCGCCCTTGAATAACCGATGCGAAATCTTCTTTGAAGCATAGAAACTGAAGCTGTCTGCATATCAACGACTAATCTTACAGCGTCACCAAACAGGTCATCTTCAGACTCCATGACCGCAGGTTCTGCTTCTTCAGTAGGAATCATCTCTGCTTGGTATTGAGCTCTTTGCTGTGTCACACAGTGATCTACGATCGCTTCTACTTCTTCATCTGATAGAAACGCCCCTTGAACGCGAACGGGTTTTGATGCTCCTGAAGGGAAGAACAACATATCTCCTCTCCCTAAAAGCTTCTCTGCCCCTCCCATATCAAGTATCGTTCTAGAGTCAGTTTGTGAAGAAACACTAAACGCAATTCGTGACGGAATGTTCGCTTTAATAACACCTGTTATTACATCAACAGACGGACGCTGTGTCGCAATAATTAAGTGAATCCCTGCTGCTCGAGCCATCTGAGCAAGACGAGTGATCGCATCCTCTACGTCACCTGAAGCAACCATCATCAAATCAGCTAGTTCATCAACTATAACTACGATATAAGGTAAAAAAGGCTGTTTTGCATCACCTTTAGCATTTTGTTTTCTTATCGATTCATTGTAACCTTCGATGTTTCGTGTACCGCTATGGGAAAATAGCTCATACCTACGCTCCATCTCAGAGACCACTCTTTTTAATGCTTGAGCTGCCTTCTTCGGTTCAGTGACGACTGGCGCCAAGAGATGTGGTATCCCGTTATACATATTTAATTCCACCATCTTTGGATCAATCATCATCATTTTCACTTCGTGTGGTTTAGCTCTCATTAGAATACTCGTAATAATGCCGTTTACACACACACTTTTACCGCTTCCGGTTGCTCCTGCCACAAGTAAGTGAGGCATCTTAGAAAGATCTGCGATGATCGGTTCACCTGAGATATCTCTTCCTAGACCGATAGCGAGTGGTGATTGTTGTCCAGAGAATTGTGGTGCCTCCAGCACTTCTCTTAATGTTACCATCGAGATCTCCTGATTGGGCACCTCGATTCCAACAGCTGATTTTCCTGGTATCGGTGCTTCGATCCGTATATCTTTAGCTGCTAATGCAAGAGCCAAGTCATCTGATAAATTAACAATCTTACTTACTTTAACACCTACATCTGGGTACACTTCATACTTTGTAACGGCCGGTCCCAGGTGAACTTTAAGAACTTTTGCTTTTACCCCAAAGCTTTCAAACGTTTTTTCAAGTTTCTTCGCGTTGCTCTTGCTTGCAGCATATTGCTTGTCTTTGTGCTGACCACTATTTTGAGGCGTTCTAAGATGTTTCATCGTCGGAAGCTGATAATGTTCGTTCTGGATTACTTCATCACCAAAATTAACAGGTAAAGGTGAAGGTGTCGGCTCATCTTCAGACCCTCTAGCATCCTTTACATCTTCTTTTTCTTCATTCTCACCGTACACCTGAGGAGCAAATTTCAACTGAACGCCGCTCTCTGTTTGTTGAACCCTTTTTGTAAAATCTTCAATTACTGGATCTTCAGAGATGATGATCTCTTCCGTATCTTCTTCATCATCTACAGTTGCCGGCGTTAAATTTTTCTTTTCTTTTATTTTTTTTGTTCTTTCTTCAGCAAGTGACGTTTTCTTTTCTTGTATGTATTCTTTCATTTTAGAAGTTGCTGAACTGGATGTATCGACTAGTTTCTGAAGAAGAACGGATAACGATTTACCCGAGATCAACAAAAGGCTCCCTATTATTAAAAAGAAGATGACAAGCTTTGTTCCACCAGCTCCAAACAAAAAATAAAATAGAGCAAAACCGATAGATCCTACAAGTCCCCCGCCAATATCGTTGGTTGAGGTTTCCCCTTGAAGCTGCATCCAATACAGATCCCAAGTGTTTCTTATAACAGAAGCGTCTTTCCATTCCCCACCGTTCGTTAAATGTTCAAACAAGGTTAGGTGGCTCAATACTAGAAATGAGAAGAAGAGTATATACACACCTGTTAATTTTTTGGATACCAAGACCGGCCAGCTTCTTTTCCATATCAAATAAAAAGATAATAATATACAAGCAAGCAGAAGTATACCGTACCATTCTCCACTAAAGAATCGCAGTAGATGAACAAATGCCATTCCTACATTACCCATCTTAGCAAGTGCTAGAGATGATAATGCGAGGATGGTGAGTCCTGCAATCTCAAACGTCAGCTGCTCTTTCCATCTGCCTTTATTTTTAGCTTTCTTTTTTTTGTTTTTTGCCATTTTTTTCACCTCACTAGCATGCAATATTATGTATGTATGAACAAAAATAGAAAGAAAAGCAGCCCTGCAAATCAGAAGGCTGCTTTAAAATAGTATAGCATAATTCTTAGATGACTTTTTTAAAAATTTCGCAGCACCATTCCAGGTTGACAGTCTTCTAGTAAAAAATGAGAAGGATCTGTGCTCATGATCTGAACGATTCTTTTCTCATCACCGATACGTTCTACGAGGACAGGGACATTATTATAAAGTATTACATTCTGCGCCGACGGTTCGTTTCCTTCTTCCGGAAACATCAATTCAAAAGGCTGCATCGTATACCAGATCATTGCGGCAACCCTTTATCCTCTTCTTTTTTGTTCGCTTCGATCAACTCATTCAACTTCTTGATCGCTTGACCCACTCCGCCTACTGCGTTTATGAGTCCATCACTCACCGCATCTGTTCCAATGACATTCGTACCAATATCTCGTGTCAGGTTCCCTTTAGAAAACATCAGTTCTTTAAATCGCTCTTCCGTGATATCTGAATGGCTCGTTACGAAAGAGATCACACGGTCCTGCATCTTATCTAAATACTCAAACGTTTGCGGCACCCCAATGACCAGACCTGTTAATCGAACCGGATGGATCGTCATGGTAGCCGTTGGTGCGATGAACGAATAATTAGCGCTTACCGCTATTGGAACTCCTATGGAATGTCCTCCTCCTAATACGAGGGATACACTTGGCTTTGAAAGAGAGGCGATCATCTCAGAGATAGCAAGGCCAGCTTCCACATCTCCACCAACTGTGTTCAAGATTACAAGTAGCCCTTCGATCTTATGATTCTGTTCAATGGCTACTAATTGCGGTATCAAATGTTCGTATTTGGTCGCTTTGTTGTTAGGAGGAAGCTGCATATGTCCTTCGATCTGACCTACAATCGTCAAACAATGTATGCTTGAGCCTTCCATTGTGGGAACGTTCGTCTGTCCTAGCGACTGTATCTTCTGAATAAGTCCTGAGCTTTCGTCCTTCTTTGATGGTGCATCTGTTTGTGGTGCTTCTGTTTCTGGTGTCTGATCCATAATTCATACCCCTTCTAAGTTAGGTTCTTCTTAGTATGGGCGTAATTTCCATTCATATGAGAAAAAAATAAAAACCCGCTTTATCAGCGGGTTAAATTTCCATAATAATCGGCATGATCATTGGTCTTCTCTTTGTTTTTTCAAATAGATACTGACTTAATGTATCTCTGACGTTTGATTTCAGACTAGACCATTCTTTCATATTTTCGTTCATGCACTTTTCAAGTACATCACGAACTTTTGTATTTGCTTCGTGAAGAAGAGCTTCACTTTCACGAACATATACAAAGCCTCTTGAGATGATCTCAGGTCCTGAGATCAGCTTATGTGAATCTTTGCTGATCGTAACGACAACGACTAAGATTCCATCTTGTGATAAAAGTTTACGGTCACGAAGCACGATGTTTCCGATATCTCCTACACCGAGTCCATCTACTAATACGTTTCCTGAAGGCACTTTTCCGGTTTTTTGCGCGAATCCGTTAGCGAACTCTACCACTTCACCTTTATCAACGATAAAAATGTTGTCTTTTTCAACTCCAACTTCAATCGCTAATTTTTGATGCGCTTTTTGCATCTTATATTCACCGTGAACCGGCATAAAATATTTAGGTCTCATCATACTGAGCATGAACTTAAGCTCTTCAGCACTACCGTGTCCTGATACATGAACCTTCTTCTGGCCAAAGATAACATCTGCTCCTGTACGCATCAGTTTATCAACCATCTTCGCGACAGAAGTTTCATTGCCAGGTATCGGGGTAGCGGCAATAACGACTGTATCTGAAGGTCGAAGTGCGATCTGTTTATGTGATTTTTGCGCCATTCTAGACAACGCCGCCATTGATTCTCCTTGGCTTCCTGTTGTTAAGATGACAACCTTTTCATCGCTGTAATCGTTTGCTTGATCGATCGTAACTAACAGATCTTTTTCTATCGTCAAATAACCTAGCTGTGATGCAATATCAACAACTTTTACCATACTTCTTCCGTTAACAGCTACTTTTCTGTTTGTTTTGGCAGCTGCGTTCATTACTTGCTGAACACGATGAACATTTGAAGCAAATGATGCAATGATGATTCTTCCCTTTGCCGCTTGGAATACATCAAGGATCTCTTGTCCAACTTGTGCTTCTGGACCTGTAGATCCTGGTCGTTCTGCATTCGTACTGTCTGAAAGCAGACACAATACTCCTTCTTCAGCTAGGCTTGAAATCTTCCCAAATTCGGTATGCTGTCCATCGATCGGTGTATGATCGATTTTAAAATCACCAGTATTTGCAATAATTCCCTGTGACGTGTGAATTGCAATTCCTACTGCATCTGGAATACTGTGATTTACGTGGAAGAAGCTTACCTTCGCACTGTTGAATGAAAGCTTTTGGTTCGTTTCAATCATATTTAATTCTGTGGATCGCAAAAGTCCCGCTTCTTTTAATTTTGCTTCTACTAGTCCTAATGTCAAACGCGTTCCATAAACAGGTACAGGTACTTGTCTTAAGACATATGGAAGGCCACCGATATGGTCTTCATGGGCATGAGTTAAGAAGATTCCAGTCACACGCTCCAGGTTTTCCTTCAAGTAGGTCACATCTGGTATGACGATGTCGATTCCAAGCATTTCCTCTTGAGGGAACATAAGACCTGAGTCCATAACAAAAATTTCCTCACCTGTATCCACTACATACATGTTTTTGCCGATCTCACCGACTCCGCCCAAGGCAAAAACTTTAATTTTATCTCTATTTTGTTTTGACAATGTGTATATTCCTCCTATGTTGTATGTAAAAAAATATTTCCCGATCACGTCACTTAAAGACATTATACTCTATGAGAGGAATACAAAACAAGACTGAGCAAAAGACAAATAAAAATAAGGTTATCGTTGTACGTAATAGTATTGAAACTTTGGACTAAGTTTTTCTGTATTTAGACACCAGCTGTCAGTACGATCAATAATGAGTAGAATTAAGTCTCTGATTCGATGTTTCTTGATTGAATCAGGGCTTTTTTGTTTTACATGGGAGCCGTTGCCGCTGTTTGATCTAGATTGAAACGTTCGTTTTGTTTGTGGAAATCGCAAAGTTAAATAATTTCACGGTAATATATTTTATTTTCACGGTAAATCAAAATATATTCACATATAGAGCCAATAATTTCACGGATAAAATTATTTAACCGATTTTCGACAAAATGCGGCAACATCAAAAAAGGGCAGCGCATACAAATCACATGCGAAGCCCTGTTTTACTGTTTTACAAGCTGTTTAATCTGTTTGAGAGTGCTTCTCTTTCAGATTGATTTAAAGGTAATAACGGCAATCTGACTCCACCAACATCAAGCCCTCTTAATTGTAGCGCTGTCTTTACAGGAGCGGGACTCGGTGCTTTAAAGAGCTCCTGCATAACCGGGAGCAACTTTCGGTGAATACGAGCAGCTTCTTTATTTTCGCCATTGCTAAACGCTTTAATCATCGTTTGCATCTCGTTACCGATCACATGTGAAGCTACTGAAACGATTCCCGCACTTCCTATTGCTAAAGAAGGAAGGGTTAGACCGTCGTCACCGCTGTAAACAACAAAGTCGTCCGGAGTATTCTCAATAACTTCACTCATTGTATCTAAATTTCCGCCTGCATCTTTTAATGCAACAATGTTCGGTACTTCAGCTAGTCGAAGCACGGTTTCAACCGAAAACGTAATTACTGATCTTCCCGGTATGTTATACGCCATGATTGGAAGGCTGATTGCACTTGCAATAGCTTTATAATGAGCGATGATACCCTCTTGACTTGGTTTATTATAATACGGTGCTACGATCATAATTGCATCCACACCGATTTCTTCAGCTTTTTTTGAAAGATCAATGGATGCTTTCGTATTGTTACTTCCTGTTCCTGCAACCACAGGTACTCTGCCATCGACTACTTTTACAACATGTTTAAAAAGCGCTATTTTTTCTTCTGTAGTCAAAGTCGCAGACTCTCCGGTAGTCCCAGCTACTACTAGACTATCCGTTCCATTGTTAAGCAGATGGTTAACCAGTTTCGTCGTTCTGCCAAAATCGATGTTCCCTTTGCTGTCAAAAGGCGTTACCATCGCAGTGCTAATACTACCAAAATTCATTTACTTCACTCCTCAATACTCATTAAACTGCTGCTGTACAATTTCTTGTAAGTTCGCAGATATTCCTTCCTCATTCAAACGAAAAGCGGAATGAAGAGCATTTACCGATTCAATCAGATCTGCTTTCTTAACCAGCACCCAGATCGTCGTATGCGAATCAGCAGATTGTAAGATTTGTATGTTCCTGCTAGATAATGATTCTACGATAGCTGCTGTAACCCCTGGCGTTCCTGCGATGCCAGCTCCCACTGCTGATACTTTAGCACAATCACGGTTCACTTCAGGTTCATATCCAAGATCTTTTAATTTTGCTAAAGCCATATCCGTCTTGTCTTCCATGATCGTATATACGACACCTTTTGGACTGATGTTGATAAAGTCTACTGAAATTTGTTCTTGGGCCATGGCTTTGAACACTTTTGTATGAAGGTCATACTGACCATCGTTGGCATACACTTTAATTTGAGTAATGTTTGAAACATGTGCAATACCCGTGATGATCGATTCCTGAACGTCTTTACCAGCAGGTCCCTTTACGGCTGATGTAACAAGGGTTCCTGGAAGATCTGAATAGGTTGAACGAATTCTTAACGGGATCTTGGCTTGCATGGCGATCTCTACAGCACGTGGATGAATGACCTTTGCTCCTTGATAAGCCATGTTGCAAATTTCAGCATATGTTACGACGGATAGCGGTCTTGCATCTTTAACAAGTCTAGGGTCAGCAGTCATTACCCCTTCTACATCTGTAAAAATATCAATAAACTCAGCTTCTAAAGCAGCTCCTAATGCCGAAGCACTCGTATCACTTCCACCTCTACCAAGTGTTGCGATATCTCCAGTTTTAGATTGGCCTTGAAAACCTGCAACAACTACTACTTGATGATGTTCAAGTTCTGACTTTATCCGATCTACTTTCATATCTATAATTCTAGCATTTGAGAAGTCATCATTGGTTCTAAAGCCTGCTTGTGGACCTGTTAAGGCTACAGATGAAAGACCTGTTGTATTTAACATTCCAGAGAATACAACTGATGAAATGATTTCTCCGCAAGACAACAAGAGGTCTTGTTCTCTGTTAGAAATCTTATTTTTATCCCCTACAAGGCTTAATAAAGTATCAGTAGCATAAGGATCACCGAAACGTCCCATTGCTGAAACGACACAAACCACTTTATAGCCTTCTTCTACAGCATTTTTAATATGACGGATCGCTTCAACACGTCCTGTGTCATCTTTTAAAGAAGTTCCCCCAAATTTTTGAACGATTATCTTCATGAATGCACCTTCTTTATAAAATTAAAGCAGATCTAATTTGATTAAGCTCTCTGCGATTTGAACGGAGTTATATGCAGCACCTTTAAGTAAGTTATCTGATACTACCCACATGTGATAGGCGTTATCACGGTCTAAGTCTTTACGTATTCTGCCAACAAAAACATCAGGCAGACCTGCAGCTATTGCAGGCATAGGGTAGATCTGTTCTTCAGGCTGATCCTGAAGCGTGATGCCTGGAGATGTTTTTAATAGTTCTCTTATTTCTTGAACGGTAGGATTGCCATTCTCAAATTCTGCATACAAAGATTCTGAGTGTCCTGTCTCAACAGGTAATCGCACACACGTTGCTGCGATCTCTAGATTTTCTAAGTGCATAATCTTTTTTGTTTCGTTCATCATTTTCAACTCTTCAAATGTATAGCCGTTCTCTTCAAATTTATCAATTTGTGGAACCGCGTTGAAAGCGATCTGATAGTGCTTTTTGTCTGAAGCACAAGGCATGATGGAAGCCTCGAAAGATTCATCGTTTAGAATCGCTCTTGATTGTTCTTTTAATTCCTCAACTGCTTTTGCTCCTGCTCCTGAAACAGCTTGATAAGTAGAAACAATAACTTTTTTAAGGCCGAACTTTTCGTGAAGAGGCTGAAGAGCAACGACCATCTGTATGGTCGAACAGTTCGGATTTGCAATAATTCCATTATGTTTTAATAGATCTTGTTCGTTTACCTCTGGTACAACGAGTGGTACGTTCGGATCCATCCTGAATGCGCTCGTGTTGTCTACAACGATTGCTCCTCTTTTCACCGCTTCGTGTGCAAGAGCTTTTGAAACTGAACCTCCAGCAGAGAACAAAGCAAGATCTACACCTTCAAATGCTTCTGGTGTTGCTTCTTGAATCGTATGAGATTCTCCATTAAAGGAAATGACCTGTCCTGCTGAACGTTTACTTGCAAGAAGGGATAGTTTCTTTATTGGAAAATTTTTTTCACTTAACGTGTTTAACATCTGCTGGCCAACTGCGCCAGTTGCTCCTACTACAGCTACATGAAATGATTTTTGGCTCATACTTTATTAACTCCTTTATTGTTTAAGGTAAGCAATCTACAACAGAAGGAGAAACTCAAAGTTTTAGTTTCTCCTAGTTAATCCATATAATTTATCATATTTTATCATAAACTTTGAGGTTATGAACGGATTTTCTTCTGTTGTTTCAATCTATTACCCTAAATCTCTTACCCTAAGAACGGGCTGGAGCTGTTTCCCTTGTATGGCTAGCTCGATTGTTTCAATAAGGGTATCCATGTGAGCGACTAATGAATTTTGCTTTTTGACTGGATCATCTTGACTGAACGGAATAAAATAGATGTTCTTTGTCGCCATCAACCTCATGATATTTACACCGTTCAATCCAAGACCATCGTTTGTCGATATTCCGAGAACAACCGGTTTTTGGTTACGAAGTGTTGCTTTTGCTCCCATCAATACAGGAGAATCTGTCATAGCATTAGCAAACTTGCTTATCGAATTTCCGGTCAACGGAGCAATAACCATACAATCTAGTGGTGTTTTTGGTCCAAATGGTTCAGCCTTTACGATGGAATCCACTGGATCATTTCCTGTGATCTGTTTAATCTTTTCCACCCATTCTCCTTCTTCTCCAAAGCGTGTAGACGTGTGCCCTACGGTATGTGTAAAGAATGGAGAAACATTCGCCCCGAGCTCTACTAGCTTTTGAATCTGTGGAAATACGGCATCATACGTACAATGAGATCCCGTTAGACCAAAACCGATATGTTTACCTTTAAAATCCATTATAATTACCCCTTCCGCTTAAATTCATTGATTAAGAGCTGCGAAAGTACGTTTGCAACGATCTTACCCGCTGTTTTAGGTGCAACAATTCCTGGCAGTCCAGGTGCAAGAAGTGCTTTAATCCCTCGTTTTTCTGCATACCTAAAGTCAGTGCCTCCAGGCTTTGAAGCCAGATCAACAACTAATGTATGTGAAGGAAACTTTGAGATTACATCAGCATTAACAATCTGTGTAGGAATCGTATTGATACAAACATCCGTTTCATAGACCTCATTTTTCAGATCATCTAAATGAAACGGAATCATCCCCATCTCTGAGATCCTAGCCATATGTTCAGATTTTCTCGCTCCGACTTTTACGCGTGCCCCTAATGCTTGGAAAGTTCTTGCAACGCTCATTCCTACACGTCCAAAGCCTAGAACAACCGTATTAGATTGATGGATGGTTATATCTGTGTGTTGGATGACCATCATGATCGTTCCTTCAACAGTAGGAATGCTGTTATAGATCGCAACATCATCTCTTTCAAACAACTTCGTTAGTTTTCTGTTGCTGTTTGTTGTAATACCATCTAAATAAGAATTGCTGATTCCTGAAAATACTTGGCAGTGGTCTTTCGTCTTTTTAAGATGATCTTCTGTTAGAATCATTTTTTTATTAGAGAAAATGGTATCGATCTCCCCTTGCAGTCCAGTTCCACTCACAGGCAGAATGATACTGTCTAACTTTGAGAAATCTACTTCATCTATATTCATTTTTGAAGCCCCAGTGAATCCGTGATCAAGTTGGTCATAACCGATAAGTGTAAGTATCGCATCCAGTTCTGTTAGTTTCCGAATAACCTCTAACTGTCTCGCATCGCCGCCAAAAACTGCGATATGCAAATCCGTTAACATTCTTTCTCCCCTTTCTCCGTTGTTCCATTTCTTGCAGGGGATTGCTATCCACGCTCAACATCATATGAACACCCCGCCTATCTGGTTACAGAAAGACTTTCTGTACAACGGTAAAACTGATATTTAAAGTCATCATTTCAATACGCTAAGTAACACGATCATAAGTTTTCAATCAACATCATTATATTCACGAGCAACTCCTATGTTTGGGGCATTTTAGGAAACGTTTAGCCCATTTTTAAAGAGGTTTTTTGAAAACGCAAAAAACCCGGATGAACTCCGGGTTTTTTAAGAATAACTGTATGCTATTGAAGTCCTTTTGGAAGTTCTCCATTTGGACTCACTAGAGATGCTGAACATCCTTCACTAAAGATAGACTGAACTAACGTGTCCACATCGTCTTTGGACACTTTATCGATCGATTCGACCATATCATCAAGGGTACGATGATAACCTAAGATGAGCTCATGTTTTCCATTGCGGCTCATTCTGCTGTTCGTGCTCTCAAGACTCAGCATCAAGTTTCCTTTTATCTGTTCTTTAGAGTTTTTCAGCTCTTTGTCAGTAATTCCGTTCTCTTTTAAATCATCAACTATATTTAAGACCGTATCATACAGCTCATCTAATTGATGTGGAGCTGTTCCTCCATAAATAGTAAAGATCCCATTATCCTGAAACGCTGAATGGTAAGAGAACACCGAATAAGCTAATCCCTTCTGCTCCCTTACTTCTTGAAACAAACGGCTAGACATGCTTGATCCAAAAATGTTATTGAGAATGATCAAACTGTAGCTGCGTTTATCTTTAAGAGAAAGTCCTGGAAAACCAAGACATAGATGTGCTTGTTCTGTTTCTTTCTTACGAGAAAGTTTCTCTGGATAGAAAACCGGCGTTTCAATTACTGGTTTAATAACTCCACTTGTTTTGTAGTCACCGAACCATTTTTCAACTTCCTTTATGAAAGATTCATCAACGTTTCCTGCGACAGAGATGACTACTTCTTCCGGAACGTAATGAGTATCCATATAATCTCGAAGTGTATTCCCCGTAAACGTGTTCAATGTTTCTTCCGTTCCTAATATAGGAAATCCGAGTTCGTGGTTTTGAAAGCTAGCACGGCTCAACATATCGTGAACAATATCATCTGGTGTATCTTCATACATTTTAATTTCTTCTAACACAACATTCTTTTCTTTTAATAACTCTCCTTCGTCAAAGGTTGAGTTAAAAAACATATCTGCTAGTACTTCAAGAGCATATGGTGAATGCGTATCAAGAACTTTTGCATAATAACATGTGTATTCTTTTGAAGTGAAAGCATTCACTTGTCCACCGATGCTATCAAAAGATTCTGCAATTTCTCGTGCTGTTCTTGTCTTTGTACCTTTGAAGAACATATGCTCCAGAAAATGCGAGATTCCGTTATTTTTTGTGTTTTCAAATCTGGAGCCTGTGCCGATCCATACACCGATCGCAACAGAGCGTACTGTTGGAATGTTTTCCAAAACAATTCGCACGCCGTTTGAGCATGTATATCTGTTAATCAAACTTGTTTCCCCCTAGCTGTCAGTTGTTCCACTAATCATAGGAACAATATACCATTATCATAACACGTACACAACTTTACTTGATTGTTTTAGGGACTAATCTCTTCTCATCCATCAAATCTGACACCGTTCCGATGCTGTATCCTTTTTCTTTTATTCCTTTAATTAATTTATCTAAACCAGCTGAAGATGATTCTGTTGGGTGCATTAGAATCATTGCACCAGGATGTACTTTGCTAAGAACTCTGCTTACCATTTCGTCAGGATTAGGTTTTCTCCAATCGATCGTATCAACCGTCCAAAGTATCGTTTTCATATCCATCTCTGAGGCGATCTGCACAACGTCGTTTCGAAAACTTCCACTTGGAGGCGCAAACCATTTTGGATGGATGTCTAGTGTTGCATGTATCACTTCGTTGGTCTGTTTGAGTTCCTCTGTAATCCGTGAATTGGTCATCTTTTTTAAATCCGGATGAGAGTAAGCGTGATTACCGATCTCATGTTTTTCTTCTGCAATCATTTTCGCGAGTGACGGGTTCTTTTTCACCCAAGACCCATCTAGAAAATACGTTGACTTCACATTATTCTTTTTCATCGTCTGAAGCATACCAGGCAGGTACTCATTACCCCATGCTACGTTCACTAACATTGTAACCATAGGCTTTTCTGGATTACCTCTATAGATCGGAGATGCAGGAAGGTTTTCAAGATGAACACTTGGATTTATTTGCTTTATAACAAGTTTATTCTCATCAAATTTATTTGCTTTCTTCATCGCTTTAAAGGATGCTTCCATGTCAACAACAATGCCATTATAACCGGGAGTGGCTTTCCAGACTGGATCGATCTCTGCATTTTTAGGAGGACGATTTAGCTCCTTCGCTTTTTCTTTGATCTGCTGATAGATTGAATTAGACTCCATTTGTGAAACGGCTGTGCTCTGAGCCTTCAAACTTTCGATATAGGTGCTTGTAAATGGATTATGCAACGAAAACGCTATCGCAGTGATAACAAATACTACTAAGGACCATTGAAGAATTTTATTTTTCACGTAAACTCCCTCCCTGTAATCAAGGTATGTATGTGTTGGACAGGTTAGAACGTTTATACGATTCTCGTAGGGAAGAGAGATTTAGTATGGCTGCATTATCAAGTTTATATTCAAATCAAATCGAAAAATAAACAAAAAAAAGACTGACCAACCGGATACAGAGGTATCCGTTTTTGGTGCAGTCTTTTTACTTCCTATATTACACGTTTTGCTGCTGTTCGTTCTTTGCTTTTTCTTCTTTCAACACAACTTTGCGAGATAAGTTTACGCGACCTTGATTATCGATCTCCATAACTTTAACCATGATCTCGTCACCGAGCTTCACAACATCTTCAACTTTTCCTACACGTTCTTCAGCAAGTTCAGAGATATGAACGAGTCCATCTTTGCCGCTGAATAGTTCTACAAACGCACCAAACTTTTCAATACGTTTAACTTTACCCATGTAGTATTCTCCAACTTGAACTTCACGAACAATATCTTCAATGATCTTCTTCGCTTTTTTGTTCATAGATTCGTCAGTTGAAGCGATGAAGACTGTACCATCTTGCTCGATATCAATCTTAACACCGGTTTCTTCGATGATCTTATTGATGATTTTCCCGCTTGGCCCGATTACATCACGGATCTTATCTGGGTTGATCTTCATCGTTAAGATCTTAGGTGCATATTGAGAAAGTTGTGTACGAGATTCTGAAAGTGTAGCGAGCATAGACTTCAGAATGATCATACGTCCTTCTTTTGCTTGAGTTAAAGCTTCTTGAAGAATTTCACGGTTGATACCTGAAATTTTAATATCCATTTGAAGAGCAGTGATACCGTTCGGAGTTCCTGCCACTTTAAAGTCCATATCTCCAAGATGATCTTCCATACCTTGAATATCTGTTAGAACCGTTACATCTTCACCGTCTGAGATCAGACCCATAGCGATACCAGCAACTGGAGCTTTGATCGGGACACCAGCATCCATCAATGCAAGCGTACTTGCACAAATACTTGCTTGCGATGTAGAACCATTTGACTCTAATACTTCTGAAACAAGACGGATCGTGTATGGAAACTCCTCTTCGTTCGGAATCACTTGCTCTAAAGCACGCTCACCTAATGCACCATGTCCGATCTCACGTCTACCTGGTCCGCGCATAAATCCTGTCTCACCCACACTGAATGGAGGGAAGTTATATTGGTGCATGAATCGTTTTGATTCTTCTACACCTAGACCATCTAGAACTTGAACGTCGCCAAGAGCTCCTAACGTACAGATGCTGAGGGCTTGAGTTTGTCCACGTGTAAATAGACCCGAACCATGCGTTCTTGCTAAGATGCCGACTTTTGAAGAAAGTTGACGGATTTCATCTGTCTTCCTTCCATCCGGACGTACTTTCTCCTTAAGGATCAAGCGTCTCACTTCTTCTTTGATGAGTTTATGTAAAACCTCTTTAGCTTCGCTGGCTTTATCTTCATCTTCTTCGTAACGAGAAGCGACGTTTGCACTTACAGCGTCTAAAGCTTCTTGACGAGCATGCTTTTCAACAACTTTAACTGCTTCTTTCACATCGTTTCCAACAAATTCACGAACTTCTTGTTCCACATCTTTATCTAGCTCATGAAGAACGATCTCCATCTTTTCTTTACCGATTTCAGAAACAATCTCTTCTTGGAAAGCGATTAAGCGTTTGATCTCTTCGTGACCGAACATGATCGCTTCAAGCATAACTTCTTCAGAAACTTCTTCTGCACCAGCCTCAACCATGTTGATGGCATGTTTAGTACCTGCCACAATCAGTTGAATATCACTCTTTTCATTTTGTTCAACCGTTGGATTAATCACAAATTTGCCTTCGATTCGACCAACTGTTACTCCAGCGATCGGTCCTTCAAAAGGAATATCAGAAATAGACAACGCAAGTGATGATCCAATCATTGCAGCCATTTCTGAAGAACAGTTTTGATCCACACTCATTACTGTGCTGACAACTTGTACTTCGTTACGGAACCCATCTGCGAATAAAGGACGGATAGGGCGGTCGATCAAACGACTCGCTAATACCGCTTTTTCGCTTGGTCGTCCTTCACGTTTAATAAATCCACCTGGGATTTTACCTACTGCATATAAACGCTCTTCGTAGTTTACTGTCAGCGGAAAGAAGCTAAGATTTTTAGGCTGTTTTGATGCAACAGCTGTTGAAAGTACTGCAGTATCGCCATATCTGACCATTACAGCACCGTTCGCTTGTTTTGCTAATTCTCCAATTTCGAACGTAAGCGTTCTACCCGCCCAGTCCATTGTAAAAGTTCTTTTTTGTTGATCCATTTTACTTGGTACTCCTCTCAACACTTAGAAAAATCCTATCATATTATGGTTCTATTATATCCTAACGTAGTCCTTCCTAAAAAGAAAAACTCGAAAGAATTTACTCATACATACCAAGAATAACATGTTTAGTGCCGTTTATGGATGAATGCTTGCAATAAAAAAAGCGGGAAATATATCCCGCTTTGCTGGATTAACGACGTAATCCAAGTCTTCCGATCAATTCGCGGTAACGCGTGATGTCCTTGTTACGTAGATACGTTAACAAGTTACGGCGCTTACCAACCATTTTCAATAGACCACGACGTGAGTGGTGATCTTTCTTGTGTGTACGCAAGTGATCATTCAACTCATTGATTTGTTCAGTAAGGATAGCGATTTGAACTTCTGGAGATCCAGTGTCCGTATCATGTACCTTATACTCGCTGATTAGTTCGTTCTTACGCTCTTGAGTAATAGCCATCCTTTTCACCTCCTTAATAATAGAAACACCAATTACCGAGCAAACGTCGGTGACTCGATTTGCCAAGCAATGGTTATATGCACATTAAAATGTACAGTTATTATCATAGACTTTTTATAGAATAAATGCAAGTTTTTTATTACAGGGACTGTATGATTTCAAATGTTCTGCTTTTATCAGCATGAAGCTGGGCAATAAGTTCGTCTATTCCGCTAAATTTCTTCTCATCACGAATTCTCTTCAACCAAGTGATTCGAACATCTTCCCCATATATCTCTTTGTTGAAATCGAAGATATGAACTTCGAGAGATGGTTTTTTTTGATCATCTTTAAATGTAGGTTTGTACCCTACGTTCGCCATCGCGAAATAACTCTTATTATCGATGATAACTTCTACTGCGTAAACTCCTACTTTTGGCAATGAATATTGATCGGTGTCTAAGTTCGCTGTTGGAAATCCTATCGTCCGACCACGTTTATCGCCATGTATCACTGTGCCGGTGAGTGTATACCTTCTACCAAGGTAAGGCTGAAGCTCATCGACTAGACCTTCTTTAAGATGGTTTCGAATCAATGTGGAGCTTATTTTTTGACCATCTTTTTCGATCTTTTCAATAACAGTCTGCCCAAATTGACCGTTAGATTCTTTCACTAAAGTTTCAACATTACCTTTTCCATACTTTCCATATGAAAAATCAAAACCGGTAACAACGTGGACCACATTCAAACCAATCACATACTGATCAACAAACTCCTGCGTATCTAGACCCGCAAAAACATGATCAAATTTTACAAGATAAAATCTTTCTACACCCATCTCCTCTAGAATCTTCTTTTTTTCTTCAAGAGGTGTGATGTATGTCCAATTATGATCACTCTTGCCTAACACGACAGACGGATGCGGGTGAAAGCTCATAACAGCAGGAACAGCGTTGTTCTTCTTAGCAAGTTCTACTGCGGTGTTGATCACACGTTGGTGTCCTACATGAATTCCGTCAAAATAACCTAGAGCCAAAAAAGTTGGTGGAAGGTCATCTTGTTGAAAATGATGCGGATGACTTATAACAATCGTTTCCAAAAAACTCACCTACTAACTTCTTTCATTAATCAATGGCTAACACTTTAACCGGTTTTATTAAACCTGGTTTTGAAGGATGAAGCTCATATATGGCTAGACATTTTCCTTCTTCATTATAAACACCAAACGGGCTTTGTACCAAATCTTTTGGCGCTTCAAGCACAGAACCATTTTTTATCTTGAACAACAGCTCTTCTGAAACTGTCCATTTAGGAAAGTGAGAAATTCCTTTTTCAAGTGGAAACAAGTAATCTTCTAATGGCGTCTCTCCGCTTTCAAGCTGCTCAAATGTTACGCAGTCTTCAATAGAAAAAGGTCCAGATGCTGTTCTGATCAAAGATGACATGTGTGCAGGGTATCCAAGTCTTTCACCGATCTCAACAGCAAGCGTCCTCACGTATGTACCTTTAGAACATCGTACTCTAAATGAAAATACAGGTTGATCTTTACTTAAAACGTCACCATCGTCAATTAATTCGAGTTCATGGATGGTCACATTTCGTTTCGGGCGTTCAACAGTGAGTCCTTGTCTCGCATATTCATAAAGTTTCTTTCCGTTTACTTTAACCGCTGAATACATCGGAGGAACCTGTTCAATCTCTCCTTGTAAAGCCTTTAAAATGTCTTTTATATCAGAAAATGAGATATCTTTTACTACTTGTTTCTCTAGTACTTTTTCACCGTGAGCATCTTCTGTTTCTGTAGAGTATCCTAAAGTGACTTCACCTATATATTCCTTGCCATAGTCTGACATGTACTCTGCGACCTTCGTCGCTCTCCCTATACATATAGGAAGAACTCCTGTCACCTCAGGATCTAATGTACCTGTGTGACCCACTTTTTTCGTTGAAAAGATTCTTCGTATCTTTGCCACGCAATCATGTGATGTCATACCAGCAGGTTTCTTCAATGCCAAAATTCCTTGTCTTGCACTCATAAAAGCTTCTCCTTTGATCACATTATCTCTTTTTAATAAGCAAAAAATGGATAGACAAAATTAATTGCCTATCCATTTGCTATTATGGCTTCGGATGCTCTTCATTTTCTTCGTCTTCTTCATCCTCACGTTTGATATCAGACAAAAGACTCTCGATCTTGCTTCCATAATTTAGAGATTCATCAAATTTAAAAAAGATGTCTGGTGTTTTACGCATGCGGATGCGTTTTCCGATTTCTGTACGAATAAAACCTGTTGCTTTCGCTAAGCTTCGTAATGTTTGTTCCTTTTGATCGGCATCACCAAACACAGAAACATAAACAGTAGCCTGCTGTAAATCACCTGTTAAATCTACCGCCGTAACGGTCACAAAACCTACGCGGGGGTCTTTGATTTTTCGGCCTATAATGTCACTAAGCTCTTTTTTCATCTGTTCCCCAATACGATTGGAACGGATTGTGCCCATTTTTACTACACCCCGTTTCTTGCCACTTGCGTTACAGCCACTCGATGTTTGAACGTGTAACTTCCAACTCAGTAATAGATGTAATAATCGCAAGTGCTCTTTGCAATTCTTTTTCTGCTATTATTTTGTCCGAAGAAACGGTAACCATACTTATCTCGGCGCGCTGCCACAAATCTTGATGATCTGTTTCGGATACAGCCACGTTTAATCGTTGACGCAGCCTGTTTACCGCTTTTTGAACAACTGAACGTTTATCTTTTAACGACTGTGCTTCATAGATGAAAAACTCAACCGTTAAGAACCCGATCATTTTACTTTAATTTCTTCCATGATATAAGCTTCAATGATGTCGCCCTCTTTAATATCATTGAACTTTTCTAACGTGATTCCACATTCGTATCCAGCAGATACTTCTTTAGCATCGTCTTTAAAACGTTTAAGTGCATCGATCTTACCTTCGTAAGATACTACGCCGTCACGAATCAAGCGAACTGTGGAATCTCTTGTGATCTTACCTTCCGTTACGTAACATCCAGCGATCGTACCCACTTTAGAAACTTTGAAAGTCGTACGAACTTCAACTTGCCCGATAACTTTTTCTTCGAATTCCGGATCAAGCATCCCTTTCATCGCTGATTCGATCTCTTCGATTACGTTGTAGATAATTCTATGCAGACGAACATCGACTTTTTCAGCGTCAGCCGTACGTTTCGCACCATTATCAGGACGAACGTTGAAACCAATCACGATTGCGTTTGAAGCAGAAGCAAGCATGATGTCATACTCGTTGATCGCTCCAACACCAGAGTGGATGATTTTAACTTTTACGCCTTCAACATCGATTTTTTGTAATGAACCTGCAAGTGCCTCAACAGAACCTTGAACATCACCTTTGATGATAACATTAATTTCTTTGATGTCACCTTCTTTAATTTGATTAAAGAGGTCATCAAGGTTTAGTTTAGAAGACTCTTTACGCTGTGCATCCTGCTGTTTTTTGAAGCGAGATTCACCAACTTGACGAGCTTTTTTCTCATCAGCGAAGACCATGAACTGATCTCCGGCTTGTGGAACATCATTCAATCCAGTAATTTCAACAGGTGTTGAAGGTCCTACCGTTTTAACTCTACGTCCAAGATCGTTCACCATCGCACGAACACGACCAAATGTGTGTCCAACAACGATTGGATCTCCAACGTTTAACGTACCTGATTGAACAAGAAGAGTTGCAACAGAACCACGGCCCTTATCAAGCTGTGCTTCAATCACAGTTCCAATTGCTGTACGGTTTGGATTTGCTTTTAATTCTTCAACTTCAGAAACAAGGTTGATCATTTCAAGCAGATCGTCAATTCCATCACCTTTTATCGCAGAAACGTTTACGAAGATCGTATCTCCACCCCAAGCTTCAGAAACAAGTCCGTGCTCAGTTAGTTCTTGCATAACACGATCTGGGTTAGCAGATTCTTTATCCATTTTGTTTACAGCAACGATGATTGGAACTTCTGCTGCTTTTGCGTGGTTGATCGCTTCTACTGTTTGAGGCATAACACCGTCATCAGCAGCTACAACAAGAATCGTGATATCCGTTACTTGAGCTCCACGAGCACGCATCGTTGTAAACGCAGCATGTCCAGGAGTATCTAGGAACGTAATTTGTTTTCCGTTGTTCGTAATTTGATATGCACCGATATGCTGTGTGATACCACCCGCTTCGCCTGCAGTCACCTTCGTGTTACGGATCGCATCAAGAAGCGTTGTTTTACCGTGGTCAACGTGACCCATGATCGTAACGACTGGCGGACGAACTTGAAGATCTTTTTCTTCATCTACGATTTCGTAGTTTTCGAATTCAGTCTCATCAACGATGATTTCTTCTTCTACTTCTACATCGTAGTCAGCTGCGATCAATTCAATCGCTTCTTTATCAAGCTCTTGATTGATCGTTGCCATGATTCCAAGACCCATTAACTTTTTAATAATCTCAGAAGTATCTTTGTTCAACTTTTTAGCAAGTTCACCAACTTGTAGTGAATCAGTAAACGTAATCTTACTTGGCGTTTCTAGTACTTTCTTTTGAGGAGCTTGTTGTTGCTGGTTTCCGCCGCCTCTGTTTTGCTTGTTGCGATTGTTGTTGTTCTTGTTGTTGTTTCTATTGTTGTTTTGGTTTCTGTTGTTGTTATTCTTGTTGTTTGAATTGCTGTTATTGCTCTTGTTTTGGTTGCTGTTAGTGCTTTTGTTCTGATTGCTGTTGCTAGTTTTGTTTTGATTATTTTGGCTGTTAGTATTAGTGGACTTTGATCCTTTAGCTTGTGACGAGTTATTGTTCTCTTTTTTTATTTTCATATTACTCTCTTTTTGAACTTCCTTTTTATTAGATTTGGTGTCATTACCAGGGTTGCTATTTTTCACATCTGATTTAGGGAGTTGATTTTGATTTGTTGATTTTGGTTGATCTTTGTTAGACTTTGGACGATATGCTTCATCCAATTTTTTAAGAGCTGCCTGATCAATCATAGACATATGATTCGCAACGTGGACATCCATCGTTTTAAGCTTTTCAATAATGTCTTTACTTTGAACATTTTTCTGTTTCGCATATTCATATACGCGGATTTTACTCATATGTTCACCCCCGAGTTAGTGATCAAGAAGTTCCTTTAATTTCTTTGAAAATCCTTGATCATTTACAGCAACTACAACTCGTTGCTCCTTACCGATAGCCCTGCCTAAAATATTGCGATCTTCTATCCAAGCAAGATCTATTTTATAGTAAAGGCACTTATCGGTAACTTTTTTCTTTGTATTATCAGAAGCATCTTTTGATAGCAGAACAATTTTAGCGTTTTGCTTTTGGATGCTTTTCACAACTAGTTCTTCGCCGGAAATGACTTTACCGGCTCGAGCTGCTATTCCAAGAAAGTTTGCCCAAGGAGTTGGTTTCAAGATGTATGACTTCCTTTTTCTAGCTGTTCAAATAGATCAGCTGGAATCTTTGTTTTGAGATGTGACTCAAGAACCTTTTTCTTTTTTGCTTGTTCAATACAAGCTGGTTCATGACAAAGGTAGGCTCCTCTTCCGGATTTTTTCCCCGTCGTGTCGACAGAGACTTCTCCTTCTGGTGAGCGGACAATACGTGTTAATTCTTTTTTAGCCTTCATCTCTTGACAGGCTACGCATTTTCTCATCGGAATTTTACGTGTTTTCATTGTCTCCACCTCGTCTTTTCTTACTCTTCATCCTCATCAGTATCTTCAAAAAAATCACTGCGAGCGTTTGATGGATCGTACACACCTGATTCTATTGCTTCTGTTTCACTTTTAATATCAATCTTCCAACCTGTTAACTTTGCAGCTAGACGCGCATTTTGGCCTCTTTTACCGATCGCTAACGAAAGTTGATAGTCTGGAACGATAACCGTTGTCATCTTTTCCTCTTCATTCACTTGTACTTCTAGAACTTTAGCTGGACTAAGTGAATTAGCTACATATACGACCGGATCTTCACTCCATCGAACGATATCGATCTTTTCTCCGTTCAATTCGTTTACGATTGTTTGAACGCGTGCACCTTTTTGTCCAACACAAGAACCAACCGGATCTACTTCTGGATCAGCAGCATGAACGGCAATCTTTGAACGGTCACCCGCTTCACGAGCGATCGATTTAATCTCAACCGTACCATCATAGATCTCTGGCACTTCAAGCTCGAATAAGCGTTTTAAAAGACCTGGGTGAGTTCTTGATACTAAAATTTGAGGACCTTTTGTCGTCTTTTCAACTTTAGTAATGTACACTTTGATGCGGTCGTTCGTGGTATGAGATTCCCCAGGCATCTGTTCAGCAGCAGGAAGAAGAGCTTCCACTCTGCCTAGGCTGACATACATATAACGGTGGTCTTGTCGTTGAACGATTCCTGTGATGATATCTTCTTCACGATCAATAAATTCTGAGAAGATGATGCCTCGCTCTGCTTCACGTACGCGCTGTGTAACTACTTGTTTAGCTGTTTGAGCAGCAATACGACCAAAATCTTTTGGTGTAACTTCTTCTTCTACGATATCTTCTAATTCATAGCCAGGGTTGATCGCTTGAGCTTCTGCCACTGAGATCTCTTGACGATCGTCCTCAACTTCTTCAACCACATTTTTTCTTGAAAAAACACGGATACTTCCTGTGTCTCTGTTAAAATCAACACGAACATTTTGCGCTTGATGAAAATTGCGCTTGTACGCAGAAATAAGGGCTGCTTCAATTGCTTCAATAATAACTTCTTTACTAATCCCTTTTTCCTTTTCTAACAATGTAAGTGCATCCAAAAGCTCGGTACTCATTTGTCTTCTCCCCTCTTCATTAAAAAACAACCGCAAGACGGGCGTTGGCCACTTTAGCATAAGGTAACTCTACCTTTTTCACTTGCGTTTTCACTCTAATCTCCATGAACAGCGTTTCACCGTCAAAGTCTTTTAAAAGTCCTTCATATACTTTTTCGCCGTTTAATGGCTCATAAAGTTTAATGTTTACATTTTTGCCGATAGCATTTTTTACATCTTCAGGTTTCTTTAGCGGTCTTTCAACACCTGGAGAAGATACTTCTAAAAAGTAGGGCTGTTCGATCGGATCAAGTTCATCTAATTTTTCACTTAATTGTTCACTGACAGTCCCGCATTCCTCAATATCAATCCCATCCGTGGAATCGATATATACACGGAGAAACCAGTTTTTACCCTCTTTAACAAATTCAACGTCAACAAGTTCAAGTCCTAGTTTTTCAACGATTGGGGTTACAAGCTCTGTTGTGAGCTCTGTAATCTTCTGACTCATTGCTGCCCTCCTTCTTACTGAATGACCTCAAAACGTAACGAAAGAGTGGGGAGCCCCACTCTTTCGCCGACAGTTATTCATTCAACAGTATTTCCAAAAATACTATACCATAACCAATAAAATACTGCAACTTATCAAGCCTTCAGAAAGCCCTTGTTAAAAGAGCGAAAGCTGGTTTGCATCAGGCATTCCTTCTAAACATCCTTGGTCATCTAAGTACTCAATAATGGTCTTAGATAACTTCGCACGCTGCTGAAGATCTTCCTTAGAAAGAAATTCACCTTGTTCTCTTGCTTTTACAATGTTTAATGCTGCATTTGTACCTAAGCCTGCGATTGAATTGAAAGGTGGTATTAATGTATCACCTTCTACTAGGAAGTCTGTTGCGCTCGATCGATACAGATCGATCTTTTGGAATGATAGCCCTCTTTCACACATCTCAAGTGCAAGTTCTAGAACCGTTTGCAAGTTCTTCTCTTTTGTAGAAGCATCAAGACCTTTAGCTGAGATCTCTTCAATCTTTGTTCGTAATGCTTTAGATCCTCTGATCATAGACTCCACATCAAAATCATCCGCTCTTACGGTGAAATATGCCGCATAGAACCAAATTGGATAGCGAACTTTAAAATATGCGATACGAACGGCCATCAACACGTATGCTGCTGCATGGGCTTTAGGGAACATGTACTTGATCTTCAAGCATGAACCAATATACCAATCAGGTACATCGTTCTTCTTCATCTCTTCGATCCACTCATCCGGCAGACCTTTTCCTTTACGTACACTTTCCATGATCTTAAATGCAAGTGATGGCTCAAGGCCTTTATAAATCAGATAGACCATTATATCATCACGACATCCGATAACGTCTTTTAGCACACAAGTGCCGTTTGCGATCAGTTCGTTGGCATTGTTCAGCCATACGTCTGTACCATGAGAGAGTCCTGAAATCTGTACAAGTTCAGAAAAAGTACTTGGTTTTGTTTCTTCAAGCATCTGTCTTACGAACTTTGTTCCAAACTCTGGAATTCCTAGAGTGCCCGTTTTACACATGATCTGTTCTTCTGATACACCTAATACTTCTGGGCCTGAGAAGATTTTCATTACTTCTGGATCTGATGCAGGAATGGTCTTCGGATCAATACCGCTTAAATCTTGAAGCATCCGGATAACAGTTGGATCATCGTGCCCTAGTATATCAAGTTTCAATAAGTTATCGTGAATCGAGTGAAAATCAAAATGAGTCGTCTTCCATTCTGAACCACTATCGTCGGCTGGGAACTGAACAGGGCAAAAATCATAAATATCCATATAATCTGGAACAACAATGATTCCACCCGGATGCTGACCTGTAGTTCTCTTTACTCCTGTACATCCAGATACGAGGCGATCTACTTCTGCAGATCGAATCGTTAAGTTATTGTCTCCTGCGTATCCTTTTACATAACCGTAAGCCGTTTTTTCAGCTACCGTACCAATCGTACCTGCACGATACACATAATCTTCACCAAACAATTCTTTCGTGTAATTATGCGCTCTAGGCTGATATTCACCAGAGAAGTTCAAGTCGATATCCGGTACCTTATCTCCTTTAAATCCAAGGAACGTTTCAAACGGTATATCTTGTCCATCTTTTATATAAAGCACTTCGCATGTTGGACATTCTTTATCTGGAAGGTCATAACCGGATCCTACGGAACCATCATTAAAGAAATGGGATTCTTTACATTTCGGACAAACATAATGCGGAGGCAGTGGGTTCACTTCAGTAATCTCAGTCATTGTCGCAACAAACGACGAACCGACCGATCCACGCGATCCTACAAGATATCCATCGATCAAGGATTTCTTCACAAGTTTATGTGAGATCAAGTAAATAACCGCAAATCCGTGTCCGATAATACTCTTTAATTCTTTTTCCAGTCTCTTTTCAACTAACTCAGGAAGGTTCTCTCCATAGATGCTTTTAGCTCTGTTATAACTCATCGAGCGTACTTCGTCATCTGCGCCCTCGATCTTCGGAGTATATAGATCATCAGGGATCGGTTTGATCTCCTGTATCATGTCAGCGACCTGTCTCGTATTTTCACAAACTACTTTTTGTGCTTTTTCCTCACCTAAGAAAGAGAACAAGTCTAACATCTCATCCGTTGTTCTAAAATGAACATCTGGAAGAGTTTGTCTGTTTAGAGGGTTCGCTCCACCTTGAGAAGAGATCAAGATCTTTCGATAGATCGCATCTTCAGGGTTTAAATAATGAACGTTTCCTGTTGCGACAACCGGTTTGTTCAATTTCTCTCCAAGCTGAACGATATTAGAAAGGATCTCTCTTAAGTTCATCTCATCTGCGACTAATTCTCTTTCGATAAGATGATAATAGTTACTTGGCGGCTGAACTTCTAAGTAATCATAAAACTCCGCGATCTTTTCAACTTCTTCGATCGGTTTTTGCATCATACCTTCAAACACTTCACCTTTATCACAAGCTGAACCGACGAGTATACCTTCTCGAAGTTTGCTTAATCGTGATCTAGGGATACGTGGTGTTCGATAAAAATAAGATAGATGTGACTCAGAAACGAGCTTGTATAAATTCTTTAAACCTTCTTGGGTTGCAGCTAAGAGCGTACAATGAAACGGTCTTGATCGCTGAAATCCACCTTGCCCCATGTTATCGTTCAAACGGTCGTGATAGAAGATTTCTTTTTCAAACGTCTCTTTTAACAGTTTCCATAGCAGATAACCGGTTGCTTCTGCATCATAGATGGCTCGGTGATGCTGAGTAAGTTCGATATCGAACCTTTTACAAAGGGTGTTCAATCTATGATTCTTTAATTGCGGCAGCAGAAATCTTGCCAATTCAAGTGTATCAATAACAGGATTCTTCGCTTCGCCTAATCCTATCTTTCGTAAACCTTCGTTCAAGAACCCCATGTCAAAGCTCGCGTTATGAGCTACTAGGATATCATCACCCATAAACGTGTGAAAATCACGAAGCACTTCTTCGATCTCAGGTGCGTTCTCGACCATATCATCTGTAATTCCAGTTAATTCAATCGTTGTTTGAGATAGAGATTCATGAGGATTCGCGAACCTTTCAAAACGATCAATGATCTCTCCACCACGTATCTTCACAGCAGCGAGTTCAATGATTTTATTATAAACGGCTGATAAACCTGTCGTCTCAACGTCAAAGACAATGTATGTTTCATCCGTTAATTTTCTCGGCGCCTCATTATATGCGATCGGTACACCATCATCTACAAGATTTGCTTCAAGTCCATACAGGATTTTGATTCCGTTTTTCTTTCCTGCATTATAAGCTTCTGGAAAAGACTGAACACCAGCATGATCAGTTATCGCAATAGCTGGATGACCCCATTTTTTCGCTTGTCCCACTAAAGAGGAGACAGAGGATATCGCGTCCATCTGACTCATCGGTGTGTGAAGGTGAAGCTCAACACGTTTGTTGTCTTCTTCCGCTAAATCTTTTCTGAATTCAGGTTTGATCTCATTAATATCGTTAGCGATCATGACCAGATCTCTTACAAACGTATCATTTTGTATTCCGCCTCGAACTTTTAACCACATTCCCTTTTGAATACCTTGTAGGATAGGGATATCTTCTTTGTCTCGAGAGAAAATTTTAATGAGTAGAGAATCCGTGTAATCGGTAATTTTAAACGTTAAAAGCGTACGTCCGCTTCTAAGCTCTCTCGTTTCGGAATGAAAGACGTAACCTTGGATCGTTATGCGTCTTTCTTCATCTTGAATCGTTTGAATCGGAACAGGATCATCCTTGATCGAATATCCGATCATAATATCTGTTCTTGCTGCAGGACCTTCAGATCGATTGGCAGCTTTTTCTTTTTCAACTAAAGCTTCCATTACTTTATTCTGATCTTCTTGTTTTCTCTGTTCGATAAACTTTTGAAAATCTTCTTCAGAGTGTTTAATCTCTGTTTTTACCATTACAGAATGGAAACCAAACTGACTGTACATCTCTTTGATAACAGGAGATAGCTTTCTCTGCACCAATGCTTCTTCCGCATCATTTCTTACGGTCAAACACAAAAAATTTCCTTCGGCAATAGGATCTTGTGTAGAAAGCATGCTTCCTAGACTCGGTGCCGCTGTCTCTACTAACTTTTCTTTGCACAACGGCCAAAAACCAAGAAGCTCTTCTGCTTGAAAACTCTCCTTCGTTTGAATAGAAAAAGACACTGTAGCAATATGTTGAAAAGTTTGGCGAAGGCTGGCACTAAACCAAGCATAGCTGTCCGGCGTTAATGGGCGCAGGAGGCCTATAATAAAATGCCAGCTTCTATTTGCTTTATCTATCGTAAGTTTTTCGATCGTTCCTTCCGAAAAACCGGCTTTCATCTCAAGGGGCATACCTAGTTGTTCTAAAAGAAGCGATAGCCTTTCTTGTCTAATCTGCTGATCATTTCCGCTCATACGAACCTCCTTTTAAAGGGGTTTAATTATGTTTTCACATGACTAACCTACGTATTTTTTTATACGTGTCTTTATTTATTATACTATAGCTATAAATCTTTCAGCCTCGAATATCATCATAAAGATTAGATTCTAATTCGTAAAGTACAAAGAGAAAGGCACCTCTTGAATGAGAGGCACCTCCTCTATTAGTTTTATAGATTAACACAAAAATTCACTTTAATTCTTAAGTTTGTCCCACTCGTTTTTCATAAAATCGCTAAGTTCAGAAACTGGCACTTCGAAAGATTCTCCGCTCTTACGAATCTTCACTTCAACGATTCCTTCTGAAGCACGCTTGCCAACCATAACACGAATTGGCAATCCGATAAGGTCGCTATCTGTAAATTTCACACCAGCACGTTCAGGGCGGTCATCATATAAGCAATCAAAACCATCATTCTTGATCTGAATATACAATTCATCTGAAAGTGCTGCTTGTTCGGCATTCTTACTGTTGACAGCAATTAAATGAACATCGAACGGAGTTAGTGATAACGGCCAGATTAATCCTTTTTCGTCATTGTTTTCTTCTGCTACTGCAGCTAATGTACGAGAAACACCTATCCCGTAACAACCCATTGACATAATCTGATTCTTGCCATTTTCGTCCAAGTAAGAGGCTTTCATTGGCTCACTGTATACTTTACCAAGTTTGAACACATGACCGACTTCAATTCCTTTTGCAAAAACGATTGTCCCTTTACCATCAGGTGACAGATCACCTTCCACAACAAAACGAAGATCAGCTGTTTCATTAAACTCAAAATCTCTATTTGGATTAACATTCGTATAATGGTAGCCTGTTTCATTCGCGCCACAAACTGCGTTAACCATATAAGGGACTGTTTGATCTGCGATGATTTTAACGTCTTTTGACAAGTTGACCGGTCCGATAGATCCGTGTTCCGCGTTCAACCATTTTTTTGTTTCTTCCGCTGAAGCTAATTCTACTTCTTTAGCAGAAAGCACATTCTTAAGCTTGATCTCATTAACCTCATGATCTCCTCGGACTAACACTAAAACAGGTTGTTCGTCAGCGATATAAAGCAAAGATTTCATAACTTTTGATGGTGTAACCTTTAATAGCTCTGAAACTTCCTGAATTGTTTTTGCTTGTTTTGTTTCTACTTTCTCAAGCTCCATAAGTGTTTCAGATGAACGCTCTTCACGTATTACAACAGGAGCCATCTCGATGTTCGCTGCAAAATCTGAATCCGTTGAATACGCGATCAAATCTTCACCGATTTCTGATAAGACCATGAACTCATGATTATCTTTACCACCGATTGCGCCTGAGTCTGCTAAAACCGCTCGGAAGTTTAGTCCGCAGCGGCTAAAGATAGCGGAGTAGGCATCTTTCATCGCTTCATACGTAGCATCAAGACTTTCTTGTTTATCATGGAAAGAGTATGCGTCTTTCATAATGAACTCTCTTCCGCGCAGCAGTCCGAAACGAGGACGCTTTTCATCCCTGAACTTCGTTTGAATTTGATATAAGTTAAGAGGAAGCTTCTTATATGATTTCACTTCGTCTCGAACGATGCTTGTAATCACTTCTTCATGTGTAGCTCCAAGAGCAAAATCACGCTCGTGTCGGTCCTTTAGTCTCATAAGTTCCGGACCGTAGCTATACCATCGGCCACTTTCTTGCCAAAGTTCAGCAAGCTGCAGTGCGGGCATCATCATCTCTTGTGAACCAGCACGATTCATTTCTTCTCGTACAATATTCTCTACTTTATGAAGAACCTTTTTCCCCAAAGGTAGAAATGAGTAAATGCCGGCAGCATTCTGACGTATAAAGCCAGCTCTTAATAAGAGCTGGTGACTTTTTACGTCTGCATCTGCAGGAACTTCTCTTAATGTTGGCATAAACAATTGACTTTGTCTCATTATCTCTACTCCTCAAATCATCCCTGATTAACCAAGAAAAATTTTCTGTATATCATTCCATGTTACAACAAGCATCAATAGCATCAAAAAGGCAAATCCGATAAAATGAACCATTCCTTCTTTTTGTGGATCGATCGGTTTTCCTCTCAATGCTTCAACACCTAAGAATAAAAGGCGTCCTCCGTCAAGTGCCGGTAAAGGCAACAAGTTAAAGATTCCTAAGTTTACACTTAGTATAGCTGCCCACTGAAGTAGCATATAAACACCAGCTTTAGCAGCTTGATCTGTATATTCATAGATTCCGAGCGGCCCCGAAAGTTGGTCGATTCCATGCTGACCAGTAATAAGCTGTCCGAGACCCGTAAATATAGCTGTTGTCATAAACCATGTTTGTTTAGCTCCATATTCTAATGAACCAACAAAAGAGGATTCAGTATATGGATGTGCTCCGATAAATCCTTCGTTCTTATCATCAGCACCTTTGCGAGAGCCAAGCGTAACAGGAACCACTTTCTCTTCACCATCACGGTTTATCGTAAACATTAACTTTTCGCCAGGATTTTCTTGGATTACGGAAACTAACTCTTTCCAGTCGTCCATTTTTTCGCCCTGAACCGCAATAATTTTATCCCCTTTTACTAAACCGGCTTTCTCAGCGCCTGCTCCTTCTTGAAGGGTACCAAGTCTTGATTCATTTGTCGGTATACCTTGCATGAGTGAGAATACGACCAAGATCACAAAAGCAAGTAGAAAGTTCATAGCTGGACCAGCAAAGATAGCAAGTGTTCTCTGCATGATCGTCTTTGATCCAAACTGTCGATTATAAGGTGCGATTTGCATCTCTTGGTGATCTGCTACAAATAATGCATCTTCTTTAACTTTGTAAGTCGAAGATCCAGAGTCTTCATTTTCAAAACCTGTCAAATACAATTCGCGTTCTAGATCAGCTTTTTCAATGGTGATCGTCTTTTGAACCGGATACTTATCACGGTGATTTACAACGATCTTCTCCACTTCTTCTGCTTGGTTGAAGATCAAACCAACTCTGTGACCTGCCTTAAGTTCAATACCTTCTGGATCTTCTCCAGCCATGCGCACGAACCCTCCAAGTGGTAAAAGACGGATCGTATAGACCGTTTCCCCTTTCTTGAAGGCAAACACTTTTGGGCCGAATCCAATTGCAAACTCACGACACAAGATGCCTGCACGTTTTGCTAGCAATAGATGTCCGAGTTCATGAAAGAAAATTAAAGCACCTAAAATGATGATAATGGCTATCACAGTGTTCATTCCCATTACCTGCCTTTACTAAGTAGTGACTCCACATATTGACGAGTCCTATTATCTGTTTCTTGTATTGTCTCAAGGTCTGGCGTACTGACATTAGACAACTCTTGCATAGCACGTTCAATCATCTCTTCAATCTCAAGAAACGAGATATGACCATTCAAGAATAGCTCAACCGCTTTTTCGTTCGCAGCATTTAAAACCGTCGGCATCAAGCCTCCTGCTTTTCCTGCTTGAAATGCCAGTTTTAAACACCTGAACCGGTCGTAGTCCATTTCTTGAAAATGTAACTTCCCAACTTCCCATAAGTTTAACCTTTTCCCGTTTATTAATTCAAGCCGATCGGGATATGTAAGAGCGTACTGTATCGGCACTCTCATATCTGGTTGTCCCAAATGAGCGATAATGCTTGTATCAACAAACTCTACCATAGAGTGTATGATACTTTCCTTATGTAAAATGACGTCTATTTTCGAATAATCAAAGGAAAATAACCAGTGAGCTTCAATAACTTCTAACCCTTTATTCATCATTGTTGCGGAATCAATCGTTATTTTCGCACCCATAGACCAGTTTGGATGATTTAAAGCTTCCTGCACTGTAACGTTTTTTAATTCTTCACGAGTTCGGTCTCTAAAACTTCCACCAGAAGCAGTCAATATCAACTTCTCTACACGGTTTGGGTCTTCACCGTTTAAACACTGATAGATCGCTGAATGTTCTGAATCGACCGGAAGAATAGGTACGTTGTGTTTTTTCGCTTTTTCCATAACAAGGTGACCTGCAGTCACAAGTGTTTCTTTATTAGCTAAAGCGATCGTTTTTTTTGCTTCGATTGCTTTTAATGTAGGAAGTAAGCCTACACTACCGATTACTGCGTTCACAACAACCGTTGAATCAGTAGAAACCGCGGCTTCAATCAATCCATCCATCCCTGAAACAACTTTTGTTGATGAATTCACCCTAGACCGAAGTACTTTTGCATCTTCTTCGTTTTGAACGGCACAAATTTCAGGCTGGAATTTCTGTATGATTTTTTCAGCATCCTCAATATTCTTACCTACAGACATCGAACTTAATTTGAACTTTTGTGGATGAGAGGCGATAACATCTAAGGTCTGAATGCCGATCGAACCTGTTGCACCAAGTAAACTAACTGATTTCATACAATACCTCCTAGCGTTATCCTATCAAATGAAGCACGTGAAGCAACGGGAATACAAACAACGCACTGTCTAGTCTATCTAATATCCCACCATGACCAGGAAGTAAAGTACCAGAATCTTTTACATCGTAGATTCGTTTGAATGCCGATTCTGCCAAGTCACCAATCTGACCAAATATGCCTACGACAAGTGAGATAAGTAGAATATTAAATATCGACGTATCAACGAAAGAAGTGAAATAGCTGATCACCCCTACAACAATACTAAAGAAGATTCCGCCAACTGCACCTTCTATCGTTTTGTTTGGGGAGATAACCGGCCAAAGTTTTCGCTTTCCAATCGATTTCCCAACAAAATATGCTCCAGAGTCAGTCGCCCAAATCATGAATAGTATCAAGAATAGTAGCTGGACACCGTCCTCTAATATTCTCGTTTCTAGTAGATAGAAAAAGCCAAATCCTACATAAATAGAACTAAATAGTACAAAAGAAATATGATTGTAATCTGTATTGTTCTTTTGTATGACCGTTACGACTAGCAGCAGAAGAACTGCAAGTATAATGGCATCAGTTTTAGTAAAGGGTTCTAATGAACTCATCCAATCTTCTGGCAATGCCACCAAGACTGCTAAAAGATAGCCGATTCCCCCGACGAAACTTCGCTCCATCCCTTTCATACGTAATAATTCAAACATGCCAATCCCAGTTAGCAATAGTATTAATAGTGAGAACGGCCAGCTTCCATAAAGGGTAATCCCTATAAATAAAACGGCTGCGATTACACCTGTTATTATCCGTTGTTTCATAAGTCCTCCTTAATTAAACACCGCCATACCGCCTGCCTCGTCCGGCAAATTGTGATACAGCTTCTCTTAAATGCTCCTCAGAAAAATCTGGCCATAACACTTCAGTAAACCAAAATTCAGAATACGCAAGCTGCCATAGCATAAAGTTACTTAATCGAACTTCACCGCTTGTACGAATCAATAAATCAGGGTCCTTTAGATCATGCGTCATTAAATGCTGCTCGATCATAGAATCATCAATATCTGAAGGCTCTAATCTTCCTTGTTTAACTTCAGAAGCCAATGCTTTTACTGCAGCTGTAATCTCATCACGACTGCCATAATTAAGAGCGAAGTTTAAGATTAACCCTGTATTGTTCTTCGTCTTGTTAATCGCCTCATCTACTGCTTTAACAGTATGAAGGGGCAATAACTCTTTTTTACCCATTATTCGCACTTGTACGTTCTCTTTAATCAAATCTGGCAGAAAAGTATTTAAAAATTCTCCAGGAAGCTTCATTAAAAAGTCGACTTCTTCACGTGGCCGTTTCCAATTTTCAGTTGAAAACGCATAAAGGGTCAGCACTTCAATCCCAATCTTATTCGCTTCTTTAACGATTTTCCGAACTGTTTTCATCCCTTCATGATGTCCGGCAATTCGTGGCATCGCTCGTTTCCTTGCCCACCGACCATTACCATCCATAATAATAGCTACATGTTTAGGGATGTTTTCTTCTTTAAATGTATGATTCTCTGGACTTTTTTTCTTAAAGAAAAGCTTGTCAAGCATGTATAAGCCTCCATCTTCTTAGACTTCATAGAATCAACCTCTATAAGAGATTTTCTCCTAATGCCTATCACCACTTATCAATTTAAATCTAGCAAAATGGCGATATTGTCTAATAAAAAAGCCCCCTTTTATAGAGGGCTTTTTATATTTAATTGTACATGGAAAAGCTTTATACTTCCATGATTTCTTTTTCTTTAGCAGAACTTACAGAATCAGCTTCAGCTGTGTATTTATCAGTAAGCTTTTGAACATCATCGTTATAACGGCGTAGTTCATCTTCTGTAATCTCAGCTTCTTTTTCAAGTTTCTTCAAATCATCATTCGCATCGCGGCGAACGTTTCTTAAAGCTACTTTCGCTTCTTCAGCAAACTTCTTAACAAGTTTAACTAATTCTTTTCTGCGCTCTTCTGTTAGAGCTGGAATCGCAATACGAATCACTTGCCCATCGTTAGAAGGTGTTAGACCAAGATCAGACTTTAGGATCGCCTTTTCAATATCTGCCATTGCAGATTTGTCGTAAGGCTGAATAACTAAAAGTCTAGCTTCTGGAGTGGTTACACCTGCTAATTGATTGATTGGTGTTTGAGTTCCGTAGTAATCAACTTGTACTCGGTCTAATAGAGAAGGATTTGCTCTACCTGCACGAAGTGTTGAATATTCGCGTCTTAGAGCTCCGATTGCTTTTTGCATCTTTTCTTCTGCTTGAGTTAAAACTTCTTTTGCCATTAGTTTCTCCCCCTTATAACGGTTCCAATTTTTTCTCCAGCAACTGCTCGTTTGATGTTTCCTTCTTCCATGATCGAGAAAACAACTAACGGGATGTCATTGTCCATACATAGTGACGAAGCTGTTGTATCCATTACAGCTAGTCCGTCTTTTAAAAGATCAAGATAAGATAATGTCGTATACTTCACTGCATTCTCATCCAACTTCGGATCTGCAGAATACACGCCATCCACGTTGTTCTTAGCCATCAAGATGACTTCCGCTTCAATTTCTGCTGCTCTCAGTGCTGCTGTCGTATCGGTTGAGAAATACGGGTTACCCGTTCCTGCTGCAAATATGACAACGCGCTTTTTTTCAAGGTGACGAATGGCTTTTCTTCTGATATAAGGTTCTGCAACCTGACGCATTTCTATTGATGTTTGTACTCTTGTTTGAACCCCGATGTTTTCAAGACTGTCTTGAAGAGCTAATGAATTCATAACTGTAGCAAGCATGCCCATATAATCTGCTGAGGCACGGTCCATTCCCATCTCACTACCCGTCTTACCGCGCCATAGGTTTCCGCCGCCTACAACTACAGCAACTTCTACGTCGAGTTCAACGATTTCTTTTACTTGTTCAGCAATTGACTGAACGATTTTTGGATCGATTCCAGAAGTTTGTTCACCTGCTAATGCTTCTCCGCTTAGTTTCAAGACGACTCGTTTATATTTTGAAGTAGTCATTTGTCCCTCCATCACCTAAAAAATGTATTTACTTTGGTGTTAAGGCTTTTCTGTAAAGCTATGTTGCTTATGAAAGTAGTTAATCTCCGTTTCAGGTGCTCGCTTTCCGCGGGGCGACCGGTGAGCCACTTGCCGCTTTGCGCCTTTAAGTGTCTCACCTGACCGCTCGTCCCGCAGGAGTCTCGCACCTTACACTTCAATCAACTAGTCAAAGATGTCTTTATCAAGCATAAGCAGCAATCTTTTTTGAAAACCATTAATAAACCAAGGTTATTTCTGTAAAAAAAGAGGAACACAACGTGCTCCCCTCTTTTTCAAACTGTGCTTACTTTTTAACTTGAGACATTACTTCTTCAGCGAAGTTGTCTTCACGCTTTTCAAGACCTTCTCCTACTTCAAAGCGAATGAAGGCTTTAACAGTAGCACCTTTGGAAGCTACATATTTACCTACTTTTTGGTCTGGATCTTTAATGAAAGATTGGTCGTTTAAGCAAATATCTTCGAAGTATTTACCAAGACGTCCTTCTACCATTTTAGCTACGATGTTTTCAGGCTTTCCTTCGTTAAGTGCTTGTTCAGTTAACACTTTACGCTCACGTGATACTTCTTCTTCACTAACTTCGTCACGAGAGATGTATTTAGGGTTTACTGCTGCAACGTGCATAGAAACGTCTTTTGCAACTTCTTCTTCTGTAGTCCCTTCAACAACTGAAAGAACTCCAATACGACCACCCATGTGTAGGTATGCGCCGAATGCTGCATTGTCGTCTTTTTTCAAGATTTCGAAACGGCGAAGAGTAAGTTTTTCACCGATTTTTGCAATTGCTGCGTTGATGTAATCATTTACAGTAGTTCCGTTAAACTCAGAAGCCAATGCATCTTCAACAGAAGCAGGCTCTGTAGCCAACAAGTGGTTACCAAGTTCAGCGATTAAGTTTTTGAAGTTTTCGTTTTTTGCAACGAAATCTGTTTCAGAGTTTACTTCAAGGATTACTGCTTTGTTGCCTTCAACGATTACAGAAGTTAAACCTTCTGCAGCGATACGGTCAGCTTTCTTAGCAGCTTTCGCGATCCCTTTTTCACGAAGGTAATCAATTGCCGCCTCCATGTTACCATCTGTTTCAGTTAATGCTTTCTTACAATCCATCATACCTGCGCCAGTTTTCTCACGCAATTCTTTAACCATTTGTGCTGTAATAGCCATGTGTTTTTGCCTCCTTATGGGATATGTAGTGCTAGTTGTGCTTTTACATAAAAAGGGTGATAAAGGGTCATCCCCTCTACCACCCTTGAGCATTCCATTTAATTAAGCAGTAGTTTCTTCTTCAGCTGCTTCTGCTACTTCTTCTCCGCCTTGGTTAGCTTCGATGATAGCATCTGCCATCTTACCAGTAAGAAGTTTAACTGCACGAATTGCATCATCGTTACCAGGGATAACGTGATCAACTTCGTCCGGATCACAGTTCGTATCAACGATAGCGATGATCGGGATGTTTAATTTACGAGCTTCTGCAATCGCAATGCGCTCTTTACGAGGGTCAACTACGAATAATGCGTCAGGAAGCTTGTTCATGTCTTTAATTCCGCCTAGGAACTTTTCAAGACGATCCATTTCCTTTTTAAGAAGAATAACTTCTTTCTTAGGAAGTACTTCAAAAGTACCGTCTTCTTGCATTTTTTCAAGATCTTTTAAGCGGTTGATACGCTTGCGGATTGTACCGAAGTTTGTTAATGTTCCACCTAACCAACGTTGGTTGATGTAGTACATGTCAGAACGTTCAGCTTCTTCCTTTACTGAATCTTGAGCTTGTTTCTTAGTTCCTACGAAAAGGATCTTTCCACCGTCAGCTGCGATGTTACGCATAACATTGTAGCACTCTTCAACTTTCTTTACTGTCTTTTGAAGATCGATGATGTAGATACCGTTTCTTTCTGTGAAAATGTAACGAGACATTTTCGGATTCCAACGGCGAGTCTGATGACCAAAGTGTACACCAGCTTCTAACAATTGTTTCATTGAAATTACTGCCATAATGGCACCTCCTAGGTTTGTTTACCTCCGTTTGTTTCACCTTTGAGCAATAACTGACTTAGTCAGCACCACATTACTCAAATCCGCAAACGTGTGTGATTAACACCGAGAAATAATATAACATGTTTCGTGTAATTTCTGCAAGTCTTTTTGCTTGTTATCGATAAAATTTTAAAAGTAACTCTACTTCGCCTTTACCTCTTTGCAGCATTTTTGCAATTTCTTCAGCATTATATCCTTCTTGAGCTAATGTTAATACTTCGTTCGTATCTTTAGATAAGTGATCATCTAGAGAAGTATTGTCAGTTTGGGTCTCTACAGATTGGATTGGAGAAATCTCATTAACCACTGTCGAATGATATTTCTGCTGTTGCTCTTCTGTGAATTTTAAAATCATCTTATGCAAACGTTCATTTTCAAGCTTCATCTCTTCTGAGAACAGCTCCAGAAGTTCTTCTACCTCTTCACTTATTCTTGTGTCATTTGAGGCACTCTGCTGCTGTAGTTTTTTGCGCAAATTAAAAACAGAATAAAGACAGATTACATTTAATAAGAAACTTAGAAAAACTAAGGAGTACATCACATTCATCCTAACCTGTATAATCAATTTTCTTCCCTTTATAAGGATGATTCTGACTTCTAGAACTCGTCTTTTCTTGTTGTTGATTTGATTGAAACAAGCCTGCATCAGCCGCTTCTTTCTGATTGACCCGTTTCGATTCATTCTTGTCTTTCTTACGTATTTCTTCAGTGGTCTGATGTTGTTGTAGAAGTCCTCTGTTCATTAGATCTAGACTTGCTTTTGACGCATCAACTGTTCTTGGAATTGCAACTTGAAGTTCTATTAATTTCAGACTCACAGCATCCACATCCAATTCTTATAGGGAGTGAACAACAATTTCTTTCTCTTCTATAAATACTTTTGCAGCATTAAATGGAGATTGAATTTTTCGTTTGTATTTTCCAATACAGATCTCAACATTAGGGTGAAGCGTGCCTTTTATATTTATAGATGAGTTTGAAGAACTTTTACATCTTTGGATTTTCTTTTGTAGGTCAACGATCTCGTGTTTCGCTTGAGAGATTGTATTAATGATACGATTAATCGTTTGTCGTTCTGAATTTTTCTGAATCAACACAGTCTTTAAATGATTTAATTTCTCTAAATTTGTTTGCAGTTCAAGAATTTTTTGTTCGTATTTTACGATATCGTTCTCCATTTTAGCATTTGTTTTTATGTGTAATAGCGTTTTGGAGTACGTTTCATTGCCTATATCAATCGCTGATATTCCGTTCCCAGCAATACATGTACCACCCGATATATTCCCTTTTCCGCTTGTACATGTAACAGTCAATTCTGCCTCACAATGACTGTGTAGAATCGTTTGAGCTACCATTATATTTCCATTGGCGTAGACATTTCCTTGACTAATATACAGTGAAGTAAAGTCTCCTCCACAACGGATCGTTCCTTTACCTTGGCCTAAGACACCACCACCGATAACAACGTTTCCGTCTGTAGTGATATCTGCTGCTTCTACGACTCCTTCAATCCTCACATCACCTTTTGCTGATATTTTAAATCCGGAAGGAACATCGCCCGTTATATGAACATTTCCAACAAAATCTATGTGACCAGTCTTTAAAGAAACATCTCCATCCACTCGATAAACGGGATAAATATTTACTCTGTTCTTTTGAAAGGTTACTTCCCCGCTTGCTGAAGCATAAACGTATTGCTCTGATTCGTTAAATACGGTGTTCATACCATTTTTCACTAGCAGATCATTTCCGTTTTTTGCAGGTAGCACTTTTCCGAAAACACTTATTCCTGCGATGCCTTTTGTACCATTTACTTTTCTTGCTAGGATCTCTCCGAACTCAGCTGTTGGAATTGTAAAAAGTCGTTTAAAATCCAGCTTCGCATTTTCGTTGACCGTAACAACTTTCTCATTTGAGATAGACGGTATAAGTCTTGCAGGTTCTCCGTCCTTCGGTTGTTTTCCTTTTGCGATTTCAGCCGGGAAAATAAATGTATCTAGATTCTCTGCTATCAAACTCAATACTTCATTTCGAATTCCATGTCGTATACCTTTTGATTCGATCCAAGCTAAAAGACTCGAAAATGTGACTTCTCCAGATGGGATTTCAACTTCTTTTTTTAATAAAAGAGCCTGCGTTTCATTATCTTCATATTTAACATGAAACCATTGATCCATATCCCTACCCCTTACATATATCGTTGTAGAACCTGTCGAATTCTAAAGAGTGCTTTTGAGTGTATTTGAGATATTCTGGATGTCGATAGACCAAGTACTTGACCGATTTCAGTCAATGTTAATTCTTCAAAGTAGAACAAACTCACTACAAGCTGCTCTTTTTCAGATAATTCCTTGATCACTAATGCAAGTTCGCCATGAAGTTCTTCTTGCAGCAAACTATTTTCAGGTGTAATCGCTTTTTTATCTTCAATTGTATAACTAACTTTTTCACGACTTTCTGTTTCTTTATTCTCTTCATCGATCGATAATACATTGGCAAGAAAACTTTCAGACATTACGGTTGTTACTTCATTTTCTGAGTATCCTAATTCATCAGCAACTTCTTTCGCGCTTACAGAACGCAGATTTTCTTGTTCTAACCTCTCAATGGCAGCTTCAACTTTTTTCGTTTTTTCTCTTAAACTTCTTGGCAGCCAATCTTCTCTTCTTAAGCCGTCCAAAATAGCACCACGAACTCGAAATGATGCGTATGTATCAAATTTCAGGTCTCTTTCAGGCTCAAACTTTTTAAGAGCGTCGTATAACCCTAGCATACCGAGGGATCGGAGTTCATCTTTGTTAACACTTTTCGGCAAACCAACCGATATACGTTGTACATGATAATTGACAAGTGGTAAATATGCACGCATCAGTTCGTCACCTGCTTCTCGATCACGACTAGTGTTCCACTTTTCCCAGCAAGATTGTTCTTCTACTAAAGATGGCTCCGTCATGGTAATCCTCCTCGTTTTTTTGTGAACTTCTAAATTACTTTCGTTCCTGCATTAACTGTTTTAATCGTTAGTAATGTGTTCTCTGGATTGAACTCAATGGTCCTGCCACTCGAACCTCCTACATCACTTGCTAGTAAAGGAATTTTCAGAGCAGACAACTCTTCTTTGACACGTTCTACGTTTCTTGGGCCGATTCGCATCATTTCACTTCCGGATGAGAACTTAAACATCTGCGCGCCGCCAGCAATTTTTGCTTTTAGCGCTTTTCCGTTAGCACCACTCTTGATCAGCATGTCGTATAAACTCTTGATTGCTGTATCCGCATACTTTCCTTCATTCAATGTGGGAGTTTTTGATAAAGACGAATCCGGAAGCATGATATGCGCCATCCCTGCCTTTTTTTTTACTTGATCGAAAAGTATAACGCCCACACATGAACCAAGACCTGTTGTTCTAATTGTGTTTGGAGGGGAAACGACGTTTATATCAGCGATTCCAACTTTTATGATTTCACTCATCCAACGGAACTCCTAATGCTTCAAAAATTTTTGAGAAGGAAAGAGGATCAGGCAACAAGAAGAAGTGACCTTTTACCTCGTCTTGTCTTTCTATATCTGTAAAAGCAGTATCAATAACAATGGCATAATCGCTCACAGTGGAAATTTCGAAAAGTCCAAAACTCAAGATCGCCCCTGCCATATCAATACTTGTTGCAGGTACTGATGGCTGTAAATTCAACCCTGTGAAATCAGAGAACGATGTTAGATATGAGCCTGATAGAATGTTTCCCACTTCCTGAAGAGCAGATAATGAGATGTCAGATTCTTCTCCGTTTGTTAACTTCACTGTCTGGCCGATTAATAAGTCTTCTAAAAGCTGCTCAGCTTGCTCAACTGGAAGCATGAAGAACATACATCCAGGAGCATCGCCAACGATTCTCAAGAAAACAGATGCCACAACGTTCTCTGCTCCGCCAACCATCTCAGATATCTCTTCAAATGAGATCACGTTTACTGAAGGAACTTTCATATCAACAGCTTTGTTCAGCATCGTTGATAAGGCTGTGGCTGCATGTCCTGCTCCAATATTTCCGATCTCTCGTAAGACATCCAGATGAATCGGCTGAATTTTTAAAAAATCCATCTCAAAGGATACTCTCCTTTGTAGGTTGAACATCCAACTTTTCTGGATTCAACACCTTCACAAGGTCGAGCAAGATCAATAGTCGCTTTTCAATCTTCGCAACCCCATGGATATACTCTGCATCTACACCACCTACTACTTCAGGAGGAGGCTCGATCGACTCTTTATCCAGATCGATTACATCGTTTGCTGCATCGACAATCAGTCCAGCTTCAATGGAACCTACTGAAACAATGATGATGCGAGTTGTATCCGTATGACTTACTTCTTCAATTTCGAATCGTGAACGCAGATCGATAATGGGAGTAACGACTCCTCTTAAGTTAATTACCCCTTTTACGAAAGAAACTGTTCTTGGAATTCTCGTAATCGGTTGCATTCTTTCAATCGATTTTACGTGCTGAACAGGAACTGCATATTCTTCATCTTTTAATTGAAATATGATCACTTTTTCTTCATTCATCATGATTAACCACCTTATTTTATGAGTGCATTGCAATCGAGAATTAATGCTACTTGTCCATCTCCTAGAATCGTTGCACCAGAGATAGCAAATACAGATGTCAAATACTGACCAAGTGATTTCAAGACAATTTCTTGCTGTCCAATAAACGAATCAACGACTAATGCTGCCATCTTGTCACCTTTTCTCACTACCACTACAGGAACGTGCTGACTGGCTTCAGTTGAACCAGGGACTTCAAAAATGTCCTTCATGTTTACAAGCGGTACGACTTTACCTCTAAAATCAATCACTTTCTGATTATGAGCTGAAAGAATATCTTCTTTCTTAATAATGGCCGTTTCAATAATTGATGATAGTGGAATCGCATATTTCTCACGACTAATTTCAACGAGCATAACTGACATGATTGATAAAGTAAGAGGAAGCTGTATGGAAAAAATCGTCCCAGAGCCTTCGGTTGAATCGACAGCGATAGAACCACCTAACGATTCAATCTTATTCTTCACAACATCTAATCCCACTCCACGGCCTGAAATGTCAGAAACAACATCGGCTGTAGAAAAGCCTGAAGCGAACAATAATTCAAAACACTGTTTATCGGTCAAATTTTCAGACATTTCTTTCGTGATGACCCCATTTTCAATCGCCTTACTCAATACCTTTTGCTTATTTATACCCGCTCCATCATCTTGAATCTCTATAAACACATGATTTCCGCTATGAAATGCTCTTAAATAGATGGTCCCCGTTTCATTTTTGCCTTTAGAAGAGCGTTCCCCTGGGTTTTCGATGCCATGGTCAATCGAGTTTCGAAGTAGATGAACAAGCGGATCACCGATCTCATCGATTACGGTTCGATCAAGCTCAGTCTCAGCACCTACGATCTCAAGGTTTACTTTTTTACCGAGATCTTTCGCTAATCCTCTGATCATCCTTGGAAAGCGATTGAAAACTTGTTCTACCGGTACCATTCTCATCGTCAGGATAATATTTTGAAGGTCTCCTGAAACACGAGACATTCGTTCAACCGTTTCATTGAGTTCCATGCTTTTTAATGATTTCGATATCTCTTCAAGCCGTCCTCGGTCAATAACGAGTTCCTCAAACAAGTTCATGAGCTGATCGAGCCTTTCAATATTGACACGAATCGTTTTTCCGCTGCTTCCTGAAATTGAAGTTTGTTGAGGTTCGCTTTTTTTATCTTCTAGTTTCACTTCTTGTTGCTCTAATTTATCATTCTTGTCGCTCTCAGTGTTTGACGAGATGTTGAGTTTATCTCCTTGAATGTCAACCACTTCTACTACATCTACCTCAGACACTTTTAAGATACGTTCCTGTACGTTTTCGGCGGACTCTTTCGTGAGGATGGAAAGAGTAAAATGAGTTCCGAATTGTTCTGTTTCAAGCATGTCTACTGCTGGCATCGTTTTTATGATCTCACCGATCTGTTCGATCACTTCGAAGACCATATATACTCTTGCAGCTTTTAAGATACAGTCGTCCCTTAATGAGATCGAAAGCTCGTAAGCGTTAAATCCTTGTTCTTTTGATTGAATGATAATCTGCTTTTCATATTGATCATAAACATGTAACGACTCTGCTTCCTTTTTTGATTCAGCTTGAATCATCTTCGGAGCTTCTCCCTTTTCAAGGGTCTCTAAATCTCTCACTGTCTTCGTCACATCACGTTTACCGCTTCCACCTTCTGAAATCTCCACTACCATCGCTTCTAAATGATCAAGCGACGCGAACAGAACATCTAGGACAGAAGATGAAACTTCTATTTTGTTATTTCGAATCGCATCAAGAACATTTTCCATACAGTGCGTAAGATTGGCCAGATCCTCATAACCCATCGTAGCTGACATTCCTTTTAAAGTATGAGCAGAACGAAATATCTCATTTACGATTGTAAGCTCTCCTGGTCTTTTCTCCAGCAGAAGCACTTGTTGATTAATAGATTGTAAATGCTCTTTGCTTTCCTCAATGAATATGTCAAGATATTGTGTCATTTCCATCGTATAATTCCTCCTAATTTACAAATGGTTCTGAATAGCTAATCCAATTGACTCTAAATGAACAACTTCATCTACTTTTTTAGTGAGAACCGCGGCTTTTGGCATTCCATAAACGATGCAAGATTCTTCAGCTTCCGCAATAACTACGGTTGAACCAGCTTCTTTTAAGTCTACGATTCCATTTGTACCGTCGGAGCCCATTCCAGTCATGATGACAGCGACCTTTTGATAGTTTTTAAGCTTGCAGGCTGAACTGAAAAGCACATTAACCGCTGGTCGATGACCTCCTACTGGAGCATCACTATCTAACGAAACATATAACCGTCCCATTTTTTCGTATAGTCGTACATGAAAACCGCCGGGTGCGATGTAAACATGACCTTTTTGTAGCCGTTCATGATGCTCAGCCTCTTTTACAAAGATGTCTGATAGTGAATTCAATCGATCTGCTAATGATTTCGTAAATCCTGCTGGCATATGTTGTACGACAACAACAGGTGCATCCAGGTCTATAGGTAGCTTAGTAATCACTTGTTGTAAAGCTCTTGGGCCGCCTGTAGATGTACCTATTAAGACTAGCTTCTCTCTATGATCAATTCTGTTTGATCTTTTAGGCGCTTTGTTTTCAAGTGTATAAGGCGACAGTGCTTTTTTTGTTACAATATTCGCTTTAGAGGAAGCAATCACTTTTTCTATCAAACTAGTCTTTACCTTATGTAAATCTAAGGATATAGCTCCTGATGGCTTAGCGATAAAATCAATAGCTCCTGCTTCCATAGCTAGAATCGTATTTTCTGCACCGACTTTTGTTGTGCTAGATAACATGATGATTGGAACAGGAAAACTCTTCATAATCGTTCTCGCTGCGTCGATCCCATTTAAAATGGGCATCTCAACATCCATCGTTATCACGTCTGGTTTTATTTTTAGTGTTTTTTCAACTGCTTCTTGTCCATTTCTTGCTGTATCGATCACCAAAATTCTAGGATCTTCGCTTAAGAACTCTTTGATCAGCTTCCTCATAAAGGCAGAATCATCCACAATTAGCACTCTGATCTGTTTCATGCAGCATCTACCTTTCTCTGAAAAATGACTTTAGCTTACCGATGAAAGACTTATAAGATACTTCTTGCTGTTTTACTGTACCAACATAGGTTTCCGCTAGCTGAAATACAGCTCTGGATGCTATTGATGAAGGTTTATGAATAGAAAAGGGAATCTGTTTTTTCACAGCATGTAATACATCCTGATCCATCGGTATCTTACCTAAACAGATCAGCTCTTTTTGCAGAAACTGTTTACAAACATGACTTAACTTTTCAACCGTTTCTTTTCCTTCTCTCACATTTTCATATCGATTGATGACCAAGTAAAAGGGCAGGTCCTTATCTTTCATATAAATGAATTTCATCATAGAATATGCATCTGTTAGTGAGGTGATCTCAGGTGTAGCTATCACCAATATCTCATGACTGGAAAGTACAAATTTTAAAGCTGTTTCTGTTGCACCTGCACCCATGTCTAAAAAAATATAGTCATAAAACCTCTCTAATTCTTCCAGTTGCTTCATAAAATGTACCAACATGTCATCCGTTATGCTTGTAAGCGAACCGAAATTCCTTCCTCCGGCTATCGTATGAAGTCCGTCTTTACCCTCTTCGATGATCTCCCATACGGATAATTGATTCTGCAGCATATCCATCATATGCTTGTCAGATCTTCTGCCTAGAATCAAATCTACATTTCCCATACCTATATCAAGATCTAGTACTAACACACGTTTTTTCATTTCAACCAAGGAAAGAGCAAGATTCACCGTGACGTTCGTTTTACCCACTCCACCTTTACCACTGACTACAGAGATAACTCTTGCACTGTTTGATGAGGCAGAGATTAATTGTTTACGAAGACTTATCGCTTGATCAAGCATGAAGTAGCTTTTCCTTTACTAGAGCCTGAACAAGTTCATCCGCGTCAGCCTCAAACATGTCATCAGGTACGTTCTGGCCATTCGTAACATATCCGATCGGTACACTGTTTAAGATTGCAAGATTCAATAATGAACCGTACGTCGTCGTTTCATCTTTCTTCGTAAATATCACCTTATGAACCGGCAGACTCTTAAACTGACTATAAATCGTCTCCATATCCCGGTATTTTGAAGTTAAAGAAAGAACGAGATAGTTTTTCATATCTTTATCAAAATGAATGATACGTTGCAATTCTTCGATGTAAAAACGATTTAAGAAGTTTCTGCCTGCCGAATCTACGAGGACTAGATCATAATCTTCAAACTTTTCCTTAGCCTTCTTAAAATCATCAGCAGTATAAGCGACTTCACATGGTATGTTTAATATCTCAGCGTACGTTTTTAGTTGGTCGATAGCTGCAATACGATACGTATCAGTCGTAATAAACGCCACTTTTTTTCCGTCTTTTAAAACCGCTTTTGCTCCAATCTTTGCTATGGTGGTTGTTTTACCAACACCGGTAGGTCCGATTAAGTTTAAGAATTTTGTTTCATAATGAAAGCCGCCAAATTCGCTTTTAGCCATTCTTGCGCTTAAGTAGCTGCTGATCCATGTATTCCAGTCATAGCTGTCTCGCTCCATTTCATCGAGACTTTCGTATTTATTTGATAAAGAAGGGATGAGTTCTTCGATTATCGTTAAGTCTACTTCTTGACTTAAAAGAAAATTTTCCCATTCTTTAAAGAATGGAGCTGCATCATCTGCAGATTTTGATTGTACGGTCAAAGAGTGAACCATGTTCTTCAGCTGACGAATTTCCTTTGTCAGCTCCTCGTCCTGGAACACAGCTTGCTTTTCTTTCACAATATTCTTGTTAGTGTTCTTTGTTGGATGATAATCTACGTCTTGATCCAATCCAGCGAAAATTTCAACGTTCTTCTTTGTGAAAAATCCGAAGAAGCCACCAACTTGAACCTCTCTTGTATTTAAAATGACTGCACCACTGCCCAGATCCGCTCTAACTAATTTCATAGCTTCTGGCAAGTTCTGCGCTGTATATTTCTTCACTTTCATCAGATGTTCACCACCCCTACACTTTTCACTTCGAGCTCAGGTTCCAATTCGTTGTATGATAAAACCGCGACATCAGGAAGATAACGTTCAATGAGTTGTCTTACATACATTCTTACAGCCGGTGAACATAAGAGAACAACAGATTGGTCAAAACCCCGCCCGGATTCAAGTTCAGTAGTAATGCTGTCAAAGATCACTTGAGAATCTTGCGGATCTAAAGACAGATAATTCCCGTGTTCGGTTTGCTGAACTGCATCAGCTATCTTCTTTTCCACCGAACCGCCAAGTGTGATAACATGCAGAGGCTCATTTTCATTACTATAGCTTTTTGAGATCTGTCTGGATAAGCCTTGTCTTACATACTCTGTTAATAGATCTGTATCTTTTGTCATTTTTGCAAAATCAGCTAACGTTTCAAAAATTACTGCTAAGTTTCGAATTGAGATTCGTTCTCGTAAAAGTTTTGATAACACTTTTTGAACCTCTCCGATGGTAAGAGCATCCGGAGTTACCTCTTCCACGATCGCTGGATACGATTCTTTTAAGTGATCTACAAGTTGTTTCGTTTCTTGTCTGCCAATCAATTCGTGTGCGTGCTTCTTGATTACTTCTGTTAAATGCGTCGAGACGACTGACGGCGGATCTACGACTGTATATCCTGAGTATTCAGCTCGCTCTTTCATCTCTTCACCGATCCAAATAGCTGGTAGACCAAAAGCTGGTTCCATCGTTTCGATACCTTGCACCTCTTCATCGTCGATACCTGGGCTCATCGCTAAATAATGATCCAACAGCAGCTCACCTTTTGCGACTTGGCTTCCTTTTATTTTAATTCTGTATTCATTCGGCTGAAGCTGAATGTTGTCGCGAATTCGAACGACCGGTACGATCATTCCAAGTTCTAATGCAAGCTGCCTTCTGATCATAACAATCCTATCCAACAGGTCACCGCCTTGCGAAGTGTCTGCTAATGGAATAAGACTGTAGCCGAATTCAAATTCGATCGGGTCGATCTGTAGAAGGTTCACAACAGATTCAGGGCTTTTCAGCTGTTCTGTCTGAATATCCTCTTCCACCACTTCTTCTTTTACTTTTTGTTCACGTTCTGCTTTTAATAGAAGATAGCCGCCGATTGCTAAAATTCCTCCGATCGTAATCGTGAAAAAGTCATTGATCGGTGTGAACAAGCCAAGCATGATGATGGTGCCGCCAGCAACAAAAAGCATGATAGGATATGCAAGCAATTGTTTACTGATATCAAACCCTAAATTTCCTTCTGAGGCCGCACGAGTAACAATAATTCCTGTCGCTGTTGAAATGATAAGCGCAGGGATCTGAGATACTAATCCATCACCAACCGTCATTCTTGTAAACAATTCTGCACTCTCACCAAAACTTAGACCCATCTGAAGCATTCCGATGATGATTCCGAACAACATATTGATCAAAACGATGATTATACCTGCTATAGCATCACCTTTTACAAATTTACTCGCACCATCCATCGCTCCATAAAAATCTGCTTCGCGTTCAATCGTTTCACGTCTTTCTTTCGCTTCCCGATCTGAAATCATGCCAGCGTTTAAGTCTGCATCGATACTCATCTGCTTACCAGGCATCGCATCAAGTGTAAATCTTGCCGCTACTTCTGATACACGTTCAGATCCTTTCGTAATTACGATAAATTGAATGATGATTAGAATGAAAAATACAACGATACCAACAAGAATATTTCCACCAACTACAAATTCACCGAAAGTATGTACAACGTTTCCTGCATCTCCGGTTGAAAGGATACTCCTCGTTGTCGAAACGTTTAGCCCAAGTCTGAAAAGCGTCACTAACAATAACAATGACGGAAATATAGAAAATTGGAGAGGCTGTGTTGTATTCATGGCAATCAATATGATTAAAAGTGCCAGAGATATATTTGTTATGATTAAGAAGTCCAACATAAACGTTGGCATTGGTATGACGAGCATGGCGATAATGAGAATAACGCCCGCTAAAACACTCATGTCTCTAGCTTTCATCTGTTAACTCTCCTATTCATTCCTTACGCTTTTTTCTTTACACGGTATACAAAGGCTAAAATTTCAGCTACTGCTTTAAAAAGATCTTCAGGAATCACATGCCCTATCTCAACGCGAGCGTAAAGCGTTCTTGCTAGAGGCTTGTTTTCTACAACCGCTACGTTATGCTCTTTTGCGATTTCTTTGATGCGTTGAGCGATAAGATCCACTCCCTTTGCCACAACAACGGGAGCATCCATGTTGTTATCGTCATACTTTAAACAGATCGCATAGTGTGTAGGATTTGTGATGATCACATCTGCTTTAGGCACTTCTTGCATCATTCGCCTCATAGCCATCTGCCTTTGTTTTTCCTTGATCTTCCCTTTAATCTTTGGATCACCTTCAGATTTTTTGTATTCATCTTTGATATCTTGTTTCGACATCCTAATATTTTTTTCAAAATCGTATTTTTGGTACATATAGTCAAGAAACGCAAGAAAAAGTAAAACGAGTGAAGCTGCAAAACCCATCTTGACAGCAAGTCCTCCAAAGACAGGAAGTGAAGATTCAATACTCACTAGGCTCATTCTTAAATAGATATCACGTTCACTCCAAAGGATAAAAAATGTCACTCCACCGATAAGCAGAATTTTAAGTATTGATTTTGATAGCTCTACTAATGCACGCACCGAGTAGATCCTCTTAAATCCAGATAAAGGATTGATTCGTTCGAGTTTCATCTGAATCGCTTCTGTTGATAACAAAAACCCAACTTGCAAATAGTTTCCTAAGACTCCGGCTATCATAGCCGCAATCATTACGGGAGCTATGATGATCGCGACTTCAAGCGAAAGCTCCCAAAATAGTTTAGGAATACTCGATTCAGTTACGTTATAGAGAAGTTTCTTATCTAAACTATATGCGAAGAGATGAAGCAACCTCTGACCCATCCAGCTTCCCATAAAGGAAAGAAACATAACGGATGCAAACAGTACAAGTGCAGCGTTGATGTCAGCACTTTTGGCTACTTGACCTTTTTTCCTGCTCTCCTGCCTTTTTTTCGGTGTTGCTTTTTCTGTTTTTTCTCCTGAAAAGTACTGTAAAGTAATTGGATATCTCATCAACTTAAGCCGCTCCCAACAATTCCATTAAGTTAATCATGCTGTCACGCATCTGATCGACTAGCATCTGAACAGATACGAAGAATGCGGGCATTACTACTAAAAACAACACAAGAGCAATTAATATTTTCACTGGTAGGCCGATAACAAAAATGTTCATCTGAGGAACGGTTCTTGCTACGATCCCAAGTGCTAGATCTGCTAGAAACAACGTGCCTACGATCGGAATCGCCATCTGCAGAGCAACTAAGAACATACCTGAGAACACACTTATTACAAATCTCGTAATCCCGCCATCTCCAAAATTAGATATGGTTGAATCAAGCGGTAAAAATTGATAACTATAAAAGATTCCATCGAGTAACATGTGATGAGCATCGGTAGCTAACAAGAAAAGAATCGCAAACGTATACAGATACCTACCCATCAAAGGAGTCTGAATGCCTGTCTGCGGATCAAACACGTTCGCTATCGCAAAACCCATCTGAAGATCAATAAATCCACCAGCTACTTGAATCGCGTAGAAAACAATCGCTGCAATAAATCCGATGGATAGTCCTACCATCGCTTCTTTAATGATTAACAGAAAAAATGAACCATCTAACGGAATCGGTTTTGGGTCAATCGCGTACAACATGATCCACGATAAAAATAGGGATAATCCGATTTTATGCATAACAGGTAAATTTTTATTGGAAAACACAGGAATTGTTAAGAAAAATGCCGATACTCTAGTTAGGATTAATAAAAAAGCAGGGAAAGCAACTAAATCTACCATTTTATCATCCTATATAAGTGTGTAAATTTTGAAAGATATTTGATGTGAAACCTAATATTTGTGATAGCATCCAAGGTCCGAAAAACACGAGTCCTACTAAAACGGCAACAATCTTTGGTATAAATGCGAGTGTTTGTTCCTGAATCTGTGTTGTTGCTTGAAAAATACTGACGATCAAACCTACAATCAGGGCTAATAGCATAAGCGGACCGCACAAAAGCAAGGTCATGTATACCCCTTTTTCAGCTAAAGAAATTACAAATTGAGAATCCATGTTTACACCTGCCTTAATAGCTTAATAGCAATGATTTAACGATGAGGTACCAGCCATCAACCAGTACGAATAATAAGATCTTAAATGGCAGTGATATCATCACGGGTGGCAGCATCATCATCCCCATAGCCATTAAAATAGACGCAACGACCATATCAATGATCAAAAAAGGAACAAAAATCATGAACCCAATCTGAAAAGCTGTCTTTAATTCACTAATCGCAAACGCTGGAACAAGAGTCGTTAAAGGGATGTCTTTAATACTTTCCGGTTTCTTAGCACCTGAATATTCCATAAACAGCATAAGATCTTTTTGTCGTGTATGCTTAGCCATAAACTCTTTGATGGGAAGACTTCCTTTATCAAAGGCTTCCTCCTGAGAAATCTCACCTTTTACTAACGGCTGAACCGCCTCTTTGTTTACTTCATGCATCACTGGCGCCATGATAAAAAAAGTTAAGAACAAAGCAATCCCAATCAGAACTTGGTTAGGTGGCATCTGCTGCGTTGCCAGTGAAGTTCTAACAAAGGACAGAACGATAATGATCCTCGTAAAACAAGTCATAAGTATTAATATACTTGGAGCAAGCGAAAGGACCGTTAAGAGCAGCAACAGCTGAATGGTAGTTTCCATGTTCGCTGGATCGCTATTATTTATAAAATCCAAGTCTAATCCAGGAATAAATTCATTCATGATGTTTCCCTTTCTCAAGTACTCTCTGAAGATCTTTTTGCTGATTCTTCTTATCTTGAACGATCGATTGAAGCATAGTCTTAAAAGATTGCGTATGATCTTTAGTTTCTGCTGGTCTTGTTTCATTGGAAGTCTTACTTGACTCTTCGGTTCTACTTTTCAGCCATTTTTGTTTCAATTGGTTCGTCATCGTTGAAACGTTTTGGGATGGACGCTGATCGAGCATCATCTGAACTTCATCTTCATTGGTAATCTCTTTTAGAAGTGTTACCGAATCTCCAACACCTACTACCAAGACAGAATTACCTGTTTTGATGAGTTGCACAGAACGGTTCTGTCCGATTCCGATTCCTCCTAAAGACTGAAGATTTTTACCGTCTTGAAAACTAACAGACTTTCTTTGAATAAATCGTAAAACAAAAAATAAGATCGCTAGAACAATTCCAAGCATAAACACGAGCTTGACGAGCATCATAAATGTGCTTTCGCTCTTAGCATTCACAGGGCTAGTTTCTGCTGGTGATTTTTCCTTCTCGCCCTTTTGATCTGAGTTATTTATGGTGTCATAAACACTTTTCCCTGAACTGCTGCCTTCCGCTTGTACACTAATCGGTACAAGCGAGAGACAAACTGCTGCAAAAAAACTAATTAACCATCGATACATGAAACGCTTAGCCTAAAGTCTTCTTGATCGCTTCAATTACACGGTCAGCTGCAAAGGGCTTAACGATAAAGTCTTTTGCCCCAGCTTGGATCGCATCGATTACCATCGCTTGCTGTCCCATGGCTGAACACATGATAATTTTTGCATCAGGGTTTGTTTTTTTGATCTCTTTTAAAGCTGATATGCCGTCCATTTCAGGCATCGTAATATCCATCGTAACTAGATCTGGTTTTAACTCTTGAAATTTCTCGATCGCTTGTGCACCGTCAGCCGCTTCACCGACAACATCGAATCCATTCTTAACTAAGATATCCTTGATCATCATTCTCATAAATGCTGCATCATCAACAACTAAAATACGCTCTCCCATTTCACTTACCTCCGATAATTATTTCAATTTTTCTAAACGATCACGCTGGCTTAAAATCTCTGTTACGCGGACTCCAAAATTTTCATCAATAACAACGACCTCGCCTTTTGCGATCATCTTATGGTTAACAAAGATATCCACTGGTTCACCAGCTAGTTTATCGAGCTCTACAATCGAACCTTGAGACATTTCCAAAATATCTTTGATTGTTTTCTTTGTTCTTCCTAGCTCCACTGTGACTTGAAGCGGAATGTCTAACAACATGTCTAGGTTTTTTGTATCTCTTTGATTCGTCTCATAATCTCCAAAGTCCGAAAAACTTGCCGGCTGAATGGAAACGTCTCTCATCTGAGATTGATAAGCAGGTTGATGGTCATTTCTCGGCTCACTATGAACACGTTCTTGATAAGAATCTACCGGTAGAGATGGTGGAGCCACTTCTTCATGAGGGACATAATCGGCAACCGGCTCATTTTCAACAACAGGTTCAGGATTCATTAGCTTATGTACAAGGTCCTTTGAGAACTCAGCATCAATCAGCTGCATGATATTTGAATCGATCAGTTCACCCACTTTAAGTCTGAAAGAAACTTTTACTAAAATCTCTTCATCAGGAATCAAACTCGTGTTTGATTCAACATCCAGAAAATCAATCTTTGGCGGCGATATGTCTACCTTTTTATTAAAGATCGTAGACATCGATGTTGAAGCGGACCCCATCATCTGATTCATCGCTTCACCAACAGCACTTAATTGCAGTTCTCCAAAATCCGGAGAAGGATTAGTACCCTCACCACCAAGCATCAAATCTGCAATGATCTGTGCATCCGTCTTACGGATCACTAACAAGTTTGCTCCTTCGATGCCTTCTGTGTATGTAACTTGAACCGCAACATGTGGAATCGGAAACTCATCTTTTAACTCAGTGCGTTTTACGACTGTTACTTGTGGCGTCGTAATATCTACCTTTTGATTTAACAGGGTGGATAGTGCTGTTGCAGCACTTCCAAATGAGATGTTTCCGATCTCACCTAACGCATCTCGTTCAATCGATGATAGGTATTCTTCGGTTTCGGTCGCTCCGGACGAGGAAGGACTTCCACCATTCAACAAAGCATCAATTTCGTCTTGTGAAAGCATATCTCCACTTACCATTGATCCTCATCCTCCTTAATGGTTTCGATAATTTGAACGGCTAACTTTTTCTTCACCTTTCCGGGTTGACCGTAGAACTTAGGATTGTTTTCTACTTTAATCACGAGCGGTTGATTGATTCGTTGATCTAATTCAATACAGTCACCGATAGATAAATTCAGAAACTCCTCGATCGACATGTCTGAAGATCCTAACTCAACCTTAAATGGCAAAAAGGCGTTCTTTATCTTTTGTTCAATAAATTCAGTTTCTCCCGGAATTCTTGTCTTCTTTTTATTCTGCATCCAATGATGAACAGATAGCTTTGGTATGATCGGCTCTATGACAACATGCGGAAGGCAAATATTAATCATTCCGCTCGTTTCGCCAATCGTCGTGTTTAACGAGATGACGACAACCGTTTCGTTCGGAGAAACCATCTGTAAAAATTGTGGATTTACTTCCAAATCGAGCATGAACGGCTCCAGTTCGATCACACTTGTCCAAGCCTCTTTAAAACTATCAAGTGTGTTTTCAAATAACTGATTCATGATTCGTGTCTCAATCTCAGTTAAATTCTCGATCTTATTCATCCCTGCCCCGCTGCCGCCCATCACTCTATCAAGCATGGCATATGCGATATTCGGATTTACTTCCATTAAGATGCGCCCTTCAAACGGATGTGCTTCAAACACATTCAATAAAGTCATCTTCGGAACAGAACGAATAAATTCCTCATATGGTAGCTGATCAACAGACGCTACCCCTATCTGGACGTACGTTCTAAGCTGTGCCGAAAAATAAGTCGTTAAGAGTCTTGCAAAGTTCTCATGCAATCTCGTTAAACTGCGGATCTGCTCTTTCGAAAAACGAAGGGCTCTTTTAAAATCGTAAACTTTAACCTTATTCTCTGACTCTTCCTTTTTAAGCTCTTCTGCATCCATCTCTCCTGTGGAAAGGGCGGAGAGAAGAGCATCTATTTCGTTTTGTGACAAAACATCAACCAAGAGTCTCACCTCTTTTCATGCCGTTTTTAGTGAATTATTGTATGATCTTTTGAGTTGTGTAGACTCTGACTACTTTCCCATCTTGCATAACCTTATTAATCTCTGTTTTCAACTTGTCTTCAAGAGAGATCAATCCTTGTTGCCCAGATAGTTCTTCTGTTTTCTTGTTCGAGATCTCATAGATGATAAGGTTGTTTACTTGAAATAATCTTTTTTCAAGTTCGTGTTTCGCATCTTCATTATCCGCTTGAATCTTGAACTGAATCTTCACATAAGATTGATCTGCAAGATTGGTTGTCATTTCATTGGTTTCGACCATCAGCTTGTCCAGCTCTTCTGCTGTAGGTTCTGAAGCTTCGGTTTTAGGTGAGAACTGCTTAAACCCGTAATATCCTGCTGCACCGATTAAACCGATCGCTACGAGCATAGAGATCATGATCGTTACCGCTTTATTTTTTCCCAACTACAGACCCTCCTTTTTCTGACTTAGTGGCAGCAAATTAATATTTCTATAAAAAGTTGATATCAATTGAGCAACCTGTTCTTCACTTTCTTTAACAACATACTTTTTGCCTGTTGTTAAAGTGATCGTCGTATCGGGAAACGATTGGATCTGTTCAATATAGATCGCATTCAGCGTAAACGTATTCCCGTTTAACTGAGTTAAAGAAATCATGAGTTTCGGAGCTAAGCCTTTTCCTGCTCACCCCTGCCTCCCTTCACGTTAACGTTTTAAGTTCACAAGCTCCTGAAGGATCTCATCAGATGTTGTAATGATTCTTGTATTCGCTTGAAACCCACGCTGTGCAACAATCATCTCCGTGAACTCTTCAGATAAGTCTACGTTGGACATTTCAAGAGCACCAGCTACTAGTGTACCTGCTCCATTTTTACCTGGTGCAGAAACAACTGCTCCATTGTAAGTTGTTGCACTATTCTTTAGTGGTAGACCTGAGTTTGCACTTTCGCGATAAAGATTACCACCAGCTTTTTCTAATGCTCCATCATTTGAAAACTTTGCAATAAAGATTTGACCTGCTACTTTTGGTTCACTTGAACCTTCAATAATGTAATTGACGGTTCCATCAGGTCCAATACTGAAACTTTTTGCAGTAGAAGGAATTACAATATTACTTGCATTTGTTGTATTTACCCCACTATTTGATGGATTTGGTTCATAACCTTTTACAAACATTCCATCTGAATTCACTAAATTTCCTGATTTATCGAGATAGAAGTTCCCTGCTCTTGTTAAATAATCATTTGTTCCATCGTTTACAACAAAAAAACCATCTCCTGAAATTCCTAAATCCAAAGGTCGAGCAGTTGTTTGTAAACTACCTTGAGTATGCACCGTATCAATGGTTGCCAATTGAGACCCTAATCCGACTTGTTTAGGATTAACCCCACCTCTGCCCCCAGCTCCAGGAGTTGGTGCACTCGCCCCAGCAATCTGCTGACTCACAAGATCTTTAAAAGTTGTACGGCCTTTCTTAAAGCCATACGTATTAACGTTTGCGATGTTATTTCCGATTACATCTAGCTTCACCTGAAAATTTTTCATACCGCTGATTCCTGAATACATAGAACGTAACATTTGTTTTTATCTCCCTTACTTGGTTTAATGACTGCCTCTGTCAATCGGCAGTTTTGTGAGCCTCCTGTAAAGGTCCAGCTCGTTTATTCGTCTATGACGATGGCACCATTGATGTTTGTGAAGATCTGAGATGTGCTTTCGTTTCGATCTAACGCTGTGATTACGGTTTGATTCGGAGCATTTACGACAAGAGTGACATTCTTCATGATCACCAACGAGTCTTTAATGCCTTTTTGCCCAGCTTCAATCACCTTTTCACTTATCTTGTTCCAGCTTGTTTCTGATATCGTAATATTTCTATCTTGCAATCTTTTTTGAGCGTGTTTACTAACGGTTAGTTGGTTTTCAAGCTCTTTATAAAGAACTGACTGAAAAGATCGATTTACTTTTTTCTGCTGTTGATGATTCGGGTAAAGGATCGGCTGGTACAATTGATGAGCGTGTATACGTTCGCTCATGTTATCCACTCCTTACTTTGCCTGATCAGATATTTTGATCACTTGGTAACTTGTGATCTTTGTTCCATCACTCATTTCCAACATGACAGATCCTTTTTCAAATAACACAGATTTAACTAGACCTTCTTTTTCCTCTATCTTTTTGTTACCTTCTTCATCTACTGTTTCGGTTTCGTACGTTACTTGTTTACCGATCATCTCGCTTTGTTGTAACAAGGAAGATTCTGTTTGAAACGATAAGAACTGCTGCATCGTTTGGTTCATGTTTGTCATCTGTTCTAGTGATGAAAAGCTTGCCATCTGTGCGATAAACTCTCGGTCTTGCATCGGACTTGTTGGGTCTTGGTTTTGAAGCTGTGTAATTAATATCTTTAAAAAATCATCTTTCCCCAAAATGTTTGAACCTGTTTGCTTTGTTTTTGCTTGATAATTAGAAAGCATCAGATCTTCAGAGATCTTGGTCATGACTCATCACACCTTTTCGTTTAATACCAATTGTGATAATTGTTCATCAAATGATAGATGTTCTGATATATCTTCCTCAGACATACTTTCATCTGTTTGCTGTTGATCTTCAAATTCTTGATTACTTTGATCACGGAAATCAAAGGACTGTTCGTCTCCGTTTAGAAAGACATCAATCTTTTCAAAGTCTATATCTTGACTAGTGAAAGCTTGTTTCAATTGTGTGAGTTGACTATCTAAGGCATCTTTTGCACCTTGACTAGATGCGATGATCTTTGCAGTGATCTCACCATGTTTTTGGATAAGCTGAATCTCGATGTTACCGAGATGTTCAGGTGTTAAACGAATCTGCATTTTCGTAAATCCAGTTTCTGTAACGACCAGCTTTCCTCTTGAAATAATCTGTTGAACCTCACGAACAAATTGTTCTTTTTGTCCTTCTCCTCCTGTAGCAGGAACCTTCAACGTCCATTGTTCTATAGGAGAAAGTGGAGCTTGAACGGTTTGCAGTTCCTTTGGAGCTGAAACATTTGGTTCGATCGATTTTGTCGGGACGAACCGTTGAAATGCATGATCTGCAAAGCTTTTTACCTTTTTCTCGGCTGATAAGGTTTCAAAGACTTTCATGAAAGCATTCTTATCATTACTTGTTGAGTCACTCAAAAGCTTTTTTATCTCTCCAAAGATCTGCTCTGTTTGTTTTGGTATTGAATCTTTTTGGTCTAGCTTCACTCCCGGAAACCATCGTCCTATAATATCTGCCATTTGCTTCTGGTCTTTTTGAGATAATGGACCTGCCTCTTCGTTAAAAGCAACCTGCAATAAGATTGCTAGTTTCATCTCAGGAGTGGCGTTTACTACAAGGTGTGAGAAATCGATCTCATTCTCAAGAAGGTTTTCAATAACTTCCTTCATTTCTGGTGGCAGTTCGTTTAATAATGATTGAACGGTCTCGTTATTCAGTAGGTCAGCATTCCAGTCAAGCCCCTCAATGCTTCCTAAGACACTTGCGATCATATCTCCTAAACCTTCAGGAAGCTGTTCACTCTCTGCGCCAGAAGATGCTAGCAATTGAGAAAAGAGAGAATCCACATTGTTTCCTTTTTCCGAAGAAACTGATATTTGTGATGTCTGTGCTCCTGAAACAGCTGGCTGCGAAATCATTATTTGCACGTTTTTACACCTCCTTTTATAGAGACTTGTTTGCCATGAGTACCGTAAGCTCTGCTGCACGTTTTGCATCAAGTTTGGCAAGAATCGCAGCTTGTGTTTCCGATTTTAAAAGCATTAAGATGCCCATGATTTGATTGTTGTTCATCTCTGACATTACGGCCGCAGCATCTTTTGCTGACATTGCTTCATATAATTTTTTTAATTGTTCATTCTCTTCTTCTTTCACACTAGTTTCTGCATCTTCTACTTGCTTTTCTAATAGTGCAATATTACTTTTTAAATCCCTGACTTCTTTTTCTTTCTTTTGCAGATCAGCAGATAGTATTTTGATGTAATCTTCTTGCTCATCGAACTTTGATTTCCACTGTTTCTCTTGTCCATTGTTTGTTACAGCTACTTCGGACTTTTCGCTAAAAATATTTTTAATTATAGGCATGTTTTTACTCGTGTTCTTTGCCTCTTCCCATACGTCCACTCCCATGAACGACAGAACGATACCGAATACAGTTAGTGCAAAAACGAAAGGTACGAAGACTACTAATAAAAACCAAACCATTCTGCTGGATTTTTCGTTCTGTTTCATCTGATCACCCGATTTTATGACTTCGCAAAACGCAAAACCGAAAATTCGTCGTTCTGCTTATTCTCATAAGAAGCAACTTCCACTTTATATGCGCTGAGTTGTCTTTCTTTTAGCTTTTCGTATTTTTTCACTTCAATCGTCTGCTGTAATAACCTTTGCTGGATAACTTGCATTCTTTCTCTTGCTCTTTGTAATAACGGCTGTAATTCTTTGATCTTGTTTGTCATGGATAAAAGAAAACGCTGTGTATTCTGAAGATCATTTACTATGATTCTCTGCTGAAAGGTATAATTCGATTGGTTCTCAATGTCTTCTTTCCTCTTAAGGAGGCTGTATATCTCTTCTGCGATGCTCTCGAACGCTTGTACAGCTTCTCCTAATTCTTGTTCAATCGATTCTTTCTCCTTTTGTTTAACAGACAAAACTTTTTCCATAGAAAAATGAAATGACATCAACGTTCATCCTTTCCAAATTCAATCAACAGCCGCTCAAGAGCTTGTTCATAACTAACATCTTCATCTACTTGCTGCTTCAAAAACGCTAGAATGTTAGGGTACATCTGAATCGCTTCATCCACTGATTTAGAGGATCCCCTCTTATATGCGCCAATGCTGATCAAGTCTTCTGCTTCGACGTAGGAAGACAAAAGTTCTCGAAGTCGTTCAGCAGCTTGTCGATGCTCTTTTGGAACGATATCATTCATAACCCTGCTAATACTCTTTAGAATATTTACAGCAGGAAACTGCCCTTTGTTAGCTAAGTTTCGATCTAAGATAAAGTGTCCATCTAGAATTCCTCGAACAGTATCTGAAATCGGCTCGTTGAAATCATCTCCATCTACTAAAACCGTGTAAAATGCTGTAATCGTTCCATTCTTATTCGTTCCAGACCGTTCTAATAATTTTGGAAGAACTGCAAATACGCTTGGTGTGTATCCCTTTGTTGTTGGCGGCTCACCAACAGCTAAACCGATCTCACGTTGCGCCATAGCAACACGAGTTACTGAATCCATCATCAACATGACGTTCTTCCCTTGGTCTCGAAAATATTCTGCGATACTCGTTGCCGTCAATGCACCTTTTATCCGCATTAAAGCCGGTTGATCTGAAGTCGCAACGATTACAATGGATCGCTTTAAACCTTCTTCACCTAGATCTCGTTCAATAAAATCAAGAACTTCGCGTCCTCGTTCACCGATTAGAGCGATAACATTCAGGTCAGCAGTCGAATTACGTGCCACCATACCAAGCAACGTACTCTTACCCACTCCACTTCCGGCAAAAATACCTACCCGCTGGCCTTTCCCGACCGTCAACAAACTATCGATCGACCGAATACCGAGCTGAATGCTTTCATGAATTCTTGGTCTTTCCATCGGATTCGGCGGCTCGTTCTCTGAAGGATAGCGAAACAACCCGCGAGGCAGAGGAGAGCCATCTAAAGGAACACCCATACCATCAAGTACTTTTCCGATCAAAGAAGGTCCAACCTTTATTTCCAACGCTCGATGTGTTGCTTCTACCAAACTGCCAACTGCAATATTTTTCACATATGTAAATGGCATCAACAAGACATTCTCTTCCTGAAAGCCAACTACTTCTGCTTTAATTCTTTGCTTGTTATTCCCAGTGTGTATATAACAGACATCACCGATTGACGTTTTAGGTCCTTTTGATTCGATCATTAGCCCAACTACCCTGATCACTTTTCCATATCTTTTATATGAATCTAGTGATTGAAGGGAGTCGATCATGTGTTCCACGTTCATTGATCTGACACCTCAAGTTGTTCTAGCAGTTTTTCTCTGATCTCTTTTAACTGAACGTCTAGTGTTGCGTCGATCTTTCCAAACGGAAACTCGATTACTGCACCATTCTCAGATAAGTTCTCGTCTGGATAGATGAAAAGAGTCGCTGTCGATTGAAGCATGTTCTTTAGTTCCTCACGATAGTTTTGCGTAAGTTCGAACCATTGTGGTGGAACATAGAGCTTTATCTCTTCAAACTCTCGAGCTTCTTTTACAAGTTGCTTTACGATAGCAATCCATGTTTCAGGTGCTTCTTGTAGCTTTTTTCCTAAGATTTTCTCAGCAGCTGCCATAGCGAGGATAACTATCTGTGGCTCTGCTTCACTCAGGATGTTATGATAGTCGTTTCTTAACGTATCCATAAAGCTTTTGACTTCATTTAATTGCGAAGCCCAGCTTTCATGGCCTTGTTCTAAACCATTTTGAAAGCCAGCATCGTATCCTTCATTCTTCGCCTGTTCATAAGCACTTTCTAATTTCAACTTCCAAGCGGCCTCTTCTTCAGCTAAGCTTTTGATTTGCGCAGCCTTATATTCTTCTACTTCCTTTGTTATAGAAGCCGCTTCGCTCTTTGCTTCTTCGAGCAAGGTATACGCTTGATTTTTTAAACGGATGACCTTTGTCTCTTCATCCTCATCTTCTAAACTTGCATAGTTTCTCGTGTTAAATAATGAAAGTGCTTGAATACCGATCACTATTTCATTTTTTTCCGCTTTTTCTTTGTGATCGTGAAAAGATTTTATGACTTTAGACAATCACATCATCTCCTCCGCCTCGAGCGATAACGAGCTCTCCGGCTTCTTCAAGTCTTCTAATGGTTCCAACGATCCTAGACTGAGCTTCTTCTACATCACGAAGTCTAACAGGACCCATAAACTCCATTTCTTCCTTAAAGTTCTCGGCCATACGCTGTGACATGTTATTGAACATCACTTCTTTTACTTCCTCGCTTGATGCACGTAAAGCAAGAAGCAGATCTTCGTTTTGCACTTCACGTATAACTCTTTGAATTGCACGGTTATCAAGGGTAACGATATCTTCGAACACGAACATTCTTTTCTTGATCTCTTCCGCTAACTCCGGATCTTGGATTTCAAGCGCATCCAGAATCGTTCGTTCCGTGCTCCGGTCTACACCGTTCAACACTTCAACAACCGCTTCAACTCCACCAGCTTGTGTGAAATCTTGTGTAACAGTAGCAGATAACTTTCTTTCTAAAATCTGCTCCACTTCATTGATCACTTCAGGTGATGTTCGATCCATTAATGCAATTCTTTTAGCAATATCTGCTTGCATCTCTTGTGGAAGTTCAGAAAGTATCTGTCCAGCTTGAGAAGAATCCAAATATGATAAGATCAGAGCAATCGTTTGCGGGTGCTCGTTTTGAATAAAGTTTAATATTTGACCTGGATCTGCTTTTCGAGCAAAGTCAAACGGTCTTACTTGTAAAGTCGAAGTTAAACGATTGATGATCTGCATCGCTTCATCTTTACCTACCGCTTTCTCAAGTACCGTCTTCGCGTAGCCGATTCCACCTTGGGTAATATAATCTTGAGCAAGAGCTAGCTGATGAAATTGTGTGATAATATCATCTTTTAACGTTGAATCTACTTTTCTAACTTGTGAGATTTGAAGTGTTAATCTCTCAATCTCTTCTTCACTTAAATGTTTATATACTTGCGCAGCCACATCAGGTCCTAAAGAGATAACGAGGATTGCCGCTTTCTCTTTACCTGATAGTTCTTTCATGCCTTTTGCCATCGATCGTTACCTCCTTACTCTTCTGATAGCCATGTTCTTACTAGCTTAGCGAATTCTTCTGGCTTTTCTTTTGCCATTCTTTCTAATTGTTCCTTACGAACTGTCCCCTCTGACCCTTTTTCTTGGTTTACATCAGGTACATAGTACGACTCTTGTGGTTCATCCATCTCAAACTCTTCAATCTTGCTTTCCGTCTCACTTCTTCTTTTTCTAGTAAGCAAGAAGATTAATAGAAGGATAACGATTAACAAGATTCCACCTACAATATAGATCCATACTGGAATTCCAGTCTTAACGGCAGTTGCTTCTTGCTTACCGTTGAACGGCTGAGCAGATACAAAGATTTTTTCTTGAATATCATCTTCTGATAATGTTTCATTTATATCTTTTGAGATACTTGTTCTAACGATCGCACTCAAAATTTGTTCAATATCATCTAATCGTTCTTGTGGTAACGATTCTGGTTTGTTTGGAGTCGGTGGCTCTACCATGACTTGAATACCTAGATCTCTTATCTCGTAAGGACTTTCCACGATTTCTTTACGAATCTTGTTGACTTCGTTATTGATACGTTCTTCAACTTTTTCATAGTCACCGTTTGAGCCTGCAGCTGAACCTGGATAGGTAGGTACCTCTTGATCACCCGTTCCTCCAACTCCGCCTTCTCCTGCACCTTCTCCTGTAAACGTCTCTCTTATTCGTTCTACGCTTACTTCAATGCCTTTCATGTTCTCTTTGTCAACGGGTTCTACAATGTTTTCTTCACGTTTTTCCTCCGTAAAGTCAATATCTGTAGTAACAGTAGCAACCACTTTTCCTTGTCCCATGATCGTTGATAACATCTGTTGAACTCTTCGTTGTAAATCTCTTTCAACATCTTGTTTAATCTTTCTCTGTTCCTCATATTTAGAAGCTGAAGAACTAGAGTTCACAGAATTTAAATCATAATAGTTAAAGTATTGATCCGTAATGACGATATTTTCCATCGGTAGATTACTTACACTCTTTGAGACAAGGTGATAAAGAGCTTTTACTTGATCTTCATCTAATTTGGCTCCCGCTCCTAAAGATAGGACAACAGAAGCTGATGCCTTCTCTTCTTCCTGATTCACCCAAACACTGCTTTCAGGAAGTGTGATCATAACGCTCGCATCTTCAACCCCGTTTATGCTCTTTATTAAACTAGCAATCTCGGTCTGTGTCGCTTCTCTTTCTAGAACACCAAACTCTTTGTCTGTTATTCCAAAACCTGATTTCTCACCAAAATATGAAAAATCAATATTCCCGCTTTCAGGCAATCCTTCTGCAGCAAGCTGCACTTGAAGGTTGTTTACTTGTTCTTCAGGAACTAATATTGTTTTCCCGCCATCTTGTACTTCATTTGCCACACCTTTGCTATTTAAATTCTCCTGTATTTGACCAGCTTCCTGAGGGGAAAGATTTGAATACAAAGGAACAAGGTTGGGTGATGACATCATGATGGTTACAAAGATAAAAGCTGCGATAATTAGAAAGATTCCTCCGAGAATAAATCCCTTTTGTAAATTGGAACGAGTTTTAAACCGCTCTGTAGTATGCTTGATGATGTTTTTCCATTTTTCTTTCATTTTTTCCCCCGATAAACGCAATAAAAATTTTTAAAAGCTACCCCCAAAATCGAATGCTAATATCGAATCATATAACAGAGCCTATACCTGCATCCTCATAATTTCTTGGTAGGCCTCAACAACTTTATTACGAATCTCAAGAGTCGTTTGCATCGTTACACTTGCTTTTTCGGCAGTGATCATAACTTGGTGAAGATTATCCATGTTTCCGTTCATCAAACCTTGAGTAGCTTGATTAGATTGTGCTTGTGTTTCACTCAGCGTATCTAAAGCTCCCTTAAGATAGCTTTTAAAGTCTTCTTGAGCTTCATATGGTGTCACTTTTGCAACTGATGATGTAGGGTTACTAATATTCTGAAGTGAACTCATTGAAATTTTGTCCATGTTTTAACACCCCTAACGGCCAATTTCTAATGCTTTTAAGTACATTCCTTTTGCTGCGTTTAATGCAGTAACATTTGCTTCATAAGATCGAGTAGCACTCATTAAGTCAACCATTTCTTTTAGTGGATCTACATTTGGAAGTCGAACAAATCCTTCTTCGTTAGCATCAGGATGTTCAGGTTGATAAACCGTTTTAAATGGAGTTTGATCACTGATTACTCCATTGACTTTAACGCCAGACATTTTTCCGTTATTCACTGCTTTATTAAACATGTTCTTAAAGCTAGATTCGCCTGAACCTAATACGACCATTTTGCGTCGATAAGGTTCCCACACACCATTCTTAAATTCTCCACGTGTCGAATCGACATTCGCCATATTCGAGGAAGCAACATCCATCCTAAGCCGTTGAGCGGTTAAGCCGGATGCCGATACATTCATTGCATCAAAAACTCCCATATTTATCTCCCACCTTTAACAACCATCTTAATCGAATTAAACTTTCCATTAATCCGCTGTACAAGTGTCTGATAATAAAGCTGATTCTTCGCTAATTCAGCCATCTCTTTATCTACATCTACATTATTTCCGTTATGATTCATCACAGTATTCGTTTTTTCTTTAACACTAAAAGAAGTTGATGATTCATTACCGAATGAATAATGTCGCTGATCTGTTCGATGTGCTTGCAAGCTTTTTTTGAATTCCTGGCTAAAAACAGTTTCTTTTGCTTTATATCCAGGTGTGTCCACATTAGCCAAGTTATTTGAAATGGTCTTTTGTTTTAATGCAGATCCATCTAATGCCATTTCTAAGTTTTTCAAGACTGAGCCAGAGAACAAGTTCACCACTTCCCTCTTTTTTACTATAGAAGTTTCATATTATGTTAAATCTTACCTCACTATCATATTTTAAGGGATATATCCAAAAAGTGTCTATGTATTTTTTCCCAAACTGACTTTTTTCGATAGAAAGGACTATATTTCGACCGTGACTTTATACCCAAATTTAAAACTAGTAAGAAAATCCCTATATTTATACGGTTTTTGGTACCTCTTTACCATATTTGACCAACTCGACAATTATTTACAATTTAACACAATACCTTTACATGGATAATAAAAATGGATAAAGAATTTGTATGTTTTCTATAAAAATACTCACTTGTCTCACTGCTCTCTAAAAAGAACAACTAAAACAAAAAAATCCTACCTTTTACATGTATCTAGTATATTCAACAAAAAAACCAGCTCTGATTTTTCAGAACTGGTTTTTTATCGTTTATTGTTATGAAGTTTTAAGCTTTTCGAGTTCAAGCAAGAATTTGTCGTTCAACACTTTGATATACGTACCTTTCATACCTAGAGAACGTGATTCAATTACACCAGCACTCTCTAGTTTACGAAGTGCATTGACGATAACAGATCGTGTAATTCCCACTCTGTCTGCAATCTTACTTGCTACAAGCAATCCTTCGTTTCCTTCTAATTCTTCAAAAATGTGTTCGATCGCTTCAAGCTCACTGTATGATAGTGAACTGATCGCCATTTGAACAACTGCTTTGTTACGAGCTTCCTCTTCGATCTCTTCTGCTTTCTCACGAAGGATCTCCATTCCAACTACTGTAGCACCATACTCTGCTAGAACTAGATCATCTTCTTCAAACGCTGTAGAAAGTCTAGAAAGGATAAGAGTTCCTAGTCTTTCACCGCCACCTACGATTGGAACAATCGTAGTTAATCCTGTAGAGAACAAATCTTTGTTTTCAACTGGAAACGCCGTATAATCGCTCTCTATATCAATATTCGAAAGTGATTCTGTAATGTTAAAAAGATTCTTCGTGTAATCTGTAGGGAATTGACGATCCTCGATCATCTTCTTCATACGCTCGTTCTCAATTTCTTGTTTAAGAGCGAGGCCTAACAGTTTACCGCGACGGCTGACTACGAAAATATTTGCTTCAATCACCGTACTTAGTGTTTCAGCCATCTCTTTAAAGTTTACTTGTTTACCACCTGTTTGTTGAAGCATCGAGTTGATACTTCTTGCTTTGTTCAATAAGTTCATTGTATTTCTTCCTCCTACTGCATCCTATAATATATATTGGCTCAGATCCTTGTTCTTTGCGATGTTAGCCAGTTTTTCTTCTACATACTCGGGTGTAATGGTAATTTGATCTAAGCTGATATCAGGCGCTTCAAAAGATAGATCCTCTAATAAGCGTTCTAATATGGTATGAAGTCTTCGTGCACCGATATTATCGGTGTCTTGATTCACTTCATAAGCAATGCTTGCAATCTTAGCAATAGCATCGTCAGAAAATTCAACATTTATACCTTCCGTACTCAATAGAGCTTTATACTGTTTTATGATCGCATTATCAGGCTCTATTAATATACGTGTAAAATCCTCAACAGACAAGCTATTTAGTTCAACTCGGATCGGAAATCTTCCTTGTAGCTCTGGAATGAGATCAGATGGCTTAGAAATATGAAAAGCTCCAGCTGCAATAAACAGTATATGATCCGTCTTAATCGAACCATATTTCGTCATTACCGTAGAACCTTCAACGATCGGAAGGATGTCTCGCTGTACACCTTCACGGCTCACATCCGCAGAGTTTTGGTTCTTTCCTGCAATCTTATCGATCTCATCTATAAATATAATACCTGTTTGTTCGGTCTTGTAAACTGCTTCACTCGTAACATCGTCCATATCGATTAGCTTTGCCGCTTCATCTTGCGTCAATACTTTACGAGCTTCTCGAACAGTGAGTTTTCGTTTTTTCTTTTTCTTCGGCATAAGACCGCCGATCATGTCTTGCATGTTCATACCTACTTGTTCGAGACCTGAACCTTGAAACATGTCTAGCATCGAAGGATTCTGTTCTTCAACTTCTACCGAAACAAGATGATCCTCCATCTCACCGAGCGCCAGCTTCTGCGCCATTTGATTTCGTCTCTGTCTAAGATCCGCTACATCGTCTTGCTGTGGTTTTTGCTCTTGTTCTCCATTACCGCCACCAAAGAACATCTCTAGCGGGTTTTTGAAGCTCGTTTCTGTTTTTTTACCAGGAACTAAAAGCTCTACCAGTCTCTTATTGGCATTTTGCTCAGCTTTGTCTTTTACATCATTCATCTTTAGCTCTTTTACGAGTCTTACTGAAGTTTCTACTAGGTCACGAACCATCGAATCAACGTCACGTCCTACATAACCAACTTCAGTAAATTTAGTTGCTTCTAGTTTAATGAAAGGAGCTTGAGCTAGCTTTGCTAATCTTCTAGCAATCTCTGTCTTTCCTACACCCGTAGGTCCGATCATCAGTATATTTTTAGGTGAAACTTCATCACGCAGCTTGTCGTCGAGCAAACTTCTTCTATAACGATTTCGAAGCGCAACAGCGACAGCTTTCTTTGCATCATTTTGACCTATAATATACTGATCTAACTTTTCAACAATCTGCCTTGGAGTTAATTGACTGTTCATTGCAACCGCTCCTTTACTTTTTTTACAATTCTTCTAAAACAATCTCTGTGTTTGTGTAAACACAAATTTCGCCAGCAGTCTTTAAAGATGCAAGTGCGATTTCTTTTGCAGAGAGTTCAGGTGCATGATTCTTCAGTGCCCGACCAGCAGCCAGAGCGTAGTTGCCACCTGATCCAATCGCGAGAATCCCGTCATCCGGCTCAATTACTTCACCAGTACCTGAAATCAATAACATATGCTCTTCGTTCATTACGATAAGCAGAGCTTCAAGTTTTCTTAGAACTTGATCCGTTCTCCATTCTTTAGCCATCTCTACTGAAGCGCGTTGCAGATTTCCGCTATATTCTTCTAACTTGCTCTCAAACTTTTCATAAAGCGTAAATGCATCTGCAACCGATCCTGCAAATCCGGCAAGCACTTTTCCTCCAAACAGCTTTCTAACCTTCTTGGCTGTATGTTTCATTACAACTGCGTTGCCGAACGTAACCTGACCATCTCCAGTCATAGCGGATTTGCCGTTATGCTGAATCGCAAAAATTGTAGTAGCATGAAATGTTGACATTGAAAAATCCCTCCCTTTTTGTTTTTATGCTCGAGGATGCGCATTATTATAGATTTTTTTTAAATGACTTTTTGAAACGTGTGTATAAACTTGTGTAGAGGAAAGGTTTGAGTGCCCTAAAAGTTCCTGTACTGCTCTTAGATCTGCACCTTCATTCAGCATGTGCGTCGCAAACGTGTGCCGCAAAACATGCGGACTGATATGTATGGTAAGGGAAGATTCCTCAATTAGTTTATTTAATATAGTTCTTACGCCTCTCGCGGTTAAAGGTTCCCCTTTATAGTTTAAAAATAATGCATCCGACTTCTTTTCTGTTTTTTCAAGCAGCAGGTTGCGGCCGTTTTGTATATACTTTGCAAGAGATTCTCTTGCAAACGATCCGATCGGTACATATCTTTCTTTTTTTCCTTTTCCTTTAACAAGCGCTATCTCTACATTCAAATCAAGATCCTTCAACTGCATCTTACACAATTCACTGACACGCATTCCAGTTCCGTACAGTATTTCGAGGATTGCTTGATTTCTCTGTCCCATGGGTGTTGTAACATCAGACACATCAAAAAGCCTCTCCAACTCTTTTTCATAAAGAAATTGAGGAAGCATTCTTGCTTTTTTAGGGAGTGATGCCATAGCGAAAGGGTTATGTTCTTCAACGATTTTTTCGCGGTTCAAAAAACGATAAAAACTTCTCATCGCCGATATCTTTCTTGCTACCGTATTTCGAGCATACTTCTTCTCATGAAGCGTCACTAAATATTGCCTGACTAAAACATAAGAAACAGCAGCGAATCCTTCGATTGCTTGCTGTTTCAAAAAAGAAGTAAAATCATTAATGTCTTTTTCATAGTGTTCAATCGTATAAGGTGAACAGTTCTTCTCGATCATTAAATAATTCAAGAAATCCACCACATGTTGGCGTTCTGATACCATTTCATACACCTCACAAAGCCCCTAAATCGTAACACAATTTAGGGGCTAAATCAATACATGTTCACAAATTTGTTATAAAATTCTGAATAGTTTCCAGTGCTCTTTCAGCTAGAGCTGTATTGCGTTCTTGTTTGTTTTTGATTCTCTTTTCAAGAGGTGGGAGAAGGCCAAAATTAGCATTCATCGGCTGAAAATTATCTGGGTTAGCCGTAGTAATATAATACGCCATGCTTCCAATCGCTGTTTCTTTCGGGAATACAGCCAGTTCTTCGCCTTTTATCAGCTTCGCTGCATTGATTCCTGCGATCAAACCTGAAGCCGCACTTTCAACGTACCCTTCTACTCCAGTCATCTGACCTGCAAAGAAAAGATCTTTTCTTGCTTTTAACTGATACGTCTCTTCTAAGAGGCGTGGCGAGTTCAGGAATGTATTCCTATGCATTACACCGTAACGTACTACCTCAGCATTCTCTAAGCCTGGAATCAGTCTTAGAAGCTCTTTTTGTGGTCCCCATTTTAGATGTGTTTGGAAACCTACGATATTATATAAAGTTCCTGCACTGTTATCTTGTCGTAATTGAACAACAGCATAAGGAATCTTTCCTGTTTTTGGATCCTCGAGGCCAACAGGCTTCATCGGTCCGAACAATAATGTTTTCTTTCCTCTTTTAGCCATTACTTCAACTGGCATACATCCTTCAAAAAAGATCTCTTTTTCAAATTCTTTTAAAGGGACTGTTTCTGAAGTGATCAATGCTTCATAAAAACGGTCAAACTCTTCTTCTGTCATCGGACAGTTTAAATAAGCTGCTTCGCCTTTGTCGTAACGAGACTTTAAGTACACCTTGTCCATGTCGATGCTGTCTACTTCGATGATCGGAGCAGCTGCATCGTAAAAATAGAGGTACTCTTCACCCGTTAACGAGTTTAGCGATTTTGATAAGTTATCAGAAGTTAAAGGTCCTGTCGCAATAATGGTCGGACCTTCTGGAATCTCTGTTACTTCTTCAGTGATTACTTCTACATTTGGATGGTTCTTAACCCGCTCTGTTACAAGGCTAGCAAATTCATGACGGTCAACCGCCAGAGCTCCACCAGCTGGAACAGCACAATCATCTGCTGATGAAATAATAACAGAATCTAATTTTCTCATCTCTTCTTTTAGTACACCAACAGCGTTTGTAAGTGTATTAGCACGAAGTGAGTTCGAACACACTAGTTCTGCAAACTTCTCTGTATGATGAGCCGGCGTTTGTCTAACCGGTCTCATCTCGTATAATTTTACTTGAATTCCTCGGCTAGCGATCTGCCAAGCTGCTTCACTGCCAGCAAGACCTGCACCGATTACGTTTACATGTTGATTCATGAAGATAAACTCCTTACTTTGCTTCCTCTTCAGCATAATCGCAAGATACACATTGTACGACTTTGCCTTTTTTCGTTTTCTTTTCTACTAACATACTATTACACTTCGGACATGTTCTGGCAATAGGTTTGTCCCAAGAAACGAATTCACAATCTGGATAACGGTTACATCCATAGAACAGTCTTTTTTTCTTACTCTTCCGCTCTACGATTGTTCCTTCATGACAGGTCGGACACGTAACACCGATATCTTTCACGATTGGTTTCGTGTTTCGGCAATCTGGGAAGTTTGAACAAGCCATAAACTTTCCAAAGCGTCCCATCTTATAGACCATCTCATGTCCACATTTCTCACAGTCTTCACCGGCTGGCTCATCTTTAATCTCTACTTTTTGCATCTCTTCTTCTGCAATCTTAAGCTTCTTTTCAAAGCCTTTGTAGAAGTCATCGATGATTCTGATCCAGTTCTCTTTTCCGTCTTCTACTTCGTCAAGATCGCTTTCCATCTTAGCGGTAAATTCAACGTTGAATACTTCAGGAAAGAATTCCAATGTCATCTCTAAAACAAGACCACCCAGTTCTGTTGGAACAAACTTCTTTTCATCGAGAGCTACATATCCACGTTTTTGAATGGTATCAAGTGTTGGTGCATATGTTGACGGTCTGCCTATACCCAGTTCTTCCATCGTACGAACAAGCCTAGCTTCTGTATAACGTGGAGGAGGCTGCGTAAAATGCTGAGTTGGTTCAAGTTCTTTCTTTTCTACCTTCATGCCTTCTTGAACATCTGGAAGAATACGATCTTCTTCTTTTTTTCCATCATCGTTGCCTTCAACATAGACTTTCATGAATCCAGGAAACTTAACTTTAGATCCTGTCGCACGGAAGTAGACTCCATTGTTCTCTAGATCCACTGTCATCGTATCAAGAACTGCTGATGCCATTTGGCTTGCTAAGAATCGCTCAAAGATTAATTTATATAATCTGAGTTGATCTCTTGAAAGGTAAGTCTTCAAATCTCGTGGGTGATACATAACAGAAGTAGGACGAATCGCTTCATGGGCATCTTGAGCGTTCTTACCAGATTTCTTTTCCACTCTTGATTTGTTGACGAACTGCTCTCCATATTCTTTCTCTATGAATTCAGCAGCTTCGGTTTTAGCTGTATCTGAAATACGTGTAGAGTCTGTACGCATATACGTGATCAGACCGACAGTACCTTCTTTTCCTAGATCAATTCCTTCATATAATTGTTGTGCGAGCATCATTGTCTTTTTAGCACGGAAGTTTAATTTTCTGGCCGCTTCCTGTTGTAGTGAAGAAGTGATAAAAGGTGGTGAAGGATTTCTGCGTCTTTCTTTCTTCTGAACAGAATCAATCTTAAATTGTTTGCCTTTTATCGTCTTTAGAATATCGTTTACTTCTTCTTCATTTGATAGATCTTTTTTCTTGCCGCCGACTCCATGAAACTGAGCTTCAAATTCCTCTCCAGAAGCACTGAAGGTTCCTTTAATCTTCCAATACTCTTCCGGTTGGAAAGCTTCTATTTCTTTCTCACGTTCAACGATCAATCGAACCGCCACCGTTTGTACACGGCCAGCGCTCAACCCTTTTTTTATTTTCTTCCATAATAATGGACTGACTTTGTATCCTACTAGTCTGTCTAGCACCCTTCTTGCTTGCTGCGCATCAACTAAGTCCATATTGATCTTTCTTGGTCGTTTAAAAGAATCTTTTATCGCATTTTTTGTAATCTCATTAAACACAACTCTACATTCAGAATCTAAATCCATGTCCAAACTGTGAGCAAGATGCCATGCAATTGCTTCACCTTCGCGATCCGGGTCAGCTGCGAGAAAAATGCGTTTCGCTTTTTTCGCTGCAGTTTTCAAGTCTTTTAAAATTGGACCTTTACCACGAATCGTAATGTATTTCGGTTCATAGTTTGCTTCTACATCTACGCCAGTCTGGCTTCTGGGAAGATCACGAACATGTCCCATAGATGCTTTAACGTCATATTTGCTCCCTAGATACTTTTTTATTGTCTTTGCTTTTGCGGGAGACTCAACAATGACTAAATATTTTTCCATTTACAGTTTATCCCCCTTTAAGGGTTTAGTGAAATCTTCCCTATTATTAAATAATGTATCTGCATTTGTCAAACTGTTTCCTCATTTAAATGAAAACGGTTAGAAACTTTCATTTTGAATATCTTCTGCACTCATGACCAATTTTGCTCCATTTTGAATCAAAAAATTGGTCCCGTTTGCACACTCTTCTAAAATCGATCCTGGAATCGCAAACACATCTCTTCCTTGCTCGAGTGCTTGATCAGCTGTAATCAACGAACCACTCTTTGTTCTTGCTTCAGCAACAAGCGTTGCACGGGTGAGACCGCTTATTATACGGTTACGCAACGGAAAATGCCAGCGTTTTGGTGAAACGTGTGGTGAAAACTCCGATAATACAATTCCTTGCTCACTTATTTTATGTGCGAGTTCTCTATTTTCATTCGGATAGACCTGTAATAACCCTGAGCCCAGAACAGCTGCAGTCAAAGAATTCTTTTGTATACTTAACTCATGAGCGAACGTGTCGATTCCTTTAGCCAATCCGCTGATCACGACCCATCTATCATCAATTAAAGGACTAAGAACCTTTCGTAACGCTTGTTTTCCATGGCTGCTAGGATTTCGAGTGCCGACCACACTAATCATTTTATCCCGATTTAGGACCGTCCAATCGCCTTGTCCATAAAGAACCCATGGCGGGTCATAAATATTCTTTAATAGCGGAGGGTAATTTCCATCGAATATCGTTACAGCTGAAATAGATCGTTTTACTAGATTCTTCATTATGTATGTACTATTATTTTGTTTCATGTGATGATAGAGACGCTTTGCCGTCAGTTCACTCAAACCATACGACATTTTCAACCTGCGAATGTCCATTGAAAAAACAGATTTTAGTTCAGGATCAGCAACAACTATTGATTTTAATTGATTCCAAGTGAGTCCTTCGCAATGATGAAGAAAAATTAAGCGTTCTTTATCCAAACTTCATTCCTCCTCATGAAACCATTCAATGTAAATAAAAAGCTCCCGATCTGGGAGCTTTTCACGTTGTAATCGTTATTACGCTTTTGCTTTGTTTGTTACACAGCGATCATATAGATCGTTTTCTTTTAAAGCTTCAACTAAAGTCTCACCCATAACAGATGGTGTTGCTGCAACTTTAATTCCACAAGCTTTCATCGTTTTGATCTTCTCATCTGCCGTACCTTTACCACCAGAGATGATCGCACCAGCATGCCCCATACGTTTTCCTGGAGGTGCTGTTTGACCACCGATGAAACCTACTACAGGTTTAGTCATGTTCGCCTTTACCCATTCAGCAGCTTCTTCTTCTGCTGTTCCACCGATCTCACCGATCATGATTACAGCATATGTGTCCTCATCTTCGTTAAATGCCTTTAATACGTCGATAAAGTCTGTACCATTGACTGGGTCACCACCGATACCAACTGCAGTAGATTGACCGATTCCACGCTCTGTAAGCTGGTGTACAGCTTCATAAGTTAATGTTCCAGAACGTGACACTACGCCAACATGGCCTTTTGTATGGATATAGCCTGGCATGATACCGATCTTACATTCTTCAGGAGTGATTACACCCGGGCAGTTCGGACCAACTAGACGTGTCTTCTTGCCTTCCATATAACGCTTAACTTTTACCATATCCAATACTGGAATACCTTCAGTAATACAGATTGCTAGATCAAGTTCAGCGTCAACAGCTTCAATGATCGCTTCTGCAGCAAATGCAGGCGGAACATAGATGACAGAAGCGTTAGCTCCTGTTTCTTTAACTGCATCAACAACCGTGTTGAAAACAGGAAGACCTTCAACTTCCGTACCACCTTTACCTGGTGTAACACCGCCTACAATTTTCGTACCATATTCAAGCATTTGTTTTGTATGAAAAAGACCAACAGAACCTGTAATACCTTGAACGATAACTTTTGTATCTTTATTAATAAAAATGCTCATGCATCAATCCATCCTTCCTACGATGTTTTCTCTATTACTTAACTAAAGCTACGATCTTTTCTGCACCATCAGCCATAGAATCTGCAGCTGTAATGTTTAGACCAGATTCTTTAAGAATCTTTTTACCAAGATCAACGTTAGTACCTTCTAAACGCACAACAAGAGGTAACTCAAGACCAACTTGTTTCGTTGCTTCAACAACGCCGTTCGCGATGATATCACATTTCATAATTCCACCGAAAATGTTAACAAAGATCCCTTTAACATTTTGGTCAGAAAGAATGATTTTGAATGCTTCTGTTACCTTCTCAGTAGTCGCGCCGCCCCCAACGTCAAGGAAGTTAGCCGGGTCGCCGCCGTAATGTTTAATGATGTCCATCGTTGCCATAGCAAGTCCAGCACCATTAACCATGCAGCCAATATTTCCATCAAGAGAAATATAGCTAAGATCGTATTTAGATGCTTCGATTTCTTTTGCATCTTCTTCTTCTAAATCTCTGTATTCTAAGATGTCTTTGTGACGGTATAAAGCATTAGAATCAAAGTTCATCTTTGCATCAAGTGCCATAACATTTCCGTCACCTGTTACAACTAATGGATTGATTTCTGCGATTGAACAGTCTTTTTCAACGAAAGCCGTATATAGACCAATCATGAATTTCACTGCTTTTCCTACTAATTCAGTAGGGATGTTGATGTTATAAGCAAGTCTTCTTGCTTGGAATGCTTGAAGGCCGATCGCTGGATCGATTACTTCTTTGAAGATTTTTTCAGGTGTCTTTTCAGCCACTTCTTCAATTTCAGTTCCGCCTTCTTCAGATCCCATCATAACAACACTAGATGTTGCACGATCTAATACAAGACCGATATAGTATTCTTTCTTAATATCACAGCCCTCTTCGATAAGTAAGCGCTTAACTTCTTTACCTTCTGGACCTGTTTGATGAGTTACAAGAACTTTTCCTAAAATTTCATTTGCGTATGTACGCACTTCATCGATATTTTTAGCGACTTTTACGCCACCTGCTTTACCGCGGCCACCTGCGTGGATCTGTGCTTTAACAACAGATACAGTGCTCCCCAGCTCATTAGCAGCTTCTACTGCTTCTTCAACGGTAAATGCTACTTTCCCGTTTGGAACAGCCACACCATATTTTCTAAGTATCTCTTTACCTTGGTATTCGTGGATATTCATTTACTCTCCATCCTCCTATCATGGTGAAAACTTAAAGTACCGTTATCATTGTATAAGACCTAGTCTATTATGTCTACTATTCTTCAGAAAATTGCAAGCGCATACACCTTTTTTAGCCAAAATAAAAAACCAAAATCACTATAAAATGACTTTGGTTTCATCGCTTTTTCGTCCCCTTTAGGAACGAAAACACTTTCTTTTTTCATTTATTTTTTTCGTTTTTCTGTTTCTTGATTATTTTTGGTGTTATCGCTTCAGATTCGGCTACTGAACGATACATCCCAAACTCTTCAGCCATCTCTTCTTTAAATTGGTTCACTAGTTGTTCCGATTGCTGTACGACTAATTTATTTCTAGGCATTAAAACACACTCCTTTAAAGATAGGAATGCCCCGTTTCAATTATATTTATGTAGTTTCCCCTGCTTCTTTATCTAATTTATAAATAAAAGCAAACAGTTCAGCGACCACTTCATACAATTCTTCAGGTATACTCTCGTCGATCTCTAGCTTCGATAATAAATGGACAAGAGACGGATCTTCCTGAATAGGAATATCATGATTTTCAGCTGACCTTAGTATACGCTCGGCTGTTTCGCCCTTACCCTTCGCGATAACGACAGGCGAGTTAGATTCAAGAGGACTATACTTTAACGCCACAGCTTCTTTTTTACTTTCACTCATATTCTCAGATCCAATCCTTTGTATGAAATAGAAGTTTCGGTATTTTTTATCTTCTTATTTTGAGAACTGAATGTTACGGATGTTAGTGTATAATTCATGTTCTTCATACTAATCTTTAACGTGTTCAATAACGGTTCTGAAAATTTTTCGATAGCTGGATGCGAATTGTACACTTTTAATGAAACGATTCTGTTTTGAATATGCACATCTACAGCTACATCTTTTAGATGCTTCATCTCTAACCAAAAAAGCATCCTACAATGGTCTGGATCGATCCCTTTTCCATCTTGCTTTTTGCTTTCCCAACGAACGGTCATCTCTTTCGGATTTTCCGATCCATTAAACGGAATATGAAGGATAAATTGCTGCATGTTCTCGTTGCTTTGTATATTCTGTAACTGTTGAGCTGTAAGTTTATTTAAGGCTTGTTCTGTTTTTTGCTGTATGATCTCAGGCAGCTCTATGCGGTCAGCGTTCTGTTGCAGGTTCAGTAGTTGTGACTTTAGCGTTTCCGTTTGTTTTAGTTGTATCGGGTCTAATAAAATGTTTTTTTCATGCAGTAGACCAGATTTAATCAACCACTTTTTTGCGGCTGTAATAAATTCTTCTGATGGGTTCAGATTTGTTTCTTTAGAAACCTTCATTACATCGCCTTTTAATTGTGTGGGTAGATTTTCTTGCACGTCATATATACTTGTTGTCTGAACCTTTAATGGATCTGGAAGTTTTCCATTCAACGGCATAACGATGTCTGCTGTGTTTTTTAAATCCATACTTCGTACTCTATCTTGAATGGCAGCCTGTTGCTTACTTGCCTCATTACCTTTAAATGCATAGAGTTCTTGTAATAGCTCAATGGTTTTCGAAACAGCTTTATCTTTATGAATAAAGGGCATGAGAGCCTCATAGAGCTGTTTGAATTCATTACTTGATCCTGCATGGCTTTTTAGACTGAAAGCAACTGCTTGAACGATCTCTTGCTTAGGAGGCAATTGAAGCTCCATCATACGCTGAACTACTGCTTTTTTTTCATGTAGTGGCAACTCGTTTGTGAATTTCATAACCTCGGAAACGGTTTTTATGTTCTCTTTTAATAGAGGTAACTTTTCTATGATGGCAAATTCAACTGCTTTTTTGTTTATATCGGATGCTGGAAGGCTCCATCTCGATAAAATCTGCTCTGAAGTAGACTTAACTGGATCCGTATCTACCTTTTTCAAATAGATCGTATTGTTTTTCTCTGACACTTCAAATAGATAGTTATCTCCTTTGATTAATGGTGCTTCTAATTTGGCATGAAGTGTTGACCCATTATAAAGAACCTTCGCTGATTGATCAGGGAAGATTTCTAAAATCTTAGCAGTTATAAACTGATTAAGCTTTAACAACAATGGCTGATCCATTGTTCTAGCCGGAGTTAACGGTTTACCATGAATTTGGTTGAATTGTAACAGGTTAATCACTTCCTGTAATTTTTATAAGTTCTCCTACCGGACTAAATGATTTACGATGAATCTCTGTTGGCCCATACTGCTGAAGGGCGTTTAAATGATCCTTCGTTCCATAACCCATATTTGATTCGAATCCATATTGGGGATATTTTCCATCTAACATCTTCATATGGCGGTCTCTTGTAACTTTTGCAACGATTGATGCAGCCGCGATAGAAATACTCTTCTCATCCCCTTTAATGATTTTCAATTGATCGATCGCTAATGGGACTTCCATAGCATCAATTAATAGCTGATCTGGAGTAACATTTAGCGAGCGCACAGCTTCTGTCATCGCTAACTTAGATGCTTGATATATGTTGATCGCGTCGATCTGATCAGGTTGCACGAAATGGACACAGTAAGAAATCGCATCCTTCAAAATGATCTCATAAAGGGCATCTCTTTTTTTCTCGGACAATTTTTTAGAATCATTGACCCCTGGTAGCATGTACCCTAAAGGTAAAATAACCGCAGCAGCCACGACGGGACCAGCTAACGGTCCACGGCCGACTTCATCTACACCCGCGATCAAAGTTTTACCCTGTCTTTGGCATTGCTCTTCGTAAGTATGCATTAATTTCAGTCTTGTTCTCTCAGCTTCTTCTCGCTCTAAGCGTTTCGAGAAAGATTGGAATAATTTTTTTGCACCTACTCTTTCATCTTCAGAGAGGATGCTCAGTAGAGATACCAACTCAGTATCTTCACAAGCTTTTAATTTTAGTTCCCATTCTTTTATCGACAGTTTCATGTTTATCACGCTCTTTATGTATGTAATATCGGTTTATATATAAGTTCTTTTTAGAAGGTGTTTCATATTAGATTGTTTATTATTCATTGGCATCATTGACAAGTTGATAGGAGTGCAAGGTGCGAGACTCCTGGGGGATCAGCGTGCCTTCTGCATGAATCATCTTGTAAGGCATGCGACGAGGAAGCCCACACTTCAGTAGCATTGCTTGTAGACGGAGGAGCAAATATTTTTCCAAGAAAGCATAGGTGGCGCACGGCCCCCGGAAACCGAGCAACCTATAATGGAAATCAACCACTTCCAAAAAACAATTTTGTCTTTAAAAAAACTTTTAGAGAGCCTTTATAATTTTAAAAACAGGCACTTTCATCAGCGCCTGTTCGGTTAATACTATTTAATTTCAAACTCATTTGGTCGCTCATATGACAAGCGCCCTAGCTTTTCTGCACGAAGATCTCGTAGAACAATCTCAGCGGTCTTTTCAAGATCCACTTCTCCGCCACTCATCATACAGCCACGTTTCTTTCCGATTTCTTCGAAAAGAGGCAACGAATCATCTGGAATCTCAGACAACTTGTATCGTTCCACTAGACGCTCTTCATAGTGCTCTTTTAAATACTTGATCGCATACAACACTACTTCAGTAAAATCAAAGAGCGTTTCTTTAATAGCTCCTGTAACCGCTAATTTCAAACCAATTGTTTGGTCTTCAAATTTCGGCCACAATATCCCTGGGGTATCTAATAATTCTAATGTCTTACCCGCTTTGATCCATTGCTGTTTTTTTGTTACACCAGGCTTGTCACCTGTTACAGCAATGTTCTTTCCCGCCATACGGTTGATGATCGTGGACTTACCAACGTTAGGTATGCCGACAATAAGTGCTCTAACCGCACGTGGTTTAACGATTCCCTTTGCTCTCATCTTATCGAACTTTTCTTTTACTAGCTCATGAGCAAGCGGTTCTATTTTTTTAATCCCTTTACCATCTTGCGAGTTAATAGCAAGAGAGGGAATTCCTTTTTCTGAAAAATAACTTTCCCACATGGATGTTACTTTTGGATCAGCCATATCTGCTTTGTTCAAAAGAACAATTCGAGGTTTCTGTCCAAGAATTTCATCGATCATAGGATTTCTAGAAGCTAGAGGAATTCTAGCATCCACTAACTCAAATACCACATCGATCATTTTGAGTTTTTCAGTTATCTCCCGGCGCGCTTTGGCCATATGTCCAGGAAACCATTGAATGGTCATTTTATCTCACCCTACTTTACAAATCCAATATCCTTTAACGGCCAGAAACGGAAAGATGCTTTTCCTAAGATTGTATCATCATCCACAGTTCCAATATTTCGGCTGTCTTGAGAATTTCTTCGGTTGTCACCTAATACAAATAGCTGACCTTGAGGAACCTTTTGCTTACCCGTTACTTCGAGTAACTTAAAATCATAAGTGAAGTTTCCATCTTTTGTTTTCTTTTTATACGCTTCTAAATATTCTTCTTTTACCTGTTTACCATTTACATATAGGGTGTCATCTTTATATTCGACCGTATCTCCAGGTAACCCGATTACTCTTTTTATGTAATCCTTTTCTTCGGTTGCATGGAAGACTACAATATCGAATCTTTTTGGATCGCCAATCACATAGGAAAACTTGTTAACGATCAGCCGATCTCCGTTGTGCAGAGTTGGCATCATTGATTGTCCATCCACCACGACGGGTGCGAAGAGGAAAAATCTAATGATTCCTGCTAATAATAAGGCTGCCGCTAATGCTTTAATCCATTCCCACGTTTCGTTTTTTGTACGTGCCATTCTTAATCCTCACCATCTCTAGAAATTCCTTACTTATAATATGGAAAAAGGAGCTTGAATAAGTCAAGCTCCTTTCGAGAATTATTAGCGAATTTCTTTAATACGAGCTGCTTTACCGCGAAGTGCACGTAGGTAGTATAGCTTCGCACGACGAACTTTACCACGACGAACTACTTCAAGGTTCGCGATCTTCGGTGAATGTAATGGGAACGCACGCTCCACTCCTACACCGTAAGAAATTTTACGAACAGTAAACGTTTCAGAAATTCCTGATCCACGCTTCTTGATAACTACACCTTCAAAAAGCTGGATACGCTCACGAGTACCCTCGATTACTTTCACGTGTACACGAACAGTGTCACCTGAACGGAATTTTGGTAAATCTTTTAATTGATCTTTCGCTAGATCTGCAATAAGCTGTTGCATAGTTTATTGCCTCCCTTCCCATGGATGTTCTTGCTAAATGATAAAGCAGCGGAACACCGGATTAAACGGGCATAAGCCACAAATAATATAATACCATATAACTCAAACAGTGTTCAAGTTGTTTTATTATCTTTTATCTCATTAAGCCAAATTTCTTCTTCTTTTGTTAACTTGATTTTTTCAAGCAAGTCAGGTCTACGTTCATACGTCCTTCTTAAAGACTCTTTTTTGCGCCATGTTTCAATGTTCTTATGGTTTCCTGACATCAGAACATCAGGAACTCTCATACCTCGAAAATCTGCAGGTCTCGTATACTGAGGATGTTCTAACAAACCTGTGCTGAATGAGTCCTCTTGGTGTGAGGCTTCTTTTCCTAGAACATTAGGAAGCAATCTCCCAACAGCATCTATAACGACCATTGCACCAAGCTCTCCACCGGTTAACACATAGTCACCGATTGAAATCTCATCCGTTACAAGGTGTTTCCTAACACGTTCATCATAACCTTCATAATGACCGCACAAGAAAATAAGATGTTCTTCTTCAGCCAACTCTTCTGCTTTTCCTTGAGTAAACGTTTCACCTTGAGGACATAGAAGGATGATTCTAGGTTTTACAGTTGCCTCTTTCGTTAGATGATCAACCGCATGAAACAAAGGCTGTGGAGTAAGGACCATGCCTGCTCCTCCTCCGTATGGGTAGTCATCTACATTACGATGTTTGTTCGTTGAGAACTCACGGAAATCAATCACTCGAAGTTCTAGTGCATTCTTTTCCTGCGCCTTTTTTAAGATCGATTGACCAAAAACGCCTGAAAACATTTCTGGAAAAAGGCTTAAGACATCTATTTTCATTAGAATAATCCTTCTAATGGCTCAATAACAATCTTTGACTCTTTCACATCCACAGATTTAACAACAGAAGGAATGTAAGGGATAAGAATATCTGATCCAAATCCTTTTCTCTTCACTACCCATACATCGTTTGCTCCAGGAGACAATATTTCTTTTACTTTTCCTAGTTCTTCACCTTCAACAGTGAAAACTGAGCAACCGATGATATCATGATAGAAAAACTCTCCTTCATCTAACGAAACAGACTGTTCTTTAGGCACTTTAAGAAGATTGCCTTTAAAACGTTCTACATCATTTATGTTATGCAGGTTTTCAAACGTCAAAAGATCAAATTGCTTATGTTTTCTATGCGTTTCAATCTTTACAGGTATATGATCTGATCCCATATCTACATATAATGTGTTTCCGATCTTATAGCGTTCCTCAGGAAAGTCAGTTCTAGAGATCACTCTGACTTCTCCTCTAATTCCATGTGTATTTACTATCTTACCTACGTTCAGCCATTCATTTTCCATATTGATACACTACCTCCGTACAAATTAATCAGTTACTTATAATCTAAATTTTAGCATAAAACTCGATATGTATACTTTTTATAGGCCATTTTCGCACTTTGTTGCCCTTGAAAGTAGTTGATTTCCGTTCCAGGTGCTCGCTTTCCGCGGGGCAGGCGGTGAGCCACATTTGTTCGTTTCACTCTTAAGTGTCTCACCTGCCCGCCTGTCCCGCAGGAGTCTCGCACCTTCCACTCCAATCACCTATTCAAAGAAGACAATAAAAAAGAATTAAAAGCAACAGTCCTTTAGAAAATAGCCTTTTAATAAATCGTTACGAAACTTTGTTGAACATAATTTCTTGAATATCTAAAGTTATTTAAGTATTTTAATAAATAAAAAAGGAAGAGGTTTCCCTCATCCTTTTTAGACGATTTCGATTGAAATCCTTTTATTTTGATTCGTTCCAGCTGCATTTACAACCGTTCGAATCGCTTTAGCCACTCTTCCTTGCTTCCCAATAACTTTCCCCATATCTGTCTGGTTAACAGTTAATTGATAAACAAGTCGGTGTCCTTCTTGAACCTCTTTGACGCTAACTTCATCTGGGTGATCAACTAGAGCTTTCACAATTGATTCGATCAACTCTGTCATATCTGTTCCCCTTCGTCAAAATTATTTTTGGTTTTTCGCGTTATGGAATTTCTCCATAAGACCAGCTTTTGAGAATAGGTTACGAACTGTATCAGATGGTTTCGCACCGTTTGTCATCCACTCAAGAGCTTTTTCTTCGTTGATTTTAACTTCAGCTGGGTTAGCAACTGGGTTATAAGTTCCAATCTCTTCGATGAAACGTCCATCACGAGGAGAACGAGAATCTGCTACTACTACACGATAAAAAGGAGCTTTCTTAGCACCCATACGCTTTAAACGAATTTTTACTGCCATTATAACTTGCACCTCCGAAAATAGTTCACACAAAATAATATGATAGTATAAATTGACAGGTTTGTAAACCTGAAAATTCAGTTTACATAAAAGGGAATTTAAATCCACCTTTTTTCTTTTTGCCATTCATCATTCCGGACATTTGTTTCATCATTTTCTTCATGTCCTCGAATTGTTTGATGAGGCGATTTACTTCTTGCACCGTTCTACCGCTTCCTTTAGCGATGCGGCGCTTACGGCTGGCATTTATGATGTCAGGCTGTTCTCTTTCAGAAAGAGTCATCGAACGGATAATGGCTTCAACGTGACCGATCTGTTTTTCATCGATCTGAACGTTCTTGAGGCCTTTCATCTTGTTCGCACCTGGTAGCATGCCAAGTACTTCATCAAGCGGTCCAAGATTTCTCACTTGTCCCATTTGATCAAGAAAATCATCGAACGTGAACGACATATCACGCATCTTCTTCTGAAGGTCGCGCGCTTTCTCTTCATCTACTGAGGTTTGTGCCTTTTCGATAAGAGTAAGCATGTCACCCATTCCTAAAATTCTTGAAGCCATACGATCTGGATGGAAAGGCTCTAAAGCATCCATCTTTTCACCAAGACCTACAAATTTAATAGGAAGACCTGTAACAGCTTTAATTGAAAGTGCCGCACCACCACGTGTATCTCCATCAAGTTTGGTTAAGACAACACCAGTGATTCCTAACGCTTCGTTAAAGCTCTCTGCTACATTCACTGCATCTTGACCAGTCATTGCATCTACAACTAAGAAGATCTCATCAGGTTTTGAAATTTCTTTTACCTGCTTCAACTCATCCATCAGCGTTTCATCAATGTGTAAACGCCCCGCTGTATCAATAATGACATAATCGTGATGTTCTTCTTTTGCTTTTGCGATAGCTGATTCAGCAATTTTGACAGGACTTACTTGATCTCCCATCTGAAACACAGGAAGATCCAATTGCTTTCCTACTGTTTCTAATTGCTTGATCGCAGCAGGACGGTAGATGTCAGCTGCGGCCAGTAGCGGTTTGCGATTTTGCTTTTTGCGTAAATGATTTGCAAGCTTTCCTGTTGTTGTTGTTTTACCAGCACCTTGCAGACCAACCATCATAATAACAGTTGGTGGTCGGTTGGAAACGGCAATCTTGCTTTGTTCCCCACCCATGAGGGTTGTCAGTTCATCGTTAACAACTTTTACTACTTGCTGTCCTGGTGTCAGACTTTTTAATACTTCTTGACCAACAGCACGTTCAGATACTTTTTTCACAAAATCTTTTACTACTTTAAAGTTAACGTCCGCCTCAAGAAGAGCAAGGCGTACTTCCCTCATCATTTCCTTTACATCCGCTTCATTTACTTTCCCTTTTCCACGAATTTTTTGTAAAGTGTTCTGAAGACGGTCGGCTAAACCTTCAAATGCCATCTCACTGAACGCCTCCTATTCCATATTTTCAAGGCGATCGATAATTGCAATTACGTTATCAGGCTCAGAATTCAGAAGCTCTCTTAAAGATGACAGCAACTGATCACGTTCCTGAAACTTTGCAAAAAGCCCTAACTTTTCTTCATATTCTTCCAGCATCGCCTCTGTCCGTTTAATATTATCATAAACGGCCTGGCGGCTGACATTATATTGTTCAGCAATTTCACCGAGAGAATAATCGTCCAAATAGTACAAACCCATATAATTCTTCTGTTTAGGGGTTAATAATGCTTGGTAAAAATCAAATAGATAATTAATTCTCATTGTTTTATCTAGCATTTTTCCACAACCCTTGTTAAGTGAAATGCCTTTACGTGATTACTATACAACCCATGGTTTTAGATGTCAAGTTTTTTTCTTAACAGAGAAGAATTGATTTAGTACTAAAAGAGTTTTGAATCTATATTGACTAGATTTGGCTTTATATTGACTAATTCCAGCTTGTGCAATTTTTTAATATCTATAAAAAAGCCTTTTAGCTCTATATAGAGCTAAAAGGCTTTAAATTTTATTCTTCTTCTTCTGTTCCTGCAAATAAACCATATACAAACTGATCAGCATCAAACTCCTGCAGATCATCAAGCTTCTCACCAAGTCCCACAAACTTGACTGGAATATCTAGTTCGTGACGAATCGCTAAAACGATACCGCCTTTTGCTGTTCCATCAAGTTTAGTTAAAACTAAGCCCGTTACATCTGTTGATTGACCGAATGTTTTTGCCTGATTCATTGCATTCTGACCTGTTGTAGCATCAACAACAAGCAAAACTTCATGAGGAGCACCAGGAATCTCTCGTTCGATGACACGTTTCACTTTTGAGAGCTCGTTCATCAGATTTACTTTATTTTGCAGTCTACCAGCTGTATCACAAAGCAGTACATCCGCTTTCCGAGACTTAGCAGCCTGGATGCTGTCGTAAATAACGGCTGCAGGGTCTGCTCCTTCATGATGTTTGATCACATCAACTCCAGCGCGTTCTCCCCATACTTCAAGCTGATCGATCGCACCTGCCCGGAAAGTATCTCCGGCCGCTAGAATCACTTTCTTGCCATCTGTCTTCAACTGATGAGCAAGTTTCCCGATCGTTGTTGTTTTACCAACACCGTTTACTCCTACGAACAGAATTACTGTCATTCCATCAGTCTGTAAGTTCAGTTTATTATCGGTTTCTTCTTTTTGAAGCATTTCAGCTAATTTCTCAGTAATCGCTGATCGAAGCTCCATTGGATTTTGAATGTTTTTAGTTCGTGCAACATCTTTAAGTTGATCAATAATGTCAAGTACGGTATGAACCCCAACATCTGCTCCGATCAAGATCTCCTCTAACTCTTCAAAGAATTCTTCATCTACTTTTCTAAATCTCTTGAGTAGATCGTTAACTTTAAATGAAAAAGAGTTCCTCGTTTTCTCTAGTCCACTCTTAAACTTTTCCGATGATTCCTCAGATTGCTGAGTTGAGAATTTTTCTTTTAATCGTTTCAAAAAACTCACTATCAATTTCCTCCCTATGATGTAACAAGTTCTTTTGTTTCTTCTAGTCTTACTGAAACAAGCTTCGAGACACCAGACTCTTGCATGGTGACTCCATAAAGTACATCCGCTTCTTCCATTGTACCTTTACGATGCGTAACAACGATAAATTGTGTCTCTTTACTAAATGCTCGTAAAAATTTAGCGAAACGATTTACGTTCGCATCATCAAGTGCTGCTTCAACTTCGTCTAAAATACAGAACGGAACAGGTCTGACTTTCAGAATTGCAAATAGTAAGGCAATAGCAGTTAAGGCTCGTTCTCCACCAGATAATAGGCCTAGTTGCTGCAACTTCTTGCCAGGTGGCTGCGCCATGATGTCTACACCCGTTAATAGCATATCATCTGGCTGAGTTAAAACGAGGTCAGCTCGACCACCACCAAACAACTCTTTAAAAATTACACCAAAATGGGAACGAATAGAAGTAAATGTCTCTTCAAAACGGTTCTTCATCTCTTCGTCCATTTCGGAGATCACGCCATAAAGTGTATCCTTTGCCTCTGTTAGGTCGTTTCTTTGTTCTGTAAGAAAATCAAAGCGCTGGCTAACTCTGTCGTATTCTTCGATCGCACCAATATTTACTGCCCCGAGCTCTTCGATCGCCATTTTAATCAGCTTTACTTTTCGTTTTGCGTCTTGTAGCGGTATCTCCAATCGATGCTTCAGCTTCGCACCTTCATATGAAAGTCCATATTCTTCTCTAAGATGAGTAAGTCTTGATTCTAGTTCAACATCGAGACGATTAATACTAACTTCTTCTGTTCTAAGTCCATCATGAAGTTGCTTATATTGCCTTTTTGCCTCTTTTAGTCCGATCTCCATACTTTCTATCGATCGGAAAGAATCCGTTCTTTCTTTTCTTCGTTCTGCAATTAATTTCAATGCATTGTTCTTTTCATGTCTTCTCTGTTGAATCTGCTCATCAAGAGAATCTTCACCAGAAGAGCTTGAGTTCATCTCTTCCTCAAGAAGCCAATAATCTTCTTCTGTTTCTTTGCTCTTAACTTCCACTTCGTGAAAATCTTCTTGAATTCTTAAGCACTTTTCACGCTGATTGGCAACCTGTTGTTCGAGTTCGGCTGCTTTAATCTTCAATAGTGTTAGTGCTTCCCTGAGTTCTTCTTTTGAGCTCTGATTATTCTTCTTTTTCTCTGTCAGATCAGCAATCGTCTTTTCAAGTTCTTTCCCAGACTTCAAAGCAAGATCGAGTTTCTTTTGAAGATCAGTAAGACGACTATCTGCAGCCGATCTTTCAGATTCATAGGAATTCTTTTCGCGATCATACAGCTGAAGTCTATCGTTTAAACTCTTCTCTTCCATTTCAACTTCCCGTAAAGAGGCTTTCAGCTCTTGTTCTTGTTCTCTTAAGAGCTCTCCTTCCGTTTGAAGAGATTCAAGTATTTCTTTCTTCTTGATTACTTTAGATCGTAATTCATTTACTTTTTCCTCTAGTTGAAGAGTTTGCTTCTCCATTGTCCCCACTTTATCCGTAAGAGAATCAATCTCTCTTTGTCTGCTCAGTAGAGAGTTGCTTTTTTGTTTCAGACTTCCTCCAGACATGGAACCTCCAGGAGACACGACATCTCCTTCAAGAGTAACGATTCGATAACGATAGCTCACTTGCTTTGCAATCTTGTTCGCACCAGCTAGATCTTTGGCAATGATAATATTTCCTAATAGATTGCCTACTATATTTTGATATTTAGCATCAAACGTAACAAGGTTCGCAGCAATCCCTACAAATGATTCGATAGAGCTTGCTTGGTGAGCATCTGCACTTGAGATCTGTCGCGGTTTAATTATATTTAAAGGTAAGAAAGTGGCTCTTCCTGCTCTCGTTTGCTTCAAATATTGAATGGCTTTCATGGCATTTTGTTCATGATCTACAACAATATGCTGCATAGAAGCGCCTAGAGCCGTTTCAATCGCCGTTTCAACTTCTGAAGGTACCGATAAAAGCTCAGCTACTGCGCCTTCAATACCAGTAAGCTTTGTATCTTTCGCTTTTAAAACCTCTTTAACTCCTTGCATGAAACCTGCGTATTCGTCCTGCATCGATTCAAGCATCTCTTTTTTAGATTTGAACTGCTGAATAAACTGATACGCTTGATACAATTTATCTTGAAGTGTTCTTGTTTCCTGATCCTCGATCGATATTTCTGATTTTAATGTTTGATATTCTTCTTGCTTTGTTTTCAATTGCGTTTCAGCTGTTTGATAAGCAGCTTCAGCGTTTCTTCTTGTTTCTTTTAATCTTTCTCTTTGGTCCAGGTATTTAGTATTCTCTTCATCTAAACGAGAGCTCTTTGAGCTCTGCTGCCTAGCCTGATCCTCTAAATAACGCATCTCGTTCTTAATCGTTGTTTGTTCGTTCAAGCGCTCGAAATAATCACTTTTTAATTTTTCTAGTTCTGCTTCAACGTCCATCTCGAGAACAGACAATCGTCCTTCCTCGTCTTTCACTTGCTTTTTTATGCTTTTTAGTTGTTTTTCTTTATCTCGTAATGAGTCTTTTTCAACACTAAGTCGTTTTCCTAATTCTTCCTTTTTCGCCTTGTAAAGCTGAATTTGTTCTAAAAGCGCCGTTTTATTTTGATCGTAATTCTTTTTACGTTCTTTTAAAACTTCTTTCTTTCCTTCTAGCTTTTCCAACGTCTCACTCGCTAAAAGAAGGGCATTTTGCAGTTCGTCGATCGATTCATCCATAGCTTGCATATCAAGTCTTGCTCTTTCGATCTTAGTTTCGCCTTGTTTCACTTTTGCTGAAAGAATTGTTTCTTGCTGTTGTAGTTCTGCAACAAGTTCTTTCTGCTTTTCCCATCGAACGTGCAATTCTTCGATCTCTTGAACAAGTACAGCTGTTTCAACGACCTCAAGCTCTTCTTTCTTCTCAAGATAATCTCTTGCAATGGAAGCTTGGATTTTGAGAGGCTCTACTTGACCTTCTAATTCGTGTAGTATATCTTCTACACGATTCAGGTTTTCTTGGGTTTCAGTGAGTTTCGCCTCCGCTTTTTGCTTTCGGGTCTTGTACTTTAAAACACCTGCAGCTTCTTCAAAGATCTTTCTGCGCTCATCAGATTTGCTGCTTAATATTTCTTCTACCCGACCTTGTCCGATTATAGAGAATGCTTCTCGTCCAAGTCCAGAATCCATAAACAGCTCTACAATATCTTTTAAACGACACTGTTGTTTGTTGATTAAGTATTCACTGTCTCCTGAACGATACACTCTTCGCGTGATCGATATTTCATTGTAATCAAGCGGCAGATGCTGATCCTCGTTATCTAACGTAAGTGTAACTTCAGCCACATTTAATGGTTTACGGTTATCACTACCTGCGAAGATGATATCTTCCATCTTAGAGCCGCGCAAAGACTTCGCTGACTGTTCACCCAGCACCCACCGTACAGCATCTGAGATATTGCTTTTACCACTACCGTTAGGGCCAACAACCGCTGTAACCCCTTGTACAAATTCAACTTGTATCCGCTCTGCAAATGATTTAAATCCTGCTACATCAATTCGTTTGAGGAACATCATTAAATCCCCCTTTACTTCTCACATTATGCTTTCCCGTATCTATAATTTCGGGCGCTCTATTTTTAAATGGTGTATGTATTCTTTAACCTTTATATTTTATCATAGATTCACTCATCCATAGTCACAAAGATTACAGTGTGCTAAAATGAAATGTGTTTGGACTTAATATATGCATGTTAGTAAAATCTCACATGAAGATATGTGGATAAAAAAGGAGCCCACCATGGACTTGACGACTCAAAATCATGAGAACTTATCATTTATGATCGAAGGATTAAAAAAGAAGCTGCAACTCGTTAACAGCGGCCTCATCCAACCAGAAGACTATGAACTCTCAAAGTACGAAGACATTAAAGAACTTTATGATATGGTCATGAAGATGCCATCTTTCAGCATTCGGGACATGGAAGGCATCGTTGAAGAACTCGCTTCCCTTAAAACAAAGTAACAGAAACCCCCTCACACGGCTTATCGCCTAATGTTAAGGGGGTTTTTTGTTTAGCTCTTTTTAGAAACTCTCTCTATCGCTTCTTGTGCAGCATGCTGTTCAGCTTCTTTTTTGGATCTTCCATACCCGATTCCGAAACTCGCTTCATTCAATCTTACCTCAGACACAAACTCTCGATTATGTGCTGGTCCTTTTTCTTGAATGATACGATAGTCGATATGACCTAACCCTTCACGCTGAACGTATTCTTGTAACTGACTTTTAAAATCCATCACATGAGAAAAAGCACCTTCGTTTATTCGTGGTACCACATACTGATTTAAAAACTCTTTTACCTTTTCGAGTCCTTGATCTAGATATAGCGCTCCAATAAATGCTTCAAAAACATCTGCTAAAAGGGCTGGTCTTGATCTTCCTCCAGTATTTTCTTCACCTTTTCCCAATAAAACAAACTCACCAAAGTGTAAGTCGTTTGCAAAAAGAACTAATGATGGCTCACATACGATAGCTGCTCTAAGTTTCGTAAGCTCACCTTCACTCATATTTGCAAATTTGCTGTATAAATATTGAGATATGGTCAATTCAAGAACGGCATCACCTAGAAATTCAAGTCTTTCATTATCCTCAAACGTTCTTCCTCGATGCTCATTCACATATGATGAATGCGTAAATGCCTGAGCTAACAATTTTTCATTCTGAAACTTAATGTTTAAACGCTCTTGTATCGGGGCTACTTTTTGAATGCGCACCTTATCATCCATGCCCTTTTTGGAAGCAGATTTAAACCGATTTTTCACTGTTTTCTTTTGAGTTGAATGTTGTTTTGAACCTTTCATAAACTTCCTCCAAAAATCTCGTAAAAGGGCTATTTTGCTATTGATTTTTTTCCTGTTAAAAAGGGAAGAAAGCCCCGCTATTTTGCACGGGACTTTATCCGTCTTACACTTATTGTTTGCTGTTTATGTAATTTACAACGTCACCAACAGTTGCAATCTTCTCAGCATCTTCGTCAGAAATTTCTAGTTCGAACTCATCTTCAAGTTCCATTACTAGTTCAACTACATCAAGAGAGTCAGCACCTAGATCTTCTTTAAAGGAAGCTTCAGGCTTAACCTCAGATGCATCAACACCTAAACGGTCCACAACAATCTTTGAAACTCTATCTAAAACATCTGCCATTTTGTGTGTCACCTCCTTTCAATAGTATATTCTTTTTCCCATTAAAAAACTAGAGGGATTTATAGTCATTAAAGGTTCTTTTCTTATGATTTCAACTTTTGATTGATGTACTTCTAAAAACAGCCTCATTTAAAGTTTTATGTTTACTACATCACCATTCCGCCGTCGACATGGAGTGTTTGGCCAGTGATATATGAACTTGCATCACTCGCTAAGAAAGCTGCTGCCGATGCGATATCATCAGGCTGTCCAAAACGCGCAAGTGGAATGTTTCGAAGCATTTCAGACTTGATTCCTTCTTCTAGTTTACCTGTCATATCCGTCTCGATAAAACCTGGTGCAATCGCGTTAACCGTGATTCCTCTTGAAGATAGTTCTTTTGCAGCTGTTTTTGTTAGCCCGATCACACCTGCTTTTGCAGCTACATAGTTAGCTTGGCCAGCATTACCAGATACACCAACGATAGAAGCAATATTTATGATGCGTCCTTTTCTTTGTTTCATCATCTGTCTTGTAACAGCTTTTGTAGTCAGGAATACACCTTTAAGATTTGTATTAATAACCGCATCCCAGTCTTCTTCTTTCATTCTCATCAATAGGTTATCTCTAGTGATTCCAGCATTATTTACGAGAACGTCAAGACTTCCAAACTCTTCAACAACTGTTTTTACCATATTCGTCACATCTTCTGACGAGGAAATATCCGCTTTAATGGCAAAAGCAGTCCCTCCGTTTTCTTTTATCTCATTCACGACTTCATTAGCCTTAGCTTCACTACCCGAATAATTCACCGCTACTTTAGCGCCGTTTCTTGCAAAATATAAAGCGATCGCTCGTCCAATTCCACGAGATGCACCTGTAACTAAAACTGATTTTTCATTAAGCATCGACAGACTCTCCTTTTAGTTTCTCAACGGCCATGTTAATCGTTTCCAGATCACTTACAGCGATTACGTTAGCTCTTCGATTTACCTTTTTAACTAATCCTGAGAGTACTTTTCCAGGTCCGATCTCTACAAACGTATCAACACCTAAATCCATTAACTCACGAACCGTTTCTTCCCAACGAACTGGTGAATACAGCTGTTCGATCAACTTTCCTTTAATTTCATCACTATCGGTAATAGCTTTCGCCGTTACGTTAGCGATTACAGGTGTTTTTGCTTCATTTATCACAATTTGACTTAAAATTTCGTTGTACTTCTCCGCAGCAGGTTTCATGAGGGAGGAATGAAACGGTCCACTCACCTGAAGTGGAATCACTTTTGCTCCTTCTTCTTTAGCAAGAGCACTAGCTTTTTCAACTCCTCCTACGGTTCCAGAAATAACGATCTGCCCGGGACAATTAAGATTTGCAACTTGCACGCTCTCTTCACCGTTAGAAACTTCTGTAGTTATCGCTTCTAATCGTTCTTGATCAAATCCAATCACAGCAGCCATCGTCCCTACACCTGCAGGAACAGCTTCTTCCATGAGCAACCCTCTATTTCTAACGGCGTAAACAGCATCTTCAAAAGAAAGGCTGCCCGCTGCAACAAGTGCAGAGTACTCACCAAGACTATGCCCAGCCACATAATCCGCTTGAATTCCACGCTCTTTTAACAGTTCAAGAACAGCTGTTGAAACCGTTAATAACGCCGGCTGTGTATTTTCTGTTCTTTTGAGGACATCTTCTGGTCCTTCAAAAATTATATCTGAAAGCTTTATAGAAAGTTTTTCATCAGCTTTGTCAAAAATAGCTTTTGCTGATACCTCCTGAGATACTAGCTCTTTACCCATTCCTACTACTTGAGAGCCTTGTCCTGGAAAAAGAAAAGCGATTTTCCCCATTTCTTACTCCTCCTTGTTATCTTGGGATTGTACATGATTTTGAATCGTAGGTACTACGTTTTTCTCTATCATGCTTTTTGTTTGTCTGATTGCATTCAACATCGCATTGGCATTTGATGAACCATGTGCTTTGATCACAGGTGCTGCTAGTCCGAACAAACCAGCCCCACCATACTCTGTATAGTCAAGTTTATCTTTAATCCCTCTCAATTTAGGTTTTAATACCCCAGCTGCAAGTTTAGAAGTTAAACTTGATGTTAGCTGTTCTTTAATCATTGAAAACATGCTCATAGCTGTACCTTCAATAGATTTAAGAACGAGGTTTCCTGCAAAACCATCACATACTACTACGTCTGCGGCACCCATTAAGAGATCTCTCGCTTCAACATTACCTACAAAATTAATATCAGCTTCCTGTAAGAGTGGAAATGCAGCCTTAGTAAGAGCGTTTCCTTTTTCACTTTCTGTTCCAACGTTTAACAATCCTACACGGGGCTTTTCAACACCTCGAACTTCTCTCCAGTACACAGAGCCCATCAATGCATATTGTAAAAGGTGTTCTGGCTTCGCATCCATATTGGCACCTACATCTAAAAACAAAAATCCGTCACCGTTCAAAGTTGGAAGTGTCGGAGCAAGTGCTGGACGATCAATACCTTTAATACGGCCAACATAAAACAAGCCACTAGCCATCAATGCACCCGTGTTACCCGCTGAAATATAGGCATCCGCTTTTCCTGATTTCACTTCATTCGCCGCGATTACCATCGAGGCATTCTTTTTACGGCGAACAGCTCGAACTGGCTCTTCTGATGTTTCAATCACTTCATCGGTATGAATGATCGTAAACGCGTGCTTTTCAGGCAAATGTTTCAAGATCTGATTCTGATCTCCAACTAATGTAATTGAAAGCTCTGGATATTGCTCTTTAGCTAGCATTGCACCTTTAACGATTTCTTCTGGTGCATTGTCGCCACCCATTGCATCTATTGCGATATTCATGCTGATTTAACTTCCTTCCTTTGGATCTTGTGCAGATCTATACATTGTAAATTCACCTTTGAAGACAGGCTCATTCTCTACATAACTGTTAACATCTACAATGGTTCTCTCTTGACTCGTCTCTATTACTTTGGCTTTTGCAACCACTCTCTCACCTACTCGAACAGGACGAGAAAACCGAATATTAGCTTTTGCAGTTAAAGCCAGTTCATCATTTATAATCGCCACCGCCAGAGAGTTCGCCTGAGCAAAAACATGATGACCTCTTGCGATCTTATTACGAGAAAAAACATGTTCTTCTTTTATGTCTAATATTGAAATAGCTGATTCATCTAACTGAAGGTCAATGATTTCTCCGATGACCTCTTCAAGCGGCAGTGCTTTTACATCATCCAGTTTTGTTTCAGCCACAGACTTTATTCTTTCCCTAAGCTCTGGAATAGAAAGTTCCAAACGGTCAAGTCTGATCGTCTGAACGCTGACACTGAACTTTTCTGCCAATTCTTCATCTGTAATAAAAGGGGTTAACTTAATCGTTTCCCTTAACAGCTCTTGTCTCTCTTTTTTTGATTTTTTCATAGTTTCTTCCTTCTTCCATACAAAGGTCTCATATATGAGAAAGATAGTGAGTGAAGATGCAGTGCGTAGAAAAGCAGGTAACGCTATTACAGCGTACCTGCCAATTTATCTTTCTGCTATTAAGAGCTGGTACTAATAGTAGTATATAGTATCAATTCTCTTCTTTCAAGATTAATCTAGTCTTTCTTTATCGAGCACACCTTGTCTTGTTAAAACTTCTCGGATCGATCGATATGTTTCATCTTTCCAAAACTCTTCTGATTGAACAAGTCTAGCCGCATCATTTCTAGCTGTTTCTAAAATTCGATAATCATGCACGAGGTCCGCTACTTTAAAGTTCGGAACACCACTTTGCTTATTTCCGAAAAAATCACCTGGCCCACGAAGCTCGAGGTCTTTTTCTGAAAGCTCGAACCCATTAGTCGTCTCTGTCATAATCCTCATCCGTTCTTGACCTTCTTCAGATTTCGGATCTGCGATAAGTACACAATAGGATTGTTCGCTGCCACGACCTACTCGTCCTCTTAACTGATGGAGTTGAGAAAGTCCGAATCTTTCAGCGTCATATATAACCATGATGGTAGCGTTCGGAACATTTACACCGACCTCTACAACCGTCGTAGACACAAGGATTTGGCAAACATTCGCTGCAAACTTTCTCATCACTTCATCTTTTTCAGTCGAATGCAGTCTTCCGTGCATCAGACCTACTTGATAATTATGAAAGTAAGCACTTAGCTGAGCATGAACATCTATAGCATTCTGCACATCTATCTTTTCTGATTCTTCGATTAATGGACAGATAACATAAGCTTGTCTGCCGGACTCAATTTCTTTTTTTATAAAATCAAGAACACGATTTAGCATACCGTGTTTTGCCCAATGTGTGATGATAGGTTTTCTTCCTGCAGGCATTACATCGATCGTAGAAACATCCATGTCACCAAACGCCGATATTGCAAGTGTTCGAGGAATAGGAGTCGCCGTCATAAAGAGAACATCCGGACTCTCACCTTTTTCCCTTAGCACTCTTCTTTGGTTAACACCAAACCGGTGCTGCTCGTCTGTGATCACTAGACCGAGACTATGAAAGTTCACTTCTTCTTGGATGAGGGCGTGTGTACCAACCATAATCTGAATCTCGCCTTGCTGTAAAAGCGCTAATGTTTCCCTACGCATTTTCCCTTTAACAGAAGAAGTTAAAAGAGCTACCGTTATTCCGAACGGAGCAAAAAGCTCTTTTAACGATTGAAAATGCTGTTCTGCAAGGATCTCTGTAGGTACCATCAACGCCCCTTGCATGTTAGCCGTAACCGCGGCATATAAAGCTACAGCTGCAACTACTGTTTTACCAGAGCCTACATCACCTTGAAGCAACCTGTTCATTCGGCTTGAACCTGATAGATCTCTTAATATTTCATCTACTACCCTCTGCTGCGCTTCCGTTAACTGAAACGGTAAAGAATGAATAAACGTGTCTATTTGGTTTCGATCAAACTGCAAAGCTGCTCCTTCAGATTGCTGTCTGTTCCATTTTCTAAAGATCTGCATCTTTAGTTGAAAATACAACAACTCTTCATATGCCAGCCTTCTTCTTCCTGCTTTTAATGCTTTGAAATTTTCAGGAAAATGCATCATCTTAAGCGCTGATTCTCGATCTGGAAGTCGATATGATTCTCGAATCTCTTCTGGAAGAGGATCCACGATTCCACCAGAAAACTGACGAAATGCGGAATCTATAATCTTACGCATCGTTTTGCCATACAGTGAGCCCTTTACTGAATAGACCGGTTCAATTTTATGATCGTCACTGAATGTTCCAAAATGAACATCACTAACGGTTAACGTCATTTTATTTCGATCCCATTTACCCGTCACCGTAAGCGTCTGACCTAAAGCGATCTGATTCTTAAGGAATGGGCGATTAAAGATCGTAGCTGTAATTAAGTATTTACCGATCAGCATCCTAAAAGTTAAACGTGATTTTTTCTTCGGAAAATAACGCAGAGAAGGTTCAGAATGAACCTTCCCTTCGATCGTTGCTTTTTCATCATGTGCAATTTCCGCGAGATCTTTCTTTTGGTAATCTTCATACCTATAAGGCAGATATTCTAAAAGATCTTCCACAGAATGAATACCCATGCTAGCGAGCTCTTCAGCTTTCTTCTCTCCAATACCATTTACTGTAGTTATGGATTGATTCAACATCTTTACTTCTCGTTTAGCGGGATGCCAAAGATTTTTGCTTCAAGCTCTCTTCCTGTTGGTGTAGCCGCTAAGCCTCCAAGTGCAGTTTCACGCAGTGCAGACGGCATTGAAAGACCAATCTTGTACATCGCATCGATCACTTCATCACACGGAATACGGCTAACGATCCCGGCAAGTGCCATATCCGCTGCTACGATAGCATTGCTTGCACCCATTGCGTTTCGTTTTACACAAGGAACTTCGACCAATCCCGCAACAGGATCACAAACGAGTCCTAGCATGTTCTTTAGTGCAATCGCCATCGCTTCGGCTGATTGCGAAGGAGACCCACCAGCAAGTTCGACGATCGCCGCTGCCGCCATTCCTGTAGCAGAGCCTACCTCAGCTTGGCATCCACCAGCGGCTCCAGAAATAGAGGCGTTGTTTGCTACAACAAAACCAAACGCACCTGCAGCAAACAGGTACTCGATCATTTGTTCTCGGGTAGGATTTAGTTTTTCTTTTAACGCAAACAGAGTGCCAGGAACGACTCCTGCAGATCCTGCGGTAGGTGTAGCACAGATCGTACCCATCGCCGCGTTCACTTCATTCGTTGCCATCGCTTTGCTTACAGCATCAAGCATCAGTTCGCCAGATAGAGACTTTCCAGATTTAATATAGTTTTGAAGAAGTTTTCCATCTCCGCCTGTTAGACCAGAATGAGATTTCACATCTTCAGTAATTCCGCGCAGGACAGCTTCTTCCATCACTCTTAAATTTCGATCCATGAATCCTAGAACTTCATCTCTCGAGCGTCCAGTAACATCCATTTCTTGCTGAATCATGATCTCTGAGATCTTACATTTTTTTGATTCCGCTAATTCTATTAATTCAGCTACATTACGAAACATACTTCTCACCTCTTAATCGTGTATCTTTACTACTTGTTGAACAATCGGGAGAGAATTTAGTTCGTTTATGATGATCTCATCTGCATTTTGATCGATCTCAATAACCATCAATGCTTCTTTCCCTTTTTCTTTTCTTGAAACTTCCATATGACCAATATTGATCTCATGTTTTGCTAATATGTTCGCCACTCCTGCTATCGCTCCATATTTATCATTATGAACGATTAATAAAGCCGGATGATTTCCAGATAATCGTAGCGCAAAACCGTTCAGTTCTGTAATCTCAATTTTCCCGCCACCGATCGAAATTCCAACTACTTCAATTTTATCGTCGTCATCCCCAATAATAACACGAGCTGTGTTTGGATGGTCCGTTATAGCATCCTCAGCAGTCATCGTGACCTCGATACCTTCTTGTTCCGCTATTGTAAGCGCATCCACAATTCGAGTATCAAACGTGTCATAATCCAGGATTCCACCAACAATCGCTACATCCGTTCCGTGACCTCGATAGGTTTTAGCAAAAGAGCCATAGAATGAGATGGTTGCGTATTTGGGTTTCCTGCCAAAAAGACTTCTCGCTACTCGTCCGATTCGTGCAGCGCCGGCTGTATGTGAACTAGAAGGTCCTATCATAATGGGACCGATAATATCAAATACACTTTTATATTTCATGACGTTCTCCTTCAAGTTGCGTTTTTTCCCAATAAAATAAGTATTCCCCCTTAACTTTATCACACTTTAAGTTTAAGAGAGAATACTTTTCATTTTTTACTCTACTGATAAGATGAATGAATAGATCGGCTGCTTACCGTTATGAATTTCAGCTTCCGCATCGGGATACTTTTCTTCAATAAATTCAGCAAGTTCCTGTGCCTCTTCCTCAGAGCTATCTTCACCATAAATGATCGTAACGATCTCTGAATCTTCATCGAGCATATTTGAGAGTAGTTCTTTCGTTACTTCTTGTTTGTCTGTCTTAGAAGTTAGAATTTTTCCTTCTGAGATTCCCATAAAGTCACCTTTAGCAATTTCAACACCATCGATAGATGTATCACGAACTGCATAAGTAACTTGGCCTGACTTAACAGAAGTAATGGCTTCGTTCATCTTCTTTTCGTTCTCTGCCATATCAGCAGAAGGATTGAAAGCTAATATAGAAGCGATACCTTGTGGCACTGTTTTTGTGCGGATGATCACAACTTCTTCATCAACAACACTTGCAGCTTGTTCAGATGCCATGATGATATTGCTGTTATTCGGAAGGATGAACACTTTCTCTGCGTTAACCTCAGAAATTGCTTTTACGATATCCTCAGTACTTGGGTTCATCGTTTGTCCACCTTGGATAACTGATGCACCCATTGATGAAAACATCTCTTCGATGCCTTCACCCATAGCAACTGTAACGATACCATATTCCTTTTTCTTCTCAGGAGTAGGAGTAGATTGTGAGTATGAAGGAATCACTTCATTCTCGCTCTCTAGAATCGCTGAGTGCTGCTCACGCATGTTTTCGATCTTGATGTTGATCAAGCTTCCGTAACGATGCGCAAGTGTTAGCATATTACCAGGTTGCTCTGTATGGATGTGAACTTTTACAACGTCCTCATCAGCTACAACAAGCAAAGAATCACCATGTTGACTTAACTCATTACGGAAGTTGATCTCATCGAATGGATTGTTTTTGATCTTTTTTTCTTCGAACCTTACCATAAATTCTGTACAATATCCGAAATGGATATCTTCCGTCTTCATGTGCATCTGTGCTTTATGATGCTCGGCGTTAACAAGTTCACCCATCGAAGGAGCGTTAACAGATACTTTCGGCAGCTCTTTGCCTTCAAGTACAGCTAAAAACCCTTCATAAACAGTGACTAACCCTTGTCCACCAGAATCAACAACGCCAACTTCTTTTAGAACCGGAAGTAGATCAGGAGTACGGTTTAAGGAAGCTTTCGATTCTTTAACAAGCTCTTTCATAATGTATAGAATATCGTCTGATTTTTTAGCTTCTTTTACTGCTTTTTTTGCAGCGTCTTTAGCTACAGTTAAAATCGTACCTTCTACTGGTTTCATAACTGCTTTATAAGCAGTTTCTACACCTTTATCAAATGCATTGGCAAATTCAGCAGCGTTAATCGTCTCTTTTCCTTCGATTGATTTAGAGAATCCTCTAAACAACTGTGAAAGAATAACACCAGAGTTTCCGCGCGCTCCCATTAATAAGCCTTTAGCAAAAGCACTGGCAACAGCGCCAATTTGACTAGACGTGTTTTTTTCTACTTCTTTTGCACCAGAAGTAATCGTTAAGTTCATGTTCGTTCCTGTATCACCATCTGGTACAGGGAAAACATTAAGTGCGTCGACCATTGCTGCATTCCGTGTTAAGTTTGAAGCACCCTCGAGTACCATTTTTGAAAACTTTTTTCCATCTAATACTTTTAAAGACACAAAACTTCCTCCTAACTAAGGGGTTGTCACCCTGACACCCTGAACGTAGATATTGACTGAGTCAACCGCCAAACCAAGCATTTGATCCAGGGTATATTTCACTTTGTTCTGAACGTTATGAGCCACTTCAGAAATCTTTGTTCCATAACTAACGATGATGTACATGTCAATATGTACTTCATCCTCTTCTTGTCGAACAACGATCCCTCGGGAGAAATTTTCACGTCCTAAAAGTTCAGTTATTCCATCCTTTAATTGCTTCCTTGATGCCATGCCAACAATTCCGTAACAATCAATTGCTGCTCCACCGGCTATAGTGGCAATTACTTCATTAGAAATATCAATTTGACCATAGGTTGTTTTCATTTCAATGGACATGCTTATATCCCCCTTTAATTTGTTAAATGGCTAACAAATATTTTACTATACATCAGCCTATTTTGAAAGGACTACTACATTTCACACTATGTAAATAGTATTGTCAAGGAAATTTACTTGAAAACCTTTTACGAATATGTTGCATTGCTACTGAAGTCATGCTAATATTATTTAGTATTTAACATACGATTGAATTGATGCAAAGCTTTTTTGCTGTAAAGGAGGTTCACCTACATGGCTCGTAAATGTTTTATTACTGGAAAAGGACCTAAAACTGGTAACAAGCGTTCTCACGCAATGAACAAATCAAAGAAAAGCTGGGGAGCTAACGTCCAAAAGGTTCGTATTCTTGTGGACGGAAAGCCTAAACGCGTATACGTATCTGCTCGTGCCCTTAAATCTGGCAAAGTTGAACGTGTATAAATAAAAACAGCAGCAACCGCTGCTGTTTTTTTCTTTGTCCAAAAAGCTCTTTTGGTGATCAAAATAGATTGAAATGGACAGTATTTTCTTTAAACTGGACAGTAAATCATCCAATCTTAAAATTATTTTCTTTTAAAAGACTCTTTCTAAATGATTGTTGCTTTTTGGGTATTTTCTTTTTCTCATCTTAGGCAAGTTGATTGGAGCGTAAGGTTGCCTGCCTGCAACATGAGGTGCTTCTCGCAAGGCATGCGACGAGGAAGTTCACTTCGTTAGCATAAACTTGTAGACGCAGGAGCAGAGAGACAAACTTGAAGCGGTCAGGTGGAGACTCCTAATGGCGCAAAGCGGCAGGAGGCTCACCGTTCGCCCCATGGAAAGCGTGCAACCTGGAGCGGAAATCAACTACTTTCACAGAAACCGACTATACACGAAACCAAATATTCAAAAAACAAACAAAAAAAGCGCACAAGCGCTTTTTTTGTTTGTTATCCTTTTTTGAAAGAACCTAAGACGGCACGTACGAAGCCTCCCAAAAATTTAGGAAGTTTAATGGTATAAAATTTCATCTTACCCCTCCTCCAGGCCCATAAAAAATGATAAGAGCTAAACAATAAATACTTTATTCCCCTTTTTATAAAAAGGTGCTTTGGGGCCTGTATTCCGTGATTTTTTAATCACGGCTCTTTACCATCAATATTATGCCGGAGTCAAAAGAATAAGTACCACTTTTATTTACAAGCTCATTGGAAACACATAACGATGAACCAGCCTGAAGTTTAGCTTGGTCTAACGGGTATTTAAATCCCTCTAAGGTGATGCCTGTCACTTCTTCACTTTGAGCCAGAAATGAGATATATGAGTATCTGTGATCTTGCTCAATTTCATAACATCCAGGTAGATGAAGTGAGATCTCATTCCTTGTATCCTTTATCCTTACATCTGCATGATTACTCCGACTTTTAAATAAAAGTTGGATGTTCATCAGTTCGTGATCTAACCTTCCACCAGTCGCACCGAATATGAGTATTTGTTCTGGATTCTGTTTCAACGCCCACTCTAGTGCAATCTCCATGTCAGTGGAATCTTTTTCTGATCGGTATTGATTCACTTTTATCGAAGAGTTCATTATACTTCTTCTCTCATCATCTGAAACAGAATCAAAATCACCAAATGCATACTGTGGAAAGATATCATTTCTCAATAAGAAGAGGGTTCCTCTATCGACACCGATCCAAATATGATCCGATGATAGATCATATGGCTTCAAATCAGGAATCAAATGCTCCGGACCTCCTGCAACTATGCTTATCTTCATGCTGCTTGATGGCGACCGTTATGAGCAGCGTGCAGTAGTTTAGGAGCTGTGTTTGTTAGTAGTATAACGACTAGAGCAGTAATCCCGAAAATAACGACCATGAACGATCCGTTGTATAAGAACGAATAGAGCCATATGTTCATCTCTTCTGCTAGATCACTAAAGAATATAACCCCTGATAATACATGTGAGATTGTTCTTAACAAGCAACCTACGAAAATGCCTATAACCATCAAGAACGTTCTCTTGCTGGCACCTTGAGTGATAGACGGTGCAAATGCCCCCGCAATGCCTGCTAGAGCGAACGCTAACGGATAGTCTAAAATCATCTGTGCTGGATGAATAACATAAGGGTTCACAAGAAGCTGAAGCAGTCCTACAGCTAAGCCTGTAAGCACCCCTGCCTTTAGCCCTCTTCTAAAAGCCATTAAAAAGATTGGAACCATCTCTAACGAAACAGAACCACCTTGTGGCCAAGGACCAGCAAATTTAATTAAGCCTAAAATCAATGATAAAGCTGACATGATAGCGATTTCTGTTAATAATGATATGTTGTTTGCTTTCATACTTGATAACCCCCTATTTTCTATGCTAACAGAAAAACAAAAAAAGCAACCGGCATGTGAGCTCGGTTGCTTTTTAGATATACATTCAAAAAGTCATACGACTCCACATCCCTACGCAGGTATGATCCAGCTTCAGGTTCAAAGGGTCGGGAGAACACTCCCCTCTCAGCCCTTTAAAGGACTCCCCCTGTGGTTGCTTATTTAATTTTCTTTAATCAATTATACACCACGAATGGCTTTTATTGCATCCTTTAAATCTTTCTTCCCATAAATGGCAGAACCAGCAACTAATACATTCGCACCAGCTTCCACACAAAGACGAGCTGTTTCTGGATTTACGCCGCCATCAACTTCAATCTCAACGTTCAATCCTTGTGTTTGTACGAGATCGGACACCTCTTTGATCTTGGGCACTACGCTCTCTATGAATGCTTGTCCACCAAACCCAGGATTAACAGTCATTAACAACACAAGGTCAACATCTTGTATTATGTGTTTGATAGAATCGACTGGTGTTGCTGGATTAATCACCACACCCGCTTTTACACCTTGTTGTTTAATATGTTGAACCGTTCGATGTAGATGAGGTGATGCTTCAACATGCACAGAAATAATATCAGCACCTGCTTTTGCAAATTCTTCAATGTATCGATCTGGATTTTCAATCATGAGATGTACATCTAACGGAAGTTTTGTAACAGGTCGGATCGCTTGAACAACAAGTGGTCCGATCGTGATGTTTGGTACGAAATGGCCATCCATCACATCAACATGAATATAATCCGCACCCGCTTCTTCTACAGCTTTTATATCATCGCCTAACCTTGAGAAGTCAGCCGACAGAATAGATGGAGCTATTTTAATCATCAGTACCTCCGTTTTTGATCTTTAATTTCTTGTAAAAAACTTACGTAATGGTCGTAGCGGAACTTTGGAACGACTCCGTCCTCTACCCCTTTTTTAACTGCACATTTCGGTTCAGACGTATGTGAGCACCCTCTAAATTTGCAATCGCCCCGAAGCTCGTCCATTTCTGGGAAGTACATCGATAAGTCTTCCGCTTCAATATTTAAGAAATCTAGCGAGCTGAACCCAGGCGTGTCTGCAACTAAGCCATTACCAAAGAGAATGAGTTCCACATGACGAGTCGTGTGCTTCCCTCGGCCTAAATGGCTTGAAATCTCATTTGTCTCAAGCATAAGCTCTGGATTGATCGCATTCAAAAGGGAAGATTTACCAACTCCAGACTGTCCTGCAAAAACGGTAACTTTATCTTTGAAAAGTGGATAGAACATTTCAAGACTATCATCTGTTTTCGTCGAAGTTGGAATGACTTCGTAACCTAATGTTTTGTACGCCTCTATATAATGGTTGATTTCCTCGATCTCTTCAGGTTTCTGAATAAGATCCATTTTTGAGATACAAATAACAGGTAAGATATCGTTCGCTTCAATATGAACAAGGAAGCGATCTAATAAAAGCGTGCTAAAATCCGGTTCAGTAGCTGAAAAAACTAGAATGGCTTGGTCTACGTTCGCGATAGGAGGACGAACTAGCTCGTTTTTGCGTTCCTTCACATCAAGAATGTATCCATCTGTAATGTTGCTTGACTCGTATTCTACCCAGTCCCCTACCAATGGATTTACTTTCTTTTTGCGAAAATTACCTCTTCCTCTGCATTGGAAAACTTCGGCCTTACCATTTTCCTTAACGTAATAAAAACCAGCGAGCGCTTTAACAATTCTTCCTTCAGGCATGCTTAATCACCATCGTCCCCTTCCTCATCATCATTATTATCATTACTCATTCTTGCGTTAGCACTTTTTGCATCATCATAATTTATCGTCTCAGATTCCTCTTCTTTTCCGTTGATATATACAACGTAAGAAGCAGAACCTCCCTCAGCGATCGTCAGAGGCAGCTGATATTTCTTTTTGTCTGTAATCTGTTCTTCAACAAAAACTTCATTTGAAGCGTTTTTATCGGAATATACAATCCTTACTGTAACTGGTTCTCTTCTGTCCTTCTTATCTAGCTTAACTTCGATATCCTTTGTCACTGTACGGTCTTCGGCGGGTGGTTCCTCTTCAGCAGGAGGCTCTTCTGACTCTTCTGGGCCATCAGAAAGAACGACAGAGATCGTTGCTCCTTTTTCTACTTGCGTAAAAGGAGATGGATTTTGCGAGATCACTCTTCCTTTTTCGACCGTATCAGAAAACTCTTTTGAAAATTCAACGGTAAGACCAGCATTCTCAGCAAACGTATTTACATCTTGTTCTGTCGCACCTATTAAGTTTTCAACTTGAACGGTTGGTGTTCCAGAACTAACTGTTAGTGTAACTTCAGTTTCTGCAGGTGTTACTTTTTCATCACGATCTGGACTTTGTTCGAGTACCGTACCTTCTGGCTCAGTGTCTGATTCTTCATAGTCGATATTGATCTGTGAGAAGCCATCTTCTTTCAAACGTTCTTTCGCATCTTCTATATTATAGCCTTCTACATCAGGCATATTTTCCTTTTCAGGTCCTTTTGATACGAATAACGTAACGATTGCTTGCTGTTTCACTTTTGTTCCTGGAGATGGATCCTGCCTTACTACAAGACCTTCTTCAATCTCTGGATCAAATACTTCCTGCCGTTTCACTTCAAGCCCTTCGGCTCTCAAGCTATCAAAAGCATCTACATATTCTTCTCCCGCTACATCTGGAACACTGACTTCTTCAACATAAAAGATAGAAGGCATCATCGTGAAAGCAGCTATTCCCGCACCGCCTAACAAAAGAAGAGATATAAGTAAAATAAGCCACCAGTTTCTTTTCTTCTTAGGTTTTTCGGGCTTTTTCGCTTTTTCTTTTTCTCTTTCTTCTTCTGCTTTCTTCACAGGTGTTTCGATTGGTGGCACGACTATAGGAGGAATGTACTTTGTTTTCTCATCTTCCTCGTTTTCTTCGTTCCACTTTTGTTCATACATACGGTCTGGATCTAACGCTGAACTCATATCCCTCAACAGTTCATCAGCACTGTCATATCTTTTTAAAGGATTTTTCGCCAACGACTTTAAAACAATATTCTCCACACTCTGTGGGATTTCAGGATTCAATCTTCGTGGTTCGATCACGTTTTCTTGGAGATGTTTTAACGCAACCGACACCGGCGAATCTCCAACGAACGGAACTCTCCCTGTAACCATTTCATAGAGTACTGCTCCGAAAGAATAGATATCAGATTTTGCATTCGCGATACCGCCTCTTGCTTGTTCAGGTGAAAAATAATGAACAGATCCAAGAATAGAGTTTGTATGCGTGATCGTTGCTGAAGTAATAGCGAGCGCAATTCCAAAGTCTGTTAACTTTGCTGTACCGTTATCAGTAATTAATATATTATGCGGTTTAATATCGCGATGAATGATTCCATGATCATGAGCGACCGCCATACCTGAAACGATCTGCTTCATAATATGCAGAGATTCTTCTACCGAGATTTTGCCATGTTCTTTTATGTATTGCTTTAGTGTTTTTCCCTGCACATATTCCATCACGATAAAATAGATCTCTTCATCTTCTCCAACATCATAGATACTCACAATGTTCGGATGGTTAAGACTCGTTGCTGATTCAGCTTCTCTTTTAAATCGTCTGATGAAATCTTCGTCCTTATTAAACTCAGATCGTAGAACCTTTACTGCTACATCTCTATCTAATATTAAATCTTTTGCTCTATAAACGATGGCCATTCCGCCGTCACCGATAACTTCTAAAAGCTTGTAGCGGCCACTGACTCTTTTTCCTATCATGTTATTGCTTCCCCTTTTGTTTCTGTGTCAGAACTGTTCTGTATAAGGATAGCAGTAATGTTATCTTCTCCACCGGCATCTTTTGCCCAAGTGATCAATCGTTCTACCTTCTCGGTAACGGATTCCATTTGATCTTCAAACACTTCTTGAAGACGTTTAGAAGATACTTTATCTGATAGACCGTCCGAACAAAGCAAAAGATAGTCACCATTGTGCCAAGTGATCGTATTAAACTCAGCTTCTACGGTTTCATCAGTACCGACAGCTTTCATGATCATGTTTCTTCTTGGATGAATCTCTGCCTCATCCTCTGTAATCTGACCAGATTTCACTAGTTCTTGGACTAGTGAATGATCATCCGTTACTCTTTTCAGTTCCCCATTCGAATACAGATAACATCGGCTGTCACCGATATGCGCGACTGTAATTTCATTATTCGTACCTAAAGCAGCCACAACCGTAGTTCCCATACCTCTAGTTTCAGGATTCTCCTGAGAAAAATCAAAGATATGTTTATTCGTATCTTTCAAAACGTTCTGGATCCATTCTTTCACGTTTTCCATGTTTTCTTCAAATTGAGACCATGCATCTTTCATCACTTTAAGGGCTTCTTGGCTAGCGATATCTCCTGCTTTATGTCCACCCATTCCATCTGCGATAACTGCAAGAAAGTGTTCACCCTTTGTGAACACTTCCCCGCTGTCTTCATTATGCTTCCTTACCATTCCAACGTCTGTTTGAAAGGCAATTTGCATCTTCCCGTCACCTCGTCTCTTCTTTACGTTCCTTCGCACGCAGCTGACCGCATGCAGCATCAATGTCATGTCCTTGTTCTCTTCTGATGGTGGCATTAATGCCTCTGGAGGTTAACGTCTCTAAGAACTTGAAAATTTGTGTTTTCGGTGTTCGGACATAGTCTCTTTCTGGTACATAGTTTACTGGGATAAGATTTACGTGACACTTAATATCTTTGATTAAGTCTGCTAGCTCGTTTGCGTGTTCTACGGAATCGTTAACTTTACCGAACAAACCATATTCAAACGTCACACGGCGTCCCGTCTTTTTAATGTAATAACGAATAGAATCCATCAATTCGTTTAACGGATACATTCTGTTTACTGGCATCAATCGGCTTCTTGTCTCTGTGTTCGCCGCATGCAGGGAGATTGCAAAATTGATCTGCATGCCCTCATCCGCAAACTTGTAGATGTAAGGTACAACACCACTCGTGGAGATCGTAATATGGCGAGCTCCGATATTAAGGCCTTGATCGTGATTGATAATCTTCAAAAACGACATGAGCCCTTCATAGTTATCAAAAGGCTCACCGATACCCATAACAACTACTGAACTTACTCTTTCTTCTGTTTCATCTAGCGCGCGTTGAACTTGAAGCACTTGAGCGACGATCTCACCAGCTAGAAGATTACGTTTAAGTCCGCCTAGTGTGGAAGCACAGAACGTACAACCTAAGCGGCATCCTACTTGAGTTGTTACACAAATACTATTTCCATATTCATGTCTCATAAGAACCGTTTCGATCGAATAACCGTCTTGAAGCTCGAATAAAAACTTAATCGTGCCGTCCGAAGACTCCTGACGTACGACTTCTTTTAATGGTTTGATATAAAAGTCTTTCTCGAGCTTTTCACGAAGACCTAAAGGAAGGTTCGTCATTTCCTCAAAAGAAGACACACGTTTTTTATACAGCCATTCAAAGATCTGTTTTCCTCTGAACTTTGGTTCTCTTATATCAGTAAGCCACGCTTCTAACTCATGAAGTTCTAAAGAAAAGATAGAAGGTTTAATATTTGGTTTTGTTTGTTTCTCTGTTAAAGGTTTAAGCATGTTTCTCACCACCTGTTGTCTTTTTTCTGTATGCTGCTATATAGAATCCGTCACTATTAAAATAATGAGGCATGATCTGAATATCTGATCTACCATCTATTATATAGGATTTTATGTTATTCGGCATTTTTTCCGCAAATTGGGAATCCCACTCAAATTCTGGATGGTTTGATAAGAACCAATCTGCAACGTTATCGTTTTCTTCTTTATCAACTGTACACGTACTGTATACGAGCAGTCCGCCATCTTTGACCATATCTGAAGCAGCATGCAAAATATCTCTTTGAATGTTCGTCAATCTTGTCACATCTTCTTCTGTTTTAGACCATTTCAGATCAGGCTTTTTGCGAATAACTCCGAAACCGCTGCAAGGCGCATCTACGAGAACTCTATCAAATGTTCCTGATTCAAACTGATCAGACACTTTTCGTGCATCTAACACGGATGCTTCAATATTTTCAAGTCCAAGACGTTCTGCTTGTCTTTTGATTAAGTCAATCTTATGAGAATGAAGGTCTAATGAAACTACCTTTCCTTCTCCTTGCATCAGTTCTGCCATATGTGTTGATTTCCCACCTGGTGCGGCGCAAGTATCAAGAATCGTTTCTCCAGAAACAGGATCAACAGCCCGTGCCACTAACATTGAACTTTCATCTTGGATCGTTACGAGACCTTGTTTATAAACATCAGTTGCTGGAAGATAGCCTTCTTTAACGATGATACCTTCAGGAGACAATTCTCCTTCTTCAGCGACAATTCCTTCTTCTAATAGAAGCTCCAAAACGTCTTTTCTATTGCTTTTCTTCGTGTTCACCCTTGCAGTCACAGGAGAAGCTAATAAGTTAGATTGTGCCATTTTCTCCGCATCTTCTTGTCCGAACTGATCTCTCCAGCGGTCAAACAACCATTGAGGCATACTGTATGAAAGAGCTTCTTTATCAGCACCTTCTCCTGCAATTTTATCCATAGCTTCTGTTCCTTCTCGCTGAAGTTTACGTAAGATACCATTTACTAGACCGGCAAGTCCTTGGTTTCCTCGTTCTTTCGTTATCTCTACAGCCTCATGAATGATCGCATGATCAGGAACTCTATCTAAATATAACATCTGAAAAATAGATAGCCTCAGTAAAGAAAGAACCCAACGGTCTTTTTTCTTGATCGGTTTGTTCAACAATTGATCCAAATAAAAATCAATCGTGTTTTTTCTTTGTATCGTTCCGTACACGATGTTTGTCAAGAGTGCTTTATCTACACTCTTCATATTCGAGTTCTGCAATGTTTGATTCAGTTGTAAATTACTATAAGCCTGGTTCTGTTCTATTTTAAGTAAAACGTCCAGGGCAATCGCTCTAATGTTGTTATCCAACTCTACTCACCTAATCTCAAGCCTTTTGAAACGCTTGCTCCTTTAAGATAATCACTTGCTAACATTCTCTTTTTTCCAGAGGGCTGCAAATCTGTAATGATAATGCTTGTTTTGTTTCCTGTTGCGACCTGAAGACCTTTTTCGTGAACACCGATTACAGTCCCAGGCTCACCATCAGTACTTGTTTCTTTCTTTTCACCCCACCATACTTTAAGTGGCTGTCCGTTCAAATACGTATAAGCAACCGGCCATGGGTGTAGCCCACGAATGTGGTTATAAATTTCTTCACCTGACAATGTCCAATCGATCTTCTCTTGATCTCGCGTGATGTTCCATGCAAATGTAACTTCCTCAGCCACTTGTGGCACAGGGGTTAGTTTTCCTTCAACTAGTTGAGGAATGGTTTCAGACAATAACTTTGCACCGGCTGCACTCAACTTATCGTGCATCGAACCAACATGATCATTTTCTTCGATTTCAACTTCAACTTGGGTAAGTATATCACCTGCATCTAATTTTTCAACCATATACATGATCGTGATCCCGGTCTTGGCGTTTCCGTCCATGATACTTTTATGGATTGGAGCACCTCCACGATACTTCGGAAGCAATGATGCATGAACATTGATACATCCATGCTGAGGTGTTTCAAGAATCGCTTTTGGTAAAATCTGTCCATAGGCTGCTGTGACAATTAAGTCTGGTTGAAGAGCGATGATGTCTTCATAGTCTTCTCGCAGTTTAATAGGCTGATACACAGAAATTCCATGTTTTAAAGCTTCCTCTTTAACTGGAGTCTGCTTGATCTCTTTTTTTCTGCCAACTGGCTTGTCAGGTTGTGTGACAACACCAACGACATCGTTGCCATCTTCAACGAGCTGACGAAGAACGGGTACGGAAAAATCAGGTGTTCCCATAAATAATACTTTCATGTTTATCCCTCCAGTTCTTCCGTCTCGTAATATTCGATTACTTTTGATGTGAACAAGATACCATGCAGATGATCGATTTCATGTTGGATGGCACGAGCAAGAAAATCACTTGCTTTTAATGTAAACTCTTTTCCGTTTACGTCGTAAGCTGTAACGATAACTTCAAAAGGACGTTCAACTTCACCAAATAATCCCGGGAAACTTAAACAGCCTTCTGGCCCACTTTGGCTCCCAGAAGCTTTTTTTATAACCGGGTTGATCAGAACTAGCTGACCTGTGTCATCACCGATATCTACAACTGCGATCTGTTCTGCAATGCCAACCTGAGGTGCAGCGAGTCCAACTCCTTCTGCCTCATACATCGTCTCGAACATATCTTTAACTAACGTTTTTAAATTTTTATCGAATGTTTTAACTGGTTCACATTCTGTTTCTAACACTGGATGTGGATGTTCTACAATTTTAAGAATGGTCATTTTGTATCTCCTTAACTAGCTACATAAGTGTTTGGGCGTTTAAATCACCCGTTATCTGAAGATCTTTATTCTCTTTATCGTTTTGGAAATGAGCAATAATCTCTTCAAACCAGGTTCTTAGCTCCGGCTCATTTTTGTATTTTATCATGACCTGATAGCGATATCTATCCTTCACACGTGCAATGGGTGAAGTTACAGGTCCAAGAAGCAGACTATCCGGTGATAACCTCTTCGATAGGTAGGTTGCTGCTTTCTCGCTCGCTTCAACCACTTGCATGAGATCGAGATGACTGAACGTTAACAAACCTAAATAATAAAAGGGTGGATATTGGTGAAGTTTTCGCGTTTGCATCTCTTGATTGTAAAAGGAGTGAAAATCGTGCTTGGATGCTAATTGAATGCTGTAATGCTGAGTATCGTATCCTTGTACAATAACCTTTCCCTCAAGTTCGTGTCTGCCTGCACGGCCACTCACTTGTGTGAGAAGCTGGAAGGTTTTTTCTGAAGCTCTAAAGTCTGGCAGATGAAGCATCGTATCAGCAGCCAAAACACCTACCAATGTTACTTTAGGAAAATCCAGCCCTTTTGCGATCATCTGTGTACCGAGCAGGATATCAGCTTCACCGTTTTCAAATGCCGTTAAGAGCTTTTCGTGACTGCCTTTTTTTGAAGTCGTATCAACGTCCATACGAATCACACGTGCTTCAGGAAGAACTTTAGCAAGTTCTTCTTCAACTTTCTGTGTACCAGTTCCAAAAAAACGGATATGTTCGGAAGTACAACTCGGACAAACAGAAGGTGTACTCTCTTTATAACCGCAATAGTGGCATTTTAATTCACCAAAACGCTTATGGTAGGTTAAAGAAATGTCACAGTGAGGACATTGTGCTACATAGCCACAATCTCTGCAAAGAATAAAAGAAGCATAGCCTCTTCTGTTCAAGAACAATACCGACTGTTCTCCTTTTTGAAGTCCGTTCTTCAGCTTGTCCATCAGAGCAAGGGAAAACATAGAGCGGTTCCCGTTCTTCAGTTCCTCTCTCATATCTACTATGGTGACTTCTGGCATCGGATTAGCATGTACGCGGTTAGCTAGCTCTGCTAATTGATACCTTCCTTTTTGCGCTCTTGCATATGTCTCAAGTGCCGGTGTCGCACTTCCAAGGACGATTGGACACGAATGATAGTTTCCTCTCCATATCGCCACATCTCGTGCATGATAGCGCGGGTGATCTTCTTGTTTATAACTTGTTTCGTGCTCCTCATCTATAATGACGATTCCTAAGTTTTGGAACGGAGCGAAGATCGCGGAACGCGCTCCTACAACGACCGAAACTTCTTTTCTAAGAATCTTTCGCCATTCATCATATTTTTCTCCTATCGATAATCCACTATGAAGTACCGCAACTGCACTACCGAAACGACCTTTAAAGCGGTTTACCATCTGCGGGGTGAGCGAGATCTCAGGTACGAGTACGATAGCTTCTTTTCCTTTATCCAATACATTTTGGATGGACTGCAGATAGATCTCTGTTTTCCCGCTTCCTGTGACACCATGGAGAAGTACCGTTTCGTGTATATTGTTCTCGATAGAATGCAGAATCGGTTTGATCGCACTTTCTTGATTTTCTGTTAATGCAAGAGGCTGTGTTCGTTTCATCGTACGACCTTGGAACGGATCACGATAGATCTCTTTTTCTTCTATAAGTAGAATACCTTTTTTAGATAGTGTTTGTGCTGTTGAGAGAGTAGCTCCTGTTTCTTTTAAAATTTCCTGCAACACGTATTCTCCATCTGGCCGATGTAAGAGTTCTAGAAGAATCGCCTTTTGTTTCTCAGCATTCTTATTTAAATTTCGAATCAGTTCTTCTGCTAAAGCCCGGTCTGTAACAGAAACGAATTTTTGCTTCTTTTTATTCGCTTTATTTTTCACTTTATAAACAACATCTAGAATTCCTTCTTTGGCCAAAGACTGCAAGAGTGGTAACAGATCAGAATTTGATTTTGTCACATCACTTACTTGAATCTCGTTGTTGACTGAAAGAAGGGGACGTATCGAATCAGGTAGTTTATCAGATCTCATCACTTGAAATGACTTTTCATAAGTAGCTTTCATTGCAGCTGGCAACATGGCTTGATAAGCCGTAATGTAAAAACTAAGTGTATTCTCAGCCAGCCACCTTCCTAACTCGATCAGTTCGGACGTTAACACAGGCAATGGGTCCAGAATCTCCGTTATATTTTTCATTCCTTTTACCGTAGAAGTTGATTTTATCTCTAAGATAAAACCTTGAAGCTTTCTCGGCCCAAACGGAACGATAACACGCATCCCAGGTTCAGCCCAACCTTCCCAAACTGCTGGAATTTTATAGTCAAAAGTTTTGTTTACACTTCCTGAAGGAACATCAACTACGACTGCCGCGATCATCTTTTCATCAATTCCATAACTTCTACTAATATTTCATGTGCTGCATCTTCCTTTGACAGAATCGGCAGTACCTTCTTAGTTCCATCTTTTTTTATCATCATGATCTCGTTCGTGTCGCTCCCAAAACCTGATCCTTCTTTTGATACATCATTCCCTACAACCATATCTAGGTTTTTTCGAATCATCTTATCTTTTGCGTAGTTCTCAAGATTTTCTGTCTCTGCCGCAAATCCAACTAAAACTTGATGTTCTTTTTTCTCACCAAGAGACTGCAGGATATCAATCGTCTTTTTCATCTCGATCGTCCAAAGATCGTTTTTCTTCTTAAATTTCTTTGAATGAACCGTGACGGGTGTATAATCTGCAACCGCTGCACATTTAATAACAACATCTTGTTCATGAAAACGAGACATTGTTGCTTCAAACATATCTTTAGTGGAAACGATTTTTTCAATAGTAATGCCTTGAGGTTCTGGTAATGCGGTTGGTCCTGTAACAAGAGTCACATCTGCACCTAGTTTCTTTGCAACTGATGCAATCGCATATCCCATCTTGCCTGAAGAGTGGTTTGTAAAGTAACGAACAGGATCCAGTTCCTCTCTAGTTGGACCAGCTGTTACAAGTATTTTCTTCCCAGCTAACGGCTTATCTCCATCCTGATTCTCATTAAAATAAGCATGAACAGATTCTATCAATTCTTCAGGTTCAGCAAGTCTTCCTTTACCGATCCATCCACATGCTAAAAGTCCTTCGTTCGGTTCTATGAAACGCCAACCGAATGAAGCTAACGTTTCCATGTTCTTCTTAACTGCAGGATGATTGAACATATTTACATTCATTGCAGGTGCGATCAGTACGTCAGCTTTTGTAGCGAGCAGTGTTGTTGTGAGCATGTCATCTGCAATTCCGTTAGCAAGTTTGCCGATAGAGTTTGCAGTCGCCGGTGCGATCAAAACAAGATCCGCCCAGTCTGCAAGGTCAATATGACTAACAACTGCAGGATTTTTTTCTTCAAACGTATCTGTATAAACTTCTTCTCTTGTCAGCGTTTGAAAGGTAAGTGGTGTGATGAACTTTTGTGCAGAATGAGTCAGGATCACTTTTACTTCGAATCCGTTTTGATATAATCTGCTTGCTACTGTTGCCGCCTTATATGCAGCTATTCCGCCTGAAACAGCAAGCAATATTCTCTTCTTTTCCATAATAAACCCCTTCCGCCGCTCTTGACTTATACATGCTAACTCTATTTTACAGCATTTATATGTATTAAAAAATCGATTGAAATCTATTCAAAACAAAAAAATAACAACCTTTAGTCAAGGTTGTATATTTTTTCGCTGTTCTATTAATCTTCTGGTGTTTCTCCGACTTTCATTAGTACACCGGATTGAATTTCTTCAAGTGCTTTACCGACAAACTTGTGTGATACAGGTTTTGCGATCTGCTGATTATCATATTGTTGAATTTCTCTAGCGCGCTTTGAGCTAAGAGTAACTAGTGAGTATTTTGAATCAATCTTTTCCATAAGAGAATCGATGGATGGATATAGCATTATTGGTCATCTCCTAAAATTTTTTCGTATTTTGGACGAACTCGATCCACGCGGCAATGCTCCGTGGTAATGATTGCTTTGATTCGATTGCAAGCAGCTTCGATCTCATCATTCACTACAGAATAATCATAATGTCTCATGAGTTCAATTTCTTCCTTGGCTACGGACATGCGGTTGTTGATCAAATCTTCTGTCTCTGTACCGCGTCCAACAATACGACTTCTTAATTCGTCCAGACTTGGCGGTGTTAAAAAGATGAAAACACCTTCTGGAAATATGTTTTTCACTTGAAGTGCACCTTGTACTTCGATCTCTAGAATAACATCTTTTCCTTCGTCAAGCGTACTATTCACATATTCAATCGGTGTCCCATAATAGTTGCCAACATATTCTGCCCATTCGAGCAGCTGTTTATTTTCAATCATATTAAGGAACTCTTCTTTTGTTTTAAAGAAGTATTCTACCCCATGCCGTTCGCCTTCACGCGGCTTTCTTGTCGTTGCTGAAACGGAATATTGAATGTCCAGCTTTTGTTCACGAAGCGCTTTACACACAGTTCCTTTTCCAACACCTGACGGACCGGAAAGAACAAACAGAATGCCTCTTTCTTTTTCCATAAAAACCTCCACAACCTAACTTTCTTCTGAGCCCTCATCAACCGACATCAGTCTGTGAGCTACTGTTTCAGGCTGAACAGCTGACAAGATAACATGATCACTGTCAGTCACAACAACCGCTCGCGTTCTGCGGCCATATGTAGCATCAATCAGCATGTTTTTCTCTCGTGCTACCGTGATTAATCGTTTTATCGGTGCAGATTCAGGACTGACTACCGCAATAATTCGGTGAGCAGCAACAATATTTCCGTACCCAATATTAATTAATTTCATCTCTAAACGCCCCTAACCTGCTACTATTCTAGCCAAATGGAATAACGGGTCATACGCTAATTGTACGATATTGTGAAAAACTGTACACATGTTCTTATATTTTAGCACATAAATCCTGAAATCTAAACTAATTTCCCTATTTTTAAGGAAATAGCGTAAAAAAGTTGCTAGCGAGATCTTCGACCATGTTCAGCTTTGAATTTTGGGCAGAGGTTTAGAATTGCTCATAAAAGTCTAGAACGTTCGTCAAGCGTGTTTCACAGTCGCTGGACGAGCGCATATACCTCTTGTCTTGCTAAAAATAATAGAAGCTGGTACCCAAACATACGGGAACCAGCTTTATTTGTTTATCTTGCCTCTTTTTTAAATAACTGAAAGCCTGCTAGAGCAAATGTTGGAATAGAAGCCATGCCAAGAACGAGCAGCCATTGTCTCATGGAGAGCGGCACCGTATGGAAAATATTTTGCAATGGTTCTACGTACATGACCACTAGCAATAACAGAATAGATGAAATAACAGCCAGGACTAGGTAACCATTCTGAAACGGATTTCTATGGAAAACAGAGCGCTCACTTCTGCAATCAAACACGTGGATCAACTGTGCCATAACAAGTGTTGCAAAAGCTACGGATTGCGCGACGATCAGTTGATCTGGATTTTCTTTTAAGGTAACCCAGAAAGCAAGTATTGTCGCCCCACCGATCAAGAATCCCCTTGAAACGATCTTCCATCCTAGCCCTCTGGAGAACACTCCTTCTTTCGCTTGCCTTGGTTTTCTTCTCATAACGTCTTCTTCTGCCTGGTCAACACCTAATGCCATTGCAGGCAAACCATCTGTCACTAAGTTCACCCAAAGAATCTGAATCGGAACTAATGGAAGGGGTAGACCCATGATCATCGCAAAAAGCATAACTAAGATCTCACCTACATTGGATGCTAGAAGATAACGAATAAACTTTCTAATATTTTCATAGATGTTTCTTCCTTCTTCAATCGCTGAACGAATCGTAGCAAAGTTGTCATCACCAAGCACAAGAGAGGAAGCTTCCTTCGCAACGTCTGTTCCTGTTATCCCCATCGCAATACCAATATTTGCTGACTTAATGGCTGGCGCGTCATTTACTCCGTCACCTGTCATCGCAACAACATGGCCTCTTCGCTGAAGAGACTTTACGATTTTCAACTTGTGCTCTGGAGAAACTCGCGCGTATACGTACACATCTTCTGAAACTTTGTCCAATTCATCGTCACTTAATTGAGCGAGCTCAGCACCTTCCATCACTCTTCCACCGTTAGGTAACATGTTTAGTTTTTTTGCGATACTTGCTGCAGTTACAACATGGTCTCCCGTAATCATTACGGTTTTGATACCAGCAGTCTGACAATCTCTGATACTTTCTTCAACTTCAGGACGAGGTGGATCCATCATTCCCTGTAATCCAATAAACGTTAGACTTCTTTCTGCAAAAGAAGCTTGTGAGTAGTGCTCTCCTTCTTTTAAAGGACGAATCGCAACCGCAATGGTCCGCAGTGCTTGACTGCCGAGTGCATAGATGGCTTCTTTTATTCTTTCTTTATGTGCTTGTTTGATCAATTGTTTTTTATCATCCCACACAATATAATCACTTTTCTCGAGTAATACGTCTGGTGCTCCTTTTACTACTAGCATGTGATTTCCTTCAGTATCGCGTACAACAACACTCATCATTTTACGGGTAGAGTCAAAAGGAAACTCATGCTGAATCGTAAATTGTTCCCTTAATGATTCTTTCGTGATTCCCGCTTTGTAAGCACTGACTAATAACGCCGTTTCTGTTGGATCACCAACTTCTAACAAAGTGCCCTTCTTGCCTTCTTCTATCGTGGCATTGTTACAAAGTGCCGCATATGCCAAAACTTCTGTGAGCTTATCTTCTCTCTTATTGTTTTCTTGAATCCCGCCGCCTACGATTTCAAAACCCTCTTCATTAACACTCCACTGTCTGCCTTGAGACCAAACCCGTGTAACCGTCATCTTATTTTGAGTAAGTGTTCCCGTTTTATCAGAACAGATGACCGTTGCACAGCCTAATGTTTCAACAGACGGTAACTTTCTTACGATCGCTCGTTTTCGAATCATTTTTTGAACACCTAGCGCGAGTGCAATCGTAACGATCGCTGGAAGTCCTTCTGGAATGGCCGCAACAGCTAAAGACACACCTGCTAAAATCATGCTGTAGAGGTCATGTCCTTGCATAACACCTGCTAAAACTACTAAGACAGTTAAAAGCAACGCAAGAGCGATCAAAATTTTCCCAAGCTGTTCAAGTTTCATCTGAAGAGGTGTTGCAATGTTTTCAGCAGTTTGAATGAGATGTGCGATCTTGCCCATCTCCGTTTTCATGCCTGTCCCTACGACGATACCTTGTCCGGTTCCTCTTGTGACCATTGTGCCCATGAACGCCATGTTCTCCTGATCACCAAGGTTTAGGTCTTCAGCAGAAATCAGGTTGTTATGTTTTTGGGCAGGAACAGATTCTCCTGTGAGTGCTGATTCCTCGATCTGCAATCCTGATGTTTTTAAAAGTCTAATATCTGCTCCTACTCGATCGCCACTTTTAACTTTTATAACATCACCCGTTACGACATCTTTCGCAGCAATAGAAACCCACTTGCCTTCTCTTAAAACCTGGGCACTGGGAGCAGATAATTCTTTTAGTGACGCTAAGGATTTCTCTGCTTTTCTCTCTTGGATAAACCCAAGAACTCCGTTCATCACTACGATTAAAATGATTGCGATCGCGTCTAGATATTCTCCTAAGAAACCGGATAACAAAGTAGCCGCTAAGAGGACAAGGACCATAAAGTCTTTAAATTGTGCAAGGAACATTAAAATGGCAGACTGCTTCTTTCCTTCTTCAAGTTGGTTCGGTCCATCTAACTTTAACCTTCGTTCTTGCTCGCTTTTTGAGAGCCCACTCTCCATCCTGCTGTTAAGAATGGATTCAATTTCGTCTTGCGGCAGCTGGTACCAATTCATAGCTTCCACCTCTGATAAGATTAGTTAATAGCATTTATATGCAGGCATGTCCGCAAAAATGCTATACTATGAATCAGAAATAAGAGGTGAACATAACATGAGCTTTGATGGAATAATGACACGTGCCATAACAACTGAACTACAAAACACACTTACTTCAGGACGAATATCTAAGGTTTATCAGCCACATAAAACAGATCTTGTTTTTACAATCCGTGCAAATGGAAAAAATCATAAACTGTTATTATCTGCAAATCCTTCTTTCGCAAGAGTACATCTAACTGAACATACGTATGAGAATCCAGATACTCCTCCAATGTTCTGTATGCTTCTCAGAAAGCATTTAGAAGGCGCTTTTATTGAAAAAATAGAACAGCTTGATTTGGAGAGAATTATAACGATTACCGTGAAGAATAGAGATGAAATCGGCGACGAAACGACCAAAGTACTTTATATCGAAATCATGGGAAGACACAGCAACATCATTTTAGTCGACGAAAAATCAAAGAAGATCGTTGACAGCATCAAGCACATTCCTAGCTTTCAGAATCGCCATCGTACTATCCTTCCAGGTTTTGAGTACATCATGCCTCCAGCACAAGAAAAAACAGATCCTTTTACAGTAACCAATGCAGATGAATTTGTTTCTAAGATTTCTTGGAACGAAGGTAAATTGGATAAACAACTTGTAACCAGATTCAGCGGGTTCTCTCCCTTGATCGCAAAAGAAATCGTGCATAGATCCGGACTATCGGTTAAAAACGAAGTTGCGGACGCCTTTTTTAGTGTGATGATGCAGTTATCAAATCAAGAATATGAACCTCAAATGATCACAAACGACAAGAAAGAGTATTTTTCAGTTCTGCCACTACATCATGTTTCAGGGGAAAGTCGATCCTTTGATACGGTTAGCCAAATGCTCGATCGTTATTTTTACGGAAAAGCCGATCGTGACCGCATTAAACAACAAGCAAACGATCTTGAAAAATATCTTTCGAACGAATACGAAAAGATTAAGAAAAAAATAGGAAAACTCGAAAAAGAACTTCAACAAACGCATAATGCCGAGGAGTATCAACGAAAAGGCGAGCTTCTCACCGCTTATATGTATTTGGCGAAAAAGGGAGATAAAGAAGTTGAGGTAGAGGATTACTTCACTGAGGATCAGCCACTGGTGAAAATTACACTCGATCCTCTTAAGTCACCTGCAGATAACGCCCAAAGCTACTTTAAAAAATATGGGAAACTAAAAAAGTCGGTTTCTATTATTAAAGATCAGATAGAGAAAGCTAAAAATGAATTGCTGTATTTTGAGCGTCTGATCGTCCAGATGGATTCAGCATCCATGAAGGATGTTGAAGAAATCAGAGAAGAACTCGGTGAAGGCGGTTATTTAAAACATAGACAAAGTAAGAACAAGAAAAAACAAAACAAGACGCCTCAGCCTGAAAAATTCACATCTACGGACGGAACAGAAATTTTAGTCGGTAAGAACAATAAACAGAACGACTATCTAACCTTTAAGTTATCGAGAGCAAATGAGACATGGCTTCATACGAAGGATATTCCAGGTTCTCATGTTTTGATACGCTCGTCTAGCCCAAGTGAAACAGCTATTAAAGAAGCAGCTGTTTTGGCAGGATTTTTCAGCAAAGCAAAAAATTCGAGTTCGGTTCCTGTTGACTTTACGTTAGTAAAACATGTGAAGAAGCCTAACGGCGCAAAGCCTGGATTTGTTATTTATGACAATCAGCAGACGCTTTTCGTGACACCTGATGAAGATCTGGTTTTTCGGTTAAAGAAGTAAGCAATCTTGTAATGCTTTGTAGAATTAGAAGGTATTGACCTACGCTACAGGATGCTCGCTTTGTGAGTGGCGTGCGTTGAGCCACCTAGCATATTTCAGAATAAAAGATTGGACAGATTAATTGCTGAATTGGACAGATTAAATTCAAGATTGGACAGATTGTGGCCCCAATCGGACAGATTATATAAGCAATTGGACAGATTCCCCACTCAATTGGACAGATTCTTATTTTTAAAGGTCCTTTAAGGCTCTTAAATCATACGTTTTCCCTCTTGTTGCACCTGTATAGGGCAATTTCAAAGATACTAAAGGCTGCTTCCTTAAGCACCAATTAAAAAACGCAGAGCAGCTTGAATTTAGCTGTTCTGCGCTTTTTTTGCTTTGCTGATAATCGCAAGGCCACCTAATACTTCTTGATGTTGCACATCTGTAAAATGCAGGTTGTGTAGTAATTCTGTCATTTCATCTGTTGAATAGCGATGTCTTCTCGTACTTACGTTAGACCATTTTAAGAGTGCTGTTCGTTCGAACCCAGAGATATCGTTTTCCTTTGCGAAAGAAGCAGCGTTTTCTTGACTCATTTTTCCACTCGGGTTCAACATGACGATTTGACCATCATCTTTTAGAACGCGATGAACCTCACTGATACCTTTAGCTGGATCTGGCAATAAAAACATCACACAAGTGGATAAAGCTAGATCAAACGAATGATCTGAAAACGGAAGATTCTCTGCATCAGCAACAATAAACTCACTTTTACCACTTAATTCATGATAAAAGAACTGCTGAATACTAGCCTTGACCATCTCTGAAGACAGATCAACACCGACCAATTTACTCGCTTCCTCTGCTCCACGCAACAGTAATCTTCCCGTTCCGCATCCCACATCTAGAACGTCTTTTTCACTCCATGACCCTGTTACTTCTTTTAAATGATCATGAACTTTCTTAAGCCATGTAGTCCTTGCCATACTATCAAAAAAGGAAACAAGCTCATCAAATTCTTCACCATTCATTTTTCTCAAAATGTTAATCTCCTTAAGAAACTATTTGGAAAAAGAGGCAGCTCCCCAGTGTTCTGGGTCTTGTTGCCATTCTTTTAATAAAGAAAGCCCTTGTTCATTTATCTTTCCGCTTTCTTGTGCTTCCTCTATTAATGTACTAAAGTTTGTTACGGTTTGAAAAGAAATATCCAACTCACCGAGTTCTACATCTGCCTTTTGCAGACCATAACTAAAAATGGCTACAACACCGAGCACTTCGATCCCTGCTTCTCGAAGAGCTAGTACGGATTGAATAGAGCTTTTGCCAGTTGAGATAAGATCTTCAACCACTACTGCCTTCTTACTTTTATTCGTTAATCCTTCGATCTGATTCGTTTTCCCATGAGCTTTCGCACTAGATCTTACGTAACACATCGGTAATTCCATCTGATCAGCTACAAATGCCGCGTGAGGAATACCTGCTGTTGCCGTTCCGGCGATAAGATCGGCTTCTGGGTAATGCTTCTCTATTAACGCTGAAAGTTCTCCAGCTACTTGTTTACGAATCTCAGGATATGCAATAATCAACCGGTTATCACAATAAATGGGAGACTTCATCCCAGAGGACCACGTGTATGGATTTTCTGGTGACAGAGTTACGGCTTCAATGTTAAGCAAATGTTGGGAAGTTGTTGTTTTCATGACTATCTCTCCATTCATTTAATATTTCAGAATAAGTTGTAACGGGTGTTTCTGATTGTGTGATACTTCTGCCGATCACCATATAATCTGAGCCTTTTAACGAAGCTTCTCTTGGTGTCGCAACTCGAGCTTGGTCATGTGTATCAGAGCCGCTCGGACGAATGCCTGGAGTAACAGTCAAAAAGTTCTTTCCACAAACATCCTTGATCTTCATAGCTTCTTGCACGGAGCAAACGACACCATCTAATCCTGCCTTTTTAGCAAGTTCTGCATAATGAGCTACACACTCTTTCATATCAACATTCTTGATTAAGAGCTCTTCGTTTAATACTTTTTCTGTTGTACTTGTAAGCTGTGTAACGGCAATTAATTTTGTATGATGAGCACCAGCTGCTAGTAGACCTTCTTTAGCAGCTCTCATCATATGAGTTCCACCTGCTGCATGAACATTCACCATGTCAATGTTCAGTCCACCGAGGACCTTCATGGCTTTATGAACAGTTGTTGGTATGTCATGTAGTTTTAAATCCAAGAAGATGCGAAAGTTTTTTTCTTTTAACCATTTAATAAAAGGAGGTCCTTCCGCATAAAAAAGCTCCATACCTACCTTTACATAAGGAGATTGTCCTTCAAAGCTTGATAAAAAGGATTTGGCTTGATCGGCATTCTTAAAATCTAACGCGATGATAACGGGGTTTTCCATTGCTTTGTACTCCTTCCTGTCATCTCACTAATATTTTCTACGCCAATCTCATCTAGCAGCTTTGGAAGTTGCTCTATGATCTCAGGACAAACGTATGGATTCACAAAGTTTGCTGTACCGACTGCAACAGCAGATGCACCAGCAGACATCATCTCAAGAACATCTTCAGCTGTGCTTACTCCACCCATACCGATAATCGGTAGTGATATCTTTTGGCTTACTTCATAGATCATCCGGATAGCGACAGGTTTTATTGCGGGTCCTGAAAGTCCACCCGTCTTATTTGCCAATATCGGATTACCCGTTCTCCAATCTAATTTCATTCCAACTAGTGTATTGATCATCGAAAGACCATCAGCGCCCGCTTCTTCGACTGCCTGTGCCATCTCTACGATGTTTGAGACATTGGGCGAGAGCTTCACATATACTGGTTTTTTTGATACGGCTTTCACTTTTCTTGTCAGATCTGCCGCAGATTTGTAGTGAGTACCAAACTGGATCCCGCCTTCTTTCACGTTCGGACACGATATATTTAGCTCTACAGCAGACACTTGAGGCGAGGATGAGATCTGCCTTGTCACTTCGATATACTCTTCTTCAGTAGATCCTGCAATATTAGCTAGTATCGGTATGTTATAAGGCTCCAAAGCCGGAACTTCATTTTCTAAAATTTTCAATACACCTGGGTTTTGAAGGCCGATAGCGTTTAACATTCCGCTTTCTGTTTCAGCTACTCGAGGGGTAGGATTGCCGAAACGTCCCTCTAGAGTAGCAGCTTTAATCGTAATACCACCTAGTACACTTAGGTCATACCACTTAGCATATTCTTTTCCGAATCCAAAACAGCCTGATGCAGGAAGAATAGGGTTTTTCATATTTAATCCTGGCAATGAAACATGCAGCCTACTCATAGTACAACCTCCCCCATCTTAAATACCGGTCCATCACTGCAGATCTTTACATATCCTGATTCTCTCGTTTCGGTTGGACATACACAGGCAAAACAAGCGCCAATCCCACAGCCCATTCGTTCTTCTAATGAAAGATATCCCCGAAGACCAACCGCTCTCTCTTCTACTGCTTTTAGCATAATCGCCGGTCCAACAGAATAGATGACAGGTTCATTTTCAACAACGTTCATCATCGCGTCTGTCACAAAGCCTTTTATTCCAAGAGATCCATCAACAGTAGTCACGATGGTTTCTCCGATTTCTTTGAACTTTTCGATGTAAAAGCTGTCTTCAATCGATTGATAACCTAGAATAAATGTTACTTCTATTCCTTTTTTCTTAAGATGCTTACCAAGGTAGTATAGAGGTGGTACACCAATCCCTCCCCCGATGAGCAGTGCATGTTTGTTTTTATCCATTTCAGCAAGTTCAAACCCGTTACCAAGCGGACCTAATACATCTACAACTTCACCTTCATGTTTGTGACTGAGCTGTTTTGTACCTTCACCTTGTGCTCTGTACAAAAGTGTTACTTCTTTTCTCTCTAAATCTACATCGCAGATCGAAAGTGGGCGGCGCAATAGTTTTGAAGATTGATTTCCTACAGAGACATGGAGAAACTGACCAGGTGTAGTCATGCTGCCTACACCAGGGCCAGTCAATTTCATCTCAAATATATTTCTAGCGATCTCTATATTTGATGTAATGTTCAACAAGTGCTTCTTCATACGAGCACCTTGTCTTTTTTTGTGAATGCTGAAAGTGCATGTGCTGAGAACGAGATGGACTCAAGTACTTCTAATAGAGCGACTGAAGTATCTAAGTTTGTCAAACATACGACTCCGTTCTCTGCGCATTCTCTTCGAATGCGGAATCCATCTCTCGCAGGTATCTTCCCTTTTGTTAACGTGTTAACGACAAACTGTGCTTCGTCTTTACGAATAACATCTAGAAGATTTCTCCCTTCTGATCCGATCTTGCCAACGACATTGACTGGGATTCCTTCTTGTTCAATAATGCTCGCTGTTCCTTCCGTTGCCATGATCGTGTAACCGATCTCGTAAAATCTCTTTACCATCTCAAGTGCTTCTTCTTTGTCTTTATCTGCTACTGTAAAGAGTACAGTTCCGTGCGTTGGAATTTTCATACCCGATGCGATCAAGCCTTTGTATAGTGCTTTTTGAAGATTCTTATCTCTTCCCATTACTTCTCCAGTTGATTTCATCTCAGGCCCTAAATACGTATCCACACGACGCAGTTTTGCGAACGAGAACACAGGAACCTTAACCGAGACTTCATCTGTTTCCTTCTGATAACCTGTTTCATAGCCTTGACTAACTAGATTCGCACCTAGTATGACTTTTGTAGCGACGTTAGCCATCGGTACACCTGTTATCTTACTTAAAAATGGCACTGTACGGCTTGAGCGTGGATTCACTTCAAGTACATACACTTCATTCTTATGCCAAACGAACTGGATGTTCAAAAGTCCGATGATCTTTAAACCTTTTGCGATTGAAATCGTTCTGTCAATGATCTTCTGCTTGATCTCTTCAGGCAAAGTTTGCGGAGGATAGACTGCGATAGAATCTCCAGAGTGAACACCTGCACGCTCTATATGCTCCATCATTCCTGGGATGAAAACATCTTTCCCGTCTGAGATCGCGTCTACTTCGATCTCTTTTCCTTCAAGATATCGATCGACTAATACTGGATGTTCAGGATTCACTCTAGCAGCGTTCTCCATATACTGAAGAAGCTCGCTTTCTTGGTACACGATCTCCATTGCTCTTCCGCCAAGCACGTATGAAGGACGAACGAGTACAGGATATCCGATTGAGTTAGCGATTGCCACGGCATCCTTAACAGAGAACGCCGTTTTTCCAGCTGGCTGCGGAATTTCAAGCTGTTTCATCACTTGTTCAAAGCGCTCTCTATCCTCAGCTAGGTCCATGCTATCTAGGGATGTCCCGAGGATCTTAATCCCTCTTCTCTCAAGCTCTTCTGAGAGATTGATCGCTGTTTGTCCACCGAATTGAACGATAACGCCTTCAGGCTTTTCATGATCGATCACATGCATTACATCTTCTACTGTTAACGGTTCGAAATAAAGTTTATCTGACATGCTAAAGTCGGTAGAAACCGTTTCTGGATTGTTATTGATGATGATCGCTTCATACCCTGCTTCTTGAATCGCCCACACCGTATGCACGGTCGCATAATCAAACTCAATGCCTTGTCCGATTCTGATCGGACCAGATCCAAGAACGACCACACTCTTTTTGTCTGTAATGATTGATTCATCTTCTTCTGCGTAAGTTCCATAATAATAAGGTGTAGCGGATTCAAACTCTGCTGCACACGTGTCAACCATTTTGAAGACTGGCTTGATTCTCTCGTTCAATCTGAACTGATATAGTTCATACTCGTCCATTTCCCAAGCTTCTGCAATCCAGCGATCGCTAAATCCTTTTTCTTTTGCTTTCTTTAAGATGACTTCATCTTTCTTACGCTCTTTTACTCGTTTCTCTAAAAGGATGATTCCATGGAGCTTTTCTAAGAAGAAATAATCAATCTTTGTCCATTCATGTATCTGTTCTACTGTAATTCCCATTCTTAGTGCTTCAGCGATGTAGAACAACCTTTCATCATCTGCTCTCAAGATTTTTTCTTGCACTTCAGATTCAGTTAGGTTTTTCTCTTTCACATCAAGGTGGAAAGCTGAAATTTCAAGAGATCGTACCGCTTTTAAAAGAGACTCTTCAAAGTTGCGTCCGATCGCCATAACCTCTCCGGTCGCTTTCATCTGTGTTCCAAGCTTACGGTTCGCTCCTTCAAACTTATCAAACGGCCATCTTGGAATCTTCGAAACGATATAATCAAGTGCCGGCTCAAAACATGCATAAGTGGTTCCCGTCACTGGATTTTTGATTTCATCTAGCGTGTATCCTACTGCAATCTTTGCTGCTAATTTGGCGATCGGATATCCTGTCGCTTTAGAAGCTAAAGCAGATGAGCGGCTTACACGCGGATTTACTTCAATCACATAATATTGAGAGCTGTCAGGATCTAGAGCAAGCTGTACATTACAGCCTCCTTCGATTTTTAGAGCTCTTATAATTCTTAAAGATGCGTTTCGTAACAGTTGATAGTCTCTGTCAGTAAGTGTTTGGCTAGGTGCTACTACGATTGAGTCACCTGTATGAATTCCTACCGGGTCGATATTTTCCATGTTACACACAACGATTGCCGTGTCATTCTTATCACGCATCACTTCATATTCGACTTCTTTGAATCCTGCGATACTCTTTTCGATCAATACTTGACCTACAGGACTCGCATGCAACCCAGATGGCGTAATCTCTAAGAACTCTTCTTCATTTGTTACGATTCCGCCTCCCGTTCCACCAAGTGTAAACGCTGGGCGAATGATTACCGGAAAACCGTTCTCATTAACGAATGCTCTAGCTTCTTCCATGTTATGAACGATTGCACTCTCAGGAACTGGCTCGTTCAACTCTCTCATAAGTTCTCTGAACAAATCTCGGTCTTCCGCTTGCTGAATGGAAGGAAGTTTTGTTCCTAACAGTTCCACGTTGTATTCCTCGAGGACACCTGAGTTGAAAAGTTCAACGGCGAGATTCAAACCCGTCTGGCCACCTAACGTAGCAAGCAGTCCATCAGGACGTTCTTGACGTATGATGCGCGATACAAATTCAAGAGTTAATGGTTCGATGTAAACTTTATCCGCCATATTAGGGTCAGTCATGATTGTTGCAGGATTTGAGTTTACTAAAACAACTTCATATCCTTCTTCTTTTAAAGCTTGGCAAGCTTGTGTACCAGCGTAATCAAATTCTGCAGCTTGTCCAATCACGATTGGTCCTGAACCAATCACTAAAATTTTTCGGATGTCATGTCGTTTAGGCATATTGCATCAAACCTTCTTTCTTCGTTGTTTTTATCATGTTCATGAAATCATCAAAGATCGGATTCGAATCTTGTGGTCCTGGTGATGCTTCTGGATGATACTGAATAGAAAACGCTGGCTTCAGTTTATGTTTTAACCCTTCAACTGTTCCATCGTTTACCGCTATATGTGTTAGAACGAGCTCTGAGTTCTGTAGAGACGCTTCAGTTACTGCATAACCATGGTTTTGTGAAGTGAGCGCAATTTTACCAGTCTCAAGATCTTTTACCGGATGGTTAGAACCTCGGTGTCCGAACTTCAGCTTTTCGGTATCAGCACCTGTTGCCAGAGCTAATAGCTGATGCCCTAAACAGATTCCTAAGATTGGAATATTATGATTTAAAAGCTCTTGAATCATCGTTATTCCTGAGTGCACATCTTTTGGATCTCCAGGTCCGTTGCTTAAAAGTACACCATCAGGCTGAAGGCGGATAATATCAGCTGCAGATGTGTTATGTGGAACAACGATCACATCACATAATCGTCTAGAAAGTTCCCTTAACATTCCGCTTTTCACTCCAAAATCTACGACCACTACTCGATAACCGCTGTTCGGTAAGTGATATGGCGTTTTTGTTGATACTTTTGTCACTTGATTGGTAATTCGTTCTTCTGCATTCAAGTTCTTTATCACTTCTTCAGCATTTTCAATAGAGTTTGTCATTCTACCTTTTAGGGTTCCGTGCTGTCGAATTTTTCTTGTGAGTTTGCGTGTATCAATTCCATATAAACCTGGAATATCTTTTGCTGTCAGCCAGCTGCTTAAAGACTGCATGCCTTCATGATGATTGGGAAACTCAGCATGTTCATTCACAATGATCCCGCTCGTTGCAGGACGGATCGATTCATAATCTGACCGGTTGATTCCGTAGTTCCCCACTAGTGGATACGTAAAGCAGATAATTTGATCACAGTATGAAGGATCAGTCATTACTTCTTGATATCCTGTCATACTTGTTGTGAATACTACCTCACCACTTGATTCACGTTGTGAACCAAAAGCCAATCCGGTAAAAATCGTTCCATCCTCTAAAATTAAGTAGCGTTTCATACTAAGCTCTCCTCTCGTTGATAAACAAGTTTCCCACTAAAAATGGTTGCAACCGGCCACCCTTTACAGCTCCAACCGTCAAACGGTGTGTTTTTCCCTTTAGATACAAAATCGTTAGCGTTGATTGTTTCTTCTTTTTCTAGATCGATGATTGTAAGATCTGCAAGTGAACCTTCTTCAAGTCTGCCATATGACAGATTAAAGCTTTCAGAAGGCTTTTTCGTCATCTTGTCTACAAGTTCTTGCAGTGTGAATCGTTTCTTTTTCACAACAAGCTCTGTATAAAGAAGAGGAAAAGCTGTTTCCAATCCTACGATTCCAAAAGGTGCAAGTTCAACATTCTGTGCTTTCTCTTCTTCACTATGTGGAGCATGGTCTGTTGCGATAAAGTCGAGCGTGCCATCTTTAAGTCCCTCTATTAATGCCTCTCGATCAGCCTCACTTCTTAAAGGTGGGTTCATCTTATAGTGTGTATCGTTTGCCTTAATGTCTTTATCGCTTAAAATCAAATGATGAGGCGTGACTTCTGCAGTAACTTTAATTCCTGCTCGTTTCGCATCTCTAATGACTCGAACTGATTCTTTCGTACTCACGTGACAAACGTGATATCTAGCATCTGCCGCTTCAGCGAGTAATACATCACGTGCGATGTGCACAGATTCACTAACGGATGGAATTCCAGGCAGACTTTCTTTTTTCGTAAACTCACCTTCGTGGAAAGCGCCTCCTTTAGGAAGGAGCGTATTGTCTTCACAATGTGCTACGATAACAGCACCATGGCGTTTTGCCTCCTTCATCGCGCTAAGCATCATTCCAGCTGACTGCACTCCTACACCATCATCCGTAAAAGCGAATGCGCCACCTGCGAGAAGAGTTTTAAAGTCTGTAAGTTCACTCCCGATCTGTCTCGTTGTGATCGATGCGTAAGGAAGTACTCTGCAGCTTGCCGTGTCTTTAATCTTACTCTGTACAAGCTCTAATGTTTCTCTGCTATCTGGTACTGGTCGCGTGTTTGGCATCGCAGCAAGAGTTGTATATCCACCTTTCACTGCAGCTTTCGTACCTGTTGCAATGGTCTCTTTATGTTCTCCACCAGGCTCTCTTAAGTGAACATGTAGATCTACAAATCCTGGTGTTATTAATTTTCCTTCTACATCAAGTACTTCATGATCCTCAATCGCTATATCTTTTTCTACCTTTTGAATTTCGTTATTTACAATTAAGATATCTCTGTGGATAAGATTGTTGTTTCCGTCAAGGATCTTAGCGTTTTTTAATAAGTAGCTCATCGTTAATAGCCTCCTGATTCGTATTCAATGCCCATCTTAATACCGCCATTCGAATAAAAACACCATTCTGTACTTGCTTAAATATTCTTGAGCGTTCACACTCAACAAGTTCATCTGCGATTTCAACGCCTCGATTTACAGGAGCTGGGTGCATGATAATGCTGTGTGCTTTCATCCTTTTTTCTCTTTCAACCGTTAAACCATATTGCTGATGATAATCTTCTTTCGCGAGATTCATGGAAGTGCTATGTCTTTCGTGTTGAATTCTGAGCATCATAAGTGCATCAGCTAGTTCGACTGCCTCATCAATTGGGATGAAGTCTTCTTTCCATTCGTCTACAAACCATTCTTCAGGTCCTGAAAATAATACTCTAGCTCCCATCTTCCGCAAGACTTCAGCGTTTGACCGAGCCACACGGCTATGTAGGATGTCACCTACGATGACAACTGTTAATCCCTGCAGTACAATAAATTCTTGTTGTATCGTTACTAGATCTAACAAAGATTGAGTCGGATGATTGCCACAGCCATCACCAGCATTGATGATCGGAACATTTATTTTTTCAGCTAAGCCGTCGAAATAGCGATCTTCAGGATGCCTGATAACAAATGCTTCCACGCCTATTTCCTCTAGCGTTCGTAACGTATCGTAAAGCGTCTCTCCTTTTTGCACGGAGGAGCCGTTCACTTCCACGTTTAAAGGTTTCATGCCAAGTCTGTGTTCTGCAGCTTCAAAGCTGAACCTTGTTCTTGTACTTGGCTCAAAAAATAAATTCGCGATCAACTTTTGCTTGAAGATCTCATCTTGCTTTCCGCTTTTAAACGCTTCTGCTTTTCTCATTATGAATTGAATGTCTTCAATCGATAACTCATTCATTGTTAGTAAATGGTTCATCCTAATCTCTCCTTTTGACATAAAAATAGCACCCTGAAAAAGTTTTCAGGGTGCTCTTAACAGAAGAAGAAAATGGTTCCTCTCTTGTCGTCACCCTTTTAAGTCTCTCGTACTTATTTAAAAGGCGTTTTATGCAGCTGTGTCGTTATCGTTTGTTTTGAACATTTTGTTAATCAGATCTTTGTCATTCTCTCGTCCAGGGAGCACTTGGTTTAAAACGATACCGATAAGAGTTGCTAATGCCATCCCGGCAATTTCAAAGTTTGCATTAATCTTTAATGCTGCTCCACCAATACCTGTTACTAAAATAACGGATGAGATGATCAAGTTTCTTTTGTTTCCAAAATCGATATTGTTGTCTACTAACATTCGTAAACCTGATGAAGCGATGATTCCGAATAATAGGATTGAAACTCCTCCCATAACAGCAGTTGGGATCGTACTGATCAGTGCTGTTACTTTTCCAGAGAATCCGAACAGAATCGCTGTTACTGCTGCTCCTCCGATCACGAAGACCGAGTATACGCGAGTGATCGCTAACACCCCTATATTTTCACCATACGTTGTTACGGGAGGTCCTCCGATTAAAGATCCGATGATAACCCCCATACCATCGCCTAAGATCGAGCGATGAAGGCCTGGCTTTTCAATAAAGTTTCGTCCGACTACTTTTGAAAGCACGAGCTGATGTCCGATATGTTCTGCGATCGTTACCGCGGCAACCGGCATCATGATCATTGCGATGCTCCAAGTAAAGTCAGGTGTATAGTTTACAAAAGGTACGAAGAAATCCGGTGCCTGTATCCATTTTGCTTCTGCTACTTTCGTAAAATCTACGATTCCTCTGAAGTATGCAAAGGTAAAGCCAGCAATGATTCCAATCAGAATCGGGATGATTCCTAAAATTCCTCTAAAGAATATCGAGCAAACGATTGTTACTGCGAGAGTAAATAAAGCTACCGTAAAGTGCATCAAGCTATATTTTTCTGTTGCCGGATCGTTCATCGCCATACCTACTGCTACGTTTGCTAATCCTAAACCGATCACGATGATAACCGGACCGACTACTACAGGTGGCAACACTCTCATCAGCCACTTAAAACCGAACCCTTTGATCAAAAGAGCTACCACTCCGTAAACCAAACCCGCTAAAAAGCTTCCTAGCATGGCTGCTTCTGGTCCTCCAAAAGCTTTTACCGTTAAAATCGGTGTGATAAAAGCAAAACTTGATCCGAGATAAGCAGGAATTTGTCCTCTTGTTACTAAGAGATAAGCTAACGTTGCAAGTCCACTTGATACGAGGGCTACACCTGGATGAAGACCTACTAAGAATGGTACTAGCACTGTTGCGCCGAACATTGCGAACAAGTGCTGCAGGCTTAACGTTAACCACTGAACGGGTGATGGTTTATCATGTACATCTAAAATCGCTTTTGTCTGGTTTTCCATAACTATTGACCTCCTGTTTCGTAACACTTATTTTTGCAAAGGTGTATGGGTTACACTTGCAATAAAAAAACCTCTTCTGCATTTTGCAAAAGAGGCCGCGGAGGCACAAGTGTACACGAGTCGTGTCACTTGATTGATACCTCCCTTGCCAGCCTCTCTGGACTGAATTTAAAGGGACTTATTTAGTTGTTGAAATAGATACTTCATCAAATCCATCTACTTCTATTAAAGACGCGGAGATAATTTCTTCACTCGATGTTGGAACATTCTTTCCAACATAATCTGCTCGAATCGGAAGCTCTCTATGTCCTCTGTCAATGAGGACCGCAAGCTGTATATTAGAAGCTCGTCCTAGATCCATGATGGCATCCATTCCCGCTCTTACAGTTCTACCAGTATAAAGAACATCATCTACTAAGATTATCTTTTTGTCTGTCACTTCAACCGGAATATCCGTTCCTTTTACTTCAGGTTCAGAATTGTCCGTTTTGATCTTAAGATCATCTCGGTACAATGTGATATCAATGACACCTACTGAAACAGCATTTCCTTCGATCTGTTCGATGCGTTCAGCAAGACGCTTTGCAAGAAATTCACCACGGGTCTTTATGCCAGCTAATACGATGTCTTTAACTCCCTTATTACGCTCGATAATCTCATGCGCGATTCGAGTAAGTGCTCTTCTGATTGCTTGGTCATCCATTAATACTGTCTTTGACATAACAAACCCTCCTTTAAATCTTGTTGCCTTTAACCGTTAATTCCAAAAAAAATCCTCCCGTCACATGACGAGAGGATAGAGAAATTCTGTACAAAAATTCTCATGAATAACGTTTCCTTCTCAGCCTCACGGGACTAAAGTTAAAGGACTATTTAAGTTATATTGATTATGACAAACCCTTAAACGTTTGTCAACTTCTTTTCTCTAATAGATCTAATAGTTCAACCATATCAGCCGGTATTTCACGCTCAAACTCCATATATTCACCTGTTGTTGGGTGATCAAATCCTAGAGTTTGTGCATGAAGCGCTTGACCTTCAATTTGCAAAGTCTTTGAGGGACCGTACTTTGGATCTCCTGCTAATGGGAATCCAATATATTTCATATGAACTCGAATCTGGTGCGTACGTCCTGTTTCTAACTGACACTCTACAAATGTGTACTTTGTAAAACGTTTAATCACGTTAAAGTGTGTAACAGCATCTCTGCTGTTTTCATCTGTTACTGTCATTTTTTGACGATCACTTTTATCTCTTCCGATCGGTGCATCGATCGTACCTTGGTCATGTGGCATCACTCCATGAACGATCGCTTTATAAACACGTGTTGTTGTTTTTGCTTTAAGCTGATCAACAAGTGATTCATGAGCCTTATCGTTCTTTGCCACCATCAATAGACCAGATGTATCTTTATCTATCCGGTGCACGATACCAGGACGAAGTACACCATTGATTCCAGATAGGTCTTTACAATGTGCCATAAGTCCGTTGACTAGTGTTCCACTGTAATGGCCAGGTGCAGGGTGTACGACCATCCCACGAGGCTTATTTACAACAAGCACATCAGAATCTTCATACACGATATCCAGATTCAACTCTTCTGGAACAACATCTAGTACTTCTGGTTCTGGGATTTCAATCTCGATCACATCACCAGCGGCACATTTATAATTAGACTTTACGGGTTTTCCTTCTAACAATACGATCTTATCTTTGATCCAGTTTTGAATCTGTGAACGTGACCAATCATCCTGTACATCAGACAAAACTTTATCAATACGGTTTCCTGCTTGTTCAGGAGTTACCGTATATTCAAATTTGTTCATTTTCTGGCTCCTTCTTTTTGCTTTCCATAAAACTTTGAATAAAAATCAAACCAACACCTACTACGAGTGCTGAGTCAGCCACATTAAAAATCGGGAAGTCATAGCTGCCGATGTAAACATTCAGAAAATCAACAACTTCTCCGCGAAGCAAACGATCGATAAAATTACCAATAGCTCCCCCTAATACGAGAGCAAGCGCCGTTTTAAGGAGTGTATCATGTGCGTGTTTTTGTAGGTAATAAACTACTGCACCTACAACAATAACGGTAATAATGATAAAAAAGTATCGCTGATCTTGGAGGATACCAAAAGCTGCTCCCCTGTTTCGGTGAGAGGTTATGTAGAATACTTGATCAATAACAGGAATAGATTGCCCTAATTCCATATTCTTTACGATTAGCCACTTTGTCACTTGGTCGCTTACCAAGATGAACAAAGCTACAAGATAATAAAACAATAGAACTCCTCCGATACAGAAATTAATGTCTTTATGAATTGTAGCACAGCCATCGGACGTTCTACAATTTAATTTGTGTCTAACATCATTGAAGTACACCATAACAAACAAAAATCCCGCAAAATGCGGGATTTTTTAAATTCATACTTTCTAAACAGTGGAATGCAGTTAGTTTATTCACTTCTCTGACAAGTTGATTGGAGTGGAACATGCGAGACTCCTGCGGGACAGGTAGGCAAGTGAGACACTTATACGTGAAACGTACGAATGTGGCTCACCGCCTGCCCCGCGGAAAGCGAGCATCTGAAACGGAAATCAACCACTTTCAAAGAACAACAATGAATACGAAAACAATTAAGCGTAGTGCTTTTCAACGATTTCTGCGCAGCTTGCACAAAGGGTTGGATGGCTCTCGTTCTTCCCAACATCTTCAGAAACAACCCAGCAGCGTTCACATGTTTCACCTTCTGCAGAGCTAACTGAAACAGCAACATGCTCATATACTCCTGCAGATTCAGGAGCTTCTGATTTCACTCCCCCTACTTCAGCTTTAGAAACAATAAAGAGTTTATTTAAATCTTCTACTGATTCTAACCATGGTTTTAAAGCTTCGGTCGGATAAAGTTTGATTGAAGCCGTTAGTGATTTACCAATTGTTTTTTGGCTTCTTGCTTCTTCAAGTGCTTTTAATACCTCGTCACGAACATCCATGAATACATCCCAGTCTTTTTCAAGCTTTTCTGTACCTTGGTAGTTCTGCACTTCTGGCATTGTAGTTAATTGAACACTTACTTCATCAACACCTGGAATGTATTCCCATACTTCATCAGCCGTGTGAGAAAGAACAGGAGCAGATAGCTTAGTAAGTGCCATTAATGATTGATAAAGCACAGTTTGAATGCTGCGGCGTTTATGATCGTCCTCTGCTTGGATGTATAGAGTATCTTTTGCCATATCTAAATAGAATGAACTTAACTCAATTGTACAGAAGTTATGAATCGTATTATATACCGTGATAAATTGATAGTCCTCGTAAGCTTTTTTCACTTTAGCTACTACTTTATCAAGTTTTACCATCATGTATTTTTCTAGATCTGGCATATCTTCAAACTTCACAGAGTGCTTATTCGGATCAAAACCATGCAGGTTACCTAACAAGAAACGAAGTGTATTTCTGATTTTACGGTATACTTCAGCAACTTGTTTTAAAATATCGTCTGATACACGTACGTCTGATTGATAATCGACAGAAGATACCCATAAACGGATGATATCTGCACCTAGCTGCTTCATCACCTTGATCGGATCTAGTGTATTACCAATTGACTTACTCATCTTACGTCCTTCTCCATCGAGAACGAAACCATGGCTTAAGACTGCTTTGTAAGGAGATTTACCAGTGATTGCAACAGATGTAGAAAGTGAAGAATTAAACCATCCACGATATTGGTCAGATCCCTCAAGGTAAAGATCAGCAGGTCTTACTAAATTTTCTCTCTCTTCAAGAACACCCCAGTGAGATGTACCTGAATCAAACCAAACGTCCATGATATCCGTCTCTTTTGAGAAACGGCCATTCGGGCTATGAGGTGAAGTAAATCCTTCCGGAAGGAGATCTTTTGCTTCTCTTTCAAACCAAATGTTTGATCCATTCTCTCTAAACAATTCTACTACGTGACTAATCGTTTCTTCTGTAAGGATTGCTTCACCATCCTCACCGTAAAAGACTGGAATTGGAACACCCCAAGCTCTTTGACGAGAAATACACCAGTCTTCACGATCTTTGATCATGTTGTGTAAACGTGTTTCGCCCCAATTCGGAACCCAATTTACTTCTTTAATCGCAGAAAGCATATCTTCGCGGATTCCTTTGATCGAAGCAAACCATTGAGCCGTTGCACGGAAGATTACCGGTTTTTTCGTTCTCCAATCATGTGGATAAGAGTGTGTGATGAATGAAAGCTTTAGAAGAGCACCTTTTTCTTGTAATTGTTCAGTAATCGGCTTATTCGCTTCATCATAGAACATACCTTCAAATCCAGGTGCTTCTTTCGTCATAACACCTCTGTCATCAACTGGACACAATACTTCTAGACCGTATTTTTTACCTACTAAAAAGTCATCTTCACCATGACCAGGAGCTGTATGAACACACCCAGTACCTGCATCCGTTGTTACATGGTCGCCCAGCATGACTAATGAATCACGGTCATATAAAGGATGACTAGCTACTGCATGCTCAATGTCAGCACCTTTAAAGCGTTTCACTACTTCGGCTTGGTCCCACTCAAATTCTTTCGTTAGTGATTCTAATAGTGCTTCAGCAACAACATACTTTCCATTTTCAGTTTGAACGGAAACATAATCTAATTCTGGATGAACTGAGATTCCTAAGTTCGCTGGAATCGTCCATGGCGTCGTAGTCCAGATTACAAGTTTCTCATCTGCATCAAGAACACCTTTTCCATCTTTCACATCAAACGCTACATAGATAGAAGCTGATCGTTTATCTTGGTACTCAATCTCTGCTTCTGCTAATGCAGATTCAGATGAAGGAGACCAATATACTGGTTTTAGACCTTTGTAGATTAAATCTCTTTTGGCCATTTCACCAAATACTTCGATCTGTCGAGCTTCGTACCCTTTATCTAACGTGATATATGGGTTTTCCCAATCACCACGAACACCTAGACGTTTAAACTGCTCACGCTGATGATCGACTTGTTTAAGCGCATACTCTTCACAAAGCTTACGGAACTCTGCAACAGTTAGTTCTTTGCGTTTTACTTTACCGCTTTTCGTTAGTGCAGTTTCAATCGGTAACCCGTGAGTATCCCAACCGGGAACATAAGGAGCATAGTGTCCTGTCATTGATTTAAAGCGCACGATGATATCTTTTAGAATTTTATTCTCTGCGTGCCCGATGTGGATATCACCGTTTGCATAGGGTGGTCCGTCATGCAGAATAAACGGAGGTAAGTCCTTTGTATTTTCTAACACCAATTTGTAGATGTCTAGTTCTTTCCATTTGTCTTGAACGACAGGTTCTCTTTGAGGCAGATTTCCTCGCATCGGAAACTCTGTTTTCGGCATTAATAACGTGTCTTTATAATTCATCATCTTTCCTCCTTCATTACGATAAAACGTGACAGATGACCAAAAGTACCGTGTTAAAACAAAAAAACCTTCTCGTCCCTACTGCATTTTCACAGTAGGGACGAGAAGGTTATCCCGCGGTACCACCCTAATAGGTTCATGACATAACACGAAACCCGCTTAGTCATCCGTAGCGTGGATGAAGCGCCTGAACTTACTGCTTTTTTTCAGTCCAGGAACTCAGGGGTGATCTTCGAATACATCTCTATACTAGGCTCGCACCATTTCCTAGATCGCTTGAATAGATAAAAGTAATTTACTGTCCCCGTCTTCGTCACATATTAATCTTAGAAAAGTATATGCGATATTTCAAAGTAATGTCAAGCTTACGACTTTACTTCTTGAAGTTCATAGCCTTCAAGATTATCAGGTGCATTTAAAGAATCCCAATCATCATTCTTTAACATTTCAAGTTGTGCTTCAATCAACATTTTGAAGCGCGTTCGGTAAACGGAAGACTGCTTCTTCAATTCATCGATTTCCATTGAAATCTTACGAGATTTAGATAACGATTCGTTAATGATTCTATCGGCATTTTTTTCTGCTTCTTTTACAATTAAGCGAGCTTCTTTCGTTGCTGTGCGCTTAACTTCTTCGCCAGTTTCCTGAGCAATCAGAATCGACTTATTTAGAGTTTCCTCAATGTTTTTAAAATATGAGATCTTTTCTTCAAGGTTCTCTACCGTTTCCTCTAGTTCTTTCTTTTCTCGGATCACTGTTTCATAATCTTTGATGACTTGATCTAAAAAGTCATTCACTTCATCTTCACTATAACCTCTGAAACCTCTTGTGAATTCCTTGTTATGAATATCCAGTGGTGTTAAAGGCACAACGGCCACCTCCATAGATGCATTATTTTTTACCTAATTTCGACAAATTTTCTGTCATTCCTTCTATTTAAGGAAATTATTTTAATAGTCCGTAACGAATACGCCACTTTTCTTTCTTTGTTGTTCCCTCAATCGCGATGAGCTTACTCCTGCCGAATCCTCTTACAGATAGCTCATCACCTTCCATCATTTCAGTTGAAACATGGTCGACGATCTTATGATTTAATTTAACCCGTCCTTGTTGAATCAAGGGAGATGCTTTTGCGCGAGATAGGTTGTACACTTCGGCGACAATAACATCTAGTCTTAGAGAGGACACAGTCCCGCTCTTTTCGTTATATTCAGTCCTTACTTCTGTCAATTCGTTTTCTTGGATCGTATGTAACTTAATACCTGTCTTTCCGACTTTCGTTAAGTTTAACTCGATAAAACCAGCGATCTCTGTCGCACATATGAACTGAACACGATCTCCTGAAATTAAAATATCACCATACTTCCCTCGTTTAACGCCGATGTTCATCAAAGCCCCTAAAACATCTCTATGTTCGATGGTGGAGAATTTAGCGGGATATTGAATGTCGTAGCAGACTAATTGAAAATCATCGTTTTGAACTTCAAAGTAATCAGGATAGATCAATGCTCTTTTCCGTTCAGAAAAAGAAGAGCCTCCCCATAACGAGAGGCGTACTTCTGTATCGTTTCCAACGATTGTTTTTACGATTTCTTGTTCTCGTGGATCAAGAAAGTCAGTCAGCCTTGGACTATACCTTTCCAACACCTCAGACTTCCAGTTTAAAACACGATCCACAAATTCATGCTCTTCTGGTCTGTAATGCTGATAGATGCTCATTATAAGACCTATATTGAACGAGCAATCATATCTGCAATCGCAGCTACTCCAAAACGAGCAAAGTGCAGTGCCATTAGAGCTACGATCGGCGAAAGGTCAATCATGCCAAGAGGTGGAATAATCTTTCGGAAAGGAGCTAGATACGGTTCAACGAGTCTTGCGATCACTTGACCGATGGATGACTCACGAGCGTTCGGAAACCAAGATAATAGTATGTACCCGATAATCATGTAATAGTAGATTTGAATAAGAGTTAGTACTACGTCTTCAACTGCATAGATCATATTCAATAATTTTCACCTGCCTGATTTAATCTTCTTCCATCATTTCTGAAATCGTTCCAGAAACGTCAACATTTTCAGGAGTACATAAAAATGTATTCGGTCCTAACTTTTGAATGTCACCACCGATTGCATAAACAGTCCCTGATAAAAAGTCTACGATTCTTTTTGCTTGATCATGCGGAATTCTTTGCAAATTCATAACAACAGCTCGTCGATTTTTTAATTGATCTGCGATATCTTGTGCTTCCGCATATACACGAGGTTCTACGAGTACAACCTTTACTTGTTGTTGAATACTTTGAAGACTGACTACGTTCGGTTTACCTTTTTTCGTATGAGAAGGTGTGATTTCTTCTTCTTCAGGCATTGCTTCTTCCTCATAATCATCTTCATACTCATAATCATCTTCTAGATCAAAAAAGCGCTTGAATTTTGTTTTGATTCCCATCTGTTCCACCTCCTAGAATTCTTTTCCTACTAAACTCGTCCCAATTCTAATAAATGTTGCACCTTCTTCAACAGCAATCGAAAAATCGTTAGACATTCCCATAGATAGCTCTGTACAAGGAGCATGAACCAATTTTAGGTTTTGTATCTCCAATTGAAGTTGCTTTAATGTTGAGAACACGTTTCTGATTAAGGTTTCATCATCAGTAAAAGGTGCCATAGTCATAAGCCCGACAACCTGAATACGATCGTAGTCTTTTAATTTATCGACAAAAGCCACTACATCTTTTACTGGTAAACCTTGTTTGGAATCTTCTTCCGCTACATTAACTTGTACAAAGCAAGAAACGGTTCTGTCTGCTCGTTTTTGAATCTCACTCGCTAAACTCAAACGGTCTAATGAATGAATATAGTCCACATGCTCGATAACATCTTTTACTTTTCTTGTTTGTAAAGTTCCGATAAAGTGCCATTTAACAGGTAGATCTTTCAGAAATTCTTTTTTGGATAACAATCCTTCTATCCTGTTTTCACCAATATGTTCAATACCTGCTAAAACAGCGTCTTTTGTTGTCTCATTACTCACATATTTCGTCACTGCGATTAAATTAACGCCCTTTGAAGACCTGTTTTTTTTCTGGCATGCTCTTTGAATTTCATTAAAGATATGTTCTTTGTTTTCTTTGATACCCAATTCTTGATTAATCCCCTTTCCTGCCTATATAACTCATCATTCTTCCCGTCTTGCCCTTGTCTTTACGATGCGAAAAGAAGACATCATTTTGACAGCTCGTACATTGATCTGAAACGATAATATTTTCAGGCAGTACTCCAGCTCTTAAGAGAAGGATTTCATTCAGTTTCTTCAAGTTTAATTGATAGTTGCCAGCTGCATTTTTTTTATAAACAGTGTCTACAGTATCTCCATCTAAAGCTACTTTTACTTCATTTATTACTCTATCATCTACCTCATAACAGCAATGCCCTATTGAAGGACCAATCGCGGCCAAAATTGACTTAACGTCAACGCTCTCTTTTTCTTGCCAAATGTTGATCATGGCTGGTCCAATTTTTGCAACCGTTCCTTTCCATCCTGCATGAGCAAGTCCGATTAAATTATCATTCGGCGCATAAAAATAGAGAGGAACACAGTCCGCATAAAGAGACGTTAAAAGAATATTTTCATCTGATGTATATAATCCATCTGTATCAGGTATTGCTGTATCAAAATCTAGGGAACCTGATCCTCTGTCTTCTTTAGATACCTTTACAATATTTTCAGCATGAACTTGTTTAGATCCTATCCAATTTTCAACGGGAAACCCGATGTCTTCTGAAAATAATTTGCGGTTTTTTCGGACCTTATCTGGATCATCATTTACATGAAAACCCATGTTCATAGAATGAAAGGCCATTGTACTATTCCCGCCTTCGCGCGTTGTGAAACCCGAAAAAAGTTTAGAATTCAACTTCTGCCAACTCTGTATTGCAAGATGCTTTCCAGATCGTTCAAATGTGTTCATATGTATGTATTCCTCCTGGAAAGTTTTATCTTTATTTTACCACATTTTTAGATAAGAAAGAAAAAAGAACCGTTTATTTCAATTGATCAAACGGTTCTTTAACATATTCATTTAATTCACTTGCTTCCATATGTCTTACAAGAATAACATCTGCGCCGATCTTAACTATATTTCTCCAAGGTATCACGATGTCATTTTCTCTTGCAAAAAAACCAAGCATTTTTCCTGCACCAGGGATGATGATCGCATCTATCTTTCCAGTATTTAAATTGATTTCAAGATCAGCTATGTGACCGAGCTTTTTCCCGTTTGCTACGTTAACAACATCTTTCACTTGAAAATCTGATATTTTATTCATCTGCAATCCCCGCCTCTCTTACAACAGTATATGAAGGACAAAGCTGTTTCATGTTTTTTGTCCAAAAATAAAAAACCCGTAAAAAAACGGGTTTTAACTGCTTTGGATATTTTTATTCATTTGAGAGATGGCTGCTTTTTCAAGCCTTGACACTTGTGCCTGTGATATACCGATCTCATCCGCTACTTCCATTTGCGTTTTCCCTTGAAAGAAACGCATCGTTAAGATCATTTTCTCTCGATCGTTCAAACGGCGCATTCCTTCTTTTAATGCAATTTCTTCAATCCACTGCATGTCCTTTGCTTTATCATCGCTGATTTGATCCATAACAAAGATCGGGTCGCCACCATCATTGTAGATGGGTTCGAATAATGACACTGGATCTTGGATGGCATCAAGTGCAAAGACCACTTCTTCTTTCGGTACATCTAAAGCTTCTGCAATCTGTTGTGCTGTTGGCTCCCGAGATAGTTTGTTCATAAGCTGATCTCGAACTTGCAGTGCTTTGTATGCGATATCCCTTAAGCTTCTAGAAACTCGTATCGGGTTATTGTCTCGAAGATACCGGCGAATCTCACCAATGATCATCGGAACTGCATAGGTAGAAAACTTAACATTCTGACCTAGATCAAAATTGTCTATGGACTTCATCAGCCCTATACAACCTACTTGAAATAAATCATCTACATGTTCTCCGCGGTTGTTGAACCTTTGAATGACACTCAGAACAAGTCTGAGGTTTCCGTTAACCAAAGTTTCGCGTGCATCAGGATCACCTTTATGCATCTTATCAAAAAGAATTCGCATCTCTGGATTTTTTAAAACAGGAAGCTTTGATGTGTCAACTCCGCAAATCTCAACTTTATTTCTTGTCAAGTCTTTTCCCTCCTGCCGGGAGCTAATTTCAAATTAAGTATCACCGAACGGAGGGAAATTTATGCAATTGTCAATTTGGAAAAAAAGCTAGTATTGATTCAAAACCTATATAAAATATGTGCTAAACCATTTTATTAAATTCTTTTTGAAGTCTTTTTATTATTCTTTTTTCTAACCTTGAAATATAAGACTGAGATATACCGAGCATATCTGCTACGTCCTTTTGTGTTTTTTCTTCACCGCCTGAAAGACCGAAGCGAAGTTCCATGATCTGTTTTTCACGATCGTTTAATGTAAACAGTGCTTTCAATAAAAGTTTTCGATCTACATTTGCCTCAATTCTCCGCGTGATAATGTCGTCTTCAGTACCGAGAACATCTGAGAGCAAAAGTTCATTCCCATCCCAATCCACATTTAACGGTTCATCAAACGATACTTCTGAACGCGTTTTGTTGTTACGACGTAAATACATTAAGATTTCGTTCTCAATACACCTTGAAGCATAGGTGGCGAGCTTGATCTTTTTTTCTGGATTGAACGTATTCACTGCTTTAATCAAGCCTATCGTTCCAATACTGATTAAATCTTCAATGTTAATCCCTGTATTCTCAAACTTTCGTGCAATGTATACGACTAAACGGAGGTTTCTTTCGATCAAAAGAGATTTTGCAGCCTGGTCACCAGATGGAAGCTTTTCAAGCAGAACCGCTTCTTCTTCTTTACTAAGTGGAGGCGGTAAGGCTTCGTTTCCTCCGATATAATAGATCTCATCTGACTTGAGCCCCAACTTAAATAATAACTTATACCAATACATTGTCATCTTAAGACGCCACTTATTGAACATGTTAACTCCCCTTTCACATTATCTTCTTTTAAGTACTTTCACGTATCGCTGTTGTTAGGACGCTTGTACATGTTGCAGATACATCTTAGGATGAACGATTGCATCAAACTGACCTTCGCTAGATAATACCGTCCAGCTCAAGCCTATGAGACACTGCGGAGATGCTACCGATACTCCATCCTTATCAATTTCAACGGTATCTGGTTTGATACAAGCTAAAAACTGCTGATGTCCAACTGCACGGTACGGTACGATTCGAAGTCTGTTCAGCCAAGGATGCTCATTGTCATCTGTATTCATGGCAAGCACGTCTTTGGCAGCAGTTCGAATGGTTTCCGGAAAAGAATCACCATGTTTGTTCATATCAAGGATCATGACAGGCATTTTAGAAATGGGATCGTATAATTTATTACCGGTATCAATAAGTCCATTTGCAGATATCAAGATCTGGTCTATTTTGATAGTAACTTTGATAAGACTGTTGGAATCCATTTTTTCCACAGAAATATCATCTACTCTTTTCTTTGAAAAGTACCAAAGAAGAGGAACGCCTGCTACTACAAATAGCCAGCTGACAGGGTCTCCCATGCCTGAACTTTTTGTCGTGATAACACCATTCATAATCACAGCATCACTTTGCATAAAATAGTGAAGACCGAAAATACCTCCACCCGTTACAAAAGAAACAAAATAAAACATAGCGATATTTTTCATGACAAACTTGAAACGCTTAAAGCCAAACGCCACAATCATAATAAAAATCGATAAGATAAATTTCATGATTGGCTGTGAAAATAACATTAGTTCTGGAAAGATTACTAAAAACACATAACTTGAAGCTAATAACGAAGCGAATAGGATTCTCTTTTTCGATGCATTGCGCTTGAGCACATACGCTGTCAGAGAGATTAAAACATAATCAATGCAGAAATTAAGAAACCAAATGACATCCAAATATAGGGTCATTGGTTTTCTCCTTTCTTAATTTTGAAATCAGTATAACGTATAGGTTGTTTGAAAGTCTGTCAGTTTATGAGAGAAGTATAGTTCTTATTTTCTCTATTTTTGTCAAAATAACTTATATGTTAGGTATACGCTTTTCGGACAAGAATATGACAAAATCTAAAACATTTTACGTTAGCTTTGTAGTTTTTGGAAGTGGTTGATTTCCGTTTCAGGTGCTCGCTTTCCGCGGGGCAGACGGTGAGCCACATTCGTACGTTTCACGTATAAGTGTCTCACCTGCCCGCCTGTCCCGCAGGAGTCTCCCACCTTCCACTCCAATTAACTGTTCAATGAAGCATTTTATAAATCTCTCTGTAGCATCATTCTACTTGTCAATATGCCTGTTGTAGAAAAAGACAAGGGGGATAATTTTTTGAAAGGCTGTTTTCCATAGAGTTATTGCTTTAATGTTTTAATCTATTTTTATTCTCTTCCTTTGCATGTTGATTGGAGCGTATGGTTGCCGACTCCTACGGGAAGAGCGGTCAGTACGAAATGTGGAAGTGGCTCGTTCAGCCCCGACCAGCAAAAGTTGAATGGACTAGGAAGGCGCACTTTGCCTTCTTGTCCATTCAACTTTTGACCTCGAGAGGCTAGCCACTGTAACCAGACAGGTGGAGACTCCTAATGGCGCAAAGCGGCAGTCCGAAAAGTGGAAGTGACTCGTTCAGCCCCGACAAGCAAAAGGGAAATGGGCGAGGACGGCGCACTTTGCCTTCTTGACCGTTTACCTTTTGACCTCGAGGGGCTAGTCACTGCAACTAGACAGGAGGCTCACCGCACGCCCCGTGGAAAGCGAGCAACCTGGAGCGGAGATCAACTACTAACAAAACAAAAAAGCATGCTCTCTAAAATAGAGAACATGCTTTCATTTTTGTATTTATCTTCTTCTGTTTCGGCTGCGGTTACGCAAGAATGTTGGAATATCAAGCGTATCTGAATCAGCGTTCGTATAAGAAGTATTTCTTGATTCTTGGCTCTCTTCACGAGTTTGCCCTTGTTGTGACTGGCTTTGTGGTTGAGATTGACTTTGAGAAGAATGAGACTGATTAGAAGTAGGAGCTTGCTGCATTCTAGGACGCTCAGCTCTCTGTTGGTTATTAACCATCTTCTCCGTTTCGTCAAATCCAGTCGCAATAACCGTAACGAGGATCTCATCTTTCAGTTCCTCGTTAATCACGGAACCAAAGATCATGTTTACTTCAGGATCTGAAGCAGATGAAACAATATCTGCTGCTTCGTTCACTTCATAAAGACTCAAGTTAGCTCCACCAGTAATGTTCATCAATACACCTTTTGCTCCATCGATAGATGTTTCAAGAAGTGGAGATGAAATTGCCTTTTTCGCAGCTTCAGCCGCACGGTTCTCACCAGTACCTACACCAATACCCATGAGTGCAGATCCGCGTTCAGTCATGATTGTTTTTACATCGGCAAAGTCAAGGTTGATCAGTCCTGGTACAGCGATCAAATCTGAAATACCTTGTACACCTTGGCGAAGAACATTATCCGCTTCACGGAAAGCTTCTAACATCGGAGTATTTTTATCAACGATTTCAAGTAATCGATCATTCGGGATTACAATTAATGTGTCAACTTTTTCTTTTAATACAGAGATGCCACCAACCGCTTGCGTAGAACGCTTACGACCTTCAAAAGTGAACGGTCTTGTGACAACACCAACTGTAAGAGCGCCAAGATCTTTAGCGATCTCTGCAACTACAGGGGCTGCACCAGTACCTGTACCGCCACCCATTCCAGCTGTTACGAATACCATATCAGCACCGCTAAGTGCTTCTTCGATCTGTTCACGGCTTTCTTCAGCTGCTTTTTTACCGATATCAGGATTTGCACCTGCTCCAAGTCCTCTTGTTAATTTCGTTCCGATCTGCATTTTCACAGGTGCTTTAGAAAGATTCAAGGCTTGTGCATCTGTATTTACACAGATGAATTCTACACCTTGTACACCGTGTTCGATCATACGGTTAACAGCGTTACTTCCTCCGCCACCAACACCAATAACTTTAATTGTCGCCAATTGATCCATATTCATATCAAACTCTAACATGAGCGTTCCTCCTAATGACTAGTTCCTTAGTGTTATTCGAAAAATAAACCAAACCAGTCTTTGACTTTTGATTTCATGCCACCGGATTGTTTTTCTTGGCCCGATTTTTGGCTGGATTGTTGTTTCTTTTTAGGTAAAGGTTCTCCAGCGTTATCAGCTAACGCAGTGGCAACTTCTTTTCCTTGAACTTTAATATTTTTGTGAGTGAATTGGATTAATCCAACACCAGCTGTAAACTTCGGTTCTCTAACCCCGATATAATCCGGCAATGAAACGCGTACGTTCTGCTGGAAGATATCTTGAGCGAGTTCTAGTACTCCTGGAATTGCAGCAACTCCGCCTGTGATAACAAAACCGCCAGGAAGTTCGGAATATCCACGCTGATGCAATTCATCATCAATCATCTCAAATATTTCAGCCATACGAGCTTCAATGATTAATGAGAGCTCGTATTGCGAGATTTCTTGTTCTTGTGAAGAACCAATTTGCGATACTGTAAATGTCTCATCTTTTGACGCATAATCCACGAAAGAGTGACCATGCTTCAGCTTAATCTTTTCTGCATCTTCAGCAGAAGTTCTTAATCCAATGGATATATCTTTTGTGATAAAGTCTCCACCAATCGGAAGGACTGAAGTTAACTGCATGGTACCTTGGTCGAATACAGATAGTGTAGTAGACCCCCCACCAATATCAATTAGTGCTACACCAAGCTCCATCTCATCACGTGAAAGTGCAATCGATGATGTTGCCAATGGCTCTAAACAAATGTCCGCCACTGTTAGTCCAGCTCGTTCTACGCATCGTAATAAATTATGTAAGATCGTTTTGGAACCCGTAATCACTGTTCCTTCCATCTCAAGGCGAACACCTAACATGCCTCGGGGATCAATAATCTCATCTGTACCGTCAACAATAAATTGTCTAGGAATCACATCTATAATTTCGCGTTCTGGAGGCACTGACATAACCTGAGCTGCCTCTATTACTCTAGCGATGTCCTCATCACCGATTTCTCGGTCTTCTCTTGATACCGCAACTACACCGTGGCATGGCTGAAGTTGAATATGGTTCCCTTTTACACCTACGATTACTGCATTTATAGGAATACCTAACATTCTTTCAGCTTGCTCTACGGCTTTTCTTATGGAACGAACAGTTTCGTCAATATCTACAATGGAACCTTTTCTGATTCCAGCTGATTTTGCATGGCCAACACCAATAACATTAAAGGACTCACTAGTCATTTCTCCAATGATCACTTTAATATTGGATGTACCGATGTCTAAACTTACATAAATTTCATTGCTGTTCATTCTGTGGCACCTCCTTACCTTTCATCCAATAAATCTTCTAAATTTTTAAAAATCCCTTGATTTGCGCTTAATTATGGAATAAATTCCACAAACAACGGGTTATCCCTCTTTTTTTTTACCGTTTTTTCAAATTTTTTAGGCCTTTTTGCGTGAATCTGACCATTTAGAAATAATTAAGCGCCTAATAACCGCAATATTATTAAACAGCCTAACACCAAATGCAAAAATTGCAGCTAAGTACAAGTCAATACCAAGGTGAACCCCTAAGTACGCGAGCCCTGCAGCCAATAAAATATTAAAGAAAAAACCTGTAATGAACACTTTATCTTCAAAACTGCCTTGAAGATGTGCACGTATACCACCGAATAAGGTATCAAGTGCAGCTAAGACAGCGATTGATAAATAGTTTGCATATTCTGGAGGGACCCGGATATCAGACATGAAACCTAATAGTAGACCTAATAACAGTCCAAGTACCGGCAACCACATCTTACGTTTCCTCCTTTGCCGGTTTCATAAACTTCACCTTCATATCTTTATCGAAAGCTGGCAAAATAACTTTAGCTGTTTGTTTAGATTCTACAAGAAAATTTTCACGGATAAACTCCTCAACAGCTGGTGAAGCAATGATCTTCTGATGAAGTTTTTCATTGTCTTTTGCCAAAACTCTGATTTCAATTGGAAAAGAAGAAACAGGCTCATTGTTTATGTAAATGTTTCCATTCACTTCCCGGATCGGGGTCTTAGATACGACACGCTGTCCATCTATACTAATCTCTTTTGCATCGTATCGATTTAATTCGTTTACAAGTCTTCTAAGCATATCAGGATCTATTTTAGGAACAGGTTGATCTACTCCAATTAGCTCTTCATTAAAAGGTTCGATCGTTATTACGATTCCTTGTCCGCTAACCGTCGTTAATCCTGCCTGTTTTTTTAAATCCCATAGCGCTTTTTCCATTGCTTGGATTTTTTCGTCTTTCCCTTCACCTTTGTATTGGTTCAGGAGTTCACTATAGCGTTCAAATTCCTCATTAAGCTCCTGCTGACGCTGTTTTTCTTTTTCCAAATCAGCTCTTAACTCCCATAAATCTCTAGTATCCCGAACAACAGGATTGTTTGTGGTCTCAAATTGGATCGCCAGCATTCCGCCAAGTATGAGGGCAATTGTTGCGAACATGAATTGTCTTTCTTTCAACTAACTCATCCCTCTTCCGTAATAAATGGCTCCATCTCGATCGCGCTTTCTTGCTCCACCCTTACTTCTACTCCGTCATTGACAATTTTATCGACGATATACAGATTCAAAGATTTCTCTAGGGTTGTTGATTTTCCTATTGCTGTTATAACAAAAGGTGCAGGATATTGGTTACCATCCACAGAAACGACCGGACCGATACAAGCGATATACGTATCATGAGAGATCCTCTGACCGTTTATCGCAATTGCTTCTGCACCTGAGACGTGAAGTTCGTCAATGACACTTCTTATATGTTCTTCATGGACGATATAATCGTTAGGGTTCTCCCCTTCCGGTATATAGGAGGAATCTTGCAGAGTAACTTCTACCCCCTCCCCTTTCACCTTTACGTTTCCTACTACCATTCTGAGCTCTTTTAAATCTTCTACTAGTTTAGAAGATATCTCCTCTTGATCAGCCAGCTTATTCTCTTTCTTCTCAACATTTTGCTGCAGATTTTGAAGACCGCCTGCTAATTCTCTATTCGTTTTTTGAAGATTTAAAATTTGGCTTCGCAATGAATCTTCTTTTTTCCATTCATTGTTCTCTACAACATTTTGCTTTTCAATCTGTGCTCTCTGATAGGAGAAAGATAATATGAACCCGGTAACGAGAAGGATTAAAGATAGGAAAAGATGCGTCCCTTTAATTTTGCTCATTACTTTCCTCCACTTGGTTGTATCGTTCAAAACGTGTGCTGATTCCTAAATAGAACGTACCTTTTTCATCAGGCTTTAGCTCACTCACTAAAGACGGATAAGCAGTCAGCCTTTCTGAAAACTTAGAGATCGTTGTCACTACTTTGTTTCCATCCGTCATAAACAATGTGAGTTGACTTGAATTGTTGGATGAAGGTGTATGTGTGATCTCGGATATACGGTGAATGATTCCTTCAGGTAGCTTTTGCAGTTCCTGAGCCATCATCTCTAATTGTTCAGGGTCACTCCAGCTTACAATTACTGGTGCATTTACAGGTCTCTCATTTTTCTTAAGAGGATCTAACATCTTCCCGTTTTGAAGCATCGGATAGTATATGTTTTCTTTCCTGAAATACCCAACCCGCTGAAATTCACTCACTTTAATTATAACTTGATTAAAAAATTTCTTTTGGATTGAAACTGAGCTCACCTCTGAAATACCTTCGAGCCGCTTCATAATTTCTTCTTCAGATACATTCAAATACTTTGTCTTTGTAGTAATTTCACTTTTTTCAAGAATCTCATTGTCGGTTACAAAATAGTTGCCTGAGACGGTAATTTTCTTCACATGACTAAGATCAGATTGAAAATAAACGACGACCAACAATAACAGGAAGAAAAAGGACAAGTAATAAATAAGACGACGATTTGCTTTTTGTTTGCGATGTTCTTTCAGCTTCGGAATTCGGTCCTCAATCTTGACAACCTTTACCTTGTCCATCCTCTTCCTCCGTTTTATAAGTTAGTACAAGAAACATTAACGGTTGACAGAAATAAAAGAACTTGGCAGATAGACGCCAAGTCTTCAAAAAGGTACTGATAACAGTCCAACTGTCAGAAGATAACGAAATGTAAAATCCGTTTTGAAACGTCAAAAGTTAATTTTTTCTTGTTCTTTGTATTATAGCACGGATATGCCGCAATTCAGCACTATTTATCCAATTTTTTGTTAATCATTTCTACCAATGATCTCAACTTCCGTATGAAGCTCAACACCATGCTTTTCTTTGATCGTTTTTTGTATATAGCTGATCAGATCCAGCACGTCTTTTGCTTTTGCATCTCCAGTATTCACAATAAAATTAGCATGCATCTCAGAAACTTGTGCACCGCCTACTTGTGTTCCTTTAAGCCCCGATGTCTCTATGAGATGTCCTGCATAATTTGGCAGCGGATTACGGAACACACTTCCACAGCATGGATAGTTCCATGGCTGAGTGTTTCTGCGATAATCTTTATTTTTCTTAAGCTCTGCCATGATGGTCTCTTTATCACCTTTATCCAATACGAGTATGACTTCTACACAGATTCCACCTGTTTCTTGAAGGACAGAAGTACGATATGAGAAGTGCAATTCTTCGTTAGAAAGCCATTTAAGCTCACCGTCAGGCAATAAAATCAAAGCTTTCTCAACGATCTTTGACATATCAGATCCATGCGCACCCGCATTCATGAACACAGCTCCACCAACTGACCCTGGAATACCAGCAGCAAATTCAAGGCCCGTATATGCTTCACGTGACATTACAGTCGCAAGCGGAATAAGCGAATATCCTCCGCCAACTCTAATCGTGTTATCATTTTTTTCAAGGTGGTTGATCCCCTCCCCTACCTTGATGACAACCCCTTCGATTCCTCCGTCTGCAACAAGAAGGTTAGACCCTCTACCGATTGCACGTATCGGTGCGTTTGCTTCTTTTATATAACTTAATGCTTTTTTTAGACATTCAATATTTTTTGGTTCATAAAAAAGATCAGCTGGCCCACCAATTTTTAATGTGGTGTGATTTTTTAATGGCTCATTTACTAGGACAGTACCTAGATCTTCACTTTTTAATTTCTCAGCTAATTGGCTATACATCATTAAAAACCCCCTACGTTCATACGCATCGTTCTATTTATATGCTATGCGTTAATCTTTTCCATGTTTTCAATGTCCTTAAACATCGACAAAGTAGTATTCGTCAGAACTAACGATTTTGTTTCTTACTTTTTATTTTCCTTAAAAATTTTAAAATGCTTTCGTTATGATTTATTAGTTGCTTCTTTGATTAATTGACAAAGGGTTGTAGTACTACTGCTGGTTTAACACAACCTATATAATTGATTTTTTCTTCCTAGCAAGCTGATTGTAGTGGAAGGTTGCCGACTCCTACGGGACGAGCGGTCAGGTGGAGACTCCTAATGGCGCAAAGCGGCAGGAGGCTCACCGTTCGCCCCGTGGAAAGCGTGCAACCTGGAGCGGAAATCAGCAACTAACATAAGCAAAATGATATACGAAAACAAGCTATCAAAAAATGACTCTAGAAAAAGAAGTTACCCTGCCATAATTGACAGGGTAACGTCTTTAAATCGCTATGTTTAGAATAAGAGAATTTCCTTTGAAACTCAAGTTTTAATACCTTGAATAACGGCTAATATTTAGGATTACTCCGATTGATGCGAGCATGAGTGTTAATGAGGATCCTCCATAACTTAAAAACGGCAACGTAATTCCAGTTACGGGCATCAAACCTGTTACTACTCCAATATTAATCATCACCTGTATAGCGACCATCCCAATAATCCCAATAGCTAAAAAGCTACCGAATAGATCAGGAGCACCTAAAGCGATTCTGATTCCACGCCATAAGAGAAGGCTAAACAGGATCAATACAAAAACAGCGCCGATAAAACCAAGTTCCTCTGAGAGAATCGCAAATATAAAATCCGTTTGCGGTTCTGGGAGGTAACCAAATTTTTGTCTACTCTGACCTAATCCTAATCCTAGCAGACCACCAGGTCCGAGCGAATAGAGAGACTGGATTATCTGAAACCCGCTTCCTAAAGGATCGCTCCAAGGATCGAGAAAAGAAGTAATCCTCTTAATCCGGTATGGAGCAGAAATAATTAATCCCGCAAGTCCGATAAGACCGATTAAAGCCATACCTACAAAATGAGAGATACGCGCACCTGCAACAAAGACCATCACGATGCTTGTTCCTACCATCACGGCCCCTGTTCCTAGATCGGGCTGAAGCATGATCATTCCAAAAGCGATCATCACTAATCCAAGAGTAGGCACTAAACCTTTTTTTAGAGAAGTGATCTTTTTTTGATGCTCCGATAGATACTTAGCTAGAAATGTAATCATGGCTAGTTTCATAAATTCAGACGGCTGTATGGAAAAAGCACCTACACCAATCCAGCTTCTAGCACCACCACGAACCATTCCAATACCTGGGACAAGAACTGCGATCAATAATACAAAACAAATAATCAGAAGAATCTTAGACCAGACTCTCCACGTCATGTAATTGATGTTCATGATAAAAAACATCGCTGCGATACCTACACCGGCAAATAACAATTGTCGCTTTGCAAAAAAGAACGCATCATCAAACTTATATAGTCCTAAATCTGCACTAGCGCTATAAACCATTATTATACCGATCGATAACAACATAAGCGTAACTACAATCATTATGATATCAGGGGTTGATTTCGTTGCAGGCAAAGGGAAACACCTCAACTCTTCTTATTTGTACAAACCTTATTTAAGTTTATGCACAGAGTTGATAAACATGTCCCCTCTTTGTTCGAATGTCTTATATTGATCCCAGCTTGCACAAGCAGGAGACAATAATATAACATCCTCTTCAGCAGATAAACTGTACGCAAGGGGAACAGCATCTTCCACATTATCAGCACGTTTTATCGTTTCTATTCCTGCCTGTTTTGCTGTTTCAGCTAGTTTGTCAGCTGTTTGTCCAAAAGTAACGATTGCTTTTACATTTTTTAGTGACGGTAGCAGATCATCAAAAGAATTACCACGATCAAGTCCACCTGCTAGTAAGATTACAGGTTGTTCAAATGCAGACAACGCTGCATTCGTCGCTAATATATTGGTTGCTTTTGAGTCGTTGTAAAAACGTCTGCCGTTAAACTCACCCACATACTGCAAACGGTGTTTAACCCCAGGAAACGTAGTTAGAACCTGATGAATTTGTTTTAAAGTTGCACCCGCTAATAACGATGCAGCTACAGCTGCCATAATGTTTGAGAGATTGTGATTACCTGGTAACACGATTTCACTCAACATAATAACTTTTCGCTCTTGAAAATAAAGCACACCTTCTTCAACATAAACGCCGCTCTCAATTTTTTTCGACACAGAAAAAGGAATATGTTGAGCCTTGGAATCTTTCATTAAACGTGTGACACGTTCATCATCTGCGTTATAGATCATATAATCAGAGGAATCTTGATTCTCAGTGATCTTAGCTTTGGCTTTTCCATATTCATCAAGAGAACCGTGGTAATCTAAATGTGCTTCAAATAAGTTCAGAAAAACAGCGATCTGTGGTTTAAATCGCTCTGTTCCCATCAACTGAAAGCTTGAAAGTTCAGCTACTAATATATCGTTCTCAGTAGACTCCGCAGCAACTTCGGAGAATACAGTGCCTATATTCCCGGCTACGATTGGTGTCTTTTCACTGTTTTTCAACATATCACCAATAAGGGTAGTGGTTGTTGTCTTTCCGTTTGATCCTGTAATCGCAATAATCGATGCGTCTGAGATCATACCTGCTATTTCCACTTCTGTATAAACAGGAATGTTTCGTTTTACCGCTTCTTCGATCAAAGGATTTTGATAAGGAATTCCTGGATTCTTAACAATGAAGTCTAACTGGCCGTCTAGTAATGACAACGGATGATCTCCGCAAACTACTTTAATCCCAAGTTTCTCAAGTTTTTCTGCTTCCACATTTCCTTCTCTAGGACTCTTGTCGTTCACCGTTAATTGTGCCCCAAACGAATGAAGCAGTTTTGCACCAGCAAAACCGCTCTTGGCTAATCCTACGATTAAAATCTTTTTGTTTTTAAAAAATGTAGTGTCTTTCATTTATACCCACACCTCTAAATAAATTCCTAATGCTGCAAATACCAATCCTACAAGCCAAAACGTAACAACGATACGCCATTCACTCCAGCCGGATAGTTCGTAATGATGATGAAGCGGACTCATTTTAAAGACACGCTTACGAGTTAGTTTAAATGAGGCTACTTGAATCATTACAGAAAGCGTTTCGATTACAAAAACACCACCAATAATAACAAGTAAGATCTCAAGCTTCGTTAGTATCGCTACGGCACTAATCGCGCCTCCTAGCGCGAGTGAGCCTGTGTCTCCCATAAATACTTTTGCAGGGTGTGCATTAAAAACTAAAAAGCCAAGTACCGCACCAACCACAGCCACACAGAAAATGGCAGCTTCAAATTGAAGAATGGTAGAAGATAACACGGCAAATGCACCAAAAGCTATAGCAGCTGTTCCTGCCAACAATCCATCTAATCCGTCCGTAAGGTTTACTGCATTAGAAGCTCCGATTAACATGAATACCACCAACACAGGATAAAACCATCCTAAATCAAATGAAAAATCTGTTCCGGGAACTGAAATTTCAGTCGAGAAATCAATGGCTCTTAAACCAAAGAAAAAAAGAGCTGCAATAATCAATTGACCTACTAACTTCTGTTTCGATGTTAAACCGAGATTTCGTTTCTTGACAACTTTAATAAAATCATCTAAAAATCCAATAAGTCCGTATCCTAAAGTGACAAGGATAAGTAAATGGGTTTCTGCTGTAACTGCAAAAAACTTCGCAGTCATCGCATATGTTGCGATAACAAGGGCTAAGACGATTACGATCCCGCCCATAGTAGGTGTACCTTGCTTTTTTTGGTGAGATTTTGGACCTTCATCACGTATGCTCTGCCCAAATTTTAATCTTCTTAAAAACGGGATAAAAAAGGGTGAACTTAATACCGCGATTAAGAAGGATGCAACTAATGTAAATAATAAGACTTGCTCAATCATTTTTTCGACTCCTGTTCTTTCTCTACAAATTTCGAGACAAGGGTTTCTAATACCATCCCTCTTGATGCTTTAAAAAGAATAGCAGTGTCTTTTGATAATAAACTAGCTATTGGTTCTTCCGCTTCTTCTTTTGTTAGACATTGAATAACCTCAAGGTCTTTACGTTTTTGTTTTTTTAGTTCATCTGCAATCCAAGCACCTTTTTGCCCCACACATATCACATGAGAGATCGTATCATCCACATGCTTAGCCATGTTTCGATGCATCTCTTCCTCATTTGAGCCTAATTCATACATATCTCCAAGAACAGCGACTTTTTGAGAATAATCCTTCAGGTCAGCAAGTGTCTCTAGAGCAGCAATCATACTAGTTGGACTAGCATTATAGGCATCATTGATAAGTAGTGTATCCTTCTTGCCGCTTTTCATTTCAAGACGCATGGATGTAACTTTAAGGCTTTCAAGTCCTTCTAATATTTTATTTTCTTCTATATTCAAGTAATGCCCTACAGCTATGGCATATGCAGCATTTTTTATGTTATGACGCCCTAGCATTGGTATCCGATACACAGTAGTACCTTCTTCTAAAGTAAACGTTACACCATGTACATCTGTCTTAAGGTTAGATAACTTCAGTGTATTTGAATCACCGAAACCGACTTGTAACACGTTCTCACCTTTGACATGTGAAAGAAGCGGTTCATCTCCATCGATGATAAACAGCCCGCCTTGTTTTAATCCATCTGCAATCTCATGTTTTGCTTTAGCGATTCCTTCACGACTACCAAGTTGTTCAAGATGGCTTTCACCGATATTCGTGATAACAGCAACATCTGGTTCTGCGATCTTACTTAAAAGAGAGATCTCTCCATAATCACTCATACCCATTTCCAGGATTAGTACTTCAGTATTTTCTTCCATCGCAAGAATGGTTAGAGGCATTCCAATATGGTTGTTGTAATTACCTTGTGTTTTAAATGTCTTAAAGTTTGCTGACGAAACACTTTCTATCATATCTTTTGTCGTTGTTTTTCCGTTACTGCCCGTTACAGCTACAACGACAGGGTTGATTTTCTTCAAGTAATATTTTGATATTTCCTGTAAAAACTTCACAGTGTCTGTTGTGTATAGAATCGGAAAATCTTCTGGCAATCCTTCAGGAAGATCTTTTCCTTCCTGCCAGATCGTAGCTGTGCATCCTTGTTGAATCGCATTTAGCAAAAAATCATGTCCATCAAAGCGCTCGCCGGCTATCGGTAGATATAGAGCATTCTCGCTTTTAAGTCTTGTATCTTTTGAAACACCTTCTAATATAAGGTTCTCATACTTTCCACTCGCCCGATCTGCTAATGAGACCAGTTCTTTAAAATCTAATTTCATTTTTTCACCGCCTTAATTGCTTCCCTTGCTACGACTCTATCATCAAACTCTAATATGTCTTTACCAATGATCTGATATGTTTCGTGACCTTTACCGGCTATAAGTATAACATCGTTTGCACTAGCATGTTCAACCGCATGTTCTATTGCTTTTTTTCGGTCAGGGATGGTTACATAATTCCCACCATCCACACCCTCTTCCATATCTTTTAAGATTTGAAGAGGATCTTCTGTTCTCGGATTATCACTTGTGAAGATAGCATGATCAGCTAAGTTTGCTGCAATTCCTGCCATAAGTGGGCGCTTCGTCTTATCACGGTCACCGCCACACCCAACGATCGCTGTTATTTTTCCTGTAGCAAATTCTTTAATGGTTCGTAACACATTTTCTAAACTGTCAGGTGTGTGTGCGTAATCAACGATCACAGTAAAATCTTGACCTGCTAGTACGGGTTCAAATCTGCCTGAAACTCCAGATACTTCTTTTAAACTTGTAAGAATTTGATCCAAATCTAATCCAGACAACAAACACGCCGTTGTTGCTGCAAGCACATTATAGACGGAGAACTTTCCGATAAGCTTCAATGTAACTTCTCTTGTACCAATAGGTGTATGGAGAGTAAACGTAGTGCCTTGTGATCCAATCATTATATTGGTTGCGCGAACGTCACTATCGTTGTCGATCCCATAAGAAACAACCTGTGCGGAAGTAACTCTCTCAAACATTCTTGAAGCTGGATCATCATTATTAAGTACAGCTACTTTACGATCTGTTCTGCTATAAGTGTTGCCCATTTGTGAAAATAGAAGACTCTTTGCAAACTGGTATTCTTCCATATTTTTATGGTAGTCCAAATGATCTTGTGTCAGGTTTGTAAAAACAGCAATATCAAAGTCACATCCCCAAACTCTTCCTTGAACAAGGGCATGCGAAGAGACCTCCATGACAGCTGCTTCTACTTTTTCTTTGGTCATCTGATAAAAAGCATTCTGCAAAAATAATGAATCAGGTGTAGTATTTGCTACTTTAAAGCTTTGATCTTTTATTTTCATTTCAATCGTACCGATCATTCCAGTGCTTTTCCCAGCATCTCGTAAAACTTTTTCAATGAGATGTGAAGTTGTCGTCTTACCATTCGTACCAGTTATTCCGATCAAATGAAGTTTTTGTGAAGGGTGTCCATAAAAGGCATCCGCTAAAACCGATAGTGCTTTTTTTGTGTTTTTCACTTTTATAACAGGAATGTTAACATCGATATCTTTCTCTGCTAATATAGCAGCAGCTCCGTTATTTGCCACTGTTTGGGCAAAATCATGGCCATCAAACAAAAGTCCTTCCATACAAACAAAAAGGCAGCCTTTCCCAGCTTTCCTGGAATCCATTTCAATGGAGGTAATTTCAGGATTGGCTTGGATATCCATTTCATAGTTCACTAAATATGTAAGCAGTTCTTTTAATTCCATTAATCCTGATCTCTCCTCTAATCATCGTTAAGCCTATATTATAAAAAAAAGTGTTGTTATCGCATATGCTGTTGCTCATAGAAAGGGTCTCTTTACCGTGTTATCTTCTTTGGCTTTAAATGAGTACGCTAAAAGTATCATCTTTCTATAAAAGAGCTGTTTATATGCATCTTTAAAGAAAATAAGCCAAGGCAAGATTCCGCGCTTGGCTATGTGTACATTCTTTATTTTAATCTTCCACTTCTTTTTTGTCACCCAAAAATAAACGTATCGTCTTGCCAGCTTCTAGCTTTACGCCAGCTTTAGGAGCTTGCTGTACGATATAATTCCCTTTTCCGGAAGTTTCTATCTTGAGATTATACAACAAATTTGTTAACTCTTTTGTTTGTTTACCTACTAAATCTGGAACGACTACCTCAGGAGCATCGAGCCATGTCTTTTCTTTTTCGATCTGATCTTTTTGCTTTTTGACACCCATGGCAGAAAGACTGTCTTCAATAATATTTCCTACGATTGGTGCTGCCACAATTCCACCAAATTGAAGGGTTTCTTTTGGATTATCTATAGCCACATAAACAACGATCTCTGGATTATTGGCAGGAGCCATGCCGATAAAAGAGACAATATGGTTGTTTTTTAAATAGACACCGCCTTCAGCCTTCTGAGCAGTCCCAGTTTTTCCTCCGACACGATAACCATCTACGAATGCATTCTTCCCAGTCCCTTGAGCTACAACACTTTCAAGTGCTCGCCTTACTTCTTTAGACGTTTCTTCAGAGATCACTTTTCTTTTGAGTTTTGGAGTCTGCTTACTAACTACTTTTCCAGTGATAGGGTCAACTAATTCTTTAGCTATATATGGTTCGTACAAATAGCCTCCGTTTACGGCCGCAGACACAGCTGCTACTTGCTGAATCGGAGTCACAGAAACACCTTGTCCGAACGCGGTTGTTGCAAGTTCAAGTGGACCAACACGATCTAAAGAGAATAAGATTCCTTTTCCTTCACCCGCCAAATCAACACCTGTCTTTTCTCCAAACCCAAAATCTTTTATATACTCAAAAAGTTTATCCTTTCCTAAACGTTGACCAAGGATAACGAAACCGGGGTTGCAAGAGTTTTGTACACCTTCTAAAAAGGTCTGACTGCCATGCCCTCCTGCTTTCCAGCATTTAAGCTTCCTCCCTGCAACTTCAATAGAGCCAGGGTCGTGAAAATGATCTTTATCTAGATCAACTTTACCTTCTTCAAGAGCAGCAGCAAGCGTAATGATCTTGAAGGTAGATCCTGGTTCATATTGAGCCCACACTGGCAGATTCCGATTGTATACTTCTGGTGATACACGCTTGTACTCTTCTGGATCAAAATCTGGCCGAGAGCTCATGCCAAGAATTTCTCCTGTATTCGGATTCATCGCAATGGCGATTGCGCCATCAGGATCATAGGTGGCTTGTGCGATATCGAGCTCTCTTTCAATTATCGTTTGAACACGTGAATCTGTTGTTAACCTAAGGTCGTATCCATCTTTTGGTTTTTCATACTTGTCCGATAATGAAGGCATTCTGCGTCCTCGTGCATCTGAAAAGAAGGATATATGACCTTTTTCACCATTGAGTTGTTCGTCATAATAAAGTTCTAGACCCGTAAGCCCTTGACTGTCGATCCCAGCAAAACCTAATACATGAGATAGGTAAGATCCGTATGGATAATGCCTTTTGCTGTCTTCTGCAACAAAAACACCTGGCAGATTCAACGCTTCAACTTCTTTTGCTTTCGTATTGCTGATTTTTCTTCCTCCATTATCAATCCTAACGATGGAAGCTTTCTTAGTGAGTCGTTGATACACTTCTGTTTTTGATATATTTAACAGTGCTGCTAACTTTTCAGCTGTTTCATTTGGTTCTTTGATCTGTCTTGGAACGACAAAGACGGTAGGAGCACTAATATTTGTCGCGAGTACCACATCATTACGGTCTAAGATCTTTCCTCTTTTTGGTTCAAAGGGAATATCTCTGCTCCAAGAATCAAGCGCTTGATCTGTCAACATATCTCCAAGCACAAATTGAACGTAGCCTAGTCTTACAGAAATGACAAAAAAGAAAGCTATTCCAAAAACAAGAACAAAAATTAAGCGCCTGCGTACAGTTACATTCGAAACTCGCACACACAATACCTCCCTTGTATGTCTCGTTTCAAATATATGCTTGTACACAAGCGCCTAGAACATTTAGTCTGTTACCGGTAACTCTTCTTGAGCGTCTTCATTCGTAGATTCGGTTTCTTCAACGTTCTCTTGTTCTTCGGAATCCGTCTCTCTTCCTGTTACTTTTGGTGGTTCTAATTGAACAACAAAGAAATCTCCTTCTTTGACGGGGTTACCAGGTTTGATGCTTTGTTTAACTGCAAAACCACTTCCTGTTATTGTTTCTTTCAACCCAAGAAGTTTACTAATCCTTAAAATATCCATGTAGGACCAGTCTTTTACATCAGGCATCTTGGCATCACCAGATGTTCTCAAGATGACTCTTTCACCTTTCATCACATAAGCCCCTTCATAAGGTTCCTGGTTTGTTATATCGTTACCTGAACCGATGACGGAAACTTGCATGCCTAGTTTTTCTAAGTCACTTTTTGCTTTCTCAGCAGACTGACCTGTGTAATCCGGTAATTCTTTACCATAAGATTTCTTTACTTTGGTAGACTTATCGTTGACTTTGGCTTGGGGCTGAATGTTTAAATATTGCAGCCCACTTTTCATAACACTTGTAAAAATATTCGCAACAGGTGTAGAACCCATCTCAGGGAACTCAACCTTTGGTCGCTCAACAGCCACATAAACTAGTAGTTTAGGGTCATCTTTAGGTGCCATACCTAAGAAAGAAAATACGTTTTCTCCCCAACCAGAGATATACTTACCGTCTTTTCCTACGATCTGTGCTGTTCCTGTTTTTCCAGCTACACTATAACCGTCGATCATATAAGGCTTACCCGTTCCATCTGTTACTACTGTTTCTAAAATATCTCTTACTTGTTTTGATGTTTCTTCAGAGATCGGCTTACCTGCAACTTTCGGTTCATTTGATAGCACCGTCTTCTTCGTTTCCGGGTCCATGATCTTGTCGATTACGTATGGTCTCATCATCTTACCGCCATTCGCAATCGCTGTTGCAGCTTGAATCTGTTGAATCGGCGTAATCGTTGTTCCTTGCCCGAAAGCTGTTGTAACTTTCTCTATCTCATAGTTATAAAGAACTGATCCGCTCTTCTCATTCGGCAAATCAATATTCGTCTTTTGATCCAGTCCAAATTTCGAGAGATAACTTCTATATTTCTCATAACCTAGCTTTTCACGTACAAGTTTAGAGAAGGCTACGTTAGAAGAGTTTTGAACCCCTTCGTTATAAGTAATGGGTCCCCATCCTCTTTTATTATGATCATAGATCGGTCTCCCGATGTTCGGAAGCTTATACGAACCAGATTGGAACACCTCATTACCGTTATACTTACCTTCTTCAATGGCAGCTGCCAAAGTAAAGATCTTCATCGTTGATCCTGGTTCAAAAGGATAAGAAACAGCAAAGTTCGTATAGTTTGTAATATCCTTTTTGTTCGGATTAAAACTAGGTGAATTACTCATCGCGAGAATTCTTCCTGTTTTCGGATCAGCAACAATTGCGGTGATCTTTTCTGGTTTATATTTCTTAGCAGCTTCTTGCACCGCTTCATCTAAATAAAGTTGAATCTTCTCATCTAGCGTTAAATAAACATCCTGTCCGTGCTTTGGTGGCGTGATCGATTCTTTATTTGCTGGAATTGCTCGGCTGAATGCATCACCGACAAAGGAGATCTTGCCATCTTTTTCTTGTAAGTACTTATCTAACGACTTTTCAAGTCCCATCAGACCAGTCTGTACACCTTCTTCACCGTTTCCAGTGTACCCTAAAACATGAGCTGCGAAGCTTTGATTAGGATAATATCGTCTTGATTCTCTTATAAAATCCACACCAGGAATCTTCATCTTTTCGATCTGTTCTTTTTTACGATAAGAAACTTTTCTTCCAGAAGGAACTTCTACTTGGAACCTGCCTTCTTTACTCAAAAGTTCTTCTAGGTCATCCTTATCAGAATCTAGTACTTTTGATAGTTTTTCAGCAGCTTCTTCAGGATCTTTTATATGGTTTGGATACTTTTTATCAAGAATGGCAATTACGCTGTACGACGGAATATCTTGCGCAATCACTTCACCGTTCCGATCAAACATCGTTCCACGCTTCGCATCTAAAACATCGCTCTTCAACCATTTTCTTTTCCCGTATTCGATTAAGTCTACTCCTTCTGCAGATTGAGAAGAAGCCACGAGAAAGAATTTACTCGTTAATACAAAAAAGAGCAAGGTAAACACAACCATCAGAATACCCGCTCCAACGTTTTTTCTTTTTAATTTCATAACAACACCTGCTTTTTAGTCCTGAACCACTTTTACGTTTTTATCGTCAAAGATGAACCCTTGTTTTTTTGCCAACTTCATGATGCGTTCTGGATTACTTAATTCTGTTACTTGAAGGTGATAATCTTCAACGATCTTCGTTTCTGCAGTTAGGTCCTTTTGAATACTCTCAACTTCAGCAGTTGCCTGATAAACAGACGCGTATAGAGAAATGAGCCAAATCAATCCGGCAATTAAGACGACCCCCATAGCTCCCCACAATACGACTTCACCTTTTGTAAATATTTTTCGGGATGGCTGCTGTACCGGCTTTGGGTTTCTTTCTGGCTGTAACTGTACTTGTTGTTTTTGAACTTGATAGGCTAAATTGCTCACTTTAGCTCTCCTCTCTATTTTTGTTTTTCAGCGACCCTCAATTTCGCTGAGCGTGATCTTCTGTTTTCTTCAAGCTCGTTTTCTGTTGGTACGATTGGTTTTCTTGTGATGAGTTTTAATTCTGGTTTGTATTCTTCTGGTATAACCGGCAGTCCTGGAGGGAGTTCCGGACCTGTACTTGCTTTTTTTAGTATATTTTTACACGCGCGATCTTCTAAAGAATGAAATGTGATAACTGCAATCCTGCCACCGACATCTAATAGTTCAATGGAATCTTGCAGTGCATCTTCAAAAGCGTTCAATTCATCATTTACAGCGATTCGAATGGCTTGAAATGTTCGTTTTGCAGGATGACCGCCTGTTCTTCTTGCAGGAGCAGGTATAGCATCCTTTATTATTTCGACAAGTTCTCCAGTTGTTTGAATCTCTTTTTTCTCACGAGCCGCTTCAATCTTTCTAGCGATCTGTTTAGCGAATTTTTCTTCGCCATATCTTGAGATAATCTTCATCAACTCATTGAACGTCCATTCATTCACAACTTCTTTTGCTGTAAGGTCACTTGATTGATCCATTCGCATATCAAGTTCAGCGTCATGTTGGTAGCTAAACCCTCTATCCGCTTCATCTAGTTGCGGAGATGAGACACCTAAGTCGAACAGGATACCATCCACTTTATGTATACCGCGTTTAGAAAGCTCTTCTTTAATATGACGGAAATTGCTGCGAATAATCGTATACTTTCCTTCATGTTCCTTTAGTACCTGACGGGCGTTTTCAATTGCTATGTCATCTTGATCAAATGCATATAGGTGGCCAGTTTCTAATTGAGACAGAATTAGCGCACTATGGCCTGCCCCTCCTAGCGTACAATCAACATAAATTCCATCTGGTCTTACGTGTAAAGCATCTACTGATTCTTGTTTTAATACGGTTATATGGTCAAACATGGAAAATTCCTCTCTGCTATAAACTTAAGGGTTATAAATCAAAGTCCATTAGACTTTCTGCAATTTCTCCAAATGAGTCTTCTGACTTTGAGAAGTATTCTTCCCAAATTGATTTACTCCAAATTTCAATTCTATTCGACACACCTATCACTACGCAATCCTTTTCTAGTTTTGCATAGTCTCTGAGCGGAGAAGCAATGTTTACTCTTCCCTGTTTATCTAACTGACATTCAGCAGCTCCAGAAAAGAAAAAACGAGTAAATGCACGTGCATCCTTTTTAGTAAATGGCAAACTCTTCAGCTTTTCTTCGATGACTTTCCACTCATTTAAAGGATATCCGAATACACATTGATCCAACCCGCGAGTTAAGATAAACTCTGTGCCTAGTTCTTCACGAAATTTGGAGGGGATGATCATACGTCCTTTTTCGTCGATGCTGTGTTGATACTCTCCCATGAACATATGATCACCCCACTTTCTCCCCTAAATCTACCACAACGCTCCACTTTTCACCACTACAAGTATTATTCGTGCACAAAAAAAAAAATCCTGCTGTAGCACAGGATTTTTTCTGAAATATTTTAACGTTTTTATAAGTAAACAATCTTATGTTTTCCGTTGAATTGATAAGGGTATTGTACAAGTTTGTTCACAAGTTCAGGACCTTCTTCATTAACAAATTGATAGATGTTCCAAATCCTTTCTTGCAAGATCACAGTAGGTTTTAATTGGAGCATGATCTCATCAAATTCAGCAAGAGGTTCTTTTACTTTTTTTCGAACGCGTTGTTCTAATTTATTCTCCATATAGTCGATCTCTGATAGGATTCTTTTCATATTTTGATCAGCGACGGGTAGAAGCGTTGAATCTATATCTTCTGCTAACTTTATCAACTTTTCATAAGAAGAAGTGAACTCTGCTTTTACGGATTGAACAGTCTCAAAAGTCTCGATCGGCCTGTTTAAAGCAAACCACTCGCGTTTATAACCATCCGTTCCATTCTCTAAAACTTGTTGCACCGTTAATTTCTTCGATTGGACCAATTCGTTTACTTGGTCGGTCACGAGAGTAAAAGATAGCCTTGGTGTCAATATCGGCATCAGTCTATTGAATTGGCTGAAAACCTTTCCAAGGACAGCCCAGTATGCAATCTCACCAGGGCCAGCAACAAACGATAACACAGGCAAAAGAAACTCTTGCATCAACGGACGTGTCACAACATTATTGCTGAATTTTTCCGGGTGTTTAACCGCTTCTTCAAGAAGTTCTGATTCAGAGATCTTGAAGTCTTTCTCTTTAGAGGAAAAACCATTTTCATCACGATACAATAAAATCCGCTCTTGATTCTTCGTGTAAAATAAATGAGCATTGTTTTCTTGCACTTCTATTGGAGCTGAAAATCCACTTCTGCACAGTTCTTCCGTTCGATCATTAAAAGCATGATCAATCTCACTATTATGAACGATCATCTCTTTTAACATCGTCGATTGTAGTTTTTTAAACGAAGGATCTCCAGAGTCCAATACTATCAACCCTTCTTCAGAAAACCATTTGGAAAGAAGTTTTGCAAAAAATGTAACGATAGAATCTGATTCGTTCAAGATACGCTCAGTCTCTGCGAGTAAATCACTTGTGTAAGCTGTTTCACCAAAAGAATGAAATACTTCCTTCAACCATGGCTGAACTTCATCTCTATTCCATTCCCAAAGAGAGGCTGAAGATTTCACGCTGCTTGCTGACTTTAAGGATATCTTTTTTGCAGTATTATTCTTAGGAACCATAATATGATTGATTTCATCCATATCATGATCTTCACCTGCTATCCAAAAAATTGGAACAACAGGAACATTTAATTCTTTTTGAGCTTCTTTAGCTAGTTGAATGGTACTGATGCACTTATAGATGACTAAAAGCGGTCCAGTAAGAAGTCCTGCTTGTTGTCCACCAACCACAGCTAAACTTTCATCTGCTTTCAGCTTTTGTATATTTTTAATCGTTTTGGCTGAGGACCCAATCTTTTGATTATAAGAAGTCAGATAATCCGTAAGACCCTTTCTAGGAAACGAATAACGCTTCAATTCCTGTTGTCTCTTTGCCCATTCATGTTTATCATAAGGTGATTTATAATCAAAAAAACGGACAACATCCTTATCTCCGTTGGAGTACCCTTCTAAAAAAGGCGATGTATGAAGCTGCAGTTCCTCCAGTCTCATTTATGAACTTCCTTTCTACGTATCAATTACATCCTTAACGAGTATAGCAAAGAACGAATAGAGAACATAAAAAATATGCTCTAAATGTCCAAAATACGTGAAATGACTCCATATGTCATCAATGAAAAGTAACCGATTGACAAAACAAGGAACTGTAATCGCCAATTTAACCTAAGTATCTTTCTAATAGACAGATCTAATTCATTTTTCCAAATCACATATGTAAAAAGTAAACAGCCTGATAAAAATAACAATAAAAGAATCCAATAATAAGATTGTCCCCAGATTTCAACAGTCATTCTTTCGATAGCAAAAAATAAAAAAAACGTTGTACAATCAACACCCGCCTTAAAGGCTTTTCTTCTTTTCTTCGTGAGCTTTAACATACTTTTATTGACAAGAAAAAAAACAATATAAGGCACAGTTATTAATGTAGCAATAATCGCACCTACAACACTAGCCAATCATTCATCCTCTCCAATCCAATGCACTGATTGCTTCATAAGCAAACCTAGAATAAGGAGTTTGAATCTTCAATTCGATCCCTCGCTTAATAATCTCACCCGTAATACTCTCAATTTCAGTTTGCTTACCGCTCTCTACGCTTTTTAACATAGAGGATCGGTTTAATGAAGTATTTCTGCATAGGACTAACAATTCCTTCCATAACACTTCGCGCTGTTCTATCATATTTAGTACAGAAGTCGTTTCTTCAAAAAGTTCTTTCATCATGGAGTGTGCGTATGCATTCGTCAAAAGTTCTCCATTCGTTATTCTTAATAAAGCTGTAAGCGGATTGATACATGCATTCATAATAAGTTTTTCATAAACCATCTGTTGCCACTCTTCTTCTATTACGATCGGAAAACGAGTTGAATGTAGAAAATCGCGCCAAGTCTGGTCAGAGCCCCCACTATAAGAAGAGAGTTTAATCCTACCTTCTCCGAGATGATGTACTGTTGCATAACCTTTCTTAACCGCGCCGTGTTCAACAACTCCAATGCTTATTTGTTTTTTAGGCAACCTTTCTAGAAAAGAGAGATGACTGATTCCATTTTGTAAAAAGAGGAAGGAAACCTCACTAAATTTCGTCAATCCTATCAACTCGTTCATCGCTGTTTGTTTAACTGCGATCATACAGTATGACTCTTCAGCATTATATTCAGCAAAAGGCTTCGCATCGACCTTTATTGTTGTCTCTGAACCTTTCAAATTTCTGTATGTAAGTCCCGACTTACTTAGTTCCTCTGCTTGAGCTACGCTTTTTGTATAAATGACAGGTTCATTCCCATTTTGTTTTAAAAAATAAGAAACTAATAACCCTATTGCCCCGCCGCCAATGACGCTTATTTTCATTCTAAGGCTCACCTCTTTAATGTATAACTCGATAGTATCATATTCTTAAGCATACTAAAAAAACCTCCCAAGTTAGGGAGGTTCATGCATCAAACAGGATAAACAGGATGCTTTCGCTCACTGAATACCATTTCTTTGTTTTCGTAAAATGCAAAACGGTTTTTAAGTTCATCTCTTAAGGCTGCAGGTGAAACAATATCATCTATGATCATTTCAGAAGCAAGCTTATAAATATCAATATGCTCTTTATATTCTTGCTGTTTTTGCTGAACAAATTGGATACGTTCTTTCACGTCTTCAATCTCATTAATCTTGTTAGAATATACAGCGTTCACTGCCGCTTCCGGACCCATAACCGCGATTTGAGCCGTAGGCAACGCAAGGCAACAATCTGGTTCAAAGGCAGGACCAGCCATCGCATATAGACCAGCACCATAAGCTTTTCGGACGATCACTGAAATCTTTGGTACAGTAACATCACTCATCGCCGCGATTAACTTTGCTCCGTGACGTATAATTCCAGCTCTCTCTACTTTTGTTCCTATCATAAAGCCAGGAACGTCTGATAAGAAAAGGAGAGGAATTGAGAATGCATCACATAGTGTGATAAAACGTGCCGCTTTATCCGCAGAATCAACAAACAGTACGCCGCCTTTTACTTTCGGTTGATTTCCGATAATCCCTACTGGTTTTCCATCAATACGTCCAAAACCAGTCACGATTTCTTGCGCGAATAGCTTTTTCATCTCAAAAAAACTACCTTCATCAATGAGTCCATCAATAAACTCATACATATCAAATGGGACATTTTGATTTTCTGGTACGATCGCTTCTAACTCTCTTCCCGCTTTAGGAGCAATAGCATCAACAACTGGAGCTTTTAATTTATAGTTACTCGGGAAATAGGATAGATATCTTTTCGCTTCTTCAATGGCATTTGTTTCATCCGTTGCCAAAACGTCACCGCATCCACTAACAGAGCAATGCATTCTTGCTCCGCCCATTTCTTCAAGCGTCACTTTTTCACCGATTACTTTTTCAGCCATTCGTGGACTTCCTAAATACATGGATGCATTTTGATCGACCATAATCACGATATCACAAAAAGCTGGGATGTATGCTCCACCTGCCGCTGATGGCCCAAAAAGAATACAAACTTGCGGAATCATTCCAGACATTTTTACTTGATTGTAAAAGATCTTCCCCGCTCCGCGGCGGTTCGGAAACATATCGATCTGATCCGTGATTCTAGCACCTGCTGAATCGACAAGATAAAGCATCGGAACTTTCAACTTTTGAGCGGTCTCTTGTATGCGAATAATCTTTTCAACTGTTCTAGCTCCCCAAGATCCAGCTTTTACAGTCGAATCATTGGCCATAACACATACTGTTTTCCCGCCAAGCTTTCCTATCGCAGTTACAACTCCATCTGCCGGTAGGTCTCCTGCTTGATTGTTTGCAAATTTAGCATCCTCTACACTGTATTCACCATTGTCAAAAAGCAGTCTTAGTCGGTCGCGGACGAACATCTTGTTTTGAGAACGGTTCTTCTCATGATATTTCTGTGCACCACCAGCTTCAATCTGGTCGATCTTATCTTTTAATACATTTTCTAATTTTGCTACCATGATATACCTCCTTCAAGAGAGTGAGCGCTCGTTCAGATTGTTTGCATGCTAATTTTATTTAAGTGTAACGAGTACATCGCCCTCATTCACAAAGTCTCCAGATGCAAACTTAATGTTATCTACCGTTCCTGCATCAACAGCGTCAACGGGTATTTCCATTTTCATAGATTCTAAAATAATTACTGTTTGTCCTGCTGTAACCTCATCACCTTCACTAACCAATACTTGCCAAACTGTGCCTGCCATAGATGCTGTAATTTCTTTCATTTCTCTCTCTCCTTTGTTTAATTAAGGTTTTGAAACTTTTCTTTTACTTAAGTAACTAGTGGTATAGTCACCTTTTATAAAATCCTCTTCTTTCAAGATCATTTTAAAAAGAGGTGTATTCGTTTTTAGTCCGGTTATCTCTAACGCATCAAAGAATTCAACCGCATTCTTCATACATCCTTCTCGGTTGGAATCGCTTACAATTATCTTCGCGATCATAGGATCATAAAAAGGTGTAACTGCATTTCCACTTTCATAACCCGAATCAATCCTTACATTCTCAGATTTCGGCCATATTAGTCTTTCAATCATGCCTGGTGATGGGAAGAAGGTGATCGGATCTTCCGCATAAAGTCTAAACTCTATCGCATGACCTTTACTCATAATCTCTTCTTGAGTCAATGGCAGCTTCTCACCTCTTGCTACTTGTATCTGCCATCTTACAAGGTCTAGTCCTGTGATACTCTCTGTAACAGGATGTTCAACTTGAAGTCTCGTGTTCATCTCTAGAAAATAGAAATCTCCGTTTTCGCTTACGACAAATTCAACTGTTCCCGCATTCACATAGTTTACCGCTTCAGCTGCTTTAACTGCCGAATCTGTAATTTTAGAACGAAGGCTTTCTGTTAAAAATGGTGACGGTGATTCTTCTACAACTTTTTGATTCCTTCGCTGAACACTGCAATCCCGCTCAAAGAGATGTACGATATTCCCATGAGTATCACCCATGATTTGAACTTCAATATGCCTGGCATTCTCGATACATTTCTCAATAAACATTCTGCCAGATCCAAAATAGTTTTTAGCGCGCTGCTGGGATGAAACAAAATGTTTGCGAAGGTCATCACTGTTATCGCATTTTACCATTCCGATTCCCCCGCCACCGCTGCTTGCTTTAAGCATTACAGGGTATCCGATCTGTTCAGCAAGTTTTACACCTTCTTCAACATCTTCGATAGGCTCAATCGTTCCAGGTACGATCGGAACACCCGCTTGCTGCATTGTTTTTCTTGCCATGATCTTATCACCCATCCACTCGATGGTTTGAGGTGATGGACCTATAAAAGCTATTCCAGCTTTCTCTATCTTTTTGGCAAAGTCATCATTCTCTGATAAAAGTCCATAACCTGGATGGATAGCGTCTACCTTATGTTTGAGAGCGACTTCTAGGATCACTTCACTCTGCAGATAGGATTTCGCTACCGGAGGTTCACCAATATGTACCGCTTCATCAGCAGCTTTTACAAAAGGGAGGTCTTTGTCTGCTTCAGAATATACAGCAACCGTTTGAATGTCCATTTCCTTACACGTTTTGATAATCCGCAGTGCGATTTCACCACGATTAGCGATTAATATTTTTTTCATGTTCATCCTCCTTCCTGATGTCAACATTACCTTTTTCGACATAAAAACCCAAAATCCTTTTTGAAAGCGTAAACTAAACGAATATTTTATTTTTAAAGAATTTTTTGCATAATTAGTATATACTATATCTATAGAGAAAAGTACAGAAAGACTGGGGGAGATCATATGTTAAAGTATGAAGTAAAGAAATTATTAGTTAACTATAAAACGCTTGAAGAATTTAAGCAGTTCAAGGAATACGGCGTACAAGAATTGTCAATGCTCGAGGATCTTCAGGAAAATATGATTGAAAACGACAGTGAGTCTCCATTCTACGGAATTTATTATGGTGATAAACTAGTAGCACGCATGAGCTTATATCAGATCGAATCTGCTTATGATCAATATTTTGATCCTCCACAAGATTATTTGGAACTTTGGAAACTTGAAGTATTGCCTCACCATCAAACAAAAGGACTAGGAAAAGCTTTAGTAGAGTTCGCAAAAACGTTCCAACTCCCGATCAAAACAAACGGCAGACAACAATCTGGCGGGTTTTGGGAGAAGATGGGCTTTGAAGCTGTAACATACAATCAAGATCGTGATCGCGGTCAGAATCCTTACGTTTGGTATCCAACAGGGGTCAGTGAACAGCGCCTTGCATAATCAAAATAAAAAAGATGGCATCTGCCATCTTTTTTTTAGTTTCGGACTGGTATTTCTACTAGCTTCCTCGCCCTGTCCATAATCTGCAAAACATCTTTATAATCACGGTACACCATCTCATACTCTTTATTCACTTTGCTAAGTTTACTTTTCAGTGTTCCGTTTTCCTTCTTCAGGTTTTGAAGCTTCAACAGTAACGCTTTATTTTCAGCTTCTAAGTTCTTTGAAACTGGTTTTTCAGCTTGAAGTTGCTGTAAAAAATGTATGATGTCATTTAAAGAGAGAGGCGTATCGCTTTTCGCGCTGTTTGAAGGGGTATCATGAAGTACCTCATTATGATTCTCAATGATTGAAGCAAACTGTTTAACTTTTCTTTTATTTCGCTCTTTACGTACTTTCTTAGCTTCAGTTATGGCTTTATCATATTGTTTACGAATGAGTGAGTTCCACCTAAATCCACATGCTGCTGGTGTTCTCGTTAATTTCTCTCCTACCTCTTCAAAGGCAACCAGCTGTGTACTACCTTCTCTAATGTGCCGAAGTGTTACCTCAGCAAGAATAGCATCTTCATCTTTTGTCCAGGCATCCTGGCGCAAGTTTGTCATTTAGATCCCCCCATTTTAGTGGTTTGTAATATAAATATGCTAGTGCTAGATAAGATAGACTTTATATTCTACTAAAATGGGGAAAACTTATTTTTTTAAGAATGCCTCTACTCTTTTATGGTGTTCATCTGTCGCCCATAACTTTGCACATCGTTCGATCTCATTGTGTACGCTCTGCTTCATCTTCCCCTTATCGAATCTTTCAAGCTGAAGTGCTTTATAAGACTCGATGACGCCAACAGGTTGAGATGTAAACCTACTTACATAGCGTTCAGTTTCTTTCAAGCTGTTTCCTTTAATGACGTATTGGATGAATCCGTAATCCATACCTTGCTTAGCTGTAACTGGAGTAGCACTGTACAAAAGATCCATCGCTCTCGTAAGGTTTATTCTTTCTAGGAGGTAAGTTCCTCCACCCCAACCCGTTGTAATGCCTAGACGACCTTGGATAAAGCCTACTTTTGCTTCTGCTCGAGCAAGTCTGATATCGCACGCTGATGCTATCTCACATCCTCCACCAACTGCTGATCCATTTAGAAGAGCTACAGTAGGTTTTGGAAAAAAGAAAAGATCATGAAGAACGTTTCCCATTTTTGATAACATACCGTACGCCTGCTCTTCAGTCTTTAATGAATGAAAAGCACTGAGGTCTCCTCCAGAACAAAACGCTTTTGTACCTGCTCCCGTTATAATTAGAACTTTTAAATCATCATCCTTTTTTGCCACATCTAAAAGAGTAGATAAATTCTTCATCACATCGTAATTAACAGCATTACGTACAGATGGGCGATTTAACGTTATCCACCCTATTCCATTCTTTTTTTCCCATAAAACAGGTTGCTCGTTCACTATATACACCTCCGATACAAAAGAAAACGCTTTATTTATGTATATGAAAAAACAGGAAGCCTATAGCTTCCTGTTTCTCATTACTTGCTTACTACTTCTTTTCCTTTGTAAGATCCACACTCACGGCAAACGCGGTGAGATAACTTGTATTCTCCGCACTGTGGACACTTTACCATACCAGGCATGGAAAGCTTGTAGTGTGTACGACGCTTCGCTTGGCGAGTTTGAGAAGTTCTGCGAAAAGGTACTGCCATTTGTATCCACCTCCTTAAAGGTTCTAGAAAGAATCATTATAACCTATTCTTTCACTTTTTGTCTTCGTCAAAAAATTTAGCCAGACCTTCCAAACGCGGATCAATCCGGTTTTTCATGTCTTCATCCGTAACCCTCTGCCATCCTTTTCCTTCTTTAGGAGCGGGACTGTCTGTCACATCAGCAGCCGTAATTTTCAACGGTTTTTCAAGCAAAATATGCTCTTCGATGACAGGGAGAAGGTCAACGTAATGTCCTTCGACTTTGTGAAGGCTCTCTTCATCTTCGTATTCCGTATAATTCGGATCGAAAATAAAAATTTCCGTCGTTTTTACCGAGAATGGAAATTCCACATCTACCAAAGTGTTGGCACATGGCAACACCATTTTTCCTTTTATGTTTAAGTAAAAAGTGGCTTTTTGCTGAGTTACATCTGCATGTCCTTCTACGTGAACAGGATCAACGCTTCTGATCTCCGGGTCTTTTTCCATCACTCCGCTCGCATCAACATTTTGTTCAAACGTTAACGGTTTACGGTAAAAATTTTTAATTTCTTGTAGTGACCATTTCATGTCTTTATCACCTCAAGGCAACAGTAGTAATTATATCGGTCATCAAATAAAATGTCAATATTTTATCTTTACACTGATACTTTTGATTCTAAACTCTTTTTAGTACAATGTAAACAAGTATAATCGAACGTTTAAAAGGAAGTGGAACAGTTGAAAGCATCTGGAGTTGTTGTAGAATATAATCCGTTTCACAATGGACATTATTATCATTTACAAGAAACGAAAAAAGCTACAGGCGCTGATTGTATAATTGCCGTGATGAGCGGTAATTTCCTTCAACGTGGAGAACCTGCTCTTTTGTCAAAATGGAAAAGAACAAAGATGGCGCTATTAGGTGGAGCAGATATTGTCATTGAACTTCCTTATTCATTCGCAACTAGCCATGCGCCGCGTTTTGCATTCGGTAGCATTTTTTTGCTGCAATCTCTTGGTGCAGAGTCCTTTTGCTTTGGAAGTGAATCTGGAGATGCTGAACTTTTCAACCAGACTCATGAATCGGTAAACGCTCAACAGGAAACCTACCAAGAACTTGTTCGGTCATTTATGAACAAAGGTCTATCATATCCATCAGCTGCTTCACGGGCATACGAATCACTTGATATTCCACTGGCTCTCGATCTCAGTAAACCGAATAATATTTTAGGATTTGAGTATGTAAGAGCTAGCCGTGAGTTAGGTTCTCATATACGACCTTTTACGATAAAGAGGAAAAATGCTGATTACCATGATGTAATGCTAGGCAAAGGTAATATTGCTAGTGCAACAGCTATCAGAGAAGCTATTTTCACAAGAGAACCTGATCAAGCAGCAACTTATATGCCCCGTTACACACTTGAGTTATTAGCTGAAGAACAAAGTGAAAAAGGTACACTTATGAATTGGGAGCGATTCTATCCTCTTCTTCGTTATCAACTATTATCTACAAGTCCCAGTGAAATAAACCGTTATTATGAAGTTGAAGAGGGTTTAGAATACAGGATGATCGAAGCGATGAAGAGATCTGACTCCTTCGAGACTTTCATGAATCATTTAAAGACAAAACGTTATACATGGACAAGATTGCAGCGCGCTTGTTTACACGTTTTAAATAAGGTCCAAAAAGACGAGATGTTTGCCATTCTAGACTCACCACCCTCATACATTCGCGTGTTAGGGATGACAAGTAAAGGCAGAGATTATTTAAGTACTGTCAAAAAATCTTTAGACCTTCCTCTTGTCACTACTGTCTCTAAGCATGATTTTGCCGGATTGAGGATGGAAGCGAGAACTTCTTTAGTTTATGCCCAAGGTGCTGCTCGGAATATTTTACGAGCTGAGAAAGAAGAATTCAATTCTCCGCCAGTTATGGTGAGATGATTAAGACTTAAAGTTTGGTCTGTTTTGAAATGGCGCTCATATTCTTAATATGGCGCTCGTCTTGAGCGTAATTAACATCCGCTCAAGACGAGCTAAAAAAGGATGCAGAAAAGCCACTTCTGGCTTCTGCATCCTTTTTCTTTACAATTTTTTCAAATAGTCGAGTGCATCGTTCAGTGTCTTAACTGGAACGATCTTCATTTTAGACCCTATATCTTTTTGAGCCTTCACGGCATCATTGTAGTTATTTCCATCAACAGGGGCAAAGAAAATCTCAGCACCTGCTTCATCAGCTGCAACAATCTTTTGTTGTATACCTCCGATCGGCCCTACATTCTTTTGAAGGTCCATCGTTCCGGTTCCTGCAATTTTCTTCCCGTGTGTAAGATCATCTGGTGTTAACTGATCCATAATTTCTAACGTGAACATCAACCCAGCTGAAGGTCCTCCGATCTGTGATGTATCAATCTTCACTTTCGGATCTGTTACGATGGATACATCTGCTACAGGAGAAGTGATGCCAAGACCCGCTTTCGGTCCTTGATCTTGAATATACTTCTTTGGAAACTCTTCAATGTTTAAATTCACATTCAATTTTTTATCGCCGCGTAGAATCGTTAAGTCAACCGCATCTCCTGCTTTTTTAGGAGCGAGCGTATCGAGTAGTTTCTTTGTTTCCATAACTGGATTACGGTCAACAGCAATAATCTTATCTCCAACTTTTAACTTTTCTTCTGCCGGCATTCCAGACATGATCCCTGTTACATAAACACCATGGTATTCGATGTCTACTTTCTTTCCTGCCTCTTGATAAGCAACAATGGTGGCCGCATGCTGTGAATCTTCCATCATCTGCAGTTGTCTTTGATTGTATTCTTCATCCGTCTCATCTTCTCCTCTGATCTGATCAGCAGGGATGACTTCACGATAATCACTCAGCTTTGCCCATATGTATTGCGGAATGTTTGCTGTACCTACCGACACTGTTGTTAGCATGAACACTCCCTTATCGTCGTCTCCTCCCTCTACGCTAATGATGGGATCTAACACTCTGGCATCCCCTGGAGAGGTAATGTAGTAAGGGAGTGGATAGAATGCTATAAAAGCAAACACCAGTAAAAAAAGAATAATGAATTTATTTTTTGAGAAAAAGTTTGTTCGTTTCGTTGTTTTTTCAGTGGTCATGCATAGACTCCTTCCAGTTGTCGATCTTTTCTAAAATTTTTGGTATCTGTTTTCTTCCTGCTTCTTCTCCTATAGCAATTATATCATTTACATCCTTAAATGCTGTAGAACTGAACTGCTCAACCATTGGACGAATCATAATATCAGCGGAAATTTCGTGCCAGCGCACCATTTCACGCTGCATGATATCGATACTTTGAATAATAACATCAAAAATAGAAGAAACCTGAAGTTCTGCTTTAAAATGCGAAATATCAACTGCGATTACAAGGTCTGCTCCCATCTCTCGTGCCACAGAAACAGGTACGCGGTCAATAACTCCACCGTCCACCAATAGTTTTCCATCTATTTTTTCAGGCACTAATATGCCTGGGATCGAGATGCTTGCACGAACGGCATCTGCAATAGGTCCCGTTCTAAAAACCACTTTTTCTCCTAGTAGTAGATCAGTTGCCACGATTGCTAAAGGAATATTCGTTTGTTCAATTTGTTTTTGTTTTGTGAGAAGCCTTACGAGTTCTTTGATTTTCTTCCCTGTGATAAATCCCATCTTAGGGACCGTGTAATCCATATAATATTTACGTTTAAAGAGCGTTGCCATCCGGTAAAGGTTTTCATCGCTATGACCCATACTCACCATCGCACCGACCAAAGCTCCCATGCTGCTTCCAGCTATCATATCTATAGGTATTCCTGCATCTCTTATTGCTTTAACAACACCTAGATGAGCAAACCCTCTAGCACCGCCAGATCCTAGAGCAAGTCCGATTTTTGGTTCTTTCATGCTTTGCTCCTCCTTTAGAAGCACCGTCTTTTTTTAACATATGGTCTAAAGAGTAAGGCTATACGTATAAATAAGGATGAGGACAAGTAAGTATAGTGGAATTATGTGAGAGGAGCGCTCCCCTTTATGAACAAAGCTTATTTCAAAACACTTGTATTGTCAGCATCGGCTATTATCATAGCAATATCAATAATCGTATACCCAAAAGAAACATATATGGCGTCCGTAAACGGTTTGAAAATGTGGTGGGACGTTGTTTTCCCATCTTTAATGCCATTTTTTATATTATCAGAAGTATTGATGGGGTTTGGCGTCGTACATCTTATAGGTGTATTGTTTGAACCTCTTATGAGACCGCTTTTCCGTGTCCCGGGTGCTGGGGGATTCGTTTGGGCGATGGGCATTTCTTCAGGATTTCCTGCCGGTGCAAAGCTGACGGCACGATTATGGCACCAAAAACAGATCACGACACTAGAAGCAGAGCGCCTCGTGTCTTTTACGAATTGTTCGAACCCTTTATTCATGTTCAGTGCGATTGCAGTAGGCTTTTTTCATAACGCAGCTCTTGGAATTGTTCTCGCTGTAAGCCACTATGTGGGCAACATTTTCGTTGGACTCATCATGAGGTTCCACGGCTGGAAAAAAGAACCAGTTAATAAGGAAGTACGTTATAGAGGAAAAGGTCTTACCAATGCGTTTAAACATATGCATGAAGCTAGATTAGCAGACAATCGTCCCATCGGACAGCTTCTTGGAGATGCTGTTCAGCAATCTACAAAGACACTGCTTATGATCGGTGGGTTCATTATTCTCTTCTCCGTACTTAGTAAGATGATGGATCTTCTTCATGTGGCTCAACTTCTCTCAAACTTTATCAATTATTTATTTATTATGCTTTCCCTATCCGAACAATTAAGTCTTCCTCTGATTAAAGGAATCTTTGAGATTACGTTAGGAAGCAATTTAACGAGTCTCGCACAATCACCCATTTTACAGCAAGCCGTCATCGTAAGTTTTATATTAGCTTTTAGTGGTTTTTCCGTTCAAGCACAAGTCGCTAGTATACTTGCTGATACAGATATCAAGTTCAAGCCTTTCTTTTTTGCAAGAATACTTCATGGATTCTTATCTGCGATCATTTGTCTATTAGTATTCCCTTATTTGTATCACGTTAAAAGCACTACTGCTCCAGCATTTGCATTTCTTACAGAAAAAACCGTGCACATAAGTGAATTTGGCATGCTGGCCCTAATGCACAGCCATTATGTCACACTTGGATTCTTAATGATTTCAATCTTGTTGTGGAATAGAAGTCTTATGAAAAAAAACAGCCTCCGTACTTAACGGGGGCTGTTGTATTTTTCTTTTAAAGCTTCTTCCACAACTTCCGGAACAAGATCTGAAACATTCGCATGATACTTTGCTGCTTCCTTAACGATGCTTGAGCTCAGGAAGGAATATTGATTGTTTGTCATCATAAAGAATGTTTCGACTTCGTCATCCAATTTCTTGTTGATCGAAGCAATTTTCATCTCGTATTCAAAATCTGATACTGCACGTAATCCTCTAAGTATCACATTTGCTCCGATATTCTTTACGTAATCGATCAGAAGGCCGTTAAAAGAGTCTACTTTCACATTAGGAAACTGCTTCGTAACTTCCTTTAAAAGGACGATTCTCTCATCAACTGTGAACAAAGGGTCTTTGCTTTGATTATTGGCTACCACTACAATTACTTCATCAAATACTGTTGCTCCACGTTTAATAATGTCCAGATGACCACGAGTTACGGGGTCAAAGCTACCAGGACAGACTGCAGTTGCTGGCATTTTTTTCACCTCATACTTTATGTTAATCGCGTTTATAGATTGTTATTGTAGTTGTTTTTCCGTATGTTTCCTGTCTGACCTGATAAAAGCTTCCGATCTCCTCAGGTAATGTTACATCCGTACCATGTTCAGTCACAATACTTCCTTCTGGAGAGAGTAGTTCCAGCTTGTCGATCTCCTCCATATCCTTTAATAACATCTGCTTTGCATAAGGAGGATCAAGAAAAATCATATCGAATTGCATCTCTCTTTTTTGAAGCGCTTTCAATGCTCTTTTTGCATCATTTCGAAAGACTTCTGTTTTGTCTTCGTAGTTGCATTGTTTGATATTCTCTTTAATCGTATGTATGGCTTTTTGATCTTTATCAATGAAAATGAAGTGCTCCATGCCACGGCTTAAAGCTTCAAGACCTAAGCCACCGCTTCCACCATATAAGTCGAGACCTGTACCTCCCTCAAAAAAAGGACCGATCATGTTAAAGATAGATTCTTTAATCTTATCAGTTGTCGGCCTTGTGTTTGTACCTGGTACAGCTTTAAGTGGTCTTCCTTTACATTCTCCAGCTATTACTCTCACGTTCTTCACTCAATTCTTTATCCGTTTTCCCTTACTTATCCTATCACAAGTATTCCTGTATTCAAACATCAAATCTTTTTCTTATAAGTATAAGTCAAATTAAATGCGGTCATACTATTTGTAACAACATCAACGAACGATGTTGTTGCCAACCGCGGAGAAGACTTACTCCCCATAAGTTCTTCATCCGGTTTCTCCTCTCCCATCGCCTTTAAACAGAAGTGATTTTGTTTTAAAGGCAACCTGCAGTTTTTGCTGCAGGTTTTTTTTCATGCTTAAAAGTCCTTTAAGCTCATAGATGATTATGCTACATTGTTTTATAGAAAGGGGATTGAATGATGATTCAACGATTTATTGAGCTTGGAGAAGGGTATTCTGATCTTTATGAACTACTTGAGATCATGGAAACGAACAAAGACCGTATCTCACAGTTATTATGTTTAAAAGTTAAGAAAGAAGATAAAATGTATGCGTCTCTTGTTGCTGTCCTGCACCCAGCTTCAGAGGGAAAGTTTCAGCCACTATACATTTGCCGAGAGGGAGTACCTTATCCTTCTAAACGTATTGATCTATTCGAGGCAAAGGCCGCACAGTTAAATAAAGAAGTGGTTACATTTGATGTAAAGCCATCAACAGATTTTGCTGAAACAGAACTCTTTTTTCACTATCTAACAGGGATTCTTCGTTTAAACTATTTAATTCCGCCATTGTTATAAAATAATTTTTTTGCCAAATAGGTGAAGACTTATAAATTTTTTTGAGGACTTATAAAAAAATTTGAAGACTTATAAAATTTCTTCAAGACTTATAAATTCTTTTGAAGACTTATAAATGGAATTACTGACAAAAAAAACAGGCAGCTATTTGTATTAGCGGCCTGTCTCTTAAATCCCCATCTTATAGTCATACTCTTTCGCTTTATCAACAATTTTACTTTCATATTCTGTCTTGATCTCTTGTTTATGAGACCTTTTTACTTCTTTTACGAAATGCAAAGATTCAAGCTTTGCTGCAATCTCATCTATTTTGTTTCCATCACAGTACAAAACAGCATATTTCAACCTTCGAGAAACATAATGCACATTACCATAACGTCTTAACTGTTTTGAAAACTTTAATGAATGGAGAAAAACAGATAGCCCACGACGATTACCTATCATAATTAAAGCTCCTTTTATATACTGTATTGATCAAATAAATGAATACTCCCTGTTAGGAAGTGATGTAGATTGGACTTAAACAACGTTTGGGAACATTTTTTGAATCGAATGAAACAAGACCCTTCAATCATTCATGTTGAAAAAAAAATGATGGCCGGTATCCCTTTCATATATGTAACGGTTTCTTCGCAGTTTTCAATCGATCACTCAACTGATTCTGTAAAAAAACATGCCGTAAAAGCTATGAAAGGGAAACGGCTAACATTAAACCTTACATTTGTAAGATCAGAAGAAAATCTTCATGTATACCGAATGCGTTTTTTAGTACCGCAAGAAAAAATGTTCTGCTGCGGAAACTTATGTTTTGACTGCATTCGGTTTAGAGACTAAGTTTAAGCACAGCCACAGGATCCGCCTGAACCACATCCACCACTGCAAGAGCTCTCATCGAAGAACGGATTGCCTGTAGGAACTTTAATCTGTTGAGATACACTGTAAGCAATGATTTTACTGCATTCCATCAATAAGTTTTCAAGTTCTTTTTCTGCTTTCTTAAATTGAGCTATATTTTCATGAAAATCAAGCTCCCGTTTAAGAGTACGAACTTGTGTTGAAACGGTATGAAAATCAGGATGATATTTTCCAAATCGCTGTACTTCTTCATACTGTTCTTTCATTTTTGCGAAACGAGCAATCATTTTCTGTGCTTCAACATCTTGCTCTAGGTTATATTTTGACTCTCTATATGCTAATGCAACACTGGAATCAGCAACCATCTCTGCTAATGCTAATGATTCTTCCAGCAATACACTTTGGTCTAAACTCATACGTCACACCTCCCTTTAGGTATGAGGTTTCTAATCTATTATAGCGGATATTGAATAGACTTAAAAGCATAGCAGACTTCTTACAAAAAATAAAACTCTTCATAAATTGAAGAGTTATCGAACTTGAACGACTATATTTTTCTTTAATCCGTAATCAGATCCATCTTTCTTCTTCAGCTGCAGAGTAATCTTATGTTTACCGGGATTCATATTCTTTAAGATGAACATGGATTGATTAGCATTCATCTTCCACTTATTGTTTACAAAAACAGCAATGTATCCATCCTTATTTCCTGGTGTCTTCGTAAGACCACCTTGGAAGGAAAACCTTGAAATAATATTCTCAAAATAGATCCGCTGCTTTTTCACATGATAATTGACTGCCCAGTCTTTATCCATGATTGGATATGAAGCAGATACCTCTACAGCTTTTGGTTTGGACTCAGAAGTTCCTTCGTGGAATTTGGTAATCGTAAATAGTGTGAGCACGATAATCACTAATAGACCACCTGCATAGATCCGTCTATTTCTTATTTTCATAAAAAAACCACTCCTTATAGAAGTAGTTTTTTCCTTATTGATTCTTATTATCCCTCAAAAACTCTTAACCGTTGTTTAGAGAGTCTGGCATTGGCTGAAAATCATTCGGCATAGGAGCATCGCTTCCTTTTACTTCATCACTCATTACAGAGATCAATTCCATTAATAAGCCAAAGTTTTGTACCTGTTGATGAAAACGATCCACTCTTTGCCCGAAGGTACGCCCGTAAAACACTTTCGCACCCTCTTCCAGCTCAGACACTGAAAAAGGGTTTCTACTCAGCTTTCTATACCACTCTGGTTTTTCTCTTATATAATATTTCAAGTCAGGTCTTGTATTTAAGTATTCGAGAATTTCTCTTCGCACACCGCACACATCCTTTTAATCCCTATATGAAGGATAATCATTCATTCTATTTTCCGGCTGTTGGTTCGGTCTGTCAGACTGATTGTTAAATTGCTGTAATAGTTCTTGAACCGCATCCATCAGACTACCAAATTGGGATAAATATTTTTGTACATCCGTTATTTGCAGTTTACTTAAACCAGCAACAATATCTCCAACTGTAAGTTCTGTTCTTGTCTTCTCAGACTTAGAGCGATCTTCTTGTTTTTTATCTTTATCCTTATCTTTTGCATACTGATTCCAGCTTTCATGTTCTTCTCCCAAAACAATCCAATCCTGATAAACTTCTTTCCAAGGCCTCTTATTCTTCTTCACTTCCTTAATTAAATCAGGATGTTTATGAACGAACTCCTTGAAACTTTCTATATCAGTCTTTACCACAGAATCCACCCCCAGCCATCCACTGACGAATGATGTTTACTACATGATACATAAGTGCCCATAAATTGGTGCGCCCATTTTTCATTATTCATGCAAAGTTAATTCTGTTTACTTTATTCTCATCCGCCCAAAAAGGTACAATAAAAATAAAAAAAGATTGAGGGAGAGACTATTGAACATTAAGGACGAGTGGAACGAGTATTTCGAAACCAGTACTGAACAAGAGCAACAAGTCATGAAACGTTTCTTAAACAGTTTGAAAACGAAAAGAGAAAAGCAGCATAAGACACACATTGCTTCTTTATTAGATTTTAAAACAACTAGAATCAATGATCATACGTTAGAGATGGAGATGCCCAATTCTCCCTTACTCGACAATGCACTCGGAATCTTACATGGCGGCTTAACCGCAACACTTTTAGATACAGCAATGGGCACGATGGCCAGCCTTGTTCCAGGTAACAAAAGAGGTGCTGTGACTGTCGAATTAAAAGTAGACTTTTTAACACCTGGCGTTGGAGAGTTGTTCATTTGCCGTGCTGAAGTCGTACATAATGGCAGACAATTGGTCCGTATGGATGGAAAAGTACGTAACGAAAAAGGTACTTTAATCGCTTCTGCATCAGGTACATTCTTTAAACTTGCCGAATAACAGAAAATCCCTCTAAAATACCTTCTCAAAAAAAAAGAGCTGAACCTTTTAAGGTTCAGCTTTACTATCTCTATTTACTTCATAGGTACTAAGAAATTCTGTGTGTAATACTTATTATCTACACCCACTCCTAAATGAGTGTACTCATTGTTTAAAAGTGTGTTCCTATGCCCTTCACTGTTCATCCAGCCTTCTACAGCTGCTATACCGTCCGTATAGTTTGCAGCTATATTCTCTCCCGCTTGCAGAAACTTTACTTGCTTTTGCTGCAGCCTATCTGAAAGCGTTCGTCCATCCTTACTCTCATGAGAGAAATATTGCTGATCTAACATATCTTTTGAATGCAAAAATGCCACTTCCGAAGTTTTCTCATCCCACTGCAACGGATTTTTGTCGTATTTAAGACGGATAATATTCGTTAACTCAAAAACTTGCTGTTCTTCAGATTGATCTACCTTTTTTTGTTCATCATCGCTTAACTGCCCAAGCGGGGGAAGATCTCCTCGATAAACGATCGAGTATGGCCTTTGTTTTAACAAGACATCCGAAGTAGTATATCTTACACTGGATAGCTGATTCGTAAACTTATCAAAATAAAGCTGTACCCAAATGTTATCTTTCAATTTAATCAGTGGACGCAGCATAACTTCTTGCTCAGACAGTTCAAATCTAAAGAAATCTTCTCCGTCGTTAATAGTGATGTCACTCTCAATCGGAAACTTTTGGATGATCGTGTTTGAATTCTCTCCAATCGTAAATGGTGATGTATTCACATCAGATCCAATGACAAACAACGTAACTACTTTTCCGTTTTCTACACCAGCTTGCAAATATCCTTTTGGACTCTTGTTTCCATATATGTACCAATCATAACCATAGCTAGATGGATCTATCCTTTCAGGTTCTCCCCATTGCTCTTTAAATTCAGATATATCTTTACCAACCCAGTTAGAAACAGCATCATCAGGAATCTTTAATGTTTCTTCTATGTACTCTACTTTTGTATCAGGCTTTTCTTTCTCGACTGTGAATTCTGGTAGTACATCATAAAAAAATAAGCCAATCAAAATAAAAACGGATAGGAAAAAAGTAACCAATCCTCGCATAATGGTTCCCCCTATATCTTTCTTCTCTTCTTAGTTTAGCATAGAGGGTATGTGTTTGGATGAAACCTTTCAAAAATAAAACAGCTCCCCTTTAAAAGGAACTGTTTTATATAATCAACATCAATTATTGAATCTGATCTCTTTGCTCAGAAACTTGTGAAAGGGTATGTCCTGCAGCGGAGTCACTCTCTTTAGCTAGGGAAAGATCTCCTAACGAGATAATCCCTACAAGTTTATTGTTCTCTACGATTGGAAGTCTTCTTACTTGTTTGTCTGCCATAAGTTCCGCTGCTTCTTCAACTGTCATATCTGCAGAGCCTGTAAACAGATTATCGCTCATAACATCGGATACCTTTGTAGACCCTGGACGTTTCTCAGCAACTCCCCGGACGACAATATCTCGATCCGTGATTACTCCGATAATTTGATCATTCTCACAAACAGGAATAACACCTACATTATCCTGCTTCATTTTTACGGCTACTTCGTAAACATTGTCTTGTGGTGTTACATAATCTACATTCCTCGTCATGATGTCACTTACCTTTTTCACAAACATTACCTCCTCGTTATTTTAAATCTATACTCCTTTATGCTTTACGAAAGAAAAACAAATATGCGCACTTTTGACAATGATTGCATCTTTAGCGCTTTCATAATATCATTAAGAAGTGATTATTATTTTTTATTGAATTCCTAGGAGGTTTCACAATGAAATTTGAAGAAAGCGGCTTAAACGGGAAGGTTGTTGAGTTTTCACTTTTAGAGCATGTGATGGATAACCATGGCATGATCCGTGCTGGCCAATGGGATTATGAACGTATTACATATGATTACAAATTTGAAGATATGACGAATGGTGACGTTTACTACTTCCGTTTCCCTTGTCATGTTATTGAAGCAGAAACAGAAACACCTCATGCTAAAGTTGAACTTGGAACACCTTATGTAGGGAAACATTACTACCCGCATGGTGTAGAATACGACGAAGTATTCCCAAAACACGTAGTTAATCAATGCAACAAACTGATCGAAGCACTGCATAGTGAGTTACACGTTTAAAAAAACCCCTCTTGCATGAGGGGTTTTTTCTTATTCAGCAGCTCTTTCTGGAGATTGAGAGGAGTACCCTTCAAATAGCCTGCCACCATATGGAGCGAGCACTTCATCAACAAATCCAATGACTTTTGATTTGGAGCGATTGAAATAATAATCATCAAATACAGAAGCGAATTGTTCAGCAAAAGGTTCGCTATACTCTTTTAAAGCCCGAAGAATCCACTTTCCTTCCCCAATCCAATGTCCATTAACACGTAAAACAAATTCATGTGTACGATCAGCAAGTTTTGAAACGATAAATAAATCCTCTAAAACGTTTGTAGAACCTTCTAGATCGTTTAATAGATCGGTTAAGAAATAACGTGCTTGCTCGATCTCAATCGTCTTCCACGGAGTAGGCCCTGCTTTTAATAACTGTAAAGCTTCATTCTTAATTCGTGACGCATGCCCTGAGTCACGAAGAATGATGCCTTCAGCACACATTTGTGGAAGTGAGGGTCTGGCTCTGTCGATATTTTGTTTGAAAAAGCGTTTGTAAGTAAACATGTTGTGAACAAAAACCTCAATCGGCCAGTCATACTCGGTAAGTGATTCACGATATGACTCACTGATAGAACTATCTATGATGATGATATCTAAATCAGAGCTTTCTGTTTCTTCTCCCCTAACAACACTGCCAGCCAGATAGGCTACATCACAGTTTGGATAATGAGACTCTATAAATTTTTTAGCTGCTTGTCTGGCACTGATTCTCATGATTTTTCTTTCCTTTCTACTCGGCTTTACTATATATTTCGACACCAACGAGCAATTTCTTTTTTTTGTTGTGATTTTGTACGTCTTTTTTAGGTATATTTCATAACATTCGCTTTTCCAGCGCCGTGAGGAGATTATATGCATCTGAAATCATGTTGTTTGCAAGTATAGACTTAGGTTTAGACAAAAAAATAACCCGCAAAAATGCCGGTTACTTTAATTCAGGTTTCAATTGATTATTTTGTCGTTTAATTAACTCCAAGTCCGCCTTATCACGCAGTCGTTCTTTTTTCACCCATCTCGTAAAGATTAATCCGAGTACAAAGGCATAAATCACTTCTTGGAAGATCTTCATTGTAACTCCACCTACATGCTGATCTTCTTTCGGCGTCATCGTTTCAAACAATTGTGGCACATTTCTATAAGTTTCATAAAGCTGAAAATCTGCAAACATGATCAACGCACAAGCTGGAGTCATTAGTACACCATTAGCAAACACGTATCCGATCTTTTTAATGTCTGACAACGTATCAAGCTCTCTAACCGGACAAAGAACCGGCCACCACATCGTATAAGCCGTTATTAATAATAAAGCATGATACCCGTAATGAATAACAGGGTTTGAAACGGCTGCATCAAACACTAAAGGAATATGATACAAAGAAAATACTGCGTTAAAGATAAGCAATGCTAGCAACGGTTTAGTGAGGAAATGAAAAATCCGAGTAAGGATTGTTTTCTTACTTAACCAACTTTTCCATCTCACCTCAGGAATCCCAAGTATCATAAGAGGTGCGATCATTAAATAAAGAACAGCCATCTGTACCATGTGAACACTGAATAAATAATTATGTCCTAAAACCTGAACAGGCGTACCTTTTATAATGATCATCAACAAAAGTGAAGCGATCATTGAAGTCTGCTGCCATTTCGTCGCAAGCTTCTTACCCTGTTTATCTTTCGCAACAAACCGAAAGTAAACGAACGCAAGAATGATGGCTAAAACATATATCGAAGGCGGAAAAAGCTCGTACCAGTTATAATCACTTAAACTAGTATGATGAACATGATGATTATGATGCATGTCTGTCATCTCCTTTATAAAAGTACCCATAAATACTATATCAATCATGGTTGGTACTTGTACGGAATAATAGTGACAATTCTTAATATTGTAACAAATAAAAAGGGCTGCATACGAGATGCAGCCCTTCCTTGATTACGATGTCCAAATAAGTCCCATTAAGGAAGCTACTGTAATAGCTGCAACCAATATACCACTTGCCATACCCCAGATTGGGAAGTCATGTCCTTTGTGGCTTAAGTGCATCCAAACATATAGCTGGAAGAAAACTTGAACAACTGCCAGTGTTAGGATAAACAAAACAGCAAATGAATCACTAATCTTGTCACTCCAGATCGCAAAGAATGCAACGATTGTTAAAAGAATCATCATGACAAAAGAAACGTTATGATGCTTACGCTCCTCTTTCAAAGCAAGCTTACGCTGAATCTCTTCGTGACGATGAACGGTAGTTTCAGGGTTTTGTGTGTGATTAGCCATGAGTTTAGCCTACCTTTCCCATTAGATAAACAACGGTAAAAATGAATACCCATACAACATCGACAAAGTGCCAATATAGAGCAAACAAATAATATTTTGGAGCATTAGATAATGTAATCCCTCTGTTCCAGTTTCTTGCTAACAATGTTGTGATCCAAAGAATTCCAAACAATACGTGTGCTCCGTGGAAACCTACTAACGTATAGAAAGCTGAACCAAACGCAGAGCTTGTAAACGTATGTCCTTCGTGAACATAATGTATGAACTCATAAATCTCTAGACCTAAGAATCCAAGACCTAATAATAATGTTACGAGGAACCAGCCTTGCAATGAACGTACTTTGTTCTGCTTTAAAGAAAGTACTGCGTACACACTCGTAAGTGAACTAGTTAGTAGCAGCATTGTAGCTAGAAATACTAATGGCAGTGAAAATAGTTCTGCCCCAGAAGGGCCGTCTAAATGCATATTTCTAAGACCAAGATATGTTCCAAAAAGCGTTGCAAATAATACCGTTTCTCCACCAAGGAATAACCAGAATCCTAAAAATTTGTTCTTACCTTCAAGGGTAGCTTTTTCAGGATGAGCAGGGAAATTCGCATCTGTTAAACGTTCTCCAGCATTCATTAAGCTCTACCCCCTTTAATGTCTGCTTCAACTTCTTCTTTATGAATATGATACCCGTGATCATCAATAATAGAACGTAAGAACATGGTGATCAATACAAGCCCTAGACCTGCTCCTGCTACGTACCAGTTCGAGTAGATAAAACCAAAACCAGAAATGAACATTCCTAAAGATAAAATAAACGGCAGGATCGATCCATTCGGCATATGAATTTCTCCTACAGGTTCTGCAGGTGTCATTTCTCCATTACCAGCTGTCTTCTCAACATACAATGCATCTAGACCACGTACTAGTGGTGTTTGAGCGAAATTGTATTCTGGTGTTGGAACTGGCATAGCCCATTCTAGAGTACGGCCATCCCATGGATCTTTTGTTGTTGCATATTTAGATGATGCAGAAATGATGATGTTGATTAAAAGTACAATGGTACCTGCACCCATAAGAATCGCACCGATCGTACTTACAAAGTTTGCTCCATCAAGATCTTGTCCAGACATATATGTATAAACACGTCTAGGCATACCCATTAGTCCTAACCAGTGCTGAGGGAAGAACGTTAAATGGAAACCGATAAAGAACAACCAGAAATTCCACTTACCAAGTGTTTCATTCAATACGCGGTTAAACATTCTAGGGTACCAATAGTATAACCCTGAGAACAATCCTAAAATCAAACCACCAACGATTACATAATGGAAGTGAGCTACTACGAAATAACTGTCATGATATTGGTAGTCAGCAGCAGGTACAGAAAGCATTACCCCAGTAACTCCACCCATTACGAAAGTTGGAACAAATCCAACTGCGAAAAGCATAGCTGTAGAGAAACGAATCTGTCCGCCCCACATCGTGAAGATCCAGTTAAAGATCTTAACACCAGTTGGAATCGCGATTGCCATAGTTGCTACAGCAAAGATTGAGTTTGCTACAGGTCCTAAACCAACAGTGAACATGTGGTGAACCCAAACCATGAATCCTAAGAATCCGATAAGCACTGTTGCAAATACCATTGCGCTATAACCAAACAAGCGCTTATTTGAGAATGTAGAAATAACTTCAGAGATAATACCGAATGCTGGAAGAATTAAGATATATACTTCCGGGTGACCAAAAATCCAGAAAATGTGTTCCCAGATCAAAATGTTACCACCCATATCTGGATTAAAGAAATTAGCATCAAATACACGTTCGAACATCAGTAAGAAGAAGCCTACTGTAAGTGCAGGGAATGCGAAAAGAATAAGCCCAGAAGTAACAAATGAAGCCCATGTGAACAATGGCATACGCATAAATGTCATACCAGGTGCACGCATGTTGATAATCGTTACAAGGAAGTTAATTCCTCCTGCAAGAGTACCAGCTCCGGCAATTTGAAGACCAAGTACATAAAAGTCAACACCTGTATCTTCTGCTACAGTTGATAGCGGAGCATATGCTGTCCATCCAGCTTCAGGAGCTCCGCCTAAGAACCAACTTAAGTTCAATAGCACTCCTCCGAAGAAGAATAGCCAGAACCCGACTGCGTTTACATAAGGAAACGCTACGTCACGAGCTCCTAACTGTAAAGGAACGATCGCATTCATGAAACCAAAGATAATCGGCATGGCTGCCAAGAAGATCATCGTTGTTCCATGCATCGTTAATAATTGATTATAAAGTTCACCAGTGAAAATCTTGCTGTCTGGTTCCATAAGTTGAATACGCATTAAAACTGCTTCAAGTCCTCCGATTAAGAAGAAGAAGCCACCAGCCAAAAGATACAGAATACCGATCTTTTTATGGTCAACGGTAGTGAGCCAATCCATTAACCCACTTCTCTTTTTGTGACTTTCGTGAGTTGCCACGGTGTAACCTCCTTTTTTGCAATGCTTAAGACTATTTCAATTTAAGACCTAACAAGTAATCCGAAACGGCATCAATTTCCTCGTCAGAAAGATTTACTTTAGGCATGTTGTTGCCTGGTTTAACTTCTTGAGGGTCCTTGATCCACTTTTTCAGATTTTCTTTATCATGTTCTAAGATACCTGCTACACGGTCTTTATCCCCAAAACCAGTTAAGCTAGGTCCTGTGTTCCCGCCGTTTTGTCCAACAGCGTGACAAGATAAACAGTTCTTTTCAAAGACTTGTTGTCCATCAGCATTAGCAGAAGATTTGTCGTCAGCCGCTTTATAGCCCGCAACCCAGTTCTTGTAGTCTTCTTTAGAAACAACTCTTACTTTAAAGTCCATCAAAGCATGGGATGCACCACAAAGTTCAGCACACTTCCCTTTGTACACTACGTCTGTCTGACTTCCCGTATCAAACCACATATAGTTCTTGTTTTTATCACCAGGGTTTGTATCTGTCTTACCAGCTAGTGAAGGAATCCAGAATGAGTGAATAACATCAGCAGAAGATAATTCAACGTGTACTTTCGTATCTGCCGGAAGAACCAATTCCTGAGAAGTGATCAATTCTTCTTTCGGATACTCAAACTCCCACCAATATTGGTGTCCAGTAACCTTTATGCTTAACTCGTTCTTTGAAGCTGGTTTTGCATCTGCAGAGAATTCAAACGTTCTCATAACAGTTGGTACAGCTAAGATAATAAGCAAAAGAATTGGAATAACTGTCCATAATAGTTCAAGCATGTGGTTACCTTCCACTTGCTTAGGTGTAGAATTGTCACCTTTTTTCTTTCTAAACTTCAATAATACGAATGCATAAAGAACGAAAACTACCACCAGAACCAGAATCATAATACTAATAGAGATCAGCATCAGCTGGAACTGTTTGTCAGCAACTTCACCTTGCGGAATCAAAGTTGATAGAGTCGGATCTCCGCACCCCATCAAAAGAAGAGCCAACATGGCAAATAAGGAAAGAAAACGCCCTTTTTGTAGCCATTTTTTCATCACTACATATACCCCACTTTCTCGTTGTAGTCTGTTTTGACTGAATGTTCTATCTATTCAATTCAAATAAATATGTTATTTGAATGGAAATAGCAAAAGTAGATCTTACGAAAAATTTAAACTTTTTTCTTTATATAACAGGTTCACTCTTAAGAGTGATTACAAACGATCAGCCTTCATCTATACTTTTTTTATGAAAGCCCTTTTATGTAAAGGCGATTATAGGAACAGCACGATCGCGCTGTTCCAGTATAAAATCTATATGTTCACTAAGATCATCGCAACAAACATAATGGTCATATAATTCAACGAATAAACGAACATCATACGAGCCCATTTCATGTCATCCTTTGTCTTTAAGCCTGATAATGCTAGAATCAGCCAACCTGTTCCTAACACAGCAGCCAAGATCAAGTAGACGATACCAAATTCGAACAGGTAAAGAGACACAGGAAGTAATGCAGCTACATACCAGATCATCTGACGCTTCGTTAATGCGAAGCCAGATACAACAGGAAGCATCGGAATTCCCGCTTTTCGATAATCTTCACATCTTTTCATCGCAAGTGCCAAAAAATGTGGCGGTTGCCATAAAAACATGATTAAGAATAAAATCCATGTCACCCAATGAAGGTTAGCATCTACAGCTGCCCAACCGATTAAAGGCGGTACTGCCCCAGATATTCCCCCAACAACGGTATTAATAGAATGAGTTCGTTTCAGCCACATCGTGTAAACGACAACATATACGAAAAGTCCGATCAACCCCATTACCGCTGCCGTTAAGGTAGTCATCGCAAGCATAACTGTTCCGATTGCGGAAAGACTAATACCTACCCAAAGTACTTGATTCGCACTGATCCTGCCCGTAACTGTCGGGCGCTCAATGGTACGCTCCATCAGCTGGTCTATATCTCTATCAATATAGTTATTCAAGCAGCAGCCACCAGCGATAACTAGTGCAGCACCCAGAATACAAAGAACTAAAGCACCAATCTTGTCAGAGAACAAATGATTGTTATATTTTAAAGCTAGAAAGAATCCAGCAAATGTTGTAATCAAGTTACTCATAACGATCCCGAGCTTCGCGATGGTCAAAAAATCTTTCCAGGTGCCTGTAGGGTTCGCTTCAGATAGAGGTCCGGGTTCCATTACTTTGTTAGCGACTTCATATGCAGTTGGAGTTTTGCTCAACAGATACACCTCCTTTTAGAGTAAAATGTTCCAAATCTTGCTTTTGCTGTTATTTAAGCCCTCATTCATTCTATATGGGCTTGACTCTAAAATCAACGGTAAAAAAATGTCTTCATCTGTTCACAATATGTAAAGTAGAACGTTTTACCTATATGATAGGATAGTGATATATAAAGAAAATGTCCTCTAACATTATAAAACAAATATAGTGCTTTGTATACTTCGACTAATATAGACAGTATCTTATATTATTTGTACGATGTGGGTGTCTGTAATACTTGTTGAAAATATTACAAATTTGTGAACGGTTATAGGACAAAAAAAGCAGGTGATTGATTTGAAAAGATTTTATCAAATTTATTCTATTATTACTTCACTAGGTATGTTGCTCGTATTACTGATGGGAGCTGTTGTAACAAAAACTGGCTCAGGTGACGGATGCGGTAACTCATGGCCTCTCTGTTATGGAGAAATCTTACCTACTGCACCAAAACTTGAAACCATTATTGAAGTAAGTCATCGGTTTGTATCAGCATGGCTTGGGCTGCTCGTTATCATACTCGCGATTTGGGCTTGGAGACGAGAACCAAATAGAAAAGAAATAAAGATATTAGCTGGATCAGCTGTATTCTTTATTATCCTTCAAGGACTTTTAGGAGCCGCTGCAGTAATTTGGAGTCAATCTTCAGCCGTTCTTGCATCTCATTTCGGCTTTTCACTAGTTTCGTTCGCGAGCGTTCTCTTGATAGCGATTCTTTCTTTTGAAGATCCTGATCGTCCATTTATTGCAAAAGTATCACCCGCATTTAAAAAGAACATCTATTGGTTATTCGCTTATCTGTATGCTGTTGTATACACGGGTGCGCTCGTAAGGCATACAGGTTCGAGCATGGGCTGTGGTCCGGAGTTCCCTTTATGTAACGGAACCATATTCGCAACGATAGGATCTCAAGCAAGCATTCATCTGTTGCACCGAATTGCAGCTATCGTCCTGTTTATTTGGATCGTATATGCTTGGTATCATGCTCGAAAATACTATAGCGATCAAAAAGTAGTAACAAAAGGATTTCATTTCGCTCTACTTTTCGTCATTCTCCAAGGTGTATCTGGAGCATTGATCGTTTATTCCAACTTAAATTTATTCGTGGCCCTTGGTCATGGATTGATCATTTCCTTCTTGTTTGGAACGCTGAGCTACTTAGCGTTAATCGTCTATCGAAAGTAAATCAAAAAAACCAAGGTGCACGTTTTGCACCTTGGTTTTTTTATTTTTACTTAATCAATTCAATCAACAGATCCCCAGCAGCGATTCCTTCTCCGTTTTGAACAGAGATCTCTTTAACGGTTCCATCGAAAGGAGCTTGAACGGTTGTTTCCATCTTCATGGCTTCAGTTATCATCAGATGATCACCTTTTTTAACCTTTTCTCCTTGTTCAACTAGAACCTTGATCACCGTTCCTGGCATACTTGCACCAATTTGGGATGGGTTCGAAGGATCTACTTTTTGTTTTGCAAATACGGTTACTTTTGCACTTTCATCGATTACTACGATCTCACGCGATTGACCGTTAAGTTCAAAGTAAAGTACTCTAGATCCATCATTCTGTGCTTCACCGATTGAAACGAGCTTCACGATTAAAGTCTTACCTTGTTCAATTTCGACTTCAATCTCTTCCCCTAGCTTCATTCCATAAAAGAATGTTGGCGTATCGAGAACTGAGATATCACCGAATTGTGAATACATCTTTTCACGATCTAAGAATACTTTTGGATATAGCGCATACGCCAAAACATCAAAACTTGTTACTTGGCGATTGATCTTATGGAATAACGTTTCCTTAATGTCATTAAAATCAGCAGCTTCTAAAAGCTCCCCTGGCCGCTCTGAAAAAGGTTCTCTTCCTTTTAAGATGATACGCTGCAACTCTTTAGGAAAACCTTCGTACGGCTGCCCCAGGTACCCTTGAAAGAATTCTACAACAGAGTCAGGAAAATCTAATGAATCTCCTCGATCATAAACATCATCTTCCGTTAAGTTGTTCTGAACCATATATAGAGCCATGTCACCTACAACTTTTGAAGATGGTGTAACTTTAACCACATCGCCAAACATATCATTCACTCTACGATACATCTGTTTGACTTCATCCCAGCGGTCTCCAAGACCGACTGCCTTTGCTTGCTGCTGAAGATTACTAAACTGCCCACCTGGCATCTCATGCTCGTAAACTTCCGGATCTGGTGCAGCCGAATTGCTTTCGAACCCTGAGTAATATTTTCTGATATCTTCCCAATAAGAAGATAGATCTTTAACATGATCAATGTTTAAATCTGGCTGTCTTTCGTTCCCTGCTAACGCGTAGTAGAGTGAATTTGCACTAGGCTGAGATGTCTGACCCGCCATAGAACTTACAGCAACGTCTACGATATCAACACCTGCTTCAGCTGCTTTTGCGTAAGTATAGATTCCGTTACCACTCGTGTCATGCGTATGAAGATGGATCGGAATTTCGACCGCTTGCTTCAGCGCTGATACTAAGTCATAAGCAGCTTGAGGTTTTAATAGTCCTGCCATATCTTTAATAGCTAGTATATGTGCTCCTTCCGCTTCAAGTTCTTTCGCGAGATTCACATAATATTTCAGATCATATTTCGTACGGTTCGGGTCTAAAATATCTCCTGTATAGCAGATGGCTGCTTCGGCAATTTTTCCTGTCTCACGAACAGCTCTGATTGCCACTTTCATTCCTTCCACCCAGTTTAGGCTATCAAAGATTCGGAACACATCGATTCCTGCCATTGCTGACTTTTTAACGAACTCTTCAACGACATTATCTGGATAGTTTTTGTAACCTACTGCGTTTGAAGCTCTAAGTAACATTTGAAACAACACGTTCGGAGCTTTTTCTCTCAGCTTAATCAAGCGGTCCCATGGATCTTCATTAAGGAAACGATAAGAAACATCAAACGTTGCTCCTCCCCACATTTCAAGTGAGAACATTTCTGGCCATAATCTTGCGGTCGGTTCAGCAATGTGCAAAAGGTCATTCGTACGAACGCGAGTTGCTAGCAATGATTGGTGACCATCTCGGAAGGTTGTATCCGTAAGTAAGAGTTTCTTTTGATCCTTTATCCAGCGAGACACAGCTTCTGGCCCCTCAGCGTCTAACAATTGCTTCGTTCCATTCGGAATCGGTTCTGAGTGCTTTATTTTTGGAATACGAGGTTTAGCAAAATTAGGTTTCTCCTGCTTAGCAAGTCCCGGGAAACCATTAATTGTTGTTGCACCAATATAGGAAAGCATCTTCGTTCCTCTATCTTTACGCTTAGGAAAGACGAAGAGTTCACTGCTTGTATCAATGAAAGAAGTATCATAATCACCTGATAAAAACTTCTGGTGTGTTACAACGTTCTCAAGGAAAGCAATATTTGTTTTAATCCCACGAATACGAAACTCTTTTAAGTTTCTTAACATTTTAGATGCTGCTTGCTCATAAGATAAAGCCCACGTAGACACTTTAACGAGTAAAGAATCATAGAAAGGAGTGATAATCGCACCTTGGAATCCATTACCAGCATCCAATCGAACTCCAAAACCTCCACCTGAACGATACGCCATGATCTTACCAGTGTCAGGCATGAACTGATTAGAAGGATCTTCTGTCGTTACTCGCGATTGGATCGCATAGCCATGACAATAAATATCTTCTTGCTTTGGAATTCCAATCTCTTTTCCATGCAACGGGTATCCTTCTGCGATAAGGATTTGCGATTGGACAATATCGATTCCAGTGACCATCTCAGTAATCGTGTGCTCCACCTGAACGCGCGGATTTACTTCTATGAAATAAAATTTGCCGTCTGGCGTTACTAGATACTCAACGGTACCTGCATTGATATACCCTACATGCTCCATCAACGATACAGCTGATTTACAGATATCATGACGAAGCTCATCAGATAGCGAGACGCTTGGTGCAACTTCGACTACTTTTTGGTGCCTTCTTTGTACAGAACAGTCACGCTCATATAAATGCACTAAGTTCCCTTCATGATCTCCGAGTATTTGTACTTCAATATGTTTTGGGTTTTCTACAAATTTTTCAACATATACTTCATCTTTACCAAACGCGGCTTTTGCTTCTGATTTAGCACGATCGTAACTTTCTGCAAGGGAGTTTTCACTTCTGACGATACGCATTCCGCGTCCACCGCCACCCATAGATGCCTTGATGATGATTGGAAAACCATTACTTAGAGCAAAGTCTCTCACTTCTGAAAGACTGTTAACAGGTCCATCACTACCTGGAATTACTGGAATGTTAGCATCAATAGCAGCTTGTCTAGCTTTAACCTTATCCCCGAATACATCAAGATGTTTTTCGTTCGGTCCTATAAAAATGATGCCTTCTTCACTACAGCGTTCTGCAAATTCCTTGTTCTCTGATAAAAAACCATATCCAGGATGAACTGCGTCGATACCATTTGCTTTTGCAATTTCGATAATACCTTCAATATCCAGATAAGCATCGATCGGTTTCTTTCCTTCGCCTACTAGATAAGCCTCATCCGCTTTATAACGATGATAAGATCCCGTATCTTCTTTCGAATAAATAGCTACTGTTCGTATATCTAGTTCGGTACAAGCTCTGAAAATCCGAATTGCAATTTCCCCACGATTTGCTACTAAGACTTTGCTGATTTTTCTACTCATACAAGTTCCTCTCCTTTTACCGTTACATGATAGCTTTTATCTTTCTGTTTACTTCGGGCTTTTTATCTGGGACTTTCTTGTTCAGATTTACTTTTGCAGAAATATTTATAAGAATCCCCATCGATGTTAGAAACAAAAGAAGGGATGAGCCCCCATACGAAATAAATGGTAACGGAACACCAGTAATCGGCAATAACCCTACTGCTGCACCTAGATTGACCACTGTTTGAATACCTATCATTCCAGCGATACCAAAAGCTAATAAGCTTGAATATGTATCATTACTTTGCATACCTATATAAAATCCTTTTAAAACGATATACCCTAACAAGGCGATGATCAAAAATACTCCAATAAAACCTAGTTCTTCGGCGATGATGGCAATTATAAAATCTGTATGTGGTTCTGGGAGGAATCCATATTTCTGAATACTCTCACCTAGACCTGATCCTGTCATTCCACCCGCAGCGATAGAAATATATCCATTAACGAGCTGATAACCGTCGCCCGCAGGATTTTTGAAGGGTGCATAAGCTGCATCGAAACGAGAAAGTTGTTCTGGGGTTAAACGAAGGAATATACCTAACCCTACGATACCCGCTAAAGCTGCCATTGAAAAAATATGTTTAAACTTTATACCTGAACAGAACAGAATAACTCCAGCAACACCTGAAACGATAATGCCTGTCCCTAAATCTGGCTGTCTCAATATCAATAGAAACATGATGGCGAAAATCGTTAGTGGAGGGATGACTCCTTTTTTGAAATCTTGCATCTTCCCTTGTTTCTTTGAATAGATTGCCGCTAAGTAGATAGCTAGTGTTAGCTTAATAAATTCAGCAGGCTGAATACCGATCGGACCTATGTATAGCCAACTTTTTGCATTGTTCACTTCTCGTCCGAACAATAAGACAAATATCAATATGAGAATTGAAAAGACGACGATAGGCATCATTAACTTTTTGTAGATTTGTATATTGAACCTCATGGTAAAATACATGAGTCCTATCCCAACTAGCAGAAAGACAAGTTGTCTCGAAAAGAAAAAGCTACTGCTGTAATCGTATTTATTGATCGTTACCCCTATACTCGCGCTGTAGATCATGACTAATCCAGCACTGCACAATAATAGTACGGCTACTATCAAAGAATAGTCATAGGGTCTTACTGCTTTTTTCACGTTGTTCACCTTTCTCCTCTCTTCTGAAGTCTTGAAACTGCATCTTTATAATTATTAGATATTGTATCACATAAACCTTTTTTATTTATGATACAACACTACAGCTTCAGCTTCTTATACTATTTCGAAGGTTTTATCTTGTTTTTGAATAGGCTTTAACCTACAGAATAGTTGCTTTTCATTTTCATAGTCATCTTTGAACAGTTGTGTGGAGTGGAAGGTGGGTGACTACCACATTAGAAACTTCTTGTAAGCCCTCAGACAAAGAAGCTTACTGCGAACACATCATGATGAAGACATAGTAGCAAGAGTGACTTCCTTAAGACGACAGGACCAAAAGCCCAAAAGCAATAAAATTTACGAAAACAGCCTATTATTAAAATACAAACTTAGTTATATATATAAAAAAATCCAGTCCAATTTACATTCTCGGACTGGGTGTCGATCATTTTTTCATTGAGGCATCGTGCAAAGCAGTTAACTGCTTTTCAAGTGATTCTAATAATTTCTTACCTGCTTCTTCTTCGACCAGGTTTAAACGGACTGCAAAATCTATTTCACGGGATAAACCAAACATTTGCGTATCCAATACTTCCTCATAGAGGGGACATTGTGGCATTGTTAAGTTTTCCATTTGAACTTCAATTAGTTTCAGGATTTTGTCTGCATCTGCTTTTAATAGTTCAAATGCCCTTTCCCGATGTCCAGTTGCCATCTCAGCTGACAATGATCATCCCTCCGTTCGACACGATTTCTACCTTTAAATATAAAGGTTTGCATAAAAAAAATCAACATATTACAGTATTCTTATAATCGTGCTATGCTTTTTATAGCGTTTTCAAATTCAAGGAGGTTTATATGGAGTTCATCGTTGCATTAAACGGAAAAGTAAACTATCCCCTTACATTAGATCCAGGAGTATGGATTTTTGATGATAGAAAAGAGGATTTACACACATTGTTCGATTTAGATAAATCGAAGGAAAACGAGCAAGAAAAATACTTAAAAGAAGTGTCTGCACATTGGGACCGCGAATTACAAGAGGGTGCCGTTCCCCCTTCAGAGCAAGAGCAAAAGAAAAAAAGTTCAAAAACCACTTTAAAAGAAACATTATTATCAAGTTCATTTGCAATTTCTCTATCCTATTTTATCTATAATGCACAACCGCTCCCTGACGCAGAAAAAGTTAGGCTTGAGTCAGGGGACGGTAGCGTTGAGATCACACTTGAGGAAGCACAAAACGGATACTTTGCTTTTTCTAACAGTGGAAAACCGCTAAAAGAAGACGGCCCTGTACATTTTTATTTTGGTGATGGTCGCAACAAAGAAAATCCGATCAAACACATTTCAGCAGTAACGATTCTTTAATTGAAAATGTAGACAGCTCATAATTGGGCTGTCTTTTTTAATGACCATACAACTTTATAATAGATCTGCAGCAATCTGAGCTAGCGATGAACGTTCTCCTTTTTCTAAGCGAACATGCCCACTCAATGCTTGATCTTTAAATTTCTCTACTACATACGTTAATCCGTTAGTAAATTCATCTAAATACGGATGATCGATCTGTTGAGGATCTCCTAAGAGAACGATCTTACTGCCTTCTCCGACACGTGTTAAAATGGTCTTTACTTCATGCTTCGTTAAATTTTGCGCTTCATCTATGATGATAAATTGGTCCGGCAAACTTCTTCCTCGAATATAAGTCAGTGCTTCAACATGAATTGAACCGATACCAGCTAAAATCTTTTCCAGTTCACCTGATTTTTTTGTATTAAATAAATATTCTAAGTTGTCATAGACAGGTTGCATCCACGGTTTTAATTTTTCTTCTTTTTCCCCTGGCAGATAGCCGATATCTTTTCCGACCGGAACGATCGGTCGAGCAATAAAGAGCTTGATATAATCTTTCAAATCCTCTGTTTGAAGAAGTGCTGCAGCGAGCGTTATCAGTGTTTTTCCAGTTCCAGCTTTACCGATCAGAGTTACGAGTGGCAAATCTTTTCTGAGAAGTAACTCAAACGCCATCTTTTGCTGAACATTTCTTGCTCGAATTCCCCATATTTGTTCTGAATCATATCGAAGCGGCTTTAATGTCTTTCCGAATTCATCAACTTTTCCAAGAGCAGAAACCGAAGATCTGAACACATCCTTTAAGATTACAAATTGGTGAGGATGAAATGAGTGACCTGTCAACTCGATCAGTTGAAGTTCATTTTTTTCATAAAATTTATTCAACAGATCACCTTGTACATAAATTTCTTTATAGCCTGTGTACGTTTGATCATTCTTGTCTATAACGCGATCGCTCAGAAAATCTTCAGCTTCTATTCCAAGTGCGTCAGCTTTTACTCGGACGAGCACATCTTTTGAAACAAGTATAACTTTTATTCCGCTTTTCTTCTCTTCTTCTTCTTGTTTTAGGTTTAAGGTAACTGCCAGTATTCGGTTATCGTTTGTTTGTTCAACAAAGGTTTCCTGAAGCCTTTTAAAGGATTTATGGTTGAGTTCTACTCGAAGGGTACCTCCATTTTCTAGAGGAACTCCTTTATGAAGCTGTCCTTTTTGTCTGACTCTATCAATCAAACGAGAAACCTCACGTGCATTTCTTCCAATTTCGTCCATATAACGTTTCTTTGAATCCACTTCTTCTAACACGACTGCAGGAATGATCACTTCACTATCTCCAAAGGATTGTATGGAGTATGGATCCTGCAACAGCACGTTCGTATCTAGGACGTATCGTTTATTCAACATTCAGCCTCCTGACTTAATGTGTTCTAGTCATTGTTCATTTAGCGTCTTTATGGACTGCCTATTAAAAATGTATGTACAAAGGAATAAAGTTAGAAGAATGTACAAAAAATAAGGAAAATGAACTGGAAGGATGAATGTCATTGAAAATATTTCGTATCGTAGCCGTTCTTAGTGCTATATTCGTACTTTTTGGCTGCATGAACAATAATAATGATAACGCTCAAAATGACCAAAACACTCCGAGGCTTACTAAAGTCAACCAAACTGCAAATAGTAAGAAGCCTCACCAGCCAAAAGGATCTCAAGAAATATCGAGACACCTTGTAGGTCTCGCAACAGGTATTCCAGGCGTTGAAGATGCAACTGCAGTAGTATTAGGCCCATATGCAGTAGTAGGGATAGATGTAGATCGCAAGCTTGATAATTCAAAGGTTGGTTCTATAAAGTATTCTGTAGCAGAATCTCTAAAAAACGATCCAAATGGAAAGAATGCACTCGTTACAGCTGATCCTGATACGGTAGAAAGACTTCGTCAGATGGGCAAACAAATCCGACAAGGTCATCCAATCGGCGGAATTATGAAGGAGCTTGCAGGGATCGTTGGACGTCTGATGCCACAAGTACCTCACAGTATACAAACGAAAAAGCCGTCTCCAACAGAAACAAACGATAGTCAATTATCAGAAAGAGAACAACAAGAGCTTAAAAACCAACAACAAAAACAAGAAAAATCAGATAAAAATCAGCCTCAACGATTGAATGAAACGTGATTTTTTGAGATATGTAAAAAAGACTCATAGCGCCTTAGCTCATGAGTCTTTTTTACACTTGTTAAACACAGATGTTTTGTCGAAAATCGGATAAAAAATTTTATACTCGTAATTAATCAGAATTACCTCGTAATTAAGACTGCTTTCTACGGATAAAATACAAATTACCTCGTAAAAAACGATATGTGTTCGCTAAAGAAAGACACTCGGTTAATTTTGTTCACCCCAGGGTTACGTACATTGCTTTTTATCAAAAACGATCCGTTACATTACTCTCTACTCGCATCCCAAGCATCGTTCGTTTAATTTTCCAATTTCTTTATGGTATACTATTTGAAAGAGGTGAAATACGATGCGTGTAAAATGCGTATTATGTGATACGATCGAAGTAATTGAAAATGAATGCTCACTTGCAAAAAAATTAAGAAACCGTCCCATACACACGTTTATGTGCGAATCTTGCAGAGAACGCATAACGCGAAAAACCGCTCAGCGTGAAGCTACAGGTAATTTCACATTATATCGAAGTCCGGATACAAACAATGATTGGTAATAACATAAGAATTATTTCATGGATTTTATTTGGTTCCCTTGCCGGCATTCTGCTGGCTTGTTTTTTTTACGTTCCAGAAGTGTTATTTGGATTGAATCTTTACACATTCTTATTAAATATTGATTTCCTGCCTCTTCCTGATTCCGTTATCTATAATGAACCTTTTCAATTTGTTCTTCATATTATCATAGCGATCATTTTGATTGCATTCGTAGATCTGTTCTGCAGAATTTATTATCATCCCTATCAGATTTCGTTAATCATAAATGTGATCATGTCTTTTACATTTTTTCCTCTGTACCACCTAGCTGTTGAAAAGCCATTCTCAGCCCCACTAACCTTACCTTTTATCATTTGGCTGCTCGGCCATATACTCTTCGCGATAATCATAGCTTATTTTGTTACACTCCTACACAAAAAAAAGGAGTACTGATTATCAGTACTCCTCGTTAAATCTTGGTTCACTTTGAATTCCTTCATATAAAGCATCGATACTATCGATAAAAAACTTTTCGGAGTTTTCAATGCCGTTAACTTCATACAAAACGACATAAAACGGACCTGAAGTCGATACAGTAGAGATGTTTACATGATGATCCTCTGTGAGAATCTCAGTAAAAAACTCAAAAGTCTCCTTAGCTGCTTGGTCTCGGGGTCTCTCTTCATGTACTTTCTTAATGCTCAACCAATTGGATAGAGCGTCAACAAGTTGCATAATGAACCCCCAATCAGCTTTTTTCTTTCTTGCTCTGATGAAGCCGGACTTTATAGATGATCAAGATGAGTGCGGCTACCATCAAACCTTCAGCAACAGGCAAACCGATGCCGAAAAATGCTAGTGGCAGACATCCGATAATCAAAAACAAATAGATGACTATCGCTTTTAGCGGCGGCAGTTTTTTTGCAAAACCTAACTTAAAAACAACGATACTTAACACTGTTATGATGAGATACAACAGCAGAAAAGCTCTGACAGGGTCGTTTTCAATTCCTAGCAGCAATGCCATGGAGGATGAATCTTCCCCTGTCGCTTTCATGATTTCTTGTTCCTCCACGATTCCCACTCCCGATCGTTTTGTTAAGAAATACGTTTAGCCTTGAGCAAGTTTCTTTTTCTTTTCTACTCTTTCACGCTCGTTCTTATCAAGTACTTTTTTACGAAGACGAATGCTTTCAGGTGTTACTTCACAATACTCGTCATCGTTCAAGTATTCTAACGCTTCTTCTAATGACATGATACGAGGCTTCTTCATGCTAACCGTTTGGTCTTTGTTCGCAGAACGCATATTTGTCATCTGCTTCACTTTTACGATGTTAACCGTAATATCATTCTCACGAGTGTGTTCCCCAACGATCATACCCGTGTATACTTCTGTTCCTGGCTCAATAAAGATCGTACCACGGTCTTCAACACCCATGATTCCGTATTGAGATGCTTTTCCGTTTTCCATTGAAACCAGTACACCTTGACGACGTCCACCAACGTTTCCAGCAACCATAGGCTGATAGCTGTCGAACGTGTGGTTTAAGATTCCGTATCCGCGTGTTTGTGTTAAGAATTCAGTCGTATAACCGATCAAACCACGAGCAGGTACCATGAACTCAAGACGCACTTGACCAGAACCGTTGTTCACCATGTTCTTCATTTCACCTTTACGGTCTCCTAAAGATTCCATGATCGCACCTGTGTACTCTTCAGGAATGTCAATTTGAACATGTTCAACTGGCTCACATTTAACGCCATCAATTTCACGAACGATTACTTCTGGCTTTGATACTTGAAGTTCAAATCCTTCACGGCGAAGGTTTTCAATCAAGATTGAAAGGTGAAGTTCACCACGACCAGAAACTGTCCAAACATCTGGAGAATCCGTGTTTTCAACACGAAGACTTACATCAGTTTCAAGCTCAGACATTAAGCGCTCTTCAATTTTACGGCTTGTTACATATTTTCCTTCACGACCAGCGAACGGTGAGTTGTTAACTAAGAAAGTCATCTTCAATGTTGGCTCATCGATACGAAGAACAGGAAGTGCTTCTTCTTGACCTTCAGGACAAACTGTTTCCCCAACGTTGATCTCTTCCATTCCAGATACAGCGATTAAGTCTCCAGCTTTTGCTTCATTGATCTCAATACGTTTCAAACCTAAGAAACCAAACAGCTTTGTAACACGGAACTTTTTAACTGATCCATCAAGCTTCATTAATGAAACGGCTTGACCAACTTTAATCGTTCCACGGAATACACGACCAATACCGATACGTCCAAGGTAGTCGTTGTAATCAAGCATCGTAACTTGGAACTGAAGTGGCTCAGCGCTGTTATCTTCTGGAGCAGGAATCGTGTCAATAATTGTATCAAGAAGAGCTGTCATATCTTCATCTTGCTTGCTAGGATCCATTGAAGCTGTTCCTTTAAGCGCAGATGCATAAACAACAGGGAATTCTAATTGATCTTCTTCAGCACCTAGTTCAATGAATAGATCGATTACTTCGTCTACTACTTCTTCTGGGCGTGCAAAGTCACGGTCAATTTTGTTTACAACTACGATTGGCGTTAACTTTTGCTCTAGCGCTTTTTTCAAAACAAAACGCGTTTGCGGCATACAACCTTCATATGCATCTACAACAAGTAGAACACCATCAACCATTTTCATGATACGTTCTACTTCACCACCGAAATCGGCATGTCCTGGAGTGTCCATGATGTTAATGCGTTTCTCGTTATAATTAATCGCTGTATTTTTAGCTAGAATTGTAATTCCACGCTCACGTTCTAAAGCATTGGAATCCATAGCACGTTCATTAACTTGTTCATTGTCACGGAAAGTTCCTGACTGATGTAGCAATTTGTCCACCAATGTCGTTTTACCATGGTCAACGTGGGCAATAATTGCTATATTGCGTAAATCATCTCTTCTATTCAAGTGTATTCTCTCCTTATATCCTATCTCTTTTTCTTATCATTTTTTGTTCAACTTGACTATTATATCACAAATTTACAGAAAGGCTTTTTCTTTTTATGTAAATTCGGTACACTTATACAGTATAGACAAGTTTTTGGCTTGGAGGTCATCATGAATATCATTTTCTTTTTTATAGCTCTACTAACGGCATTTGCAATATGTGGCATTGGAATAGCTATTGGTGAAAAAAGCTGGTTGATCTTTCTTATATCGACCGTTTCTGTATTTTTTCTTATGGGATACGGGTTTACTCTTAAAAAGAAGCAAAGAGAACGTTCCTAATCGGACGTTCTCTTTTTTGCGTTGCGCTTTATAATAAGTGGTCTAATATTTCTTTATGCAACCCTGGCTTTGCAGCGAGAATACTGTTTTGTTCAAGAAGCTGTACAGGTTCTCCATCCGTTCTGCTTACAATCCCACCTACTTCATTTAAAAGAATTAAACCTGCTGCGAAATCCCACGGGGAAAGTCGAAGTGTCATATAGGCATCGAGTCTTCCTGATGCAACATAAGCAAGTTCAATTGCAGCAGAGCCGTATGATCGAGTCCCTCTAGATTTTCTGATGATCTGTTGGACATGCTCGTGATTGATTCGTCTGTTCGGACCCGCCCACGTTGCATTAACACCAACAACAGATTCTGATAAAGTGACTTCCTCTAATTTCGGTAATTTCTTATCGTTTAAATAAGCACCTTCACCATCTTTAGCAAAATAAAGGTTACTTCCCTCCACATCATATATCAATCCTAGTTTTCCGATTCCATCTTCATAAACTCCAATTGAAATCGCAAAATTAGCTTGTTGATGGATAAAATTTGTTGTGCCATCGATCGGGTCAATAATCCAAATGACACCATTGGAATTCCCTTTTATCTCATCTCCAAAGCCTTCTTCCCCAAGTACTTTATGGTCTGGGAAGGTTTGTTGTATCTTATTAATAAAAAATTTCTCAATACTCTTATCCATATCCGTGACTAGATCTGCGATATGAGATTTATATGTAATCGTTAATGTGCTCTGAAAAGAATCTTTTAAGAGCTGTGCGGCTTCAAGTGTCCATGTCTTCATGTGTTTCTCTATGGTTATCATTTCTTCGTTCGTCATGTTTTCACTCCTTACCTTTACTATAGTATAAGGCAATTTCATTCTCTTCACAAAAAAACGAACCATCCGTTCATGATGGATTCGTTTTTGTTATCCGCTATCAGCTTGGATCATGCTTCTAATCTCACGAGCTCCAGCCTTAATCGTTCGAGCTTACGCTTCGATTCGTTGATCTGTTTTTGATCTTTCGCTTTTAAAGCATCAAACAAAGTAGCTAGTTCATAATCAATCTCAAGTTTTAATACTGGAATTCTTCTTTCTGCATCCGTTCTTTTTAAAGTGTTCATTACTTGTTTCATTTCACGGGCACATCCTTTCTTTTCGTTTTCTTCTTTTCTTCATTTTATGAAGCAACCATGTATATGGAAACGGCACTTTGCGGAATCTAATGCAAACATTTTTTTATAAAGCTTTTCGTATGGTAAAATTCTTTGTAGCACTTGATCATCAGGAGGATTTTTCAAATGACATTTAACGGATTTAATGATTCAGACTTCAATGTTTTCCAAACGCAAGGTCTTGATGAGCGTATGGAGCAAATCATCAGCCAGATTCGGCCAAAACTTGAGTCCTTAGGTAATAAATATGCAGAAGAACTTACTGTTCTTACTGGAGAAGAAATGTTCTTTCATGTAGCAAAACATGCAAGAAGGACTGTAAATCCTCCAAAGGATACTTGGGTAGCCTTTGCACCTAACAAAAGAGGATATAAAATGTTGCCACATTTTCAAATAGGACTTTGGGAATCACATGTATTTCTGTGGTTCGCGCTCATTTACGAAGCACCAATAAAGAATGCATATGGCCAATTGATCCTTAAGAACCTAAACAAGATTAAGAAGAACATACCTAACGATTTCGTATGGTCTGATGATCATATGAAGCCGGATAGTTTTCCACATCGTGAGGTTAAAAAGGAACGACTAGAAGAAATGGCAAGCCGTCTTAGCACTGTGAAAAAAGCTGAATTGCTTTGTGGCGTTCGCATTGAAAGAGACGAAGCGTCAAACATGAGTGAGAATGACTGGTACGAACGAATTGATGAAACGTTTAAGACGCTTTTACCCCTATACGAATTAAAGAAAAAACTGTAATGAAAAAAAGTGGCAGGAAGCAGAGAATACGCTGCTTCTTACCACTAGTATATTGCCGTACAACAGAAATGTATGGGTAAGTATCATCATTGTTAGAAAAGTGTTAGAATAGGTTGTTTAATCTTTGTTTAATGGTTTCAGCTTCCGTATTCATCCTATTGAATAATTCTTCTACTGAAGGTATATCTTTAATCCTTCCGATAATTTGTCCAGCCCACCCAAAGCCTTCTCCACTTTTTCCTTCATAAATAAATTTTTGATTGGCCGCACCACTAATGTAATCCTTTATTTGATCGTACGTTCCACCCATACCTTCTTCTTTTAAAATGTTGAGTGTGAAATCTGTTCTGAGCGTTCTGCCGGGGGCCCCTAGCGTTCTTTTAATAACCACCGTATCTAGTTCTGAACTTTCAACTACAAGTTTTTTATATGCTGAATGTGCATGAACACATTCTTTTGTAGCTATAAATCTTGTACCCATCTCAACACCTTCCGCTCCTAGAGCCAGCGCTGCCATCAGTCCTTTTCCATCCCCGATTCCTCCAGAGGCGATTACTGGGATCGAAACATTTTCAACTACTCCAGGAATTAACACAATTGTACCCGTGTCATCCTTTCCGATATGGCCACCGCCTTCTTGACCTACCGCCATTACAGCATCCGCGCCTAATTGTTCTGCTTTTATAGCTTGTCTGACACTTGATACAAGGACTAATGTTTGAATACCTGTATCTCTTAGTCGCTCTAATACTGGTGCTGGATTGCCTCCCGTTACACTGATTACCTTTACACCTTCTTCAATTGCAGTCTCAAGCATGTCTTCATATGGCCTACCATGCTGTCCGATTGCAAAATTAACTCCAAAAGGGTTTGAGGTTAATTTTTTTGTCTTCTGAATTTCAGACTTTAATGACTTTGAATCTGCTAATGACATAGCTGTAATCTGACCTAAACCACCCGCGTTAGAAACGGCTGAAGCAAGTTCAGAATATGCCAGATATGCGAGCCCTCCTTGAATAATTGGAAACTTAATTTGTAATAGTTCTGTTAGTCTAGTGTTCAACTCATTTCCTCCTTGAAAATTAAATCATTTACTTACATCTTCATGCATTTTCTGTTATACTTCTTTTGTTTTATAAAAAGATAAAATTTATTATCAGTTAACGATAGATGAGGTGTAGAATACATTGTCTCAACACGAAACTCCTTTATTTACTGGTTTGCGTGAACATGCAAACAAGAACCCATTACAGTTTCACATTCCTGGTCACAAAAAAGGGCAAGGAATGGATGAAGAATTTAAAGATTTTATTGGACCGAACGCATTATCAATCGACCTTATTAACATTACACCACTAGATGACCTGCATCATCCAAAAGGAATGATTAAAAAAGCACAAGCACTTGCTGCACAAGCATTTGGTGCGGATCACACTTTCTTTTCTGTACAAGGAACAAGCGGTGCCATCATGACGATGATCATGTCTGTTGTGTCACCAGGAGATAAGATTCTTGTACCACGAAACGTTCATAAATCGATTATGACAGCAATCGTATTCTCAGGCGCAACTCCAATCTTTATCCACCCTGAGATCGATCCTGAACTAGGGATCTCACACGGAATAACACCAGACAGTGTAGAAAAGGCTTTAAATCAGCATCCAGACACAAAAGCTGTGCTTGTTATCAACCCAACTTATTTTGGTTTCGCTGCTGACTTAAAAGGAATCGTCGATATTGCTCATCGATTTGACGTACCTGTACTTGTAGATGAAGCACACGGTGTTTTGATCCACTTTCATGATCACATGCCACTATCTGCCATGCAAGCTGGAGCAGACATGGCAGCAACGAGCGTTCATAAACTGGGCGGGTCATTGACAGGAAGCTCCATTTTAAACGTGAGGGAAGGTCTTGTTTCACCTGAACGCGTGCAAACCATTCTAAGTATGATGACTACGACATCTACATCCTATATCCTTCTTGCCTCTTTGGATGCGGCTCGTCGCCGTCTTGCCACTGAAGGGTATACACTAATTGAAAAAACAATTCGACTTGCTAATGAAACGAGAGCAAAGATCAATGATATCCCTAACCTATACTGTGTAGGTGAAGAAAAGCTTGGCACATCTGCAACTTTTGATTATGATCCATCAAAGCTTTTAATATCAGTAAAAGACTTAGGCATTACAGGATATGACGCGGAAACTTGGCTTCGTCAAAACTTTAATATTGAAGTGGAATTATCTGATCTCTACAACATCCTTTGTTTGATTACAACGGCAGATCATGAAAAAGATACAATGGTACTCGTTCAAGCGTTATCTCAACTTTCTGATGAGTTAAGCCATTCAAAGAATGAGGAGATCAAATCAATACCTGTACACGTTCCAGATATTCCTGTGCTTGCATTATCACCACGTGATGCATTTTACGCAAATACAGAGAGTGTTCCGTTTGAAGAATCTGCCGGCAGGATTATAGCAGAGTTCGTAATGGTCTATCCCCCTGGAATACCGATTTTCATTCCTGGTGAAATCATCACAAAAGAAAACTTAGATTATATTAAAGAAAACCTTGAAGCCGGTCTACCCGTTCAAGGTCCAGAAAATGCAGATTTAAAGTACTTGAAGGTTATTCAAGAACAAGTTGCCATACGCTGATTTTCTCAAAAAAAAGAAGACCTTAAGAGGTCTTCTTTTTTTCTTACTTATCTAAGTTCGTTTGCTCGTGGCAATGCGGGCATGTGTTTGAATATAATGTGGTCACTTTTTCCTCTTCAAAATGTTCAATTGTTGTTTCACACGTTTGGCAAATGATTACTCCCATCCGTTCCATCTCCCTTCACATTTTGAAAGCGCTTACGTTTGTAATCTTATATTATTATGTCACATTAACTTTGTCAACACATTTAGTATAACACATTAAAAAAATATGCTATTTAATCATATTGCTCAATGGTATGGATATTAGGAACAGCCTCTTCAAAAAATAGTGCTAGATCTTCCGCTTCTTTAAGGGTTTTAATATGAAAAACCTGTTTGATGTATTCCAAATTCCGCATATCGTTCGAGTCCAATAAAGCCGATCTTCCCGTTTGCATACATACTACTAATGGTTTACCGAAGAACATATTCGTATAAACAATACCAAAATCATACCTGACAGTATCTGTAGTAAAACCTACAAACCTGACATTAACGGATTCACTCTCGTCATACAATTTCTCAAACCATTCCATATTACCCCTCCTCGTATGATTGCCTCTTTCATCGATCGGGTCGTCTATTACTGGAATTAAATAAGTTATACTAATAAGAGTGTCATTGAATGTAAGAGTAATTCCCTAATTTCAGAAGATTCAAACTCGATTTGTCAAAATCTTCTTAAAATATGATATACTATTAGTATGTTTGGATGACGTTAAAAATTACAAATTGGAGTGGATTACATGTCTCAAAGCGCCTATGTAAAACTTGTTCCCGCATCTGAAAAACAAGTGATCACAATAGATGAACTGAAAGACCTTCTGCTGTATTACCGTTCCATCACGACTAAAACAGGTGAACAATTATCATGGGGCTATGAAGATGCAGCGTTTCCGTATACGATCGAGGAAAAAGCAGAAGCTGACGGGCGATGGTTTTATTTAAAAGGTTTAGATCAAAGGAAAAATAAATATATTTTAGTTGGTATCGGAACAGAAAAAGAAAGTGACTCAGATCTTGAAAAACATTACATACAATTTACCCTAACCGATATTTCAACTCACGGTGACAAAGGTAAGGCCAATGAGTTCTGTAAGTTTATCGCTTCAAAACTAAAAGGCGAACTTCACCTTTTTAACGGCAGAGTAATGTATTATTACCCCAAAAAATAAGGAAAGTATAGGTAATTTGCTATAGGAAGCCCAATCATATGATTGGACTTCCTATTTTATTTTTACTACAATGTAAACTTTCGGGCCCTTAGGGAAAAATAAAATGGATACATATCATGAAAGGATGTGAAGAAATGAAAAAACAACCAAATACTGTTTTTATCGTTTCACTAATAATTTCTGTCGTTTTTGTTATCATAGGAAGTTTATTTCCTACCGAATTCCAAGCTAAGGCAACCGTCATTCAAAATTTCTTACAAGAGAAATTCGGCTGGTTCTATCTACTTTCTGCTACAAGCTTTTTGATTTTTGTACTTTATCTAGCTTTTAGTAAGTACGGAAAAATTAAACTTGGAGAACCAGATGATAAACCTGAATACTCTACTATCACGTGGTTTGCTATGCTGTTTAGTGCTGGTATGGGTATAGGACTTGTCTTTTGGGGTGTAGCTGAGCCAATCAGCCATTTTTATACTCCACCATCAGGCGAAGGAGGAAATGCCGCCTCTGCTCAAGCTGCGCTTCGTTACAGCTTCTTTCATTGGGGATTGCACCCTTGGGGGATATACACGTTAATCGGGTTGTCACTTGCTTATTTTAAATTTAGAAAAGGTGCACCTGGATTAATCAGTGCAATCTTTACTCCTTTATTAGGTGACAAAGTTCATGGACCAATTGGTAAAACGATTGATATAATCGCCGTATTTGCAACGATCTTTGGAGTAGCAACTTCCTTAGGTCTTGGAGCTGTCCAAATAAGCGGTGGAGTATCTTATTTAACGAACATTGCAAATAACTTTACGACACAATTGATCATCATTGGCATTGTGACTGTCTTATTTACGCTTTCTGCTCAAACAGGATTAAACAAAGGGATTAAATACTTAAGTAACCTGAACATTATTATAGCTGTTCTGTTAATGGCGTTCTTGCTTTTTGCGTCATCAACAAACTTCATCATGGATGTTTTCGTACAATCTCTTGGGAACTACCTGCAATACCTTCCAAGCATGAGTTTAAAACTAAGTCCTTTCAGACCTAGTGAAGCAGGCTGGATTCAAGGTTGGACAGTCTTTTATTGGGCTTGGTGGATCGCATGGGCACCATTCGTTGGTACATTTATCGCTCGTGTTTCAAAAGGCAGAACAATTCGTGAATTTATCATGGGTGTATTGCTTGTCCCGACTGTTTTTGGTGCACTTTGGTTTTCTATTTTCGGCGGAGCAGCCTTGCATCTAGAAATTTTTAATAATGTCGGTCTAAACAAGATCATTGCGGACAAAGGTACAGAGGTCGCTCTTTTCGCACTTTTTGAACATCTTCCGTTCGGAACGATCATGTCCTTATTAGCCATTTTCTTAATCAGTACGTTCTTCATTACATCTGCTGATTCTGCTACGTTCGTTCTAGGTATGCAAACAAGTGACGGTCGATTGAATCCTACTTCTATGACTAAATTCATTTGGGGTATCGTTATCGCAGCAGCTTCATCGATACTATTGTACACCGGCGGATTAGAAGGATTGCAAACTGCATCGATTATAGCAGCTTTCCCGTTTGCATTCGTACTGATCTTTATGATGATCTCTCTTAAAAAGGCACTTTCTGAAGAGACAAAATTAAAATAAGCTGTTTATTTTATTCAATGTTGCTCTGAAAGTATAATTTAAGCTCACACTAACTCGCTATCCATGCGGCCTAAGGTGAGCTTCCTGGTGCTTTCTGCCAAAGGAGTCTCTCGCCACATTGCGCTATATTCAGCATGCTTAGGAAGCATCTATGAGCTATCCAATCATCATTTTACCTGTAACATAAATAAGAGTTAACGATATCGTCATGTTTAAAGCTACTGATTTGTTTATGTTTAAACGCTGTGCTACCAGAAAATTAAAATACCCAAACATCAACATTAATATTGTTTCAAAAAAATTATGGTCATGATGTGAGAGAAACAGTACGATTGAATAACCGCACCACATTACAATCTGAATGAAAGTGCATAATAAAACTCTCATCGCTTCCTCCATTTTAACGATATGAATTATTTTGATAGGGCTTAATCAAATTAGAAAAAACCACTGTCTACATTCATCTGTTTAGACAAGTGCTTCTAAATAAAGATTATGATGCGTTTACTTATATATGATTGAACAGAAAAAAACCCCTTGTGAGCTGTAAAAACAGTCACAAGGGGTTTTCACTTATTTATTTTACAATGTGTACAGGAAGTCCAATCGCAACTTCAGCTGCTTCCATAGAAATTTCTCCGAAAGTCGGATGAGCGTGAATAGTCATAGCGATGTCTTCAGCAGTCATACCTGCTTCGATTGCTAATCCTAATTCTGCGATCATATCAGATGCATTTCCACCAGCAATTTGAGCTCCTAGTACAAGTCCATCTTCTTTACGAGTGATTAGTTTCATGAAACCATCTGTCTCGTTCATAGATAGAGCACGACCATTTGCTGCAAACGGGAATTTAGAAGCTTTCACTTCGTATCCTGCTTCTTTTGCTGATTTTTCATCATAACCAACAGAAGCTAGTTCTGGGTCTGTGAATACTACAGCCGGAATCGCTAAGTAATCAATTTCTGCCGCATGTCCTGAAATCACTTCTGCTGCTACTTTACCTTCATAAGAAGCCTTATGAGCAAGAGCTGGACCTTCTACGACATCACCGATTGCATAGATGCCGTTAACACTTGTTTGAGCTTTCTTGTTAATTTTGATAAGACCGCGTTCAGTCATTTCAACACCAACTTGCTCAAGACCCAGTTCTTCAGTGTTTGGACGACGTCCAACAGTAACAAGAACATAGTCAGCTTCAAATGTCTTAGATTCACCTTTGATCTCAGCAGTTACAGTAACTCCGTCTTTTGTTTCTTCAACGCCTTTTGCCATTGCTTCAGTAAATACTTCCACATTGCCTTTTTTCTTTAAGCGTTTAGAAACGACTTGACTCATTTGCTTTTCGAAACCTGGAAGGATTTGTTTTCCACCTTCAAGGATTGTTACTTCAGTACCGAAGTTGGCATAAGCTGTTCCAAGCTCCATACCGATATAACCACCACCGATAACTACCATCTTCTTAGGAATTTCTTTAAGAGCAAGAGCTCCTGTAGAAGAGATAATACGGTCACTCCATTTGAAACCTGGGATTTCAATAGGACGTGAACCCGTAGCGATGATTGCATTTTTAAACGTATAGGTTTGAGAGTTCTTCTCATCCATAATACGTACAGTGTTTTCATTTACGAAATAAGCTTCACCACGAATGATCTCAACTTTATTTCCTTTTAGAAGCCCTTCTACACCGCCAGTAAGCTTCTTAACGATGCCTGCTTTCCAGTCTTGAACTTTGCTGAAATCTACTGTTACGTTATCAACAGTAATCCCCATATCTTCAGAGTGATTAGCATGTTCTACACGGTGACCTGCATTAATTAAAGCTTTTGATGGAATACAACCAACGTTCAAACAGACGCCGCCCATTTCTGCCTTTTCCGCAATAGCCACTTTTTGTCCTAATTGTGCTGCACGAATTGCTGCAACATATCCCCCAGGACCTGAACCTATGACAAGTGTGTCTAACTCAATTGGAAAATCTCCTACTACCATCGAATTACGCCTCCATTACTAATAGTTGTGGATCGTTCAATAAACGCTTAATGTGATTCAATGCATTTTGAGCTGTTGCACCATCGATCAGACGGTGGTCAAAGCTAAGAGATAAAGCTAAAACAGGAGCTACTACTACTTCTCCGTCTTTAACAACTGCTTTTTCAGCAATACGGCCGATACCTAAGATCGCTACTTCTGGGTGGTTGATTACTGGAGTGAACCATTGACCGCCTGCAGAACCGATATTTGTAATCGTACAAGATCCGCCCTTCATCTCTTCACCAGAAAGCTTACCATCACGTGCTTTAGTAGCTAGTTCATTGATTTCAGAAGAGATTTTGAAGATGGATTTACGATCAGCATCTTTAACAACTGGTACCATTAGTCCGTTATCTGTATCTGCCGCAATACCGATGTTGTAATAGTGCTTGTATACGATTTCTTCGTTCGCATCGTCGATAGATGCATTAAGCACAGGGTATTCACGCAATGCAGAAGTTAATGCTTTTACCACGTATGGAAGATAAGTAAGCTTGATGCCTTTGTCAGCAGCAACTTGCTTAAATTTCTTACGGTGTGCAACAAGATCAGTAACGTCCACTTCATCCATTAGTGTAACATGCGGAGCTGTATGTTTGGAGTTAACCATCGCTTTTGAGATCGCTTTTCTAATACCTTTGATCTTTTCACGAGTTTCCATTTCTCCAGCAGGAATTGCTTTAGGCGCTTCTTTCTTCGCTTCAGCTTTTGGAGCTGCTTCGGTTTCAGTAGCTTGTGGTGCTGCTTCAGCTGTTCCGCCGCCGCTTACGAATTTGTCGATGTCTTCTTTAAGTACACGTCCGTTATCTCCAGAACCTTGTACTTTACGAATATCAACTTCTTTTTCACGCGCATATTTACGAACAGAAGGCATTGCGATTACACGCTTAGATTCGTCTGCTGGTTCTTCTTTAGCTGTATCTTCAGTTTTATCTGTTTTAGCTTCTGATTTGTCAGCTTCTTTAGCTTGATCAGCAGTTACGTTCTTTTCTTCTTCAGCTTTAGGTTGTTCTGGAGCTTCCTCGCCACCACCATGAGCATCAGCAGGAATTTCACCTTCTGCTTCAATTGTTACTAGAACATCACCAACAACAGATACTGTTCCTTCGTCTACTTTTAGTTCAAGAATTTTACCGTCTACAGGTGATGGAATTTCAACTACAGCTTTATCGTTTTGTACTTCAAGCAGGATATCGTCTTCTTTAACTTCATCCCCTGCTTTTACAAACCACTTTACGATCTCACCTTCGTGAATTCCTTCTCCAATATCGGGAAGCTTAAATTCAAATGCCACGATTAACGCCTCCTAGTTAATAACAATCTTTTTTCGTCACTGATGTGAAAGAGCTGAAAGAAACAGTCTAGTACAGACGTCTCTTTCAGCTAACATTCATTTTTTTAGAAATTGTAGACTTTCTTTGCTTTGTCTACAATATCACGATGATCTGGAATCCAAACATCTTCTGCAGAAGCATATGGGAACACTGTGTCTGGTGCAGTAACACGCAGTACAGGTGCTTCTAAGTGAAGGATTGCACGGTCGTTGATTTCAGCTACAACGAACGCTCCAATACCAGCTTGTTTTTGTGCTTCTTGTACAACAATCGCTCGACCTGTTTTTTCAACAGACGCCATAATCGTTTCGATATCAAGCGGGCTGATTGTACGAAGGTCGATCACTTCAGCAGAGATGCCCTCTTTTTCTAATTCTTCAGCAGCTTTTAGTGATGCGTGAACCATAGCACCGTAAGTAATGATAGAAACATCCTTACCTTCACGTTTCACATCTGCTTTTCCAAGTTCGATCGTGTATTCTTCCTCAGGCACTTCGCCACGGAAAGAACGGTATAGTTTCATATGCTCTAGATAAACTACTGGGTCATTATCACGAATCGCAGAGATTAATAGACCTTTTGCGTCATAAGGAGTTGAAGGAATAACAACTTTGATACCAGGAGTTTGGTACATTAAACCTTCAAGGCTGTCTGCATGAAGCTCAGGTGTTTTAACGCCTCCACCAAATGGTGAACGGATCGTTACTGGAGAAGTGTAAACCCCGCCTGAACGGTATCTCATACGACCCATTTGGGCAGCAACTGAATCAAATACTTCAAATACGAAACCGAAGAACTGAATCTCCATTACTGGACGGAAACCTGTAAGCCCTAGACCTATTGCAAGTCCCCCAATTCCAGACTCAGCTAGCGGAGTATCAAAAACGCGATCTTCTCCAAATTCTTTTTGAAGTCCTTCAGTAGCACGGAAAACCCCACCGTTTTGGCCAACGTCTTCACCGAAAACAAGAACTTGTTCATTGCTTTTCAATTCATTGCGCATAGCGTCTGTAATTGCTTGAATCATAGTCATTTGAGCCATATTATTTCGACTCCTTTGCTGTGTATTCTTCTAACTGCTCACGAAGGTTGAACGGAAGGTCTTCAAACATGAAGCCGATTAGGTCAGTAACCTTTTGCTTAGGCGCTCCGTCAGCTTTCTTGATCGCAGCTTTAATATCTTCTTTTGCTTCTTCTACAACTTTGTTTTCTTGCTCTTCAGACCAAAGGTTCTTCTTTTCCAAGAACTTACGGAAACGAACAAGTGGATCTTTCTTTTCCCATTCGTTATCAAGATCTTTTGTACGGTAACGTGTAGGATCATCTCCTGCCATCGTATGTGGTCCGTAACGATAAGTAAGAGTTTCAATTAATGTAGGACCTTCACCAGAAATGGCACGTTCACGAGCTTGTTGAGTCGCTGCATAAACGGCAAGAACATCCATTCCATCAACTTGAATTCCTTCAATACCAGCTGCAACTGCTTTTTGAGCGATCGTTTTTGCTGCAGATTGCTTTTCAACTGGAACAGAGATTGCAAAACGGTTGTTTTGAACAACAAAGATCGTATTAGCACGGTATGCTCCTGCAAAGTTCAATCCTTCATAGAAGTCACCTTGTGATGCTCCACCGTCACCAGTGTAAGTGATACATACGTTCTTTTTACCTTGTTTCTTAAGTCCGAAACCAACACCAGCAGCTTGAATAATTTGAGCTCCGATGATGATTTGAGGCATCAATACGTTTACACCTTCAGGAATCTGTCCACCTTGGAAGTGTCCGCGAGACCATAAGAATGCTTGTGTTAATGGGAAGCCGTGGAAAACCATTTGAGGGATATCACGGTATCCTGGAAGAATCCAGTCTTCTTTATCTAAAGCATAGTGAGTTCCAAGCATGGAAGCTTCTTGTCCTGCTACTGGAGCATAGAATCCAAGACGCCCTTGTCTGTTTAGAGAGATAGCACGCTGATCCCAAATTCGTGTGTAAACCATGCGGCGCATTAGTTCTTGCAGATCTTCATCAGACAAATTCGGCATTGCCGATTCGTTAACAACTTCTCCATCTTCAGAAAGAATCTGGAACGTTTCAAATTGATCTTGAACTGCATCAATTGTTTTCGTCATGAAAAGTCACCTCTTCCTTTCTTTTACCCTGTCAATTTTCCCTAATCTTAAAAACATGCACATATTTAATAGGTTGCCCAAAGTGAAACATTTTTAAGACAGGTTTATATTTTTAAAAGGCTTTTAGGTATGCCTTTGTATACCCACTGAAGTTTTCCCTTGTATCAAAGAGCTAAACCATCTTGCGGCATCCTAACTGTATTACTAATTTACATATCTAGAGTAACACAACAATCCTTTTCACGTAAATTAGTTTACACCACTGCTCATACACAGTCAATCTATAGGTTGCATATAGTTGCCACATCTTTTTTACTTCGTTCATATGACGTTTACAACTCTCATCCCCGTAACTGCTTCATTATAATTTTACTTCTGTATCAGTCATTGTATGCTTTTATAGATACGCTTACAGACGAAGGGTAAAATAGAAGATGAAGCAAAATATTTTATTCCCGTTCTTTTTTATTAAAAATCCTCTATGTTATGATAAGGGGAAACTAAATTAACTTAAAAGTATATCGGCACGGAGGTTTTGCTTGTGTTAACAATGAAAGATGTTATAAGAGAAGGTCACCCAACACTTAGAGAAAAAGCAGTCGAAGTACCTTTTCCTTTTTCAGATGAAGATATTAAAACAGCTAATCAGCTCCTGGAATTTGTAAAGAACAGCCAAGATCCAGAACTTGCGGCAAAATACAACTTAAGACCCGGTATAGGGATTGCTGCACCTCAAATCGGAATCTCAAAACGAATTTTTGCTTTTCATGTATCAGATGAAAACGGAAATCTATACAGTTATGCACTGTTGAATCCGAAAATTATTAGTCATTCGGTTCAAATGACTTATTTAGATGGAGGAGAAGGATGCTTGTCTGTAGACAGAGATGTGCCTGGACTTGTACCTCGATATGCCAAGGTTACTGTAAAAGGGTTCACACCTGACGGCTCAGAAGTTAGCTTGAAGTTAAAAGGGCTTCCTGGCATTTGCTTTCAACATGAACTTGACCATTTAGACGGTATCATGTTCTTTGATCGAATCAATGAAAAGCAACCATTTGAACCTCCTGCAAATTCTGTTGTAATCAGATAACGATTAACTAAAAAAACTCGCTAAGTCGAAAAATCGACTTAGTGAGTTTTTTGTTTTACGCATAACTTGCTACCGGAATTAGTTACTACTTTCATTAAGCTACATCACGATCATCATCAACGAGCATTACATCTTCATCGCTTGTTTTACTTCGAATGAATAAGATTGATACAAATACAGTCGTTATTGTAGCAATCGTGTAGGATATTCCATTCGACAGCCCAAGACCTATTGGAGCATTACAAATGTAAGTAACAGTCACCATCGTCATAAAAATTGCAGGCAGCGTAGCGATCCAATGATTTTTTTTCGATCTTTTCAAATACATAGCTCCTACCCAAAGAGCTAGCATTGCCGTTGATTGGTTCGCCCAAGAAAAATAACGCCATAATAATGTAAAATCAATCTTAGTTAATAGAAAAGAAATAACAAACATTGGTATAGCAATCCAAAGCCTCGAAGATAATTTCTTTTGACCAATGTTAAAGTAATCAGCTAGTATCATTCTAGCACTTCGGAAAGAGGTATCTCCCGAAGTAATCGGTAAAATGATGACACCGATTACCGCAAGCGTCCCTCCGATTGCTCCTAGCATCGTTACTGACACTTCACTGACAACTGCAACTGGTCCACCTTCTGCAATAATTCCAGATAACGATTTTCCATCAAATAAACTCATTGCAGCCGCTGCCCAGATCATTGCGATTACAGCTTCTGCAATCATCATGCCATAAAAAATTTTTCTACCTTCTTTTTCATTTTTAGTCGTGCGAGAAATAATAGGAGATTGGGTAGCATGAAATCCTGAAAGTGCTCCGCAAGAAATCGTCAAGAATAAGAGCGGAAATATAGGAACATTATCTGGATGCATATTTTCAAATGAGAGTTCAGGGATCGGTGCCCCTGTAACTACTAGACCCCCACCTATTCCAATAGCACTTATAACAAGCAGTGCACCAAAGATTGGATAGACACGACCTATTATCTTATCGATCGGTAAGAGTGTAGCTAGAATATAATAAACAAAGATCAAACCAATGATGAGACTTATGCTTAACCAGTTTCCAGTAAGATCATGAATCAATGCTGCTGGAGCACTAACAAAAACAGTCCCTACTAACAACAAAAGTAAAAGAGTAAAGCCATTTACAACATGTCTCATCGCATTCCCTAAAAATTTACCAGCTAGTTGTGGTAAATGTGCCCCTCTATTACGAATGGATATCATGCCAGTCAAATAATCATGAACAGCTCCAGCAAATATGGCACCAAGTACAATCCAAAGAAATGCAACCGGACCGTATAGCGCACCCATAATGGGACCAAAAATAGGACCCACCCCGGCAATGTTCAATAACTGGATCAGAGAATTCGTTTTTGTACCCATCGGGACGTAATCGATACCATCTTCTTGCGCATATGCAGGAGTCTTTCTTTTCTGTTTTACTCCAAACACTTTTTCAACGTACTTTCCATACGTAAAATAACCTACGACCAATAACACGATTGAAACTAAGAATGTAATCAACCAGATTCCTCCTCACGTTGTATACGCTTACATTCTACACGAAATAAAAAAAACACTCAATTTTCAATTGAATGCTTTTAAGCTGTTCTGTCATGTTGAAGGTGTAAAGGTTTCTTTTTCTTTCCCCTCTTGCCTGTTAAATAGACTCCGGTAAAAATAAGCAGCAAGCCCCAAAATGCACTGAGATGAATTTTTTCATCTAATAATACGCTTCCCCATATAACCGCTGAAACTGGGACTAAATAGGTAACAAGAGTAGCAAACTCTGCCGAACCTGCAGATATCATATAATAATAAAGCAAGTATGCAATACCTGAACCAAAGACTCCAAGACCGACGATAGATAATAAAGAATAGTAATTTAAGGAGTCTTCAGGTAAATGCCATCCATCCGAGAATAACATCATCATGGCACTTAAAAGCATACCTGCAAAAAGTGTAGAAGAGGCCGTGATCCAAACCGTCGTTTCTTGAAGATGTTTTTTTGCGTACTGTGAACTGTATCCATAACAACACGTAGCTATTAACATTAAAACAATCCCTAAACCTAGCTGACTCTTTGTCAATCCAGGAGCATCAACATCCATTAGCAATAGAATACCAACAAAACCGACTATTACACCAACCCATTGTTTCCACTGCAATGTAATGGAAAAAAAGAATACGCCCATTATTGACGTCCAAATCGGTGTAGTAGCATTTAATATAGCGGTGTACCCGCTATCTAGGAAGGTTTCGCTCCAAGCAATAAGCCCCCAAGGAAGACCAGCGTTCAAGAAACCTACGAAAAGTAACTTCTTCAAGGGAAGTGTTTTCCAGTTCACTGTCTGCCTGCTTAACATGAACAACGGAACGATCGTCATTATTCCTAACAAACAGCGAATAAATACAATTTGCCAAGGATCGAATACACCGAGCAGGACTTTTATAAATAAGAAAGACATTCCCCATATTAAACTTAAAACAAAAAGCGCTGAATATAACTTCATTTGTTCACCCCTTTCATATAAACACCGCAAATGAAGAATTGTAACAATTTCCCTCTAGCAATATCGATTCAAATACACATACTAGTAATAAAAATTGGCATGGAGGGCAATAAATGAAGATGAGAACGCGCTTATTAAAAAGACTTAGGAAATGGGTAAGACAACAAAATAATAACGGGAAATTAATTCTTAACTAGGTTAAGTTTCTCTCTTAACTAAAGTAATTATAAAGGATAATACCTATAGCTTAACAGTTATTATTTTTATATTTTTGTGGTTTTCCAATGAAGCATTATGAAAAAACATGAAAAACATGTCACTTTCCTTTATAATAGGACGAAGAAACTCAAAAACTACAGACCGGTAAGGAGACATGAAATATGATTTATAAAGTATTTTTTCAAACTAGCTTAACAGAGGTTCCTGTTCGTGAACACACTCAAACAGTATATGTAGAAGCAGAAACGATCAACGACGTACGTAAAAAACTCGCTGACCGCAAATACAACATTGAATACATACAAGAAATTAACGGTAAATTTCTTGAGTATGAAAAAGACACGAATTCATTGGAATTGGAGAATGTATAATTTATGAAATTTGTAAAAAATCATCAAGCCGCTGTTTTCGCACTTGGCGGTCTAGGAGAAATCGGTAAAAATACGTATGCCGTTCAGTTTCAAGATGAGATCATCCTTATTGATGCAGGAATTAAATTTCCAGAAGATGAACTCCTAGGAATTGATTACGTAATACCAGATTACACGTATCTTGTTAAGAACGAAGAAAAGATCAAAGGGCTATTTATCACACATGGACACGAAGATCATATTGGCGGTATTCCTTATCTTTTAAGACAAGTGAACATCCCTATCTATGGTGGTAAACTCGCGCTTGCTCTGATCAAGAACAAACTAGAAGAACACGGTTTGCTTCGTCGTGCACAATTACATGAAATCACTGAGGACGATGTGATTAAATTCCGTAAAACATCTGTAAGTTTCTTCAGAACGACTCACAGTATTCCAGATTCATATGGATTGGTAGTGAAAACACCACCTGGTAACATCGTTCATACAGGTGACTTTAAGTTTGATTTCACGCCTGTTGGTGAACCTGCTAACTTAACAAAAATGGCTGAGATCGGAAAAGAAGGTGTACTCTGCTTACTTTCTGATTCAACAAACAGTGAAGTTCCTGGGTTCACTCTTTCTGAGAGACGTGTCGGAGAAAGCATACAAGACATCTTCAGAAAAATGGAAGGCCGAGTGATCTTCGCTACCTTCGCTTCGAACATTCATAGATTGCAGCAAGTCGTTGAAGCTTCTGTTGCAAACAATAGAAAAATTGCTGTGTTTGGACGTAGTATGGATTCTGCGATAACCGTTGGGCAAGAGCTTGGATTTATTAAAGCTCCTAAGAATACGTTTGTTGATGCAAATCAGATCAATCGTTTGCCTGATAATCAAGTTACGATTCTATGTACAGGAAGCCAAGGTGAACCAATGGCTGCTCTCTCAAGAATTGCTAACGGAACTCATAGACAGATACAAATCATTCCTGGAGACACGGTTGTCTTTTCATCCTCACCTATCCCAGGAAATGCTCTTAGTGTCAGTAAAACGATCAACCAGTTGTTCCGTGCAGGTGCAGAAGTGATTCATGGGTCATTAAACGATATCCATACTTCCGGACATGGCGGACAACAAGAGCAAAAGCTTATGTTACGTCTTATGAAGCCTAAATTCTTTATGCCGATTCATGGTGAATACAGAATGCTTAAGATGCACACGAAGCTTGCATCTGATTGTGATGTTCCATCTCAGAATTCATTTGTAATGGATAATGGAGAAGTTTTAGCTCTTTCACAAAATGAGGCTATGGTTGCTGGTAAGATCCCTTCAGGTTCCGTCTATGTAGATGGAAGTGGAATTGGTGATATCGGGAACATCGTACTTCGAGACCGAAAAATTCTCTCAGAAGAAGGTCTTGTAGTCGTTGTCGTAAGCATGGACATGAAAGAGTTTAAAATAGAAGCAGGACCTGATATCATTTCACGAGGTTTTGTTTATATGCGTGAGTCTGGAGACTTGATTCACGATGCTCAAAGTCTTCTTAGCAAACATTTAGAAACGATCATGAACGAGAAAAGAACCACACAGTGGTCTGAAATCAAGAATGAAATCACAGATACGTTGGCTCCTTTCTTATATGAAAAAACAAAAAGACGTCCAATGATTCTACCTATCATCATGGAAATTTAGTTTCATAATAAAAACCGTTCCCTATTCAAGGGTAACGGTTTTTTTATTCTTCATTAGCCATTTGTTTTTCTAAGCGGTTGATGTCCTTATCTCCACCGATTACAATCAATACATCTCCTTGGTGAATGTTTTGATCAGCTTGTGGAGAAACGAAGATGTCTTTTCCTCTTTTAACAGCTACAACGTTACAGCCATACTTTGCCCGAATGTCTAACTGTATCAAAGATTTATTGTTCATCTTCTTACTTGCTACTAATTCAACGATGCTATGTTCGTCGGATAGCTCTAAATAATCAAGAACGTTGTTTGATACGATTTGATGAGCAATTCTAACACCCATGTCTCGCTCAGGGTGAATAATTTTATCTGCTCCGATCTTTCTTAACACCTTTTCATGGTAATCATTTTGAGCTTTAACCGTAATCTTTTCTACACCCATCTCTTTTAAAATGAGTGTTGTAAGAATGGACGACTGAAGATTGTCACCAATCGCGACCACTACATGCTGAAAATTCCGTATCCCAAGACTTTTCAATACCCCTTCATCTGTAGAATCTGCAATTACAGCGTGCGTCACAACGTTTGAAAACTCATTCACTCGATCTTCATCAATATCAATCGCAAGAACTTCCATTCCTTGATCGGCCAATGCTTTACACATACTACCGCCAAAACGACCTAGTCCGATTACAGCATATTGCTTTTTCACAGTCCCTCACTCCAATCTTTCGCGGTATAGCCTTATTTTACCACATTATTTACAAATCAATATCTAACTAATACCTCTTATGTAAAAAATACAGAATATGTTCACGTTTTCATTATTAATTATAAAAATAACCCAAGAACAACGTCTTGGGTTATGAAATATACACGATTTGACGATTAAAGAGTCTTTTGACCAGGCTTCCAGTTTGCTGGGCAAAGTCCACCTGTTTGAAGTGCTTGAAGTACACGTAATGTTTCATCAACATCACGGCCAATGTTGTTATGGTTAACAACAGAGTACATTAATTCACCCTCTGGAGAGATGATGAATAAACCGCGAAGAGCAATACCTTCTTCTTCGATTAGAACACCATAATCACGAGCTACAGTGTGGTTTGTATCAGCTGCTAGAGAGTATTTTAACTCACCAAGACCGTTCATGTCACGTGGTGTGTTGATCCAAGCTTTGTGAGTGTGGATTGTGTCTGTAGAAACACCAATTACATCAGCATCTAAATCTTCGAACTCGTCAAAACGGTCGCTAAGTGATGTAATTTCTGTAGGACAAACGAAAGTGAAGTCCATTGGATAGAAGAAAAGAACAGTCCACTTGTCATTCTTCATGTTTTCTTCTAAGCTAACTTTTCCAAATTCTTTGTTTGGTAATACTGCATCCATTTCAAATCTAGGTGCTTGTTTTGCTACCATACGTTCTGCCATAGGTGAAAATCCCTCCAAAAAAACTGTTTTATTTACATGGGTAATTATAGTACAGTCCTTATTTTTAGTCAATGTTAAATAATAATTAATTTAAATAAGGAAAGGTATTCCCACGACTTAATTTCTCCTTAATCATAGCAACTTAAACTATAAATGTGAAATTATCCGCTCATTTCAGATGCTTTTCATTCTCAATAAAGAGTTTACATTGAGGATTCCACGGGAACGCTTTATCGTATAGGAGGGATAAATATGCCGTATGATTCGCTTAAAGATCTACCTGAAGGAGTAAAAGATCATCTCCCCCACCACGGTCAGGAAATCTATAAAGAGGCTTTTAATTCTGCACTCCAAGAGTATAAAGAAGAAGAAACCGCACACAAGGTAGCGTGGAGCGCAGTAAAACACAAATACGAAAAGACTAAAAATGGACAATGGAAAAGCAAAGACTCCTGAAACATCGTTCAGGAGTCTTTATTTGTATCAGTATTTTTATCTTCTAATATTTTTTCAATTCCGATTTTTTTTATCTGTCTGCCATCCAGCTCCAAAATCGTAAAGCGATAACTTTCATAATTAAACGAGTGATGAGTTTCTAAATCAACTGATCTTGTTAGAACCCAACCTCCAATTGTATCGATTTCACTATTATCAATATCCAGTGCGAATAGTTCATTGATTTGTGAAATGAGCACTTTTCCATCCACTACCGTTTGATTTTGATCAACTTGTTGAATCTCTGGTTCTTCATCAATATCAAATTCATCTCTAATTTCCCCGACGATCTCTTCCAATATATCTTCAACCGTTACAATTCCTGCAGTCCCACCATACTCGTCTACGAGCACCGCCATATGAGTCTGATCTTTTTGCATTTTGACCAAGAGCTTTTGGATCGGTATTGATTCATGGACCGTAATGATAGGGCGAATATAATCATTTAAATCAAAATTTTCTTTGCTGAAATTTTCATTGAAAAATTCCTTAATGTTTACAATACCAACGATATGATCCTTATCATCATGGCCAACAGGATATCTCGTGAACTTTTCTTCACGCATGATCGCCATGTTCTGTTCACAACTATTCTCTAGGAATAAACATACCATTTCAGTTCGCGGTATCATAATCTCTTTCGCTACACGGTCATCAAATTCAAAAATTCTGTTCACATACCGGTATTCGGATTGATTGATCTCTCCACCTTGTAAACTTTCTGAAAGGATAAGACGTAACTCTTCTTCCGTATGTACGACCTCATGTTCACTAGCTGGACTTATACCGAAGACTCGTGTTAAAAGATTCGCTGAACCATTTAGTAAGAAGATAAAAGGATACATGACCTTATAAAATAGGATTATTGGTTTTGCTGTAGCCAACGAGACCATTTCAGCTTTTTGAATTGCAACAGTTTTAGGTGCTAATTCTCCTAATACCACGTGCAAGAAGGTAATTAAGAAGAAAGCGATTGAAAATGAGAGCGTATGCGTTAGTCCTTCATTCAATCCTGCATTTTCAAACAATGGTCGTAAAAAGATCTCAACAGTCGGCTCACCCAACCAACCTAGTCCTAGTGCTGTAATGGTTATCCCTAACTGACAAGCTGACAAATAGCCATCAAGATTGCCGATAACTTTTTGTGCAGCGATCGCTTTACTATTACCTTCGGAAGCTAAATGGTCTATTCGCGTCCTACGTACTTTAACAATGGCAAATTCAGTAACTACAAAAAATGCGGTTAAGACGATAAGTAAAATAATCATGATTACATTAAAGATTGGCATATGGACCTCCCCATCTGCTGCTAAACAACATATTTTTTTATGATTGGTCAATTAATTCCCTGTTAAAACGTGCGTTAAACAGAAATAAAGGGGCAGCATGGCTGTCCCCAGGAGTGTTATGATTGTAATCTGCTCTCAACAGCCTGACATACTTCATCTGCTGACATACCATGAGCGTTCAATACAGATCCTTGTGTTTCTGCATTTTGAATGCCCATAATGTTCTGATCCTGTCCGGAAATTACACAGCAATCACAGCCGTTAGCGTCTTGCTCTTGTCGAAGTTCTACAACATCATGTCCCTTTGATCGCAATGCATCTGAGACGTTTGATAATGATTGTTCTACACCAATTCTAGCCATATTCCCACCTCCTTACCTTTCTTAATGTTTCCAACTCATAATGGGAATATGTAATGCAGAAATGAAGTGTTTCTGTTGAGACACGCATGTAGATATATGGCGTAAAGTGTCGACTCGCGGATAAATCATAAAAACTTTTGGATTGAGTCCCGAAACTTGTGGATTGCGTATTAAAACTTTTGGATTGACGGTTAAAATTTCTGGATTGGAGGGAAAAATTCGTGAATTGAGTGTGATTAGGAGACTGAAATTAGGGAAATGAGCAAGAAAAAACGGCCGATTGGCCGTTTCCCTACATTCTATTCCCTTTAAAGTGGAAATATTGAACTAATAGATCTACCGCATGCTGAATGGCTTCTGCTTGCGGTTTTAACTTTGAATGGTGAAGACCATATTGGGTATCAACCCCTAGCCAGAACATGAAACCAGGGATTTTTTCTAAAAAATATCCATAGTCTTCCCCGGTCATAGCTTCTTTACATTCAATAACATTCACAGTTTCTTGCTGTTTTGCAAATTCCATGAATTCTCTAGTTAGAATAGGTTCATTATCAACTTGACGATAGTTTGAACCGTAATCTATTGCAGTCTCACATTCAAAACTGCCTGAAATACCTTTAACGAGTGCTTCAATTCTCTTTTTAACCTTATCCATCGCTTCTGGAGATAACGTTCGAATAGTGCCTTCGAGTCTTGCTTTTTCTGCAATGATATTTTGCTTCGTTCCACCAGTGATCTTACCGATCGTTACAACAGCTGAATCCAGTGGATCAATATTACGTGAGATGATCGACTGCAACTGTGTAACAAGATGGCTTGCTGCGACTACCATGTCATTACTTAAATGCGGATAAGCAGCATGGCCGCCTTTTCCGATCAGATCAACAAAAAGTTCAGAAGTATTAGCAAATAATAATCCTTCTTTTACAGCGATCGTGCCGACCGGATATTCCGGAGCTATGTGAAGTGCTGTGATCATGTCAGGTTTTAACTGCTTAAACAGCTCACTCTCTCGCATTGGGAGAGCTCCCCCTGGTCCTTCTTCAGCAGGCTGAAAGATAAATAACAGATGATCATCTATTGGGTTCTCCGCAAAATGTGCCACTAGCCCTAAAGCGATCGTCATATGAACATCATGACCGCAGGCATGCATCATTCCTTCGTGAAGAGAGGAAAATTCATAGCCAGTTTCTTCACTGATAGGTAGACCATCCATATCTGTTCGGTAAGCTATCGTTTTAGATGCATTTCTTCCGATTACTTTTACAAATATGCCTGTTTCCCATGTATGAATTTCTAAATGGTCCTGAGGAAAAGTGGAGATGAGATCAAGGATATATCTCTGCGTTTTAAACTCTAAAAATCCTGGCTCCGGTATACGGTGCAAGTCTTTTCTTATCTCAAGCAATGATTTCATCTTCTCTCATCCCCTACACTAAAAATTAGTCGTTTAACTGACGTAGCTCTTGTCTGATTTCTGTTTTTGATTTTGTTTTTTCGTCGATCTTTTTTAATACGCGAGCTGGAGTTCCACCAACCACTGTGTATGGTTCTACGTCTTCGATCACAATGGCACCTGCAGCTACAACTGCGCCCTTACCTACCGTAACGCCTTCAAGAACAACTACGTTCGCTCCAATGACTACATCGTCTTCTACAACTACTGGTTTTGCTGAAGGTGGTTCGATTACACCTGCAAGAACAGTTCCTGCACCTATGTGGCAGTTCTTTCCTACAGTAGCTCGTCCACCAAGTACAACGTTCATGTCGATCATCGTTCCTTCACCGATTACTGCTCCGATGTTAATGGAAGCACCCATCATGATTACAGCATTGTCACCGATCTCGACTTGGTCACGAATGATGGCACCTGGTTCAATACGAGCTTTAATGTTTTTCATATCTAACAATGGAATCGCCGAATTACGACGATCATTTTCGATCACGAAGTCTTCAATGTTGCTTTCATTTGCTTTTAACGCAGCTTCAATATCTTTCCACTCGCCGAATAAAACAGCCGTGTTGCCTGAAGGGAACACTTTCGTATCTTGTCCGAATTCGATATTTTCAAGATTTCCTTTTACGTAAACTTTTACGGGTGTAGATTTTGTTGCATTTTGGATAAATGAGATAATTTCGTTTGCATCCATCATTTTCATGTTTGGTAGTTCCTCCTTAAAAGTCATTCTGTATTGTATTAAACCACTAAATATAGAAAGATTCAAACGTTATTCATTGGTTAGTTTTCGAATCAAATCCATAAACACATTCACTTGTTTTAGCTCCGATCCCGTACCGTGATGAATGAGCCAAGTATCTCGTTTAATGGCATTACCCTTTTTATCTGTTAATGGAATCTTAAACATATCATCCTCTGGTCGAAGACTGATCGATGGGAGAATCGCATAACCAATTCCATTTAGCGCCATCTGCTTACACGTTTCAATCTGGTCAACAACAATCGTCTTTTGCGGTGTTGTTTTAAAATGAGTGTGCCACCAATCTTGTATTTCTTGATAATAAGTTGAATGGCTCTTGAATTGAATAAATGGTTTAGTCGTATCTGAAAGCTCGTCAATGGATGAAATCGTCGTATCTACTAAGTATAAATGATCTGACAAAATATGCTCTTTACTGCCTCTCCACTCTGGATTTCCTCTTACAATGCCAAGATGGATCTTATCTTCATAAAGGTGTTTAATGATTTCAGAACTCCAACCCGTAATAAGTGATATATTTACATGAGGGTATAGATTTACATACTCCTTTAACACATGGGGCAACCAATATTGACCTATGATTGAGGCAACCGCAAGCTTTAATGTGCCGTGAACATGCTCTGAAAGAGATTGAAGTTCTTCTTTTACAAGTTCTTCTTTTTGAAGAACTTCCGTTACAAAAGCAAGAATCTTTTCTCCAGAGGGCGTTAAATTCAATCCTTTTTGAGAACGAATGAAAATGATGGTTCCCCAATTATTTTCAATCGTTTGAAGTCGCTGACTAAGAGCTGGTTGAGATACATAAAGCCGCTCAGATGCTTTTCTCATGTTTAATTCTTCAGCAAGAACTTTTAAAATACGAAATTCAGATAACTGCATCATTTCTCCTTCTTTTACTATGATAAGTTTTACTTATTGAAAAATATCTATTTTATGTAATTTATTTTAAGTATACCTTAACATAGGATAGATATGTAAAGGGAAAATGAAGGGATGTGAAAATACTGTATATCCTAATATTCGTTGGGTTTGTAGCGACTTTTATCGGCACTCTTTCTGGAAGTGGCGGCATGATCAATTTTCCTATCATGTTATTGTTAGGTGTTCCAGTCCACTCTGCGATTGCAGCGAATAAATTTGCCAATATGTTCAGTTCTTTTTCAAGCTTTTTTGTTCTCTTACGAAAAAATGATACAAAGCTTACCCCTTACATCATTTCTGGTGTTATCAGTCTATTAGGAGGAATTGCAGGTGGCTTGACTGCTTCCTTAATCTCTAGAGAGAATTTAACCATCATCGCACTTTTCTTACTCACGTGTGCACTCTTCTTAACTTTTCTAAAAACAAAAAGAGAAAAAGATCCTAATGATGAGATCAAACAGCTCCCTCCGAGTAAGTATCCTTACCTTTTTGGCATCGGGGCATATGACGGCTTATTCGGTCCAGGTCAAGGTACCCTGCAGATGCAGCTTTTTATGCGAAACGGCTTTTCCTATATTCGCACCGTCTCATTTACACGATTCAATACGTTCTTAAGCTGTACAGGAGCTGTATTCACTTATTTATGGGCAGGACATTATATGTGGAGTGTGGCTATACCGCTTACGATTGGAAGTATATGCGGTGCTCAAGCTGCGGTAAAACTTGCACCTCATTTAAAAACAAAACAAGTTACAATCCTTATGAGGACTGTAACTGTTCTGCTAATTATTCAATTAATTATTCAATGGAGGTAATAAACCATGAAAATAACAGGTATCCATCATGTCCAAATATGTATTCCACGAGAAAAGGAAGATGAAGCACGAGCTTTTTATAAAGGAATCCTGCAACTTGAAGAAATTCCAAAACCAGATGCTCTTCGAAAAAATGGTGGGATGTGGTTCCAATTCGGTCATCAACAACTACACATCGGAGTGGAAGATCAGGTTTACAAAGGTAAACATCACCCTGCCTTTTTAGTCGATGACCTCACAAGTTTCAAAGATCATTTGGCTCTTCATCAAGTACCGATACAACAAGAACTGCCGTTTCCTGGATTTTCACGCTTTACGATACGAGATCCCTTCGGAAATCGGATAGAATTCATTCAGCCCTCTTCACTTTAATGAATTATCTTTGTTCTTTCCGTCCTCTGGTTCAACGTGAACTTGTATACTCTCGACATTATAAGCTTCTTTAATCGTGTCTTCTATCTTTTCTGTGATCTCGTGACTTTCCACTACATTAAGGGAAGGATCAACTTTAATCGTTACATCGATAATAGCTCGGTTACCGTGTTTACGAGCTTTCAGGTCTCCCACGTTCTCTACACCTTCAACATCTAAAATCTTGTGTTCCATTTCCTTGCCTTCTTCATAATCAAAGCCATCTGAAAGGTTATGGGAGGTTTCAGTGAAAATCTCCCAACCTGTCTTGATGATGATCAGACCAACAAGAACTGCTGCTGCTGGATCTAGCCACGGTAAGCCGATCTGTGCGCCAAGAATTCCGACTGCTGCTCCAATACTGACAAATGCGTCTGAACGGTTATCAAGAGCGGCTGCTTTCAGCCCTTGGCTGTCTGTTTCTTTTGCAACCTTTATATTATACAAATAAACGATCAACATCACAGCTGCACCGAACAGAGCGATCAAGGCCGCCGTAAGTGAAGGCTCCGTTTCCACTCCGTTAAACATCTTTTTAATAGATGAAATCAATACTTCAATACCGATGACTACCATAATAAATGAAGCAACCATCGATGCAATCGTTTCTGCACGCAAGTGTCCATAAGGATGATCCTCATCTGCTGGCTTCCTTGAAATTTTCAATCCTATTAATACTGCGATAGAAGCGATAATGTCAGTAGCATTGTTTAATCCGTCAGCAACTAATGCATCGGAATTATAAAAAATACCTGACACAAGTTTAACTATTGATAGAAAAATATATGCTCCTAGACTAAGATAAACACCGCGTTCCACTCTTTTTTGCTGATCAGATTGCATTCTCTATTCTCCTTCGTTAAATAATACCTTTTACATCATAAAGAATGGATTGGGGGTGGGTCTAGAGCAATCTTTTTCCCTATAGGAAACATTAATGTTCATAGATCATTTTTCTAGTCATCCCGCCATCGATCGTAATATTTTCCCCGGTAATAAAATTATTGTCAGACTGCGCTAAGAATAAGCATGCCCTTGAAATATCAGCTGGCATACCCACTCTTTTTGAGAGATGCTGATCGTGATCAACTTCACGCAGCTCTTTATAATCTCCTGTATGTATCCAACCAGGACTAATAGAATTCACGGTAATAAAATCTTCAGAGAACGATGCAGCCAAGGCGTGAGTTAAAGCAACAATTCCGCCTTTAGTTGCCGCATATGCTTCGGAATGAGGCTCAGACATTACCGCACGAGTGGAAGCCATATTGATGATAGAACCTCCTCCAGACTGGGACATGTACTTAGCCGCTTCTCTAGAAAAAAGAAAAACACTTCGCAAGTTCGTGTTTAAAATGTCATCCCATTCATCTACTGTTAATTCATATGGCGATTTCCATTTTGAAATACCGGCGTTGTTGATAACACAGTTCAGACCGCCTAATCTATCATGTGTTTCTGATACTGCTTTAATAATTTCCTCTGGATTTTTTACATCGCATGTAATAAAGATGCTATCTGCTTGAATTTGACGGACTTCAGAAAATGTGGTTTCAAGCTCATTTTTATTGTAATCAATTAGCGAGACCTTCCATCCTGCTTTGGCAAAATCAATTGCTATCTGTTTTCCAATTCCCTCAGCAGCACCTGTAACCAATACTATACCTCTAGTCTTAACCATAATAAGTTCCTCCTAAAATAAAAAATCCATATATACTATTCTTTCCCCTCTTTCTATTATTTTCATCAAAGACTTACACATAAAAAAAGAGCATAAAAACAATTGTTTTTACACTCTCTTCTCTTTACATTCCAAACTATCTTGCAGCAAAAAGTTTATACTCTAATTCAGGCACTCTTCTAGCAATTTCTCTTCCGATTGGAAAACATGCAGTAGCTGCTGGAGAAGGTGCATTACACACATTAATACTTCGTTTACTCTGTTCAATGTAGAAATCATCGACTAATGAGCCGTCAGATCGCAAAGCTTGTGCTCTAACACCAGATGGTGAAGGTATTATATCACTTTCTTGAATGTCTGGTACGAGCTCTTGAAGGCTCTTTACAAAGGCTTTCTTGCTTAAAGATCGCCAAATTTCTACCGTCCCTTCTTTCCAATATTTACGTGCCATCTTCCAAAAACCTGAATATAGCATGATTTCCGTTGCATCTTTAAAGTTAATATCACGTTTTAAATAGCCTTCCCTTTTTAATCCTAAAACGGCATTCGGACCAGCCTCAACGCCACCATTTATCATTCTAGTAAAATGCACACCTAAAAAAGGAAACTCTGGATTCGGAACAGGATATATTAAATTTTTCACTAAATACTGTTTATCTGGTTTAAGTTCGAAATACTCTCCTCTAAAAGGGATTATTTTTAGATCTGGTGATAAACCCGTCATTTTAGCAAGTCGATCACTGTGTAGTCCACCACAGTTCACAACATATTTAGAAGTGAAATCTTTTTGATTTGTGACAATATCTACTTGCTCGTTTTTTTCAATAATCTTTTTTACTTCAGTATTTAAAAGAAGTTCAACTCCATGCTTTTCTAAAATGGAAACAAGAGTCAAACATACTTGTTTATAGTCTACAATGCCAGCTGAAGGTACCTTAACTGCCTGTATCCCATGAACAAATGGTTCCTCTTCTTTTATTTGTTCTGGACCAATCATTGATAGCTCAAGCTCGTTTGCAATGCCTCTTTGATACAAATTTTTAATATGCGGCAATTCATCTTGTTTCGTTGCCACTATAACTTTGCCGCATTGTTCATAGTTCACATTGTACTTTTGACAAAAGTCTATCATTTCTTTATTTCCTTCTTTTGCAAACTTAGCTTTTAAACTTCCTGGTTTATAGTAAATGCCTGAGTGGATTACACCGCTGTTATTTCCTGTCTGATGTTTTGACCATGAATCTTCCTTTTCTAATACGCTAAGACGAGCGTGTGGAAATCTCTTGCTTAATGAGTACGCAGTGGATAATCCAACAATTCCTCCCCCGATAATTACGATATCTTCCATATTTCCCTCCGGATATGTTCGTAGTTGTTACACTCTAGCAAAATAACCTCTTTGTCTTAATAATTCACGATGAAGCTCAGGATTCTTTGCGAATGCAGCTCTGCCATGCAGCCAGAAAGTATTGTTCACCATAACAAGGTCTCCAACAGGGAGAGGGAGGTCGATGGTGTACTTGCTGTTCTCCATAGACTCAGAAAGATTTTTTAAGTAAACGGCTTGATCCATCGTTGTTGGATGAGCAAATTGGTCAATAAAACAGATACATGGTTTGCCGTTATGTTCAAAAAATGTTTCATTATAAACATTCTTTGCAACATTTTTACTAGCCGGTGCCTTATATTCAATACGACAAGTTGCTAATGGGTGGCTGGAAAAGTGGTCTAATTCTTCCCAATCATCTAAATGTAAAACCCGAGACTCTCCACCTTTCGCATTTTCTTCCGCAAACTTCATCATTAGAAGCCAATCTGTAGGTTCATCTACGAACGTTCCATCTGTATGAAGAGTAAAACGTCGATATGCTTGCCTTAAGTAGGAATCACTTTCGTCTGTATCTTTAACTGTAAATCTAGCGTAGTAGGTTCCTGACATCGCATCAAAGTTTACCCCTCCGATCAAGTGAGATAAAGCAGTTGAAAATTTAATATACTCATCATAATTTTGAGTTAACCCTTGCATTCCGACTGTAAAACCACCTGTATTCCGATCGTGTAATATGGAACGAACGGTATCAGAAAATGAACTACCTAAGTGTCTTTCCAATGATTGCGATAATACGAGTCTCATATAAGGAACGTACTCTAATTGTTGTGCATTCACTAGTTGATTTTCAGTCAAAAATGCTAATAATGAATCTTTTTCAATGACTAGATGATATAGTCGTTGATGATTCGGATGACTATTCACCTTAAAAGTACCGTATGTTCCTACAAATGTTTTCTCATTTTCTTTAGTTACGCTCATTTTTCTTCCTCCTTTTTTTCCACAAAAATAGCCAGTTGTACCATTTCATTAGGAAATGATAAAACTGGCTTGTAGTCTACTTTTGGCTTTTGGTAAAAGTCCGATAGACTTAACAGTTATTATTAATTATAAGTTGCATACTAACTATTACTAGACGTGGTAGGGGACACCAACCTACGGGTAATATTTATATCATTTTAAATCAGTTTTTATCTTGTGTCAATAAATAAATTGAATAATCAGAAATTTAACAAGTCCATCAGACCTCTGTTTTTGCTCTTATTGCACTATATTGTTTATAGGCATCTTTTACCGCCGTTATTAATGCCGTTTTTGCCTTTCCGTGATAATTTCTTTCGATCGTATTCACAATGGGATCACACCCATCCATGAGACTAAACCCTTTTAATAAACTACTAAAAAAACTTTGAGCATGTTGCGTTGACAAAGTACATGAAGCATTTAGAATCACCCAGTACTGATGATCCGTTTCAATAGTAACTGTTAATGTTTGATGAATTTCACTCGCCGACATACCTTGAGGAAGCTTCGCATGACCTGCAATCATTCTAGTTCGTTCCAACATCACCACCTCCTAGATTTGAAGTGTTATCTTTCATCCTCATGCAACTATTCCTACACATGAATCAACTTAAAAGTCCCTGTTCCTTTTGAAACAACATTTCCGTACTCATCTTTAATTACCCCATCCACAAAAGCGGTCTTATGACCTTTAGAAATAATATGAGCCTCTGCATATATGTAGCCTGTTTTGACTGGTGCCGTAAAATGAACGGTTAAACTCATCGTCACACACCTCGTCTTTGTAACAGAGCGAAGATGCATACTTTGAACGAAGTCAATGATGGAGGCATATACACCCCCATGAAGGGTACCATTCGTATTCAACAATTCATTCTTTATTTTTAATTTTATCCTCACATTTTCTTCTTCAAAAGATACGATCTCTATACCTAAGTGGTGAAGGTATGGACAATGCGCAAATTCTTTGTGGATTTCATCGATTGTTAATGGCATATCGTTTGTCCCTTCTTCCTTCGTTTCTATCTAGACATGAATTCAGGAGCTCTTTTCTCAAGAAAAGCCCTTGTTCCTTCCTTTTTATCTTCGGTTGAAAATAAAACAGCTTGAGCCAGCTTTTCTATTAATAATCCAGCTTTCATATCAGAATCATAACCGGCATGAATGGCTAATTTAGCAAACTTAACTGCCAGCGGTCCTTTAGATATGATTTGATGTGCCGTTCTCTCTACGGATTCTTTCAATTGTCTAGCTGGTGCAACTTCGGACACGAGGCCAATTCTTTCCGCTTCATCTGCCGATATTATTTTTCCAGTCAGTATAAGTTCCATCGCTTTTCCTTTTCCGATTAAACGCGCTAATCGTTGTGTTCCCCCTGCACTTGGAATAATACCTAAATTCAATTCAGGAAGACCAAGTTTGGCATCTTGAGAAGCTATTCTAATATCACATGCCATTGCAAGCTCGCATCCTCCGCCTAAAGCATATCCATTTATCATAGCAATAGTTGGCTTCTCAAACCCTTCAATATAATCATACGTTTCTTGCATTCCATCTGGATTGAAAACATCTAAAGGCTCACGGTCTTTCAACTGACTAATATCTGCTCCTGCTGCAAATGATTTGTCTCCTTTCCCTGTAAATACGATACAGTAAATTTGATCATCGTTCTTTAACTCATCCAACGCTTTCTTTATCTCTAAGAGCGTTTCTTTACCCAACGCATTTCGCTGTTCGGGTAAGTTTATAATTAGATAGGCGAGCTGATTAGATTTTTCAACAATAATATTTTGAAAGGTTTGCATGATTACTTCACCTCGTTTGTATTTTCTAATAAAATCGCTATCCCTTGCCCACCACCGATACATGCCGTAACAATCGCACGTTTGGCACGTGTCTTATTCATATGATAGACCGCTTTCGTTATTAAAATCCCTCCGGTCGCTGCAATTGGATGGCCATGCGCGATAGCACCACCGTTAACATTTAATTTTTCTTTTGGAATCTCCAACTCACGGTTACATGCTAGGACTTGGGATGCAAATGCTTCGTTCAATTCCACAAAATCTATATCCTTGATCGACAATTGGTTTCGTTTTAGTAGTTTTCTAACTGCAGGAACCGGACCCATACCCATCATATTTGGATCTACTCCTGCAACTTGTGAATCTACAACTGCAGCAAGTACTGTTAAATGGCGCTTCTGGGCTTCATCATGAGACATCATCACTAATGCAGACGCACCGTCATTCACACCTGATGCATTTCCAGCTGTAACCGTTCCACCCTCTTTAAATACAGGTGAAAGAGGGGATAAACTTTCTATAGTTGTTGAATGGCGAGGATGTTCATCTTGTTTAAAAACATATGTTTCTTTCTTACCTCTTATCTCAATAGGTACGATTTGCTTATCAAACAATCCCTCTTTCATCGCCCTTGCCATACGTCTTTGACTTTCAGCTGCATATTCGTCTTGTTCTTTTCTTGTAATCTTATATTTTTCAGCAACATTTTCAGCTGTGATGCCCATTGGTGGGTCGCCAATGTCGTCAGGAGAGAGTTTTCTCTTAATAAATTGTGGAGGATTTCGGTCATACGTTCTAGTTGCTGGTGATAATAGATAGGGAGAACGGGACATGCTTTCTACTCCTCCAGTTAAATACACACTTCCTCTTCCAGCCTTGATAAGATCTGCTGCAAGAGCAACTGCATTAATGCCTGTACCACATTGACGGTCAATCGTCATACCAGGTACTTCAAATGGTATTCCAGCTTGTAATAACGTCATTCGTGCTGGATTTCCTCCTCCACTTAAACAATTCCCAAAAATTACATCATCGATCTCGTGATGCTGAATTTCTGCTCTTCTCACTGCCTCTCTCATTACTTCTGCTCCGAACATATAGTAAGGAAGTGTCGCCAAAGCCCCTCCTTGTTTGCCGATTGCTGTTCTAACAGCTGACACAATAACAGGTGTAGTCATTTTAGTATTTACGCTCCCCTCCTGCCGAAATGATTTTGAAAGTAGCCGAACCTGAAGCACAATGATTTCCATTCTCATCAAATATGTCTCCTACTCCACTTCCAATATTTCCGGTTATATTAATAGAACGTCCTTTGCATGTAAGTTGCTCTACATACCTGTTTTCATATACTTGAACATGCATGTTAATCGTTATCGTAAAGCAATTTTTCATTTCTGTAATCGAAGTCCCAAGTGCTATATCAAGCAGGGTATAATAGATTCCATTTGATAACACTCCTGACTCATTACAATGCTCTTCTTTCATATTGAGTGATATGATGACATTCTTATTCTCATTTGGTTCCCTCTTTATTCCTAGATGATTAAAGAATGCTGAATGTGAATTATAATTTCTTTCGTTTATCATGATTTCATTCTCCCGTAACCATTTTTAAGAACTGAAGAAGAACAGGGTGCTTCACGCCCGATAGACTGATGGGAGAGATAAATACTATAAAACTACTTCTACTTTTCTTCCTTTTTCATCGTATTCATAAAATCCTTTACCTGTTTTTTTACCTAATTCTCCTTTTCTTACTTTTTCAGCTACAACTTTTGAAGGCTTTTCGTTTTCATCTCCACTTTCCTCAAACCTCTGCATTCGAACATAATAATTAACGTCTAAACCTGTTAAATCCATTAAAGCAAACGGACCGATTGGATGATTGAGCGCTTTTTTGCAGACTAAGTCAATTTCGTCATGTGTCGCATAACCATTCTCATATAGAAAAAGTGCTTCATCCATAAGTTTTCCTAAGATTCGGTTCGCAATAAATCCTGAAATTTCTTTTTTTAGCAATACAGGGGCTTTATTGATGCTTCGAACAAAATCCATACATCTTTCAGAAGTTTGATTCGACGTATGTGGTCCTTTTACTACTTCAACAAGTTCCATAACAAGTGCAGGGTTGAAAAAATGAATATTACATACATTCTCTGGTCGACTTACAGCTTCTGCAATTTTTGAGCTTACAATCGTTGAACTATTTGTTGCCAGTATCGTCTGTTCTGAAACTATTTTTTCTACGTTTTGAAACAATTCTTTCTTCGCGTCTAACTTTTCAATGATTGCTTCTATAACAAGATCCGCTTCTGATAACTCATCTAAAGAAGTAGTAAAGGTAATGAGATTAAACGCCTGCTTCACCTCGTTTGATGTTAACTTCCCTTTTGTTACTCTTTTTTCCATCTGCTTCTTCAATTGCTCTTTTCCTTTAACAAGACTTTCTTCACGAACATCTTGCAGTACGACAGGATACCCAGCTAGTGCACATACCATTGCAATCTGTGATCCCATCGCACCTGAACCTACGACTGCTACTCTTTGAATGGACATATTATTCATTCACTCTCACTCCTTTTTCCATCTCTTCTTTAACTAATAGTCTTTTTAATAACTTGCCTACTCCATTCCTAGGGAGACTTTCTCTCACTTCAATACTCTTTGGCACTTTATATGGAGTAAGATTGGAGTAACAATGACTTTTCAGTGCATCGGTGTCTATAGTTCGTCCTTCTTTAGGGACAACATACGCTTTTACGATCTCATCATGTATTTCATCTGGAATGCCTACTACAGCTGCTTCCTTCACATCTTCATGATCATATAAAACGCTTTCAATTTCTTGCGGATAAATATTAAATCCACCAAAAATAATCATTTCTTTTTTTCTTCCGACGATATAAAAGTACCCATCATGATCCATCGTTGCTAAATCACCCGTGCGGAGCCAACCATTCACAATCGCATGTTTCGTTTCGGATTCATTGTTCCAATACCCTTTCATAACTTGAGGACCTCTGATCAACAGCTCACCTACGTAGTTTGGTTCGAGAAGGTTATGCTCATTATCCGTTATACAGCAATCGGTTTCTGGAACTGGAATACCGATGCTTCCTACCTTCCGTTTTCCATTGATCGGAGTTCGATGGGTGGTAGGAGATGTTTCAGACATTCCGAATCCTTCTAGAATTGTCGCGCCAGAAACCTCTTCAAATCTTCTAATTACTTCTACAGGAAGAGGAGCTGATCCTGAAGAACATATTTTCAAGCTGTTTAATCCAAACTGCTCTGCATTTGGGTAATTAGCGATTGAAATATACATTTTAGGAACACCTGGAAAAACAGTAGGTCTGTATTTTTTTATCGCCTGCATCATTTTATCGATATCAAACTTGTCCAATAATAACAGGTTAGCTCCTAAGAAAATGCCCACATTCATTGCACTCGTCATCGCATAAACATGATAAAGCGGTGTTACGGTTAAGACCGTTTCTTTACCTGGAATATATTTTTGTCTATACATCGTAAAACTCTGATACGCATTCGTTGTTAAATTATGATGAGTTAACATGGCACCTTTTATTTTACCTGTCGTCCCACCTGTGTATTGAATGACAGCTATATCATCTTTAGCCTTGATCTCGACTGGGCAGTATAATGGTGAACCTTGTTCAATGAGCTCGTCCAAGGTAAGAAAGTAATCTGTTTTTTGTTTTTTTACCTTGGATGTCATAACGTATTTAAAAGGGTAGAATTCTTCAATCTCATAGATGGTTTGCAATGACCGATTATCTGCAACAATATAAGAAACTTTTGCATCGTCCAAAATTTGCAGAAATTCTCTTGGTGTATAAGAAGGGTTAATTTGAACAATGATTAACCCTAACGACATGGCCGCATAGTAAGAAACGATATAATCAGGGTGATTGCCTAACATCAAACCGATACGTTCACCTTTTTCAAAACCTCGGTCTCTCCAACTGTTTGCTAATCGATCTGTCTTGTTCTTTAATTCCGAATACGTGATAACTTGATCATTAAAGGTTATAGCGGGTTGGTCTCCATATTTGTTTTCTGAGTCTGCTAAAAATGAGTAGAGTGATACTTCTGGAAACACTATTGCTTCGTTCACATCTCGGTAGTATTTGTCCCATGGACGGTTCTGGATCTCGTTCATTCGTATTCCCTCCCAACAAAATTACGAGATTCATATCAGACTAATTGACCTTCTTTTCTAACACTTCCATCTGACCCTGTGATCTTTCCTTGTACGTGGAATCAGGTTTAACAAATAGTAGAAACAGCAGTGCAAAAGTCAATACGAGAAAAGCCATAAACAGCACAGAATAGTTATATCCGGTAATCTTACTAGAATCGGAGATCGCAATAATATACCCAGTAATGATTGGCGCGATTATACCTGCAAGATTGCCAGATGAAGTGAGGATACTGGTCATTAAACCTCCTCGTTCTGGCATCTCGTTGATCATAATGGTTGGGCCAATTGGTAAAATTGCATAAGTTAACCCCTTAGACAAACACATGGCTATAATTACCCATACCGGATTTTGATAAAAGGTAATAGAAGCCATTAATAACGCTCCAATCACCATAGAGATTCCTACAACATAAACTCTGGAAATCCGCCAATTCTCATTTTTCTTGTATAGATGATCAGAAATAAAAGACACTCCGATATAGATAAACGTGGACACTATACCGATAATCATCACGGCTAAACCCATTTGCTTAGATGTCATTTCCACAACTTCCACTAAATAGATCGGCAGCCAAACCGCGATCCAAACGACCAGGAAATAGGTTGAAAAGTAAGCGAGTGTTGTAAATAATGCAGAAGGAGATAGCAGTAATCTGCCAAAATCTCTTAGATTGATTTTTTCTAGTTTCTCCTTTCGCTTCTTCTCCTTTTCTTCAAATACTTTCAATGGATTTTCTTTCGTAAAAAAATGAAAAGCAACCGCCCAAACGATACTTGCAGCACCTAAACAAGCAAAAGCAGGTTTCCATCCCAACGTGCTAATCAATGCCACAAGAATAGGGGCAACCACCATGGCACCTACTGTTGCACCTGATACGACTACTGAATTAGCAAGACCTCGCAGTTTAGGAGGAAACCACTTATTCGCATGACTATATGCCACTGGGCTGAATGGTCCCTCAAATGCTCCAAGTAGGATACGATAAGCAATTAATAACGGTAAGGCAGTGATCGCTAACACTCCAAATTGCAGAACTGCCCATGTTAACATCAGTAATCCTAATACTTTCTTTGCTCCTATTCTGTCAGCCCAGGCTGCTCCAAATATACCTGTTACCGGATACAACCAGTAATAGCTGCTCCCAACAAGACCCCATTCCGTATAGGAAAGATTAAAGTCCTCCATAATTGGAGCTGCAGCAAGTCCAATAATAGACTTGTCTGCAAAATTAATGATCATTCCAAAGAATAATAAAACGAGGACGATCCAACGCATATAATCCCTCATTTCTGTAATTTAGATAAGGATTTTAATTTTCTTCAAGAATTCTTCTCGAGATAATTAACCGTTGAATCTCATTGGTCCCTTCATAAATCTTTGTGATCCTTGCATCTCTGTAGAACCGCTCAACAGGATAATCGGAAACGTAACCCATTCCGCCATGAATTTGAACAGCTTTATCGGCCACTCTATTGAACACATCACTTGCAAATAATTTAGCCATAGAAGCTTCTTTAATCACTTTCTTTCCTTCATCGACCATTTGCGCTGCTTTCAACGTTAACAAGCGAGCGGCTTCCGTTTCGGTTGCCATATCTGCTAACATCCATTGAATAGCTTGATTATCAGCAATCGGTTTTCCAAACTGTTTCCGTTCCTTTGCATAAGATGCAGAGAGCTCGATCAGTTTGTCACATGAACCTACTGCTCTTGCAGCTAATCCTATTCGTCCCTCTCCCAATATCTTTAAAGCAGACATATAGCCCATACCAACTTCACCAATCACGTTCTCTTCAGGTACTTCACAATCTTCAAATATGAGTTGCGCTGTATAAGATCCACGTAAACCCATTTTTTTATCTTTTTTCCCTATACTAAATCCAGGTGAATTCCTCTCAATCAAAAAGGCAGTTATTCCGCCTTTAGCCCCTTTTTCTTTATCTGTTAAAGCAAAGACTGTGAAAAAATCGGCGATCGGAGCATTGGTAATAAAGTGTTTCGTTCCATTCAAGACCCATTTATCACCATTTTTTACAGCTCGAGTTGATAAGTTGGTCGCATCAGATCCAGCACCAGGTTCAGATAGAGCAAACGCAGCGATCCTATCACCTGTCGCCATCGCTGGTAAGTATTTCTGCTTGAGCTCTTCCGATGCAAGTTTTACAAGTCCCGTACTTCCGATGCCGGTATGAGCACCTATTAAACTCACAAATCCATTGTGAGTGCGTCCAAGCTGTTCTAGCACCGTTGCTTTTCCAACTGTATTTAAACCGATTCCTCCATATTCCTCTGGTATACTCATCCCGAATAAACCAAGTTCTTTTGCTTGTTCTACCAAATGTTGCGGTATCTTATCATCCTCTTCAATTTGTTGAGCATAAGGCTCTACCTCGTTTTCAACAAAGTTTTTCACCATTTGTTTCATCTGTTCAATTTCTGGGGCTAATGTCGTAATCATTTTCTTCCTCCTTTTGAATACAAAAATTAAGAAAAAGTTCTTAGTTAACAGATATGCAATTTCCATGCCAACTCTAGAGAATGTTCATTTTTCTGCAAATCAGATACATGATTTCTCTATAAAGTGCTGATCTCCGTATCACATGATCGCTATCCGCGTGTTGTCCGGCGAGCCGTCGCAGAAGTTTCGGGAATCTTTCCCGCACTAATCTGTCAATAACATGAATAACATGAATAACAATATGAGTAAAAAGAGCGGAATTCATAAATGAATCAAAATCGCAACAAATTGGATATTCCTTCTATGATTTAAAAAAGAATCAATGATTCAAAAATGAATCATTGATAACTATTAAAAGCAAAAAGCCCCTTCCAAAAAGAAGTGGCTCGAATTACTCATTTAAACGGATATTATATTTTTTTAGTTTTCTTACGATTGTGGGCTGACTTGTATCAAGAGCTTTAGCAAGTTCATAGGTGGTTGTGTAATTGATTGCTGCTTGACTTAAATATTTTCTTTCTGCATGTTCAACAACTTCTTTTAATGTTTGAATTTCTGTTTCATTCATTGAAGCTTTACTTGACTGATATTCCTCTGGTAAATGTCTCAGTCCCAATAAATCCTCACTGTTAAGAAGGACAAGCTGCTCTAATACATTTGAAAGCTCTCTTATATTACCCGGAAAAGAATACTTGTAAAAAAAAGCATTGAGCTCTGAATCTATTACTTTTGCTGTGTTGTACTTTTGGTTAATTTGTTCCAAAAATAATGAAATTAAACTAGGGATCTCTTTCCTTCTTTCACGAAGGGCTGGTATGAATAAAGGAACAACATTTAGTCGATAAAATAAATCCTCTCTAAACGTTCCCAGTTGCACCATCTCTTTTAAGTTACGGTTCGTAGCAGCAATAATACGTACATCCACTTTCTTAGTTACTGTTCCGCCAACACGTTGAATCTCTTTTTCTTGAATAACTTTTAACAGTTTCACCTGAAGGTTCGACGGCATCTCTCCAACTTCATCTAAAAATAATACGCCTTTATCAGCTAATTCAAACAAACCTGGTTTTCCCTGTTTGTTTGCACCTGTAAAGGCTCCCGGTGCATACCCAAACAATTCAGATTCTAAGAGATCAGGAGGAATAGCACCACAATTTACTTTAACAAACGTGCCACTTCTTTTTCTCTCGCTTTTATTATAGATGTACTTTGCCAGTACATCCTTACCTACCCCAGTTTCTCCTAAAATAAGTACAGTTGCCGATACATCCGCAATTCGACTCGCTGTATCGTAGATAAGTTTCATCTGATCCGCCTCAACAACTGTTTTTCCACCAAATAAAGATGCGCTCCCTTTTAAGCGTTCTATTTCTTTTTGGTAACTTTCGTTTAACTTATTCGCCTGACTAAGTGCTTTTTGTAAACTGTTTAATTCAGATAGATCACGTATATTGGTAACGACACTTTCAACTTCACCGTTTTCATTAAAAACAGGATTTCCTGTAAGCAGAGTTTCGCGTCCAGAATAGCTTAATTGAATGTGTGTGACACTTTTCTTCTTTTGGATGACTTTATCTGTGATCGAGTTTTCAAGAATTCCTCTTTTCACTAGATCATCCACTTTTTTATTTATGTAATATTCCTTTGGTATTCCTGTTATTCGTTCAATGGCAGAGTTTGTCCGTAACGTAATTCCGTCTTTATCTGTTATATAAATGCCATCGTATGAACTTTCAATGATAGCATCAAGGTGAAGATTCAATCTCTGAAGTTCTTTCACTTCTTCAGACTTCTTTTCCAATTCAGCAGAAACGATTCCTACGTATACAAACCTATTACCTGATATTTTATCTTTAATAAAAATAAAGTTCTTATCCTTCAAACGAGCTTGAATTAAATTGCCTCCTGATGTTGGTTTCCACTCATCGAATACTGTTTCAATTGATTCATTTATAACAGTGTTGTTTATTTCTTCTTTCAATCGATCATTCATTATTAAGATTACATTGTTTAGAGTTGCTTCTATATAGAAAAAAGAAATCGTGTCCTTCTCCAATACTACTGACATGTATGTCCCTCCTTAGAAGTCGTCTGCAAACTCTTTAAAAGTAAACTAATGGTTTTTCTATTAGCCGATTGTTTAATCATACTATTTTTTATTCATTATAGTTAGAAAAGTTTAATTATTCAAAAATCTATAACGTGTGGAGTGTACTAGTCGAAATAATGAAAGCTGCCGACCGTGTCGACAGCTTCACTATTACTTCTTTCTCCAAGGACCACATGGACCACATGGAGGAGGGCATGGCGGGGGACAAGGTGCCATGATGGGTTGGACCGTTCCACAAAGGTTTTGCTGCGTTGCTTGGTTTACGACGTTCGTGTTCTGAGGAAAATAATGTACATATTTATAGTTCATCTGGTTGACTTGAGTCGTTTGAGTTGGATGAACCATCGGAACATATACATCTTGCTGGTTATATTGAACTTGTTGGTTCGTAGGGCTAAACTGTGCAGGCATAACTTGTGGAGGATAATATTGAGATGGTGATACTGCTGGGTATCCACATCCACCCATCTGGGGCATCTGTTGCATAGCTCCCATCGTAGGCGCCATCTGACCCATTGCTCCCATCGTAGGTCCCATTGCACCCATATTAGGAACCATTCCCTTTTTGGCAAAAATGCCAGGGCGTTTAAATAAAGCCAAAAAAATGTTCTCCTTTCAAAAACCTTATATCCTATTTCTCTATATTTTATGTAGGACGACTTAAAAAGTTCGTCCATTTATCAATAAGTATTAAAAGGATTTTGTAGAAATTAATCGAACTGTACTTGAAATACATACTATTCAAATATCATTTATGAGGAGAGGAAGAAGAAATTTGAGACTTTTAATTTCATTTTCAAACAGATTGATGCAAAGGTATATGCCCGATCCTTTTCTGTTGGTCATCTTACTGACATTCTTCGTATGTGGTTTAGCACTATTTGCGACAGATAGCACTCCTGTGCAAATCGTTAATTATTGGGGTACAGGTTTTTGGAGTTTATTAACGTTTTCCATGCAGATGGTGTTAATATTAGTGACCGGCCACGTTATGGCAAGCTCCCCGCTATTTAAGAAACTATTAGGTTACTTAGCAAAAATCCCAAAAACACCTGGACAAGCTATCATACTCGTAACGTTAGTCGCGCTCGTCGCATGCTGGATCAATTGGGGGTTCGGACTTATAATAGGTGCTCTATTCGCAAAAGAAATCGCGATGAAAGTAAAAGGTGTCGACTACCGGTTATTAATCGCAAGTGCTTATAGTGGTTTTATCATATGGAGTGGAGGTCTATCAGGCTCGGTTGTCTTAACAATCGCTACACCGGGACACTTTACCGAAAACATTATGGGAGTTGTTCCGACGAGTGAGACAATCTTTTCATCGTTCAACTTAATTATCCTAGCTGGCTTATTCATAATGGTACCGCTCATAAACAGAGTAATGGTTCCTCCGAGTGAAAAAGCGTTTGTAATCGATCCCGCTTTGTTAGAGGAAAAGAAATCACATGAGGCAGCAAGTAAAGAAGAAACCCTTCAAACACCTGCTGATCGACTTGAAAATAGTCAGTTATTATCTATTCTCATAGGGCTATTAGGAATCTCATACTTAGTCTATTATTTCACGAAAAATGGATTTAGCTTAAATCTAGATATCGTAAACTTTTTATTCCTTTTTATCGGTATCATCTTACATAAAACACCGCTGTTATTTTTGAAAGCGGTTACGGATGCTGTGAAAAATGCGAGCGGAATTATTATTCAGTTTCCTTTTTATGCAGGACTAATGGGAATCGTAACTTCATCGGGACTTGTGGCGGTCCTATCCAATATGCTTATTTCCTTTTCAAACGAACATACTTTTCATTTATTTACTTTATGGAGTGCAGGTCTCGTTAACTTTTTTGTTCCGTCTGGCGGTGGACAATGGGCGGTTCAAGGACCTGTTATGTTAGAAGCAGCACAAAACTTAGGCGTTTCGTTATCAAGAACGGCTATGGCTGTAGCTTGGGGTGATGCATGGACAAACATGATCCAGCCATTCTATGCGCTTCCTGCTTTAGCTATTGCTGGATTAAAAGCAAAAGACATCATGGGATATGGTCTTGTTATGATGATCATTACAGGGGTCTTTATCTCTGCCGTGTTTTTGCTACTGTAACACATTAAAATATAACAAAAAAAAGGATCAAAAAAACCTCCTTATCGCTAAGGAGGTTTGCTTATTATGTATGGTGACTCGAGAGGGGTTCGAACCCCCGACCTCTACCCTGTCAAGGTAGCGCTCTCCCAGCTGAGCTATCGAATCAATGCCTTTGTCTAACAAAAATTATTATATATGCTTTTTAGAAGTTTTGACAACACTTTTCTTCTAATTCTGTAAAAAAACCAATGATGTCTTCAGCTTTTCTTATGTATACACCGGGAGAGTATCCCGGCTGAATCAACGATTAGTTGAACGTACCTGCAGCAAGATCTCCGTCTTGTACACAAGTTACAGCTATGATGTCTTTACAGTTAACTAGTAGATTACGAGTAGCTGTTCCCGTTGCCGTCGTTACTTCATAAGAAAGCACAACACAGCACTTTGTGTGTTCCCAACGTACAAATCTGAACAACGTAGGATCTGTTGTTCCATTCAAGCTTAACGGTCCAATTCCTTTTAAGACGATTACAAGGAAGCTGTTTAAGTTTTGGCTACAAAAATCAATGTCGTCGGATAGATCACGAAAGAAATCACATACACAGCTATCACAACCGCGTGTGTTATCATGCTTTGTACATTTCTCTTTTCCGTGGAATAAAGAGTCACCCATCGTTACTGACCTCCCATCCATTTTTAAAATTAATCAATCTGTATACCAGATACTAAATAGCATATTAATTTATTTCGAAAATGATAGGATACATGCCTATTAATCGATAAATATGTGTTTACCTATGATAAACGCAAGATAGAACACTACACACTTTCTTACTTTATTAATAGATTATAGTATGGAATCTTTATACTGAGCATCGTCTTGCTATAAAAGTTTGTTCCGGCAAGGAGGTGAATCATATGGCGATCATCCAAAGCCGCACGCTAAGAAGCAGAATCATTCCTCTAGCTAGTGAAAATCTAGTAGATGTTTATATCACAGGGAATGCAGTAACACCTTTTAATAGTGTCTCAATTAGAGAAGTTGGTGGTAATTTCATTCGCGTTTTCAACTTAGTTACTGGTATTAATGCATTAATCAATCTGTTTGAAATTGGAAGCATTGATAATACACTAGGCGCGGGGGTAACTCCTGAAGTAAACAGTGCTGATTTTAGAGCTCGTGTAATTGATTTTGCAAGAGTATTCACTGTGGATATTTATGTTCCGGGTCTAGCAGCAGCATTTCTTACGAATGTGACAATAAGAGAGGTTGGATCGGACTATATTCGAGTGACAAATGCAACGGTTGATAGATATATTCCGTTCACAACTATTGCTGCAGTAGATCAAAATTCTATATTAGTTACAACTAATACACCAACAGTTACAAGTCGTACACTTCGTTCAGTCTTGATTACATTAGCTAATGGAGATGTTATCGTAGATTTAATCGTAGCTGGTAGAGTGTTCAATGGCGTACAAATTGAAGAAGTACAATCAGATTACGCACGTATTAATAACGCAGCACAAACAAAATTTCCACTCTTAGATATCGTATCTATTGATGTCTTGTAATTAATAAAAATAAAGAAACACGCCGAAATTATGGCGTGTTTTTTGTGTAATACTTATCCTATCTTCTCTTCCTCATCACGTATTTTAATCTCTTCTACATCAAGCCGCTCCTGCTTATCTCGAAGTCTGTGTGCGAGTCGGCTTGAAGCATTAGCAGCAATGCTTGCAACAAGGTCATCCAAGAATGTATGCACTTTCCCATTTGCTATCTTCGTATCTAATTTTTGAATAATACCCATTTTAAATTTGTCTAGGTGACCAAAGGTTGTAACAGCTATGGATCCATATCCGAAAACGGCACCAAGTGCAATGGTTTCATCTACTCCAAACAATCCCTCATCTTGTTCAACGATACTTTGAAGTGGTTCAGATAACTTTCTTTGTTCCGCAAGTATATCAAGTTCTACTCCGACTAGAATAGCATGCTGAATCTCGCGCTTCATAAGAACAGCATCGACGCTTTCTATACACTCTTCTTTCGTTAAGCCAGGTGAAAATGGGATCTGCATTTCATATACGATCTCAGCGATTTCAGGAATTGTGACGCCTCTTTCATTCAACAGCCTTCTAGCCGCTGCTTCAACTTCTCGACTGTGCACTCTATTATTCAACAGACTTCACCTCTTCTTAATGTTCGATCTCTTATGGCAAAACGATTTGATTCTTTCATTATATCATTATGTGATACAATAAAACGAGTTGAATGAAAACGCTTATAATTTAAAGATCAGTCAGCACAGGAGGTACTTTTTATGGCCATACTTAAAGGTTCTATTACAGATGATAAAATATACAGCAACTACTTGGATGAGGAGATTGACTTGCTCATCTACCTGCCTTCTAAGTTTACTCCACTCGTTAAATACCCTATTCTAATCGCACAAGATGGCAGAGACTACTTTCAGTTAGGAAAGCTGGCGAAAACCGCCGATCGACTAATGGAAGAAGAAAATTTACAGAGCTGTATCATTGTTGGTGTAAATCATAAAGGAATTGAAGATCGAAAAGCAAAATATGACCCCACAGGAGAGAAGCACGAGAATTACATTCGATTCATGACTTTTGAACTTACCTCTTATCTTAATGAGAAGTTTAACACGCTCCAACTTGGTGCAGGCATGGGCTTAATCGGAGATTCTCTAGGTGGTTACATAGCATTTAAGCTGAGTATTCTGTATCCTAATACGTTCGGAAAAGTGATTGTACAATCTCCTTATGTTCCTGAAAGCCTTATTGATACCGTTGAATCCATAGAACATATGCAAACGTTGACCATCTATCACTCTATAGGTGATGAAGAAGAACAGTTTACGAATCCTGAAGGAATTACCAAAGATTTCTTAACTCCAAACAGACAGCTGAGTAAGCTTTTAAACAATTTAGCTCTCGATTATGAATACGCTGAGTTTCAAGGAAATCATCTCTGGGTAAATTGGCAGAAAGACTTAATTCCCGCTTTAAGGTTTCTTTACAGCGACCTGTAACTGTGGGAAATAAATAGAATATTTGGTATACTAGTTTAAAATATGAGGGAGGAAGAAATATGAAATACGGCATTGCAATTTTTCCATCAAAAAATCTACAAGATAAAGTGAATTCCTACCGAAAGCGTTATGATCCGCATTATGCCCTTATCGCACCTCATATCACACTTAAGGAGCCTTATGAAGCAACCGAGGAAGAAATTCAAGAACATATCTCTTATATTTCTTCTGTTGCAAAGAACATAGATCCGTTTTCAATCATGATTAATAAAGTAGGATCTTTCCATCCTGTTAATAATGTTATCTTTTTAAAGGTGAATGAAGCTGAAGAGATAAAGTCGCTGCATGAGCAGTTATATTCCGGTCCACTTGAACATCAGCAGCCATACAACTTTGTACCGCACTTAACACTCGGACAAAAGCTGTCGGATGAAGAGCATTCAGACGTTTTAGAACGTTTGCGTATGATTGATATTGAACATGAAGAACGTATCGATCGTTTTCAACTGCTCTATCAACTTGATAATGGCTCATGGACAGTCTATGAAACATTTCGACTTGGAAAAGGAGTTTAATTAGATTGATTAAGACGTATACAACGAGCGAACAAGGATTTCAAGATGCATTAGCTGTAAGAAAAGATGTTTTTGTTCGCGAGCAGCAGATTGATGAAAAAGAAGAAATCGACAACAACGAAGATGTCTCCCTGCATTTCGTTCTTTACGAAGGTGATAAACCAATAGGTGCAGCAAGGCTTCGTGAAGTGAACGGAGAGGGAAAAGTAGAACGAGTCTGTATATTGTCTTCACATCGTAAAAAAGGATTAGGTGAAGAACTCATGAACGCTATGGAAACAGCAGCCATCGAACGTTCTTTACCGAGCCTTATATTATATGCACAAACACAAGCAGAAGACTTTTACAAAAAACTAGGGTACCTTACAACATCAAAGGAACCCTTCCTGGATGCTAATATACCGCATGTCGCTATGAAAAAAGCATTGAAATCGTCATGACGATTTCAATGCTTTTTTGTTTATTACGATCTAATCTCGTCAAAACTGTACAATAAAACGTACGTTGAGGAGACTAAGGTTAATGAACATTCATGTTGGACAATTGACAACTGAATTAATCATAGGGTTTATCGCCCTCTTTTTGTTAACAAAAGTATTAGGAAAAACGCAAATTTCACAGATAACACCTTTTGATTTTATCTCGTCTATTTTCTTGGGTGAATTAGTTGGTAATGCTATGTATGATGATGAGACTTCTATATTCGTTATTTTGTATGCCATTGTAATCTGGGGTTCTATGGTCTATGTAGTTGAAATTATATCTCAGAAATTTAAAGGAACGCGAAAATTTCTGGAAGGCGCACCCACTATCGTCATTCGTAACGGACTAATCGATCGAGACATGCTCAAAAAGAGCAAGCTCGATATCAACCAACTTCAAAACTTAGTTAGACAAAAAGGATTTTTCGGTTTAAGAGAAGTTGAATATGCCATATTAGAATCTAATGGATCTTTAAGCATATTGCCTAAGTATCAATATGGGCCACCAAACAGACAGGATTTGAACCTGCGATCTGAAGAACAGCCTGAACTCCCTGTAACTCTCATACTAGACGGTGAGCTTAACCATGATAACCTTTCAACAGCGGGACTCTCAAAAAGCGAACTTTATGAGCTGCTACAGCAACAAGGCTACTCCAATGTGAAAGGTATTGTTTATGCAGAATTCTCAGAAGGTGAACTGTTAGTCATGCCATGTACGAAGCCGAAAAAATAACTGGCCGTCCGTTTGTAATCTTATATGCTACACTTCCCTCCTCTAGCAATTGAATAATATGTGCAGAGATGGCCGTTCGAAACAATGAATAAGCTCCTAAGTTAGGGGGGGCCACTTCATAATTTGTTAGCATGACAGCAACTAAATTCTCTAATGATATTCCAGATCTGCTTGATTGTTTGATCTCCTCATGTACTTTCGCAGTGATGGTTTCGTGTATAAGTAAGTTGTCTTTAATAACTTCCTGGTATCTGGTAACAAAACTTCCATGTCCAGGGACCATACCTTCCACTTCAATTTCTTTAAGTTTTCGTAATGTCTCTATATTCTGACGTGCGTCAACTATAAAAGGAATCTTATGCTTTGCAAGTACATCTATACCTAAAAAAGCATCTGCAGCATATAAAATACCGCGGAATAAGATGCCATGTTGATTATAACTATGACCTGGAAGATGAATAAAGTGAACTTCTGGAAATCGTTCTATATATCCTTCCGAGCAAATTTCATCAACACGTATAGCTGGTGCTTCTAAAAATTTATTCCGCATTTCCTTTAACGGGTAATTTCCATGAGATAAGTAGATCGGTTCTAGTACAGGATTCCTCATAATTGCTTCTTCTAGAGCAGGGGCGATTGTATGTACATCATAATTTTGTTGTATGTACAAAGCTCCTCCAAAATGGTCTGCATGTGCATGAGTAATAAATAGATGAGTTAACGGAAGCTTTTCATTTTGAAGTTGCTTTATCACTTTTTTGGCTGCTGATGTTTCCAGACCAGCATCTATTAACATTCCTTTGCTTTTATCATTATTTACAATATACCCTATGTTAACAGCACCCTTGAAGTAATAACAGTCAGTCGAAAGTTCAATAAATTCCACTATAAAACCTCCAAGTCATATGTTATGAACAAAAAAAGAAACCATCAGATGGTTTCGTTAATTATATTCCCTTTGCCTTCCATTTCACTTAAAATCTGATCAAAAGAACGCTTTTCTTCAAATGTCAATCTCTTCTTGTGCTGAAATGAACGTACATCATCATTTTGAATTGGAGGAACACTAGCAACAACAGGCAATCCTCTCTCAGCTTTTTCCATCCGACTAGCATATTGCAGCTGCTGAATTGGTAGGTACGGCAAGATATACCCCATCGATATCCTCTCCTTTATCATTACTTCTATATTTCTTACCCTATTCCTTTTAATTCTATGTTTTCTAAGTGTAATACTAAAAAAAAGAGCACTCTGTTGAGAGTACTCTAAAGAAACATTTGGATTGCTTACACCCAAGGATCATAGTGGCAGCTATTGCTTGAGCTTGAGCTGGAACTTGAGCTTGAGCTAGAAGAAGATTCATGTTTTGAAGAAGATTCATGCTTTGAGCTAGATTCATGTTTATGGCTAGATTCATGTTTATGGCTAGATTCATGTTTATGACTAGATTCATGTTTAGAAGATGACTCATGTTTGTGGCTAGACTCATGTTTATGACTAGACTCCCATTTGCTAGAGCTTGATTCGCACTCTACCTTCTTTTCATGAATAATAACTTTATCTGCTTTAATGATTACTTTATCAGCATAAACCTTCTTATGTTTTTTATGCTTCTTCTTCCTTTTACAATAATAACAATCTTCCATGTTACAACCTCCTCGTATAGTACATCATATGCAAGTCTGACGAGTTGGTTATAGGCTGTCTCACTAAAAATTAATAGCTATATGATTAACTGCTTTTGTTCGATAGTTTTGTTTATGAAAATAAACGAACGCTTCTACCGTAATGTTTTCATCAATACCACTCTTAAATGGAATCTGGAAATCATCCAAAGAGAGTTTGTCACCACTTTTAAATGTGGTTTCACGTAGTGGACAGATCCACATCTCTCCCCGTTCTTTTGCTTTTTCCGCCCACTCATTATCCATATACATCCAAATAGACTGCGTCATCTCTTCCTGTGAGGGTGACGCGATCAACGATATAATTTTTCCTTTTAATGAACAAGCTTCAGCAGGTTGGAATCTGAAACAAATATAAGGATTCTCCAACGTTTCTGTTCCAGTGTTTTCGATAAAAAAAGAACCTCTAATAAAGCCCTTCTTATCTTTTGTGAAAATTACCGAATAGTCGAAATAACATGCACTATTCAAGCCTTCTTTTTTCTGTGGTTCTGATTTACTATTATCTGAATCAAGCTCTTCAAAAACCGGTTCAGAAGTGCGATTAATGTTGATTCGCTTTTCCATACTTTTTATGCGCTGTTGATACAGATCGATCTGTTGGTCTTTATCATTCATTTCATCTTGTATGCTCTTCAACAATTCTTCGTAACTCTGCATCCTCTTTTCCATCTCATGCTCTTCTAGCCGTTTTAATTTCCTTGTGAGTTCTTCGACTTGTTTTCTTAGTCCTTGAAGTTCTTTTTCATTCTCTTCTATTATTTTAAGCGATCGATCATTGTTCGTCTCATTTTCGAGTCGTTCAATGGTTTCTTCAGCAAAGACGAGCTTTTTCTCAAGATCAAGTGCTTTGTCCTTGTAATAGTCCACCCTAGAAACGAGCCGCTCATAACTTAATTTATCCTTCGTCCCCATGCATCTTCCCCCCTGCATAATTAGGCTCTTTCCCTATTGTATGTAAGCTACAATTATTCGTTCACCTTTTTTTCATAAACAAGAAAGACCTGCAGGCAAATCGCCTCAGGTCTTTCTGTTCTTCAGATCCCTTAATTATTGGTGTTGAAGGCAGTTTTCTATAGCGATTTCTCCAGAATCTGCTTTTACAACACCTGTAGTAAATACTTTAGTTCCTGCTCTGTCAATAAGTTCTACCTCAAATTGATTTCCATGCTCTGTCTCAACAATAGCCAGGTTAAACTGATACTGTTCTCCTGAAGCGTCCATTATTCCTCTTCCTGAAACAGTCAATCTTAGTCCACCAGCATACTCATCACAGCTAAGTGTTTCTTGTGTGAATTCTGTAGCTGTATATCCTGTATCGTTTAGAGATAATTGGAATCTGCTTCCTGACAGGTTGTAATTCGGACAGATTTCAACGGAAATCGTTGCCCTGCCAGTTTCTGTTGCTCCATCCTCTTCACACGTTAATCCGCTAGCAGTTCCTCGTGATCTACACAGGCAGCCTGGCCTGGGATATATGTCCGGGCATTGTTGTGGGAACACTACCTCTGGACACATTTCTCCCTCGCTTTCCTCTGCATTTAGGTCATTTTCACGAGGCGAGCAGAACTTCGCCAATACCTCTAGTTTAACTTCTGCTTCAACTTGGATATCAACGCAGAATGTAATGTCTACAACGAATGAAGTTGGTGATGGACTATTCAACAACACAGTCCCTGTTGGGATGCGGGCAAAGATTTTAGTGATTCGGCAGTATAAGTCAGTTCCATCTGGATAACACAAGACGAAAGATTCAAATACTGATGCATTAACCAACTGTTCTACAACGATTGCTCCGTTACGGTCTACAACTTGAACTTTGATATCTGTTGTAAAGAGTAGCTCTACAAGCTGTGCTTCAGCAAAACCTCCGTTAAGCGCTACTGTAACATCTCTCTTATCTCCAACTTGCTCGCATAGATATAGTTCAGGGCATGCTGCCGCTTCAGTTGTTTCACCTGTTAGCGGGAATGCTGGAGGAGTTTTAGGTACTTTCGTAACCAATCTTAACGGTCGGCGTGAAGGATCATCCAATGCTTCTTCTATAGCTGCGATTTGTTCAGGAGTAAAAGAAACGGTCTTTCTTACGTTTAGTGTATCAGTCACCCAGTCGTAAACTTTCTGAACGCGGATACACTCATCCTGCAAGTGTTTATGATTATTTCCCATTGTTTCCCTTCCTTTCCTCATCATGATCTGAAGATTCCATACATACTATGGAAATAGAGTGGGTTATGACACAAGAACGAAAGCCTATTTTTATAGATAAGCGTTAAGGAGGAAGCTATCATGAGACCAATCTCGTATCAAAATCAGAAAGTGTGTGAGTTATCATCCATAGAATATGAGGCTTTATGTCTTTTATTGCCTTATTGGGGATTGCAGATCTCTGATGACGGAGAAACAATTTCAGGAGCTCTTTCTACATTTATGTTTGGTATCCAAGGGCTACCACAAAAGAAAGTTAAAGAACTAGATCAGCTTTTAAGCCATACAGGAATCAGAGTGACAACAGATGATCATGTGAAATGTGACCATCGTTTTTATGTAGATTTCCATAGTGGTCATCCAATGCCACTTGCTCTGAATACACCTGAGAAACAATTATATTACTTGAACCCTTCTCCCACTTTCAGGTTACCCGTTCAAGCTGGCATTCATAAAGGTATCACATTAAAAAGAAAAGACGGACCTCTCTTCTTAGCCGTGCAGCCTTCTTATGAAGGTAAAGTTGTAGAGTGGATCAGTTATTTAGTCATTCAAACCTTTCTGCGTGTTTCTTTTGAATCTCTTTCTTCCGTTTCAGAATCAACTTTCTTTTCTTGCGCGAATAAAATCTTAAAGCCTATTAATCCTTATTTTGCAGCCGCTCAAATCCCGTTAGTAGACGAAATTGAAGAAAGACCAAATGTAGAAGTTAAGCTAAAGTCCTCCCCTTCTTCTCCTGTACAAAACAAGAGGGAAGATCTTTTTTATGAGGCAAATGAACAGAAGCCTGTTAATAGAAGATTAGATGCACCTAAAGCGACTGTTCCCCAAATTCGACCCTTTTCATCTGCTGGTTCGCTCATCACCAACCAGATTCCAAAACCCTATGAGCAAAGTAAGGTTTTATCAAGAAATGCAAGTCCAATCAGTCCTTTTAAATCAAACAGTCCTACTGAAAAAACGATCCAACCTTTTAATAAGAATACTGCTGAATCAAAGAGAACTTCAGTCATTCGTCCATTTCAACCAAATAAGAACACCCCGTCCTCAGATTGAGAATATAATGGCATTGCGCCAAGATATTTAATTAAGAGGAGAGATTAGAAGTGAATAAAGAGGATTTACAAAAGCTTTATGCTGAGATCAAAACAAAGAAACTGAACAATGCAGGGAAGAACCAATCTCTAATTAACCCCCCTGTAAAAAAAGGCTGCAGTTCTTGCGGCAAAGTAACATGGAAACCTAATAAATCTAACTAAAAAGCTGTCACCCTAGGGTGCAGCTTTTGCCTTTAAGAAATATATTGATTTGCCTCCAAATATTTTATGATTTGTTCGGCACATTCTTTTACTTCCAGGTGATCTGTTTTTACAGTAATTTCAGGAGAAACTGGTGCTTCATAAGGATCTGAGATACCCGTAAAATTAGTAATCAATCCTTCTCTTACCTTCTTATATAGCCCTTTTGGATCTCGTTTCTCACATTCTATAAGACTGCAATCTATATAGACTTCAACAAACTCTTCTCTCGACAACAAACTTCTAACAGCATCTCGATCTGCAGCAATAGGAGAAATAGCTGCAACTAAAACAATCGATCCGCCTTCTACAAATAACTTTGTAACTTCTCCGACTCTTCTGATGTTTTCTGTTCTTGCTTCTTTTGAGAAAGTTAGATCTCGATTTAATCCGTGTCTTACATTATCTCCATCAAGCAACATGGTGCTGTACTGTCTTTGGTATAACATTTTCTCAACTTCGGAAGCTATCGTTGATTTTCCAGAACCCGATAGACCTGTAAACCAAAGCACAAAGCTCTTATGACCATGAAGTTTCTGTCTCATTTCCTTGGTCACATTATGCTGTTGCCATGTTATATTCTTATCTTCTTGACTCAAATCTTTAGCCTCCATACCTTTTTATTTAGCATAATAATCGCGTAATATTGAAATGACTTCACTCCTGCTAAAATTAGTTGGAATCGGCTCGTTATTTTTTAGCATTTCTCTTACTTTCGTTCCTGATAAAGTAAGTCTGTCCATTTCGTCATGTGGACACGTTTTAATCGTGGCCATAGCTCCACATTTCGTGCAATAAAAACTATTCTCGAAGAAGATAGGTGTTATTCCTATCTCCTCCAGATCAAACTCTGCAAAAATATGCTGCGCATCATAAGGACCATAAAAATTTCCGACACCAGCATGATCTCTTCCTATTATAATGTGGCTGCATCCATAATTCTTTCTTATGATGGAATGAAAGATCGCCTCACGTGGACCCGCATATCTCATCGATCCAGGAAACGCACTCAACAGGACACGATTTTTCGGGTAATAATGTTGGAGAAGCGTTTCATAAGACTCCATCCTAACTTCTGCAGGTATGTCATCCTGTTTTGTCTCCCCTACTAAAGGATGTAATAAGAGCCCGTCCATCTGTTCAAGTGCTGTTTTTTGTAAATATTCGTGTGCACGATGAATGGGATTTCTCGTTTGGAAACCAACGATCTTTTCCCAACCATTCTTATTAAATTGTTCCCTTGTCTCTTTAGGATCTAAATAATAAGATGAACCAACTTTTCGAGGAGGTTTGTTCACCAAAGTAACTCTTCCCCCTACGTACCAGCTTCCTCTATTCATCACATTGCGTACCCCTGGATGCGTTTGATCCTCCGTACGATAGACATGCCTCACTTCTAGAAGTTTGTCAGGTTTAAAGATATCTGTGATTTCTATTTTTCCATATATCGTATCTTCATATTTCAGTAAAGCTTCATGTTGTTTTTTTAATTGTTTAGCTTTGTCTTCAGTAACAGGTAACGTTATTGGAACACTCCAAGGAAGTCCGTTAGTTAGCCTCATATGACGTACTACAGCTTCGTATTCCGCTTTGTTCATAAAAGAATCAAGAGGACTAAATGCACCGTTAGCAAGACATTCTAAATCAGATAAACTGATTGGATCTAATTCAATTTTAATTAGGTTTTGATTGTAATCGACGTTAGTAAACTGTCGATTGACTAAACTTCCACCATGAGGAAGAAGGAGCATCGATTTCACCTCAACTATTCATTCATTAGCCATTGCTAATCATTACTAGTGTATGAAGGTTAGACAAGTTCTGTGAGTAAAATCATTTACACTGCAAATGAAATTTCTCAATACCGCCTTAATTTTTTTACTTCCCTGATAAGTTGATTGACGTGTAAGGTGCGAGACTCCTGAAACGGAAAGCAACTACATTCAAGAGCACTTCAGCATGTAGACAGCATTTATTTAAGAAGCAGTCTAAACAGAAAATTTTTTTACCAAAATAACCAGTCCCATTCTTGTATAAATGAATAGAATACTTGTATCGCACTATGACATTATCAATCATAGAGAAATTGAACTTAGGAGGAACTTTAGTGAAAGTAGGCGTAGTACTCCCCGTATATCACCAGGAAAGGGAGTATATTTTTGAATGTATACAATCGATGGAAAGACAAACTTTTCGTGATTATAAACTTGTAATCGTTCTTGATGGACCTAATGATGAAACGGTCACCGCAATAAAAGAAGCTAGTAAACTTTTAACCATTCCATATGAGATCGTTGATCGAAAGGTGAATCTTGGAATTTCTCCTACTTTAAATGAGGGCTTTGAACTTGTTAAAGATTGTCCTTATCTGACATGGATCTCGAGTGATAACAGACATGATCCAAACTTTTTAGAGCGGTTAGTCGATACGATGGATCAAGCCTCAAAGGAAACCGTATTGGTGTATTCATTTTATAGGCGGATTGATCAACATGGTACACCGATCACTTATACAAAAGCATGGTACGAATATGTTGAGCATTTTATGACGAGGAAACGAGAAGAGATATTCCAGAATTGTTTTATTGGAGCATCTTTCATGTTTACGAGTGAAGCTTTTGCAAAAGCTGGAGGCTATCGGGTAGATTTCCCTAACGTACAAGACCATGATTTTTGGATTCGTTTGCTTCAGCATGGCGATTTTGTACTGCTCCGGGAATATATTATGGAATATCGTTTTAATGGACGATTTGCACTTACAACAAACATCCCACCCGAACAGCTGACGATGGAAAGTATGGCTAGCAGTATCGATATACAAAAAAGTATCGGAAAGCTACCAAAAGTAAGTGTTGTCCTCTATTCACACAATCATGTAAAAACAATCGATCTTGCATTGAACAGCATTCTTCAACAAACGTTGAGCGATTTTCAGATTGTTATTGTGGATGATGGTTCGACCGATTTTACTCCTGATTCAATTCATCGAACACACGACTTTAGAATGATTCCATTGTTGCTAAATCATCGCGGAAAAGCGGAAACCATTGAAATTGCTCTTGATTATTGCATCGGAGAGTATGTTCTTTTTATGACAGGTGAAGACTGGCTTGATCCACAAGCGCTAGAGCAGATGGTGTTAAAAATGGAATCCTTACCGTCAGAAACAGATCTGTTGGTAACGAATCATAAAATTTGGTACGACCGTCGAGGACGTTTGACTTCAGGACCAATTATAAGAGGGACTCGGTATGTTAAATCCTCGTTAAACAAAACCATTCAACCATACGCCGTTTTGTATCGATTAAGATCTCTTCATAAAAGTTTGAGTGGCGTCTCAAACAATCAAGTTGAGACTCACTTTTATAGCCAGCATATTAAGCCTGGAAATACACATTGGATGAATATGGCTCTATACCATAAGCGAATGAAATAAATAGAGCGTCCCCATGAATGAGGGACGCTTTTTTAGTGTATTAACTTGTTACATTACCTGATTGATCTGTAAAATGTAAGAGTTTGCTGTATCGAAATTTCTAATGGGTATTTTTTCTGCCAATGGAGTTCTTGTAAGAGTTTTGAATCCATGACATTGGGACTTTTTTCTGGAGAAGCGGCTGTCTCTAACAAAGTCAGTTTTTCTTTCGTAAACGTTTGAAAGATATCAGCTATCTCTAACAGTGTTGTCATCTTTCCTGATCCTATTTCGTAGGTCTTATTATGATGGCCTTTCTTCAACAGAACTTCATAAGCAGATATCGCATCTCTTACATCTAAGAACTCTCGCTTGTTTCCAAGATGACTGATATTAATAGCACTTACATCACCAGTATTCTCCATGTGGATAATACGCTTTGCTAAAAAAGAAACGAAACCAGGTGATGTGCCTGGTCCGATTAAATTACATGGTTTTGCTACCATAACTTGAAGATCAAACAGATGCGTCCAGTTCATCACTAGGTTTTGTTGAAGCTGTTTACTCACTCCATACGGATGATCCTTTCCCGAAAGTGCTGAGGTAACAATTACTGTTCGGCACGATGGGACTGATGAACGAATAGCTTCAAGTAAATAAAGTGTTCCTAGAACATTTGCTTCAATTGTCGAGATAGGGTCTTCCCATGAATGAGGTACAGAATTCACACCTGCCAAATGAAGGCAGAAGTTAGGTTTATGCTTGTTTAGAATTTCCGAAATACTTGCTTTGTTTAAAAGATCACATGTTTCTGCATGCACCTTCAAAATAGAAAAGGAACTTCTTGAAATGCCTATTACTTCATATCCTTTATCCACAAAGTACTGACAAGCATGAAGCCCTGTAAATCCTGTTGCACCTGTTATTACGATCTTTTTTTTCATTTCGACCAATCTTTTAAATCTTGTACCTGTTTTTCATAAGATGCGACCTTAAATGTAGAATCTGTCCTTGTGTTAAAGAGTGTTCGATCTAATCGTGGCTCGGTATGCGGGATAATATCAACGTCATCCTTCTGATAGATATCCTTGATAATCTTTAAAAGTTCATACTTTGAAAGAACTTCTGGAGCGGTTAAATGATAAAGACCTGTTATTGGATTAGTGGTGGTATGATCAATAAATTTAGCAAGTTCTAATGTTGTAACACCGTTCCATTTCACATGAGTAAAACCTTTAATGATTCCCTTTTGCTGAATAAACCAATTAAAAAGGCCGATACCATTTTTTAACTCAGGACCAATAATAGATGTTCGAATCGTTAGATGAGGTTCTGTTTTTATTTCTCCAAGCTGTTTAGTTTTAGCATACATCGATAATCCATCTGGTACCGATTCTTCATTGTAATTACCTTGATGTCCACTAAACACGCAATCTGTACTAATGTGGATCAACTTGCCTCCATATCCATTGAGTTGTTTAGCTAATTCGTGTGGAAGTAAGCTGTTTACAAGGATTGCGTCTCTTTGATGGATGGCAGCATATTCGTTTAATAGACCGATGCCATTAATAATAAGATCTGGTTTATGATGCTGAACAACTTCTGCAATCTGCGTTAAATTCGTTGCATCCAGCAGGATATGGCCCTCCGTTCCATCTCTAGAAGTCAGAAGGAGCTCATGTGTTGTCTTTGTTTTGAAATAGGAGGCGATCATATGACCAGCCATCCCATTCGCCCCTAAAATCATGATCTTCAAGACAGAAATCCACCTTCAACGAGCATCTGATGAATCTCTTTTTTCGTCATTAAATCCGTCTCAGAACTATAGCTTTCAAGCTCTACTTTATCGAAAGATGCATAGTGTTCATTCAATCCATCTATATCAATAGTAGGTAGAATTACAAAGTATTCATTATCAAAAAGGACTGTCGTTGTACTTTCATATTCAGATAATAGGATTTCATGAAGCTTCTCTCCTGGACGTTTTCCAAGTTCGATCATCTTTACCCCTTTTTCTCCTGAAGCATCAATAAGAACTTGTGCTAGATCTGTAATCTTGCACGTAGGCATCTTCATAACAAAGATCTCACCGCCTACACTCTCATAAGTGGCTTTAAATAATAGACTGATCGCTTCTTCTAAAGTTAAGAAGAACCGCGTCATCTCAAAATCAGTTATACCTACTTGACCTTTATTCTTAATCTGACTTTTAAACACGTGAATAACACTACCATTTGTGCCTAAAACATTACCGCCTCTTACGCAGACAAATCGTGTATGCTTACTTAATAGGTTTGCATGAATGATTAACTTTTCACCGATCGCTTTCGTCATTCCGTAAAGATTAGAAGGGTTCGCTGCTTTGTCAGTTGAAATATAGATCACTTTCGTCACCTTATGATGAATGGCTGTTTCGATTACGTTTTGTGTTCCTTGAATATTGCTTTTCAATGCTTCATAAGGTTGGAGCTCACAGATGGGTACATGCTTTAATGCTGCAAGATGATAGATATAATCGATGCCTTCGCTCGCTCTCATTAAGGAATCTTTATCTCTGATATCACCAATCATAAAGGTAAGCTTGGGATTATAATCAAACTGTCTTTGCATAGCTACTTGACTTGCTTCATTACGCGAGAGAACGATTATTTCTTTCGGTTCTTTTGGCAGAAGCTGTTTGACTAGCTCATGACCCCAAGATCCCGTGCCCCCCGTAATTAAAATTCTTTTATTAAACAATACTATTTCCTCCTAAAATAAACTTTACGACTCGATCTGAAACATCTAAATCTCCATAGCCTTCGGGAATGGACCATTGCTTCTTCTGATTTGTCATTACTTTTACTGAAGCTAAAATTTGTGTGGCTGAAACACCTGAAACACAATTGCTGCCACACTCAACGGTTTCTGGCCGCTCGGTACTATTTCTCATCGTTACAGTCGGCACTTGGAATAAACAACATTCCTCTTGAACGGTCCCACTATCTGTTAGTGCACAAAATGCGTGCTTTTCTAACTTTACAAAGTCAAAGAATCCAAATGGTTCATGAAATTGTACGAATGGGTTCATCTGTACCGTGCTGCTTTCTAGAATCCTTGATTTTGTGCGTGGGTGAATAGAGCAGATGATCGGCATTTTAAAATGTTCTGCAACTAAATTTAAACCTGTTAAAATCTCTTTTAAATGAACGTGATTGTCCACGTTCTCAGCACGATGGGCTGTGACTAACATATACTTTCCTTTTGAAACATTTAATTTTTCTAGAATTCTGCTATTATCAATCTGTTCTGCAAATTGAGTTAACACTTCATAGATCGGGTTACCTGAAACCATGATTCGGTTAACAGGAACACCTTCTCTTATTAAGTTCTCTCTGCTGTATTTGGTATATGGCAGATTAAAGGTAGAGATGGCGTCAATTACTTTTCTGTTTTTCTCTTCTGGTACATTTAGGTCAAAACATCTGTTACCCGCTTCCATATGCACAACTGGTATGTTTAACCTTTCTGTAACAATAGAAGAAAGAGCACTGTTCGTATCACCTAGGACCAAAACTTTATCCGGCTTCTCGTGTAGCAATATTTTCTCTAGCTCTGAAAACAGATGTGCAATTTGATTTCCGAAAGAAAATTGTTGTCTCATTAAAATATAGTCTGGCTTTCTAAGTTGAAACTCTTGGAAAAACACGTCATTTAATGAAGGTGTGAAGTTTTGACCTGTGTGAATCAAAACATGTTGATCTGCTAATTGATCTAGTTTTTTGATGATCAAACTCAGCCGTATGATCTCAGGACGTGTTCCAAGAATAGTTACTATTTTCAATGAAACTCTCCTTCCATAATTAAAATTAAAACTTTATATTAAACTATGATTGTATTCCCAATGTGGACTAGACCCCTACCCTGTACAAACAAAAAAAGGCACCCCTTCAGAGTGAGTGTTTAGAACATCTTTTCTATGAATTCATACAATGGCTTATAGAATTTAAAAGGAGCTACCGTATGATCACAGCTAAAATTTTGTTTGTTTTTTATTTACCTAGCGGCGGCATGGAAACATTGAACCGTCAACGCTGTAAAGCCCTTAAGAACCACGGCATCGACTGTCATCTTCTCTACCTTCAGAATGGTACAGGCATGCAAAACATTTCTGAGATTACTACTTATATCACAAATAATGATGAAGAGATTAAAAGAATAATAATGGATGATTTTGATGCCATCTTCGTTTGCTCAGACATTAACTTACTTCACCGTATAAGAAAGCTTGGGTTTACAGGTAAACTTATATATGAGGTGCAAGGGTTAGGTAGTTACCAAAACGCTGAAAAAATTTTGCTTCAGGCAAAGCCGAACGTGGAAACATATTCTAACGGAATCCTTTTTCCTAATACACCTCATCTAATCAACTTGATTCAAGCCTACTATCCTTCCACACCTAAATATTGCTTTCATAATTGTTTTGATAAAGATGAATTTTGTTATGTTTCAATGGAAAAACCGAGCTTTCCGATCGTTGGCTGGGTTGGGAGAATTGAAGAGAATAAAAATTGGAAAGATTATTTAGAGTTTTCCTTTCGCTTCTTAAAGCATAGACCTGACACTCAATTTTGGATGTTCATAGACGATACACTAGGCGATCAAAAGGAGCGGATGAAATTTAATAGACTGGTGACTCAGATGGGGTTAAGCACTTCATTAAAGCTGCATGCCAACATCCCTCATAAACAGATGGCCAACTACTTTTCCATGATCGGGGATTCTGGAGGATTCTTATTATCGACTTCTAAAGTAGAAGGATTCGGGTACGCAGTCATTGAGGCGATGAGCTGCAGATGCCCTGTTCTCTCTTCTGATTCAGATGGTGTAAAAGCATTCATCGCTCATAATCAAACTGGTAAATTTTACACGAATGCTAGAATTGAAACGGCTGTTCCGGAAGCATTAGAACTGGTTAACAATGTGGTGTTACGTTCTAGTATTATAGATCAAGCATACAATCACTTAGATGTATTTAACCTGGATACGTATGCCCAAGAATTTATGAATATTTTAAAATAAAATACAGATATCCTAAGTTTGTTCACAAAAAAAGCTCCTAAAGAGGGCTTTTTTATGTGCCTTTAATTCGTTTAACGATCTGTTGAGTCATCATTCTTTTATATCTTTTAGAGACAAGCTTAACTTCTTTTCCTATCGACGGTTTACGTACCTGTGAACCCATTTCACTGTGCACGCGATAATGGGTTAACGGCTGATTGTAGTGAAAAAATAGGATGTCCGAACAGATTACTCGTAACCAATAATCATAATCTTGCGTACTCGGAAGCTCTTCATCAAAGTATCCTATTTGCTGAATGAGTTTTTTATCCATCATAACTGTACATCCATTGATCACACAGCTTCTTCTCATAACTTTTAGAAATGCCAAATAATCAGTGTTATCGAAACCGAGTGTTGAACTTGTAAGAACATTATCCTCATTCATAAGTCTGAAGTTCGTACTGCTTATCAGCGCGCCTACTTCATTCATAAAAGCAACCTGACGTTCTACTTTGTTTGGAAGAAACATGTCATCAGAACTTAGCCAGCAAATAAAGTCACCACTTGCAGCTTTAATGCCTGTATTCAATGCACTTGCCGTTCCACCGTTTGGTTTTGAGAGAATCGTTACCTGATCTCTATAAGGTTCTAATTTCTCGTTATGTTGAAACGATCCATCATTTACGACAATAATTTCAATATGTTTGTACGTTTGATTCAACGCACTTTGTATGGCGTGTGTGACATAAGTACAGTTGTAAAATGGGATAATAATAGATACTTTATCCATTCAAAGTTTCCTTTCAATAATTGTTTGTATTTTGTGTATCATTTCAAGAGCTCTTTTGCTTGAGGTATGTCTCTCGTGAACCATCTCATATCCTTGTCTAGCGATAACATTCCGTTCTATTTCGTTAGCAAGGTAATAAGTTATCTTTTCTTTATAATTATTGAGATCAATTTGTACGAATGTTTGACCATCAATAAATCCAAGTTCATTTAATTCTGGTGAACCTGGAGCTAGCAACAATGTATTTGAGGCTAATACTTCGAAATACTTCAAAAGTGGATATTGATAGATCGAATCACATGTAATAAATAACTTGGCAGCATTCATTTCTTTTGCATATTCTGCGCCTGAGATAATTTCTTTCTCATGCGCTTTTATATCACGATATCCTGGATGCTTGAAGGTTTTAAAACCACTAAAAGTTTGCATCTCTTGCATGATCTTGGCTCTAAGAGGATAAAGATGCGGATAGTTTGCACCTACCATTAAAACGTCTGTTTCTTTTGTAATCTGGTAATCTTTGAAAACATTTTCGTTCACATGATGAGGGAACCAATGTACCTTATCTGATAGTGAAGGAAAAGTTTGGATAAAAGCTTCTTTATAATGAGGAAATAAAACTTTAATACAACTTAATTTCATAATCCTCTCACGTAATTTTGGGTTGTAATGCAGATCGTGAACGATCATCCCAGATGGTACGTTCAATGTCTCCAGTCCATTTATAAACGGACTATAGTTTTTGTGAATATCATTAAATAATATGAAATCAGGTTTCCTTTGAACACGTGAAAGAATATATTGAATAGAAGCATGTTCGCTCCACACTTCAACATTCACATGTTTTTGAAGTTCTTGGTATAAATAATGACTTGATTTATCAATAAATTGGCTAGTGTTTTTTGATATAAAGAGTATATTTAACTTGCTCATCTATTAACCCTTTCTAAATAAATTGAAAAGACTTCATGTAAACATGAAGTCTTCGTTGAATTAAATTTCGATACCAAGAATATCGTTAAGACGAATATAATAAACAGATCCGGCACCTGAACCCGCACCTGCAAAAATCACAAAATTTTCTTGTACAGATACGACAGTTACTCCAAAAAGGTTTGTCTCTTCACATGATGTAAACACTTGTGTGATAACTGTATTCTGTCCCTGCATGTTTCTTAACATGCTTCTAAATAATAATCCCACTATTCCAACTCCTTTCTTATTTTCTAAATTAGATTACTGCTGTGTCTTGGATTGTGATAATCTTGTCAATTGGTACAAGGTAATTTGTAGTACCATCATTAACGATAATAAAATCTGCTTGTACTTCAGTAATTGTAACTGCCTCTAAAGCAGGAGCAGCCACAACTTGTGTTGATGGTACATAAATAACATCAATATTTGTAGCCAATCTTGCATTTTGAATTAATCTCGCTCTTAAGTTTTGTGTTCCAAAAATCGCCATATAAATCTTTCTCCCTTCAGGAATAAAACAAGCTAGCTAAAATTTGTACTAGCTTTATATATAGATATGAAAAATTACAACTTGTGCATAGATGAATCGACTAGTATATGAGCGGAAATTTAAGAAGTTTAGAAGAAAGGGCTAAAACCTATTTATAGAAGATTGGGCATTAACTAGGTACATGTCTCATGCAAATAATAGCCTGCTTTAATATAGTATATTAACCCTGATGAAACGTTCAGGTACATGTATCTAATCTATAAGGAGGCAATTTAATGTCTAGCCTATTTAAAGGATCTTGCTGTGGCGGAAATGGAGAAGCTGCAGGTGGATCACGGTCAAGAAACAAGTCTTGTGTATGTGAGTTGTTAAACAACATCGCAAACACAAACGGTAATTTCTGCAGCATGGCTGCTCAGCAAAGACTTCTAATCGTATTGAAAGGTGCTTCTACACCTCTTTCTCTTGGTGGAGAAACTACACCTACTATCTTTACATTAGTTCGTTTTGACGACGACAGCAGCTGTGCAGTATTCTCTTACTTGGATGCAACGACTGCGTTAAACCAAACGTTTGTAATCGACTGTCGCTGCATTTGTGGTATCGTATGCGTACCACAAACTACAGGAAACGGCGCAGGAGCTCTAGGTTAATAGAGACTGCAATTACCAAACGGTTTACCTTCCCATTGAGAGCAAGGTAAAACGTCAAAAAACCCCTTCGGAGCCCATTGTGAGCCTTCGAAGGGGTTTTTATTATCATTTAATTATCTAGCGATTGTGTTATAACCACTATCCACGTGAAGAATTTCTCCCGTGATTCCACGAGCCAAGTCACTCATCAAGAACAGTGCAGCATCGCCTACTTCTTCTTGTGTATTTGCTTTACGAAGTGGTGATTTTTCTTCGATCTCTTTTAGTACAGAGTTAAAGTCGCCGATTCCTTTAGCAGCAAGGGTACGAATCGGTCCAGCTGAAATGGCGTTCACGCGAATTCCGTCTTTACCTACGTCACTTGCAAGATACTTCACACTTGCGTCTAATGATGCTTTCGCCACACCCATAACGTTGTAGTTAGAAACTACTCTTTCTCCTCCAAGATACGTTAGCGTAACGATGCTACCGCCTTCTGTCATTAGTGGACGAGCTTCTTTAACTACAGCAGTCAAGGAATACGATGAAATATTATGAGCAAGAAGGAACCCTTCGCGAGTTGTGTTTAAATACTCGCCTTTTAATTCTTCTGTGTTCGCAAAAGCGATACAATGAGCAAGTCCATGAATTACGCCAACTTCTTCTTTTAATGTAGCAAAAGTCTTTTTAATTTCTTCATCATTCGTAATATCACATGGAAGTACGATTGAATCGTTTCTTCCTAGTGACTCTGCTAGATCTCGAACATTCTTCTCTAATCTTTCGCCTGCATATGTAAATACTAGGCGGGCACCTGCGTTTGAAAGAGATTGTGCAATTCCCCAAGCAATACTTCTCTTATTTGCAACACCCATTACTACAAACGTTTTGTTTTCTAATGATAGCTGATACATATAAAGCTTCCTCCCCATCAATCTGTTCATTTTATTTATTAGTAATTGTTATTAGTACCAAGTCCTAATTAGTATAACAGAAGTAGAGAGGATTTTCACTATTAACCTTTACTCGTCTGAATATCTTTCACTTCAAAACCGCATGAATCACAGCGATAAATCACATTTTGATTCGATTGAGCGATTAAGACCTCTCCATTAAGAGCATGTTCTTTTCCGCATTTTGGACAATGAACAACTGGCATCATATCATTTCAACTCCCTATATTTTATCGTTACGCTTAGCATGCTCATTTTTATAGTAATTTAGGACTTATCTTTTTATAGGCAACAAAAAGCACTGACTTAAAAGCCAGTGCTTTTTGAATTAACCTAATATTTGTCTCATCTGCAGCACTTGTTGCTTACTGCCCGTCACAACCATTTTATCTCCTAATAAAATCTCGGTATCACCGTGCGGAACGATTGACTCTTTTCCTCGGTAGATACGAACGATAATGCTATCCCCAAGAAAAGGAAAGTTTCTTAAAGCTGTTCTGTGGTAAGCACTGTTTTCGACAAGAATTTCATTCAGACTATTATCTGACGTTGTAAGGATATCCACTACCGCAGGATTTTCGATTAACGCTTTTAGTAACACTTGAGAAGAAAAGTAAACAGAATATACTTCAATCCCTTTGTATTTAAGTGCATCCCTCTTTAGTGGATTCTCAATACGAGCAACAACTCGTTCCACCCCTTCCTCTTTTGCAATCAGAGCAAGGTTTTCATTTGTTTCATCGCTTCCTGTTGCTAATACAATAATATCTGTATCAAAAACATTTGCCTGCATTAATGTTGTTGTTTCGTAATCATCAAGCTCTTGTATTTTAAAGCTATCCAGTTGTTTTTGGTCTTTTTCTTCTTGTTTCGTGTGATACAGTCGATATTCAAAACGAGTTTGATCAAGCTCTGTCGTTAACGGCAGTGTAAATTGATTGGCACCAACAAATACAAGTTGTTCTTTACCCGCTTCCGCTTCCTCTTTTTTCGGAAACAGTTTTTTAAAGAATATAGGTGTAATGATTGCGCTAATAACAGCCGTTAAGATTAATGCTGATGATGTTCGAGCATCAATTACATTGATTCGTTCTCCAATTTTAGCAGCAGCGATCACCAACGACAGTGTAGAAGTTAATAAGAACCCTGCAGCCGTTACCGTTTTCCAGTCATACCACTTTCGAAGGTACAAAATAGGCAAAAACTTAGAAATAAGCAACGCGATCAATAATAACGGTATCAGTGCTAATGCTTTAGGATCAGCAAATATCGAACGAATATCCAGTTCAACCCCTACCATTACAAAAAAGATAGGTATTAGAAATCCATATCCAAAAGAATCGAGTTTATGAACCAGTTGTTTATTGGGTGAAAGGAGAGAAACGAGAACCCCTGCTAAGAAAGCGCCTAATATGTTCTCTGCCCCAACCGATTCAGAAAGTCCGACCAAAACGATGATTAATGTAAAGACAGCCCGTGTATCTAGCTGTATCGTTCCTTTTGACATCGTGTCGAGAAATGATCTATGTCTCATTTGTTTCCCGACAAAATATAATAGAACTCCTGCGGCAAAAAGGATAAGTAACAGCCACATTCTGCTTGGATCTCCTGATTCCATTGAAACAAAAAGAGCAAGTAAAATCATGGTTACAAGATCAGCAATTACCGCAACTAATAAGATGATTTGACCAATGGTTGTCTTTGATAACTTTTCTTCTTTTAATGTTGGGACAACTACGCCTAGTGAGATGGTTGAGATAACAAGCGTCATAAAGAACGCACTTTCTGTAAAGCCACCCCAAACAAAAAGAAGAGATAATCCGTATGACAGGATCAGTATGAAAAGAAAAATGATGCTTGAAACGAATATACGATTCGGTTCTTTCTTCTCTGCTTTCTTTTTCTTAGAATTGGACTCGCCTGCAAAGATACTAAAATCAATTTCTAGGCCACTTAAAAACATTAAGAAAATAAAACCGAGTACGGATAAGATCTCAAGCCATGCGTCAGAATGGACGACATCAAAGCCGCTCTTTCCTAGAATAATACCTACAATGATTTCCGCTACAACAACAGGTATTACTCGCAGCCTAAATTTGTTTAGCAGAATAGGAACGAAAAATGCTGTAAGAATGACTAATACTAATGAAGTAAACGATGCATGTTCTTCCATAAAACCTCCGTCGTTTCTTTATATTATTGGTTTACTATAGTAAAGCAGAAAAAGAAATGTCAAACGATTATACTCAAAATGATTTGCAAACACTTTATTTTTAGGTAAGATAATACATGTTATTGTTTTACTTTAAGGAGTCGATCCACATGCAGAATAACCACAAGTCACCATGGCAGCAACTCGATTACAATCTTTTGTTTCTTTTGTTCTTAATGGTCATCACGAGCTGTGTTGCCATCTATAGCGCGCAGATGATGGATCAATACGGCAGCAACTTCGTCATAAAGCAGCTCGTTTGGTACGTTATCGGTGGAATTGCTGTAGTCGGTGTTATGGTATTAGATTTTGATCAGTTTAGAAAATTATCTTGGTACGTATATGGGTTCGGTATCCTGTTACTGCTTGGTATTCTAGTCGCTCCTGAGAGCATCGTTCCAAATATCAATGGTGCGCAGAGCTGGTACAGATTTGGTCCTTTCGCCTTGCAGCCTTCAGAACTTGTAAAAGTGGCTCTAGTTATAGCCATCGCCAATACAATTGCTACTCACAATGAAAAGTATATTGTTCGCACATTGCATGAAGACCTGTTATTGCTTGGTAAAATTGCGTTAATTGCTGGTTTCCCTACACTACTTGTCCTTATGCAGCCTGACCTAGGTACGAGTCTTGTATTTATGGCGATCACAGGAAGTCTTTTATTAGTATCCGGAATTAGATGGAGAATTATTGTTATCCTTATTCTTTCCTTTATCTTGTTCATATCAATCCTAGTTTGGATATATTTTACCTTTCCACAATTTTTTGTGGATCATATTCTCGATCAGTATCAGCTTAATCGCTTCTACGCTTGGCTTGAACCGTATGAACATAAAGATGCGGGATATCATACAAGAAACGCACTACTCGCGATCGGCAGCGGAATGCTTTTTGGTAAAGGTTTCACAGAAGGTTCTGTTTATCTGCCAGAAGCTCAAACTGATTTTATTTTCTCGATCATCGGTGAAGAATTTGGTTTCTTCGGAACAAGTATCGTTATTTCTCTATTCTTCTTGATGGTTTACAGAATGATCAATACCGCTCTTGAGAGCAATGAAGCTTTTGGAAGTTACTTATGTGCAGGAGTAATTGGTATGCTTACTTTCCAAGTGTTCCAGAACATTGGAATGAACATTCAAGTTATGCCGATCACAGGTATTCCCCTACCTTTCATCAGTTATGGAGGAAGTTCGATACTCGCATACATGATTGCCTTTGGGCTCGTATTAAACGTTCGATCGAGAACGACTAAATATATGTTTGAATAGCACCTGATATTTATCAGGTGTTTTTCTTTTGACTTTGAAGTATCCTAATGTTTATGAGGTGATGGACATGAAATATGATATTATCGGTGACATTCATGGATGTTTTAAGGAATACGAAGAACTTGTAACGAAGCTGGGATATCAATGGAATAACAACCTTCCTGTACATAAAGACAACCGAAAACTCGTATTTTTAGGTGACTTGATGGATCGTGGCCCAAAATCAATAAAAGTAATGGAACATGTATATGAACTTGTACAAAATGATCTAGCCCTATACTCACCAGGCAATCATTGTAACAAGCTGTATCGATACTTTTTAGGACGCAACGTTCAGATTAAACATGGACTCGAAACAACTGTTGCGGAACTTAACGCGCTCAATCCTGTTGAAAGACAAAAAGTCAGAGATCATTTTTGTACCCTTTACGAAAGTGCTCCTCTTTATCTGCATCTCGATCACGGTAAGTTAGTCGTTGCTCATGCAGGAATACGAGAAGATTATGTTGGTCAAACTCATGATAAAGTAAAAACATTCGTTCTATATGGAGATATAACAGGGAAGTCAAACCCTGATGGAACCCCCGTAAGAAGAGATTGGGCAAGAAATCACTCTGGAAAAATCACCATCGTTTATGGACATACACCTGTTGAAGAAGTGCGTCATATTCAAAATACGTGGAATATTGATACAGGATGCGTCTTCGGTGGTAAGCTTAGCGCCCTTCGTTATCCTGAAATGGAGACAATTAGCGTACCGTCAGCCATGCCATATGTTCCTGAAAAGTTTCGGTCTTTTCACGATTAAAAAAGAGGAGTGCTGAGCCTATGGGCAACACTCCTCTTTTAACGTTTTAGCACGTATTTATCATTGATTCCAAAGATTTTTCATGTCTAAAGGTAAATCAGCTTTTAACGTAATGAGCTTCTCTGAAAATGGATGGATAAATGAGGTTTTCTCACTATGTAAAGCCTGTCGTTGAATCAGTTCTAATGAACCACCATATAAGTCATCTCCAAGTAGAGGGTGACCGATTGAAGACATATGTACTCTGATTTGGTGTGTTCTGCCTGTTTCTAATCGTAATGAGACAACGGTAAAGTTTGTTTCTTCCACATAATCTATTGTTTCATAATGAGTGATTGATCGCTGGCCATCTCCACTTACCATTCTTTCAATAATACTCTCTGGATTTCTTGCGATCGGACGATCCACCGTTCCTCTTTCATCCTTTAACTCTCCGTGAACAAATGCAATATATTCCCTCTTTATCACTTTATCTTTTTGCTGTTTAGACATGAGCGAATGGGCGAATCGGTGTTTCGCTATTAATACAATACCTGATGTATCTTTGTCTAAGCGGTTTACCGCATGAAATGTACCCGGGATATCATGTTGCTGATAATAGTATAAAACGGCTGAAGCTAGAGACCCGTTTGGCTGATAAAGCGAAGGAATCGTTGGCATTCCAGCTGGTTTATGAACAGCAATAAAATGTTGATCTTCAAAAATAATGTCTAATGGTATATCTTCCGCTTCCATTGAAGAGCTTTTTGTTTCTGGAGGAAACCTTACTGTGACCTCATCACCACCATTAAGAGCGGTTCTGACTGTTACTTCTTTTTTGTTAACAAAAAGAGCGCCGCCGTGAAACTTAATATCGGTCAGCGCTGCTTTGGAAATCTGTTTGTTTTTTAAATACTCCCGTAAAAGAATGGGAGCTTCTTCATTTTGCACATACCATGTAATTGTAAATTTATTCATATTATTCTCCGACGAATGATTCTTTAACTCTTTTCCAGAATGGAAAAGGACGAAAACGAGCAAAACGAATTTTCTCTTCAGCTACTCGATATTGTATCGACTTCACTTTTTTCTGAACTAAGAATCGATGGTCAATCGTTATATGAAAATCTACATCGTTTACTGGTTTCAATATACAAGTATGATGCTGCGGAAGAACAAGCGGCGAGCCTATCGTTCGGAATACACGATTGTTGATAGAAGCCATTTCTGATAATTGAATAGATGCAAGAGACGGGTGGATGATCGCTCCACCTAATGCTTTATTGTAAGCCGTACTTCCTGAAGGAGTTGAAATACAAAGACCATCGCCTCTGAACGTTTCAAATTTTTCTCCTTTGATCTCAACATCCATAACGAGGGATCCTTCAACACTTTTCACCGTACATTCGTTAACAGCTAGATATCTTTTTTCATCTAAACCATCAATATATCTTACTGTAACCTCAAGTAATGGATATTCAACAATTTGAAAAGGTGTTTTTGCGATATGTATAACGAGCTTTTCCACCTCTTCAGGCAGCCAGTCTGCAAAAAAGCCAAGGTGACCGGTATGAACACCAACAAAAGCAGTCTTGTCAATGCGATGCACATAATGATGGAATGCATGAAGCAAAGTACCGTCTCCACCAACTGTTATTACAATCTCTGGTTCTTTTTCTTCATAAACCAATTCAAATTCTTCCAAATATGCCCGGATTTTTTCCGTTAAAATATTTGATTTGTTATCTCCTTTTGATACGATGGCAAATTTCATTCTCTCTCCATCCTTTATGATCCTAAATTAGTTTCATTGGATTTATCATTGCGTTCCAAAAACACAAGCTGAGCTTCTTGAATTTCCCCTTTGATTTGAGACATCTCTTCATCTAGTCTATTTGCAGCTTCTGCAGCCCTTTGCAACCTTTGACGGATATCTTCAGGAATTTGTCCCTGATACTTATAGTTCATAGAGTGTTCGATTGTAGCCCAAAAATTCATAGCCAGTGTGCGGACTTGAACTTCTACAAGAATCTTTTTTTCCCCATCTAGTACTTGAACAGGGTATTCGATAACGATATGATACGACCGATATCCACTTGGCTTCTTATGTGTGATATAGTCTCGTTCTTCAACAATAGTAAAATCATTGCGTTGACGTAACAAGTTAATCACTGTGGTAATATCGTCGGTGAACTGACACATGATCCTAAGTCCCGCTAAATCTTGAATTTCCGTTTCTAGATGTTGATCGGGAATGTTTTTTTGATAAGCTTTGTTCACGATTGACTTAATGGGTTTCACTCTTCCCGTAACGAACTCAATCGGACAATGCTGATTTGACTTTTCAAATTGCTCCCGCATACCTCTAAATTTTATTTTAAGCTCATCAACTGCTTGCTTGTACGGAATTAATAGCGCTTCCCAGTCCATGTTCATTGGGCTTTTTCCTCAGTTCCAAAAATCTTGATCACTTCGTCTTCCATCTGTTGACCATAGTTAGCATTTCCTTGTATATTGTCTGTCAAAAAGTCCATTTCTCTAGAGAAAGCAGTAAGTTCAAGCTCTTCTCTCTTTTCATTTTGAACAACGAAAACCGCATCTTTTTGGAGTGCACTCTTCACTTCGTTCCAATGATTATTATCAATTGAGATATAAATGAATCCTTCTTCATCCTCAAGAACATAGATGAATGCTAACCCATCAGAATCTACTAGCATTCTTTCACTGTCTTTCCAATCAGAAATTCCTTTGTTTGATTCATTTTGAATAAGCAGAATCAGCTTATTTTCATTCCATGCAGTTGACTGCACATTCAATCGTCGTGGCATCATGTTAACAACCTCCTGTTTCTTCTTGTTTAGTGTAACACAAAATAGGAGTTTAATAAGAAATTGAGATGCAGTAATCGCTATGAGATAATAAGTTAACTTAAGTATAGCTATAGGGGGATAAACCAAGTGTCTCAAGAAATTGAAATTGAGTTTAAGAATTTGCTAACACAGCTTGAATTCTTAAAACTTATCGATGAGTTTGATGTTCAGCAAGAAGATTTTCATAAACAGACCAACTATTATTTTGATACCCAATACTTTGAACTTAAACACCAGAAAAGTGCTTTACGAGTTCGAACAAAAAATAATGAAAACACGCTAACGCTTAAACAAAAATTAGACAAACATATTCTTGAAACCCACCAAAATGTTTCTAAGCATATTTTTGATGAATTATTAAAAGGAGAACCGCTGCCCTCAGGAGAAGTCTCTGATCAAATTAGTAAAATGAAAATCGATGCAAAGAAAATTACATATTTAGGAGAGCTCACTACATTTCGTGTTGAGTTTCCGTATAAAGATGGCCTTCTTGTTTTAGATGAAAATCATTATTTAGGTAAAATCGACTATGAAATAGAATACGAATCTGCCGATTATACTAGTGGACTAAATACTTTTAATGAATTGCTTTCTATTAAACAGATTCCTGTTAGAGATACAGAAAGCAAAATTGCACGATTCTTTAATGAGAGCCGTAGAAATAAGTAAAACGTTATTCCATTTAGGAGGATATCTCTTGAATATTCAGTCATATAAGGCACTTATGGAAATTCAAGCACTTCAGCAGTTGAATGTAAATGCTTCGTCTTCTTCTTTCTCTAGTATGCAAAATACATCAGCAAGTCCTTTTGCAGCATTGTTGCAAGAAGCCTATACACATGTTGGAGGCACAAGTGATCTGGAAACTAATGTTAAGCCCAACTTTGGACAAACGCTTCATCCTTTCACTGCGTATACAAGTACACCTTACTCATTACCAGTAACACCAGCATTACCGACTTCAAGTGAAAAGTTAAGCATACCTTCTAAAAACCTAGATGAGCTGATTGAAAACACAGCTAGGAAATTTGAAGTGGATCCTAACCTTATTCGTTCAGTCATTAAACACGAATCTAATTTTAAAACAACTGCAGAAAGCCATGCAGGTGCTCAAGGGCTGATGCAACTGATGCCTGCAACGGCAAGGTCTTTAGGAGTTACTAAACCATTCGACCCTATACAAAACGTGGAAGCCGGAACAAAGTATTTAAAGATGATGCTTGATAAATATGATGGCAATCAGAAACTTGCACTTGCCGCTTATAATGCTGGTCCTGGAAACGTAGCAAAATATAATGGTATTCCCCCTTTTAAAGAAACGATTTCTTATGTTAATAAAATTATGAATACGTATCAATCACTCGTATAACCCTCAAATTCTGAGGGTTTTTTTATTGGGTTCCATACTCCATTTTATAGCGGCATTACGGAGATTTACAAACTTACGAACATCCTTCTCTATTCATATTGTTTGCTTACTATTCATGAACCTTGCTACAATAAAATTACAAATTGACGCAAGGAGCTTTTGGACCATGTTTGACGAATCAAAAACACCATATGATCTGTTAGGAGAAAAGGAAGGTATTGAAAAACTTGTTACTACTTTTTACAATCTAGTCAGTCAAGATTCATTGCTTTCTCCACTTTTTCCTGACGACTTAACAGAGACTGCCTATAAACAAACACAATTTTTAAGCCAGTTTTTTGGCGGGCCGCCACTATATACTGAGGAACATGGACATCCTATGCTTAGAGCGCGTCACATGCCTTTTCCCATAACAAATGTGCACGCAAAAGCATGGATAGCCTGTATGGAAAAAGCGATGACGATTCAAAAAATAGAACCTGAATTGCAAAACATACTGTTAAGCCGATTAAAAATGACTGCTTTTCATATGGTTAATACGGAGGATTCAGAAAGGGGCGAGAATGCTGACACTGTATAATTCCAATTCCTTTTATGACGAACAAGAGAACAACAAAAACCATGCCTGTCAAAAGCCATTGGAAATCTATTCTGTCATCGATCCGCTATGCCCAGAATGCTGGTCATTAGAGCCTGTTATTAAAAAATTACAAGTCCAATACGGCCACTATTTCACATTACGCCATTTTGTTAGTGGCAGCCTGGAATCACTCAATACGTACGTACCTCGAAAAAAGGGGATTAATACCGCTGAACAAATTGCTGAGAAGTGGGAAAAAACAGCTTCCCTTTCTGGTATGAGCTGTGATGGAGATGTATGGTTGGAAAACCCCATTTCTGCCCCTCATAAAGCAACGCTAGCTATAAAAGCTGCTGAGTTACAAGGAAAGCAGCAAGGAATGAAGTTCTTAAGAAAGCTCAGAGAAAACTTATTCTTAAACAAACAAAACATTGGAAACGATGACGTATTATTAGATATAGCTCGCTCTGTTAACTTAGACGAAGATGAATTTTTAAGTGATCTTTCATCTGAAGCTACGATTAAAGCTCTTCGCTGTGATTTAAAATTTTCACAAGAAATGGATGTTACTCAAATCCCAACACTCATTGTTTTTAATGACAAAACAGATGATGATGGAATTAAAATATCTGGCTGTTATTCCTATGATGTTTATGTGCAGATCCTTAAAGAAATGACTGAGGTTCCATTGGAGCCTTCACCGCTTCCTGAATTAGAAGACTTTCTTTCTTCTTACTCATTTGTAGCTACAAAAGAGGTTTCAGTTGTATATCAGATTAGTTGTGAAGAAGCAGAAAAGAGATTAAAACGTCTCGTACTGCAGCAAAAAGTTGAACGAGTCCCTGTAAAGTACGGAACATTTTGGAGATACCTTCCCAACCGCTGATCATGTTCAGCGGTTTTTTTATTTGAGTTACTCTTGCTTGTCGAGACTGAACGAGCCACTTCCTCATTTCAGACCGATCGCTCGATCCATATAGGAGTCGGCAACCTTGCGCTTTAATCAACTTGCATAGGAAGAGAAATGAAAAATACCTAGAGGATAGCAACAGTTTGTGGAGATGAGCCTTTAATATTCGGACACGCTTTGCATATCCTTCCCCTACATGAATAAACATGTACAAAGGGAGGGAGAATTTTATGTATTTGATTATGATTTTGGTGAGTTTACTTTCACTTGCAGGGAGTTTTTATTTCTTTGTGCTCTCTCTGTTAAACATGGCACCAAAAATTTTAGCGATTCCGGGACTCTTTATCGCCGTACTTTTAACAACACTGTGTTATAACTACCGATCAAAACTAAGAAGAATAGGCTAGAACAAACATAACAAAATCCTGCCCAGAGTTCTGGACAGGATTTTTTGTGTTTACTTCTCAAAAAGCAGTTCTTCCATCTCATCAAGAATGGATTCAAAAACTTTAAGAGCATTTTCAATTGGTTCTGGTGTAGTCATATCCACACCAGCTTTTTTCAATACTTCGATCGGATAATCAGAGCTTCCTGCTTTTAAGAAATCTAGGTAACGATCAACAGCTGGTTTTCCTTCATCTAGTATCTGTTTAGACAAGGAAGCTGCCGCGCTAAATCCAGTTGCGTATTGATAAACATAGAAATTGTAATAGAAATGAGGAATTCTAGCCCACTCTAGACCAATCTCTTTATCAATCACTAGATCATCACCGAAATATTTAACATTTAGATCGTAATAGATTTTCGTTAATAGTTCTGGCGTTAGCGGCTCTCCATTCGCTGCACGAACATGAATCTCTTGTTCGAATTCTGCAAACATCGTCTGACGGAAAACAGTACCTCTAAAGCCTTCTAAATGGTGGTTCAACAAGTACAACTTTTCTTTTTTATCAGATGTTTTCTCTAACATATAATGATTCAACAAAGCTTCATTACAAGTAGACGCAACCTCTGCAACAAAGATTGAGTAATCCGCATAAGGATAAGGTTGATTCTCACGTGTGTAGTAACTATGAACAGAATGTCCGATCTCATGCGTGAGTGTGAACAAGTTGTTTACGTTATCTTGCCAGTTCATTAGGATATATGGCATTGTTCCATAAGCACCAGATGAGTAGGCACCACTTCGTTTACCTGCGTTCTCATGTACATCGATCCAACGCTTCTCATAGCCCTCTTTTACGATCTCTTTATACTCATCGCCCATCGGATCTAAACTGTCTAATACAAGCTGCTGAGCCTCTTTAAAGCTCACTTCCATCTTTGCATCTTTTACAAGTGGCGTATAAAGATCATACATATGAAGTTCATCAAGTCCAAGCGCTTTTTTACGCAAACGAACATAACGATGCAATAATCCAAGGTTATCATTTACTGTCTTTACTAAATTATCATAAACTGCTTCAGGGATGTTATTGTTGTTCAATGCTGCTTCACGAGCTGAACTAAACTTTCTAGTTTTTGCAAAGAAATTATCTCGCTTTACCGTTCCTGCAAGAGTGCTTGCAAATGTATTTTTGTAAGAATCATATGTGCCATATACAGCTTTGAAAGCATCTTCTCTTACTCTACGATCTGAGCTTTCTAAAAAGCGGATATAACGTCCATGTGTTACTTCGATTTCTTCCCCGTTCTCGTCTCTAATAACTGGGAATTTAAGGTCAGCGTTATTCAGCATACCAAATGTATTGCTAGAAGTATTAGCTACTTCTCTTACATCTGCTAAGAGTGCTTCTTCTTCTTTCGAAAGGACGTGAGGACGCTGACGATTAATCTCATCTAACGCTTGTTTATATAACTTTAATGGTTCGTGACTTTGTAAGAATTGAACCAACGTGTCCTCAGATAGAGATAGAATTTCTGGTACTGCAAATGAGACTGTACTGCTTACTTGAGTTGCTAAGTTCGAAGCACGGTCATTCAAACCTTGGTACATGGAGTTCGTTGTATCTTGATCGTATCTCATATGAGCATATGTATAAAGTTTACCAAGCTTTTTCGTTACTTCGTCTTGTTTTTGAAGATATGAAAAAAGGGTTTCCGCCGATTCTCCAAGTTTTCCTTGAAAAGATTTTAGTTCAGGCAACAGGTTTTTCGTTTCATTGAATTCTTTTTCCCATACATCATCCGACGCATATATTGCTTCTAAATCCCACGTATCTGAAACAGGGACTTCATTACGTTTTGGCAATGATTTCGTTTTAGTTTGAGACATACATACACCTCCAAGTAAATTAAAGAGAATAGTAGGAATACTTTCTCCTTATGTATATCTACATATTACCAGAAAATGCTTAAGCAAAGTCAAAAATTACGACTTTTCACTGAAAATTTCGTCTAGTTTAAACGCCTCATCCAAAGTTTTAGGATAATGAACACGCTGCAGCTTTCTAAATGTTCCTTCTGACACTTTTTCTATGAGTAGGTGGTTGACTAAAAAATCTAGGTAGCCATGGATTGCATCTTTCCAAGATTCATTAAGATAAGGAAAATCTCTATTTTGCAGAATTCGTTTATGCAGCAATCTTTGAAATTCCAAGTGTATAAAGTTTAAGGAGAATAGTGAAGTCGGCAACTGTTCAATCAAGAACAGCATATACGTTTGCCACAAGTAAGATGATGTTTCGATGTGATAGTAATCTTTTGAAGGGATACCCGCAATAGAGGGAAACAAAGTTAAGGAACGGTGATTAAAATATAAAACTTTTTTAAAATACATAACACCAGGAGAATTATTCTTAAAAGCCGTCATTCTCCATGTCGTTTTTTGTTTATTCCATAAAGCGTTATAATTTAAGTTATCCTGTTTTAAATTCGTAAATGTTTTTGATAAACATTGTATATCCGTGAAATTTTTCGTTGAGAACGCATGTGCATGAGCAGCAGTTTTTGTTTGTGAAAGAGGAATTATATTTCTAAGCAGCAGAAATTGTTCTTTAAGGGGACAATAGTAATTGAGATATAAGTGGCCATTGTCATCCTTTTTTGCTGCGGATAGATCAGAGCTTTGAATATAGAATAAATTTGGTCCTTTTTGCTTTATACGTTTCATACCAAAAATCCAGTCGGATTCCATGTTTAGAGACTCAAATCCTGTTATTCTTTTTCTCAGATCATTGCCTGTGACTGTTGCACATTGAAACTCAATAGCGTGCTGATATTTTTCGAGAAACAAATCTGGACGCTGATGAATATCCCGTAAATAATATTCAAGAATTGGTTCTTCATCTACATTAATAAGCCATTTATATAATCCTTTTTTTCCTAGCAGATGATAATCGGTTTCTCCTTCATGATATCCGTTACATTCTCTAAAAGAATGATGAGCAAAATGCCATGTCTTTTTGGTTCCACATTTCGGTATGACTTTATTTTGACAGACTGGACAGCGTAAATTTCCAGACTTATTTTTTTGATACCATTCTTCCTTCGTCGTTTCTCCAACCATATCAACATACTGATCATTAAAAAGAGCGACTAACAATCCGTCTCACCTCCACAATCATCATGATGAACGAAGATTGTAGAAACTTCACATCTTCATTTTCTCTAATCGGTTATGAATCTCTATCATTTTTGTTCAAAACTTCCTATTAAAAAAACAAAAACCGATTTCAAAATAGCTGAAATCGGTGATCTCTTATAATTTAAAATATTGTTGTACGTGATCTAATGCCTCTTCTGCAACAATCGTCTTTCCATACTCTTGTATGCGGTAAACAGATAGATCAGAGTCGTTACCGTATTCCAATAGTTGCGCTAATAAATCGTCTTGTTCGCGATCTGAAGTTTCTACATTAAATGTCACATACAAATAATATTTACCCTCGAAATGAAACAGCGAATTCTCAAAAGACGAAGAATCAATGGTATGACTTAAAGAGATAACATCTTCAAAATCTCCAAAAGAAATGAGGAAGGATAAATAGTCTTCTTCTGTTTCTTCTAATTCATCAAAGTCTTCTTCCGCTTGAAACTGTTGATCCAATATTTGTTCAATATTTTGATCAACCGGTAAATCCAATTTATCATCGCCTATAGGAAGCTCAATTTTTTTACCGTCTTTGGACATTTGAGCACGAGTTACAATAATTTCGAGACCTTTATCCAGAGCCTGAACTTGAATCCACAGTGGACCTTCTAATGGAAACTGCTCTTGCTGATGTGCTTCGTCCATCATTTCCCAAAAGAGTTCTTCTCCTCTTTCGCGATCAGACCATATTTCTTCACGATCGAAACCGCGATCTTCAATATCTCTGTACGTAATGAAAAATTTAATGGTGAACTCATTCACTCTTTCAATTTCCATCCTGCTTCTCTCCCTTCTCTCCGGTTTGTTCGTGAAGGGATAAATACCCCTAGAAAAAAGCAAATCTTATTTCCAAATGTTCTCCGTCGAAAATTACATCAATCACAATTAAACCTCTTGTACCTTATTCTATGACAAAACGGAAAATATGGAAATAAAAAAGGCCTGTATAAACTGCCCTTTTTTGAACCTGTTCACGCGATGAATCTCAAGCTCTCAACTTGACGGAGCAGGTCAAGCTGGACTATAATTCAAAGGTCTTTAAGGTTAACATATTGTACCATAACACAAGTGAAATTTCATTATTTACGGGGGGTTTACGTTTGGAAACAGAATTTCTGATATCACTGTTGCAGATTATCGCAATTGATATCCTTCTTGGCGGAGACAACGCTATAGTAATTGCCCTTGCCAGTAGAAACTTACCAGAAGCTCAAAGAAATAAAGCTATTTTCTTAGGGACTGGACTTGCTATTGTTGTTCGTGTAGTACTAACCATTGTAGCTGTTTATTTATTAAATATTCCTTTCTTATATTTAGCAGGAGGAATTTTACTTCTAATTATTGCTTATAAGCTAATCCTAGAAGAAGATGATGAGCTTGATGTCAAAGCCGGCAAGAACTTATCTGACGCTGTAAAAACCATCGTTTTTGCTGATATTGCAATGGGTCTTGATAATGTACTAGCCGTTGCAGGTGCTGCACATGGGAATATCGTTTTGGTTGTAATCGGTCTGTTAGTATCTGTTCCTATTATTATATGGGGAAGTAAAATAATATTGCACTTTATGGAAAGATTCCCTGTTTTAATTTACATTGGTGCTGGAGTACTTGCCTTTACATCAGCAGGAATGATCGTAGAAGAACGGATGATTCATTCTGTATTTGAAGGAAATAATATATTGAAATACGGCTTATACGTATTTTTAGTTGTTGGAGTAATTCTTGCAGGAATTCTGACGAATACGTTTAAAAAGAAACGTGCAAGATAGGTAAAAAGGAAGTCCTTGCGATAGCGCACGGACTTCCTTTTTTTGAACGTAACAATAAAAAACTTCCACTATAAGATAGTGGAAGTTTTTCTATTATTCATTAACAAGACGCTGTGCTTCCATAAGCTGAAAAGTACGTACACGTCTTGGTAAGAAACGACGAATTTCGTCTTCGTTATATCCAACTTGCAAACGTTTTTCATCCAAGATAATAGGTCTGCGTAATAACCCAGGATGATCTGCAATCAATTGGTATAAGTCTTGCAAAGGCATGGATTCGAGATTGATGTTAAGTTCCTGGAACGTTTTAGAACGAGTAGAAATAATCTCGTCAGTACCGTCCTCTGTCATTCTCAAGATTTGTTTAACTTCTTCTATTGATAAAGGTTCTGAAAAGATATTTCTTTCTTGATAAGGAATGTCATTCTCTTTTAACCATGCTTTTGCTTTACGGCATGATGTACAGCTCGGCGAAGTAAATAGTGTGACCATAGTGGAACTCTCCTTCCCCTCTCTCTGATTTAGGTACTTTAAAAAAGTTATTAAATCATCATTAATAGTATACTACACATTTTACATTTTCGGTAGAGGTTATACAGACTTTTGTACATTTTTACGAATTTGTCATACAAATGTAATACATCTACAAATATTCTACACAACTTTTCCGTTTCAACATATATATAGACGTATTACCCAAGAATAAGTTTCATAAAACATAAAAAAAGAATAAGTTTTATGAATTAATATTTCGAATGTTTACTTAAGATGAGTTTAATACTAATCTCAGTAGAAATAGAAAAAACATAATCATTCATATAAAAAAATGAGGGCTGTTAGAAGAAAGTTTACCTTCTTTCTAACAGCCCTATCTTATGCGATCGTTTTTTTTACTTGTGATGCTGGGCCTTTTCTAGAAATGCTTGGTTTGAATCTCTTAAGATTTTTCTTAAGCATTTCTTTCCATAGTTCTCGTTTTGTTTTTTTCTTTTTGTCCTTTTGTTTCATAACGCCTCATCCTCCTTCAAAAAGGAAAATATTATTACTCGGAAGCAGGTTTTCCTGAAACATCTGATGACTCATCATCAACGATCTCAGGTTTAGGTACTGAATTCTCTGTATCTAAAGTTAGCACTTCACTTGCAGGCTGATAGGACTTACCGTACAATTCACTATCCTTGTACGTGTGTATTTCATTATACGTCTTTTTCATGTTTTCATAAATAGTTTCTTCAGATTCTTCTGTTGGTGTCCAATAAAGGATCTCCATCTCATTTACTTCATTCGTAGCAAGTGAACGTCTTCTATATCCAATGCTAGAGGCATGTTCAAATCCTTCACGCGTGTAGAATCGCAATCTCTTTTCTGTATCCGTATCTTCATAATCGACTGGCTCAACTTCTAAAATGATTGGCTTTCCCTTTTCTTTTAACATTTCAATGAGCTTATGACCGAGCCCTTGCCCTCTAGCATCTTTTGACACAAATAAATAATCAATAAATACAAAGTCAGCTAATTCAACATACATCAATACGTGATACTGACCTTCATCTTTGTGATAAATGTCACTCTTTTCGTCTAATAATAATTCCATATGCTCTTTAGATTTCATCTCTTCAATCGGAAAATATTGATTTAACTTCTCATACCAGTTCATTTTTTCCCCATCAGCTCCTTAAATTTTTGGTGATATTATATAGTTTTCCCTCTTTCTTCCTTTGTTATCATGAGATACAATAAAGAAAGAAGTACGTGGTGAACTCGTTGCGAAAAGGAGGAGTCCTCATTTGATTTCATTCTTTACCGATTTAACGTTGCTGGCACTTTGTGTAGTTGGAATCACAGCACTCATGGGAAGCATCTCCCAATTCATTGCTGTAAAATTGTTCGGCGGTAAAAAAGTTTTTCATTTTGTGGATAAATCGAAGTCTTTTCAAGAAAACTGGAGACCTGTTAAAAGAAGATAAAATGCGAACAACCCGTGAATTTTGGGTTGTTTTTTACATTTCAAGTCCGAACTACTTTATAATATAAGGGTAGCATACATAATAGAGGTGTTCAAATGCATAAAAACCTTAGAACTTTCATCAACCAGTTAAGAGCTGAAAAAGAAATTGTAGAAATCCACACAGAAGTTGATCCTTATTTAGAAATCCCTGAAATCCATAGACGTGTGATCTCAGAAGAAGGACCAGCTCTTCTGTTCACAAATGTTAAAGGTAAGAATATTCCTGTTGTAACAAATCTTTTTGGAACAATAAAACGAGTAGACATGGCTTTTGGTCCAAAACCAGAGCAGTTAGTAAAAGAACTAGTAGGGTCGATCGATGAGTTAATGCCTCCCTCCCCTTCTGTCTTATGGAAGAAAAAAGGCATGATCAAAGATGTATTATCACTTGGCACGAAAGCAGTGAACAAAAATAAAGCTCCTTTATTAGAAACTTTTACGACAAATGTTAACATGCAAGACTTGCCTGCATTAACTGGCTGGCATTTAGATAGTAATCCGTTCGTAACTCTGCCACTCGTGTATACGGAACATCCCGATAAACATGAGCATAATCTCGGTATGTACAGAATTGAGATCAAAGAGAAAAACAAAACGGGTATTCACTGGCAGATTCATAAAGGTGGAGGCTTCCATCATTATGCCGCTGAACAAAAAAACGAAGCATTACCTGTTACACTGTTTCTAGGCGGACCTCCTTCTCTAATGATTTCAGCCATCGCTCCACTTCCTGAAGCAGTTCCTGAACTTATGTTTTCTTCGATGTTAATGGGAGAGAAGTTAAGTCTTGCGCATGTTGATGGCCATCCGCATCCTTTAATTGCAGAGGCTGAGTTTGCGTTTGGTGGAGTTGTTCCACCACATGTTCGAGAACCTGAAGGACCATTCGGAGATCATTATGGCTACTATTCATGGGCACATGATTTTCCAGTATTCAATGTTGATAAGATGTGGAAGCGAAAAGATGCCATCTATCCTGCAACGGTAGTTGGAAAACCAAAACAAGAAGATTATTTTATCGGAGAATATCTGCAAAGATTGATGAGTCCATTATTCCCTGTTGTTATGAACGGTGTACGAGATCTTTGGACGTATGCAGAAACAGGCTTTCATGCACTTGCAGGAGCTGTCGTGCGCGAATCTTATTATAAAGAAGGTTTAGCTCACGCGTTTCGTATTATGGGTGAAGGACAACTAACACTTACAAAATTCTTGATGGTAACAAATAAGCCTGTAAACCTTCAAAATTTTGCAGAACTTGCAGAAGGGGTACTGGAGAGGTTTCTTCCTGAACGCGATCTCTTAATTATCCATGATACTTCTATGGATACTCTTGATTATACCGGCCGTAAGTTCAATACAGGTTCAAAAGCAATTATGACGGGGCTAGGAGAACCTGTGCGGGAACTAAAACGCACCTATGAAGGTGGAACTATTTCAGGCATCGATGACGTAGGCGTATTTTGTGGTGGCTGTTTAACGGTAAGTGGACCATCGTTTGGTGAAGCACCAGACTTTGCAGAAAAACTACTTGTTAATGGTCACGATTCTTTCAAAGACTGGCCATTAGTTTTCCTTGTAGATGATGCATCCATTGCTGCAACGCAGGCTGAATTCTTATGGACAACCTTTACACGATTTGATCCAGCTTATGATGTTTATGCAAAAAGCACGATAGACAGAAATCGTATTAAATATGAAGGTACAATTATTATTGATGCGCGAATGAAGCCATTCTATCCTGATGTGGTTGAAACTCGTGAAGATATTGATAAATTAGTGACAGATCGTTGGGATGAGTACTTTAAAAAGTAATCCTCTCTATAGCTTAGCAACAAAAGAAGAAGCGATTTCGCTTCTTTTTTTGGTTGTTTTAGTTGATAAATTGTCCAAATGGTGTTATTGTATATAACAATATACATTTTTAGAGAAAGGAGAAATCATATGCGAAATATTAGCTTACTTGATCTATATAACCATCCTCATGTTCAAAAATATGTAAAGCGGTCAGGAATGGTTCATGCCATCTCAACAGCTTATCATGCATACCGTTTGTCTCAAAAATATGGTGTGAATCCTGATTTAGCGACAAAGGCTGCTTTTCTTCATGATATCGGTCACTATACATGGTATAAGAATGGTCATTGGGACTATGACATGTACAAAGAAAATGATATTCATGCGATTAAAGGTGCAGAACGTGCACATCGAATTTTAGTGTCTCTCGGTGAAGACCGTAAGAATGCAAAAGAAATTGCTCTTGCTATTTTACTGCACACCGATTCCTATCTCCCTGCTGGCTCGCTAAACCTTAATCCGTTGCAAAAAGTTGTTGCTTTAGCTGACGAATCAGATGAAGAACCAGGCGGAAGCCACCACTATCGTACGATTAGTGATATGAAAGCTATAACCATGATCAAAAAATTAGATGAAATGGTAGATGAATATCATGAAGAAGAAAAAGTAAAACACTCTGTTTCCTAAGAAAGGAAAAGAGTGTTTTTAACATTTCTACCTATTTTTTTAATAAGCTACAAATCCAATGGCTTTTTCACTCGAATAAGTTCCGATCGTGCTTCCAAATCGAGTATAGATCACTTTTGGGAAACTAGATAATGAGAATAATTCTTCAAATTCCTTTATCACTTCATCAGTAGAAGGAAAACTATGAATGAGGTAAAGTGTTTTCTCAGGATTTTCTGCTTTCCATTCAGTGATGTATTCTTTCATCTTAGAAAGACCCTTCTTACTTCCTCTAAACTTCCCAATCGTTTCAACAACACCATCAATGATTGATATCATCGGTTTAATATTTAGCATTCCTGCTATAGCACCTTGAACAGCAGATATTCTTCCACCTTTTTTCAAGTTTTCTAACGTTTCAAGCAGTACATACGCTTTAATGCCCGACTTCGTCTTCTCTAAGTTACTCACGATTTCAGTTAAAGCTTTTCCTTCACGTGCTAATTCAATTGCTTCATTTAGTAAAATTTGCACACCACCTGAAGCGATACCGGAATCTAGAATGATCACTTTTTCTTGTTCTTCTTCAGTTAACATGCTCTTACCGATCGTAGCACTTTGAACCGTTCCACTTAAGTTAGATGAGATGCCAATGTATAGGACATCATGGCCTTTATCCACTTCTTTTTGAAAGGCTTCATAAAAAGATTGTGGAGAGGGCTGACTTGTTTTTGGTAATTCTGGTTCCATACTCATACGTTTATAAAATTCATCTTCAGTAATATTCACGCCATCTAAATAATGGTCTTCTCCAAATTGTACATTCAATGGTACAACGGTTAACGAGTAATCCAGTTTCTCAAGATCTATTTTAAGGTCACTTGCGCTATCTACTATAAAACTAAGGTTCATATTGTTCTACCCCATTTCTGCTTCTCGATCAATTATTAGGGATGTATAAAGCATTGTATACGCTTTACACACTTCTATTAGTTTAACATAAAAACGACCTCCTGTATTATAGGAGATCGTTTTAAATGTGTTAATTCTGTTGCTTTACAGCTTCTTCATCATAAAGGTGACATGCTACCCAATGACCTTCTCTAGCTTCTTGCCATTTAGGTTTAACTGCTGCACACACATCCATTGCATGTGGGCAACGAGTACGGAAACGGCAGCCACTTGGAGGATTGATCGGACTCGGAACATCTCCCTCTAAGATGATACGTTCACGGCTTCTTTCAAGTTCAGGATCCGGAACTGGAATCGCTGATAAAAGAGCTTGTGTATACGGGTGAAGCGGCTCTTCATAAAGCTCATCACTTGTTGTAAGCTCTACGATATTACCTAGGTACATTACACCTACACGATCAGAAATATGTTTAACCATAGATAGATCATGGGCAATAAATAGGTAAGTAAGTCCACGTTCTTTTTGCAGTTCCATCATTAAGTTAACAACTTGCGCTTGAATGGATACATCTAGAGCTGAAATCGGCTCATCGGCAATAATAAAGTCCGGATCTACGGCTAGTGCACGAGCAATTCCGATACGTTGACGCTGTCCACCTGAGAATTCATGCGGGTAGCGGTTTGCGTGTTCTTTATTTAATCCTACTGTTTCAAGTAGTTCATAAACTCGATTTTCACGGTCTTTCTTTGTTTTCGCCAATCCGTGGATATCGATACCTTCAGCAATAATATCCTTAACCGTCATACGCGGATTGAGAGAAGCGTATGGATCTTGGAAGATCATTTGCATTTTGCGGTTAAATTTCTTTAGTTCAGAACGAGACTTTTTATCATGAACATCATCGCCCTCGTAAAAAACTTCACCATCAGTAGCATCATATAGACGAATAATTGTACGTCCAGTTGTAGATTTACCGCAACCTGACTCACCTACAAGTCCAAGTGTTTCTCCTTTATAAATATCAAAGGAAACATCATCTACAGCTTTTAGTACGCCCTTTTTTCCAGCGGGGAAATACTTTTTAAGATTTTTTACTTCTAATAATTTTTCTCTTTCTACTACTGCCATTATCGAGCACCCCCAACTAATGCCTCTTCCGGCGGTTTAACTTTTGGCGCTCGCTCATCTAATAACCAGCAAGCTGCTTTGTGAGAAGAAGATACATCTGTAGCTTCAGGCATATTCTCCAAACAAACTTCCATTGCATATGGACAACGCGCTGCAAACGGACATCCCTTTGGAGGATTCATTAGATCAGGCGGTGTTCCTGGAATCGCTAAAAGTTCTTTTGATTCTGCATTTATCTTCGGCATTGAAGCCAATAATCCCCAAGTGTACGGGTGTTTCGGCTTATAAAAGATTTCATCAACTGTTCCAGTTTCAACGATCATACCACCGTACATTACAGCTACACGTTGAGCTAAGTTAGCTACAACTCCAAGATCATGTGTGATCAAGATAATCGCTGTACCTGTTTTATCTTGTAGATCACGCATCAAGTCAAGAATCTGAGCTTGAATAGTAACGTCTAGCGCTGTTGTCGGTTCATCCGCGATTAATACTTTTGGGTTACAAGATAGTGCAATTGCGATAACTACACGCTGACGCATTCCACCTGAAAATTGGTGAGGATATTCATCCACACGAAGCTCAGGATTAGGAATACCAACAAGTTTTAGTAAGTTGATAGAACGTTCTTTTGCTTCACTCTTGCTCATGTTTTGGTGCTTACGTAGACCTTCCATAATCTGTTTACCGATTGTCATCGTCGGGTTAAGAGATGTCATAGGATCTTGGAAGATCATCGAGATTTCAGCACCACGAATTTTTTCCATCTCACGTTCTGATGCTTTTGCAAGGTCTTTCCCTTGAAACTTAATCGACCCTTGCTTGATCGAACCAATTTTATTTGGTAAAAGTCTCATGATTGATTTAGATGTTACTGATTTACCTGAACCAGATTCACCAACGATAGCAAGTGATTCACCTTTATCTAATGTAAAGCTAACGCCACGAACGGCCTTAACTTCTCCCCCATACGTCTGGAAGGAGACATGTATGTTTTCTAACTCTAATAGTTTTTCCATTTATATAATCCCCTTCCTATCTTCTCATCTTAGGATCAAGCGCGTCACGAAGACCATCACCAAGAAGGTTAAAGCTGATCATCAGTATACATAATACTGAAGCAGGATAGATTGCTAAGTGAGGATAGATTCTAATGGATCTAAACCCATCCGCAATCAACGATCCTAGGGAAGCGATCGGCGGCTGAATTCCTAAACCGATAAAGCTTAAGAATGATTCAAAGAATATTGCCCCAGGAATAGTGAACGTACTTGTAACGATAATTGCACCTAGTGTGTTTGGTAATAGATGCTTAGAAATTAATCTACCATTAGTTGATCCGAGTGTTCTGGATGCTAAAACAAACTCACGATTCTTTAATGATATGATCTGTGCCCGTACGATACGTGACATACCTATCCAACCTGTAATTACTAATGCGAGTGTTATAGAGAGTATCCCTGGGTCTAGTATGATGATGAACAAGATGATTACCACCAAGTTAGGAATACCATATAAAATTTCTACGATACGCTGCATGATGTCATCTGTTCTTCCACCGTAAAATGCAGAAACCCCACCATAAACAACTCCGATAATTAATTCAATTGCTGATGCTAAAAATGCAATGTATAAAGAAATCTGCGTCCCTTTCCAAACCCTAGTCCACTGATCTCGTCCTAAGCTATCTGTACCGAACCAGAAGTAGTCATCTTTCGGAACATTCTTCATTTCATATTGATTCACATCTCTAATGTCTACACCATTTACTCCAAGAAACTCAATTTTTTCAAGCCCAGGAATTTTGGGTGGTAAGTTAGATCTCATTAGTTCTTGATCATCTATTCCATACTTTGTAAATGTAGGTGCAATCAATGAAAACACAATGATGAACACGATAGCGAAAAGGCCTAACATTGCACCTTTGTTTTGTTTAAGACGTCTAAAGGCATCTTGCCAAAAGCTTAAGCTTGGTTTAGAAATTTCTTCTGCTTTGTCTGAATTAAGATTCGCTGGGCGGAATAAATCTGGTGTTAGTTTGCGTTCTGACATACTCATTATGATTTACCTCCTGCTACACGAATACGTGGATCAATGATGCCGTATAAGATATCTACAATTAAAATAATGGAAACGATTAAGAAACTATAAAAAATAGTAGTACCCATAATTACTGGGTAATCATTTACCGTAATAGCTTTAACAAACTGTTCTCCAATACCAGGTATCGCAAAAATATTTTCAATTACTAAAGATCCTGTAATTAGACCGATTGCCATTGGCCCGAGAATTGTTACGATAGGTATTAAACTATTTCTTACTGAGTGTTTAAATATTACAGCGGATTTGCTTACTCCTTTTGAACGTGCCATAAGGATGTAATCTGTTCCTAGTATCTCTAGCATTTCAGTACGCATGAAACGAGCTACTGTAGCAATAACTCCAACGGATAAAGAGAATGCTGGCATGATGTGGTATTCCGGACCGTTCCAGAATGCAACTGGAAGCCATCCAAGTTTAACACCTACGTAGTATTGCAAAAGTCCTGCAAATACAAACGATGGTATTGCTATTCCGAATACAGCTATAACCATAGCCCCGTAATCCAAGAATGTATTATGCCTTAACGCAGCCAAAATACCCAGCAACAGTCCGACAATAGTCCCGAACAATAACGCTTCAAAACCAACAGTAGCTGATGGTCCCATACCATTGACAATCAATGAATTGACGGTACGTCCATCAAACTGAAACGTATATCCTAAATCACCCTGTGCCAATTTCGTAATATAGTTGATGTACTGAACAGGCACCGGGTCATTTAACCCGTATTTTTCATTTAATGCGTACCTTTGAGTTTCCGTTAACTTATCTTGATTGTTAAATGGAGAACCCGGTAACAGCTTCATTAAAAAGAATGTAATCGTTGCAATGATCAGCAAAGTTAAAAGCATATATAGAATTCGCTGTGTAATATAGCGCAACATTACAAACACCTCCCCCAAATGTTTCAAGCCTTAATATTTTGAAATCTTTCTGTAATATCTATCTTAAGGGACAAAATATTTTATATCAATAGAAAATATTCTTTTTTCGACATTTTCTGATTTCTTTTTACATTATAAAAATTCCCAACTGCCCTTTTCATGGCAAAAAAGAGAGTACATGTCAGGAACACATGTACTCTCCTGAGAAAAACTATTTACTATTTTTCAATAGCACAATTATTACTGTTTACCATCGATATAGATCCACTTGTAAGAAACATCTGCACCAAATAAGTGGTTAACTACACCTTTTACATAAGGTTTACGAAGTCCAGTTACACCTCTTTGGTAAATTGGAGAGATTGCTTGATCTTCAAAAAGTACTTTTTCTGCTTCAAGCATCATATCCCAACGCTTGTTAACGTCAGTTTCTTTCTTCGCGTTATTAACTAGCTCGTCATACTTAGGGTTAGAATATTCCATTTGGTTATGAGCTCCACCAGTTACGAACATGTCGATGAATGTCATTGGATCTTGATAGTCAGGACCCCAACCAGCATAAGAAATGTCATACTCACCTTTAGACTCTAGCTCAAGTTTTTGCTTGAACGGTTGAGCTTTAATAGAAACTTTCAAACCAGGTAGGTTCTTTTCTAATTGGTTCTTAATGTATTCTCCGTCTTTCTTAGCACCATCAGAATCGTAGTTCAAGAACTCAATAGCAACTTCTTTCTTACCAATTTCTTTAAGTCCTTTTTCCCAAAGCTTTTTCGCTTCTTCAGGATCAAATTTACCAAAGTCTCCGTTCGTTTTACGGAAATCTTCGTTACCTTCAGGGCTGAACGTGAACTCACCAGGTACTAAGTAGTAAGCTGGAGTAGATCCGTTGTTAAGTAATACATCAACTAGGGCTTTTTTATCGTAAGCCATATCAATTGCCTTACGGATATTTACGTTTTTAAGTTCTTCTCTTTTTTGGTTGATACGTAGGAAGAACACAGTTGCTTCTCCACGAGTGTAAAGATCTTCGTTACCTTGGAACTGATCAACAAACTCAGAGTTTAATCCAACCGTATCGACTTGACCTGTTTCATATAAGTTAACACCTGTAGCTACGTCTTTAACGATTTTTACGTTAACTTCGTCAAGCTTCACAGTGTCTTTGTCCCAATATTGATCGTTCTTCTTCATTTGCCATCCTTCGTTATGCTTCCACTCAGAAAGAACGAAAGGACCATTGTAGATCATTGTGTTAGCTTCAAGGGAGAACTTATCACCTTGAGATTTAACATATTCTTCTTTTTGCGGGTAGAACGTTGCAAATCCAGTTAGTCCTAGGAAATAAGGAGCTGGAGCTTCAAGAGTTACTTCAAGAGTCGTTTCATCAACTGCTTTAACACCTAACTCTTCTACTTTACCGTATAATGGGTCACCATCAGTTTGGATCGCGTTTGCGTTCTTAACAGGTCCCATGATGTAAGCATACTCAGAAAGAGTATCTGGGTGTAATGCTTTTTGCCAAGCGTAAACGAAATCTTTCGCTACTACTTGAGAACCATCGCTCCATTTAGCGTCTGGATTTAATTTGAACGTGTAAACTGTGCCATCTTCGTTTACTTCGTGGCTTTCAGCAACACCTTCAGTTGGTTGATTGTCTTTATCAAGACGATATAATCCTTCGAACACGTTGTTCATTACTTCAAATGAAACTGCATCTGTCGCTTGTGAAGAATCCATTGATGGAATCTCCGTTGAATCAACAAGATTAAGTACTTGTGGCTCATTTGGCTTTTCAGTTGCTTTCTCGCCTTCGCCGCCTTTAGAATCGCTTGCCTTGTCTTTGTCTCCGCCACTACATGCAGCTAAGAACATGCTTAGTACAAGTACTAATGTAAGAAGCAATGACCATTTTGACTTCTTCATGAGTCGACCTCCCCTTTTTATCCTGTTAAATTGTTAGCAGATAAAAGCATCAAGAATTATCAGACATTTTCATCTACAAGTTCGATTATACAAGTTTTCAAACAATTGTGCATTTATTTTTTTTAAGAGTTTTACAAAAAGCCTATTATATTTACTTTTCCTTAACAAAAAATAGGTATATTTACCTATTACTGAACAGGGTTTATTTTCTGATAATTCTACAAATTTTACCAAAATTATGTGTAAACTAGCATGAATATTACATTCTCGATTTTTTGTGAGGATAAGACATGCTTCACTTTGTAAGATAATTCGTCATTTTTATATTTCATTTGTTACAATAGGAGTAAAGTCTGACGGTATAATTCAAAAAATATGTTACATTTCTTTATGTTTATGGTGTAATTATTACTAGATGGAGGCTTCATAAGATGAACTTACTTTTTAAGAGAATCCTGATTATATCAGCGTTCCCTATTGTGATAGCATTTGGTGTTAGTTTGATATCTTCCGGACCTTTTACCCTTGAAAAATATATAAATACTTTATTTTATTTTTCATTGTCGATTGCGCTTATTGGCATTGCTTTATACGTAGCAAAAGGGGGATTCTTTGATTTTATAACGTACAGCTTTAAAAAAGTAGCTCGATCATTATCAAGACATCCAGAGATCGATGATGTGGTTTCATTTAAGACAAACTTTCAAGTATCAGAACGAATAAATGTCTCATATATGAAGTCGTTTTTATTCAGTGGCCTTCTTTTATCTTTCATCACGATTGCCGTTGCATATCTTCTATAATTTGTGTATACTACAAAAAATAAATGTTATATGCGATGAGAAAGAAGAGTACATGATGTGAAGCTCTCAGAGAGCCTGTGGTTGGTGAGAACAGGTAGTGAATCATGATGGAATGGGCTTTTGAGCATTCTGACCGAACCTTACTAGTAGGCTCAGGCGTGTAGATGTCCGCACGATATAATGGACAGCGTATCGGTACTTTACCTGTACGTGTCAAAGTGATTTTCGGTATGTATGAAAATTATAAGGGTGGCACCGCGGTCCATTCGTCCCTTGCATGAGGCGACGAGTGGGCCTTTTTATATTGATTTTTAAAAACAAAGGAGAGATGAATCATGTCTGTAATCTTCTCAGGCATTCAGCCGAGCGGAAATTTAACGATCGGTAACTACATTGGAGCGATGAGGCATTTTGTTGAACTTCAAAATGAACACGAATGTTATTTCTGCGTTGTTAATCAGCACGCCATTACGGTGGCACAAGATCCTGTTGAATTGAAAAAAAACAGCAGAAATTTAGCTGCTTTGTATTTAGCAGCAGGTATCAATCCTGAAAAATCGACAATATTCATTCAATCTGAAGTTCCAGCTCATACGAAGATGGGATGGATGATGCAATGTGTTACGTATATTGGTGAATTAGAGCGCATGACACAGTTCAAAGATAAATCAACTGGAAAAGAAGCTGTATCTGCTGGGTTACTAACCTATCCACCTCTTATGGCAGCAGATATCCTTCTTTATAACACGAGTATCGTTCCAGTTGGAGATGATCAAAAGCAGCATCTTGAGTTAACTCGAGATATCGCTGAACGCTTTAATAAGAAGTATCGTGAAGTCTTTGTGGTTCCAGAGCCTCGTATTGCTTCGGAAGGTGCAAGAATCATGTCACTTGTGGATCCTGAGAAAAAGATGAGCAAGTCTGATCCTAATCAAAATTCATTTATCTCTATGCTTGATGACGAATCTGTAATCTTAAAGAAGATTAAGCGTGCTACTACTGACTCAGAAGGTGTAGTTGCTTATGACAAAGAAAATAAGCCAGGCATTTCAAACCTATTAACGATCTATTCACAGTTATCAGGAGAAAGCATCAAATCGCTCGTAGAAAAGTATGAGGGCAAAGGGTATGGTGACTTTAAACAAGGTGTGGCAGAAGCTGTCATTCATGCTCTTAAACCTATCCAGGACCGTTATAAAGAATATTTAGCATCAACTGAGTTAGATGACATTCTTGATTCTGGTGCAGAAAAAGCAAATCGTGTGGCGAATAAAACGTTGAACAAAGCGGAGCGAGCAATGGGATTAGCTCGTAAACGTGTTTAATTTTATCGATTTTTCGAACTCTATAAAAAATTGAACACACAAAAAAACCAGCAGAACTGATTCTTTGATCAACTGCTGGTTTTTCTTATTTTAGAAACGATACCTAGTTCACTTGTGTACCGTTCTCAAGCTCCCAGATCTTTTCAAAATACGGTTGTCCTTTTACTAGCCTCTCACACATATCCACATGTTGTTTGGACCATCCGCTTTTTAATTCACAGTATAACGCATCCCATGCTTCGTCAAAATCCATCCGCTGAATTCTTCCATATTGCTCTGGCATCCACTCTGTACACCAATATCTCATCTCAGCAACATTTTTTGTTGAATGAAGCTGATCTAAAGCCATGAATAAGAGTTGCTTCAACTGTCTCTCTTTGCGAGTTAACCCTCGCATGCTGTCTGGATTCGGAGATAGGATGTGATATTCCTTACTTAACTGCTTTTCACTGAACGTATAGACGTTTGTCTCCGTCTGCTCTGCCATCTCAAATACTAGCTGTTCTTGTCTTGGTATGAGTCTGCTCTTACGGATTGGTATTCTATAACCCATCGTATCTATGATGAGAGATTTCTTTTCATCCGTGATGATAAAGCAATGTTCGAGTTGCACCCTTTGGTTGTTCTTTCTAACGTAAGCTTTCTGGTGCACCTCTTCAAGTAGGGAATCCGGCAGATCATTCAAATCATTCTCGATATAATGAAAGAGTGTGGATTCTATTTTAATAATGGGTACTTGATCCAATAATTCAATATAGTCGTCTTTTCTCCATTCATGAAACTCACAAACGTTATAGCCGTTCTCTTCTCCTTCAAACCAGTTGACCCAAACATCACGTAAATATAACATCTGTACCCCTCACTTCTTTGCCGATTTGTATTTAAAATCAGTATAGTCAGAGGTTGTCCTTTTTATTCTAAATAAAGGTAATTAACTCGAAGTATGCAAAACCCCGCTTTCAAAAGAAAACGGGGTTTGACAACGAATTATTCTTCTATTTTTTTAAAGACTAATGATGCATTATGTCCACCGAAACCTAGTGAGTTACTAAGAACAGCTTTCACTTCTGCCTGTCTTGCCGTATTTGGAACATAATCTAGATCGCACTCTTCATCTGGTGTTTCATAGTTAATTGTTGGAGGAAGAATACTTTCCTGAATCGCTTTTACAGAGAAGATTGCTTCAATTCCACCTGCAGCTCCTAATAAGTGGCCTGTCATTGATTTTGTAGAGCTGACCGGAATCTTATAAGCATGCTCATTAAACACAGCTTTAATGGCAGCTGTTTCAAACTTATCGTTGTAATCCGTACTTGTACCATGCGCGTTAATGTAAGAGATTTCTTCTGGAGCTAGACCGCTATCTTCAACAGCTTGTCTCATGGCACGTGCTCCGCCTTCACCGCCTGGAGCAGGTTGAGTGATATGATAAGCATCACCTGTAGCTCCGTACCCTACGATTTCTGCGTAAATTTTAGCTCCGCGTTTTTTCGCAAATTCGTATTCTTCTAGAACTAGAATCCCAGCTCCTTCACCGATGATAAATCCAGTTCTGTCTTTATCGAACGGACGGCTAGCTGTTTTTGGATCTGGATTCGTTGATAGTGCTCCTGCTTGGCAGAATCCTGCTAGTGCCATGTCTGTGATCGGTGCTTCTGTTCCACCTGTAACCATTACATCTGCATCTCCGCGCTGGATCACTTTGAATGCATCTCCGATTGAGTTTGCTCCTGATGCACAAGCCGTTACGGTACATGAGTTCATACCTTTAGCACCAATTGTAATTGAAACTTGACCAGATGCCATATCCGGAATCATCATCGGTACGAAAAATGGACTAACGCGTCTTACACCTTTCGCTTCAAATATACGGAATTGTTCTTCATGAGTATCCATTCCACCAATACCAGAACCAATCCATACTCCTACGCGAGGTGCAATTTCTTCCGTGATATCTAAATTCGCATCTTTAACAGCCATAATAGATGCTGCTACCGCAAACTGCGTAAAACGATCCATACGGCGTGCTTCTCTTTTATCCATAAAATCTTCCGGATTAAATTCTGTTGCTTCTGCAGCAACTTTAACCGGAAACTTTTCTTTATCTCTTCTTGTAAGTGGACCTACACCACTTTGACCTTCAACAATCTTTTTCCATGTTTCTTCTACGCTGTTTCCAAGAGGTGTTACGGCTCCTAGACCGGTTACGACTACTCTCTTTTTCATTGTAAAACCAACTCTCCTTTGTACACATTGTTGTAATTGATGATTTATCGTCCCCAACGAAGCGCAACAGCACCCCAGGTTAGTCCTCCACCAAATCCAACAAGTACGATTGTATGATCTTCTTTTATTCTACCATCTTTCAGGGCTTCTTTTAATGCCATTGGTATTGAAGCAGATGATGTATTACCAAACTTGTCAATCGTCATGACCATTTTTTCTTTCGGAAGCTCTAAACGTTCTCGTGAAGCTTCCATGATTCTTATATTCGCTTGATGCGGAATTAAGAAATCAACGTCTTCTTTCGTCAAACCTGCTTTATGAACGACATTTAATGAAGTCTCACCCATCTGACGCACAGCAAATTTAAAAACTTCTCTGCCGTTCATATGGATAAATTCGTCTTGGTACAAATGTTTTGCTCCTGTTCCGTCTGAACCAAGCTCAAATGAAAGGATGCCTCTACCTTCACTAACATTTGAAAGGATAGCAGCTCCAGCTCCGTCTCCGAAAAGCACAGCTGTATTACGATCTTTCCAATCTGTTATCTTAGATAGCTTTTCAGCACCAACGACTAGAACATTTTTATATGTTCCCGTTTCAATAAATTGCTTTCCTACCACCAAACCATAAATAAATCCTGCACATGCTGCACTTACATCCATACCTACGGCGTTCTTCGCACCTAGTGATTCTTGTAATTGGCATGCTACTGATGGGAATGGATTGTCTGGTGTAACGGTTGCGACCACGATTAGATCAATTTCTTCTGCAGAGATGCCAGCATCTTTTATTGCTTCTTCCGCTGCATATCTAGCCATATGAGACGTTTTTACCGATTCGTCTGCAATTCTGCGTTCTACGATCCCTGTTCGAGTTCGAATCCACTCGTCACTTGTATCAACCATCTTTTCCAGGTCGGAGTTCGCTAGAATTTTTTCAGGGATATAACTTCCCATCCCTATGATTCCTGCATTCATAACATTACCCCTTTGGCTTTAGTTTATTTTCAATGAAAATCTTTTCCATCGTTCCCGTTTAGGTGAGCAACTTGCAACTACAATTTATTACTTCCTAAAAGGAAAGAAGTAATTGTAGAATCTTTATAATCAAATATTATGACCTGGTACTAATTTTATGATATCTCTTATATTTTGTCTAGTTAAAGTTCTTTTCTTTTCACCAATATAAGCCGTAGGGCATATCCTGTATGGAAGAAAAATGTAAGTTTAGTGAAATTGATATTAGGAGTGGTTCAACATGCATAATCCTCAAGCTAGACAGCAACCAATGTATCCTCCGCAGTTTCCTGGACGTTTTCCAATGGGCCAAAACCAGCAGCATATGCAGCAAGGGTTTCCACCACCTCAACATTTTGGCGGCCCTGGATTCAGAGGCATGCCGGCACCACCGTTTCATCAACCGATGCCTCGACCATTTCTACATTCTTTTCGAACGCAGGAAGGTTCTCTAGACTATAATAAAATTTTTGCTGTTATCGACCAATCAGTAAAAGTCGCACAACAGATCTCACCTATCTTTTCTGCGTTTAAGAAGAAGTAAAAAAAGCCAACCCGAGCTGGTTGGCTTTTCTTTGTTTACTTACCCTCTTCTTTTCCAAGTTCGTATGCATCGTTCATTACGTTCATCAAAAGCTGAAGCATCGGCTGCACATCCTCCATGCCAAGCTCAATTCCTTTTTTCTCTAAAAAAGCTTGTGCTTCTGGCAGATGTGACATAGCGATCTGCATAAATTTCATATTGCGTTCTGTATCCATCTTCTTAAGTTCCTCCCTTACATTATGTAAACGGTTTTTAACCCATTTTCTATTATAAAGAAAAATGTTCGGTGGATAAAACGTTTTGTGATTAATTTTCAAGCCAACTATGATTTCGATTATACTGGCTAGGGTATCCATACAATTAATTCAAGAAATTTTTGAAATAATCCTAGAAATGTGAAACTTATTCCGGCGAGTTTTTGCAATAATTTAGCGAGCTTTTCTCATTTACTTGCGAGGCGACATACCTCGACATTGATAAACTACAAAATACCCTGTCCTCCACTACCATTCATTTAGTCCGTAAACTTCCCTAAACATCTAAAAAGGTGCTCCCAAAAATCTTCAGGACCACCTTTTTTATCTAAATCTCTTTAGAATTCGGCTTTGATTTTTTGTTTCTATTTCTAAAATGCATTATTTGTTTCATGATGCCTTCTTTTATTTTCGTTTTCGCACGAAACCCGAGCTCAGTCTCCGCTTTTTCGCCTTTAATCCGCATCTTTCTTTTTTCTTTAAATGTTAATTGATCTGCTTTTAATTCTGTTAATCCTTCTAGCCATTGGTTCTGGTTGCCACTAGATATGTTATAGATCTCATTTTTCGCGGTTGATTTACCTGCCAAGAATAATGCCTCAGCTGCGTCATCAACGAACAATACGTCTTCTGTAACAGAATCTTTGGAGATCGAATCATTCCTATTCTGGTCTTGGTCCTCTATTGAAATCACCTGTTGGTACGTATGATGTTCGGGCTGTCCGGGTCCATAGACAGTAGGAAGTCTCATGATTACAAACGGAAAATCATGCTGTTCAGCAAGTTGTTTTACAATATTTTCTTCCGTTAGCTTTATTAGACCAAAAAGGGATTCTGGATTTTTTGGTGAAGTCTCCAAAACATCACCCTGTCTTTTACCATATACATCATAGGAAGATACATAAATTAATTTTGTTTCACTATTAGCTAATGAAGCGACTTTTTTAAGAACGGATACGTTTCTTTGCACTTCATCTTCAATATTCGCCCACGGTGCTGTTGGTTTGACTGAGCAAGCTAGGTGGAAAATAACATCGCAGCCGTTTGAATGTGGTTGAAGATCCGTTTCATTAATATCATAAGGAAGATATTGAAATCCGGCATGACGTGCAATAAAATCAATCCGGTCTGGAGATTCTGCCATATCAATGCCGACGACGTCCACTTCTTCATCCAACAAACGGCTGCACAAATGGTAACCGATAAACCCTGCCGCTCCTGTTACAAATGCCTTTTTCATGTAAGAGCCTCCAGTCCATTTTTCTCCTCTTACTATCCTATGGTGATACTCGAGAGAATACGATACTTTTTTTGCACACAAAAACCCCATCACGTACTACGGTAATGGAGTTTCTATAACACTTTTTCATGGTTTTTAAAATATTCTTGAAAGGCCCTTGCCGGATTAAACGTAGCTTCAGGTACATGAATAGATAATGATATAGGCGCATCAATCTCTTGTCTTCTCTTCTCATATGGCCTGCTGTGTTCTTTAAAATTAAATGCAACACCGCGTGCCGCATGCCATATCTGAACAGGAGTTTTCGCTGTAAGTTGTTCTGTTTGAGGTAGTTTATCTATAAATGAATCAATATCTTCTTCCGAGTTGTAAGCAGAAATAATTTCTCTTTTCAGCCGTTTAAAAAATAACCGGTTCTGTCTTTCATGATTAAAATGATGCTGCAGGTCTATACAAGGGTTTATAAATAAGGCGGAGCGAATATTTTTTTCCATATCCTCCATAAGCTGCAGTGCAACAAGTGATCCCATACCCTCTGCGATCAAATGAATATTCGGGTTTAATATTTCATGCTTCATAACATAGTGGTATAGTCGCTTTGCAAGAATGACTGCTCTCGGACTGCCCCAATGTCTTCCGTATAAGTTAGAATAAAAGATGGTATATCCTTGATTCTTGAGGGCTTGAATGAGATTTGCACGTTCAGTGTTTTGTTTCCAAAGACTTGTATGCTCATCAACATAATGACTGCAATCGCCGATGATCATGACGCCAAAACCGTTCGGCTGCTTCGGTAGGTGTATAATATTCCATTGATTGTCTATCTGGAAAGTGCGTTTGTCGATACTCACATTTCTCCCCTCGAATTCGCTTTTCTTAACCAATGTATGCAGGGGAAACAAATTAGCTAAAGTTATCTGCCTAAGAATTAAGTTCTTTTTTCAATTGTTCTAACGTTTGTTTTCCTTCAGAAGTCAAATTCTTTTCTTCTTGTTCTTCTAACGCTTTCAATTCATCCAACTTTTCTTCCATCTTTCATCCCTCCGAATATTAATGTCTGTTTTATATGTACTTTCTTCTTCGTACTCATTCCTTATCCTGTTAAGCTTGAACAATTTATGAAAATTTCTAACATTTATGGATTATTGATCGATTATTTACACAAAGAATCTTTCCCTTTATCTCAACTTTTGTTACTATACAGAAGGGTAAAGAATTCGTTTACATAAAGAGGTGAATGTGGCATGCGTTATATTTGGACGTTAATATGGTCTTTATTATTAAGTAATATGATTTTTTATGTGCTCGTTTCAATGCAAGGCGGAACATTCGATTTCGTAACAGCTTGTATTTTTGGAGTAGTATTTACAGTCATTATTTCTATTCTTGGTGAGTTATTACCAGCAAAAAGCGAAGAAATATAAAATAAAAACCCGGGTTAGTTACCGGGTTTTTATTTTTGCTATGGCTTTCTTTTATATGTCCAAACTCTATTATGATTCGTTGTCTCTGGAAATCGGTCACCGGCTGATAAATGGACCTGTTGCGGATCATTTACCATACTTCCTGTTTCACCAATTTCTACATACATCCCGTTATTTGGTGCTTTCTGGCCATGTTTAAAATGTTTATTTTGCCCCATACGTTGATGTACCCTCCTTTCTTCTATAGGTTACCCGCGCTTACACTGATAACTCTTGCTAAAAAAAGAAGGATTCCATCAAAATTTCCCTTAAAACGCTCCGTTTACTCCTGCCACAGCATGAAGCGGAAACATACATCGATAGATCTGATATCCTCTTACATCATATTGCGCTTCTGAGTTGCGATTTTCTTGAGCTTCTTCTACATAAGGGATAGCAAAATAAACGTTTTGTTGGTCGACATATTCAATAAATCCTGTATAAGTTGCACCATCCATCAACATTAATTGCACATGCTGATTTCTGTTTTTTAAGCATGTTTTATACATTTTTTTAAATGGGGATCGACCCATTCCCGCCGATTGCCCACCAAAATTTTGTGATCCTCCATACGGATATGGTTGCGGATACATATTACCCCCTCCTTCTACCACATCCTATTCAAAGGAAAAGAAGATGGTACATATATCTATAGACAGATATTCTAAGTTGAAGGGATTGTGAAAAACCTTGGAGAAAGGTACATGTGAGCTTTGTAGAAGAGAACCACTCGAATTAACCGTTCATCACCTAATACCTAAAGAAGAAGGCGGCAGATTCTCTGCCACCGCAAACCTATGTATCCCTTGTCATAAGCAGATTCACTTTTTGTATACAAATTCTGAGCTAGCGTTACTTTACAACACGGTTGAAAAGTTAAGAGATGCGCCAGAACTAAAAAAATTCTTAAAATGGCTACGTAAACAGCCCTCATCAGCGTTACCTCGAATGAAAAAATCAAACCGTTTAAAGCGAAGGAGATGAAGGAATGAAGGAACTTGTAGGGAACTGTGCAATCTGCGCTAAAAATTTATATTGTGTGGACGGTTTTTTTCAAGGTCACATCGTAAATAATCAAAATCTCTGTTTATCTTGTTTCGAACAAATCAAAAAGGACCCTACGGAGTAACGAGTCAGGCAGGTTCCTTCATTTTTTTCTATAAGTTTTTTTGCTTTTGCATGTTTCTAGTTCTCTACATACGCAAATTGATTTTCGTCAAAATCAACTACTTTCAAAATAATACTTCTCGGTTTTTAACAATCACTAGTCATTAACCCCCACTAACAGGTGGTATGAAAGCAACCGTGTCCCCATCGTTTACTTGATCCGTTAAATCTACATACTCCTCATTTACAGCAACGAGTGCATTTTCGATTCCAGATAGTTTTCCGACTTGATTTTGAAGCATGTTTCTTACTTCTTCTACAGAAAGAGGAGATCTTACTTCAATAGAAACTCTTTCTGTTTCGGCTTGCTGCGCCAAATTTGCAAACAATAAAATTTTTATCATCATTTCTTCACTCCCTCTGGGTGTCCAGCAGGATAAGTTTTTGTACCTTTTTGGTTGCCTACCCACTCTTCTCCATCTGCATAATGCTCTTTTTTCCAAATGGGCACTATTTCCTTGATACGCTCAATTGCATATCTACTTGCTTCAAATGCATCTTGCCGATGAGGAGTAGATACAGCAATCGTAACCGCGATATCAGATATTTGGAGGGTTCCGATTCGATGTGTTATAGCCGTAATCGCATTCGGCCATTTTTCTTGAATCTCTATACCGATTTTTTCAAGCTGCTTTTCTGCCATCGGTACATATGCTTCATAATGAAGAAACTTCGTTTGTTTTTCTCCAGTCATTTCCCTAACCGTACCGATAAAGACAGAAATGGCACCTGCATTGTGATGGACCACTTGATCAATGACTTCTTGATTGTTTATAGAATTCTCCGTGATATTAAATCTTTTCATGACCCACTCTCCTTGCGATGTTCTTGAATGATGTATGTTATTATACAATCCAACCACTTCTTTTCATCACCCCTTGTAAATCTGGGACTAGGACTGCCTGTTCTCTGAATTGGTGTTACTAAAGACTTGTTCAAATGGATCGTTGCGATCACGTCACGAGAATGAATCAATAATTCAATATCTTCTGCTTTGTTTCGTAAAAGTACGACTCGTGGAAATTGTATATTTTTATAACCTTCTATTAGAATACAATCCATTTCAAGGGTTTCGTATATAGCGATTGCTTTATTCAATGGTAATTCTGAATTCATAGTCAATATTGAGTTTTCAGATGAAATCACACATGTTACATGCGCACCGGCGCTTCGATGTTGCTCTGTATCTTTTCCAGAATCATTATGGTCTACCCGAACTCCATGACCATGATGCTTAATCACTCCTGTTTGTAGATGGAGTTCCGCCAACCTTTTGAGCAATTTTTTTATTAGTGTTGTTTTTCCACTGTTTTGATAACCGACGACTTGGAGAATAACGGGTGATCCCACGGCCATTCGCTCCCTTCGCCGTGCCATGTGATTACACCAACCTCGTTTCCTTTTTCCCAACCTCTTGTACCTCCAGGCAAAACAATTAGACAGTTTGCCTCTACTAAAGAGGAAACTGAGCTTGATTTATCAAGGCCAGCAGGCTTTACGATGTTTCCACCGCCTACTTCAGTTAATACAGCTCTAACAAATCGAGTAAACGGATTAGGCTTTGGAAAATCACTCGAAAGCATTGCGTTTGTAACTGTGCAGTGTGGTTTTAACATGTTCATTCCTTTTAAAATTACAGGTCTTACAAAAAGTTCAGCTCCAACAAAGCAAGCTGACGGGTTTCCTGAAAGGCCAAAAAGCCATTTATCTTCATAACGTGCAACGGTAGTAACACTGCCTGGACGCATGGCAATTTTATTAAAAAGAACATCTGCACCAAGCTTTTTGTATACCTCTGGAAGAAAATCATAATCACCAACAGATACACCACCTGTTGTGATCAAAACATCAGTTTCCTGCAGTGCTGCTTTAATACTTTTATATAAAGAATCAAAGTTATCCTCACGATGTTGATAGAGCTTTACTTCTGCTCCCATCGCTCTAACTTGTGCTGCACACATGTATGCATTGCTGTTTCTTATTTTTCCTGGCTGCAGTTCTTCCTTTACGTCGAGAAGTTCTGTTCCTGTTGAAAGAATACCTACGATAGGTCTTTTGTACACAGAAACGGTGTGATAACCAAACGTTGAGAGAATCGCTACTATTCCTGGAGTGATTTTTGTTCCTGCTCTTACTAAGAGTGTTCCATTTTGTGTGTCTTCCCCTTGAAAGGAAATGTTTTCATCCTTTTTAACAGATCGTTTTATGATGATTTGATTTTCGCTATCGTTAACAAGCTCTTTTACTAGTTCCAGCATGATAACTGCATCAGCACCATCCGGGATTTGTGCACCTGTCATAATGCGAACTGCCATCCCGCTCTTCACTTCACGCATAGCAACTTGTCCTGCCCCTATCGTCTCTACAACATTTAATGTAATGGGGTTATCCAGTGATGCATGTTTCGTATCATCAGAACGAATTGCGAAACCATCATATGGTGACCGATTGAAAGGAGGAACATCATGGGTAGCTGTAAGATCCTCTGCCAATATTCGATGATCACACTCCATGATTGAAACTTTTTCAATTTCCCATAGACGGGTGTGTGCCATGATTTTATTTACTGCCTCAGCAATAGGTAGTGGTGTTCTTTTTGTGACTGGCAAAATTCCCACTCCTTTAATTTTCAGAATATATACACTTTTCAGTTTACTTTTATCTTTTTCTTTGTTATTATTTTTTTAAATTATGGAAAGGATGTTGATCGAATGAAGGTTTCTTACGAATATTACCACCGATCCGGCTATAAAGTAACCATAACCGACATCCCAGAAGAATTTAACGAACAGGGAGTTTGGTCCCTTCGCATCATGCATTCTCTACAAAAGCAAATTGACGAAATCGACCATATGTATCAGCCAAAAAGAACATATAGGCTTAAGCTTGAAGAAACGGGGTAATCTTTACACCGTTTCTTTTTTTACTTTCAATTGTTGTGCAATCCACTCTACTGCGTTTAAATAGGCAGCACGTGAAACTTTGTGTCCGGAGGTTTTGTCGTTCATATACACCGATGAACTATTCTTTTCGGTTAAGGTTTGTACGTAAGGTTTTGCAAACTCATATGGTATTACTGCATCAGCTTCACTATGCCAAATGAATAATGGACGGTTATTAAGCTTTTCAAGATTTAATGTAAGATCGAAATCCTTCAATGTAGAAATTGATTCTTCAAGCTCTTCTAGTGTAAGAGGAATATCGTAACCTGCCTTCTGAATTCTTTCGATCTGCCATTTAGCAAACTTTTGATGAGCTGGTGTTCCCATGAGTGCACATCCGGCACTGATCATCGGGTTATTTACGAGTGAACCGTAAGTAATGATAGCTCCCATAGAAGTTCCACCTACCGCAATTTGATCTTCCAAAACAAATTCGTTTTCTTTTGCCCAATCCATTATATTGTTCACATCTTGAATACCTTGTTGAACGATATTCCAGAAATCATACTCCATCGACTTAGGAGGGTTTGCAACGATTCGTTCACCATGATGAAGTGCATCTGGTAAAATGACTCGAAAATCTTTTTCAGCTAGTGAATATGCAAAATGTAAATTATGCTCTTTTGCACTCGTATATCCGTGTATGAAAATAAAAAGCGGCAACGGTTTACCTGCATTTTCTTTTTTTTCCGCAAGTAAGAAAGGAATATCGCCGATCGTTCCTTTTTGTATACATACCATGTGTGTATCTCCTCTTTCTCTTTTTTTCCATCTTATCATGAGACATGTTTCTTTTTCATGAAAGACGCCCTGTATGAATAGACTTTTTGTAAGTAAAATAATACACTTTATATAAGCATCCTAAAAAAGGCAGGTACTTTCGTGACACAACCTTACTTAATTGCATTAGATCTTGACGGAACTTTATTAAACGATGAGAAAAAAATTCCTAGAAAAACAAAAGAACTACTTTTTCAATTGATCGATCATGGTCACCATGTTTGTATTTCTACTGGTCGTCCTTTTCGTTCTTCAAACATGTATTATGAGGAGCTAGAACTCAACACTCCCATTGTGAACTTTAATGGTGCTTTTGTTCATCACCCACATGATGCAAGTTTCGGAATTCACCATTCTCCACTTGAACTTGACGTTGCTAAACGTATCATTTCAGCCTGTGAGACGTTTAAAGTTAAGAATATTATGGTCGAAGTTCTTGATGATGTATATTTAAAAAAACCTGATGAAGTGATTGTTAATACTTTCATCATGAATGAAAATCCTCTTCAAATTGGCGACCTTCATAAAACCTTGAAAGATGACCCTACTGCTATTCTTGTTCATCCAGAGGATCATCATATTCCAGAGTTAAGAGCGATGCTTGAAAAGGAGCATGCCGAAGTTGTCGACCAAAGAGTTTGGGCAGCTCCATGGAACATAATAGAAGTTATTCGTTCTGGTATCAGCAAAGCCTCTGGCCTAGAAAAAATCGCTGCATACTACAACATCCCACAAGATCGGATTGTAGCTTTTGGCGATGAAGACAATGACTTTGAAATGATTGAATACGCTGGGCATGGTGTGGCAATGGGAAATGCGATCGATGAGCTTAAATCCCGAGCGAATTATGTAACCCTTACAAACGAAGAAGAAGGTATTGCTCATTACTTAAAAAATATATTAAAACTTGTTTAATCACGATAAAGGTCTTCTGCTGAATGTCAGCTGGAGACCTTTTTTCCATTTCTTTTTTAAAACGTTTGAAGCCTTTAGCTACATATTGTACTTCTTACGGTAAAAACTAAAGATACGGGAGAAAAGGAGGAATTTCAAATGAGTAAAAAGAGTCGTTCCAAACGAGCAACTAAGCAAGGAGCCGATATGGTAAGTCAGGAAACAACTATGGCTTTCAGTAAAGATGAGCAACAAGATCGCAAACGGGAAAAAGAAGAAAGAAATTCATTAGGAGGCATATAACGATGGCAAACAGATTATTTCAAATCGCGAGAAATGCTGTTCAACAGGCTGTTGGAAAGGTACAACATTCCACACATGATTTAAATAACAAGATATCTAACAGTGAACATGCCCCTCATGCTGAACTTTCTGGTCATGACAAGGAAGTTGCACAGAATGCTCTTTCTTCTGCAATGGCTAATTCGTCTGATGCAGAGCGAGCTCAGTTGGCTGAGTTCCAAAAAGAATTGGATGGCCACGCTGGTGTTTCGTCTTCTGTCAATCCTACATCTGAACATGCAGAAAACCAACATACAGAGTCAGGTCAGCCTCAATCTTTTACACAAGCCACTGGCTTAAGTTTAGAAGACGCTGAAAGCTTATTGGAAGACAATCCCGATCGCCTAAACTAGAACTAGAAACAGCTTTCTCTTTTCACGGAGAAAGCTGTTTTTTTGGGAATGTAATGGCTGTCAATGTTTTGATATTTCTTAGCAAAAGTTCACTTAATTCTTCATATCCGAATTTATTAAAATGAAGACCATCATCTATCACGTATTTTTGAATGTTCTTTTCCACCAGTGTTTCGAACAAAGGTACATATGATGTTCCCTCGTGTTTCGCTACCTTTTTAACCGTTTGTGCATACTTTTTCATTCTATCATTTGTACGTGCCATTTGCTTTTTCTCAAACACAGGAGCTGGACTGATCAAAATCACTTTTTCTGCCCCAATTTTATTTACCATGTAAGTCAGGTTCTTTTCGTACTCTTTTAGTGGAATAAGTCTATGATCACTTGAATCATTCGCGCCAAAAAGAATGGTTACAAAATCAGGGTGATGCCTTAGAACGTCATCTTGTAGTCTAACTAGAGCAGCTCTCGTTGTTTCTGCAGGTATTCCAGCATTCATAACTACCCATTCGGTTAGTTCTTGCCTTAAACGGGAAGTTAATCTAAGTGAGCCATCTTTACTCTTTTCTTTTGAAGTGATGCTGTCTCCAAAACAAACAAGAGTCTTCATTTCTTACTCATCTCCTCTTTTAAATCTCTCTATTTAAACTATTCGAAAGAAATTACCATTTATCAAACGTCAAACTCTCATTATTTTTGTTATAATGTGTTTGTGAGCGAGATATCTTATGTTTTAGAGTAATTTTGGGGGCATTGTATGAAAATATATCGTGTAACGAATGAAGCTGAATCTCATATCATTGAAGAAATTGCGCATTTATTCTTACAGCAGCGTACGATGGACGGTGAACCAGAAGAGAAATCCAGAACGTTTGCTGGTATTAAGATGGCACTTGAAAACCCAGATAAAAGCGGAATTATCATTGCCGAAGAAGAAAATATCGTGATTGGACTAGCCTTCTTCAACTTGGGAGTAAGTCTTCGTATCGGCGGACCATATCTTTGGTTAAATGAGCTTTATGTACATGAAAAACACCGAAACAGAGGAATTGCCCGTAAAATTTTGCTACACTTGATCTATTGGGCCGAAAGAGATGGCATTAAATCCATTGAATTAGAAACGGGTATCAATAACTCAGTTACGAAGCATCTGTATAATTCATTGGATTTCCATGATATCATCTCTAAAAGATATGCATTTCATTTTTAATACTATACTTTGAAGGAGTGTTTGTAATGGCAGTAGAATTTTCAATCCAACCAACACCTAATCCTAACGCAATTAAATTTGATGGTTCAGAGAAATTTTTAGAAGGAAGACTTTCTGCACGCGTAGGTGATGAATCAGATTCAACTCTAGCAAAAGCACTATTATCCATTGATGGCGTAGAATCAATTTTTGGTTTTGAAAACTTTATTACAGTAAATAAAACGAACGACAGTGACTGGAACGAATTAATGCCAGAAATTCAAAAAGCATTAGAAGAGAATGCTTAAATGTTCACACCAGCCTATATGATTAGGCTGGTTTTTTTGTTGTTAAAAACTTGTAAGCATGACTAACGTCTATTTGAATGATTGAAGCGGCACCGCTAGTGTATCTGATTTTCCCCCATTTTTAGGATTGTAGTTATACAATTCAAGCATGAGGGTGCCGTTTATAGGTAAATCTTCCTCTGGAATGTTAATGTTAAACGAGAATGGAGCCCAAGCTGGTGCACCTTCAGCTGTTTGTTCATGTCTTTCAATAAAAACGTTATGACCATCAGATACTGAATAGCCAAAAGATGCTTCAAATACTCTCGCCTCTCCTGAAACTTTGTAACTACCGTCTTTTCCTGAAAAGTGTATGTTTCGAAAAGAATTATTTCTCAGTTCTCCAGTTCCTCCTTGAAGAGTGAGCGTTTCTTTCACTGTTACATTCTCAGTCTTCAATGAACCAGGTGAAATTTCATTCGGTAGAAAGGTTGCGTTCACTTTATAGATCCCGGCTTTTCTTTTTGCAGCAGAAAGTTTCCACTTTGTTTTCCAAATGTGACTTGCTCCTGCTTTTATCTGTACATCCTCTTGTTTTTTCTCATAGTTTTTCCCTTTAGAATGCCTGAAAACTTCTTTACTTGAAGAATCCACTATAGAAACATCGAACATCTTGGAACTGTTGAATGATAAAGTTACTGTATGATTGCTTTGGTTCTCGAGAACAGCTAGTATATCAATGCCATCGTTTCTTTGTTGGATGGATAGAACGGGACTAAGCTGAGAAGCTACTTCACCATGTTTTTCTTTAGGCTTCTCCTTTTCCTTGCTGCAAGCTGACATTAGAAAAATAAGCGCACAAACGGTTAGAAAGACTATAACGGTCGTTTTATATGGCTTCATGTTAACAAATCACCTCACTTTCATTCTTACCTTTATATGGTGATTTTATTGAAAACATTCGCAAAAAAACACACGGTATGGACCTTGTCCATACCGTGTGTACAAAAGTGAAGTTTTGTAATTGTGTGGGGTCAGACCCCCCTCAGTCGTTTCTGAAGAAGCCGTAGATGCCCGTTGTGTGCACGATATTTGTGAAGGCTTTCGGATCAACTTCTTTAAGAACCTGTTCTAAATCATATAGTTCATATCGTGTGATAACGATGATAAGCATCTCTTTATCTTGCTTAGAGAAAGCTCCTTTTGCTGGTACGATCGTTATTCCTCGAACCATCTTACCGTGGATGGCTTCTTGGATCTCATTCCCCTTCTTAGTAACAATCATCGCCGTAAGCTTTTCGTGACGCGTATGTACCGCGTCAATAACACGAGATGATACATAGAGAGCTACAAGCGTATATAACGCCTTCTCCCATCCAAATAGGAAACCTGCAGCGAGGATGATCAAGCCGTTTAGGATAAAGAAATAACCACCGATCGGTTTGTTCTTCATTCTTGATAAGATCATAGCGATGATATCAAGTCCACCTGTTGAAGCCCCATACTTTAAGGTAACACCTACACCTAAAGCTGCTATAACTCCGCCGAACACAGCATTCAGCAAAATATCAGAAGAAACAACGGTTATGGGTATGATCTCTAGAAATGCCGTGATCATGATAACGCTCAAGAAGCTATATACCGTAAAAGATTTTCCTACTTTCAGCCAGCCTAAAATCGTAACAGGAATATTAAACAATAAGTACAAAATACCAGTGCTGATCGGGAAAGCAGTGTTAACGAGTAAGGATGAAATCAACTGGGAAACCCCAGTAAATCCACTAGCATAAACTTTTGCCGGTATTAAGAACATGTTAAGAGATACGGCATTAAGCAGGGCTCCTACAATGATAAAAAAGATCTTTTTTAGTTCAGTTATACCTAAGTCGCTTAAGCGAAAACGTTCTGACATAAGTGAGAGTCCCTCCTTTTTTCATTAATCCAAGATTCATTTTTAACAGATAAAGATACCCCGCGTCAATAGTCATAAGAGCTATTTTTTAAACATGATCATTGCCTTTTCATTCCATCACAAGTTAAACTATAGAAAAAAGCCAAGCAGGTGAACAATAATGACTACGATAATAACCGATACAGGATCTGATCTACCTAAACAGCTTTTGGATGAATACGAGATTATTATGCTTCCTTTAATCGTTCAAGTAAATGATGAAGAGTATTTAGATCGATCTAATATCGAACCAAAACAGTTATATACATATATGAAGGAAGGCGCTGTTCCTAAAACGGCTCAAGTCCCTCCATCTATTATTAAAGAAACATTAACTTCATTTGCAAGGAATGGCCAACCTGCCATTTATATTACTTTGTCCTCAGGAATCAGCGGAACCTATCAGACAGCTGTTCTTATGAAAAATGAAGTACTTGAAGAATTTCCAAACGCTCAGATTGAAGTCTTTGATAGCCAATCTGCATCATTAGGATATGGATTAATGGTGCATGAAGCTGCTAAAGAAGCGAAGGAAGGAAAATCTTTTGATGAAATCCTTCAAACCCTTCAACATTACCAAAACCATCTTGAACATATTTTTACCGTAGATGACCTTGAATATTTATTGCGCGGCGGCAGAGTGAGTAAAACGGCTGCAGTCATGGGAACACTCTTAAAAATAAAACCTGTTCTTCATATGGAAGACGGAAAACTGTTTCCACTCGAAAAACTGCGTGGAAAGAAAAAAGTTTTAGGACGCATGGTAGAAATCATGAAGGAAAGAGCTTCTTCTCTTGATGACATAACGATCGGCATCAGTCATGCAGATGATACTGAAACGGCGAAAGCATTAAAAGATTTAATCATTGAAGAAACAGGAAACAAAAATATTTTAGTTACCATGATCGGCTGTGCGATAGGCGCTCATGCAGGGCCAGGAACAATTGCTTTATTCTTCTTAAATACACCTAAAAATGTATCTTAAAACATGATGAATAATAGAACCCCTTCTGACAGATGTTAGAATCAGGAGGGATATTTATGACACACCGTAATACGAAAGACAATAATAAACGACCAGCAGATAATCAAGCTATGAATCAAATGAAAAATGAAGCAGAGCTTGAAAATAAACAAAACGGAAAACAACCTTATTCTAAAAAACCTGATCATCTTTAAAGATAGGAAAAGCCCCCTTATGAAAGGGAGCTTTTTTTGTTCATTATTCAACATTTATCATCACCGTTTAGATGATTGGAAATTTAATCGTAAAACAAGTATCGTCTTTCGTTGAAGATACTTCAATCGTACCATTATGTTTTTCAACGATCTGTTTACACACAGAAAGTCCAAGCCCTGTTCCAAGTGACTTTGTCGTAACAAAAGGTTCAAACACGTTCTCGAGTAAATAATCAGGAATCGGGTTACCATTATTGCAGATTGATAATTCTGCCATGTTTTCTTCGTTTTCCCTTAGTGATACTTTAATCTTTCTCTCACCGTTCCAACCGCTTAATTCTTCGACTGCATTCACTAGAATATTTAATAACACTTGTTTGATCTGTGAACTGTCTCCTTCGGTATATACGGAATTTTCGACTTGTGAGATGGTTACGATATTCGCTTCAGTAAAACGTGGATACATAAAATTTAGCATTTCTTTCAAGAGCGATGATAAAGAGACTTTTTCAAGCTTATCTTCTAAGCCTCTCATCTTTGATAAATATAAAAATTGCGTTATCTTTTCTTCAAGACTCTGCATCTCATTTTGAATAATTTCAAAGTAATACTCTGATTGATCTGTTTTATTTAATTCCTTTTGTAGAAGGTAGATAAATCCTTTAACTGAAGTCAGCGGATTTCTGAATTCATGAGCAAAGCTGGCAGCGATCTGCCCAAGCATCGTTAATCGATCGTGATGCATCTCTTGAATGAACTGATTTTTCCGATCAATAATTGAATCCTTAAGTGCTGTGTATTCTTTTACACTCAAAAAGACGAGCTGATCAAAATACCGCTGCATCTTTAATACCCCATCACCTTTTAATTGATCATTTAAAAGTGAACACATTAAAAGTTCATAAACGATGCTTCGTCCAACGTTGATGTTATGAACGAAATCGCCTACGTTCGCTTTGGCTTCGATTCTTTCTTTGGCAATCTTGCTTGTTAAAGCCTTTAGCCTTTCGAGTGACCCTGTTTCTAAATAGTTTATTAATTCTATGATTGTTTGATGGCCGTTCTTTTTCACTTCTTCAAAGAAAGGGTCATTTTGAGGCAACAGTACGTTCTCCAGCCATTTTTCAACAATGCTTGTTTTTTGCATCTTCAAGAATTGAGCAAGTTCTGTATTTGTTTGTATGTTTGTACTGCTATCCAATGTTATCACCCTTTTATTGAAAGCGGCTGTTTTCGTTTTCATTGTTGCTTTCGATAGTTGTTGATTTCCGCTCTAAGGTTGCTCGCCTTCCATGGGGCGTGCGGGGAGTCTCCACCTGCCCGCTCGTCCCATAAGAGTCTCGAACCTTATGCTACAAACAACTTGTCAATGATGCGTTATTAATCGAAATCAAAAGCAACAATCATTAGAAAAGAGCCTATTGAAAATCTCTATTCTCATTATGAATGATATTACATGTTTCTACAATGCATTGTCGAAATCTGTATAAACTATGGAAAAATATACATGATGTTGATACGTCTGGAGAAACTATTTGTAAATGAGTTTGGAAGGATGGTCATGATGCACACGATGTGGAAAGGTGCGATTAGCTTTGGTCTTGTGAATATACCGATCAAGCTGTTTGCCGCAACTGAGAATAAAGATATTAAGATGAGATATTTACATGAAAAGTGCCATAGTCCTGTTCAGTATGAAAAAATCTGCCCTGTATGTGAAGAGACTGTGGATTCAAAAGAAATCGTTAAAGGCTATGAGTATGAACCGGGTAAATTCGTAGTTGTTGAGAAAGAAGAACTTGATGAATTAGCAGGTGTATCTGATAAATCGATCGAGATCATTGATTTTATTAAATTAGAAGAGATTGATCCTATCTTTTATAATCGTTCTTATTTCGTTGGACCTGGCGAGAATGGGACAAAATCTTTCGCACTCTTGAAAAAAGCTATGGAAGATACCGGAAAGATCGGACTTGCTAAATTCACACTTCGATCAAAGGAACATCTTGCAGCTGTTCGAGTGTACAAGAACGGTTTAGTTCTAGAAACTATCTTTTATCCGGACGAAGTAAGAAATGTTGACCATGTTCCTGGTTTAACAGATGAAGTGTCATTAAATGAAAAAGAAGTTGAGATGGCTAAACAGCTTATCGAACAATTAACTGCTCCGTTTGAGCCTGAAAAGTATGAAGACGAATATCGTGAAGCGGTTCTCGAATTGATCAACAGCAAAATTTCTGGTGATGAAGTGAAAGTTGCTAAAGAAAAGCCAAAAACAAATGTTGTGGATCTTATGGAAGCACTTCAGGCCTCCATCAATGAGAGTAAAGGAAAAGAATCGACTGATAACAATAAGAAAACAAAGGATACCTCGTCTAAAAACAGTAAAAGTGCGGATGAACCAAAACCTAAGAAGAAAAAATCATCTGCAAAGAAGAAAGCTAGTTCATGATTCAACACTTTTTAAAGCCCATGCTCCCTTCTCTTTCAAACGAATTGCCGGAAGAGAGTCATTGGGTATATGAAGTGAAATACGACGGTTTTAGATGTTTACTTTATTGGGATCACGCGAATGTTATCATGACATCTAGAAATGGTCATCCTCTGCATACCATTTTTCCTGAGGTTGTAGATCACCTTAAAACGATCGAAAATAAAGTTAAAGACTTGTTCCCCATACTTTTAGATGGAGAACTATGTATTCTAGAAAATGAAAATAAAGCAAACTTTGAACAGATTCAAAAAAGAGGCAGACTAAAACAGCTCGATAAAATTGTGATAGCTTCTAAACAATATCCTTCTTCTTTTTGCGCGTTTGATCTGCTGGCGATAGAGAATGAATATATGAATACACTACCTTTTTTGGATCGGAAAGAAAAATTGCTGAAACTGCTTCAGACTACAGGTATTTCTAACATTAAAATATCACCCGATCGTCGTCTTAATTTTATCAATTTCACTTCTGAAAAATCTAAAATCATGGAGGATGTGAAAGGAAGTAATAGCGAAGGAATTGTGGCGAAGAAGCTTTATAGTAAATGGTCTTCTGGCATCCGAACGAACGAATGGATCAAAGTTAAAAATCTTAAATTCCATCCTTTTATTTTATTAGGTTACGATACAGAGAACGGTTTTTTTCACGTTGGCGTTATTAAAGATCGTTCTGTTCAATTCGTGGGGTTATTCTCTCATGGCATTTCCCCTCAAGAGAAGGAAGCTTTAATACAAATTATGAAGAAAAATATTGCCAGCAGGAACGGGTCTCTTATTTTAATAGAGCCGTCAATCTGCGTAGAACTTTCTTATTTAGAACTATATAAAAATCAATTAAGACAGCCAAGGTTTGTTTCATTCCGTTTTGATACAAATTGGGAGGATTGTACATGGGAAAGTCTACAAAAGAACAAGTAGATCTCAACGTAAACAACGAGATCGTAACATTAACAAGCCCTAACAAACCACTTTGGCCAGATCTCGAAATTGTAAAAGTCGAATATATTAACTATTTAACCCAAATTGCACCTTATATGCTGCCTTTTTTAACAGACCGGGCTTTAACGGTAATCAGATATCCTCATGGAGTTGGTGAGGAGCGCTTTTATCAAAAGAATTGTCCTGATTATGCTCCACACTATGTACATACGAGTATTGAAGAAGATATTAATTATATCGTTTGTAATAACTTACCTACACTACTTTGGCTAGGAAACCAGCTTGCCTTTGAGTTTCATATTCCATACCGAACAGTTAAGAATAGTCATCCATCTGAGATCGTGATGGACTTAGATCCTCCATCTCGAAAGGAATTTCATCTTTCCGTCGAAGCTGCGCTCTTGATAAAAGAAGTGTGTGACAAGTTACATCTCACTACATTTATCAAAACAAGCGGTAATAAAGGCATGCAGATATACATCCCGTTACCTGAACAAGCTGTTACCTTCGAAGACTCACGACTATTCACAGAGTTTCTAGCCCATTATTTAATCGAACGAGAGCCGAAATGGTTTACGATTGAACGTTTAAAAAAGAACAGAGGCAACCGTTGTTACATTGATTATATTCAACACGCAGAAGGCAAAACAATCATTGCTCCCTATTCTGTTAGAGGAAATGATGATGCTTTAGTTGCCACTCCTTTATACTGGGAAGAAGTGAATGCCGCATTAAAGCCTGAGCAATTTCCACTTACCACCATCATCGATCGTATAAACGATGTAGGTGACCCGTTTAAAAATTTTTATTCTTGTAAAAGTAAACAGCCTATCCTACCTGTTATTAATGCTCTTAAAGAAAAAAGCCTCTAAGAAGATTTCAACAATCTTCTTGAGGCTTTTTTTGTATATTTTGTTGCTATCGTTCCACTCAAGTTAACACGTTTTCCATGGGGATGCGAAGAGCCTCCAGCCGCTACACGCCATAAGGAGTCTCCACCTGACAGCTCGTTCCATAGGCAGATCATTACTTTTCGCTAACTTTACTGCATGTCTGCCTTTCGATCAATTGAAAAGGTACGACTACTCGTTTTGCTTCTTTTTCTGGACATTGAATACATTCTAGAAGTCCCTTAGCCGCTTCATAACCAAGTTTAAAGATATTGATGTCTACTGATGTTAGTGAAGGTGATGAGAGTTCAGATAGCATAACGTTGTTGAAACTTAGTAATGAGATGTCATCTGGTACGCTTACTCCTAACTCGTTTAATGTGCTCAGCACACCGAAGGACATAACGTCATCAATAACAAGAAGTGCTGACGGAGGCTCATTTAGCGCGAGGAGCTCTTTAACTGCTTCCTGCCCGCCTTCTTTTAAGAACTCCTCATGAACGATGTACTCATCTTTATAAGGCAGACCCGCATTTCGGATCGCTTTTTCATAGCCTAATAACCGGTCAATGGTTACGACTAGATTTAAATTTCCACCTACAAACCCGATTCGTTCATGACCAAGTGATATGAGATATTCAGTCATTTCTTGAGCAGCTTTGAAGTTGTCATTATCTATATGTGTGATTGTTTCAGCGTTCTTAAACGGCTTTCCGATTACCGTGAAAGGAAATTTCTGTTCTTGTAAGTAGCACATGATCCGATCATCTACACGTGAATACAACATAACGATTCCATCCACTCGACGTCCTTGTACCATTCGAACAACACCTTCAAATATTTCATCTTCTGTATTTCCAGTCGACATGTATAGAGCGTATTCTTGCTCATGTGCAATGGTACTGATACCTCTGATTACTTCTGGAAAAAACGGATTCTGGAAGGCTTTGTCAGCAGAACTAGGCATGACAAGTCCGATCGCCTGTGTGCTTCGGTTTGCCAAACTTCTCGCATTAAAGTTTGGATGATAGCCAAGATAGTCCATCGCTTCTTTTACTTTTCGTTTTGTTTTTTCTGATATTCGAGGATTATTCGCGATTACCCTTGAAACGGTTGAGGGTGCAACATCTGCTAATTTTGCTACATCTTTTATAGTAACTGACATGATATAGTCCTCCTTTCAGACTATTTGGCTTAGTGTATACGCTTACTTAATTCCATCAATAATTGTATAGAATTCGTAGGAAAAAAGAAATATAATTCCTTTCCACTTTTAATGTTTTTCACTATTTTTGTAAATTGAACGGTTTCTTTTAGACTATAAGGCTTAAATCGTTTTATTCCGCTACTAGCTTGTAATTATGAGCGTTGTTTTCTTCTTCTGATTAGATAGTAAGAGCTCAATATTACTACAACAATTACTACAGCAACAATCGAATATAGCTTCCATTGTGAATCTGCTTTTTGAACAGCATATATCTCAGCCGTTTCCCCAGTCATATTCACTTCAACAGAAGTATCATTCACCTTTATCTCTTCGTTTGATAAAAGACTCACAAGCTTTTTATTATGAAGGCTTTTATCTGAAAAAGAAATACCCGACTTCTTCTTATCATTGTTAAACACGATAAATAATGTTTCATCTTTAAATTTTCGTTTAAAGACCGCTTTCCCATCTTTATCAACAATCATTGAATAATCGCCCCGTCTAAGTGCAGGATGTTTTTGTCTAAGCTTTCCCAATTTAGAAGTGAACGTTTCAAACTCCTTATTTTGAGTAAAGTCCATCATGCGACGGTTGTCCGGATCTTTGGCTCCGTCCATCATATGCTCTGTTCCTTGATAGAGGATAGGAATACCAGGTGCCGAGTAAAGATAGGTAAGAGCAAGCTTCAGCCTTTTTTCGGGATCTTCTTGCTTCAACAGCACTTCACGTACAAATCGAATGTTATCATGATTATCAATAAAGTTTCCTAACGTATACGGATCTTTATAATAGAACTTATTCCGCTCCCATACAGCGTTCAGCTCTGAAAGTGATTGCCCGCTTTGTCTAAAGATACGAACCATCTCATTAAACAAAGGATAGTCTACAAACGATTGTATTCCTGCTTTATTGTACTCAGCAATATATCTTGGATCATTGTGCCAAACTTCACCAATTAAATAAAAGCCAGGCTTTGCTTTCTTCACTCGTTCAGAAAAATCTATCCAAAAGTCTTTTGGCACATGTTTAACAGTATCTAAACGGTAGCCGTCTATATCTGTTTCTTTAATCCAATATTCAGCCATGTCGAGTAAATACTTACGTGTTTCATTGTTCTCTGTGTTCAGATCGGGCAATCCAGCGAGCCAGCCGTTCTCAACTTCTTGTTGGTTATCCCAGTTCCCGATCTCCTTCTCTGGGTGAAACCAAGCCTTTTTTGACGCCTCATCTAACCAAGGATGTTTATAGCCTGTATGATTTACGACTAGATCTAATATAACTTTTATATCACGATCATGCGCTTTTATAACAAGTTGCTTCAACTCATCCTTTGAACCAAAATGTTCTTCCGTTTCATAGAAATTCTCCGTCCAATAACCGTGATAGCCACCGGGTTCGTTCTTAACCACAGGTGTTAGCCATATCGCCGTAACCCCAAGGTCATCAAGATAATCAATTTTATCCATGATCCCTTTGAAGTCTCCCCCATGGTAAGCTGTGGGGTCATTAAGATCTACATCAAAATCGTTATCTTTATTTCCATTATTAAACCGGTCCACCATAATAAAGTAGATCGTTTCGTCTTTCCATGATCGTTCTTCCTTTTTTTCTGCAAGCGCTTTATTTTGAACAGATAAAAAAAGAAGAAACGACATAGCTAAGAATATCATTCTTTTGCCCATCGCCGTTCCTCCTATAGTAAGGTGCTGTGATTAACCTTTTGTACCACCAGCAGTTAAGCCAGAGATAAAGTAACGCTGCAGTGATAAGAATAATAGACCAATCGGAATCGCTACTAATACAGAACCCGCTGCAAACAATGTAAAACTGTTACCGAATTCGTTCTTAATCATGTTAAACAGACCAACCGCAAGTGTCATCTTCTCATCTGAACTGATCAGAATGGACGCTAAGATAAAATCAGCGAACGGTGAGATGAAACTGAAAAGTGCGATTACCGCTAAGATTGGCTTTGAAAGTGGCAGGATGATCTGCCAAAAGATACGAAAGTGACCAGCGCCATCAATTCGCGCAGATTCGTCTAGTTCTTTTGGAATCGTATCGTAATAGTTCTTTGCCAAGTATGTGTTCATCGGAATCAATCCACCCACATAAACAAGGATTAAGGCAAAGTGTGTATCAAGCAATCCTACTTGGTAAGCTAGGATGTAGATTGCAAGAATCGCTACGAATTGTGGAATCATCTGCAAAATTAGGAAAAGAAGCAATCCGTTCTTACGACCAACAAACTTATATCTTGAGAAAGCATAAGCCGTTAAGCCAATAAAGATTACAGAAAGCACCATTGTTATAAAACAGATTTTTAGCGTGTTCCAGTACCAGATTAGATAATCCGTTTCAGCGAACAGCTCTTTATAGTGAGCTAGAGTTGCATTCTCTGGAATGATCGTCGAACTTGATAAAGTGTTACCTGGGTTGAATGAAGATCCAATTACCCAAAGAATTGGGTAGACCACAATCGCAATCGCTGACAATAGTACTAGATAGGACAGAGTTAATCGTATTCTTCTTGCTGTTTTTATACTCATATTAAATCATTCCTTCGTCCTTAAATGATTTCGTTTTTCTAAACTGCCACAATGCAAGTGACACGATGATCAACGATAACAATACAGTTACAGCTGCTGCCTTACTATATTGAGCTGAAGTCATCGTTAAGTTGTAGATCCAAGAGATCAAGATGTCTGTCCCTCCTGCATTTTGATCAGCCACTGCAGGTCCACCGTTGTTGAATAGATAGATAACGTTAAAGTTATTAAAGTTAAACGTGTATTGTGTGATTAATATTGGTGCTGTTGTAAATAAGACCATCGGAAGTGTGATCTTACGGAATTTATCCCAATTTGATGCCCCATCTACAGTTGCAGCTTCATAAAGTTCACCAGGAATAGACTGAAGTACTCCTGTAGTCATAGCCATGATGAACGGGAAACCAAGCCAAGATTGGATGAAGATCAAAGCGATCTTTGTATAAAAAGGATCAGTCATCCATGGTATGGAATCGATTCCAAGAGGTGCTAAAATAGATTGGTTGATTGCTCCAAACGTATCATTAAATAATCCAGAGAAAATTAAGATTGAAACGAATGCTGGCACTGCCCAAGGTAAGATTAAAAGTGTACGAATAATCCCTTTAAACTTAATTTCTTTTTGATTCAAGACTACCGCCAAGAAGATTCCAATTGCGACTTGAAGGGTTGTTGCAGTAAATGTCCAGATAATCGTCCATGCAAATACAGAGATAAACGTTTCACGCCAAATATCTAAAGAGAAGATTTCGATAAAGTTCTTAAACCCAACCCAATCAACAAGCTTTGCTGGTGGAGAGTTGTACAGATTATAGTTCGTAAATGCTAACAACAACATAAAGATGATCGGAAAAATGACAACGAAGATCAAAAGTAAGAATCCAGGTCCCACCATTAGATAAGGAAATCCTTTGTCTACAACATTATGATATTGCTCTTTTAGTGAGTTAAGTTTCAAGCCGTTATCACGTTTTTTCCCATTTTGGAACGCATCATAGATATTAAAGTAGTAAAACCCTAAACCGATACCTACTACTAGTATGGAAATAACGCCGTTCACAAGTAAGAAGATGGAATGATCTCTAGGCACTTCTGTACCTAGTGTTACGATTCCCCAAAGTCCGATATTCAGAAAATCAAGAAATGCAATAAAGTAACATATCGCTAAAAACAAGAATGCGAAACCTTTAACAAATTGCTTGTTATAGAATTGCCCCATTCCTGGAATGATGGACAGCAAAGCTGCCGTCTTACGGTGTGTCATTACAGGTTTCCCCTTTCTTTTCCCCACTAACTGTTTTGTGTGTAGTTCGAAAGATTTTAGGACCCATACATAAGCGAAATCTTTCCAACACACACAATAGTTAGAGAAAGCAGTACCCGCGACGTCTGGGTACCGCTTTCCACTTATTGCTTATTATTTTTTACCATGGTTCGCTTCAATGTTTTGTCCAATCGTCTTAACTGCGCTTTCTAGAGCAGCTTTTGGCTCAGACTTGCCAGTAGCAGATAATTGAAGTGCGTTTGCAGCTGGAGCCCAAACTTCTGCCATTTCAGGAATGTTAGGCATTGGAACTCCACGTTCTGATTGAACCGCTACAGCTTTAGCTGCTTCGTTGTCTGCAATGATTGGGTCCTCCATTAAAGATACAACTGGAGGAATTTCTGCTGTTTTCTCAAAACGAGTCTTAGCGCTTTCTTCGTTTGTGATGAACTCAACCAGTTTAGCAGCCCATTCTTGGTTAGGAGAGAACTGACTTACGTTGTAACCTTTAACACCGATGAATGTTTTAACATCTTCACCGTTTGGAAGCTTAGGCATTGGTGCAACACCGATATCGATTCCAGCATCTTTATAGCCTTGGAAAGACCAAGGTCCGTTCATTACAGAAGCAACTTTACCTTCTTGGAAAAGACCATCGATCGTTTGTCCTGCTTTTTCACCGATGATTCCTTTAGGGAACAAGCCATCTTTGTACCAGCTAGTGATATAATCTAGTCCTTCAACTGCACCTTTGTTAGAAAGGCCAAGGTCTTTAGGATCTAATGTTCCGTTGTCATCTTTAAATACATAGCTTCCATATCCAGAAAGCACACCATTTGCAAAGTAGAAATCAGTCCAGTTTGCTAGGAAACCGTATTGCGCTCCACCTTTATCACCTTTAGAGAATGCAAGAACATCTTCTAAAGATTCTGGTGCTTCAGGCATCTGTTTTTTATTGTAGATAAATACTGGTGTTTCTGTTGACTTAGGAAGACCGTAAAGTTTTCCGTCATATGTTAATGCGTTAATTGAAGATTCAGTGTAAAGCTTTGTTACATCATCAGATACTTTAATTGGTGCGATAAGACCTTCGATCGCTAATGGTCCAATACGGTCATGCGGAGTTGTAATAACATCCGGTCCTTTTTTAGCTGGTCCATCTAGACGAAGCTTCTCTTGCTGATCTAGCATTGGAATTTCTTTTAGCTCAACTTTGATGCCGTATTTCTCTTCGAACTTTTTAATGGCATCTTTTGTTCCAGCACCTTTTTCTTGGTCTTCCCACATAACTAATTTTTCAGGCTTGTCTGAGCCAGATTCTTTCTTACCACCTGTAGAAGAACTATCTTCTTGCGGTCCGCAAGCAGCTAACGCACTTGCAGCTAGAGCAAAAGTTAAAGGCAAAGCTAATAACTTTTTCATCAATTGTACCCCCCATTATTGTTAAAAGATCAAAGCATACAAACGTTTGCACAGATTAGCAAAAAAAATGTTTTTCTGTCTTCTTATGAAGTTTTTTGCCGTTTATGAAAACGATTGCATTACCTGCTCAATTTCATTATACCTATGCTTTGAATTTTTACAATACTTTTTTAATTATTTTTGGTTTCGCTTTCATTTATCTTGATTTTATCGCTGAAAGCGGTTTATACTATCAGCATTACAAGTTGAAGGCAATGTACGTTCCTTTAGGGGTACAACCTAGTTTTTATAGGTTGTGCCCCTTTTTTATTGCCGAAACTGAGAGGAGATCAAACTATGTTAAAAGAAGCTATCTACCACAGAGCAGGTAACAATTTTGCTTATGCTTATGACGAGACTACCCTCCACATCCGTCTTCGTACCAAAAAAGGTGATGTTGATTCAGTTACGTTAATTCACGGTGATCCTTATGACTGGACGAAGGATGGCTGGCAGACGTCTCGGTCACTGATGACTCTATCAGGTACAGATGAATATTTTGATTACTATTTTATTGCTATCTCTCCCCCGTTTCGCCGTTTACGCTATGGATTTGAACTGAAGAACGGTGATGAGACGTTGGTATATACTGAAAAAGGCTTCTATAATGAAGCTCCGTTCGATGACACAGCTTATTATTTTTGTTTTCCATTCTTAAATGGAATAGATGTATTCCGTGCCCCTTCTTGGGTGAAAGATACGGTTTGGTATCAAATATTCCCTGAACGTTTTGCGAATGGAGATACGAGCAACGATCCTGAAGGTTCTCTTCCGTGGGCTAGTGAAGAGCCGAAGTTTAACAATTTTTTTGGAGGAGATTTTCAAGGTGTGATCGATCATATTGATCATCTCGTTAAACTAGGTGTGACTGGTATTTATTTCACACCGATCTTTAAAGCGAAGTCTAATCACAAGTACGATACGATTGATTATTTAGAGATCGATCCACAATTCGGTGATAAAGAAACGTTCAAGCAACTAGTAAAAATTTGTCATGAGAACGGAATTAAAGTTATGCTCGATGCTGTGTTTAATCACAGCGGATACTATTTTGAACCATTTCAGGACGTACTTCAGAATCAAGAGAATTCTTCTTATAAAAATTGGTTCCATTTAAGAGAATTTCCAATCCAGACTGAACCACGCCCTAATTATGATACGTTTGCTTTCGAAAAAGCGATGCCGAAACTGAACACTGAAAACCCAGAGGTTCGCGAATACTTACTCAAGGTCGCTCACTATTGGGTGGAAGAGTTTGATATTGATGGATGGAGATTAGATGTTGCAAATGAGGTTGATCATTCATTTTGGAGAGAATTCAGAACAGCTGTTAAGTCTGTCAAACCAGATGCATATATCTTAGGTGAGATCTGGCATGATTCCATGAACTGGCTACAAGGAGATCAATTCGACGCCGTTATGAACTATCCATTTACAAATGCGGCTCTTGATTTTGTAGCAAAAGAAACGATTGATGCAAAAGTGTTTGCTGAAAAAATGACGGCTGTACTTCATATGTATCCTGAAAATGTTAACGAAGCTGCGTTTAACCTATTAGGTTCACATGATACAAAACGTGTTCTAACGTTCTGTGATGAGAATAAGGATAAGATGAAGTTATTGTTCTTATTGATGTTAACCTTTAAAGGAACTCCATGTATCTATTATGGAGACGAGATCGGTATGACAGGTGGTAATGATCCAGGTTGCAGAAAATGTATGGAATGGGATGAAAACAAACAAGATTTAGATCTGTTTGAACATATTCAATCTTTGCTAACTCTTCGTCAAGATCATAAAGTTCTAGCCAATGACGGCGAAATGAAGTTTATCAAGGCAAATGAGAAAACATTAGTATATGAGCGTTCATCAAATGAGGAAAATGTATGGATCCTTTTAAATGCGGGTGAAGAAAGCGCTGATTTTTCCATTGATATCCCTGAAGGCTACACACATATTTTGGGGTCATCATTCTCAGGATCTTTGCCTGGATACGGCTTTAGTATATATAGAAGAAAATAAACATGTTCCCCCTCACTGTAAAAAGTGAGGGGATTTTATTTCAGCAACTACTCATACCTGATACAATAGGTAAATGTTAAAACCATACAATATAAACACGATGGAGAGGGATTTACATGAAAGGCAACAAAGCTGCTAAGCTTTCCCTTTTTGCCATAACGTGGCCAATATTTATAGAAATAATGCTTCATATGTTGATGGGGAACGCTGATACTCTTATGCTCAGTCAATATTCTGATCATTCAGTGGCTGCTGTCGGACTAACTAATCAACTGTTATCGATCGTAATCGTTATGTTTGGATTTGTTGCAACAGGAGCGAGTGTGGTTATTGCACAGGCAATAGGTGCTAGACTTGAACGTACAGCTGCTGAAGTAGCTGTCGTTGCCATCTTAGGGAACTTGCTTTTTGGGGTACTCTTAAGCGCTGCATTACTTGTCTTTGGCGATGTATTTTTAACATGGATGAATACGCCACCAGAGTTGATGGCTGAAGCATCGAGCTATTTAATGATCGTAGGAGGATTTTCATTTATCCAATCGGTTATTATGACGATCGGAGCTGCCATTAGAAGCTACGGTTTTACGAAAGATGCCATGTATGTCACGATCGGGATGAACATCTTGAACGTATTTGGAAACTATTTATTTATCTTCGGCGCTTTCGGTTTTCCAGTATTAGGTGTTGAAGGTGTAGCGATTTCAACATCTGTTAGCCGATTTTTAGGTTTACTTGTAATTCTGTATCTGTTGTTTAAGCGCTCTTCTATACCGTTACCTTTTTCCAGCTCATTCAAATTATCCCCTTTTCATATAAAGGGTGTATTAAAAATCGGATTGCCATCAGCTGGAGAGCATCTATCTTATAGTGGATCTCAGATGCTGATTACGTTCTTCATCACGCTGCTTGGTACAACGGCACTTACTACAAAGGTATATACCTTTAATATTATGATGTTTATCTTCCTTTTCGCTGTAGCGATCGGCCAAGGTACACAGATATTAATTGGTCACTTAATCGGTGCTAAATCGTACGACTCTGCTTATAAGATGTGTCTCAAAAGTCAGACGTATGCCATGATCATAAGTTTTCTTATGGCAGGTATAGCTTCACTATTCGCAAAGCCACTTCTATCTATTTTCACAGATAATCCTGAGATTATTAAGGAGGGTACTATTCTTTTATACTTAACGCTCCTGCTCGAACCTGGCCGTTCTTTTAATCTTGTTATCATTTCAAGTTTGAGAGCTGCAGGTGATGTTAAGTTTCCGGTCATTATGGGTGTCATCTCTATGTGGGGAGTTAGTGTACCACTCGCATACTTGTTAGGGATTACTTTCGATCTTGGTTTAATAGGGATTTGGCTCGCCTTCACTGCAGATGAATGGCTGCGGGGACTCTTTATGCTGTCGAGGTGGCGAAAAAGAAAATGGCAAAAACAATTAGTCGTCAAGCATGAAGCAACTGCATAAATTAAAAAACCGGAGAACAGAAATGTTTCCGGTTTTTTCGTTTAATCTACGATATTAATATTATAGTCGGTCAGCCAGCTGTCGATCTGCGCAAGATGAGCCATTAATTGGGGGCCGGTCATAAGTTGACCAAACCAAGGCTCTTTAAACGTCTCACCATTCGTTTGAATAATTTCTTGAACACGTGCTCGGTTTAATACCTCAAACAATGGTGAGTTCTTTTTCGCGACGATGCTTGTTAACCAATCTTTTACGCCGTTCGTATAATCCGGATGGAACGTTTTCGGGTAAGGGCTCTTTTTTCGATACAGTACATCATTCGGAAGTACCCCAGTAAGTGCTTTTCTAAGTATTCCCTTCTCTCTTCCATCCAGCATTTTCATGTCCCAAGGAATGTTCCATGCGTATTCTACAATTCTATGATCTGCAAAAGGTACCCTCACTTCTAATGAAGCTCCCATACTCATTCGGTCTTTACGATCCAACAGTGTCGTCATGAACCAAATCATATTCAAATAGAAGATTTCACGTCTTCTCGCTTCTATTTTAGATTCTCCTTCTAAAACAGGCGTTTCATTCACTGTTTCTTCGTATCGTTGCTGAACATATGAAGCTAGATTCAACTTGCTAGCCCATGAGTCTTGTAAAAGATTTTGGCGCGCTTCTGTTGAACGCATCCACGGAAACATTGGACGATGCAAGAGTTCCTCTTTATGAAACCATGGATACCCACCAAAGATTTCGTCTGCGCATTCTCCTGAAAGTGCAACTGTTGACTGAGGTTTAATCTGGCGGCAGAACCATAAAAGTGAAGAATCAACATCAGCCATTCCTGGCAGATCTCGAACTGTGACAGCTTCACGCAAATGATTGATTAATAGTTCGTTATCAATCACGCAGCTATGATGAACAGAGCCTGTAGCTTCAACCATCTGATTGATCCAATATGCATCTGAATTCGGCTGATAATCACTCGCTTTAAAATACTTATCATTATCTACATAATCAATGCTGAACGTATGGAGGTCACCTTTGTTTTCTTCTTTAAAATATTTCGCTGCGATTGCGGTGATCGCACTTGAATCGAGACCGCCAGAAAGAAAAGTACTTACTGGTACGTCTGCAATCAGTTGTCGCGTCACTGCATCATTCACGAGATATTTCACTTTTTCAACCGTATCTTGCAAAGAATCTTGATGTGGTTTACTTTCTACGTTCCAATACCGCCAAATTTTCAGCCCGTTTTTTGAATACGTCGCAGCATGTGCCGGACGGAGTTCTTTTATCCCTTTATATACTCCGTTACCCGGGGTACGAGATGGTCCTAGACCGAAAACTTCTTGTAGTCCTTCACGATCTATTTCAGCCTTGACATCTGGATGAGCTAATATGGACTTTATTTCAGACCCAAATAACAGCATACCGCCTTTTTCAGTATAGAAAAATGGCTTTACCCCTAATCGATCACGAGCTACAAACAAGCTTTCCTTTTCTTCATCCCAAATTCCAAATGCAAATATTCCATTAAACCGATCGATACAACTCTCTCCCCACTCCATATAAGAAGTAAGTAAAACTTCCGTATCGGAATGCCCATCAAACGTGTACCCTCTTTGTAAAAGTTCTTTCCGGAGATCTTCTGTGTTGTACAGCTCTCCGTTATAGCAAAGTGTATAATTCGATTTGTTCTTCGTTCTTGTCATCGGCTGAACGCCGCCTTCAATATCTACAACTGCTAACCTTGCGTGACCAAAACCTGCATGTGTGGTACTCCATACATTAAGTGCGTCTGGTCCTCTTTTTGATAATGGTGAGGCCATCTTAATTAATATATTTTTTTCATGTGTGAGGTTACGATTCCAATCTGCCCAACCCGTTATTCCGCACATTGGTTTCATCCTTTCTGTACAAACTCCATTTCTAGTATCTATGCCCATTACTCAGCATATGCTTTTATCCTTGTACGGGTGTTTTTTTAAAATTTGTGTATGTTCTTATAAGTTGTATATAATGAATACATATTTCAGAAGATAAAGGTGATCATTAAATGCCACAGTCGAAATTTTTTCGTATCGGTTACGGATTTCTCCTCATTTTTTTAATCATTCTAGTAGGAACCAAGATTGATTTTATTTTCAGGCCGATCGTCGTTCTCGTTCAAACGTTATTTTTCCCGTTTTTACTTGGCGGTGTTCTTTATTATCTGTTCCGGCCAGTCGTTCAGTTCTTACATAAGCGAAATGTTCCGAAGGTGTTATCCATCCTTCTCATCTATCTGCTTGCGATCGGACTTTTCGTATTGCTATTCTATTCTATTGGTCCGATATTACAAAGACAGGTAAGTAATTTAATTGAGAATACACCTGCTTTAATCGATGCTATTCGTTCTAAGCTAAATGATTTACAGCAAAATGAATGGGTAAGCCGTTTCCAAGAAAGTGACCAATTTGATGTGAAAGAAATCTCTGATAAAGTGACTGCATATTTGTCTACGAGTGTTCAAACAATTGGTACGAACATCGCAAACTTTATTGGAATCATCACAAACATTATTATGATTTTTGTTACCGTTCCTTTCATTCTCTATTACATGCTAAAAGAAGGTGAAAAAGCTCCACAGATGGTGCTTCAAACGCTTCCTGAAAGACAGCGTACGAATGGAACAAAAATCCTAAAAGACATGGACATTGCCCTTAGTTCATACATCCAAGGACAAATCCTGGTCAGTGTCTGTGTGGGAACCATGCTCTATATTGGATACCTTGTAATTGGAATCGAGTATTCACTGATCTTAGCCATCATCGCGATGTTCACAAATGTTATTCCGTTTCTTGGCCCGATAATAGGAGTCGTTCCTGCACTGATCGTAGCGGTCGTTGACTCGCCGGCGATGGTCATCAAAGTACTAGTCGTTATGGTTATAGCTCAGCAGATTGAAGGTAATGTTATCTCTCCGCAAGTTATGGGTAAAAAGCTGGATATCCATCCGCTTACCATTATTTCAATCTTGCTTGTTGCAGGAAGCCTAGGTGGTCTCCTTGGATTGATTCTAGCCGTTCCAGTATATGCGGTTCTCAAGGTTATCGCCCTGCACACCTATCGTTTAATCAATCTAAGAAAATCAAAAGAGCTTTAAAATAATGAGGAATTTGAAAAAGCATCGGTTATTAGAATCCGATGCTTTTTCTTTGCTCGTATTTTCTGTATGGCGCTCGTCCAGCGTGCTTGTCAGCCGCCGGACGAGCGCCTGAACTTGCCAACTACTCTCTCATTACAAAAGAAAACACACCATTTCATTCAAATAAAATGGTGTGCCAGGTTTATTATTTTGCTTCTTGTGGCTGTTTATCGTAGATCGGTACCCAGCCTTCTTTTGATTTAAAGATGCGGACCGCTACTACTTTACGATCTTCTTGCAGCGTGAAATAGTGACGGAAATTTTCTGGAACGGAGATTAGATCTCCCGGCTCAAGCTCTACATCAAAGAACCTTCCATTAGGTCCTTCGATCGCAAAGATTCCATGTCCAGAAACGATAAATCGTACTTCATCATCTGTGTGATGATGTTCTGCTAAGAAGTTTTTCAAAAGCTCATCTAAATTTGGTGTCGCATCAGAAAGGGAGATAACATCTTCTGTTACATACCCTCTGCGCTCAGAGATATCATCGATCTCACTGCGGAAGGTTTGAATCACTTCTTCTTTGTCCTCATCACTTAACGAAAAATTTTCACGAAGGTGTGACGGAAGTTTTTCAATGTCCCACTTTTCGTAAATAACTTCCTGTGAGTTTAAGTACGATTCTACCTCGCTTTGTTGTTCAATTCTTTCGTTGTTATCATGAAATCGTAGTTGTGCCATTTTTAACGCCTCCAGATGATTGATTTTTATTTAAAACGTTTAAAGTTTGTAATTTGATATGGTAAGAGAACAGAAACTCGAAAGCTTCTAGGTGTTTCTTCGCTTCAAAAGCATTTCTGCCCCATACGGTAATACCATGATTGCGGATCAGGACAGCTTTGGTATCCGTATTTATAACAGCACCTACCGCTTCTGACAGCTTCGAAAGGTCACCGTAATTTTCAACGATAGGAACCGTGATACTTCCTTCTTCTTCCCATATTCCAAAAGCTTTTATCAGTTCTTGACCTTGAAACGTAATCTCTCCTACATCACCATATAACTCAGAGATTAAATTATTATCTACGGTGTGAACGTGTAAACAGCAGCCTGCATCCGTTAATCGATAGACTTCACAATGAATGCCTGTTTCTGCTGAAGCTTTTAAATGCGTTTCTTCTACCGGATCCCCATACTGATCTACTAAAAGAAAGTCTTCAGAGGTACGTTTTGTTTTATCTTTTCCACTTGCAGAAACATAAAAGTTGAGCGGTGTGTCACTTACTTTAATTGAAACGTTACCACTTGTTCCGGGAAACCAGTTCCGTGAAGCCAGCTCATCCTTTACATCTGCAAGCTCAATCCATCGCTGATGTTTACTCAACTTTTCACACCTCTTTTCTCTAAGACATGAATGATGTCATGAAACGTTTCAAATGAAGTATAGGGTATTTGGTTTTCTTCGCATTTTTCAATCAGATAATCTCTTGCGAAAACAACATCAGCCATCTTAGAAGCTTGAAGATCAGTAATTGAATCACCGATCACAATCTTTTCTGTTCGGGGATACTTCTCTTCCAGTCGTCTGATAACAGAAGGTTTGCAACACCCACAATCATTATCACATTGATCATCACATGCGTTCGGCCAAGTGATTTTTATCGTGTCACTGGTAAAGTCACTGGCATTACAAAATACGTATTGTGAATCTAGCTTGTTTTCTAAAACAGGATGAACAAAAAAATCAATGCCACCACTAACGATGTATAATGGAATTCTCTCGCTTTGAGTAAATTGAATAAATTCCTGAAAGCCATCTCTAATCTTAGAACGTGTTAAAACGAATTCAATAATCTCTTTCTTTTTATTCGAAGGAATTCTGGAAAACATTTTTCCTACACCTTCTCGAATCGAGATCGTTTCATTCAAGATTTCATTTACGATCGGCTGCCATCCCTCAGGTGAAAATTCTTCCATGATGGCGACGATGTTATCTTTTTCGGTAACAGTCCCATCAAAATCACAAAAGATTACCGATCGGTGTTGAGTTGTCATTTTACAGGAACACCACCCCAAAGCTCTAATGCTTTTTGAAGTTCTGCATGTTTTTCAGCAAAACTTTCAAAGTCTTCTCCTTTAACAACGGCATCTATCGCCTGACGGAAAGCACGTGCTCCACCAGCAGCTCCATCTGGGTGACCATGTATGCCTCCACCTGCATTTATAACGCTGTCCAAACCAAAGTCATTGTATAAAACCGGTGTTAGTCCTGGATGGATACCAGCTGAAGGGACTGGAAACGATTTGTTTAATGAGATGCTATCTGTTGTTAAGGCATCCGCAATGCTTAATGTTTCTTGACGATCAAGTGCTACACTTCCATATGGTGATGGGAACAACACAAGATCTGCTCCTGCATAACGAAGCAATTTGCCTAGTAATACTGAGTAACCAATTCCGTAAAGTGATGATGACCCTATAGCTCCGGATAGTGCAGGATGAGCCATGATCGGTAGTGGAATCTCTTTATCTTCGGCCAGTTCTTGCAATACATCTGGTCCGTAAGATAAAACGTTAAATAGTAATGCGTTTGCTCCTAATTCTGCTGCGCGCCTCGCTTTATCTCGAAGTTCACTCGTTCTGCCTGTTAAGTTAACTGCGTAGAGCGTCTTTTCGCCTGTTCGCTCGTGAACAGACTTTAATACTTCTTTAGCGATTTTCACTCTTTCTTCAAAAGGAGTGAGTGGGTTCTCAAAAAGAATTTCATCATCTTTTACAAGATCTACCCCACCTAAAGCCTGCTCATATAATTGCTGCTTGAAGAATGATAGATCTTTTCCGAGTACCCCTTTAAAAATACTCATAACTAGTGGACGGTTATGTACGCCTAAGATATCTCGAATTCCTGTTATTCCAAACTTAGGACCAGGAAATTGTTTTTCTAGCTCTCTATCAAACTCTAAATCTATGAGCTTGATCTCACCATCTAACGAAAGTTTACCGAAAACCGTCGTTAGAATTGCTGGAATATCATTTGAAAAGTTTGCTGATGGATAGGAAATCTTAAGCAAGCCCTTAGTTCTTTTACTTCCTAAAAATTGATCAGCAAGTGGATCTTCAGGAAGTTCAATGACTTCTTCCACAATCCCTTTATGTTTTTTTAGCTGCTCTTTCTCAATTTGAGGAAGTTCTGTCCAAGAACCTACTGTAAGTCCTAGTGCAATTCCTTCCGCTTTTTTTTGTAAGTTTTCTTTCTTATCATGTACTAAGTACGTCGCTGTAATTTTACTCATGTTTGTCGTTCTCCTTTCAAAAACACAAAAAACCCCTTCACGAGGAAGGGGTGTCTACATATTGACAGTTCCACTTCCTCTTATCTCTCAGTCAACGTTCGACTGCAAGAATTAGCACCGTTTTCAGTTAAGCTAAATTAACTGAATGGTTGCCGGGTTTCATCGGGCTAGTCCCTCCACCTGCTCTTAATAAGAGTGCAAATTGTTAGAATATAATTTTAATTGTGATTATGACAGGGTATGAAGGATCTGTCAACCCTTGAAAGCAATTGATTTCCGTTCCAGATGCTCGCTTTCCGGGGGGCGTGCGGTGAGCCCCTTGCCGCGTTGCGCCCTTAAGGGTCTCACCTGACACACTCGTCCCCCAGGAGTCTCGCATCTTGCACTGCAATCAACTGTCAATGAAGGTACACACTATTAACAAAAAATTTTCAAAAAACTAATTTAAATCAATTTAGCAATCCGATCAGCAGCCTCTATCAGACGTTCTTCTGATGTTAGTAGGCCGGCACGTACATACCGATCGCCTTCGCTTCCGAATCCGATGCCTGGCGCGACTACGACGTGTGCTTTCTCTAGCAAATAGTCTGCGAAAGTTTCAGAAGTATACCCATCAGGTACAGGCAGCCAGCAGAAAAATGAACCTTTTGGCGATTCTACCTTCCAGCCGTTTTCATTCAAACGTCCGATGAATGCGTTTCGGCGACGTTCATATGTATCTACCAGTTCATCCACACATTGCTGTGGTCCGTTCAATGCCTCAGCCGCCGCGTGCTGGACAGCTCCGAACAAGCTTACATAAAAATGATCTTGAAGAAGGTTAATAGATTCAATAACAGTTTCGTTTCCAACCGCGAATCCAACGCGCCATCCTGCCATGTTATACGTTTTAGAAAGGGTGTAAATCTCTATACCTACGTCCTTTGCTCCTTCTATCTGTAGAAAACTGACCGGCTTTTGTCCATCAAATCCGATTGCTCCATAAGCAAAATCATGGCACACGAGAATATCATGTTTGTTAGCGAGTTCTACTGTTTCTTTAAAAAAGCATTTTGTTGCAACCCCTGCTGTAGGATTGTTTGGATAGTTCAAGAACATAAGCTTTGCTTTGTTCAATACTGTCTCAGGTAACTCATCATACTTCGGGAGAAAGTCATTTTCTTTTCTTAAGGGCATCGTCTCCATAGTAGCACCAGCCATTGCAACACCTGACCAATAATCAGGGTATCCCGGGTCTGGAACGAGTGCAACATCTCCTTGATTTAAATAGCACTGCGATAGCTCTACTAAACCTACTTTCCCGCCAAAGAGAACGGCTACTTCTTTCTCAGGATCGAGTGTTACTCCATATTCTCGTTTATAAAAATCGGCAGCTGCCTGCTTCAAAAATCCATGTCCGCGAAACGGTGAATACTTATGAAAATCAGGTCTATCGGCTCCATCTTTTAATGCATCAACAATATGCTGTGGAGTTGGTTGATCAGGATTCCCTTGTCCTAGATTAATAACATCAAAGCCTTGCTCTACATAGTAAGATACTTTTTTTACAAGCTTGGCGAAAAATTGCTCTGGCAGTTTCCCCATCACTTCTGCCTGCTCAAAACGTTTCACGACGATCACTTCCAGTCTAATTTGAATGTTCTTGAAATTCTAATCAGTTATGTTATACGCTTAAGGAAATTCTGTAAAGACTTTTTTTACAACCTGGAGGGTACAATCATGAAAATTGCCTGCATACAAGTTGACATTCAATATGGGAAACCTGATGAAAATTATAAACACATCGAAAATAAAATTCGTAAAGCCGTTAAACATCATAATCCTGATACGATCGTACTACCAGAACTATGGGATACTGGGTATGATCTTACCCGATTAGATGAGATTAGCGATCATGATGGTGAGAAAGCAAAGAAATGGTTAAGCGAGTTATCTAAAGAGCTTGATACTAATATTGTCGGAGGGTCTATCGCATATCGTGAGAGTAACTCAGTTTACAACACATCACTCACTTACAACCGAAACGGTGAACATGTTGGCACCTACTCAAAGGCTCACCTGATCACACTTATGGAAGAGGAAAAATATATCTCCCCCGGCAGTAATAGCAATCTGTTTACAATCGACGGTAATCTCTCGACCCTTGCTATCTGTTATGACATCCGTTTTCCTGAATGGATCCGTGCTCCTTTCATAAAAGGGGCAAAAATATTGTTCGTTCCTGCCGAATGGCCGATTCAAAGACAATCTCATTGGCGAGCATTGCTTATCGCACGTGCTATAGAGAATCAATGCTACGTTATTGCTTGTAACCGAGTTGGAAGCGACCCTAAAAACACCTTCGCTGGTCAATCACTAATTATTGACCCATGGGGAGATATCATTGCTGAAGGATCTGTGCACGAAGAGGAGATCCTTACAGCAGAGATCTCACCTGAATTAGTAGACGAAGTCCGTGTAAAGGTTCCTGTATTTAACGACCGTCGAACAGATCTGTATTAAATCCATTTAAGAATTTAGTGTTGACAGATCTCCATACAACGTTGTAGTATAACGATTATGAATTGCGTGAATATTGTTACGCATTAACAAAACGAATAATTTTGGTCTCTTATCAAGAGCAGGTGGAGGGATATGGCCCGATGAAACCCAGCAACCGACCGTAATACCATTGTAAGATGGGGCGCCCGCATTATACGGGGAGCCGCTGATTAATTCAGCGTATGGCACGGTGCTAATTCCGGCAAAACATTTTTGTTTTGCTAAGATAAGAGGCGCGGGAAATCATCATTCCGAGCCTCTTTTCTTATACGAAAAGAGGCTCTTTTTATTTGTAAAAAAACTTTCCGGGGGGAACAAAAATGAGCGTACAAGTAAGATCTACATATGAACCGTTAAACGAACTGACAGTGCTTGATGTGGTAAAACCTTTAGCATTTTTTGATGCATCCGAACAAGACCAACTGCATGTTAGAGAGATTGGAGATGGCAACTTAAACCTTGTCTTTCATATAGAAAGCGCACTATCCAAAAAAGCTGTAATCGTTAAACAAGCACTTCCTTATGCAAAAGTGGTTGGAGAAAGCTGGCCGCTCACACTAGATCGTGCACGAATCGAGAGCGATGCGTTATTAAAAGAAGCTGAATCCGTTCCTCACTTAGTTCCGAAGGTTTTATTTTCAGATTCAACACTTGCTGTCACAGTTATGGAAGATCTGTCTGACCATGTCATCCTTCGAAAAGGACTTATTGACGGTCAAATTTATCCCAAACTTGCTGATGACATTGGAACATTTGCTGCTAAAACAGCTTTTTATTCTAGTGATTTCTACCTGCATCCTTTTGAAAAAAAAGAACAAGTTAAACAATTTTCAAACCCTGAACTTTGCAAGATCACGGAAGACTTAGTGTTCACTGATCCATTTTTCAATCATGATACAAATGACTTCCCTGCTGAACTCCAAAGTGAAGTTGATGTAATTTGGAATGACAAAGAGCTTTTACAAGAGGTAGCTCAACTGCGACTCTCATTCTTAACTAAAGCAGAAGTTCTTCTTCATGGAGATCTACATTCTGGAAGTATTTTTGTAAAAAGCGATTCTACTAAAGTGATCGATCCTGAGTTTGCATTCTATGGGCCAGCCGGATTCGATATCGCTCACTTCATAGCTAACCTTGCGCTTAATCATCTTTCTCAGAATGCACATGCAAAAGAGCCATTTCATCGCGAATCTTTACAAACCTACCTGTTACAAACGATCGAAAAGACTTGGGAAACATACAGAGAAACGTTCTCACAACTATGTAACGAGAAAGCAACAGACCCTTTTGCCAAGATTGACGGTGTACTTGATAATTTCTTGGAAAAGACTTTCCAAGAAGCTATCGGTTTTGCTGGTTGTGAGATTATTCGAAGAACGATTGGACTTGCACACGTTGCTGATCTAGATACTATCCCCCAAAAAGAGGTAGAGCTCTTTTATAAAAAAACAGCACTAGCGTTAGGGGCAAAACTTGTTAAAAATCAAAGGAAACTTACAAACATCACAGAACTTACTGACTGGATTAGAGGTGCTTAAATGATGACTGTAGCAGAAAAATGGGTTCCTTCTGTTCGATACAGAGGTGACCATCTTCTTATATTAGATCAACAACAACTTCCCCATCACACGGTTTACTTAAATGTAACCACGATTGAACACGTATGGGACGCAATTTCTAAGCTTAAAGTTCGAGGCGCGCCAGCTATTGGGATCGCTGCTGCATTCGGACTCGCACTATGGAGTAATTCTGAAAAAGAGGTGGATCATTCCTCGTTTTTAACTAAATTGCAAAGACAAAGAGATTACTTAGCGTCTTCCCGCCCTACCGCTGTTAATTTATTTTGGGCATTAGATCGTGTTGTTGCTTCTGCTCAACAATCAACTTCAGTAGAAGAGGCGAAAAGTAGAATTGAAGCTGAATCACTTTTAATTCGAGAAGAAGATGAGAATACATGCAGAAAGATCGGTGAGTACGCTTTGTCACTTCTCCAAGACGGAGACGCTGTCATGACGATCTGTAATGCAGGTGCCATCGCGACAAGCAAATATGGAACAGCGTTAGCTCCTTTTCATCTTGCTAAAGAACAAGGCTGGAACCTTTCTGTTTACGCGAACGAAACTCGTCCTGTTTTACAAGGTTCTCGTTTAACAGCATGGGAGCTGCAAGCAAACGATATTGATGTGACCTTGATCACAGATAATATGGCAGCCCACACGCTAAAAACAAAGAACATTAAAGCGGTGATCGTTGGATGTGATCGAGTGGCAGCGAATGGCGATACAGCTAACAAAATCGGAACTTTTGGTCTTGCGCTACAAGCAAAAGCGCTTGGTATTCCCTTTTATGTCGCTTGTCCTCTTTCTACCTTAGATCTCAGTACAACAAGCGGTGATGATATTCCGATCGAAGAACGTCCGGAAGAAGAAGTCACGCATCTAAACGGTGTTCGCATTGCACCAGAAGGAATAAAAGTGTTCAATCCCGCTTTCGATGTAACTCCCGCTGAATACATCTCAGCGATCATAACTGAAAAAGGAATCGTCAATGGCAATTATAAAGAAGTACTATCCACACTTAAGGAGGAAGAAAAGCATTGAGACCTTTTAGAATCTTGGCAACCGCTTGCCTAACGTCAGCCTTGTTCTTAACAGGATGCACCAATGAGCAAGATGCTCTTTCCAATAAGACAGAAACAAAACCTGCTGCAGCAAATGAGTCACAATCAAATTCTACAGTAACTGCTTCTACGTCAAGCAAAGTTCCAAAACAGCTTCAGAAGCCTTTAAAGATCGCTTCAATTAATCAGTTCTCTATCGGTACTTTTTCTTCTCAATATATTAGTGGCGTAAAAAAGCAAGTGGAAGAGTTTGGCGGTGAGGTGCAAATCTATAACGCTGATAACGATCTTTCAAAAATGGCAGCATATGTTGAAACAGCCGTTAACCAACAAGTTGATGGAATCTTAATCGATCATGGTCGTGCAGATGCGATCGCTCCAAGTGTGAAAAAAGCAGTTGCAGCAGGAATACCAGTTGTCGCTTTTGATAGTGATATCAACATTCCAGGAGTAACAGTCATCGATCAGGATGACTATAGCCTTTCTTGGAATGCTTTACGAAGCATGGCGCAAGACTTAAATGGTAAAGGTGAGATCGTATACGTTTGGGTAGGCGGTTTTACACCGATGGAACGAAGAAACGTTATGTATGAAGCTTTTAAGAAACGTTATCCTTCTATTAAAGAAATCGCTCGATTCGGTACAGCTACACAAAATACTGCACTTGATACACAGTCACAAATGGAAGCTTTACTACAGAAATATCCGAAAAAAGGTGATATTGACGCTGTATTCGCTCCTTGGGACGAATTTGCTAAAGGCGTAACGCGTGCGATCCAACAAGCTGGACGTGACGAGATTAAAGTATATGGAATCGACTTAAGTGACGAAGATCTGCAACTGATGCAAGAAAGTGATAGTCCGTGGGTGTCAACCGCTGCAACTGATCCTGCTGATGTAGGGAAATTGCAAGTGCGTTTTCTTTACCAAAAAGTAGCCGGTGAAGAAACACCACAAATTTATAGTGTTCAACCTCACCTTGTAGAAAAAGAGGATCTGCCTAAATCCAAAGTCTCTATGGATGAGATCGGTAAGTACGTAGAAGGCTGGGGCAAATCAGATGCCGGAACATCTCCTTGGATGGAAAACTTACGTAAGGATAACCAACAATGACGATACTCTCATTAACTTCTATACAAAAATCGTTTGGTGAACAGATTGTATTAAAAGGAGTGGACTTTACCGTAAAAAGCGGTGAGGTCCATGCTCTTTTAGGAGCAAATGGTGCTGGTAAAAGTACACTCATGAAAATACTGTCTGGTGATTATGAACGTGATGGCGGTGTTATCACATTGAATGAAAAAGAGCTGATACTTAAAACACCAGCTCATGCAAAAGAGGCTGGCATTGAGATGGTCGTTCAAGAAGTGGATACCGCTCTCGTTTCCTCATTAAGTATCGCTGAGAACGTTACAATGAATACGTTTATCTCAGGACCTGCTTTTTTTTCTTGGAAAAAAAGATATAAAGTAGCCCAAGAGCTTTTGAACAGAGTTGGTCTACATCTTGACCCTGCCCTTCCTCTTTCTCATTGCTCTTTAGCTGAAAAACAGTTGGTTCTTATTGCAAAAGCCATTTCTCGGAATATATCTTTTATTATTCTTGATGAACCTACAGCCGCACTTAGTACGAAAGAAGCTCAGCATCTTTTCTCTGTACTTCGTGAACTTCAAAAGCAAGGTGTTGGCATTATCTATATTTCACACCGTTTACCTGAAGTCATGGAGTTGTCGACTAGAGTAACCGTCTTAAAAGATGGGTATGTGACGCTTCAAAAAGAAACGTCTGACTGCTCTTCTGAAGAAATAGTTCGCGCGATGCTAGGCAATGAATTGGTTGAACTCTTAAACGATGAAGCAGACAGAACACTGGGCGATACACTTTTAGAAGCCAAACATTTCAGTGTTCCTGCTACCAATGAGTCTGTATCTTTTTCCGTTCGAGAAGGTGAAATTGTTGGCGTTGCCGGATTAGTAGGTGCAGGAAAGACCGAAACGGCGAGAGCATTATTTGGTGCAGATCCCTCTAGAGACTCTATTTACATGAAAGGAAAAAAAGTTAGAATCTCTAACCCTCAAAAAGCCATTTCTGCTGGTATCGGTTTTGTTCCAGAAGAACGCCGTAAAGAAGGGATACTCGTGGATTACAATGTGATTGAGAACTTAACACTACCCGTCTTAAAACAGTTTACCAAGTTTGGGTTTATCCAAAGAAAACGCGAAAAAACAGAAGCTGAGAAATGGATCAAACAGCTCGGTATCAAGACACAAAAATCGTCTCTTCTTCTGAACCATTTAAGCGGAGGTAATCAGCAAAAAGCTTCGATCGGTAAATGGCTTCTTACGGACGGAGATGTATTTATTTTCGATGAGCCGACAAAAGGAATAGATGTTGGTGCTAAGCAAGATGTGTTTCAATGCATCAAAAACTTAGCTGCAAACAAAAAAGGAATTCTCTATTTCACGAGTGAGATACAAGAACTACTCGCTTTTTGTGACCGGATCCTCATTATGTACGATGGTAAAATTGCTGGAGAATTAAACAAACACGAAGCTACCACTGAAAAAATTATGCACTATGCAACTGGAGGTCATTATGGCACAGTACGTTCATAAAGAACATGTTGAGAACGACATAAACACTACTAAACTCTCACTTCAAGAAAAGGTCTTTCCTTTTCTTTACCGATACGGCACGCTTCTTGTCATATTATTAACCGTAATAGGCTTTAGTCTAGCAAACGACAAGTTCTTAAGCTATCAAAACTTTACGGATATTTTACGCTCTGTTTCCATTATTACATTGCTTGCGATCGGTGTAACCATCTCTTTAATCGTTGGTGGCTTTGACCTTTCTGTCGGATCAACGGCAAGCCTTGCGACCGTTACGAGTGCTGCAGCTCTTGTTCTGTATCGCCAAGAAACGATTATCGCCATTCTCATTCCCATTGCTATTGGTTTATTAGTAGGACTATTAAACTCGTTCTTCGTTGTAAAAGTAAGACTTCCAGATCTGCTCGCAACTCTTGCAGTTATGTATATAATCAATGGATTGCACCTTACCTTCACAAAAGGATTTTCGATCTACAACAACATGCCTTTGTCAGAAGGTGGAACAGCACCTGGGGTTTTCCTTCCTTCTTTCTTATTTATCGGTCAAGGTGAAATATGGTCGGTTCCAGTTCCCGTCATTATCATGCTGATCGCCGTTATTGTTGTTCATATCATTCTACAGCAGACTAGGTTTGGAAGATTATTGTATATTACAGGTGGAAATGAAGAAGCAGCTCGTCTATCTGGTGTCCCTGTTCAGCGTTACAAGATGTATGCTTATCTTTTATCTGCATTCTTTGCCACTCTTGCTGGTATTCTATTAGCGGCACGAATCGGAACCGGCCAAGTTTCTGCTGGTGCTCCTTTGTTAATGGATGGTGTTGCAGCTGCATTTATTGGTTTTTCCGTATTTGGTGCAGGGAAACCGAATGTGATCGGTACTTTTGTTGGTGCTGTTTTGATCGGTATACTTCTTAATGGTTTAACGATGTTAAACGTTCCGTACTACGCACAAGATATCGTAAAAGGTTCTATACTGATTGGTGCCCTAGCATTTATGTATTATGAAAAGAAAAAATAGCACGAACAAAAACAGCACTTCCTTTACGGAGTTGTGCTGTTTTTTTCTGCCCGAAACTTCTTTAAGAACTCACTCGCTTCATAAGCAGGCATAGGCTTACTGATTATATAGCCTTGTGCAGTATGACAGCCATATTCTTGAAGTAATTTCATCTGTTCATATGTTTCTACACCTTCTGCCACCGTAGAAAGAGAAAGACCTTCACACATCATGATGATCGCTTTTATGATTGCTGCATCACTCGTATTAAAAAAGTCATCACTCAGATGTCTGATAAAGCTTTGATCAATTTTTAAATAATCGACCGGAAAATCTTTTAAATAACTAAGAGAACTGTAACCTGTACCAAAGTCGTCGATCGATAAACGAACACCTAGCTCTCTTAATTCTTGCATGATGCTTATGCTGTATTGGACGTTTTGTATCATCGTACTCTCTGTTAATTCTAGGTGTAAATATTCAGCGGATATTCCTGCCGTTTCTATCGCTTCTTTTACTTCATATACAAATGACAACCTTTGAAACTGTCTGCCTGAAACATTTACAGAGATAGAAAGATGAGGCGCGCCATCATCATGCCATCTTTTTAGCTGCTTACAAGACTCGAATAGAACAAACCGACCGATCTCATCAATAAGTCCGATCTCTTCAGCTAAAGGTATGAACTGCATCGGAGATACCAAGCCCAAGTCAGGATGATTCCACCTAACAAGCGCCTCAAATCCGAGGACCATTTCCGTTTTCAAACAAAATTGAGGTTGAAAATAAGGTTCAAGCTCACCCTTTTGAACCGCCTTACGCAAAAAGCCTTCTAGCTTTAGCCTTTCAAGTGTGAATGCGTTCATATCCCCCGTAAAGAATTCACGTTTCCCACGGCCCTTTTCTTTTGCTTTATGCAGAGCCGTGTCAGCATTCTTTATAAGAACATCAGCACTCGTACTGTCATTTGGATAGATACTGACACCGATTGAAGTACTAACCGTATACTCTTGTCCATCAAGATAGATCGGTAATTGAAGTGCTTCTTCAATCCGATCTGCTGTATCGATCACGTCTGCTGGCTTTTCAATCGTCAAGATTAACGTAAATAAGTCCCCCGCGAACCGGCATAGCAAATCTTGACTATGGATTACTTGTCTAAGCTGATTGCTTACATGCCTTAACACAACGTCTCCGATATGATGACCTAAACTCTCATTTATAATCTTAAAATGATCAATATCCACAAACATCACAGCTAATAAGTGGTTTGCAGGATCACTTTCAGAAACGAGTTCTCTCAGCCTTTTTTCAAATAAACTTCTGTTCGGTAAACCGGTTAACGAATCGTGGAACGCTAGCTGTTCGATCTCTTCTTCCGCTTTTTGCTGCCAGGTAATGTTCTTTCCGATCCCATATACACCAACTACTTGATCGTTTACGACGATTGGAATGTTCGTGATGCTGCTTAAAATGTGTCCGCCATCTTTTTTCTTGATACTCGCTATAAAATTTTGCGGTTTATCATGTACGGCGAGCCTGAAGTGTTCAACAACCCGTTTATGATCTTCATCGCACACAAATTGCAGAGCGTGGGTTGAGAGTAACTCTTCTTCTGAATATGCTAAAGACTGAACGAGCGCATGGTTCACACTCGTTATATAACCTTGTAGATCCATAGAATAGATCATATCAGGATTATGATCGAACAACGATTTATAACGTTGTTCAGATTCAATTAGATTATCATTAAGCTCTTCCATCTCTTTCGTATTCATCTTGATTAAATGAGATAGCGCTAAATATTCATCCATCTCTTTCATTCTTACACCTCATCTGTCCAATGAACCAATTTATAAAGTGATACGTGCTATCATTTATATCGGTGTACAGGAGGCATTGTTAACAAAACAAAGATTGGTTATTTTATCCAATAAAAAAAGCCGTCCTGCAAGGGCGGCTTAAAACGCATTAACCAAGTACGGAATAACCGTAAAATAGTACTAACAATAAAGTAATCCAGAAAAACACCCAATTGAGCAGGCGGCTCTCACCACGTTTTCTTTGAACAAGGATGATTTCCATTAAACCAATGAGGACTACTCCTAAAGTTCCTTTAATAATTATCGGCCCTTGATTAACAATTCCTGGATCGGTTAAATAACCAGCCAGCATGTGACCACCTGTTGCCAGAATCGCTAAGTACAGAACGCGCAGAATCATATGCAAAATTTTTGATTTTTTTCCTGCATTTTTTTTGTATAGCATATACGTTACAAAAAACAAAATTAATGCCAGAAACCACGATGTTACATGAGCATGAATCATAAATATATCCTCCTATGTATAATTCTCCATATTACTATACCATGAACTGCTATGAACTAGGCAATCAAAAGAGTTCCCTCTGTAAAGTAAGCACTTTCATTGCTATAATAGCAATGTGAGAAATCTTGCAGAATAGAGGTGTTTCCTTTGAAACAGACAGAAACGAGAAATACGGAAACTGTAATTTCTAAAACGGAACAATATGGTGCACAAAACTATCATCCGCTTCCTATCGTTATCTCGGTAGCTGAAGGTGTATGGGTAACAGATCCGGAAGGTAACCGCTACATGGACATGCTTAGTGCATATTCTGCGGTAAACCAAGGACACCGCCACCCTAAGATCATCCAAGCACTTAAAGACCAAGCAGACAAAGTTACATTAACATCACGCGCATTTCATAACGATCAGCTTGGTGACTTTTATGAAAAAGTATCAAGCCTAACAAAAAAAGATATGGTGTTACCGATGAACACCGGTGCAGAAGCTGTTGAAACAGCTATTAAGGCTGTACGCCGCTGGGCATATGATGTTAAAGGTGTTACGGATAATCAAGCAGAGATCATCGTATGTGAAGGAAACTTCCATGGACGCACGATGACTGCCGTTTCGATGTCATCTGATCCTGATTACCAACGTGGGTTCGGTCCTATGCTACCAGGAATCAAAGTGATTCCTTACGGTGACTTAGACGCCCTGAAAGCAGCTATTACACCTAATACCGCTGCATTCATTCTAGAGCCAATCCAAGGTGAAGCAGGAATCGTTATTCCACGTGAAGGTTTCTTGAAAGAAGCGCTTGACGTTTGTAAGTCTGAAAATGTACTCTTTGTTGCAGACGAGATTCAATCTGGACTTGGCCGTTCTGGCAAAATGTTTGCTTGTGACTGGGAAGAGATCGAGCCAGACATGTACATCTTAGGAAAAGCACTTGGCGGCGGCGTAATGCCAATCTCTTGTGTAGCAGCAAACCGTGAAGTACTTGGCGTGTTCAATCCTGGATCACACGGATCAACTTTTGGAGGAAACCCGCTTTCTTGTGCGGTATCAGTCGCTTCTGTAGACGTGCTTGTAGAAGAAAACTTAGTTGAGCGTTCGCTTAAATTGGGTGAATATTTCTTAGGCGAGTTAAAGAAGATTGATAATCCAGTGATCAAAGAAGTTCGCGGTAAAGGCCTGTTCATTGGTGTTGAACTGAACGAACCAGCTCGTCCATATTGTGAGCGCTTAAAAGAGCAAGGCTTGTTATGTAAAGAAACACACGAAAACGTTATTCGTTTCGCACCGCCATTAATCATTTCTGATGAAGATCTAGATTGGGCGATCGAACGCATTAAAAACGTACTTTCTGTTTAATTTAATTTATTGAGAGCTGACTCTTTTTGGAGTCAGCTTTTTTTAGGGCTACAATTGAGCTCAATTTCATATACGGACTAGGGTATTAATCCGCTTTTTAATAGATGAATCCACAACTTTTATGGATCAATCCAAAAGTTTTAGCGGTTTATCCAGAAGTTTTAGCTCTCAATCCAAAAGTTTTCACTGTTTATCCACGAGTCTGCAAATATCGACATCTGTACTGGAACTGATACCCCTCACTTAACTCAAAAAAAGAAGCAGCCATGAGCTGCTTCTTCCCTTTATAGTGCTTTCACCATACCGCCATCGATCAGCAGTGACTGCCCTGTTATATACGTGTTTGCATCTGAGCACAGGAATACGACCATCTTAGCAAATTCCGCAGGTTTACCGTATCTTCCAAGTGGAATTCCGCTTTCCATGGAAGTTCTAACGTCTTCAGCAGAAACTCCTTTTTTATCAGCCATCATCTGATCTAATTCACCTACTCGATCTGTTCCGATGCGTCCAGGTCCGATGGTATTAATCAGAATGCCATCTTTCCCTAGCTCTTGTGAAAGACTCTTTGATAATCCATTAATCGCTGTTCGAAAAGTATTTGATAAGATGAGTCCGTCGATTGGTTGTTTAAAAGACGAAGAAGCGATATTTACGATGCGTCCTCCTCCGTTTTTAATCATATTAGGCGTAACGGCTCGAACGGTACGTACAAGGCTCAGTAACGTTAACTCAAATGCTCCCTGCCAATGCTCATCCTCAAAATCATTAAAATTACCAGCAGGAGGACCACCTGCATTGTTCACAAGCACGTCCACACTGCCAAACTTCTCTACGGCAGCTGCAACGAGTTCATCGATCTCATTACGCTGTGTGATGTCACATTTTTTATAATGAACATCCGTACCTGTTTCACGCTTTATCTCTTCTGCAGTCAGAGAAAGCTGATCTGCATCTCGGCTTGTCAACATCACGTTCGCACCTTCACGGGCAAATTCCAATGCACAAGCTTTTCCGAGCCCTTTACTTGAAGCAAGGACGAGTACATTTTTTCCTTTTAATCCTAGATCCATATCACAATCACCTGGTTTCTTAGAGAGATTTTACAATACGAAACTTACGTACTTCGTTTCCAGATAAGCTTCCATACCTTCTACGCCACCTTCACGTCCAAGACCGCTCTCTTTCATACCTCCGAACGGTGCTTGTGCAGCGGAAGGAACACCATCGTTCCAGCCGATGATTCCATAATCTAGTCCTTCAACAACTTGAGTTCCTTTGGACATGCTTTCTGTATAAACATATGCCGCTAAACCAAACGGACTCGTGTTTGCGAGACGAATACCTTCTTCAACACTGCTGATCTTGTGAATTGGAATGACTGGACCGAACGTTTCTTCATTCATGATCAGCATATCTTGTGAAACATTCTTTAAGACTGTCGGCTCGTAATAATACCCACCGTTATCTGCTCTTCCTTTTCCGCCTGTTACACACTCTGCACCATTTGAAACAGCATTTTCCACGTGCTCGGAGATTTTTTCATATCCGTCTTTGTTGATGATCGGACCGATATCTGTACCTTCTTCTAAACCGTTTCCTACTTTTAGTTTCTTTGCTTCAGCAGCTACTCGTTCTACAAACTCTTCATAAACACTTTCTTGCACGTATACTCGATTGATACAAATACACGTTTGACCTGCGTTACGAAACTTAGAAGCTACAATTCCAGCTACTGCTTTTTTTATGTCTGCATCCTCTAGTACAACTGCTGGAGCATGACCTCCAAGTTCCATAGAAACGTTCTTTACAGTTGCGGCACTTTGCTCGATCAATTTCTTACCGATCTCTGTAGAGCCGGTAAAGGTAACTTTTCTAACTTTCTCTGAATCCATAATCGCTTTGCCGATCACAGAAGATGATCCTGTTACGAGATTGATTACGCCTTTTGGAAAGCCTGCTTGATCGGCTAATTCTACTAATTTAATCGCAGTTAATGGTGTTTCTTTTGGTGGCTTCACAATGAACGTACAGCCTGCAGCTAGCGCTGGACCGAGCTTTCTAGTGATCATTGCTGCTGGGAAGTTCCATGGCGTGATGGCCGCAACGACCCCAACAGGCTGACGTAAAACTTGCATTCTCTTGTTTTCTGCACTTGAAGGAATCGTACGGCCGTAGATCCGCTTACCCTCTTCTGCGTACCATTTGATGAAAGATGCAGCATACATCACTTCACCTATTGATTCTTTTAACGGTTTTCCCATCTCAAGCGTCATTAATTCTGCTAATTCTTCTTTTTGTTCGATCATTAAGTCATGCAGTTTCATAAGATAGTCTGCGCGTTCATAAGCTGTTAACTTAGACCAGCTCGGAAATGCTTTGTGAGCTGCATCAATTGCAGCATCTGTTTCTTCTTTTCCACAAGATGCCACAGTTCCTACCACTTCACCGTTAGCAGGGTTGTAAACCTCTATTTTTTCGAGAGAATCTCCTGTCCATGAACCGTTAATATAAAGCAGCTTTTCCATGTGAATTCCTCCTCTATGTAACTAGTTAATTCGACTTCAATCTACTATTTCATTACGAAGCGTCCCGATTCCTTCAATTGTAATCTCAATAGAATCTCCAGGCTTTAAAAAAACAGGCGGCTTCATTCCTTTACCTACTCCAGCAGGGGTACCTGTCGCGATAATATCTCCCGCTTCAAGCGTCATGCCTTTTGAAAGCTCTGTGATCATCGTCGGTATATCAAAGATAAAATCAGATGTGTTTCCGTTCTGCCTTACTTCTCCGTTTACTTTTGTAACGATCGATAGGTTTTCCGGGTTTGGTACATCAGAATGATGAACGATCCATGGACCCATCGGGCAAGTTCCATTCAAACTTTTCCCGAGCAAAAATTGCTTATGCTTCTTCTGAAGATCCCGTGCTGTAATATCGTTGATGATGGTATAGCCGAAAATGTGATCCATCGCGTTCTCTTTCTTTATACCTGTACCCGTTTTGCCGATAATTATGGCAAGTTCACCTTCATAGTCAAGCTGATTGGTTATAGACGAGTGATTTGGAATACCATCTCCATGACCGATCACAGATGTAGGAGCTTTTGAAAATACCATGATATCTTCAGGAATGTCTGCTTCGCTTCCCATCTCTATCGCATGATCGCGATAATTTTTCCCGATACAGAATACATTTTTCCTTGGACGCGGGATAGGTGATTTTAACTGGACTTCATTTAACTCATATGTATGGTTCTGTGCAGAATCAGAATGAATCAAAGTCTCGACTTGCTCAAAAACTGATTCTCCAAGTGAAATAGCTTCAATTAATGTTGATGGAAACTTCACATCACTGCTCTTAGCAAGTGCTGTTAAATTGAATACCTTTTCTTCTTTTACGATGCCTATAAACGTCTTTTCATTCCTAACAGCTGTAACCCATTTCACAATAACGAATTCCTCCTTTTTAACAAACGCTTACAAAGTAATTATTACTACTATATAGGTTCTGACTTTGTACCGTAAAGAAATTTGCTGTATGAAAACACAATACTCATTTTTGATTCTTTTTAAAATATGGTAAAATAGTTTGTCATCTAAAACGCCCAATTGAATGGGTAACAGTAATGAGGTTATCAAATTATGAAAACTGTACTAAGTACGTTAAATGCTAAATATATACACACGTGTCTTGCGCTGCGCTATTTAAAGGCCTATAGCGAGCCTGATTTCCCTGTGACGATTCGAGAGTTCACGATCAAGGATCCTTCTCTTAATATCGTGACTGATCTTTACAGCCAAGAGCCTGATGTTCTCGGATTCAGCTGCTATATTTGGAACATTGAAGAGACGATAAAAGTAATTCAGATGTTTAAAAAGATCAAGCCAGAAACGAAAATCGTTTTAGGTGGACCTGAAGTATCTTACGATGTGGCGCATTGGCTCGAGAGCATTCCAGAAGTGGATTTTATCGTTGTTAATGAAGGGGAGGAAACATTTAAGCATTTGTTGACTCAAATTCAGAACGGTGCTGGATTTGATTCCGTAGCTGGCCTTGCTTATCGAAAAGACGGAAAGCCAAAGATTAATGGTCCGCGTGAAAAACTGGACTTAAAGGCCGTACCATCACCTTTCCGCTTCGAAGAAGATATCCAGTCACTATCAAAAAGGATCACTTATTTTGAAACAAGCCGCGGCTGTCCCTATTCATGTGCGTTTTGCTTGTCTTCGATTGAAGTTGGTGTTCGATATTTTGATCCAAAACTCGTTAAAGACGATCTGATCTTCTTAATGGACAACGGTGCAAAGATTATTAAGTTTGTAGACAGAACGTTTAACATTCGCAGAGACTATGCACTCGATATGTTCTCATTCTTAATAGAAAACAGAAGACCAGGAGTTGTTTTTCAGTTTGAGATCACAGCAGATATCATGAGACCCGAAGTCATCGATTATTTAAATGAACATGCTCCAAAAGGTTTGTTCCGTTTTGAAATCGGTGTTCAGTCAACAAACGACGCTGTAAACGAATTGGTACAACGCAGACAGAATTTTGAAAAGCTGACTCGTACCGTAACAACTGTCCGCGATGGCGGGAAGATCGTTCAGCATCTAGATTTAATCGCTGGTTTGCCTGAGGAAGATTACAACTCGTTCAGAAAGACATTTAACGATGTATTCGCTTTTGGCATCGAAGAAGTTCAGTTAGGTTTCTTAAAGATGTTAAGAGGTACAGGACTACGATTAACAGCCGAACAACATGATTATGTATATATGGATCATTCTCCATATGAGATCTTAGGAAACAACGTTTTAACGTTTGATGAGATTATCCGTATCAAACAAGTTGAAGACGTATTAGAAAAATATTGGAACGACCATCGAATGGATCATACCGTTAAATACCTGATACACCATGTATTCCAATCGCCTTTTGATTTCTTCCAAGAATTCGGGACTTATTGGGAAACGCGCGGTTGGTCAAGAATCGGCCATCAATTAGAAGACTTATACACGCGCTTGATCGCATTCTTAACGGAAGCTGCACCACATGCACTTCCTGTTGCTGAAAGCCTGATGAAGCTTGATTATTTAGAAAGACAACAGTTCAAACCTCGTAAACCATGGTGGGAGAACACACAGAACAAAGAAGAAACATCTAGAGTGCTTTCGCTGCTCGCTCAATACCCGGAAATGATCGATGGCTTTCCAGCTCTTTCTGAAAAAGATATGCATAAACACGCTTTTGTCACAGAAACAGCGATTGATCCATTATCAGATCAACTAGTGCCACAAGGGGAGAAAAATTTCTTACTTATTGCGTTGTTTGATCCTAAGCAACAATCAACAAAAGTGTTCACAACATCTAAAAAGTCATTGCTAACAAAAAATTCGTAAATTGTGAAAGCGGGGATCTCCGTTACAGGGTACATGCTTTCCGCGGGGCGGGCGGTGAGCCCCCTGTCGCTACACGCCTTTAGTGGTCTCACCTGTCCCACTTGTCCCGCAGGAGTCAGTACCCTTCCACTCCAATCCCTAAAAGTTAGCACGAAAAAGATTAAAGACACGAACTAAAAAAAGCTAAGTAAAAAAACAAGGGTTTCGCAAGTAATAGACTTGCGAAACCCTTTTTCTTCTTATAAAACGTAACACTAGTGTAATCCCACTTGTTTTTTATTGGTAAAAATTTAAGATCTAAATAGCAATTACTTCTTTAAGACCGGCTGCCCTGAAACAAAAACAGGCGAAGGATTAAGTACGACAACCTGACCCTTTTTAAGTCCTTTGGTAATCTGAACAGTACCCTTTTGCTCAAGACCGGCTGAAACCTTCAGCTTATACAATTTGTTTTTCATAATCGTTAACACATACGTTTTCCCATCATCTTTTAAGATTGCTTGTTTTGGCACAGTAATCGCTTCTTCTGCAAGTTTTTCTGTTACGATGATCTGAGCAGTTTGTCCTTCAACCCAAGCCGCTTCATCCTCTACGAGAACGGTTAACTTAAAATTATTCTGATCAGCTGGTAATACAGTTTGAACAGTACCCTTCATCATCTTTTCACCGTTGGACTTGATTAGAACTGAGTCTCCTGTCTTCACGAGAGAAGCCATTTTCTGATCGATGTCAGCAACAAGTTCAAAGTTTCCTTGCCCTACAATGGATAGAAGTGGTTCATCATCGCCTACACCATTTAATTCTGAAACTACACCGTCAGCCGGACTTTTTACACTAAGATCATCAAGCTGTTTTTCTAGATCTGATATTTCATCTGATAAGACGGAACTTTCGTTTTCAGCTAACTCATTTTGTAACTCAGCTTCTGCTAATTTTTCTTGAAGAAGTACTTTAGCATCTTTGCTGTCTTTTTCTTCATCAAAATCCGAGAGTTCACTTTTCCATTCACTTATTTGTCCAGAATAATGGCTGCTTCGAACATCTGCTGCTTCTTGGTCTCGTTTCAAGTTGCGAAGTTCTTTTTCAATCTCTGCATTTTCATATGTAATTAAAGTTTGACCAGATGTAACGGTCTCCCCCTTCGATACCATTATTTCTTTAATCGAGCCTAGTGATGCATTTTCAAAAATCTCAAATGTGTTCTTTGACTGAGCAACACCTGTTGTTTCGTGTTTTTTTGTAAAATCTTTCTGTGTAGATAGACCCATTTCAACTCTAGGTGCTTCAACTGCGGCTGATTCCTTTTTATCGAAAATCACGATGTTCATCACGACAAGGAGGATGACTATAATAGCTGCAGCAACCCATTTTAGTTTATTCATAAGCTTGTCTCCTCCTTAAACCAGCTGTCCACTAGTTAATGCAGCGTATAGTGAAGATAATAAAATGAAAACAACAAAAAATCCTAGTGTAACAATCAGGCAGTAATTCTTTTCTTTAAACGATAATTGTCGAAGTGCAAAATACAAAACAACAGAACCCCAGATTGTAAAGATATTGATGGCGTTTAAACATTCTTGCCAAAATCCATGCTTAAAGAATAGTACACCAGCAAAACCGAACCCTAAAGGCTGAACTACTTCTTCAGCACCTGTTACAAACTGGATCGGTAGTTCGAATAGCAGCCCGAGAATAAATAAAAGATATACCGCTGTCATTACATAAAAAAGTGCTTTATATCCGATGTCCCGAAAAAAAACATACAAAAATAATGCTCCTGAATTTATTACTATGAATGGTACGATCAATCCCCAAGCACCACCTACTAAAGCGATAAGGTATCGCAAGAGCTCAAGTTCCGCTCCACTTAGTTTAGCTGTTTCTACAAAAGAAATAGTTTTGAACGATGGAAACGCTGCAAAAAAAGAAAGTGCATGCAGCAACCCGCTAGCAACTAATATAGCAAAAAAACGGATCCAAAAACCCTCTTTATCTTTCCATTCATTATAAAACGCAAAATATGTATTCGGCTTAGTTAAAGCAGGAATAAATTGTGCCCTTCCTGTCATGGTGCCGCCCCCTTCTCTCTTTATCTCTGTCTATGTTATCACAATTTTTTACTCATAATGACAATTTCTGACTCATTTTTGAAAAATAGTACCTTATCCGCATAAATAAATTAGGGTAGCAAAAACTAAACCAAATTATTGCGAATCGGGATGATGTTCATCATGACTTTCTTTAAAAAACCAAAAAAATTACTAGAACAAAAAAGTACAGAAAAACACCAAGAGCCTAATCCATCCGCTAGAACAAATTCATCTCAAAATTCACAGTTTGAACAGGAGAAAAGCAACAATCAAAATAAGACAATAAATCAACTGTTAGCTGAAATTGAGGAGAGTTTTTCTTCATCACAAGATTTGCAGACGCATTGGATTGAAATGCCCTCTGATAAGAGTGACGTTGCTTTAATATTTTTAGATTCTATCATCGATAAACAAAAAATTCAGGATTTGATTCTTAATCCTTTGTTTGAATTGGACAAAGATATTGATCTTAGCACATTTGAAAAAGTAATAAATATTGATTTTAGGAAACAAACAGACTTTACAAATATAGAAGAGTTACTTTTACAATCTTATACGATTATATTTACAAAGGATACGACCTGTTATTATTCAGTATTCACACCGATTAAAACAGAACGAGACATTTCCGAACCAGATAACGAGGCTGTTATTCGCGGTTCTCACGAAGGTTTTATAGAGAGTATGTCTACGAACATCGCTCTTATTAGGAAACGGCTGAAGAGTCAAAAGTTGGTTGTTAAATACTTAAAAGTTGGTAAAGAGACACATACGAATGTAGCCATGCTTTATATGTCGGATATCGCCAATCCAGAACTACTTCATGAGATGGAAAGAAGAATCAATTCAATAGAAGCTGACGCTGTTATGACTCCTGGAAATATTGAGGAGAGCATAGAAGATAAAACATTTAGTCTGTTTCCACAAACCTTAAGTACAGAGCGGCCTGACCGTGTTGCTGCAAACCTTATGGAAGGAAGAATAGCATTATTGTATGACAGTTCACCAACTGTAAACATTGCTCCCGTGAACTTTTTTGTCTTTTATCAAACACCAGATGATTATAATAAACGCTGGATGTTAGGAAGCTTTTATAGACTGATCCGATTGTTTAGCTTTTACATTGCCATAGGACTCCCGGCTTTTTATATTGCCGTCGTTTCCTTCCATTTTGAAGTCATCCCATCTGCGTTAGTATTGTTGATGAAGAGTTCACTAGAGAATATACCTTACCCACCATTATTTGAAGCGTTAGTGATGGAGCTGACGATTGAATTAATCCGTGAAGCAGCAATCCGTCTGCCTACAAGAATTGGTTCTACCATTGCCATTGTTGGTGGTTTAGTTATTGGAGATTCGGTAGTTAAAGCCGGGCTGATCTCGAACCTAATGATTATCGTTGTGGCTACAACGGCAATCGCTGCCTATACCGTACCTTCAAACGAGATGAGCTTAGCTGTTCGTTTACTACGTTTTCCTTTCATGGTAGCTGCTGCAACTTTCGGGTTTCTAGGTATTATTTTTGGTTTGATCATTATGTTCTTTCATCTATGTCGTCTCTATTCTTTTGGAACACCGTATTTCGCACCACTTGCGCCTTTTAGAATGGGAGACTTAAAGGATACAATCATTCGTTTACCCTTTTTCAAAATGAACTCCCGACCTGAAGATATTAGGCCGTTAAAGAAAGACGAAGATAATCACACTAGAAAGTGGGAAAAACAATGAATAGCAGCCATACAATTACTCATAGACAGCTGTTCTTTGTTCTCATACAATCCCAGATCGGAGTCGGAGTCCTTTCACTACCATACACGTTGTTTGCTAAAGCAAAAACAGATGGATGGATTTCTCTACTGTTAGCAGGTATCTTTATACAGTTTTCCATCCTTGCGATTTGGAAGCTCTGCGAGATGTATCCAAAACAGACAATCTTTGATTTTATGCCTAAGATCTTAGGCACTAAACTCGGTTTACTATTAAATATTCTTTTTATCGTTCATCTGTTCTCAGTATGTATCGTAATTTTAATTCTCTATAATAACATTGTATCAAAATGGATATTTTTTCAGACGCCGCGATTCATAGTCATCATTATCCTAGCTCTTACTTGTGTTTATTGTATTACATGTACAGCAAGAGAAATTGCGAGATTTTTAATGCTCTGTTCACCATTGTTACTCATCTTATTTTTCTTTGTTGGTTACGCGTATACAGATGTACATCTTCTTTACGCTTTTCCAGTAGGGGCAACTGGTATTAAAACCATTATCTCTACTTCTACTGATGCGTTGATCGCCTTACTTGGCTTTGATACCGCTTTAGTCTTTTTAGCTTATACGGAAGGAAAGTCTACTAGTAAGCTAAAAGCGATGTCGTATACCTCACTATGTGTTACACTTTTTTATTGCTTTGTAACATTTACAACTTATATATTCTTTAACCCTGCAGAGATTGTTATCGTACCGGAACCAGTCCTTTATATGTTAAAAGCGTTCTCTTTTAAATTCTTGGAACGTACTGACTTAATCTTTTTAACGATATGGATCGTTTCTGTTACAACGTCTTTGATCAGTTATCTATTCTTTACGGCAAAAGGTGTTCAGACCTTATTTAAGCTTCACCATCACAAATCTGCCGCACCATATGTAGGAATCATATGTGCTTTAATAGCATCAATACCAGGAAGTAAGTTAGATGTCCAAATGTGGTCCAAGACAATCGGAATGACGGCAATGATCTTTTCAGCTCTACTCCCAATATTATTATTGTTCATTGCCATTATCCGGAAAAGAAAAGAAAAAGGAGCTGCTTCAACATGATACTTAAAAAATTACTCCTTTTCTTTTCTTGCCTAGTATTGTTATCAGGTTGCTGGGATCAAGCACAGCTTAACGAATCGAAGCTGATCCGAGCTGCAGGTTTTGATTATACGAAGGATGGTAAGATCAAGACAACCGCTGCTGTACCGCAGGCAATGAGTGCTGACACTGGGACCGGGAAAGTATTTAATGAGATATTTTCCGCTAAGGGAAATACGGCAAGACAAAGTCGAATACGTTTAGATAGAAAGGTTTCCGAAAGAGTGGAAGCTTCTAAGAACCTAATTGTCGTGTTCGGAGAAGAGGCAGCAAAGAAGGACATTTATCACATTTTAGATGTCTTCTATCGAGATCCAAAGTCAGCTCTTAATGCTCGGATAGCAGTAGCGAAAGGCAAGGCATCAGATGTGATCAGTGCAAGGTTTGAAGAAACAAAATCCTCCATAGGAATTGGTAAGTATCTGAGTGAATCAATTCGTGCTGCAGAAGGTGCTTCAACAGTGCCAGCGGAAAACATTCAGACCGTATGTCCAGTAATGTTTGATCCTGGTCAGGATTTTGCTTTACCTTATCTTGTTCCCAAAAAGAATGCCGTTTCAGTAAATGGAATCGCAATTTTTCATGGTTATGAGATGGTAGGTAAGATGCATGGTGCTGAGGCGGTATTGTTTACGTTGCTTACCGGAAAACAGAAGACGATCTCTATGTCTTTGACAAAAAAGATTTCCGATAAACATAAGGACAAAATTCTGAACTACGCTTCGATAAAAGTGAAGAGAAATAAACGAACCTTCAATGTAAATGTTTCACCTGATGATAAGATATCTGCTCATATTAAACTCAATATGAAAGTAGTTATTACAGAGTACCCTGGAGATAACCTTACTTCAAAAAAGAAAATACAAAATATCGAAAACGCGTTGACCAAATCACTAACAAAAGATGCTAACATCATTATTAAAAAACTACAAGACATGAACAGCGATACATTCGGCGTTGGCAGAAAGCTAATTGCATTTCACAACCCAACATGGAAAAAATTAGATTGGAACAAAGAGTATCCAAACATCGATTATACCGCTTCAGTTAAGGTAAAAGTCATCGGTCATGGAATTATCGAATAATAAAAGGATGCAAGGCTTAAACGCCCTGCATCCTTTTTATAACTGATCTAATTTAACCCGAGTTCCTCTGCCAGAAGGTTCAGCAGGTTCGACGATCAGTCGTTTCGTTAATCTTGCTTTCAACTCAGGAACGTGAGATATTACTCCGATCGAAAAGTTTTCCATCCTAACTTTTTCTAACGCAGTTACAACTGTATCTAGCAGCTCTTGGTCAAGTGTGCCAAATCCTTCGTCTAGGAAGAAAAACTGAAGAGGAAACTTTCCTCTTAATTGAATCTGAGCAGAAAGCGAAAGCGCGAGTGCGAGTGATGTTAAAAAGGTTTCTCCACCAGATAAAGAGGTTACGGGGCGTTTGATTCCTCCGTTAGCATCATCCCGGATAACAAAACCACCCGCTGAATCTACTTCGATCGCATATCGTCCACGAGTAAGTTTTGCGAGTCTGCCAGATGCATCGCGTGTTACAAGATGCAGCTGCTCTTCGGCCATAAATTCAACAAAAGCATTTCCACGGAATACAACTTGAAGCTTACCTAATTGCTCTAATAAGTTAGAAACCTTTTTCTTTTCCTTTTCCAACTCGTTGAAACGTTTATGATTTTTCTCAATCATCATATATCTTTGTCGCGCTTCACCAACAGCCTCATGCGTATGATTCATTTCTTGCTTGAGACTTAATAGTTGGCTTCTCGCAGATTCAACATGTTGATCTGAAAGAATCTCCTCAGGGAGCTTTTCTTTTATCGCTTCTAAAGCCAAAGCATTTGATTTACACCGATCATGGTAATCCGCTATCTGCTTTTCCCATTCCATCTGAACTTGCTCATCTTTCAAACAGTTTTCAAAGTCTTCATACGATTGGAAATCTGACTTTCTTAACTGTTTGTTCCATTCTTGTTTTGCTTTTTCTACTCTTGATACAGCATCATTCATCCGTTGAACAGAAGAATGGTATACTTTATCACTTTCTACATATTGCTTCTTCGCAATGTCATACTCCCGTTCTGAATCAATGTATGCTGTCTTCAGATTCTGCAACTCATTCTGTGTTTCTACAAGAACTTTTTGAACTTTTTCATTGCCTACTCTGTTATATAACTTTTCTTTTAAATTTTGAATTTCTTTTTGAAGCATCTCTTGTTGATTAGAAGAGACCGATAAACTCATCTTCAACTCAGATTTTTGCTCTTTGGCAGATTCCATTTTTTTCGTTTGTGTTTCTAGAAATTCTTCCGCAATGTTCAAGCTTTTTACGATTTCCGCATGACGACTTTCTTTTTGCTGAAAAATTTCTAGCTGCTCTTTCAGCTCTGTTGATGAAAAAGGTATCTCAGATTGCTTCCATTCCGAATGAATCTGTTCCATTTTTGTTGATATCAAAGAAAGCTGTTGACTTAACTTGTTCGTTGTCTCTTCACTATTTTCAACAGAAATAGAAATCCGTTCATATTGTTTTTGATCTTCTTCTAATTTGGACAATAACTTCTGCATGCGTTCTTCCACTTGAAGCTTATCTTGCTGAATACCTTTTACTCTCGTTACATGATCCTTGAATTGTTCCAAAGAAAACACGCTGATATTTTCTTTCTCCACCAAAGTCATACTCTGATCTGCTGCTGCAATTTCCGCTTCAGCAAGATTTAGCTTTTTCCATAGCGTTTGGGAATCCTTTTCAAGTCCTTCACTAAGATGTTTTAGCACATGATAATGCTCTTTCAGACTTTCATTCGCTTCTTCTAATTCTTGAATACGCTCGTTATCATGTTCAAAAGTCTCATGCATTCGGTTCGGTGAAGGATGGGTTGTTGAACCACATACAGAGCACGGCTCGTTCTCTTTTAATTCTGCAGAAAGCTGTGCAGCTAAATGGTTGATCCTCATTTTTTCTTGTTCGTTTTTCAATTCACGAAGGTTAGCCTTTAAATTTTTTGAGACCATTTCATTCGAACGCAGAGCTTCTGCCACTTCTGCATACATATCTTGAATATGTTTCAGCAGTTTCTTTCCTGCATCGTAACTGTCAGCTATTGTTGAACTGATCTGTTTTTTTGTTTTTTCTGCAGAAATCATTTCAGTTTCTGAAAAGGAGATTTCTTTTTGTATCTTTTTCTCTTCATCGTGAACATCTTCTAATCGTTGATTTAGCAAGATGGCTTGTTGAAATTTAGTCCGGTCTTTTTGTGTTATTTCAATTTGAGACAATTCTTTCTTTAACGCAGATTGTTTATCCTTCCCACGCTTAAGTACTTGCGTGGCATCATACTCAGCTTTTTCGCATTTTTCGTACAATGTCACTAATTGTTTATGCTTTTGGGTTTCGTTTTGCAAAAATTCATTTTTTCTATCAAGATCCTTTTCCCAGTCAACCGCTTCTTTTAAGCCACTTCTTTTTTCGATAAGAACAGGCTCTTCCTGATTGATTGCCTTCTTGGCTGATTCATATTTCTCTTCAAGCTCTTCAAGAATGGTTTTAAGCTTTTCAGTTTGTCTTTTTAGTTCCTCTTGCTCTCCACGGATTTTTTTCTCATCTGTGAGCGAATGCTTCCATTCGTTTGCATAAGGATAAATTTTGTCTGCAGAAATAGCTTTCTTTAGATTCCCTTGAACACGTCCCATAGGGATTTCCAGTTTCTTCAGTTCGTTCCTCTCTTGGATCAGCTTTTCATTTTGAACTTGAGCATCCCAATACACCTCAAGCTTTTTGAGGTTCTCTTCTTTTTCTTTGTACTTTTTGGATATCTGTTCTAACTTTTTTTCATTTTCCTTCAGATAAACGGTTGCCTGCTGAAGAGTTTCTAAGGAAGCTTCTCCTAGACCCGTTTGCTCAGCAGTGATTTCATTTAAGCGATTTTTTTGTTCATCCGACCGCTTCTTTAACTTTTGATTCAGTTTATCTCCGTATTTTTCAAGCTGAAACAACCGTTGCAGCATCTGCCTTCTATCCGCACCTTTTAGCGATAAAAATTCAGCAAACTTACCTTGAGGCAACACGACTGCACGCGTGAAATCATCGATTGTTAGACCGATCAGCTCTTGCACAAGACGTGTAACATCCCGTTCTTTGTCTGCATGAACGACAGATTCATGATCCACGGTTTCAATTAATCTGCACGTACTTGTTCGAATGGAATGTTCGCCACTTCTTTTAAACGTACGTTCAACGCTATATTCTTTTTGCTGAGTACCTTCACCTAATTGAAAAGTAAACGAAACAGACAGTTTATCTTCGGCCTGGTTCATAATTCCGTGTGTTCCACCAGCTGCACGCTCAACTTTCCCGTATAGAGCAAGTGTCACCGCGTCAAGAATCGTGGACTTCCCACTACCGGTCGGTCCAAAGATACCGAAGACTCCGCCAGAACAAAGCTCATGAAAAGGAACGGATTGTGCTTCTCGAAAACTTTGCAAGCCTGAAACGGTTAATGATATAGGTCTCATTCGCGTTCCTCTCCTTCTGTTTCCTCTTCTCCAACAAGATCAAGAAATAAGGAGATCAACTCATTGTCAGGAACCGCTCCACCTGTCTGTCGCTCATAAAACGTTGTAAATAGTTCATCTACAGGTAGTTTTTGAGCGGATACCGCAATTTGTTCTCCGAATCTTTCTTGAAACACAGGTTTGATATGAACAATACCATCATGTGCTTTTCTTAGCCGTTGAATCTCTTCCATCGACAGTGCATCTTGAACATGTACGGATAGATCAATCCAGCAATTATGATACATTCCATCTTGAATTCCTTGAAAAACCTCTGACACACCATTTCTAGCTTCCCATGCTACAAGTGGTTTTCCTGCACGTAAATGAATCTCTTCTACCTCTGCTATACCGTTTGGTTGCACGTCAATAATGGATACGGATTTTGCTTGACCGCTTTCTGAGAAACTATAAGAAAGTGGAGAACCTGAATACCTTGCGTCTGTTTTTGCTCGTTTAATTCGCTGTGGACGATGCAGATGGCCTAATGCCACGTATTGTGCGGCACTCGGAAGGCTTTCAGCAGCAACCGTATAAGCACCACCAATATGTACAGGGCGCTCAGAGTCAGTCTCCTTGCTTCCTGCTACATAAAGATGACTCATGGCAACATTCACATTTCCTGGGCTAAATTGAGATGTGATCTTCTTAAAATAAGAGTCTACCCAATCATCGTATTGGGTTCTAACATCTAATTCTTCAGCTGATTCACTCAAAAGCATTTTCAGCCTTGATTCAGAAGGATAAGGTAATGCTGCGATTTCTAGCATTTCTCCCGTTCTCTTTATCGGGACACGTTGAAGGTCTAACGTTGGAAGACCTACTAGCGTTATGCCCAGTTCTCTTAAAAGCGGGAAAGATGCTGCTAGTCTCTCTGGATGATCATGGTTTCCCGCTATCGCGATAAATGGGCATTCTCCTTTTCTATTGATCCGTGACAGTGCATCATAAAACATTTGCTCTGCCGCAGCTGGAGGATTTACCGTATCAAAAACATCTCCCGCCATTAATACCGCATCTATTTTTTCACGCTGTACGATCTCTATTAGTTCGTCTAAAAAATCTTGTTGTTCCTGAAGTCTGCTTCGTCCTTCTAATGAGCGCCCAAGATGCCAGTCAGCCGTATGAAGTAATCGCATCCTATCCCTCCTTATTTCACTTGAAGAATGTGTCCACCATCAAAAAAGTAAAGATAACTTTCTTTAACAGGCTTCTTTAATATTCTTTCAATAGCCTTTGCGTACAAATTGAGCTGCAACTCGTAACGGTTGAACAGGATGTCTCTTGCTCCTGTAAAGCCATTTGTAAAGCGGTTCGTGATTTTGTCTGTTTTATAATCAATCAGTATATAACCGTCTTCCTCTTCAATGAGACAGTCAATAACACCTTGTACGAGAACATATTCTTCTTCGCCGGTCCACTCTCTTTGAATCTCTGATATCGGGAGCGCTATACTAAACGGAATTTCTCTTTTTAAATTCTCGTTCTCTTTGATTCTCTCGCCAAGTGGTCCTTCCATAAACTCCTGGATTTGTGGAAGCTGGATGTATTGAGCTTGTTCTCTTGTAAGCAGCTCTTTCGTTTCCATTTCTGCAAGTTGGTTTTGAAGAGAATCTAGTGTAGCTGGTATTCTAAAGTCAACATGCTGCATGACCATATGCATGGCTGTTCCAACTTCAGCAGCGTTCAACTGTTCTTCCTGCATAAATTTTGGCCGCTCATGTATAGCTTGTTGGGCCGCTTTTACTAATTCGGTAGAACTATACTCATCGGCTTGATATTGTTTTTTAATTTCTGTAACAGATTGTTTAGAACGGGTATATGTTGAGTGTTTATGTGTATAATTCCATTCCAGTCGCCGCTTAACTTCATCAAAATCATTCGTAACAAGATTCACCGTTTCATAGTTCTCTAGACGATTCAGCAGTTCTTCTTGTTTTTCTTTCTCTTCAACTTTCAACTCTTCATATTGACTCGCTTGCAGGACGGTAATCTTCCAATCTGTTTCATCCAGATAAACTTCACCTCTACCTCTTTCACCTGTTCCAAGAAGGGATAGGAGAGGGTCTGCATTCTTATGGCGGATGACTGCTCTCCCGATCCAATCGAGATAACTTTTCACACCAGCTCTTTCAAAGTCTGGTAGAATCCAGCTCTCTTCATAAAGAGAATCGCTCCATGCATCCACAGATTTTTCAATATCATTTACTGTGCCGACTAAATACAATTTTTCTTTAGCGCGTGTAAGAGCGACATATAGTACACGCATCTCTTCTGAGATCAATTCCATTTTCTTTCTTCCAGCGATCGCAAGCTTTGGCAATGTGGGATAAGCGATTCGGTACTCGGGATTTATATATTGAGTTCCTAGTCCGAGTTCTTTATGAAGAAGAACTTTTTCGTTCAGATCTCTTGTATTAAACTGTTTGTTAATGCCTCCAACGAAAACGATTGGAAACTCTAGACCTTTACTTTTATGAATCGTCATTACACGAACTACATCTTCTTGCTCACCTAGCGCTCTTGCCGCTCCTAGATCTTTGCCTCGTTCCTGCATTCTTTCAATAAAATGAAGAAAGCGGAAAAGCCCTCTAAATGATGTACTTTCATACATCTTCGCACGATCATATAGTGCTCTTAAGTTTGCTTGACGTTGTTTTCCACCGGTTAATCCGCCTACGTAATCAAAATACCCGGTTTCACGGTAGATGTCCCAGATCAGATCAGAAAGAGACCCTTGACGCGCTTGATGACGCCACTTTTCCAGCTGGTCTAAAAACGTAGAGACCTTCCCTTGAAGCTCTGCGTTTTCTCCTTCTGAACGATACAGTTCTACGGCTCCTAAATAATTATCTTGCTTTTGTTTTAATCTGATCACTGCAAGTTCTTCACCTGTTATTCCTACGAGCGGGGAACGAAGAACGGCGGCAAGCGGAATATCTTGCATTGGGTTATCGATCACTTTTAATAGTGACATCATGACATGAATTTCCGTCGCATCAAAATAGCCAGTTGAAAGTTCAGCATACGCTGGTATTCCTTGCTGTTTAAACTCTTCTAGTATGACTGGTGCCCATACGGAGGTTGCACGAAACAACATGACAATGTCTTTGTATTTTGCAGGACGTAATTTTTTCGTATGTTTATCAAGAACGAGATGAGGAGAATTACCCGCTGTTCCAATGATCTGTTTTATTTTTTCAGCGATGACTCTTGCCTCTAACTGAACGGTTTCAAGCTCAGACTTCTCTACTTCTCCACTCTCAAGGCCATCTTCATCTGTTACAGGCTGACTTTTATTAATTAGAAGAAGTTCTGGCTCATTGCCCTCTTGCTCCGGATAATAAGTAGCACCAAGCTTTAATTCAGCATCATCGTTGTACTCAATCTCTCCTACTGTTTCGTTCATGATCTGTCTGAACAAATAGTTTGTTGCTTGAAGTATTCCATTTCGACTTCTAAAGTTTTTGGCAAGGTCAATACGCAAGCCTTTGCCGCCTTCTTTCGTAAACTGCTTGTACTTGCTTAAGAAAAGAAGTGGTTCTGCTAGTCTGAATCGATAGATGGATTGCTTTACATCACCTACCATGAACATGTTTCCTGCTTCCTCATCCTTTGATACTAGGCGTACAATGGATTCTTGAACAAAATTCGTATCTTGATACTCATCGACTAGTACCTCTACAAATCTTTCGCGATATTCTAGAGCCGCTTCTGATGGAACCGGTGCATCCATCGTAGACCCTACACCTTTTAAAACTCCAAGGCAATAATGCTCAAGATCACCAAAATCAACAAGAGACTTTTCCTGCTTTGCTTCCAAATAACGTTCCCCAAACTTTTTCACCAAGGATGAAAGTTCTTTAACTACAGGAGCCATCTCTTCAATATGAACGATATACGAATCTGGATGTCTTTCAAAATATTCTTCTTTTAATGCGCTCGTCCGTTTTTTGATGCTGTCTCTCATCGCTTTTACTTTATTCTTCAGTTCTTCATCTACATCTTTCCCGCGGATGGCTTTTAATTTTGGAGGATCATAAGATTGGAATTCCTCATAAAGCTCATTCCAACTACATTTTGCATGAAGTAATCGTTCGATGAAGACAAGATCTTCCTGTAGTGTTTCTGCATATGCGAGAGGTCCCCCTGAAAGCTGGCTGAGCTCTATCGCTCTGAGCGCCAGCGAACGTAGCCCTTCTATTTGAACCGATGTATCGAAAAGAAGCTCCTTTGTCCAAGGTAGGTCGTCTATTGAAGTAGCTTGGACTTGATAAGTTTCCGCCATCTGGTCTAGCCATCCACTCGGATCAGGATGACTTCGAGCGAAATCATAGAGCGATAAGATCAGTTTTTGCAGTTCTATATCATTTCGGTCAGAACTATAAGCATCGACCACTTGGTAGAAAATATGGTCTTCTCCCTTGCTATACTCTTCTTCAAATAAATCTTCTATCACTTCTTGGCGAATAAGTTCTGCTTCTGTTTCTTCTGCTACACGAAAGCCAGGATCGAGATTCGTTTCGTAATAGTGTTTACGAAGCACCTCAATACAAAAAGAATGAAGAGTAGAGATCGATGCTTTGTTTAATAAATTCAGCTGCCTTCTTAAGTGTAGAGATGAAGGATTTAAAGACAGCTCTTTATCGATTGCTTCTCCAATTCTTTTTCTCATTTCAGCAGCAGCAGCGTTTGTGAACGTAACGATAAGCAACCGATCTACATCAGCAATCTTTTCACGTATCATCGTGATGATTCGTTCGACAAGGACGGCCGTTTTTCCTGATCCAGCTGCTGCAGCAACGAGAACGTTTTCTCCTCTGGCTTGAATCGCCTGCCACTGTTCATCCGTCCATGTGGCACCTTCTGGTTTTGGGATTAAAGTCTTCAATTGACAGTTCCTCCTTCCTGATGCATTTTTTCTAGGATGACGTCATCTTTTTCTGAACGAAGTTGACGGTATTGATTCTCTTCAAGGGTTTGATCAAACTGACAAACAGGCTTATATGAACAGAACGTACATGGTGTTTTTTTCTTCATCTCATATGGAGAGATATCGATCACTCCGTTTGTAATTCCTTCTCCACTCGTTACAGCCATCTTCCGCGCATGATTACGCATCGTGTTAAACTGCTCACTTGAGGCGATCGAGGAATGTGACTTATGAAATCCTTTTTGAGTTAGAGCGACTGGAATGATAGAAGAACGCTTATCCATTGTACTGTCCATAAGTTGAACGGCCTCTTCTTCAGCAAGTACTAAACCTTTCATCTTAAACTTCTTTAACACTTCTTTTTCGATTTCTTCCACACTAAGCAGTTTCTTTTGATTCAATAGTGGGTTGTGTACATGGAAATACAGAACGCCTGCTGGAACGGACTTTTCACCAAGCCAGCTTTCTGAATGTGTGACTGCAACGTCTAGATAAGTCAGCATCTGCAGAGCAATTCCATGATACAGCTCTGCCAAGTTGAGACCAGTTGAGCTTGATTTATAATCAATCACGCGCATAAGAAGTCCTTTTGAACTTTTTGCTGTATCAACACGATCGATACGTCCGATAACTTCCATAGTCGTTCCATTCGGTAATTTATACGTTAATGGCGGCAATGTTGCACCAGAAGCAAATGCTAGTTCAAGACCTGCAGGAGTGAACCCGCTCGCCTTTGCGTGCTGACTTAATATGTGAGAAGCTTTTCCGACTACTTCTTTTAGCTTTTTCTTGATATAAAGATGTCTATTAGAACTTAACAGAATCTCATGTTGAAGCTGTGGTGCCAAGAGTTCTACAATATCTCCTGCCAAACGATAACAGTCCCCTTTTGAAAGATCACTCCAGGCTACGCTTCTCTGCTGAAGCGAATCATTCATCTGTTTTAACGCAGCATGAAAAAGCTGTCCGATATCTGGAGCTTCAAGTTTGTACATTTGCCGTTCTTTAAGCTTCAGACCATACGACATGAACTGAGAGAATGGACATGATTGGAAAAGCTCCATTCTCGAGATGCTCGTTAAAATCTTATCACCATAAAGATCTCTTGATACAGATGAACTGAGAGGTGCTTCTCTATTAAAATAGAAGAGAGAAGACAGAGCTCGCTTTGCATAGAAATCATAATCCTTGTCTCTGACGACCCAATTGTATACATCCCACCAAACGGAAGAGATCGGATAACCTTTTTTCCATTCTCTGAGCTGCGTACTTAAAAAAGATACACTCTTTATTGGATGCTGCACAAAATCCAAATCGTTTTGTAAAGCTGGTTCATTTTGATATAGTTCTTCCTTTAAATCTGGGAAAAGATCATGCAATCGCTGTATGACCATAGAAGGCTGCATCGTTTTCCCTTCCTCGTCTGCTAGGGCATATGAAACAAACAGATGATCACTAGCATTCGTTAAAGCCAAATAGATCATAAACTGTTCATCAAGCAGCTTTCTGCGTGCCGTCGGTGCTAGCACCACACCGTTTCGATCCAGAGCCTCTCTTTCATCTTCTGAAAGCAATCCATCGTCCTTAGGTTTTAACGGAATGATTCCATCGTTTACGCCAAGAACAAAATTCACTTTTACATCCGTAAAACGAGATCTTTCCATCGTTCCTACTAGTACTTGATCGAGAGAAGGAGGAACAAGTGCAAATTTAAGACTCTCTAGCCCTGTTTCAAGCATTTGCATCCACGTTTCTTTAGAAAGTTCTTCCTCACCAGTCAACTCTACCATCTCATCGAGGAGACCCAGAACCGCATTCCAAACTTGGCCATGTTCAGATGCTGACCGTAATTTACCTGCTGATTCCGCATGAAGTCTCAAGCGTTCAAGTTTCATCGGTACATTTAAATCCTCAAGATACTGATAAAGACTTTTACAATATTGGATGATATTTTTGCTGTTTGATAGGTTTTTAGATAAACGACTCAAAGGAGATACAATCATGTCCCGCATATCGTTGATCAGCTGTTCTTTTTCATCATCACGAGTTGTCTTTCCAAAATCTTCTGCTTCGAATCCTCTAAATCTTTTATACTTCCAAGGTTTAGGATCTGTCCACCTTCTGCCTTGAATACCAAGTGCTAACACATAATTTTCAAGTTCATCCATACAACGCCTCATCTCAGAAGTCGTTTTTCTTATCTCATCAAGCGGATAGAGCATATCTGTTTTAACAGCTCGAAAAACTGCTTCATAGCGCCAATTCTTTAAGACAATATCTAGTGAAGAACGTATAAGCTCAATCAGTGGATGGTGAAGCATAGATTTTTTTTGATCAAGAAAAACAGGTATCTCATAATCTGTAAATACCGTTTCAATCAGTGTTTGATAACTACCAGCATTTCGGACTGTAACTGCGATATCGCGATACCTATATCCGTGGTCACGAACGAGTTCTGCGATTTTCCTTGCCGCTCCTTCAACTTCAGACCGAACATTTACAGCTGCCGCTACTCCAACACCTTCATGTTTGGAAGATGGTATGGCCGGCCTTCGATCATACTGCTCTTCGATATGAGCGATAGCACTTGAATTATACTTAGGCTTTTCATGAAGATAGATTGGTTCCTCAACGAATACACCAAGTTCTTTGGCCTGTGCTGTTAGCGTCTGAGCCGTCTTTTTCGTCATATAAAACAAATCTAGCTCATGAGGTTCTGACTCCATAGTAAAAGATTCATCGACAGTGAGTGCAATGGTCACTTTTTTGGCGTGTGCCAGTAATCCCGCTATAACTTCAAGTTCTTGTGGAGTAAACGAATGAAATCCATCTATGTAAATTTCACTTTCTTTAATGCTCTCGGATAAAGGAATCTTTGCTTGAAGCAAACGTAAATAATCTTCTGAATCTACATACTTCCCAATCAGTGCCTCATCCAAGGAGCTCGAAATGACACTCAGATCTGATAATTTATCCTGAAGCACTTTTTTATTATTTTCTTTTTGACCGAGAGAAAGCAGTGTTTCAGCATTCCACGAAAGATCTTCTGCACTAACACAATATCGTTTAAGTTCTGTAGTCATCAACTCAAGTAATTCGTAAAAACCACTTTGTTCAGAGGCTTTTCGAAAGATTTTAAGATCTTCTTTTTTATGCTCGACGATTTTCCGAAGCATCATTCTTATTCCAGTAGATGTGATGTGCATTCTTGTCAAACCACCGGTCTCACCAAGAATACGCCAAGCAAGCCTTGAAAAACTAAAGACTTGTGCACGCATCATTCCGGATAATTCTGGCGTTGATGCAAGCTTATACTCCGATTGAAAGGTCATCTGATCTGGTACAAGATAGATGATCGGATTTCCTGAAGGACGTTCTGTAAGTTCTCTTTGGATCTCCTTAAATACAGAGTGGGACTTTCCGCTGCCGGATCGTCCCAAAATAAATTGCAAACTCATTATGTTCATCCCCTGTTCCGCACTTGAATTCTAACTTCATTATCTCATAATCTACTATGACATCAAAGGCTACGACCTTTAAAAAGAAGCACATCCTCCTGGTAGTTATAGGATAGTTACGTAAACGAATAATATTTGTAAAAGGCAGATACCATCATTTCGGGTAGACGAGAGTGCACGAGAGTGCACCAAGGAACGAAAAACATAAAAAAGGAAAACCGCTATATTGATAGCTGATTTTCCTCCATTGTGACCGTATCCAATTTGAACGTATTTCTTCCTGCCGCCTTTGCCTCGTATAGCAGCACATCAGCTCTATGAATCATTTGCGAAGGCTTCTCACCTTCTACATAACTCGCAATGCCATAACTAAGTGTAACAGATAACTCATTATCACCTGATATATACGGAAAGGTTTCTAAATGCTTATTGATCGTTTCAATCGTATTTTTCACTTCTGTTCTGCATGTAGTATGGAGAATCCAGGCGAACTCTTCTCCACCGTAACGATAAGCTTCTCCTTCTTTTAAAGTAATGAAGCGTTTAAACGTTGCACCTACAAGCTTGAGCACCTCATCACCAATTAAATGGCCGTGCTGATCGTTAAACATTTTAAACCGATCAATATCACATAATACAAGTGTAAAAGGTTTATTCTGTTTTGTTTTTTCCAATACGTCCTCTTGAAATTTTCGATGATTCAGCAAACCTGTTAAATAGTCTTGTTCAGATTGAAGCTGATACATATTCTTCTCGAAATAATATTGTCTTTCTTTTGAGGCAATCACACCGCCGTAAAAAGCGATCAACCATAAGAAGATGCTCTTCATTAAAAATTCAAAGGAAGAGAGCGTGTTCAAGTACCCACTATCTCTTATAAAAAAGTAACAGAGAATGGTAAAACTCACTGTTCCTACTATAAAAGCGCCCTTTAACCTCCAATACAGAGCAGCATGGATAACGATTAGGTAACCAACAGCAACAAACGCACTATCAGCTCCACCAGTAAGCTGCATCAACCATGCATAAGCAAGACAATCAAAAACAATTCCACCTCTTGTAAAAACCCGGTAGTACAGTGACGTCTCTGGCAATCGGTGTAAGACAATTTGTGTGGATGTCATATATATAATGCCGATTATAAAAAGGATCGGAAAAGTATCCGTTTCATAATTCAAGACGCTTGATATAGGTTGATAATAAAAAACAGGTATACAAAGAATTAAAAAGAACCACCGTAACAAAGATGATATGGTTTCAGAACGGTGTTCCGTAATCGTAAATGAATCTTTCATGCGTTCAACTTCCTTTACGTTATACGATCTGCGAAAAACATAGCAGAAAGGCCCATTATTTTACATGATCAAATCAGTGATTTATTCTCACTTCTAGCTCTTTTGTTCGTGTACATACGCTCATCAGCAAGCTGCAGGTAATAGTCTATGTTTTCACATGCATCTGCAAGTAATTCTATTGCACCATATGCCAATGAGATGGATTCATTCCAAACGATAAGCTGACTCTCTAGTTTTTCAGTTAAGATGTATGCTTCATCTTCAGTAATTCCTGGTAAAAGAAAAACAAATTCATCTCCACCGAATCTAAATCCAGAGAACAATTTTAGTCGCTTTGAAAGTTCTGCGATCTGCTGAAGTATCTCGTCACCCGCGTGATGCCCTAGCTCGTCATTGATTAATTTAAAGTTATTGATATCAAACATGACAAGTGTAAGAGGAAGCTTAAGTCTATTTGCCTTTTCTAGCTCCTTTTCTAAACAATCATAAAAGTAGCGACGATTATACAGATTTGTTAATGGATCACGAATGCTAATCTCCTTAAGATCTTTAAACTGTTGAGAAGAGAAACCGCTTAGAAATCCTGTAACAGCATGGTGAGAAATCCGGTTCCAGCGATCTAACATAAATAGTTGTATAACTAACGGCTCGTTGGACGTTGCTTTTTTCACTTCAAATAAAACGGATTCACTAATACTCGTTGTAAAACACGCAAGTGCTTGATGAGGAATTCGTTGATGCCTTAAAAAATGAATACCTGATCGAAACGCTTTCTGCTCTCCTTGTTTTAAAAAGGATTTGAATCGTTCTTCTTCTAAAAACACTGCATGCACAATCCCGCGTAAAAATTTCTCTAGTATCTTCTCGTATTGCTCAACAAAACCGTTTAGAAACGTATGAAAGTCTTCATTTTTTCTTAGATGTTCTTTGTGTGTATGTATCATGGCTGGAATAGACTTCATAAATTCTGGTAACAAGTTTTTTTTGAGTGCGCGTAAGTCTAGTTGGAAGTTTTCCATTCTACAACCCCTCAAATCCCTCAAAAATTACATACAAAAAGCCATCACCTAATAAAGGGAATGGCTTCAATTTATGTTTTAGATACTTTTAACCTCTATGAACACATTATTCCTGCAGAGAAACTACAAAATACGAGAATAAAGCTTCATAGAAACGCTTGTGTCTAAACACGAGTCCGTTTCCCTTTGGCAACCGGCTGCCATTGCATGTTCACCATACTTTAGGCCCATAGCTTTGCGTCCCAGCTTTTCAACTGGTTTGCCCTTAATAACAAAGGTTTTTATTGATTTATAGTTATTATATCCTACTAAGGTAATTTGTGCCAATGATTTTAATAGTTCTTTAATCCTATTATTTTAGGCTTTGTTTTTTGGATATTTTTAACTTTCTATAGTACCTATACCCAATCCTTACTCCATTCAAAACAATATAAGGAATCTTTATTGGAAAGTAATACAGCGTTTTCTTGTAAAATGTAAAATAAGCTTTCCTTAAATCTTTCCATTTCCTGCAAGTTTCGTATCGGCTAAAATCAGATACGTCTACAATAATTCCTCTATTATTGGATATCATGACATTTTTTCCATGTACATCGTTAGGAAACAATCCTTTGTCTTTTGCATGCCTCACTGCTTCATCGATGTCATAAATCACATTTTCAGGAATTTTTACACCTTTATGCACACAGTCGTACAGAGTCATTCCTTCAATACGTTTTAAGATTAAAAAACGTTGTTCGGAATAATAACAAACAGAAAATCCAGGGTGTGTTCCTAGTCGATCATAAACCTTTTTTTCCTCTAATAATCCATGCTCATCCCTGCCGTAAATCTTAACTACATATGCTGGATGTTCAGGATGTGAAAACACCGCTGCATAGTTCCCACAGCCCAGCATCTGCCAAGGGTGTGGTGTATTCACCGGACATACCGGATCAAATGGGCTGCGACTTTCAATCATTATTTCTCTGTTCAATTGTCTAGCTAGCTGGATAAAGTGTTCCATAAGGTTCCTCAATTCAAATTCTAATCCTATTATCATCATCTTATGTTTCTGCAATACGTTCATTGTATACAGATGTTATTGAAAATGAAACTGGCATGCTTTATCCATTATTCTACGGTCACTTGTAGATAAGAAAGCATAAGTGTTTCTGCTTTGTTTTTTAGATGAATGTTTGGAAACCTCATAATTTCACGATAACCCCTAATAAAGATTTCATATTCTGTAATATCTTCCTCACGGCGTGCATCCATTACTTTAATTCTTCTTTTTCTCAATTCAATTCGTACATCAAATAGATCTTTGCTGATTTGATTCATAATTTGTTCTACTAATGCAACGTATGGCTGTCTCAATTTAAATGGAGAGCCGCAAATAATCTGCAGATCGCGATTAAAAACTGTAAGTAAAATCGGATACATCACAAATTTTTCAATAAGCGAACGCTCTTCTTCGCTTCCATATTGCACGACAATCCCCCCAATCTCAAGAAGACAAAAAACGTGAATGTACGGATAATATGTTTCTTATGTGAAAACTTCGAATCTGCTTTTTTGCCGAGCAGTATCCCTTTATTATATGACCGTCGAAAGAGTATGGAATTACAAAACGGTGCGAGATATCACCTTTTTGCGAGAGGTAGATCATTTCTATTCCAACCCGTTCTTGAATGCATCTCATTAATAAGTTAGTCACGAAGCAACCTCCTTTTTTATATTATATGCGAACAAACGTTCTTTTTATACTAGAAAAAAATACCTGCCTTACTTAAGAGGCAAGTATTTTTGTTTTATTTACTATTACCTGGAATGAAAATCAACTACTCTCGAGGCTGTTTTCGCATTGATTGTTTCTAGGAGTAATCAATATGAACAGCAAATCCTGCAGATTTAGCTTTTCTAGAAAGGTTTTCGGCATTCTCTCTAGATGTGAATGCCCCAATCTGCACCTTATAGAGCTTTTCTTCTGCAGTGACAAGTTCTTTAAACTCGTTCTGGTTAACAACAAACTTTTTTAGCTCATACTTAACATCCTCAATGAAAAATGGAAATGTTTTATCATATTGATGAAAACAGTTTAAAGGATCTGTCCTTCTTTTTGGGTCTAGCTGAAAGTGCCCTTTTATGTCCCGCGCAGGGTCCCATTGGTACATCTCACATAAATACGCAAAAAACCATACATAACGGCTATAAGCTTTGTTAAAATCTATGGAAGGTCCATAGCATAACTCTACCCCAATCGCCCATTCATTAGCATCCGATACGTTAGAGCGAACGTGCCAAGCTTTTTCTTGCAATGGAATGATCATCAATATCTGTTTATCATCTATGAATACGTGTGCAGAAGCCTCTAGTTGTCTGCTGTTGAAATATTCATAGTTCTGTTGAGCCGAAGAGTTAGGGTTACCAGTATCGTGCGCAACCGCATAGCGTGGTATACGATTACCTCCTGGACGCTGCTTCCATTCTTTCTTAATAAGTTTAGTTGTAATCTGATACTTTACTTTCATACCAACACCTCCCATTTATTTAAATTAGAAGTGTTTGTTTATACAAAAAAAGAGCCATTACGGCTCATTTTTTTACATTCCACCTGGTTGTGATTGTGTTGTGATCGCCCAAACCCAGTAAGCTGCTCCGATCAAAAATCCAAAGCCTAAAAGCACAAAAAATAATGTTGAATTTTTCATAATCCGTGTCTCCCCAAACCTTTTGCTTTCTTTCTTATTAAATATAAATTATCATATACTAGTAGAAGAAACAAAAAGCAAGGGTGTTAAAATGGAAAATAGAGAACAAACCCCATTAAGAAATGATTTAGAGCGCGAATTGGAAATGAGTTTACGTAGACTTTTTCGTACGTTAAGAAAAGGTTTGAACGAAGTGTACTCAGATTATATCCCAAGCAATGAGTTTGCTGTTCTTCAGACTTTATTTATTCAAAGTCCTCTGATGGCTTCCGAAATCGCTAACGAATTAAAAGTTTCATCAAGCCATATTACCGCGGTTACGGATCGGCTTGTTGGAAAGAATTATATTCAGCGTGTACGATCAGATTCAGACCGTCGGATCGTCTATTTGGAAATTACTGAAGATGGTAGAGAAATTGCACGAAAAATGGATAACATTAAAAATAACTACCTAGAAAAAAAGTTTGCTGCTTTAACAGATGGAGACATAAAACGAATGATAGAATCTTCAACAAAACTGCTTGATTAATGGAGCAGTTTTCTTTTTAGCAAATAATTCACATTGTGAATTATTTACAACATGAATAGGAGGATGATGCATGGAACATCTTGAAATGCGGCGGAAAGTTATTATCATGCTTTCCATCATGTCTGCTATGCTTTTTGCTGCGTTAAACCAAACAATTGTTGGTACGTCCTTACCAAAAATCATTGCTGATCTTGGAGGAATAGAATACTACAGCTGGGTTTTCACGATTTTCATGCTCACTTCAAGTATCACTGCTATTTTAGTTGGAAAACTATCAGACATTTACGGAAGAAAGCCATTTATCCTTTTAGGGATTGGAGTGTTTACGGCAGGTTCGCTTTTATGCGGCATATCCGGAAGCATCCTTGAGCTCATCTTATACAGAGGTGTTCAAGGCTTTGGAGGCGGTATGATCATGTCAACGGCTTTCACAGCAGTTGGGGATCTATTTCCACCTCGCGAACGCGGCAGATGGCAAGGGATTATGAGCAGTGTTTTCGGTTTAGCTAGCGTATTTGGTCCTACATTAGGCGGATACATCGTTGATCACTTTCATTGGCACTGGGTATTCTGGATCTTTCTTCCCTTTGGCCTCGTCGCTTTTGCTGCTATCTACTTTTTATTTCCTTCTGTACAAAGAAAAGAGAAAGAATCTATTGATTACACAGGTTCTCTGCTACTAACGTTAACAATGGTTCCTCTTCTCCTTTCATTCACCTGGGCAGGAAATGAATACGATTGGGTATCTCCAGAGATCATCGGACTTTTCACTGTAACGATCGTAGCTTTCTTTTTGTTTGTGCTAACAGAAAAGCGTGTATCAAGTCCTGTTCTACCACTTGATATGTTCAAAAATAAAGTGTTCACCGTTTCTAATATAATCGGATTCTTTTTAGGAGCAGGCATGTTTGGGTCCATCATGTATATGCCTTTCTTTATACAAGGAGTGATGGGAACATCTGCTACTAAATCCGGGTTTGTAATGATGCCATTAACACTTGCCATGGTTGCAGGAAGCACGATAAGTGGGCAGATTATAACTAAGACAGGCAAGTACAAGAAATTGGCTATGCTTGGATTGTTCATCATGGTCAGTGGTATGACAAGCATGCATTTTATGGATACTCAAACGACTAATACGACAGCAATCATGAATATGATCCTCGTAGGTTCAGGACTTGGAATCGCGTTTCCCATCTTCACCTTAACTGTGCAGAACGCAATTGAACATAAATATTTAGGTGTTGCGACCTCTTCTGTTCAGCTGTTCAGACAGCTTGGTGGTACGATTGGTGTTTCAATCATGGGAAGTGTTATGAATAACTCTCTAGCCGATCACTTTAACAAAGAGTCCCAAAAGTTAGTCGCCTCTTCTCCCAGTGTTACACCTGAGATGAGCGAGCAGATTAAAGAGCTTGCAAATCCTCAAGTGCTGCTGAACCAAGAAGCTGTTTTAGAAAAATTTAATGCTTTACCTCCTGAATCATTAAATATGATTAAACAAGTACTTGGTATTTTGCGTGAGTCTTTAAGTTATGCATTAAACGGTGTTTTCTTAACCGGCGCAATCGTTATTGGCACTGCATTCATATTAACCTTCTTCTTCTTAAGAGAAATACCACTAAGAACTTCTAATGAAGAAAAGAATGCCTCAAGTGAACAAGCCGAAGAACGGAAGCTTGGTTAGTTAACAAAAGAAAAGGCTGTTTTCGTAAACTTTGTTGCTTTTGGAAGTGTTGATTTCCGTTCCAGGCTGCTCGCTTTCCACGGGGCAGGCGCTGAGCCATATTCGTACGTTTCACTCTTAAGTGTCTCAGCTGTCTAGTTGCAGTGGCTAGCCCCTCGAGGTCAAAAGTTTAACGGTCAAGAAGGCAAAGTGCGCCTTCATGGCCCATTCAACTTTTGCTTGTCGGGGCTGAACGAGCCACTTCCACTTTTCAAACTGCCCGCCTTAAGAAGTTCCTTGCTCCTGCGTCTACAAGTGATGCTTCGTAGTAAACTTCCTCGTCGCATGCCTTGCATGGAGTATCTCAGGTGGTAGGCACACACCTTCCACTTCAATCAATTATCAAAGGTGACAAAGAGTTTAAAGCAACAATCTTTTAGAAAAGTGCCAAAGAAAAAGACGGCAGAATCGCTAGAGCTGATTCTGCCGTCTTTTTTTTCGCTATTGGACACATCATTCTTCGGGCTGCCCTCAACGTCCTAGCCGAGAGTTACCCATCTTCACTTCATTCAATTGTCAGAGGATAAAAAGATTTGAAAGTTATTTCACTACTTCTTGGTTTTTTTGGGTTTCTGTTGTTTGGACTGAATAGTTCATACTCCAAAATCCAATATCTTTAAAGCCTAAACGCTTATATATCGACCCTGCTTTAGGATTATCATAGAAAAGACAAAGCGTTTTCCCTTCAGCTAAAATATCGTAGCATAGCGCTTCCATACAAAGTGAAGCATACCCTTTGTTTCTTTTTTCAGGGTGTGAACACACGCCGACAATCATCGCTGACACTGAATTTTCTGCCGTAGAGGATGCACAAGAAACAACGGTATCCTCTTCTCTAATAAAATAAGTGCGCCCTGTTTTGGTGGATAATGCTTGCTCCAAGCTTTCTTTTGCTGTTTTTCCAATTGAGAATTCTTTGATCAAATATTTTAGTTCCATAAGACTTTCTACATCTTTAACATCTGCTTGTATTATATTTTGTCTAGAGCTGTTTTGGTTTAATGCTTTGGCATCCTTTAATTCAGCAAAATACAGTTCTTTTGTTCGCTCAAAATTTAAATAAGGAATAAACTGCTCGGTAATTTCCTTTTTACCAGAAAGCATTTCATAACTTTTATCTTTATTGATAATTTCCGAAAATGCTTTTGCATTAATTTCCCCTTTTGCATAAGGAAGGTAGTTCCCTTTATAACGGAGAAGGATACCTGTGATAGATTCGTTATCATCAACATCTGCCCAGATGTCCTGAGAATCTGTTTCATAACCAAAATTCTCAATATCAGCAATAATAAATAAGTTTAATGCAGGTTCTTCACTTAAATAGTCCATAACTTGTTTATGCCACGTTTGATCCATCTTAACTATCATCTGTACACTCCTCCTTAAGATGTTTTAATTTTATCCGCAAATTGGAAAAATGCAACATTTTTTTAGAATAAAAAAACCAGTCAAAAGACTGATTTTTTATCAACATCATATTGTTTTCAATGTAAGAGATAGCAAGATGGTATCTTTTATTTATAGTAAATATGATAAGAACATGGTCGCTGTACCAAAGTATACTAAGAGTGAAAAAATATCATTCAATGTTGTGATAAGAGGTCCCGATGCTACCGCTGGGTCAATCTTAAATCTGTATAGCAGTAAAGGAATAAGTGTTCCTGCGAGCGTACCAATTATCAAAGTAAAGAATAAAGAACTGCCTACAACAAGCCCCAATACTAGATTACCTTTCCATAAAAAGGCTACGATTGAAATTAAAATTCCGCATGTAATTCCTATAATGAACCCAACACCAAATTCTCGGAGTATTAATTTTACAATAGTCGGCCGATCAATGTCATGAGATACAAGTCCACGAACTACAACTGCAAGAGACTGTGTACCTGTATTCCCTGTCATACCTGCAATCATTGGCATAAAGTACGTAAGTGCAACCGCGCGTTCGATCGTTCCTTCGAACGTACTAATAATACTTCCAGATAGAATCCCAATAAATAAAAGTAAAATAAGCCAAGGCAATCTTCTATAGGAAGCTACGAGTGCACTTGTCTGAAAATCAATGGATTTACCAGTTGCCGATAACTTCTCGATGTCTTCATTCGCTTCTTCAATTAATACATCAAGTACATCATCGACTGTAACAATCCCTATCAAATGATCATGTTCATCCGTTACAGGGACTGCAATAAAGTCATAGCGCTCAATGGTTCGCGCTACTTCTTCTTGATCTGTCTCTGCGGGTACGGAGATAACCCTGCTGTACATGATCTCTTCAATCTTCTCATCCATTTCTGCTAATAACAGATCACGATAAGAGACAACACCAACAAGCCTTCTATCATCATCAATTACATATAAGTAATAAATATTCTCTGCAAACCCGGCAAATGTCTTTAGCTTTTCAACCGCATCTCTGACTGTATAAACTTGCGGAATCCATACAAACCGATTAGTCATGATTCCACCAGCGGTATCTGAATCATACTGCATAAGACTTTGAACCGTCTTCGATTCATCTGCTTTCATGGAAGACAGAAAATCTTGGATCTCATTAACATCCAAATTGCCGAGAAGATCGGCCAAATCGTCATTCTCCATTAAGTTCATGATGTGAGATGATCGCTCAATGCCTAGTTTATTCAGGATTTCCATCTGAAGATCACTTTCAAGCTCTTGAATCAAGGATGCAATCTGTCTTGTTGTTAAGAAGGTTACAAACTTATGTCTGTGCTTCTCAGGCAAATTTTTATAAACATTCGCAATATCATACGGGTGAAGTTCATCGATTAAAAGCTGAAACTCCTTTTTTCGCAACTCTTTTAAGTTTTTTATGACATATAATAATATCTGGTTTTCTGACATCTCTTTAAACAAGGAACGTCACCTCCTTATAAAAGTACTTCACCATTATAAGTGATTTTTCAAACTGTGACTATGGTATCGTATTGAATCTTTTCTTCTAATCCTCATTACTTAGGCAAAAGAAAAAACCACTTAGCATAAAGTGGTTTAGTCATTTTCATATTAGTTCAGTATTCAATTCTATTTTAACCAAAGGTGATCCAGAGAATAATCTCCTGCACCTGTTAAAGCGACACCTACCACTACGGCAATTAAAACAAGGTTAAATTCATAACCGTTCGCTGTAACCCAAAACCCATTCTGCAAGTGAACTTTAACTGCGGCCACAAGCATCGTTCCAGCAATCAATATAGCCCCAATTTCGGTGAATAATCCGGCAGCAAACAAAAGTCCTCCGCCAAATTCAGCCAGCCCTGCTAAAAGAGCCATCGTATAGCCTGGTTTAATGCCAATGGATTCCATCCAGCCTCCGGTTCCTTTTAACCCGTAGCCGCCAAACCATCCAAACAACTTTTGTGCTCCATGTGCCGCTAACGCTAGACCCACCACTAATCGAATAATAAGTAATCCTAATGATAACATCCCTTAACCCCTTCTTTCTTTCGTTTTTTTACTTACTTTATGTTAGTATATTACAATGAGTAACTTATATGTGTCAAGTTACTTTAAAAAAATAACCTTAAGAACAAAAAAAATTACCGCTCTCCTTATTAAAGAATATGCGGCAATGTTTATTTTAAGCTTGTTCTGTTAAAATAATCGGTCCATCTTTTGTGATAGCAACGGTATGTTCATATTGTGCTGATAGACTTCCATCATAGGTAACGGCCGTCCAGCCATCCTGCTTCAAACTAATATGGGGTCTACCTTGATTGAGTATGGGTTCGATGGTAATAACCATTCCTTCTTTTAAAGTAATACCCGTATTTCTCTCTCCAACATGATGAACTTGAGGCTCTTCGTGTATATGACGGCCGATTCCATGACCAATAAACTCTCGAACAATAGAATAGCCCTTATCCTCAGCATAAGATTGTATCGCATAACCGATATCCCCCAAACGACTACCAACTTGCGCTTGTGATATCCCTTTATATAGTGCATTTTTGGTCGTTTCCATTAAGGCTTGCGATTTCTTAGAAACGTTTCCGACTCCATATGACCAAGCAGAATCTGCCAGCCAACCGTTTAAGTTCACGACAAAATCAATCGTTACGATATCTCCTTCTTTTAACGCTCTTTTATTTGGTAGCCCGTGACATACTTCATCATTTACTGAAGCGCAAGTTGCATAAGGATAGCCCATATATCCTTTTTGAGCAGCTTTTGCTCCGTGATCTAATAAATAATTTTCAACAAATTGGTCAAGTTTCAATGTTGTTGTTCCTGGTGTAACAAGTTTATTTAATTCTTTATGACAAGATGCGAGCAATCTTCCTGCTTCTTGCATCTTTTCAATCTGCTTTTGTGACTTAATCTTAATCAATACAAAGTCTCCCTTCCTCTTTTTTAACTATATTCAAGGAAAAAGATCTTCGTGAAAGTAAAAAAGCATCTGGCGCTATCATTACGCACGATGCTCTGATTCTTTAAGTCTTGATTCGACTATTTTTCCACCTAGCCACAATACGAATATGCCAAAAGCAATCATCCCAAGTTTTAAAGGACTTTTCAACACATCGATAAAATCATACCCGATAAAAGAAACGATCGCGATCATCACCAATTTACCGAGAGCTAATGCAAGCAAAAAGGTTTTAACATTTATCCTCGATAATCCGCCTACAACATTTACTAGAGCGGAAGGAGTAAACGGAAAACAATAAATAAGAAATAGCATACCAAAACCATGTCTCTCTACCCAGCCTAGCATTCGTGTAGTGTTTGTATGCCTGTTTAAGAAATTCAAAAAACGCTTTTGTCCATACCTCCGTACTAGCAAGAATACGATGATAGAACCTACGCAAACCCCAATCCATGAATAGAGAAAACCTAACCAAAATCCGTATGCTGCTGCATTTCCCGCTACAAAGATAAAGAGCGGAAGAATCGGCAGAAATGATTCAAGCATAGGCAGCAATATTCCTGGCAAAAAACCTAGATCTTTGTATTGATCAAGCAGCTCTAATATATTTTTTTCAGTAAAATAGCGTTCCCAGTTTCGCCAGTCCATCTATCGTTCACCCTTTTCTTCCTCATACCCTCATCGTTGCCACAGTTAACTTGTTTAAAACCGACTTTAGGAAAAACAAGGAGTTAATCATTTAATTTTATCACAAAGAGACAAAAGTTCACTATTTGCTTAACGTATTTGAATGTGTTTTATCACTTTTTTGTCCTACAATAAATCCACAGCAGAATACGGAGATAAATGAGAATAATGGAGACAAAATAATTATAACCTGTATTCCTTTTGTTTCTGCGTCAACCGGAAACAAAAGACTATACATAACTACTGTCCCATGAATTAAAATTCCCACAACAGCCAACAGTTTGTTTATCCACCCAATATTAAAGCGGTTTAACGCACATAAAAATGCAGCAATCCCCCACAGCAGAAGAAAATATCCCCAAACGTTCAATCCATCAGTTGTTTCCACAAGACTCGTGATCTGCAAGATGCCTACAAACATTGAGACTAGACCAGATAAGAAAAACAATCTGTATACGATAGGCATGTGATCTCCTCCTTGTTTTTCATGACTTCCATTCTAAGAACAAATCTATAAATAAACAAAAAACCGCCACAACATAATGTTTTGACGGTTTGTATGATTCTTCTAGTTGTAGAAAGCCACCTTATTTCATTAAAGCGTCATACACTTGTAAATCTAACTCTTTCGCTTTCTTTTCATTATACGTCTTTTCATAAACAGGTTCTTGGACGATCTTTGCACCCCAGAACATGCTTTCAAAAACATGATCAATTTCCACTTCAATCTTCGCAAGCTTTAATGGTACACCTTCCATGGTATCTTGAAGTATATTCGCTTTTCCATTAATAGAATACACCGTTTCAAGCCCTACCACCGTAAGGACCACATTTGGATTATCTTTAATGTTTGTTACGATACGTGAATTGTTCGTAACCGTAAATCGAATCTTTTCTTTTGACAAGCTCTTTACCCAAGATATTGCGTTAACAGATGGAGCTTTCGTTTCTACGTCAACGGTTCCTAAGAGGACAAGCTGTTCGCCTTGCAGGTGTTCAAACAATTCTGGACTTAATACTGTCGGAATTTCTTGTTTTGCCACATGATCGCCACCTTTTAGAAAAATTATGTATGTTCCCTATTTTACCATATATTTCATAAGTTAAAAGTGAAAAAGGAAGCCAATAATTAGCTCCCTTTACTCTTCAAAAGTTCCCTTGACCAAAGCTTCTCCATTTTGAACCACCACTTGCCCAAACGCAATAACTGAATCGATGCTAAGATCTTCATTCAGCAGAACAAGATCAGCATCAAGCCCTTCTTGCAACCTTCCTTTTTGTTTAAGCTTTAAAACGCGAGCGGGATTAGAAGTAATTGTTTGCAATGCTGTTTGAAATGCAACACCTTCTGTTTTTACTGCGTCCCGCACTTCGCCGTACAGCGAGTTCACTTTACCGATACGCAGCCCAGTAAATTCTCCAAATTCATTAAATGCAGGCAAACTTCCCTGCGCGTCTGATGTGAAGGTTATTTGTTCGATAGCCACCCCTCTATCAAGCATCTTCTTTAACCCAATGCTGCATTTGACTTCGCCTTCTTCTAAAAACTGCTTTGTCGTACTCGTAGTAAAATCAACGATACCGCCTTTTTTTGCATATTCGATACCTGCTTCAAATAAATAAGAATTCCGGTTAATATGAGTCGGATAAAACTGAGAAATAGGCAGATCAGTCGTCTCTACAACTTCCTCAATTAAAGACAACATGCGTTTACTGTCGCCAAGGTGAATGTTCACTACACCCGCTTTTCCTGAAAGCATACCTCCAACTCTTGCTTGTGAGGCAAGCCTTGCGAGTTCGTGAGCAACCGGCTGGCTGGATCGATGATCAGCAATAGCAATTTCACCTACACCAATAATCTCATCAATCATCATAATGTCTGTTTCGATATTCCCCGTTAACGTTTTAACAGGTACTTGGTAAGATCCAGTATGAACGAAGCACGATATTCCTTCCTCTTTAAGCGCTTTTGCTTTCGCGATTAAATTAGTCATCGTACGAGCTGTTCCGTCTGTCCCGATCACACCAACAATGGTTGTCACACCAGCTTTAGTAACATCTGAAAAATAGATCTCAGGAGTTCTCGTTTTATAACCGCCTTCTCCTCCGCCACCAGTAATATGAACATGTGCATCAATAAATCCTGGTGTCACAATTTTTCCTGTTGCATCAATAATATTAATATCTAGAGCAGATGCCGGCCAATTAATATTTTCTGAGATGCTGGCAATCTTCCCAGCAGCTAGTAAGATATCCTTTTTACCAAGATAATGAGGCGTATATACCTCACCGCCTTTGATAAGAGTAAACATGTAAATCATTCCTTTATTCTTCAAAGATAGTTTATTTAAAACCAATTAGTACAGCAATTACAATTATGATTGAGGCAAAAGTAAACAGCAACGCTTGAAACTTAATTTGGAACTTGAACCATTTTCCCCAATCTAGACGTGCAACTCCTAGTGTTCCCATCAAAGCCGCAGAAGTTGGTACAATCATGTTCGTAAAACCGTCACCAAGTTGGAAAGCTAGAACTGCGACTTGCCTTGTAACTCCCGCAAGATCAGCAAGCGGAGACATTAACGGCATTGTCAGTGCCGCTTGACCTGAACCTGATACAACAAAGAAGTTAAACACAGATTGGAATACATACATAATCCAAGCCGATAGCGCTGTAGGCACATCTTCAACAATTCCACCTGCCGCATGTAGAATCGTGTTTAATACTGATGCTTCAGCAGGATTGTCACCACCAAGGATGATCACAATACCTTTTGCCATACCGACGATAAGTGCTGCTGGAAGAAGATCCTTTGCACCTTCTTTAAAGCCATCAGCAATTCCGTTCACTGTCATGTCGTTCATCTTGAATATAATACCAATTATACCCGCAACTAAACCAATCGTAAAAAATTGAGTCGCGATTTCTGGAATGTAATATGCTCTTTCTACAACTCCCCAAACGATCCAGGCAACTCCCGCTAAAATAGTAAGAAGAATTAAGATATGGCCTGTTCCAAAGTTTGATTTAATATCTGTATGTTTAAAATCTTCACGGAAGTATGCATCTGAATCATAAGATAAGGAACGCTTTGGATCTTTTCTAATTCTTGATGCGTATATCCATGTATATACAATTCCTACTAATGTAAAGAAAGCCCACATCCCAATTCGGAATGGTGCACCAGATAGTACTGGAATGCCAGCAACACCTTGTGCAATCGCGACACCGAACGGGTTCATCCATGATGTTGCAAAACCAATCTGTGTTGCAACGTATGTAATCATAATGGCTGTTATGGCATCATAACCGAGAGCTATCACAACGGGGACAAGAATCATCGCAAATGCGATCGCTTCTTCACCCATCCCAAAAACAGCACCGCCTAGAGAGAATAATAAGAACATGAGCGGGATAATGAGTGCTTCTCTACCTTTAGTATGGTCGATCATTTTTAATATACTGTCTTCTATCGCACGCGTTTTCATAATGATACCGAACGCGCCGCCGATGATTAGTATAAAGGCAACAACCCCAACTGCTGACCCCCATTTGTCCCCAGAAACTAAACCTTCAAAAATGTAGTTTAAAAAACCGGCACCACCGCCTTCTTCAAATAGACTGACCCCTTGAGTAGTTGGCTCACCGTCCTCCCCTTTTACATACGAAAAGCTATCAGGAACAAGTACTGTTTTAGTCTGCTCTTCGCCACCCTGCATAAAGGTTGTTTCTTTCGTCTCAAATTGACCTGCCGGAATGATATACGTTAATAAAGCCATTAATGCTACAACAAAAAACACGATAACAAACGTGTCCGGCATCGTAATACCTTTTTTCTTATCCACGTTACTTCCCCCTTTTCTATAATTCACCATTCATCATTTGCAAGAATTATGCCAACATTCCGTCTCCCTTTGTTAAAGGTTTTTAAATATTTTGTTTTATTTAATGGCTGGTTATAAGATAATAGTTTCATAACCAAAAAACGACCTAAAAAAGACCATTAAAAGAAGGTGTATATGATGGAAACTAAAAAACAGATTGTTCTATTAGCAGGTACAAAGGAAACTCGTATTGCTTTATCCTGCCAACTTCAATCCATATTAGGCGACTATTTTCATATTAAAAGCTATTCTTCCGAAGAGATTCTTCCTACACGACTGGAGAATGAAATCGTAATTCTATCTTCTTATCTGATAAAACGTGAGGTAGCTCACTGTTTGAGTGAATCTTGTAGAGTGATTACGGCAAGACGCACCGTCAACTATGAATTTATGGATCAGCTTTTACAACTGCCAGAGGGTACAAATGTTATGTATGTGAACGATTTTCCTCAAACGGTAGAACAGTCAGTACAAACTCTCAAACATCTAGGAATCAATCACTTGAATTACCTCCCCTACTATCCTGGCATTCCTCACTACCAACATGCAGATATCGCTGTGACACCCGGCGAGATGCATCTCGTGCCAAAAGAGGTTAAGAGAATTATTAATATCGGCGTACGTCTGATCGACATTACTACCATAACAGAGATTTTGAGCGTACTTGGTGTCTTAGATGACCGGGCAACAGGCATTTCTGAACGTTTTACAGAAAAAATTATTCAGTTGTCTAAGAAGCTTGCACTTGCTAATCAAAAGGCACTTCAACTTAACGAACACTTGGACAAAGTATTAAACGGAGTGAATGATGGTATTTTATCATTTGATCATACGGGAAAGATTACCGTATTTAACGAAGAATTGAAAAGCATATTTTCAACCGATTCAAAACAAGCTGTCGGAAAACATATTAAACAAATTATGAAAGATAAAGACCTGCTGAACTTTCTAACAGATACAACAAGTGAACAATCAGATCAATTTTTCACGATCAATGATACAAATGTTATGGTTCACCGGTTCGCATTACCGGCGGAAAACACAATGATTGCAACATTCAAAAACACGAGCACTACAATCTCGATGGAGAAAGCCGCACGACATGAACTAAAGCGAAAAGGTTATATCGGAAAGTATTTTTTCAGTGATATCATCGGGGACTCCGAGGAAATTATTCGAACAAAAAATATTGCGAAGAAACTAGCTGCAACAGATCTCTCCCTCCTCATACAAGGAGAGAGCGGCACGGGTAAAGAGCTCTTTGCAAGCTCCATTCATAACGAATCCGGCAGAAGAAACGGTCCCTTTCTAGCAGTAAATTGTTCTGCCCTTTCTGAGGATTTATTAGAAAGTGAACTATTCGGATATGAAGAAGGTGCATTTACAGGGGCAAAAAAAGGCGGAAAACAAGGTCTTTTTGAACAAGCAGAAGGTGGTACCATTTTTCTCGATGAAATTGGTGATATTAGCGTCAAACTTCAGACACGCCTCTTACGTGTTCTGCAGGAAAAAGAATTAAGAAGGGTTGGGGGAACTCGTGTACTTCCCATTGACGTAAGGGTTATTTCTGCAACGAACAAGGACCTGGCATCTGACATAAAGCAAGGATTGTTTCGGGAAGATCTGTATCATCGTTTAAATGTTCTTTATTTAAAAATCCCGGCACTTCGTGAGAGAAAAGGCGATATCCCACTTTTACTGAATCATTTTCTAGCGATGCGTACTACGAAAAAAATGAAAGTGGAGAATGAAGTCGTTGGGCATCTTATAAACCGCTCCTGGACGGGGAATATTAGAGAATTAAAGAACGCTATTGATTATATGCTTGCTGTTTGCGACAAAGAGAAGATTACTGTTTGGGATCTGCCTCAGGAAGTGATGAGAATAAGTGGTTTTGAGAGTACTTTTGCAGGAGAGGCGATTAAGGAGATTTCAGTCACCTCGGAGGAACTGCCGCTTATTGCACCAAATGAAGAAGCTGCGATTATGAGCTGCATCTATCGCAATCATCTTTCTGGTAAAGCATCCAGCCGAAAGAGCTTACTGCTGGACTTGGAATTACAAGGCGTTAAGCTCTCGGAAGCCCAAATCAGATTGCGCTTAGACCTCTTGGAAAGGAAAGGGTTTATCGTAAAAGCAAAAGGGCGAAAAGGAACACGGCTGACTGAGAGCGGACTACTTTATATTAAGAATGAATTGTAGAGGTCATTAATCTTGAGAATCGCTCATAAATCTTGAGAATCGCTCATAAATCTTGAGAATCGCTCATAAATCTTGAGAATCGCTCGTCCAGCGTGCATAAAATGCCGCTAGACGAGCTTAAATCGTTAAAACCTACAGAATATACTCCAATATACTCCCAAAAAAATAAAAAAAGCCGCCTCCTGCAACAAACAGGAGCCAGCTTCCATCACTGTATAACTTCATCCAAAAATCAAGTCACAAAATCAGGCTTGCGCTGCGCTAAAGTCGGACTTTTCAGCTCTACGGGTTCACCTTTTTCAAGACTCAAAAAGGAAGTCGCTTCGTTAAACCAGCTGTCAGGAGCTTTATGTCCCCAGAACGTCTGGCGCCTCGGGTCGTTAATATCCCACTTGATCGGCTTAAAGTCAGGATCACTCGTCAGATAGTCTCCATTATATAACTCAATGCGATTTCCATCCGGATCACGGACGTATAAAAAGAAGGCGTTCGATAATCCGTGACGTCCTGGCCCACGCTCGATATTGTCAGCATATCCCATGCTCGCCATCACATCACAGCAATGGATGAGACTCATCGGATCAGACAGCCAAAAGCCTACATGATGAAGACGAGGTCCTTCTCCGTTCATAAACGCAACATCATGTACAGTCGGCTTACGATGAAGCCATGCTGCCCATGTGCGATCATCTTCTGTTGCTGTATATTCAGAAATTCTAAATCCGAGTTCATCTGTATAGAATTGAACAGCTGCTTCCACATCTGGAACCATACAGTTTATATGATCGATACGCTGGACACGTGCACCGCGGTAAAGATCATACTTCTGGATACAGCGCTCCACACTTTCCATCTCTACAAAAAACTCAAGCGGTATGCCTGAAGGGTCTTCTACACATAACGTTTTACCGATTCCAACTGCAGGATCTGCATCTTTCCATAGCACTTTTGCGCCCTTCCCTTTAAAAAAGGTTTCGAGTGCATTTAAGTGACTGTCTTCCCACACCTTGTAGCTCACAACATGAACGCCAGGTTTATCAGCTTTTTTCAACAAAAGGCTGTGATGAGAGTGCTCCTCCAGTCCACGTAATGCCATCCATTCTGATGAAGAGGCTGTTTCAATGAATCCAAGAGCATTTACGTAAAAATCACGGGAAGCATGAAGGTCGGTTACGTTCATGACAACACGCGCAATTCGAATAATGTTAAAATCCATGACGGCTCCTCCTATACACTACTGTAATTATGGCTTTTAGAATTCACGCGCTGCAAAAAATCTTTCACCATCGCTTTATAAGGCTCTTTGTTAAATTGATCATAATAGATGTTCGACATACGTGCCGGATCTCCAAAGAAGTAATATTCATAAAGAGCTTGGCGACCACCGAATGTGCTGATTGAAATATCCCATGCTAAACGGAACAATTGAGTGCGTTCGTACCCATCAATGTTAGCCCCTTGTGTATAACGATGAACAAGTTCTCCGATGTCATCAGCGTTAAAATCTGCTTCTGTTGGAATTCCCATCAAACCAGAGGCACCGAGGATCTTCACAATTTCAACAATGCGCTGATACATTTTTGGATACCAGTTACGAGCTGCGTTCAATGGCGCAAAGTCCGGTGTCATGTTTCCATACTTATCAAGAGAAGCGTTGTGCTCTGCACGGTAAAGGTGAGAACGCATCGTTTCCAGGATAAGCATGACTTCAGATGCTTTTTCTTTGACATGTGGAAACACATCAATACCGATTGATTCCATCATATTTAGTATGACGCCGAGCACAAATTCAGTTTTCACCGTATTCTTTGCGATTACTTGATGAGCCATATGAACGATGGCGTTCGTCTCCACATACGTACGGTTACAAATATCAGAACTGCCGCTTACAAACACGCGCTCCCAAGGTACAAGCACATTGTCAAAAACAACAATCGCATCACTCTCTTCAAAGCGAGAGCTTAACGGATGATCCCATTGGCTTCGCCCCGTATCAAACGATTCTCGACATAAGAACTTTAAGCCATCTGTATTGTTCGGAATAGCAAAAGCCATCGCATACGGATCATCTTCAGACGAAGCTTTGTTCAATGTTGATGGGAACACGACGATCTCATCCGTTACCCCACCGAGTGTAGCTAACAACCTCGCCCCTTTAACTACGATACCGTCTTTATTCTTTTCAACGATGCGAGCGGATAAATATGGATCTTTTTGTTCAGACTGCTTTTTCGAACGATTCGTCTGTGGATGAATCAGAGTATGAGTTAAGCTGATGTCATTTTCCCGGCAATAGTCATAATACTTTCTTGCGTTCTCTGCGAACATTGGATCGTTTTGTGCAAAAAAGTTACCTGACGTACCGAATGCCATAACACTCGTGTTTAAATAATCTGGTGTACGCCCCATCATTCCGCCTGTGTATCCCGCCCATTCAGAAATCATCTCACGTCGGCGAATAAGATCGTCTACAGTTTTAGGAGCAATAAAGGAAAGCCCCACTTTATCTCCTGTCTGTTCAGAGGTATAGAGCATCTTGTCTGCTTTTTCATGCTGGAGGTCATACAGGTTAGCAATGGATCTTACAATGTTTCGAAAAGCTGGATGAGAAGGAACATCTTCCACTTTCTCACCATGAATCCAAACGTTATTCTTAGCCTTTGAAATCCCTTGGATATATTGTTCCCCCGTGCGTGCAGGCAAAGAAATCCCTCCTAATGTTTCGCTTCGGTTTGAAGCGACTGTTTTTTCTTTCCGAACTGCTGAATGTGATGGTCAGCTAGTGCAACATGCACTACTTTCATCTCAGTATAAAACTCAAACGCATAGTGTCCGCCTTCACGACCGATCCCGGAATTCTTAGAGCCTCCGAAAGGAATACGAAGATCACGAACGTTTTGCGAGTTCACCCATAACATCCCAGCTTCAACCGAGTTTGCGACGCGTAGACCTTTTTTCATGTCATTTGTCCACACATAGCCCGCTAGACCATATTTAATATCATTTGCATAATCAATTACTTCTTCTTCATCTTTAAAGGTCATCACAGATAATACTGGACCGAATATTTCTTCTTGGGCTACAGTCATATCATTTTTCACATTTAATAAAAGTGTCGGAGCAACAAAGTTTCCTTTTTTGTGAGTTTCAGAGATAGGCTGACTGTATACTTCTGCACCTTCGTCTTTAGCAATCTGTAAATATCGTTTTACATTTTCATAGTGTTCTTTATGAATGAGTGGCCCGACTTCTGTATCTGGATCTGACGGATCACCTACGATAATGTTGTCTACCCTTTCTTTCAAACGTGTTACGAACTCGTCTTTAATCGATTCTTGAATGAACAAGCGGGAGTTCGCCGTACACCTTTCTCCATTAAAAGAAAAGATTCCCCATACACAAGCATCGAGAGCACGTTCAAAATCACAATCATCAAATACGATGATTGGCGACTTTCCGCCCAGTTCCATTGAAAAACGCTTTAAAGAGGCAGCGCCGTTTCTCATAATCTCTGAACCTGTCTTTGTCTCACCTGTAAACGAGATAAGCTGTACATCTTCATGAGCAACAAGAGATGCTCCAGCTGTCTCTCCAAAACCATGAACGATGTTGAAAACACCTGCAGGAAGTCCTGCTTCATCCACAAGTTCAGCTAGTTTATTAGCAGTTAACGGCGACCATTCAGCTGGTTTCAAAATGACCGTGTTTCCCGTGGCAAGTGCAGGTGCGATCTTCCAAGTCTCAAGCATGAAAGGTGCATTCCATGGCGTGATCAACCCTGCAACGCCGACCGGCTTTTGAATCGTATAGTTCATGAACTCATCATCCACATGATAAGCTTCACCAGACATGCGGTTCTTTACCATTTCTGCATAAAATCTAAAGTTATCTGCAGCACGCCCTACCATCTTTCGGGTTTGAGCAATAGGAAGTCCCGTATCATAGGACTCTAACAACGCAATCTCTTCTACATCCCTATCGATTAAATCAGCAACCTTATAGATGTATTGTAGTCGCTTTTCCTGCTTCATCTTGCACCATGGTCCTTGCTTGAAGGCCTTTTTTGCAGCAGCTGCAGCTCGGTTAATATCTTCGATCGTACCTTCACTAACCGTATTGATCTTTTCATTCGTAAAAGGGTTTGCGTTTACAAAAAAATCACCTTTGTGTCCCGTTACAAACTGACCATCTATATAATGGTGAACCAACTCTTTAATTTCCGGTTTCATGATCCTTCCCTCCAGTTGGAACTTTTTCTGTACGACCATCGACGATCGTATTCTCTAAACAGCCTAAGTAATCGATCTCAAGTCTAACCACATCACCTGGGTGAACGTGTGATATTCCTTTTGGTGTACCTGTCCAAATCACATCATTTGGTTCAAGCGTCATGAACGATGAAACAAATTCAATGATCTCAGGGATAGAGTACATAAGATCTTTGGTGTTACCCTGCTGTCTCAATTCACCGTTCACATAGGTGCGTAGTTCTAGGTTCGTAACATCTGGGATATCTGTGGCATCAACATAATAAGGACCCATCGGACCAAACGTGTCATGTCCTTTTGCGCGTACTGGAGGACGGTACCAGTTGTTCACAAAATCACGGACTGTTACATCGTTCGCAATGGTGTAACCGCTTACAAAATCCATCGCATTTTCAGCTTTAATATTTCTTCCCTCTTTACCAATGACCACAGCTAGTTCATTTTCATAGTGCATGTATGTTGCACCATCTGGATAGAATACTTGCCCTTTATGACCCACTAATGATGAGTTTGGTTTAATAAAAAGGACAGGCTCAGCCGGTTTCTCCAGTCCCAGCTCATCGGCATGATCGGCATAGTTTAGCGCTAACCCGATCATCTTGTTCGGCTTAAATGGAGGAAGCCACGTTTTGATTTCACTAACCTTGGCTGATTTCCCTGATGAAAATGTGATCACATCATCCACTACAGTTCCTTTTTGTTCTCTTCCTTCAAAAATCACACGAGCATGCTTCATTTATACTTCACTCCCTATTTTTTCTACTAACCCGTAATCAGCAAGTACACTTCTTATTTCTTTTTGCAAAGAATCTGCCGGCAAGTCCATTGGCAATCTTAATTTTGGATTGATCTTGCCCATCATGCCTAACGCAGCTTTTAGTGGAGCAGGATTCGTATCTTTAAAAAGAACATCATTTAGAGGCATTAAATCATAGTGAAGCTTAAGTGCTTCTTCTACATTTCCAGACTCCCAGGCGTTGTATACTTCTGCCACTTTAGAAGGTAGCACATTTGCTGTTGCTGATATGTATCCTGCACCACCAATGGCAAGCATCGGATAACAAAGAAGTTCTATGCCTGAAAACAGCAAAAAGTCACGTCCACAGTTTAATAGCACTCGGTTAATATGCTCGAAGTCTTTATTGGATTCTTTTACTCCGATAATATTCGGACAGTCTTCGTTAAGGCGTGCAAGTGTCTTCACTTCTAAATTTACTGCTGTTCTTCCTGGGATGTTATAAATGATTAGAGGAATGTCTACTGAGTCTGCGATAAGTTTAAAATGTTTGTATAGCGCATGCTGAGAGGGCTTGTTGTAGTATGGGACAATGACCATAGCGGCATCTGCACCCATTTCTTGAGCTAATTTCGTTAAATGTAGTGATTCTTGATGGTTCGTTGATCCAGTTCCTGGTACGATAGGCACTCTTTTATTTACTGCTTTTATCGCTGTTTCCATGACAAGCTCACGTTCTTTTAATGTCAGCGACGAGGGTTCTCCTGTCGTCCCGGTGACGGAAATCCCGTGACTTCCAGACTGGATATGCCAGTCAATTAAATTTTTTAGCGTTTCGAGATCCAGCGACTCATCATCATGAAACGGGGTGATGATCGGAGCAATTGATCCTCTTAAAGACTTTTTTACCTCTTCTACTTTCATGCCTTCATCTCCTCAAAATGTATTTTGTTTCGAATCCTCAAGAAAAGCTTTTAGCGTGTTCAACTTATGGTTTCTTGTATAAGATTCTATTACTTTTGGATCTTCTCTTCTTTCTATCATTTCAATTAGTTGATAGTGTTCTGTGACTGAGCGCTTCATACGTACAGGTTTCATTGTTGCCCCCTGTTTGCGAACAGTACCCAGCCTTTCCCATGTTGTATGAATCTGTTCTAACAGAAATTGATTGGTGCAATATTTGTAGGTGAGTTTGTGAAATTCTTTGTTGTAGTTGGAGAAAAGAGAATAATCAAGATGTTCAAGTGCATCTTCCATAAGCTTTGTATACTCTCTTAAACCTTCAAGTTTTTCGTGAGGAAAGTGGACGGATGATTCTGCAGTCGCAAAACCTTCTAATACGGCTAGAACGGATAAAGTTTCTAAATATGCTTGTTCATCGAAGGGGGTAACAATCGCTCCTGAGTATGGCTTAAATGAAATCAAGGAGTCCGCTTCAAGCAATCTAATCGCTTCACGAACCGGGATAGCACTCGTTTGAAGCTCTCTTGCCAGTTGGTCAATAACAAGTTTGTGACCAGGCGGATACCTGCCATCTAAGATACGAGAACGGATGACTTGATAAGCATACTGCTGTTTGTTTGTTTTATGTTTAGTCTTCATAATCCTATGTTAATCGCAAATCATATATGATTTCAAGATAATTATCAGAAAAATCATATATTATTGTTAATTTAGTAAAAAAGTATCATATGGTGTTTTATGAAAAAATAATTATAGTTAAATAGTCTTGTTACACACACTAGAAGTTTACATATGTAGTAAGAATAAGCTATTCTATTCATATAGATTGTGTATAAAGGGGTAAAAAGCCCATGAATGTAAAAAACGCCATGGAGATTCTAGTAGAAGAAGCATTAAAAAATTATTGGGGACAACTTCAGCTGCCTTGCAAATGCGAAGTTTGTAAAGCTGATGTCTTTGCGATTACACTTAACAATTTACCACCCCGCTATGTATCAAATGAAGATGGATACGCTTTTGTCAAAGCTCAAAACTTTGATGATCAATCCAGAGTCAACATCTTAAACCAGATTGTAAAAGCAACAGGTATTGTAGCAACTCGACCATCACACGATTTAAAACCATCTCCTGCTAGCGAATAGAAGGCAGATGGTTTTTATTTACTGTACAATCAATCAAGTTTATTTCGTAAAGTATACCTAAAAACCATAACATTCAGTTGAAATTTACATAAGAACAAATATCCTGACTCTTTATTCCTATTTTTCAGAAAAGTTCCTTGCGAGAGCTTTTTTCTTGTGATATATTTGTGACAACCATTCAGTACTGGATTACATCTTAACTTAAGAGTTTGAAAGTGGTTTGGTAATTACAGAGCACAAAAGTGCAAACGTTCTAGGAGGCATTTACATGCAAACAGGTAAAGTAAAATGGTTTAACGCTGAAAAAGGTTTTGGATTCATCGAAGTTGAAGGTGGAGACGACGTATTCGTACATTTCTCTGCTATCCAATCAGAAGGTTTTAAATCACTTGACGAAGGTCAAGAAGTAGAATTTGAAATTGTTGACGGAGCTCGCGGACCACAAGCAGCTAACGTAACTAAAAAATAAGTTCGGCTTATATATAAAAACCCGGCAGTAACTGCCGGGTTTTTTCTGTATGCAAATATATGTACAAATAAAGAGGCTCCCTACTGAGGCAGCCTAGTCTTTTAAACCAACTTTTAATTTATACTTTTGTATCTTACCTAATATATCTACCTTATCTTCCTGCGAAAAGATTCCAAGTTTGTGTAGAATTATTGTGTACTGCTGAAGTTTAAACAATGAACTCTCTTTATACCACATAACATTCACCTATCTTTCCTTGAGGAAACTTTTTAAACCTTTGTAAATATTATATGCCATCTGCCACTTTTATGATAATGATTTGTTATTTATTTTAATGTTGCTACACATTAAAAAAAGCGTACCAATACGATACGCTTTTTTTCACTATTTGGTTTGAATTGTAGAAAGCATTGCCCAAATGGCTTGCTCCCATTTAGCAGCGTTCTTATGCTCAGGCAAGTTAACCGTATATTTGACTTGATCTCCATTGCTTAAATCTTGAATCACAATGTATTTTTTGTAAGAATCTTTTGATGCTGTAATAAATAACGCAGTGTTTTCAAATGCCGGCCCAGCGATCTCTTTTCCGTTCACTTCACTTACTTCTCCAACCGCTTTAAGCTCATCATTCGCCCATTCTTTTAGATCATCAATGGACGACTCCTCTGACAACGGCTCTATTCTAACGAATGTTTCAGCAAATTTCGTAGCAAATAGTAAATCTTTTCGTGGTTCCTCTGCTGTAAATTCAAAATCTGGTAGCTTATAAAAGTGGTAATTCAGTTCACTCTCTGTTAAAACGGCGTCCTCTTCAATAGAGGTTCCATCCACTATGTATGTTAGCTTTTTCGATGGAGCAGCTTCTGGCACACTTTTTTCTGTAATCTGCTCAAGCAGCCATTGTCCTTCTTCATTCTTCTTATAAATGATGTTAACTTTGGCTCCTTCCTCCAAACTCTCAACGTCATCCCTTACTTCGTCTGTAAGTCGAAGAACTAATGTTTCACCTGCAGCTTCTACTTCAATAGAATTATTGTCAATCAGACCAATATACGTTCCTTCTTCTTCAATAGAAGTAACTTCTTCGTTAACTGGTTCTTCTTTTACTTCTTCATTCTTTTCAGTTGGTGAAGTTTCGGCTGTTTTCGGAGCTGGTTCTTCTTTTGTATCGGTACTTTTCGGTTCACTGCTACAAGCTGCAAGCATTAGTATGATTGCAAATATCCAAGTTTTTTTTATCATTGTTAAACACCTCAAATTAAAAGTTTGATAGTAATGAACTACGTATTCAGACATATAAAACAAATTTTGGTAAACATCTTAAATGCTATGAGAATCCTGACGATATATAAACAGTACTTATACATTTTAAAACGGAGATGACGAAATTTGAATCCATCATTTGCCTCAAATTTACAAACGAATAAACTAGTTACAAAAATGCTGTGGGGTATGTATTTCCTTGGTCTAGCAAGTACTTTCGCTAGTACGAAAACCATAGACAGTGTCATGTTTTATGGTATAGCTGGACTAGTTATACTTCTCTCACTATCGATTTGGACGTACCGAAAATGGGCTCCATTCGCCGTTCAATATTTTGTTGTTATCGGCTTAACGATTCTGACGGTTATCATGGCGGACACGAACCCGAAGATTTCAACTTATCTTATGACCTATGTATGCTTGGCAGTTATCACGTTGTATCATAACTATCTTTCTATCTTACTATCGGGTATTAGTGGATTATTGTTAACTAATTTCTTCTTTTTTCAATATAAAGAAACGATGTTTGCCGGACAAGACCCTAAGATCATTATCTCATTAAACGTCTTCTTAACCGTAATTACTGCAGCTTTAGTAGCACAAGCGAGAATTGGTCAGCGTATGCACGAAAATATTAGGCTTGCTGAAAAACAATCGGAACATGATAGAGTTAAATTGGAACAGTTGTTGACTAAGATTAAGGATGCAACAGAAAATTTGCATCACTTTAGTCAATCGGTAAAGGAAAACGTAACACGAACAGGTGAAATATCGAGCAACATTACTTTCGCCTTTACTGAAGTAGCAAAAGGTGTGGAATCTCAGGCTGTCAGTGTAGGTGGAATGAGTCAATCTGTCACAAGTACCAACGACGTAGCAAAAGGCCTTTTTCAACACTCCAGCGATATGAAAAAACTTTCAGAGCAAACAGCAATTGTTACAAAAGCAGGAGAAAACCAAGTATTAGAACTCTCTTCTAAGATGAAAGAAGTGAGTGAACTAATGCAGCAAACAAACACTCTTATGCATGAATTAAATCAGCAAAGTGAATCTATAGAAGGAATTTTAACGACAATTGAAGAAATTTCTTCTCAAACGAATCTGCTTGCATTGAATGCCGCAATTGAAGCAGCGCGTGCCGGGGATCAAGGTAGAGGATTTGCAGTTGTTGCAGACGAGGTTCGCCGCCTTGCTGAGGATTCTCAACATTCTACAAAGCAGATTGGAGCAATCTTAGGTGAAATCCGTAATAAAGCCAAACAAGCAGCTCAATTTGTAGATGGTTCGCAAGGTGTCGTCACATCCAGTCTTGAAGCGACTGAGAAGACTGCAAACAATTTTATTCAAATTTTAGTAAACACTGATCAAGTTGCAACACAGTCTTCTGAAGTACAAGAATTGATTAATCAATTGTATGAATCTACCGGATATATTGTAGGAGAAATTCATTCGGTTTCAGGAATCGCAGAAACATCTAGTGGTTCTGTGGAAGAGGTTCTCGCATCGGTAGAAGAGCAACATAGATGTGTAGAAGAAGTGGTAGAAAGTTTCAACAAGTTTGAAGCATTAACTTCAGAACTAAATGCACTCGTAAAGAAATAAAAACGATAAAATACCTTTTCATGTATATTGGAGAGGTATTTTTGTTATGGAAGGGTGTATAAGATGCATACACACAGAGGTATCTATTGTATCTCTTATAACGAAACTGGAGAACTGCTCGTAATTGAAAAAAACGGAGGACCTTATAAAAATCGGTTCGATCTTCCTGGAGGCACACCTATCGTTGGTGAAACTGAATACGACACGGTTATCCGTGAAGTATTAGAAGAGACGGGATTTGGTGTGAAGAAAGGAATTAAGATAGGCGAACGCTGTTACGAACTTCCATGGATCTATAAACAATGGACCTACTCCCAGCATACAGCTGTATATTTTGAATGTATGCTAGATACTACTTCACAAGCCACTTTAGCAGATATTCCTGATCAAGACTCTAAAGGCACAAGATGGATACACCCTAATAATCTTAGAAGTGATTGGTGCTCTCCTCTTGTTTGGGAAGCAGCTCAATATATACTCACAAAACACATTTCCTCTGATATTAAAATATATGAAACATGGAGTGTTCTGAAAGAACCACTATACCCTTAGAATAAAAAAACAACCGCACAGAGGCGGTTGTTCTTAGTAACAATAAAATGAACTAATTTGGCGTGTATCCATGCCGAAATAGATCCATCTATTGCCGGTCCAACGGAATCCTGCAACCGATCTACGACCTGCAAAGGTAAGCCATGCCCAAAATCCTGGTCCCCATGTTGGCCAGATGTAGACATATTGGTACAAACAAGGTCTAATTGCTCCCGGATCAACTGCATAAACTCCTGGCTGACTTCCACCGCCTCCGCCTCCACCTTGCAAACTAAAACCTTGTGATTGAGATGGTGTAAACGTAGGAGGTGCTGATGTTGGTGCCATTCCACCGCCACCGCCGCCTCCTGGTGGTCCGCCTGGAGGTCCACCTGGTGGGCCAAACCCTTGCCCTCCACCTTGCCCGCCGCCTTGACCTGGAAAAGGTGGAAAACTTCTATTCATACTCAATACATTCAACTCCTATAAAATTGTATTCGGTTCATAATATTCATATCGTACTGAAACGTATAGACAAGTAACCCGTAAAAATTCAAAAGGATTGCTGCATGCTGATTTCGGGTATATTACATGAAACAACTATGATTTTTATAGGAGGATGAAAATGGGACGTATTAAAAAAGGCATTAAAGGAATGGCGGTTGCTTTTTTAATAAAACAAGGTAAGAAAAGGTTATTGCCTATTATTAAACGAAAGCTAAAAAGCAGATAATAACTAAAGAGCTCCTTTCCTAAGGAGTTCTTTTTGTTTAGGCACCCGTTCATTGAACAGATCAATTTCACCGCTTCATGTTCATGAACTCTTCTCTTAAGAAACGTACTTCAAACTCAATGAGTGATTCACCTGTTTCTTTCTCAAACACACGATAAAAATTTTGCTGCTTATTAAGTAATAACGATTTGATTTTAGCTTGATTTCCGTCTTTAACCATTTGGTCGATCGCATAGTAGCTCTGTCTGTATGGACGATGAGTAGATTTTCTTCGATTCTCATAAGCCCATTCATCGACTGAGTGCAGTCTTGTGAAGGGAATGAAGTTTAGAGGTACAAAGATAGGCACCTCTCTCACACTCTGTTTTCCTGCATATTCTGCAATCCCCTCTTCAAACCACCTAGGAAGATGCCGATTATCCAATTTATTTTCAAACAAGTAACTTACAATCCAATGATGTGTATATTCATGTCCCACCAACTCTAGAAATTTATCAGGATTCTCATCCATTTCGTCAGTAACAAGCAGATGAATTGTTCCTTGAGCAGGGACGTACAATGCTTGCAGATTTTCATAAGAATGAAATGGCAAATGTTGCTGAAAGATTAATGGGTTTCGATAGAGGATGAGCGTAACCGGAAGAGCTTGATGAACATCAATCCATTCATTGTGATAAGACTGCATTTTACGGATATGCCGAATTGCAGATCCTGCAAACTTCTCATCTTGCGGTTCATAAAAAACCGTAGCATTTCCCTCATTTACATTTTCTAAAGTTTTTAAGAAGGATACGCGCTCAAATATTCTATCTTTTTCTACTAAAATTGCTTCCAAATAAAATTGATTTTTTACTCTTGATGTTAACGAATTAGGCAAAGAAGTTTCGAGCGCATAGTTGCTTATAGATAAAAATACGGTAGCGAATGCAATAACAATAGTAATAATGAGGTTTGGCTGAATTCGTGCTTTAAGAAAAGTTGCTCTTCTTCCTTTAAGGATTTCTATGAATAGCATGCTGAATAAGAAAAAGCATACTAAAAGGAGAATCACCCCTACAAATAAACCTTCTATATCACTGAGCAGTAAAAACAATCCGTAAACCATCAAAAGTGAAAAGAAGCTAAGAAAAATATTTCTTATAAAAGATATTAGCTTCTTCAATCATTACACTTCCTTTGTCCAAATATTTTGTAGAAGTCGTACTATTATCGATATGCTCTCCATAAAATGATAATGAATCTTAGTTTTTACAGGAGGCGCTATGACCGGATACATTGTTGAAGGCAAAAGTGATCAACTGAGAGTACAAAGTGTTCATCCTCACGCCCATTTTGTCATATTAAATGGAATATCGTTTCGACATAAAGAACGAAGAGCGATTGAAGAAGCATTGATTCTTTGTGATGAAGTTTATGTATTAACTGACCCAGATGAACCCGGTGACAAAATAGCTTCAAAAATTATGGAAACCTATCCTGAGATCAAAAGGATTCATATCGATCCGAAGAAAGCACGGAATGTCAGAGAAAGTCGCTACAAGTATGGTGTTGAATATTGTTCAAACCAGTATTTAAAAGAAACACTGCCAGGTATTTAATTCCCATTCAAAGACTTCTTTACTGCTGTCTCATCACCTTCTACCTCGAAGTACTCTTTACAAAGAAATAAAAAAAGACTGCAATCCATGCAGTCTTCATTTCTATTTGCTCTCAAAAAATTCAAGTGATTCTTCGTCTGGTCCGTAAAAGAAGAAATATTTTCCGTTTGGAAGCTCTGTAATTTCTTTATCTTTCATGACTACGTCTTTTTTCTGCAACAACTCATACTGCTTTTCAATGTCATTGACAGAAAACGCAATGTGATGCACTTTCCCCTCATTCGTAACTGGCCCGGTATATCCAGCGATCAGCTCAACAAGCACTTTTCCGTCTACACCTAAGAATGCTAATTCAACGGGTACACTAGTATGATCGAAACGATCTAATAGATCTAAGCCAAGTACATCGGTATAAAACTTGATAGAGTTCTCCATGTTAGAAACCATAATTCCCGTATGTTCAATTCCAGTAATCATTGTTGTTTTCCCCTTTCTTATGTTGAAGCAGATTGTTGTTCAAGAAGCGTTTTGCGAATGCCTTCTCCATATTGAAAAAACGGTAAGGAAAGTAAGGAGATAAGTGTAAGAATGCCAAACACATAAAATCCTTGTTCAAATCCAAACGTACTTAACAGTAAACCACCAATCCAAGGTCCCGCGCTGAAGCCAATCGATCGAAAAGACATCGCCCCAAAATATGTACCTCTCATATGCTCAGGTGCTAAATCATCTAAAAGTACATCACTCATTACGAACACGATTATTTCTCCCACTGTAAGAAATATCATACTAATCACGAGAAAAATCCAATTCGTTGAAAGTCCGAATCCAAGCAAAGCTAGACTAAATGCAAAACTTCCAAATCGAAGTGCATTCATCGGCTGAAATCGTCTTACATAGTTAGTGACCGGAAACTGTAAAAGCAGCACAGTAATTGCATTTGTAACGACTAGGTAGGCAAATAGCTTAACACCATTTTCAAATTGAGGAGCATTCCCTATATATTGCGCTAGCGTAGTATCCATTTGTGACTGTGCCATCATAACAATTGTGTTGCCGATTAGAAAAAAAGCAAGCACTCTATCTCTTGAAAGAACACCAATGGCAGACTTGATGGAAAACTTCCTTTCTTCTCCACCTTTCAACTCAGTTGAGTAGCCTCTCAATGTGAATACAATCAATAATGCATACAATAAATATGCCACAGCCGTAATGTAGAAAGCTTGAGTTGAATTTGATGTACCAAGCTGTGTCCCTACAACCGGACCAATCGCAGCACCGACATTGATCGCAAAGTAACGAGCATTGAAAACATGAAGCCGGTTTTCCTTTGTCGTTACATCCGCAAGCAATGCTCTTGATATCGGTTCAAACCATGAGCGACAAAGCCCGTTTAGCATGTTCAATAAAAAGAAATGCCATACTAGATCGGCTACAGCAAACCCAACAAAGACGGCACTCCATGTAAATATAGCAACTGTCATCACAGGCAGTCTTCCTATACGATCGGATAGATAGCCTCCGAAGAAACCACCGAACGTGCCAGTTAAAGCACTTACTCCTATAATCAATCCAACCATAGCTGGATCGATTCCTTTTTCATTGTACAAATAAATGGCTAAGAATGGCATTGTCATAAAGAATGCCGCTCGTGTAAATAGTGTTCCAGCAACAATTACGATTACTGCTGGATGCCACTTTCTAAGTAAACCCCTCATCTCCATTCCTTCTCTCTTCTATTTCTGTTACCTACTCTATCATTTTTTTATAGTGATAGCGTAGAAAATTTACATTTTTTGAAACTTTTCTATTTTTCCTTCGTCATATATAGGTGTACCCCCCTTTCCCGAAAAAAGCCCTCCCCTAATTAAGGGCTTTTTTCATTTTAAATAAATGCCCTTTAGTCCGTCAGCGCGACTTTGTCACAAAGTGATAACGTTTATCAAAAAAATCACATATTCGTCCAAAATGAATTGGAGATTGATATATTATAGACATCCCTATCAACAACCCCCTTTTTTCATTGTTAAGAACGAAAGAGAGCGCTAAGAAGGATGACCTTCTAAGCGCTCTTTTTTCATTATTTTCACTTTCATTCACATTCGTCCCCATCACAAAATTCAAATTTCGCATCCCTAATAGCACCTCTTAATGCACGTTCGATATTTGCTTGAGGATGCAGGCCTTTTAATACTCGCTCACCAATAATAATGGTAGGAACAGCAGTGATGTTCAGATCTTCTACAGCTTCTTTTAAATACTTTTCTCTTTCTTGATTAAATTCACGGTTTTCCAAAGCGCGTTGAAATGTGTTGCCATCGAGACCCACCTCTTCGGCGATCTTACGAAGTACGGTGATTTTTCCAATATCTTCACCCTTTTGATAAAAAGTTTTAAAAACAAGATGTGCATACTCTCTTTCCTTGCTGTATTCTTTGGCAAACAACAATCCTTCATGTGCGTAGAAAGTATGTGGTTGAGGTGACACATCTGGCAAAATCATATCAACACCCATTTTTTTTGATAAAGGCTGAACGGACTCCTGCCACGAACGCTGTAGATAATCTTCATCAGTTCGTAACGTTTCTTGCGGAAATGGTCTGAGTTCATATGGCATCCACTCAATTTCAACATCTTTACCTTCAGTTGCTTTTAATAGCGGCGTTTCAGCTAAGAAACAATATGGACACACAAAATCAGAATATACTTTTATATGAATGGTCATGTTTATATCCCCTTTAGTTAAACCTCAGTTCTGCTTTTTTATATGTTTTCACTTTTGAAGCTTATGATATTTACATAATGATCATAGTTCAAGCAATAAGTCTTAATCTCCACCGCTCTTTAAAATCTCATATCATCCTACAGCAGTACGTATTCGTGTTTGATCAGAAAATCCCCATTAAGTCTTATTTCTTAATGAAACAACCTCTGTTCACCTTTTGTATTACATGATATATTTAGAAAGGCTTTATTACTTACATACCATATATTGATTTTTGAACTTATGAATACATACGTTTTACACTAGTCCCGCATCACTGATTTCAGAGCAGATGATGCACCATTTTAGGAGGATATACCGTGATTTTAATGGCAGGTATGATCGGTACAGGCAAGTCTACATATGCTGAATTTTTGAGCGAGCAGCTTGGGAGTTCTATCTTTTATGAAAGCGTCGTTGACAATCCTATTTTACCCGATTATTACAAAAACCCGAAGCGCTGGGCTTTCCCGCTTCAAATTTATTTTTTGAACACACGTTTTAAGACCATCCGAGAAGCTCGTACAAGTCCAGATAACGTTCTTGATCGTAGCCTTTATGAAGATTTAATTTTTGCCGAACTGAATTTTGATTCCGGAAACATGACACAGCTTGAATTTGACACGTATAAAGATTTACTTGAAACGATGATGAACGAGATCGACAAAACGCCAAAATCACGTCCTGATTTACTTATCTATTTGGATAGTGATATTGAGACTGTATTAAGTCGTATCCGTCAAAGAGGTCGTTCATACGAACAAGTTGATGAGAACCCAGAACTTTTGGCTTATTATCGAACACTTCATGCTAAATACAAAGAATGGATTAAAGCCTACGATAAAACGCCTGTATTGATGATTGAGAGTGATCAGTACAACATTTTTGATACAAATGATCAGGTTAAGATTCTTACACTTGTAAAGAATGAACTGGCACGACTGGATTCATTGAAGCAACCTTCTTTTCTTATGCATGAAAGCCTATAAAACCACAAACACTATTAGGACAAACAAGGTTTAAGGAGTGAACACAAATTGTTTACATTGTTCTTTATTTTGTTATCTGTCCTTGTAGCTGCAGTAGGTCTCTGGTGGACGATGAAAATCGCAAAAAAACAAAAAATGTATACGGAAGATGAAGTAAATCCTGCTGTATCAAGACATACTGCATTGTTGAATCCTGTATTTATTGCACTCGCCGGCTTCACACTCGTGATCGGCCTCATCATCTACATTGCCTATTTTGTCTACTAAGAACTTAAAGACCAAAAGACATTTAGTCTTTTGGTCTTTTTTCTAAATCTTGTGGTTTCTCAGGATTCCAAAAACTCATACTTTCAATAAATTGTCTTGTTTCCTCTTGACCGAGATCATGAATCATCTGATACGCTTCTCTTAGTTTTTCATCATACCTGTCGTTGTCTGAGTCGTTTGAATAAGGTACGTATGGTAAATGTGACCTCACAAAAGTATCATTTGCCGTACTGTCCAGCTCACTAAACTTTCTTTCAAGATGTCTTACGTCTTCATCAGAAGCAGAAATTTCAAACTGAAAAGTAGAAGCAGTTTTGATTGGAAGGATCTCACCAGTTTCAACATTAATATAATACGGTCTTTTTTCCATTCTTCACGTCCTCCTTTTTTCTTTATTTTCCTCAGCTCATACATTTTTATGTAAAATCACCACCATCTTTTCTTTCTAAAATAGCTCATGATCATTATAGCGAGAGCTAAACAAAGAGTTAAAACGTAGAAATAACCATATCGCCATTTAAGTTCAGGGATAAATTCAAAATTCATTCCGTAAAGACCAGCAATAAATGTGAGAGGTATGAATACCGCACTAACCAAGGTCAAAGTTTTCATGATTCTATTCATGTGATCGGACTTTAAAGACATTTGGAGATCTAGAATACCTTTTAAATTTTCTTTAAAACTGTCAAAAGCAGCAGTTACCCTTGAAAATGAGGATAGCAAATCCTTAAAGTAAAAACCTGACTCTTCATTTGCATATTCAAAGTCATCATGTCCCATTTTCTGAATGATGCTCTCTTCAGCTTCAACATATTGTCTAAGCTTGTGCAAACGAGTCTTCCAGCGGTAGACATCTCGCCCGATCTCGCGTTTCTGCGGATCGATAAACACACTTTTTTCAAGCTCTAAAAACTCATCCGAAAGTTGATCTACTACTTCTAGATAAGAACTTACAATATCCTTCATCAGATAGTACAACATATAACTAACATGCTTCATGTGCTCGGGATTGCTAGTGAAATCATTAACAAGTTGTTCCCTAAAAGATATTTCATGTTCACTCATGACAATTAAATAGTTCTTACCGATTAATAGGTTAAGCCTTATTGGTTCATAATTTTCTGTTCCTAAATAAAACGTTGAAACAACAGCGTGGTTTGCATAGACATTCAATTGTGGATGTTCCGAAAAATTCATAAAAGCATGCTTGGCTAACGGATGAAGATCAAGCTGCTCTAATATTTCGTCTTGATTCATTTCTTCAGGAGATTGATAAAACATCCAAATCGTTTCTTCTTCTTTTGGCATTACAAAGTGTTCAATGCGTACCGATTGATTCGTGGTCTCTTTATACATTAACATCTCATGACTCCTGGGCTTTTTCTTCTATCTTTCCCATAAGATGAGATTCACATGACAAAAAAATAACCCTTTATCCAATTAGAGGTTAAAGGGTCACTGTACTAATACTTTTTACTTTTTTCACTACAACTCTATCTCCTTGCGCAGGTGGCTGAGAAGTTAAAAGAAACTCAACAGGCAAACTTGTCTCGTTACGAACTTGATGGGTTGTTCCTGCCGGAATAGCTATTCCTTGATGCGCGGTAAGTGTAATTTCTTCTCCATCTTTTTCGATCAACAATTCTCCGTCTAACACAAAGAAGAATTGATGTGAAAACACATGATAATGTCTCACCTCAGCTGTGTGAGGGGGCATTCTTTCTTGTATGATGCTTAGGTTATCTTGCTTTAGAAGGTGCCAGCCATCACATGCATCTCCCCATTGATAATGTTCAGCATTTAATGTACTTTTCTTTGACATACACCCTCCAATTATTTCTTCAAAACGTCCTCCAGATTTATCTTCATCCTTTGTGCACTAGGCGGACAAGTTAAATTATACTGAAAGACTTTTTGGTTAATGGTCTCTACTGTCTTTTTGATGTTAAATTCTAATGTGTACGTTTTTAGTTCCTCTTTTAGTACGTCTATCTCCTGACCAAGTTTCACCCAATTCGGGAGAATGTTATTATCTTTCATTACTTTATGAAGGCGCTTTTCAGGATTATAAGCAAGATCTTCATCAAGCTGGAGTGGCTTCCCTAATCCATCTAAATTATCGAATGCACCTTCTTTACGTGCACGGTTAACGATGGCTGTGATGTGATCTTCGTAAAACCAAGCATTTGTTTGCTCGTCTTTCATTAAGATCTCACGTTGCTGCAGTTCCTTTTCAAGCGACGTTTTCTTTTCCATCACACAAACCTCCAGGAATAAATTTTGTCTACACTTATACTTTATGTTTTTTATCCCTTTTCCCTTGGAAAACTTATGGCAGATTTATTGCGAATTTGTGTACAAATTAAGAACGCCTTTCCTCCTGGTTATCTTCATCCATGCTCAATTTTTAGGAAAAACTGGAGTTGACTTGAAGAAGAAAAAAGGAAGCGACTGCTCGCTCCCTCTCTATTACACACTTATTTTTTTAAGAAATACTTCTCCAGATCATCTAACATCAAGTTTGCAGCCTTTACTCCACCAGCTGTATTCCAGATTGCATCACTTACTTTGTAAGCTTTATCTGCTTTAACAACATCAAGGTTTTTCCAAAGCGGGTTACCTGTCCATTCTTTTTCTGTATCAGTCGCTTTTCCATCTCCAGCTTCGTACGTAAAGTAGAACAGAATGTCACCATTCATATCAGGAATACGTTCTTGTGTTACTTCTGCCATAAAATCATCCTTGTTCTGATCACCAGGACGTGCAAATCCAACTTGATCAAGAATTACACCAGAGAAAGAATCTTTGTGATAGATACGAGATGTTCCAGGCAAGAAACGAACCACTGAAACTTCTGTTTTTAATTGATCCGCTGCCTTTTTCTTCATATCCTCAATACGCTTGTCGAATGCAGCTAGAACTTCTTTTCCTTTTTCTTCTTTATTTAATGCTTTTGCATATAGTTCGAAGTTGATCTTCCAATCACCACGAAGCTCTTCTGAAAATACAGTTGGTGCAATTTTGTTTAGTTCGTCATATTGTTTCTCTTGACGCTGTTTGTTTCCGATGATTAAGTCAGGCTTTAAAGCTGCGATCTTCTCAACGTTCACAGCACTTTCGTCACCTACTACTTCAACGCCATCCATGTCACTTTTAATATGATCATACCAAGGATCACCTAACCAAGATTTCACGGCTCCAACCGGTTTTACCCCAAGTGCTAGTACTGCTTCAGTACCTTCGTTTGTTAAGACAACCACTCTCTTGTTTTCCTTAACTTCTGTTGTCCCCATTGCATGTTCTACTTTATAGCTCTCAGAAGATCCTTCTGATTTTTCTTCTTTTTCTTTATCTTTCCCGCCGCATGCTGCCAATGCAAGCATTAACGTTAACACCGCTGCGAAAGCAAGCCATTTGTATGTAATTTTTTTCATTCTATTTTCTCTCCCCTTTTTATAATGTAAATGATAATGAGAATCAATTACAATTCGTATCATAATATGTTATGAATACGTTGTCAACAACTAAATGATAATGATTTTCAAAGTCATTGACAGAAACCTACTTTACTTTTAAACTGATAAATGAGAATAACTTTCATTAATAAAAGAGGCTCTAATGAACGGAATATTATACGGAAATAAATTGAAGACAGCCGGGCTTATCGTTGGCATACTAATCGCACTCATTATAATGGTCTTGAGTGTTGTGCTTGGTTATATGAACACTTCACTAAAACAAGCTATTGAAGCGTATACGGCTTTTAACGGCTCTAACGAACATTTAATTATTCAACTATCTCGAGTCCCACGTTCACTTGTAGGTATGGCTGTTGGCATCTCTTTAGGGATCGCCGGCGTTCTCATGCAAGCGCTCACTCGAAATCCAATTGCATCTCCGGATATATTTGGTGTTAATGCCGGTGCTGGATTCTTTATTGTTTTTGGCGTTACTTTCCTAGGAGTATCATCCATACAACAATTTATGTGGATCGGTTTCTTAGGAGCTGCAGTTGCTGCAGGATTGGCTTATGCATTAGGTTCTGCTGGCCAAGGTGGACTTACACCTGTTAAATTGACACTTGCTGGAGCTGTGATGGCCGCTCTTTTTGCATCTCTCACGCAAGGTATGCTCGTTACCAATGAAAAAGCACTAGATGAGGTTCTATTCTGGTTAGCTGGTTCAGTAGAAGGAAGAAAACTTTCTATGCTAGTCGCGGTCTTACCTGCACTTGTTATCGCTTGGGTGATTTCCCTCTTATTATCAAGGCAGTTAAATGCCTTTGCGCTTGGAGAGGACGTCGCCATCAGTTTAGGTCAAAAAACAGTCGTTTTTAAACTAGCGGCAGCTCTCATGGTTATCATACTAGCTGGAGGATCAGTTGCAATTGCTGGCCCTATCAGTTTCATAGGAATTGTTGTTCCTCATTTTGCTAGGTATCTTGTAGGAAATGATCACCGCTGGATCGTGCCATACTCTGCTATTATAGGTGGCATTATGCTCGTCGTTGCAGATATTGGCGCACGTTATATCATCATGCCTGAAGAAGCACCTGTTGGAGTTGTAACAGCCCTGATCGGTACACCCTTCTTCATCTATATTGTTCGAAAAGGAATTTTTCAAAAATGAGAAAGTACTGGGTCTTACAGCGTAAATCATTTTCTTTTTTAATTGATAAAAAAACGACTGTTAGCATAATTGCCTTAACACTAGCAGCAATAGCTGCCATGCTAATAAGTATCGGTGTCGGTGATATGTATATCGCACCGTGGGATGTGTTCAATGCATTAATCGGAACTGGGCTAGATATTAACCAGCTCATCATTACTGAATTTAGGCTGCCGAGGGTATTAGTCGCATTTATTGCAGGAGCCTCACTCGCTCTTTCGGGTGCTATCTTGCAAGGCATTATTCGTAACCCACTAGCCTCTCCCGATATGATCGGAATAACAGGTGGTGCAGGTTTTGCTGCAGTTGCCTTTCTAACGATGTTCAGTGATGATTCAAACAACCTTTTATTAAGTATTAATTATTTACCACTGTTTGCTTTTGGTGGCGCTACTATCGTTGCTTTCTTAATTTATGCATTAGCTTGGAAAGACGGAGTTACACCTATTCGTCTCATATTAATAGGAATCGGGCTTATGGCTTTATTACAGGCTTTAACAACGCTCATGATGCTTATGGGACCGATCTATAGAGCGAGTCAGGCCACAATATGGCTTACTGGAACGGTGTACGGTACTTCCTGGAACGAAGTAAAAGCTTTGCTGCCTTGGTTTATTGGATTGATTCCGATCTTAGTACTACTCGTCCGCCGTTTGAACATTCAAGGATTCGGTGATGACCTTACAAAAGGAGCAGGAATCTCCGTTCATCGTGAACGTTTCTTACTTTTAATGGTCTGCACAGCTCTTGCTGGTTCAGCAGTCGCGTTTGCAGGTGCGATGGGGTTTGTTGGGCTTATCGGACCACATATCGCTAGAAGAATTTCAGGATCATCGTTCGGCGGCTTGTTTCCAGCTTCGGCCTTGATCGGGGGTATCATGGTCGTATTGGCGGACCTTGCCGGACGTACCTTATTCTCACCTTTAGAAGTACCCGCCGGTGTTTTTACAGCGGCGATCGGTGCTCCCTACTTTATCTATCTTTTATTTAAAAACCAATAACAGGAGTGGATGACAGATGGCTGTAATTACAACCTCTAACCTAACATTAGCTTATGGAAAAGAACCGATTATCGACGAGTTGAACCTACAGATTCCTAAAGGTAAGATTACCGTCTTGATCGGAAGCAATGGTTGTGGAAAATCCACTCTGTTACGTTCTATGGCAAGACTCTTAAACCCTAAAGGTGGTCATGTATTGCTAAACGGTAAAGACGTTGCGAAACGTTCTACAAAACAAGTAGCAAAAGAACTAGCAATCTTGCCGCAAGGACCAATTGCTCCTGAAGGATTAACTGTACTGCAGCTCGTTAAACAAGGACGATTTCCTTATCAATCATGGCTGCAGCAATGGTCACGAGAAGATGAAGAAGCCGTAATGAACGCACTTGATGCTACAAATCTTCTTCCTTTTATGGAAACACCAGTCGATTCACTTTCAGGTGGTCAGCGTCAACGAGCGTGGATCGCTATGACTTTAGCGCAAGGAACAGAAACCATTCTTTTAGATGAACCTACTACTTACTTAGACATGACACATCAAATTGAGATTCTCGACCTGCTTTTTGAGTTAAATGAAAAAGAAAAGCGAACAATAGTTATGGTGCTTCATGATCTAAATCTTGCTTGCCGGTATGCTCATCATATTGTAGCGATTCAAGATAAAACCGTCTACGCACAGGGTGCACCTGAAGAAATTATGAACGAACAATTAGTAGAAGATGTATTTCAGATGGCGAGTTCTGTGATTCCTGATCCAGTTTTCGGCACACCAATGTGTATTCCATATGGAAAGGGGCGAGTCGTTCGACATGTCAATACTCCTCAGTACGCCTAAGTCAAACGGTTGGACAGCAGAAGAAAAAAAGCATATCAGTTCGAACTATCGCTTCTCTTTTCAAGCGCCGTATGAGAATGAAGTTGTCGTTTCTGCCGAACAACTGTTGAGCTCTGATAATCTGCTTCAATTTTTGGATCAAACAGGACCGCGTATCGGTTCAAACAAACGCCCTGTAACAGCGTCTCTTTTCTTTAAGCGCTATGCGTATTGCAGTTTAACTTCCTGTTTATATGGGATGACCATCCTGAACAAGTCATTTGATATGAACATAAAAAATGTCTATCTTATCGATCACAACTCTGACAGCATGTGGCTTCCATCATTCACACTGAAAGATGCATCTGCTCGCATTGCTGACGAAAATAGAGCAGATTGGCGATCTTCAGTTATTGAAACACTTTTTAAAGAGAACATGTCAGTCATGTTGAATCATATCGCAAGCACTGCACGCATTTCAAAAGCAACTCTTTGGGAGAACGCATGGATTTACATACGCTGGGTTTATGAAACGTGGTTAAATGAAGAACATCCAGCAGAAGTTATGAAAAGAATCCAAGAAGATTATGCATTCTTTATGGAAGCTCATGCTTTTCATTTTGGGTTAACGAAAAACCCTTTCCATCGCTTTGCAGCTCCTATTGGCTGCGGACCTACTAAGACCCGTAAGACTTGCTGCCTTTATTACAAAACAGATAACGGGACTTGCTGTTCTACATGTCCAAAGCGATAAAATCGAGACTTTCTGTCCTCGATTTTTTGTTTTTTCTTTATCAATTACGGGTAATTTAGTATAGATAGATTGATTGGAGGCGATTGTATTGATGTGGTTATGGATTTTCTTAGCTATATGCGCAGCTGCAGCTCTATTTATTTTAATTCCAGGAATTAAGGCTATGAAGGAGTCAATGAGTACCGTTCAACAAATGAAGAGCACCGGTGACAGCATTACCGCTCGTATGAACGATGTAAAAACACAGCAGCAACTTCTTCAAGAAAAGAAAGATTACTTAAGATATGACATCTACCAAAAGAAAAATAGTTTTTCAGCTGTTAAAGAAGGATTCACAGATTTAAAAGATACCTTTAAGAAAATAAAAAACTAAAGGAATATGATAACCATGCGGATTACAACTTTTGTAATGGCTGCGATCGAACAGCCTGGTGATGAAATATTGAGTGAATTGTACGAGGAAGAATTGCCCTCTTATGAAATCTCAAAAAAAGGGTTGTACACCCCATATTCCTTGGAGTCTGGTGAACGGTTAATTAAGGACGAAAACGATACGTGGTATGTGTGTGCTTCTTTTGAAAGAAAAACGTTTCACGAGATCAAATATGGCAGACAGCTCTTTCCACCGCCTTACACGGATATTCCCATTGAACAACTACCATTTTTAGAGTTGCTGCAGCGATATAAATGGACCCCGTTAAACGCGCATTACGATAAAGCGCTATGCCATGTCGTCGCCGTAGTAGATGACATTGATTCCATGTCTCTAGAATTCCAATCAAGATTGGCACACGCTGATGGTGATGATGATCCACAAGTGGCACACTCTCTTCATTACATAGAATCTAAGCTGAACGGTAAGCGCACACGTTTCATTTCAGGATGGGAGTCCCATTCTTTTGCAACGATAACGGAAAGTCACGAATTTGCTCAAAATATACTTATTCCTACTTCTTCTTGGCTCTATCTTTTGTATTATGAACATTTTCGCCATCATAGAGGTGCGATTCCTTCAGACCAGATGATGCCAAGATTATTAGGTAATCTGTGGGCTTCTACAGGAAATGAAGTTCCTTACAATAAGGAGCTTCTGCAGATTAAAAAGATATAATGAAAGCCTCTAGCTTTTATAGCTAGAGGCTGATTATTTATTTTACAACAAGTTTTGATACCATATCTGCATGACCGTTTCCACAAGGAACGCTGCATCGTAATGTATATTCACCAGGCTTTAAATTTACGACATCAGAAGAACCACCTGTTACGTTCACGTCTTCTCCCTCAATCATGACCGCGTGGTTACCATCAACGTTTTCTAGTTTAAGAGCTACGTCTTTATTTGCTGGTATCTCATACTCTTTTTTATCGAATTTAAAATTAGTAGCTTCAATTGTAATCGTTTCTTCCGCATTCTTAGTGCTTTTTTCTTTGTCTTTTCCTCCACCGCAAGCTGCCAGTATGCCAATAGCAAGAACTGCGATCGCTGCAAGCCAAAAAGATTTTTTAAGCATGGAAAATCCCTCCTAGAGTGTTTCTACTATCATTATAACCCCATTTTATAACAACTAGTATGGAGAAACTGTGACAGATAACGAATCCCGAAAAAAATAGTCCGTTGGTTGCCGGACTATTTCTCTAACTTCTTATATTTTTCATGAATCTGTTTAGAAGTTTGTTCGATCTCTTCTCCCCAATGGTCGTTCACCTCTGTAACGATAACCTTTCCTTCCTTATCGATCAGTGCGTATCCACGTTTAGCTACACTGTCCCCTTTCATATCTAAATGGTCAATGAGCTTAAATTCCGGATCAGATAAAAACGGAAAAGCAGGTTTCATCTCTTTGTGAAGGAAAGACAGATGCTCAACCGTATCAGAGCTTACCGCATAGATATTTACATCCATATCTTTAAATTTACCTATATTTTCATTCAGCTGAACCAGCTGCTTTTGGCAGAGACCTCAGCCAGCTGTAGTAAATAAAAAGATGAGTGATGGTTTGTCAGATGGGAAAACAACTACAGGTTCACTGTTTTGGTTCTCTAGCTTTGCTTCTTTTAATTTTGAATCGTTTCCACATCCCGCTGCAACAAGCATTAAAATAGTTACTACACACATACTGAGATTTCTATATATCTTTTTCAAGTGAATCCCCTTTCTTACGTTTCAAAAGAATGATTTATGGTAATCTATAATCTCTACGACCTATCATTTATTATAATAGTAAATGGTAAAGCATATTCAATCAATTAAATATGAAGGATGTTTATATGTTAAAAAAGAAATTGCTAGTCTCTATTATTAGTATCGTGTTCCTTATGTCTGGCTGTAGTTATTTGACTTCTAACGATGAACAACGAATTCCTGTAAAAGTTGAAAAGGTTGTTGACGGAGATACGATAAAAGTTCGAGTTGATGGTAAGTTAGAAACGGTTCGCTTTCTGCTCGTTGATACACCAGAAAGTGTTCATCCTTCTAAACCCGTTCAGCCTTTTAGCAAAGAAGCTAGTAAACACACAGAAAATATGCTAGAAGAAGCTGATGTTCAGTTAGAGCTTGGAATAGGAGAACGAGATAAGTACGGTCGTCTTCTCGCTTATGTCTATGCAGATGGACAAAGCGTTCAAGAAAGCCTGCTAAAGAAAGGATTCGCACGTGTAGCCTATGTGTTCGAGCCGAATACGAAGTATGTAGATCAGTACGAAAGTATTCAAAAGCAAGCCCAGAAAGAAGGTGTTGGTATTTGGAGCTTAGAGAACTATGTTCAAGAAGAAGGTTATGTTTCAGATAATGAAGAAGAGAAACCACAACACAAATCACAAAATGAAGATTGTACGATAAAAGGTAACATCAGCTCTTCTGGAGATAAAATTTATCATCTGGAGAGTGGCCGTTATTATAAAGTGACAAAGCCCGAATTATGGTTCTGCACAGAAAAAGAAGCGATGGATTCGGGATTTAGAAAATCTAAACAATAAGAAAAACCGCTGATGACTTTTAAAAAGTCATCAGCGGTTTAATTTGTTAACAACAATCGTCCTGTCCAAGCATCACGAGACCTGATCCATATTTAGAATCTTCAAAGTCTAATTTTAATGCAGAAGTCTGCTTTTTGATCCTTGGATCAAACGCTACACGAATTCCGTTGATCTCTTCGATAATATCAGAGTTTTCCGGCTCATCCAGAGCCAGGCCAAGCTTAGGACCTCCTCAGCCCATTCCTGAAAAGTATACTCTTATTCCATTGGCGTTGTTCATTTCAAGCACTTCTTCTATATACTTCTTTGCGCTTAATGTTATATCCATAACCATCACCTCTTACAAGAAGTATAACGCAGAAGTGAGGTTATCGTCTAAGAAAGGGCTTGATCCATTCCACATATAAGGCAAATGCAATGGTGGTATAATCCAATCGTGTCCACTGTAAATGTACAAAATTAGTAAAAGTGTAATTGTCTAGGGTCTGTCCCCCCCTCGCAGTTGTTTTAATACTTGCTCAATGTCTCCAGGAGTGAATCCACAGATCTCCATCGCTTCGGTCACTTTCGCAGCGATATTTTCTTTCCCTTGGTGTTCTTTAATGCGCAGAAGCAACTCATTAACTTTAGCTGCATTGTATGTTTCATGATAACTCTTAATAAATGTATCCATCTCAATTCCTCCCCTTTCGTTTTATATTGCGGTAGCGATATATATGTTGTGTACAACTCTCGTTAGAATTTGTCTATACGTTATTTGAAGAATAATAAAAAAAGCCCGGTACATAAATACCAGGCCATTACGTGTAAGACAATATGACAGCGATGATTATTTCTTCTTTACTTTATAAAGAATAAACAAAAAGATGACAACAACAGCTATGATCATGATTCCGCGTGTATAAGGAGCTGCAATCGTTTTAATATCCTCCCAGTTAGAACCAAGACGGCTGCCTAATTCAATAAAGAAAATTGACCATGGAATAACAGCTAATGTTGTGAACAACGTAAACTTCGCGAATGACATTTTTGCGATTCCCGCTGGAATGCTGATAGCATGTCTCACAACCGGAATAAATCGTGCAAAAAAGATGACACCTGTTCCATATTTATTGAACCATCTTTCAGACAAGTCGATCTGCTTCTTTGAGATTAGGACATACTTTCCATACTTCTCAAGAAACGGACGGCCACCGTAATATCCCATCCAATACAAAAAGAGCTGTGCAATCGTTCCTCCGATCGTTCCAGCAATAACACTCAGCGTGAAGTTTAAGTGCCCCTGTGACACCATATACCCTCCATAAGACAAAACCAGCTCACTCGGGATCACTTCGACCATCAAACCAAGTGCGATCCCAAGATGTCCTAAACTCATAATCCATTCTAATAAAGAAATTACTAAATCTTTCATTATATCTCCTTTAATATTTTCATTTTATGCCGATAACAAAGCCTGTCCAAGCTGCTAGTAGTCCTAATATATATGTAAGGAACAAATACGTTAGACCTCTTTTAGCATTACTCTTTAATATAGTTACTGCTTCAAATTGCAAGGTGGAAAAAGTGGTGAGAGCTCCCAAAAAACCAGTAGCATACAGTGAACTCAATAGACCGTCTCCTTCATCTGCCACATACCACCCTAACAGAAGCGATCCAGCGACGTTAACAGCCAACGTTCCCCATGGGAAACCTCTATTTATCCGTTGACTAATTAAAAAACGAACAACTGCACCTACAGCCCCACCTGCTGCTACGGCTATTGTTTGTGAGATCATTGTTCTTCACCTGCTTTGCCATAGTAAATAGAACCTAACTTCATTCCTAAGTAGATAGCGATAACACCTGTAACAGCACTTGCAGAAAAATATAACAATGCCATTGTATACAGCTGATCCTCAACCAGTAATAATATTTCTGTGTTGAAAGTAGAGAATGTTGTAAAAGAACCGATTAAACCAGTCTGTAGTGCTACTATTAAATGGTTGTTGTTTATACGTTTCACACCATAAACAACGAACCAGCCTAGAATAAAACTGCCGATTACGTTAACCAAAAAAGTCGAAAACGGAAAAGACCCCTGTGGGTGAAAAAGAAACAGACCGCACCAAAAACGCAGCAGTGCTCCAACTATTCCTCCAAACGCGACTGCAAGTATTTTCACCTAAAATAATCCTCCTATATGTACAAAAAGATTAAGACATTCAGCCTTAATCTTTCGTAACTTCTTTATTCCAGATTAAATTTGCACAATACTTGATAATATCCCGTCTTCTAATAATTCCAATAAAATGGCCGTCATCATCTGTAACGGGTATAAAATTTTGATCGGTAGACAAAGTAATAAGATCTTCCATGTTAGAGTTGATGGAAACAGAGATATTATTTATCCGCTGAGGTACATTCACTAACTTCGTCTTTAATACATCATCATACCCTTTGTCAAAGGCTTCTCTAAGTTTCCATAACAGATCGCCTTCCGTTAACGTTCCTATGTAACGACCTTCTTCTGAGACGAGAGGCACAGAGGTGTACTTGTGGTAAGATAACTTTTCAAGTGCCTGTCTCATCGTTGCTTCTGGGTTCAAATACTTCACTTCATCTTTAGGCAACAAATAAAAAGCAATATTCATGTTAGTACGCGCTCTCCTTTTTAAGCCTGATTCACGCTTATTAAAACGCTTAGTTAAAAAACATCTTCTTTATTATACCAAAAATGACTTCTACCTGCTTGTAAAATCACTACCCTTTAGAGATTCATTTTAGACTATATATTTCACATCTAGTAATAAATCTTCGCATGCAAGAAATAATATTTTACAAATCGTAATGATTACGTTTATAATGAGTAAGGATTGTTTGAAAGGAGAGAAAGCTAAAATGCGAACGATAAGCTTATTAAGCGTAACGATAATGTTAATTCTATCAGCGGCATGCGGTAATAATAGCACATCTGATCAAAAAGAGGGTACATTGAAGATCTATACAACCATGTATCCGTTAGAATATTTCACTGAAAGAATTGGAGGGAGACATGTAGAAGTATCTTCTATTATACCTCCTGGTGCTGATGCACACACGTATGAACCTTCTACAAAAAAGATGGTCGAAATGACTGAAGGTGATGCTTTCGTTTATAACAAACTCCAGTCTGATGAATTCTCATCTTCTGTTGCAGATACATTGAAAGAAGAAGATATGCCTATCATTGATGGTGCAAAAGGAATATCCTATCATGAATCTGCAGAACATGAAGGCGAAGAGCATGCTCATGAAGAAGAACATGCTCATGAGGAAGAAGGACATCATGATCATGGTTCTTTAGATCCTCATATTTGGCTTGATCCTGTTCTCGCACAGCAGATTGCAGATAATATTTATAACGGACTCGTAAAATTAAATCCTGATGCAAAAGCTGAATTTAAAAAGAATCATAAAGCACTAGTTGCTGATTTAGAGAAATTGGATTCAACATTTAAAACAAAAGTGGAAGAAGCACCAAAGAATTCGTTCATCGTATCTCATGCTGCATACGGATATTGGGCAGAACGCTACGGCCTTGAACAAATAGCAATCAGCGGTCTCTCACCTTCGCATGAACCTAGTCAGCATCAGATCGAAGAAATTATTGAAAACGCAAAAAAAGAAAAGACCAGCTATATTTTATATGAAGAGAACGTAAATAATAAAGTAGCTGCAATGATCAAAAAAGAAGTCGGTGCAGAAACCCTGACTCTTCATAACTTAGAGACATTAACGAAAGACGACATTAAAAAAGAGCGAGATTACCTATCTATCATGAACCAAAACATTGATACACTTTCAAAAGCATTACAATAAACAAAAACGCCTAGGAAAAAAATTTCCCAGGCGTTTTTTTATATCGCATCAAGCATCTTAAACTGAGATACGACAAGGTGATAATAAATGCCTTCTGCATGCATAAGCTCCGCATGACTACCTTGCTCCATGATCTCACCGTGATCGAGAACGACGATATTATCTGCCTCTCTGATCGTAGAAAGTCGATGTGCAATGATGATCGCTGTTCTTCCCTTTAAAAGCGTCTTTAAGGCTTGTTGTATCTTTTGTTCAGATTCGGTATCGATACTTGCCGTTGCTTCATCCAGAATCAGAATATCAGGATCTGCAAGAAGTGCTCTTGCAAATGAAAGTAGCTGTCTTTCACCAACTGATAAAACATTTCCTCTTTCCTCTACTTCTGTTTCATAGCCATTCGACAGTCTCTCGATAAATGCATGTGCTCCAACTGCTTTTGCAGCATTCTTAACATCTTCATCGGAAGCACCAGGTCTCCCAAAGCGAATATTCTCTTTAATCGTTCCTGAAAAGATAAAAGTATCTTGAAGAACGACACTTACTTTTTCACGAAGACTCGCTAGATTGACGTCTTTCAAATCTTTTCCATCAATCTGTACCGTACCCGATGTTGGATCATAAAATCGGCTCACTAAGTTCGCGATCGTCGTCTTACCTGACCCTGTATGGCCGACCAGTGCGACGGTCTGACCCCCTTGTATCGTTAGATCGATGCCTTTTAATGCTTTTCGATCCGCATTATAGGAGAACTCAACGTCCTTAAACTGAATTTCCCCTTTAATTTTTGAAAACGAAAAAGCATTTTCTTTTTCGTGAACATTCGGTTTTTCATCTAAAAATTCAAAGATTCTTTCAGATGAAGCCATTCCTACTAAAAGCTGATTGTAAACTTGCCCAAGTCGAGAGATCGGCTCCCAAAACATACCGAGATAAAAAGCAAACGTAACAAATACCCCAATTTCAAGTGCCTCACCTTGTATCAAGTAGGAACCAAACCACAATAGAATCGCTGTTCCAATCGCATTAGACATTTCAACAAACGGTCTGAACAATGCATTCTGTTGTGTCGCCGTTTTCCAGCTATCATACGTTTCGTTGTTAACTCCATTAAAGAAGCTCATATTCTCCTTTTCTTGTGTGTACGATTTAGTCACTCGTATCCCCTGTATGCTTTCATTCAGGTGTGAATTGAGCTTAGCTTGTTTAATACGTACAACTTGCCAAGAGCGTCTGATCTTCTTTCGTAAACTTGTCGAGATGAAGAACATAAGAGGCAAGATCACCATGATCGCTAGCGTTAGCTCTGGGCTGTAGATGAACATGATGACGATGATACCAAACAGAAGGATGATATCCATCAATACGTTGATAACACCGTTCGTGAACAGATCTTGTAAAGAGTTCACGTCATTAATGATGCGAACAAGAATAGATCCTGCAGAGCGCTGATCAAAAAAGCGATGTGACAGGCGCTGAATATGCTTGAACAGATGCTGACGTATGTCGTAGATCACATATTGCCCAAGATAGTTCATCCATTTTATCCGCAACGTATTCGCACCCCAGGATAATAGGTAGAGGCCCCCGATCGCAATGATTAATTTCACAAGAAGGTTCGTATCTTTGTTCTTGATTGCATGATCAAACGTTAGAACACCTATAAAAATAGGAACTACAAGTCTTACTGCAGTCGAAACCATCATCGCGATGATCGCCTTTGGCAACAAGTTCTTGCTGTAAGGCTTCATGTATTGAAACAACCGAATAATCTGCCCCCAGTTGAACGGTTTATCGATCACTTGTTCAGAAGAATATTTAAAACGAGGTGATTTCTTCGTTTTTAATTCCTTTGAATGCTGCATCCTCCTTACACCCCCTGCCCGTTCATTTGAAAGACTTTTTCTTTATCTTGATACTGAATATCATAAATTCTTCGATACGCTCCTGATTCTTGCTGTATCAACTCGTCGTGTGTACCTCGTTCGATTACCTTCCCTTTTGATAGGACAAGTATCTCATCAGCATGTTTTAAAGAAGAGATACGGTGAGCAATAATGAATGTTGTACGGTCGCTCATCACTTCTTTTAAAGCCTTTTGTATCCTGAATTCTGTCTCCATATCTACAGCACTTGTCGCATCATCAAGTATTAAGATTGTTGGATTGATAAGGATCGCTCTAGCTATTGAAATCCTTTGTTTTTGGCCACCAGATAGTCCTAGTCCTCTTTCTCCTAATATCGTATCGTAACCATCAGGAAGCTCCATTATAAAGTCGTGCGCTTGAGCTCGTTTTGCTGCATCGATAATATCATCCATATCTGCATATGGGTTACCGTAAGAGATGTTATCTTTTATCGTTGACGAAAACAAAAAAGACTCCTGAAGAACGGTACCAATATTTTTCCTGATCGTTCTTAACGAATAATCATCGAGTGGATTACCATCTATTAAGATGGTTCCTGATTCAGGATTGTAAAACCTCGATAGTAGTTGGGTAATGGATGTTTTTCCAGAACCCGTGGCACCGATCAATCCAATCGTCTGACCAGGTTTTGCTGTAAAAGAAATATCTTTGAGTGCTTCTTTTTTCTCGTTTTTATAACGATGTGTAACATTTTCAAACGTCACTTCTCCGTGAAAGCGAACCATTTCAAGTTCGCGATCTTTCCCTTCCATCTCAAGAGGTTCGTCTAACACTTCCAACAAACGCTCTCCTGATGCTTTTGATTGAGAGAAAGTGTTCATGATAAACCCCAGATTCATAATGGGTCCCATGATATACCAAACAAGACTAAAGAACGCCACGAGCTCTCCAGCTGTCAGGTTCCCTTGAATAACAAGATAGCCACCATAAGCAAGCAGTAAAACGACCGACAGATTTCCGATCAATTCCATTACCGGAAAGTACTTAGCCCAAATATGAGACGTGTTTAAGTACTGAGACTTATAATCTTCATTAGACGTATCAAACTTATTAATCTCAAAATCTTCACGTGATAACGATTTAACAGTGTTGATTCCGCTAATATTCTCCTGAACCTTCGTATTGAGATTCGCCATAGATTTCCGAATTCCACGGAAAGCCGGATGAACTTCTTTATCAAACTTGTAAACAACGAGTGCGAGGAAAGGCATCATGCACAGTGTAATGAGTGCTAATGGAACTGAATAGAAGAACATTACGGAGAGACTAAAACCTATGATTAAAACAAAATTTATTAGCTGTGAGAAGCCAAAAGAAAGAAAAAAACGAAAACCTTCAACATCAGCAGTTAACCTCGACATTAAATCTCCAGTCTTTGCATTATCATAATAATCGAATGGCAGAAACTGCAGCTTTTCGTATAAAGATTCACGAAGTTCATAAACAGAACGAATACCGAACAGATCTCCATAAAACTGATGAGTATATGTAGCTGCCCCTTTTATTACCATCAGAAGTACAAAGCCTAATGCAACATATGGTACGGTTGAATATTCCCCTTTGATAATGATTTCATCGATGGTAAATTGTAAGACCATCGGATAAACAACTGTAATTCCTGACACTAGAATCAAAGTCAAGATCGACCAATAAAAGTACTTTTTATACGGCCAATAAAAATCTTTTAATCTCTTAAATGTATCCACCCTATCACCTAACCCCTTCTGAAAATTAAAAGACAATATACATCATATAACAGAATAGTTAGAAAAAACTATCTATTTGCTCATATTCTTTACTAAAAACAAAATAAATAATTCACTTTGTTATCTTTCCTATAGTACGAAAAAAAGCCCCGATATATTCGAGGCTTTTCCTTTAACGCTTTCTTCTAAATGCAAAGAATGACACGATAGCAATAATGATAATTAAACCAATGGTTAATGGTGCAAAATATGATGGATTATTCGGCTTTTCGTTTTTTTCTTGATCATCCAATGCTTTTTCACTATTGTCTTCTTGTTTCTCTTGAGTCCCTTTATCTGTTGTACCCTCTTCTGGTGTTTCTTCTTGTTCAGGGCGATCTACCGCAAATGAGTAGTTCCCCTCGATCACATGACTGTCAGCGCCAATGATTTTATACGCTACTGTATAGTTTCCATTTTCAAGCGGATTTGTGATCGCTCCTGTCATTTGATCGTCCTCTACACTAATCTGTAAAGGAATCTCTTTCTCACCGTTTTTTAACGTCATCGTACTTAACGACTCAATCTTCGTTGAAAACGTTAAAACAACCGCTTCAAGATCTGTTGTAACCTTCTCACCTTCTGCAGGAGTAGAAGTTTCTAGTTTAGAATGAGCAGACGTCGATAAAGGCAGTTGGAAAACAATCGTAAATAATAATACTAAAGGTAAAAGTAATTTTTTCATAAGCTGACTCCCTGTTACGTATTTTCTTTCTCTTTTCATTAAAACAAAGAATATATGTTCTTCACAAGTATCCAGTCTTTACAAATCGTTGACACTTTTATGGTCAAACATACATTTAACGCCTATTTTGATGGAATCTGGGCTCCTGCCCACTTCAATTATGAAAACAGGCATAGGATATATGGAATTAACAATTGCAAGAATTAAAGGAGGAAAAATCGATGGGTTATTCTTATGGCAATTCTTTTGCATTGGTAGTAGTGTTATTTATTCTATTGATTATTGTTGGGGCAGCTTGCTTCTGCTAATAATGAATAGTGTGAAGGGAGAAAACCGGCCATGTGCCGGTTTTTTCTATTGTACATACGTTTTAAAAAAGTCTGTTTTCGTATCATTGTTGCGTCCCGAAAGTAGTTGATTTTCCGCTCCAGTTGCTTCGCTTTCCGCGGGGCATGCGGTGAGCCACATTCTAGCGTTTCACTTTTAAGTGTTTCACCTGTCTAGTTGCAGTGGCTAGCCCCTCGAGGTCAAAAGTTTAACGGTCAGAAGGCAAAGTGCGCCTTCATAGCCCATTCAACTTTTGCTTGTAGGGGCTGAACGAGCCACTTCCACTTTTCAATCTGCCAGCCTGTCCCTCTGGAGTCTCACACCATACGCTCCAATCAACTGTCATTGAAGTAAATAAAAAGAGTAAAAAGCAATAATCTTTTAGGAAAAGAAAAACTCAGCATCATTCTGCTGAGTCCTCTTCGCTGTCTTTTTCTAAATTACCGGTAACTGTTGCTGCATTCTCACCGTATTCTTCTTTCAAATTCCAATATGCTTCGAGTGCACGTTGGCCGATGTACTTGTTGATCTTTTGGTTTCCGTTCTGTGGTGTACCTTCTGGAACCACTACGGCAAATGCAATCTCAGGATTCTCAAATGGTGCGTAACCTACAAGCGTAAGATTATGCTTTTCCACAATGTTCCCCGTACGAGGATGTCTTATGATACGTTGAGCAGTCCCTGTTTTTCCTGCTGGGTTGTGGTATTTTGCAGGGTCATCGAAATAGCCTTTAGCAGTACCTCTAGATCCATGCATAACTTGCCAAAATCCATCTTGAACGCGTTCAATGTATTTTTGTTCAACATCAATCTTGTTTAAAATCTCTGGCTCAAAGCGCTTTAAGAGTTTACCATGACTTTCTTCATCTGTTGCTGGTTCTCTAATTTCACGAACAAGATGTGGCTTAACACGATACCCATCGTTCGCAATGGTTGATACATATTGAACAAGTTGCATTGTTGTGTATGTATCAAACTGACCGATACCCAAGTCATATAGAGTAGCTGATTCTCCCTCAGGCGGTTTTCCTTCATATCCAACAGCTTCGTTTGGAAAGTCAATTCCTGTCTTTACACCTAAACCATATTGATTAAAAGAATAACGAGCTTCAGCATACGTTTGTGTCCAATGTTCAGGACCAATCATACGATCCATGATGTTAAACATATAAACGTTGGAAGACATCATTAAAGCCTGTAAGTCTGTTATTGGGCCCATTGTTTTCCAAGAAGATTTATTCATTCCATCTTTTGTGAAAGGTTTATCTTCAATAACTTCTCCCATATGAACTAGTCCCTGTTGCAGACCTGTTAAAACGGTTGCTCCTTTAACGGTTGACCCCATTTCATAGGCATCAAACAGTGCCCCATAAGAATCATTCGTAAATTTTCCATCTTTGTACTTTTTCCCTGCGATCCCTTTTATTTCACCAGTTTTCGGGTTCATCATAACGATGTATGCTGAGTCTAGAAGGTCATTTCCTCCTAATGGCTTAGCTCGTAAGATTTCTTCCTCGAGAATTTTTTCTAAATGGAATTGCAGCTCCATATCCAAAGTTAATACGATATCTTTTCCACGTTGACCTGGAATCGTTTTAGGTTCACCGATCGTTGCACCTGTTTTTGGATTTGTCAGGTAAACAGATTTTTCTTTTGTGCCTCTTAATACATTTTCGTATTGGTCTTCAAGACCACTGATTCCCACTTGATCGCTTCGATCATATCCCATGCTCATAAAGTAATCTGTTTTAGATTTTGGAATCTGTTTAACTTGTCCAAAAATGGTAGAATCACCGTACGGATAGATTCTTTTCGAATCCGCCATAATATCTACCCCAGGAAGGTCACCAAGATTCTCTGAGATTACGGAAACTTCCTCGTTGTTCAAGTTCGTTTTAATTCGTTGTGCTGAATACGCATAACCCGTATCCATTGCACGTTTGTAAGCCAGAATTTTAATATCTTTGTCAGTTAGACTATTGATTTCTTCCTCTGTAATCTTATTGACGAGTGCGATATATTGATCTTTGTCACTTAATTTCTTTTCCTTCTTGCTAAGGCGCTCTTCCATCATCTTCGTCACATCTTGTTTCGCGATAAAATAGTCTTTTTTATCGCGTTCTGTGATCTTTTTAATCTGATCTTCTGTAACCCCAAGGCGATCAGCTAGCCATTCTGCAATTCGCATCGTGTCTTTTGCTTTTGTATCTACTGTTTTCGTATATGTTAAAGAAAAGAAAGGTTCATTCCCTACGACCTCACGGAAGTTGCTGTCTAACAGCTTTCCTCGTGGCGCTTCTTTCCTTGCGATAACTTCTTCAACTGCTTCAGACTCTAGCCGTTTTTCCTCTCCATTTACGATTTGGAGAACACCAAGCCTTAAAATAAGGACTGAGAAAAGAAAAAAGACGACCAAAAACAAGACATTTAAACGAAAGGGCACTTGCGACTTTTTCCTCTTTTTTTCCGGATCCGCTTTCGTTACCATCATTCCGCTCCTTTTGGAAATATTCCCGTTAATTTTACAATTATATTACAAAAGCATCTACCTATAGATTACTAGAAGTTGGTCACTATTCCAAGTCATTCGGTAAAAAAAACCTTATCTTTTTTTGATAAGGTTTTCGTAAATTTATTGAACAGCTGCAGCTAAAGATTTTGTTGGAACTGGACGGCCAAAATAGTAGCCTTGTGCAAGCTCAACTCCGCATTTAAGTGCGATATCTGCTTCTTCTTTTCTCTCGATTCCCTCTGCAAGTACGACAGCACCTATTTCTCTTGCAACCTCAACGATTTTTTGTATCATATCTTCCTTAGATGCGTCTTCATCACAGAAAGAAACGATTTTACGGTCAATCTTCACATAGTCTGGTTTCAGCTCTTTTAATACAGAAAGTGTTGAATGTCCTGCACCTAAGTCATCTAGTGCTACTTTCATTCCTTGCTCTTGGTAAGCTTGAAGGATACTTTTTAAATGATCGATGTCTGCGATTTCTTCTGTCTCCACCACTTCAAAGACGAGATCGTTTGGGTCTACTCCTGCGTCAGCTGCTGCTTTAAATGTTGTAGCCAGACAATGCTTTGGGTCGTAAATCGATGACGGAAGGAAATTAATGAATCGTTTCAAGCCTGGTGAAACAGCTCCAGCGCTATTTCGAATAGAAGTCATCCTAGCATTTCCGTCCAACAGCGCCTGAAGACCTGCTCGTTCAGCAAACTGAAAAAGTTCATAAGGTTTGAATTCAAATTCTTCAGTTGATGGACGAAGTAAGAACTCATATCCATAAATCTCTCCACTCTGTAAAAAAACAATAGGCTGCGAGTGTGTAGTGAAGAGCTGCTGTTGAATAATGTCATACAGATCGATATGCTTCATTCTTTCAAAAAATTGCTGAAATGAAATCCAAGGTGTGAAGACGCTCATTTCTTCCAATGCAGAAGTAACTGAACAATAAAATGACCCAACAGCAATTTCGTTAAATGTTTTAAGTGACTTTTCCATAAAATCTTGCAGTTCTATAAGATTGCTATATTTTGCTGATGCAACATTTCCAGAATGAATGCCTTCCAAACCGTGCTCTTTAAATAAATTCATCAAACTTTCCAAAAGAACGGGATGATCGGTACGGATATGAAAAAAGCCACTCTCCGGAAAATCTCCTGTTGGACGACACTGTGAACATGACATAGAAATAACCTCCAAAAAAAGAATTGCAAACTTTTGTAAAATTTGCTATTTTATACTTCTGCGCTAAAAAATAAAAACTTCATAAAGGGGGACTTATGGTTTATTGGATTCTTTTACAAAAGAGCTTTATGCGTAACATGCAATACAAGGTGGCGCATCTGATTAATAATGCAGCGAGTGCGATCTTCGGATTTGTTTTCATTGCCATATGGGTCGGTGTACTGCAAGGAAAAGAGAATGACAGTCCCTACACTGCCCTAGATATGACCTTTTACATTGCGGCTGTACAATGCATCCTCTGGTTATCCGGTTTCTTAACGGCAGGACTCAATATTCATAACGGAATAAGAAATGGTGCAATATCTTTAGAACTCGCAAGACCAACAAACTTTTTTCTCTATGTTACCTCTCAAGAAGCTGGAAGATTAGTGTATAACTTGTTCTTTCGATCTCTTCCTATTGGGCTTGTTTTTTCCTTAACAGTAGGCTTTTATATTCCTCAACACATACTGACTTATTTTTTCTTATGTATTTCTATTCTTTTTGCCATGATCATTTCTATTAACCTGCACTACCTAGTAGGGATAAGTGCATGCTGGACGACTGAGATCGATTGGGCGCATTTTGTAAACTTTACTTTATTGGTTGGACTTGGAGGACAACTTGTACCTATCGATTTACTTCCAGCTCCCCTATCTTCTATCACACCCTATTTACCTTTTGCAGGAGCCATCTATTACCCTGTCATGATTTTCCTTGAGAAGATTTCAAGTGAAGTTATTCTTATCCAGTTGGTTTGGGTCGTGGTTTTAACATGCTTCAACCTATGGCTAACTGAGAAGGCACGCCATAAGTTAGAAATTCAAGGAGGATAAGTCATGAACCTTTATCTGAAACTATTATCAGGAAGTTTGCGTTCACGTATGCAGTATAAGATGAACTTTCTCGTATCCTCCTTATCATACGGTTTGATCATGGCGGTGGACTTTGTGCTGCTCGCAGCCATTCTGCAGCGTTTTGACGATGTAAAGGGTTGGAATCTTTATGAAGTGGGGCTTCTCTATGGAATCTCATCTGTTGCCATTACTCTGTACAGAGTATTTTGTGTAGAGGTACATAATTTTGAACGTTATATGGTCGAAGGTGAATTCGATAGTCTTCTAATTCGACCTGTCTCTCCGTTATCATTGCTTTTGACTAAAAACATAGACCTATCCCGAATAGGAGGAACGATACAAGGTATCCTGATCCTTGTTATTTCTATTATCGGTTTAAAACTTAATAACGTTGAATTATTTCTTTTGTTAATTTATTTACCTGTAACTATCATTTCTGGAGTACTTATTTGTTTTTCTCTAGGGTTGATCACAGCTACCATTGCCTTTTGGACACAGAGGATCAAAGATTTCCAAACCTTTACTCTATATGCTCCATTTAATGCAGCCAACTATCCGATGAACATCTATCCCGGCTGGCTCAAAATCATTTTTTTCACAGTCATCCCAGTAGGATTCATGAATTATACACCTGTTCTGTTTCTATTAAATAAAGGTGGTAACCTTTGGAACCTAGCATTACCACCACTCGTTTCAATCGTTTTTCTTTTCATAGCGTTACGATTCTGGATGTTTGGAATCCGCCATTACCATAGTACAGGAAGTTGAGGAGGGCTATACATGATTCAAGCTCAGCAATTAAATAAACACTTTAAAATCTATGAAACAAAGAAAGGATTTATCGGGTCGTTTAGTTCTCTTCTTTCTACAAAGCATCATGTGGTAAGAGCTGTAGATGATATTTCTTTTTCTATTGAAGAGGGTGAATTCGTAGGCTATATCGGGCCGAACGGTGCTGGAAAATCCACTACGATTAAAATGTTATCAGGTATTCTTCATCCGACTAGCGGTGAAATCACAGTGGGAGGATTGAGCCCGCAGAAAAAAAGAAAAGAAGTAGCCAAAAAGATCGGCATTGTATTCGGACAACGTACACAACTATGGTGGGATCTCCCGTTACGTGATTCTTTTGATATTTTAAAAGAAATGTATAAAGTACCTGATGAAAAATATCGCCAGTTTTTGAGGTTGTATGATGATATGCTTCAGATTGGAAAGTTTATGGACACACCTGTTCGAAAACTATCTCTAGGGCAACGGATGCGCGGGGACCTTGCTGCAGCCATGATTCATGATCCTGACATCCTTTTCTTAGATGAACCTACGATCGGATTAGATGTTAATGCAAAAACAAGTATACGAGCCTTTTTAAAAGAACTGAACGAAAACGAGAAGAAGACCATCCTGTTAACCACACATGATATGGATGATATTGAACGGTTATGCAGCCGCGTGATCGTGATCAATCACGGACAAATGGTTTTAGATGGAACGCTGGAAGATTTACGAAAGAATATTGGATTACCAAGCGTCATGGAGATTCAGTATCGTGTAAAACCAAACACGGCTGACATACAATTAGAAGGAATTGAAAGAATGACATGGGAAGACGAAAAGTTAATTATCGATTATGATCGCTCTCTTCTATCTTCACCTCTATTACTTCAAAAAGTCACACAATGGGGAGAACCGGTCGATATTCAGATGAAAGAACCAGATATTGAACAAGTTATTCAAAAGATATACTAAATGAAAAAAGCTTGCTATAGAGGTCTGTTTCGTGACTTCTATTGCAAGCTTTTCTATTTTTATGGCATGAAATGATACGGGAGAGTGGATTGATTTTAATTGGATAACCAACTTCTTAAGTTATCCAATTGGTTAAGTGCATCTATTCTTCCTTGTTCGTACAGAACTCCAAGTCGTTTAGGATCGCGTTCAATTCTTTTTACTATCATTTTCTCCATGGGACGAAGGACAAATAAGTTTCCACTTTTCTCTTCTTTTTCTATAAAATCAAGCGTCTCATTATATTTGATGTAGCGTCCACGTAAACTTTCGTCGAGACCTGTGTATTCAGGATAGAATTTTTTCGTTACCCACGTCATTTTAGGCTTTTTCTTGCGATAACCCTCATTCTGAGTGAGGATTACGACTCCTTTTTGCACGCCATCTTTCAAAGCTTTATGAACAGGTATAGGATCCGCAATCCCTCCGTCCATCATCTGACCTCCTGCAAGCTCGACTACTGGTGCGATAAATGGAATGGATGATGATGCACGTAGAACATTTGAGATCTCCATCTCTTCGTAATCTTCTTTATTCAAATAAACGGGTTGGCCTGTTCTTACGTCTGTTACAACGACTACAAATCTTTCTTTCGATTGTTTAAATGCAGCATAATCGAAGGGAACTAGGCGGTTTGGAAGTTCATCAAATATGAAGTCCATACCGAACAACCCCTTCTTCTTAAACAACCAATTCATATAAAAAATATATTCAGGATGTGAGCTATATTCTAGATTCACCGTGCGATTTCTTCCGTGCTGGCGTGATAAGTATGATACAGCGTTACAAGCACCAGCAGATGCCCCGATCACATACGGAAAGTAAAGGTCGTTCTCCATAAAAACATCGAGTACCCCTGCCGTATAAACACCGCGCATTCCTCCACCTTCAAGAATAAGTCCAGAGTTCTCCAAATTTGGCACCACCTATTGTTAACTACATTTATTATTTATGATTTTAATTATATGAATAAAGTGAACATAAAATCCAGTCAAGCGAATTAAGAATAGGAAAAGATACTTACTGAAACAAAAGAGGCAGTGATTAAAAGTTCACATTTTTAATCACTGCCTCTTCACCTTATTGAAAATATTGAGCCAATCCTGTCGTAATACCCGTTGCTGCTTTTGTTTGAAAAGAATTACTCTTGATTATACTTTCATCAAATGGATTTGACAAAAAACCAAGCTCTACTAATACGGCAGGTTGTTTGTTTTCACGTAGAACGTGAAAGTTTCCATATCTAACATTTCCACCTTTTAATCCCGTATTTGCTCCAATTAATCCGTTGTTTACCGAGTTCGCCAATTTCAGGTCCTTCTGGCCGTAATAGAAGGTTAACAGTCCTGTAGCGGATCTATCTGAAGCTGAGTTGTAATGTAGGCTAACAAATGCATCTGCAAAATGATAATGACTAATCTCCACACGTTTATTAAGAGATATATACGTATTATCACTTCGAGTTAAGATGACTTTTGCACCTGCATTACTAAGCTGTGTGGCTAATAATCTCGCACTCATCAACGTCATAGCGGCTTCTTGTGTACCCGATGATTTTCCTGAAGCTCCTGGATCATTTCCACCATGACCAGGATCTATCACAATCCTTTTTCCTTTTAATCCCTTCAAGGATGGTTTAGGAGTTGAAGGATTGTTAGAGGATGATTGTTGAACAGCTACAAGCCATCCTGCCACCCAAGCACTTTTACCATTTGGCAGCTTAATTTGTACCCAGTCGTTCTTAGATTGAAGAAATGCGAATTCGTCCCCTTGATTTGCATGACCCACTATTAAGTATGCTGTAGAAGGACCTTGCCTAATATTCACTCCATCTGACAAGACGACAACTTTTTTTGATACAGATGAAGGTGGAGCAACTGGAGGTTTCGTTGCAGGCTTAGGGTTTGTAACGATTGGAGACCCTCCCGTTTTTAGTGATATGTACTGGCTAGATACCCAACCTTTCTTTCCATCGGACGTTTGAATGGAAAGCCAGCTTCCTGACTCTGACAAAATCTGAACAGAAGTACCATATTTGAGTGAGCCGATGATCGGTGAAGATAAATTTCCCGATGATCGAAAATTCAAATACGTCGCTGTTACTGTTCCCCACTTTCCATTGTTTACAGGTTTGTTTGTAGGAGGCTTAGGAGGAGTTGTACCTGTTTGATTCAATAGATACGCACTACTTACCCATCCTTTAATTGAACCGTATGTTATATTAGCCCAATTGCCTTCTTCTTTAATTACAGAAACTACCGCTCCATTCTTTAGCGAGCTTACCGTCTTATATTGAGTTCCTGCACCACTCCGCACATTTAGAGAAGTTGCTGTAACTTTTGCTGTTTTAATATTTTTTGCTTCCTTTTGAGATGGTGTTTTGGAACTGGTTGAGTTATTTACCTTTATGTACGCTGAACTAACCCAAGCTTTTCTATCCTGAAAAGATATGTTTGCCCATCCTTTTTCTATCTGGAACACCGTAACTTTCGCGCCTTTTTTTAATGATCCGATCTGTTTTGAGGATGAGGAAGGTTCTGTGCGAACATTCAAGCTTGTTGCATTCACTGTTGCCGTTTTTCCTGCTGCCGAGACAGGTCTTAATGGAAAGCTTACGATTAAAAAGACAGCGATTAAAAAGTAACACATCACCTTTACATTCAATCTCACACGTTTCAACTCCTATTTGAAAAGTTCTTTACTTGCTGTACGTGTTATATCGTCATTAAAAGGTTGCTCCTTTACCTTTTTCACTGCAATTTTCAGAACAAAAAAAACCCTAGTTGAATTCAACTAGGGTGCTCCATGATTAAATTAATCCAAAATGCTTAAGTCCATGATAGATACCATCTTCATCAACTGATTTTGTAACAAAGTCTGCCGCGTCTTTTGCTTCTTTTAAACCATTGCCCATCGCAATTCCTGTTCCCGCTGCTTTAAGCATTTCGATATCATTTAACGCATCACCAAATGCGTACACATTCTCAGGTTTCATGTTTATCTGGTTCATAAAAGCTTCAATTCCTTTTGCTTTAGAACCACCAGTTGGCAAAATGTCTAACGCATTTTCATGCCAGCGTATAAAATCGAACGTGCCTTTGTATCCATCGCGATAGACATGTTCATGCTGTTCCTGGCAGAATAATAAAACTTGATAAACTTCATTTTCCTTATAGAATCCTGGGTGGAAAACGGGATAACTCGGCATGAGATTAAACGTACAGTTCTTAATGATCTCATGATTATCAGCATTACTTGTCGCTCTTTCATGATCAAGATAGACAAGAGGGTGACCTGCCTTTTCTGCTTCTTCTTCAATTTTAAGAATCGCTTCTCTAGATAACGGCGTCTTGTGAATCACTTCATCTTTAAAAACAACATAAGATCCGTTAAAACTCACAAACGAATCCACCTCTAATTCCTCACGAATTGGTTCAAACATGAACGGGCCACGTCCAGTGGCGATTGCTACATGTACGCCGTTCTTTTTCAACTGAAGTATACTCTCTTTCGTGCTGTCAGGAATAATTTTCTCATCATTTACTAGCGTTCCATCTATATCAAAAAATACTATTTTGTCATTCATATCCGCATCGTCTCCTGTTGAATGTTCTTCCCTACCATAGTGGTACGATTCCGTATAAATGTCAAATCATGCGTTTTGCTTTACTTTTTTATTGATTGACTCACTTGTATTAGTCCCTTTTCTGGCATAGATAGCAAGAATACTGTCAAAATAATGAGCATGCCTCCTGCTGTTTGGAAACTCCCAAACGCAGTACCAAGCCATATGACAGATACAAGGGTTGCTACTAAAGGTTCTGCACTTCCAAGTAAGCTCGTTTCTGTCGAGCTTATATACTTTAAGCTGTCTAAGTAGAGATAAAAAGGCAATAGTGTTCCGAATACTACTACAAATGATAGCATCCCAAATAATGAGAATGACCAATCGATTGCATTCGCCTGCCACGGCTGAGTAAAAATAGAAACAGCAGATCCACCAAGCAACATGGCCCAACCTACGATCGTAGCAGATGCATACTGTTTTAACAGTCTCACTGGATAGACGGTATATATAGCTACTGAAATACCTGAGAGAACTCCCCAGAATATAGCTTTTTCGGAAACCGTTATCTCTTGCAAACTTCCATTTGTTAAGAGCAGGAACGTTCCTGAAAGAGCCATTAGTACTGCAATCCATTCTTTTCGTTTTGGCCATTTTAAGAACTTTAACGCAAAATAGATCGTAATAAACACCGGGCCTAAAAATTGAAGCAGTGTAGCCGTTGGTGCATTACCCGCTTCTATACTCAAAAAGAACGTAAGCTGTGCCCCAAGCATACCCGTTAAAGAAAATACTATTAAATCCATTCGGTCTTTTTTAGTTCTCCAAACTTCAAATATATTGTGATGAAAAGAGACTAGAAATAATAGCAGCGCTCCAGCCATTACCATACGGACTGAAACTAACCATGTTGCGGTCATTGCTGAATGTGAAAAGATCCATTCTGCTGCGTTTCCTGAAAACCCCCAAAGAGAAGCTCCTGCTAAGGCTAGTCCTATACCTTTCCACCGGGAATACTCTTTTTTATTCCCCATCCTACACCCGCTCTCCCAATTGCATGAAGTTCTAACGTTTCTGATCCTTCATCTATTCATATTACTATTGAATCTATATCCTTCATTCATTATAAAACGAATGCGTTAAAATCAAATATATTTTATTATTCTAATTTCTACAATTTTATCTTTTTATGTATCAATCAGCTAGTAATCAATTACCTACCATAGTATCAACAGGCGTCATAAACAGAAAGCACTGAGCTTAACAAACCAGCTCAGCGCTTATCTTGAAAATAAAAATAGGGGGATGATGTATCATACGAAACTTACGGGTTTTGGTGTCGGTTAAAGCAAAAATATGCGAATACCTATCGATCTCTTCTTCCGAAAAAAACTTTTCCATCATGCGCATAAAATTGTTAAATATATACAAACTAGTAATACAAGGAGGTGATACATATGGCACGTAACAATAACTCTAACGAATTAGTAGTAGCTGGAGCACAAGCAGCTTTGGATCAAATGAAGTATGAAATCGCTTCTGAGTTTGGTGTTCAACTAGGACCAGACACAACATCCCGTGCGAATGGATCTGTTGGTGGTGAAATCACTAAACGTCTTGTTCAAATGGCTGAACAACAGCTAGGTGGCGGATACCGACGCTAAACTGCAGTTAACATGAAAAAGTCATCCACAATATGCGGATGACTTTTATTTATTTATCTGACTTTATCTAGTTTTACTTGAATTAACACAGGATCATGGTCACTTGCTCGACCGTGTTCTTCCATAAACTGCGAATTGATATGAACGATATCAACTTTTGTCTTTCTCGCCATATTGTTTGTTACTAAAATATGATCAAGAACTTGAGCGTTCCCTTGGTAAGAATATGTGTAGCGCTCTTTGTAAGGAACTTTCTCGATCATGTTCGTCAACTCTTTGCCTTTAACTTTCTGCAGCGTCTTCGTAAACTCGAAATCATTGAAATCTCCAAGCAGCACGACCTTTGCATCCTTATCTTCACTCTTAACATTTTTAACAAACTGATTTACAATTCCCGCGATTTCTAAACGTTGCGCTTCACTTCCAAGGAAAGGAGGCTGATTTTTCCCAAACAGCGGCTGATCTCCGCCTTTTGAGTTAAAATGATTCGCAACCACAATTACGCTCTCACCTTTAAACATGAACTGTGCTGCGACTGGCTTACGGCTGTTTTCAAATGCTGGGTTTGTCGGATCGATACGCCCAGGATTTACAGTAAGCTTCCCGTCCTTATAGCCTACCGCTTCTGTTGCTGTTCCTTTAGTTCCTTTTGCAAGTGAAACACGTTCAGGATTGTAGATGAATCCTACACGAATGTTACCACCAGGAATTCCGCCGTCTTGTCCATCAACTGGTGCGATATCTGTATACACATATTGTGGACCACCTTGCGCCGTAATCTCAGCGATTAATCGATCAGCACTTTCTTTTGCATCTGTCGTACCATCATTCGTTGGACCGTTTCCATCTTGCATCTCAACAAGCCCTACGATATCTGGTGCGTTCAGGTTACGAACGATCGATTTTGCGATACGCGATACTTTTTCATCGCTCGTACTGTCACGCCCTTCTTCAAGTGCAGAAAAGTTCTCTACGTTAAAGCTCGCGATCGTTAACTCTTTATGTTTTTCGTGAATCTTTGTAACTTCCGGTTTTGTTCTTCCTTCAACAAACGTTGGAAGTTCTTCTCGGTCAGCTAACACTTTATAGTTACCAAATCCGTAGCTGACAACTCCAGTAATTGAGCCCAAGAAGAAATCTCCTGTTTTTGCCACAAACGATTCGTCGTTCATATCGACAAAAATGCGTTCTGGGTTGTAATCAAATTCCTTGATGTTTAGACCACCTGATGAGTTAAATTCTTTTTGCTTCCAAAAATCTGGAACAACAACAAGTTCTCCATATTTTTGAGGTGCAAGAACACCAGGATTTTTTACTTCTACAAGCATACCTTCTAAACTCTCATAAAAATCAATGCCATCTTCTTTTGGATCAAACAACCCAAAGTTATCATTATCAATCACTCTAGTTGGTTGTTGAAGACCAAACAAACCGATGATTGTTGACTTTGGAAGTTTTTGTCCTTCTTGTAGTTTTGTGATGCGACTTCCATTAATCTCTGTAACAGCTAGATCTGTTTTTAATTTATCAGAATATCCTTCAAGTACCCATTCTTTTACTAGCCCATCAACTGAAACAAGATTTCCTTTAGTCTGACCGTGATCTTTTTGGTAGACTAAAATACCTTCAGACGTTCTATAGTCTTTGTCTGGTTTAACGTCCTGCATATAAAAATTATTGTTATCTACAACTTTTGTTACAATTCCTTCGACACCCTCTACTGCTTTATTCGAAACAGGAGATTGATGACTTGCACCTTGAATATCATGGATACGAAGTCCGGATAGAGCAACTTGGTATTTGAACTCTGATATGTTGCTATTCTTAAATCCTTCTTTAACAGCGACAGCTCTAATGGTTACATCTTCATCTACTGAAATAGGAGATGTATAACGTGTGCTAGCTGTAGTCGGATCTTGTCCATCTAAAGTGTAAAAAATTTCAGCATCTGTTGTTTCAGTAGAGAGTACGACTGAAGTCCCTTTAGAAACAACCTGTCCCTCAACCGAAGACTTTACTTCTTCTACTTGTGGTTCAGAAGGAGCACCATCAATAATTTGATATTTGTTTACATTTTTAAGTCCTGGCACACTAAAATAGGCCTCTAGTGTTCCTTCAAGTTGAACTTTTTTCCCTAAATTCTCAGGGTGATCAACGAGGTTCAATGCAGATCTTGCAGCATTATTAGGTAATTGAACAGTTAGTATTTTCGTTTTGTCTGTTTCGTTCACTGAATCTGCGATGGCCAAGTTGGTATTCGCAGTAAATGGTCCTTCATGTTTGAATGAGATAGAAGACCCACTACCTCCATGAACAGTTCCTACGATATACCCTTCAACCATCTGTGTTGATTTATCCTGCTTAACCAATGCTTCGCTAACCGTTAGAACGTCAGCTGCAGATGCAGTCTGCTGCAGTGGTATAGCCATGCTAAGCACCATTACTAGCATGATACTTATATTTGTAAGCCTTTTCGTCATTTTCATGAACATATCGTTCCACCTGCCTCACTAATAGGATGTAAAACATGTAAATCCATGAAAAATATAACACAATTCTGTCGATTCAATTGTTAGTTTTATATTAAAACAGTCAGAAAGACTTACAAAGAATTTACAATATAGTACTCTTGGATTATTTTTCGTAAAAAAAATGACACTTTCACCTGATCAAATACAGATCAAAAGAAACTGTCAGCTAGTTCTATGAACGTTCAAATCCATAGTGACTTGTTCTGCAAATAGTTCTGGGTTGTTGTCTTGGAGAATAGAAAAAAGTTTATCCTTACTTGCTGAGCGATCCAACCAGTTCTCTCCAACGTTTGGCTCTAACATTACCGGCATACGGTGATGATATCTTTTCATAGAGTCATTAGATGCTTTTGTTAAGATGGAACAGGTAATTCTTTCTTCTTGCTGTCCTTCGACTTCACCTGTCCATCTAGACCAGATCCCGGCAAATGCGAACGGCTTTTTATCTCTTAATGTAAACTTATAGGGCTGCTTCTTGCTAACACCTTCTTCAATAACCCATTCGTAGAATCCACTTGCAGGAATCAAGCATCTTTTTTGAACAAAAGAGTTTTTAAAGCTTGGTTTTTCATAAACTGTCTCACTTCTCGCGTTCATTAATTTGTTTCCTATTTTCGGATCGTTCGCCCAACTTGGGACAAGCCCCCACTTCATATATCCTGCTCTATTTCCTGAGCTCGCTTTAATAATCGAGAGAACTTGCTGACTCGGAGCAATGTTAAAGCGTTTATCATAATCAAATTCGTTTTCTAAGTTAAAAGCATCAATAATCACATCTTTTTCGTAGTAAAGCATATATCTGCCACACAAAACATATCACCTCGGTTCAACTTATGGATAAGGATGTCAATCGTGCAAAAACTAAAAACAGGAGGTGGACGTCATGAAGAATCCTGTTGTTATTTATATCATTTTACTATTCAGTATGTTCTCTTTACTCGTTGTCATTGATTGGTTTCTAGGAATCGCTCCAGCAACGGTTATAAAAAAATCGTTTATGTCTTTCTTTCACTATGTGGACAAGGTTGAATATGTTCTAGTGATCACTTTGATGATCTTACCCATCCTAACGTTTATTCTGTCGAAGTGGATGGAGAAGAAGCAAAAGGCTTAAGCTTCTTTCTTCTTATTAAGAATACAATAATGAATAGACTCGGTAAAACAACTTGAAATGGTAAATGGATAAAATGAGGAACGATATTTAAACCTTCTGTAATATGTTCCACATAATTTGCTGCTATGACGATAGATGAAAGAATCAATACAATACCGATTGGGCCTATGAGCTTTTTTTCTTCTTTTACTCCGAAGATGTCTTGGGTTGCTTTAACTGCAACATAAAACAATACAGAGATCTTAAAGAACCCTCCTATAATGAGCGTAAATACCACTAACGCATCCAACCTTTGAATAAATTCTCCTAAGTTAATCTTCGCAACTGCAGCAAGCAATGGGAAGTAGACATGAGTAGCAACATGCCCTCCTAATATCGCAATGTCCATCGCGACCGTTACACTTAAGATAATCCCACTCACCATAATGGCAAATAACCCAACTGTTAGTGCTTTACTTTTCTTTGTTGTTTTCAAATATGGCAACAACATTGTAAAAACCACCATTTCTCCAAAAGGAAAAGTCGGTGTTACTGGGAACGCCGCCTTTAAGACCGGCAAGAACCCCTTGCCTAGAACAGGAAGAAGATAATTGTATTTCATTAAGTCTGCTGATAAAACAAGTACAGCAAGAACGATTCCTAAGAGAACGACTAGAAAAAAAATGATCTCCCCTGTTCTTACTAGAACTTCGAAACCTAATTTTAAAACATAAACAATTGTAGCAATCATTAGCGCATTTACAACAATAATCGGTGTTTGTACAAAAACTGCTGACAGCAGAAGGCTTCCAAAGTCACGCAAAACACGAGCAGCTAAATACATGAAGTACATTAGGTACAAGAAACCAAATAATTTTCCTATATACTTACCGAACAAGATCTGCAAATATTGTGTTAACGATTGCTCTGGAAATTGTTTATAGAGATAATAATAACCTACAAATAGAAACATACCGCATGTCATACCGAGCAGGATAGCGATCCAAGCATCCCTGCCAGCATCCATTCCTAAACCAACAAGGATCGCACTTCCGAGTTCAAATAAGACGATGATAATAAAGTATTGTTGAATATCGATCTTGATGGTCTTCATTTTGGAGCCTCTTTCTTTTCCTCTAATAAAAACGGTGAAGTTCGAACACCTGATCTTCTAATACGAGAATCGACATTCACTTTCACTTCCAACTTCGGAAATATCTCTTTGTAGTTCTTTTTGTAAACATTGCGCCATTTACTCGGATTTTCTCTATACAACAATTCACCAAATCCAAGTACATCGCTATTAAAATCTTGTGATGCGTTAATCGTTTTTTGAATTTCTTTTTCAATTACAAGGTTTAATTTACTTTCAATTTTAAGGATTTCAGAAGTTTTTTCTAAGTTCACTGCACAGTTTGCTTCTGCAATATTTGCTTCAGGAAACACATCGAGTGTTATCGTCGGTATATCCTGTTTTGTATCTGCCGACAGTTCAGTATTCGAACGAACAATCTCGATAGAATATCCGTTATCGTTACCCATACAAGGTACTGTAATCGCTGAACTAACAAGCTTTCCCTTTATCCACAGAACGCCTCTCGCTTCAGGTCCATCCAACCACCCCTGCAGCTTGCCATCTCTAAATACCCCCATGCCTGATAACTGAACTCTCGCGGGATCGCCCACTTCATAGTTTTGTGCTGTCACTGCCAATTTATGGTCACCCGTAATTTTAATGCCATTGATTATCGGTTCTCCGCCTTCATCGATAATAGATTGAAGGACTTCATTAATATCTTGCTGCATATTTTCTCCCCAATTTTTCTCTGAAATCTTCAAAATTGTAGCCACTTCATCGGAAGTAACCTTATCGATGGCTGTAAACGTTCTTAATAATTTTGATGGCGTCGTATCTCTAGCTACAACAACTTGAATGGTCGAACGAACTTCAGGGTCACGAGAAATCATGTCAACCGCTTGATAGATACTCTCTTTTGCAATTTTCTCACTAAAAACAAGCATCCTCGCATGCGCAAAAAACAAGCGTCTTGATGTTTGTTTACTTGCTTTTCTCGTTGCTTCCATCAAGTTTCTTCCTGTTGTCTCATAGACGGTGAAGACGGGCTGTTTTCCTCCTCCAGCTCCGGTAATCCCTGGAGCAACTTCTGTTGGGTTCACCACTTGATAGGTCACAATTAAATTTCCTCTTTTATCAATGTTAATTCCAATTCCCATTACGATTGAAAGCTCATCCAGCTCATTTTGATCCCAGCAGCCTGTTAGAAATAGAAGGCAGAGTGAGAGAGGAAGGCAACTTTTTAAAAGTTTCAACGTGTTGTCTCCTCCTCTCGTTTCTTCTTAACCGAATAAGGTTTTGTACGTGTTTGGTTTTTTTCCGATAGCTTTTCTGGTCTTTTGAACAATTTGGTAATCGGAAATCGAAACAGACTATCTTTTAAATCCTGTGTTTGTAACGGAGCAAAAGGACTTAAATATGGATAACCGAAAGATCTTAAGCTTGATAAATGTGCGATGATTACAATCAAAGCTAGTGTAAGACCATAGAAGCCGAAAACTGATGAGATCAGCATTAACGGAAATCGTAATAATCGTGCTGATGTGGCGACAGCAAACGATGGGATCGCAAAGCTAGCTACTGCAGTGATTCCCACAACGATAACCATCGCAGGTGAAACAAGTCCTGCTTGAACTGCTGCTTGCCCTAATACAAGTGCCCCAACGATTGAAACGGCGACGCCTACCGCCCGTGGCATCCTAATTCCTGCTTCACGTAAGATTTCAAATGTAATCTCCATCACTAACGCTTCTGCTATTGCCGGAAACGGTACTCCTTCACGCTGAGCAGCGATTCCAAACAAAAGAGTCGTTGGAATCATGGCTTGGTGAAAAGTGGTAAGGGCAATATAAATCGATGGAGCGATCAAGGATATAATAAAGACCGAAAATCTCAACAAACGAAGAAATGTACTGATGTCATACCTCATATAATAGTCTTCTGATGACTGAAAGAACTGTATAAATTGTGCTGGGGCGATTAGAACAAACGGTGTTCCATTAATAATGATACCCACACGACCTTCGAGCAGGTTTCCAATAACAACATCTGGTCGTTCAGTATTTAGAAACTGCGGAAAAACAGTGACTGTCTCGTCTTGAATAAACTCTTCAAGTTGACCGGATTCTAGCAAGCCATCTGTCTTCACTTCTTCAATTCTCTCTTTAATCTCTTGAATCAATAATGGATCAGCGATATTCTCTAGATAAACAACCGCCACATCTGTATGTGTGACTTCTCCTATTTTGAACTTTTCAATTCTAATATCTTTTGATCTTACTCTTCGTCTTATTAACGAGATATTCGTCTTGATTGACTCTGTGAATGAATCCTTAGGACCACGAATAACAACTTCTGATGTAGGCTCTTCGATTCCTCGAACTTTTCCGCCGTTCGTTCCTAGTTTAAGACCTTTTGTATTACCTTCAACTAAAAGAACACTTAAACCAGCAAGAAGGGCTTCAACTAATTCATCTTCCGTTTCGACATCCAATACTCTTCCAAGGGCTAAAGCATTCTGTTTGATGTAATGTAATGCATGGTCTACTGGCACTGGAGAAGATTGCTTGTCTGATGACAGTGACATCAATGGTGAAAGAATGAACTCATTTAACACTTGAGAATCATTCATTTCTTCTAAAAATAATAATGTAGCTGTAACCTTGTGTTCTAGCTCAAATTCAAACTCACGGACGATTAAATCCATCGGGTTACCTAAGAGTGTCTTTACTCTATCAACCACCACATGCAGAACCGGACTAAGTTCTCCAACACGCTTTTCTGTTTCTTTTTTCTGTTGTATTGATGTATCCATAGAAATGGTATTAGATTGAAGAGAAGAATGATCATCATGCTTTTTATCTGCTAACATATCTGTTAACTTTTTATGAGTTCTAATGATTGGACGCTTTCTTCTATTCCGCATAACCATCCGCCTTTTTACCAAACTTTTCTTAGCATTTGCACAACACGACTTGGTTATGTACTAACGATTCGTTTACACACTTTAAACACAAAAAAGCCCCTGATCGATTTCATTGATGAAAACGATCAGGGGCTTTAACAAATTAACAGTATAAATGCCAGGGTTCTGTATCCCTGGCTGGAAAAAGGTAACTTTATTATAGCATCTTCTTTTAAAAATGCGAATCTTATGAACTGCAAAACACTAAAAATATATCTTTATACTCACATTGGATCCCAAGGTTTTTTTACTCCGAACTCTTTGGCCAATTTCTTGCTTTCTTCTCTGCGCTTTTTTCTTGCAATTGCTCGTTCTGGCGCATGTTCATGGAGCCATTTTTCTTCTTCTGTTTCAGGTATAACTTTTGGCACTGGGGTTGGTTTACCCTCTTCATCTAACGCTACAAATGTTAGAAAGGAAACCGCACAAACTTTTCGTTCTCCAGACAATAGATTTTCTGAGATCACTTTTACGAAAACTTCCATTGAAGTTGTTTTCGTCCACGTCACAAATGATTCTAAGCAAACAGAATGTCCTTCTTTTATCGGCTGTAAAAAGTCAACCGAATCCGTTGAAGCTGTAACCACATTTTTTCGTGCATGTCGGATCGCTGATATAGCTGCAACATCATCGATATAAGCCATCAATTTCCCTCCGAATAACGTACCATGATTATTTGTATCCGGTGGAAGTACTACTGAGGATTTTACTGTTCGAGATTCACGAACAAATTTTTCTTCCATGATCAAAACTCCTATTCTTATCTCTTCATCACTAGTATATGTTGAATGTCCAAAAATTAATGAAAGACCTCTGCTTAAACGTATAAGCAATGAGGTCTTTATTAAGGCATTTTATTATTTTTTCACGACTGCATGGCCACCAAATTCGTTACGAAGTGCCGCAACGACTTTACCGTGGAACGTGTCGTCTTCTAATGAACGGAAACGCATGAATTGAGATAGTGCGATAACTGGAGCTGACGCTTGATAATCAAGAGCAGCTTCAACTGTCCAGATCCCTTCACCTGAAGAATTCATCACACCGCGGATGTCTTCAAGTTTTGGCTGTTTGCTGAATGCGTTCTCCATCAGTTCGATCAGCCAGCTACGGATAACTGATCCGTTATTCCATACTCTAGAAACTGCTTCATAGTCGTAATCGAAATCACTTTTATCTAAGATCTCAAAACCTTCTCCGATTGCTTGCATCATACCGTACTCGATTCCGTTATGAACCATCTTCAAGAAATGACCAGAACCTGCACGCCCTGTAATCATAAATCCTTTTTCTACACAAATTTTTTCGTATAAAGGAGCAAGGTAGTTAACAGCATCGTCATCTCCACCCATCATGGCACAAAGACCGTAACGCGCTCCATCAGTTCCTCCACTCGTACCAACATCTACAAGATGGATGCCTGATGCTTTTAGTTCCTCATAGCGGCGAAGAGTGTGCTTGTACATGGAGTTACCAGCGTCAACGATAATATCGCCCTCTGTTAAATGTGGCTTCAGTTGTTCGATTACTTGGTCAACGATCTCTCCAGCTGGAACTAAAAGAATAACCGCTTTTCTTCCTGTAAAAGAATTAGCAAGCTCTTCGATCGAGTCAACACCTTTAACACCTTCCGCTGAGATCTCTTTCACTGTATCTTTGTTAACATCTGTAGCGAAAACCGTATTCCCTTTATCATTCATATTCAGTGCCATATTGAAGCCCATTTTCCCAAGGCCGATTAAACCGATTTCCATTGTACATATCACTCCAATTTATGTATTTATAACTGTTTTGTATTATTCCACAAAATAAAGGCGATTAACCTCTACTTGCAACACTGTCTATTAGAGTATCTAAAAATGAACAAAAAAACAATTATTTCAGTTCTTTTTATATGAAATAACAGCGAAAAATTATAAAATCATAAACATTTGACCTGAACCTTTCTCATTTTGTCCACATAATCTATAGCATCATTATTGTTGGAGGAGCTTTTATGAAAAAAATTGTAATGCTGGCTTTGATTGGTCTCATGGCTCAACTCATAGATGGCTCTCTAGGCATGGCTTATGGAGTTACTTCTACAACTCTTCTCTTAGTAGTCGGGTTCTCGCCCGCTTTAGCCTCTGCTTCTGTTCACTTATCAGAAGTTGTGACATCTGCTGTCTCAGGCTACTCACACCTCAAATTCGGAAATGTAGATATGAAAACGGTCAAAAAGCTCGTCATCCCAGGCGCTATAGGTGCATTCTTAGGTGCTGCTTTTTTAAGTTACATTCCTTCTGCATTTATCAAACCGTACATCTCGTTATTTTTATTAGGTCTTGGCTTTTATGTTCTGTTCCGCTTTTTACTGATAAAAGTAAAGGTGGATACAGAGACAGATTCTACAGAGAGCAGTGCTAAGCAAATGATGTATCGTCCATTAGGGCTAATCGCTGGGTTTATGGATGCAACAGGTGGCGGTGGATGGGGACCGATAACAACTCCTATTCTGCTTACACAGAAAAACCTTACTCCTAATAAAGCGATCGGCTCAGTAAATTTTAGTGAATTTGCAGTATCATTATCTGCTTCTATCGGTTTCTTTTTGTTTATCGGTTGGGAAACTTTGCTTTGGCAGGTCGTTGTTGCGATGATGCTAGGTGGGATCATTGCAGCTCCTTTTGCAGCGTGGCTTGTGCAAAAGTTTAAGCCAGCGCTATTAGGCGTATTAGCTGGTGGCTTAATAATCGTAACGAACTTAAGAACGATTTTGAACGAGTTTTTTTCTATAGATTTGTTTACAGAAATTTCAGCTTTGGTACCCCTACTTCTTCTATGGAGTATTTTGATCGTCTTTGCAGTTCGAAAAAAAGATTAAGAAAAGCAGTGCAGTATAGATCATAATAAAACAAGCAAAATGTCCATCATGGATGGACATTTTGCTTGTTTGTAATTGTGTGGGGTCAGACCCCTATTCTTCAAACCAGAGGAGGCCGAGGGTGCCTGCGCCAACGTGGACGCCGATCGCAGGGCTCAGCTGCCCTAGATTGAATGTAATGTGTGGATACTTCTCTCTTAACAGGTGAAGCCAATCCTCAGCTTTTTCTGAGGAGCCGCTGTATACGACACTTACACCATAAGCACCTTTATTTTCTGCCGCTTCATCAAACAAAGCGAGTACACGAGATTCTGCTTTTTTTAACGTTCTGATCTTTTCAAATGGTACGAGTGAACCATCGTCAAAGGTAAGTATAGGTTTGATCTGAAGAAGATTTCCAACAAGGAAGCTTGCACCAGATAATCTACCACCTTTTCTTAATTGCTCAAGACTCCCGATGCAAACGTAGCCTTTTACATGATCTGCTGTTTCACGCAGCATCGCAGCAATTTCCTGAGCTTCCAATCCTTCAGATTCAAGTTTCTTTCCTTTTAACAAAAGTTGTTTCATTGATTCAGATAAAATCTTTGAATCTACAATATGTACTGGAAAATCTGCCATTTCCGCACCAAGTCTAGAACCATTGATCGTGCCGCTAAATTTTTCAGAAACATGTATGGCAATTCCACAATCATAGTTATGTTTCAGAACTTCATAAAAGTCTGAGAACTCTCCAACTGTTGGCTGGCTCGTTTTTGGAAGTTCCGAAACACTTTCAAGTTTTGCATAAAATTCATCCGGGGTAATATCTACTCCGTCTTTATAAATTTTATCTTCCATTATGACAGATACAGGAATAATATGAATGCCAAGTTCTTTCGCTTCATCCTGTGTTATGCAGCTTGTACTATCTGTAATCCAAGCAATACGTGCCATCTTGCACATCCCCCTTTATCTCTCTATTTTTTATTAGATAGTAACAAGTGAATTCCTCTTTTATCAGGAAATATATTTTTGTTTCTAAATTAAACCTATATTTCAATAGTTTAAATACTAGCACAGAGATACACATTGAAAACTAGATACTTTATACTACTCTTTAATGGAACTTATCGGAAATTTATATTAAAATAGGAGTAATGTAAGCTAAGGAGGCAGTACTGTGAAAGTGGTGGCAGATAGTAGAAATGTATTAATGGAAGTAGAGCGTATAGAGAAAGCGTTTAATGAGATCATGGACGTGATAAAGCCTGAGATATGGGAAGAAGAAGAGATTACTTCTACTCAATTCCAAATATTAAAGACTTTATCATCTCGTGAAAAATGGACGGTTTCCGAGATTGCTGACGCTATGAAAGTACGTGCAAGTGCTACTACCGTTATCATCGATCGACTCGTTAAAAGAGGATTAGTAGATCGTTATCGCTCTGACCTCGATCGAAGAATTGTATATGTGCAATTAAATGAAACTGGTTTAGTGGCATTTCATGCAATTCAAGAAAAAAGAAACGGTGTACTGATCAAGTACATGTCACAGCTCACTGATAAACAGCTTGCGGATATGGTTCAATGTATTGAACGCCTTTCTTCAATAGTAAAGAACTAATATTAAAAAACTGCTTATAACAATGACCGCAGATTAGTTTTCCTACCTTTCATACTACGAAATCAACACGTTATCCAATGGATTAACGTGTTTTTTAATTTATTCTTACTTTATTTGGATAAACTCTAACATTTCAGCATATTTGTACGATATAACATACAAAGACTAGTACAAAAGTTTTAATATATGAATATTTCAATTAGGGGTCTAACATGTCAAAAATAAAAAGACTGGAACGGTTACTGCTTTCCATAAACTCTAAAAAGCATTTTACCTTAAAGGAATTAGCTGATGAATTTGGAGTATCTACAAGAACCATTCAACGTGATCTATTAAATCTTATCGAGATGGGCCTTCCAATCGTATCTGAATTCGGACCACACGGCGGATATCGCATCGAGAACGATCGTATTCTTCCTCCGATTGGATTTACCGAAATGGAGGCTTCCTCTATTCTATTTAGTTTGCAAGCATACACTGAATCAAGTTTTCCTTTTCAAACCCAAAGTAAATCTATTTTACATAAACTGCATCAATTCATGCCAGAAGATGCTAAAGACAATTGGACTCAAATTCAAAAACGACTTTTGGTGCAGCTACCATTACCTCCAAAAAGTCAGGTTGCGCCAATTATTCTTGAAGCTTCAATCAAACAAAAGATTGTCACGATTCTATATACGATGAAAGAACAAAAAATGTATAGCAACATTCAACTGATTGGGCTTTATAGCGAAAATGGTGAATGGTACTGTCCAGCATATTGTTACTCGCTCATGGATTATCACGTTTTTACACTATCAGATATCAAGCATGCTGTAATAAATTATGAACCAATAGAAGTAAAAGATTTTACCGAGGTAACTATTCATAACTGGGCATCTCAAATCTCACCAAGAAACTATGTTAGACTCGAAGCAGATTTATTACTAGAAGAATTAACTTATTGTGAGTCTCACCCTTTTCTTAAGCAATTTATTACTATGAAACAAGATGGTTTATACAGTCTGACAGGAGATATTTTGGCAACTTATGTTGAAAAAGCTGCCGAGTATTTATGGCCATTGAAAACGAACATTTCCATAAAATCTCCGAGAGAAATTAAAGAGATTCATGCACGCTGGGCAAGGGAAATCTCTGCTCAATATGAACTTATTTTAAATATGTAATCAAATTGATACATATTTTTCCTCTTTTAGGCGTATACTATAAGTAGAACAGAAAAAGGGGGATATCTATGGCTTTTTTTTCAAAACAACCTGCAGAGCCGATTCCAGACGTAGAAACGAAGGTTTGGGCATGTACGAGTGATGGATGCTCATGCTGGATGCGCGCTGACTATTCTTTGCAAAAAGAACCGCAATGCCCCATTTGCAAATCAGCAATGAATGAAGAAATTCGTATGCTTCCAGAATTAAAGAGTTAATGAAATAAATAGAATTCGGCCGGGTGATTGCTGCCCGGCTTTTTCTATATTCAAATTTATAACGTTTTGGAGTTATCATTCTCTATCAACCGTATGTAGAGTAAATATACTATTTGCATTTCATCATGCCATCCTAACCGATAAATTTGGTTCTATTAATATTCATCACGCCTTCATGCTTCATGTTTATCATCAATAGGTTCCGGGTAGGGTTTTATACAGACTAAAAGGAGGATTCAATACTATGCCTAACCATACAAACACAACAACGACTACTGCGGAACCGGTCTTTACACATTCCGATTTCCAAACACGAGATACTGCTGATACTAATGTTAGCAAGAAAAGTAATGCTTCTGGTTTTGCTACAGGTTTAGTAGTGGGAGGTCTTGTAGGGGCTGCTGCAGCATTATTATATGCTCCTAAAAACGGAAATGAGTTTAGAAACGATCTTCGTGATTCGTCTATCAAATTGAAAGAACGCACGCAACAGATGAAAGATGAAACAATGCTAAAAGCAAAACTTGGAACGATGGATGCTAAAGATACAGTTGCATCTATAAAAGAAAAATCCGGAAACCTTTCTCTTTCTGCTCGTCAAAAGCTGCAGGAAGCGAAGAATACGGCGACTGAGGTAAAAAGTGAAACACAATCTGCGATAGAAGAAGCAAAACAAGAGGCTGAAAAAGACAACTATCAAACCAACACGCAAACAAAAGCTGTTGTAACGCCTCGTACCCTTTCTTCCACTGATACACAGCAAAAGACAGGAACAGATTCTAGCTATGAAAAAAAACAAAGTGATATAAACAATAATACTTTTTAATTCAGATAAAAAGCCGCGACGTTAAGTCCGGCTTTTTTCTATGGCTATTTTAATAAGCGAAGCCCATTTAAAATCACTAGTATCGTGCTTCCTTCATGCCCGATCACGCCAAATGGCAACGTGAGGAACTGTAAATAGTTCGCACATAATAAAAATAAAATAACACTGATTGAAAAAATGATATTTTGTTTAATAATTTTTGATAAACGTTCAGATAGTTGCATGGCATAAAGCAGCTTGCTTAGATCATTTTTTACGAGGATTACATCTGCAGTCTCAATGGCGGCGTCGCTTCCCATTCCCATCGCTACACCAACATCTGCTATAGCGAGAGCAGGTGCATCGTTCACACCATCACCGATCATAGCTACCACCGCTTCTTTATCCTTCCATTTTTTCACGGTGTTAACTTTATCTTCAGGCATGCACGAAAAACCTATTTCGTCTACCTTCGCGATTCTTCCGATCATTTCTGCTCCACGTTTAGAGTCACCAGTTAGCATGATCGTTAAAATTTGTTTTTCTTGTAGATCTTTTATCGCTTGAATGGTCTCTTCCCTTACAGTATCTCCTAGTAGAAAATAGGCTGTGAGCTGATCATCAGCCGTTACATAGACAACAGTGTGTCCTGTTTCTTCTCCTTTGTCCTCTATCCTCATCAACAGCTCACACTCTTGCTTTTCTGTTATATCAGTCCACTCACGATTTCCTATTTTCCATATAGTATCTTGGATGTGAGCTTTCACACCCATTCCTGGCACATCCTCAAACGCATTCAGTTCTATAGGTTTTATTTCTTGATGAATTTTAAGATGTTCATTAATAGCTTTTGCAAGAGGATGTATGCTATTACTTTCAATTCCATGGATGATTGAGATCAACTCTTCTTTTGCCCAAGAAGAATGGAGAAACTCAGCATGTTTCACAGTGGGATGGCCTTTTGTTAAAGTACCTGTTTTGTCAAAAGCAATTACGTTCACTAAACTCAACTTCTCCAAAAATACACCACTTTTAAATAGAATCCCATTCTTCGCTGCGTTAGATAACGAAGCAAGTAATGCTGGCATTGTCGATGCTACAAGTGCACAAGGAGAAGCAACAACTAGTAGAACACAAGCTCGATATAATGATTCGGAATAACTCCAAATACCAATCGATCCAGGCACTAGAAACGTTAATGCTGCTGCCAGTAATACGAAAAGAACATATTTTGTTTCAAACTCTTCAATCTTCCTTTGCACTGGCGGAGCATCACTTTGAGCGTTGTTCACTAAATCTATCATTCTTTGAAACACAGAGTCTTTCATGTGTTTCGTCACAGAAATCTCTAATAATCCAGATTGATTCAACGTTCCTGCTAATACTTCCGATGATGCGTAGACCTCTCGAGCAAGGGGCTCACCTGTTAGAGCGGATTCATTAATAAAAGAGTTCCCTTTTACGATGATTCCATCTGCAGGCACCCGTTCTCCTGGCTTAACCTTTATAAGGTTACCAGGTTCTAAGGAGGAAGCTTCCACTCTATATTCCTTATCCTCCATTAAAAGCCAAGCTTCTTCAGGCTGCAAAGAAATTAATGCTTTGATTTCTTTATCACTTTTTTGTAAAGTGTACATCTCTAGCGCACCAGAATAAGCAAAGATCAAGATCAAAACAGCGCCTTCTCCCCAATAGCCGATCGCAGCTGATCCAATTGCGGCAAACATCATAAGAAGTTCAACATTCAATTGTCGCTCTTTAATGCTTTCCTGAATCCCCTCAACCGCTTTTGCATAGCCTCCTACGATGAAAGCTAACAGATAAAAGAGCACAAAATAAGGAGACTCTGAATACTTTTCCATCATCCATGCCGTTAATATGAAGATGCCAGACGTCGTTGCCATTAACAGTTGTGTTCGTGCAGAGAGTTCCATTGGACTTCCCCTCCTGCTGTATTGATAATAACTATCATCCTCAAGTACCCTTAAAAAGCAGAAATGCTGCCGTCTTTTACGACAGCAGCCTGAAAACTATCCAATATTCGGTTCCTAGCACTAACATTGTATGTGGAATTTCCATTTTGGTGACTTTGTTTATTAATATTATACACGTTAGTCGAACTATTTAGAATATTTATAACGGAAGATTTCTATTCTTAAACACGATCACACTAACCATGAACAATAAAAATGTTGAGATACTTAGAGAACAACCGATCCAGATCGCGTCCATTTCATTGTTGATCAACTTAACCGGGTCGTACCATTTAAAGATCGAAAAGTTTAACATCCATTCTGTTTTCTCACTTAGTTTACCTGCCATGTTCAACATATAAAACAATAGCGTGATCCCAGCAGAAATTCCGAGCGCTTTTTTCTCATCATTACTTACCGATGAGATAAAAAAGCAATAACCTGCGATCGTTGAGAAGATAAGAAAGGTCAGTACATTCATTCTAATAAAAGAAGGAATATCCAATTGATACCCTTGAATCAACCATTCACTTGCTGCAATACCACTAAGCGTTGTAAACCCTACGATCAATGCAAGTCCGGTAAGCAATACTGCTGCCTGTGTGATAGCAACCTTAACTCTTGAATTTGGTGTAGCGAGCATATAGGCCATTGAACCTTGATCGATCAGGCGTGCCATCACCCGAGTTGAAGTCAAGATCACATATACCATCAATATGATCAAAAACAACATACCGTAAAATTCACCCGCTACATAGTCTGATAGGGAATTTATGCCATTCTCCATACCGATCAGCTTTCGCATGCCTTCTGGCAGAGCTGCGATCATATCGTTAAATCCTTTCATATCAGCAATAGAAGGATATATCCAAATGATCAGGACAATATAAGCTGCAGCACCGTATATGAACCCGGCAATCAGCTTTCCGTGACTTTTCATCATCGCAAGGAATAAAGGCAAGCTCATTTCGCCACTTCCCTTCTGTCGTAATAATGCATAAAAATATCTTCTAAATCCTGTGGCCGTGTATCGATATGTTGAACCTCACAGCCGCTTAACAATTGAAGAAATTCCTGATCGTTCCCTTGAACCGTAACATGAACCGTTCTTTCCCCTTTTACTTCTGTATCCAAATTGGAATGAAGAATGGTATTCATATCATTTTCAGACTTAACTTTCACTTCAAATACACGTCGTTGAACCGTACGTAACCTATGCATATCTTCTAGCGCTACTAATTTTCCGTCTTTTATGATCCCTGCCGAATCACAAGTCCGCTCAATCTCTTGAAAACTATGTGATGACATAAGTATCGTTTTGTTATTTTGTTTTTCTTCCAAGATAAGATCGATAAAAACACGCTGCATGAGTGGATCTAGCCCCGATGTAGGTTCATCTAATATAAGAACTTGAGGTTCATGCATAAACGCTGCTATGATTCCCACTTTTTGTTTCATCCCTTTAGACATCTTCCTTATTGGTGCTTTTACATCTAACTGAAATCTTTCAATTAATTCGTCTCTCCGTTTTGTAGAGGTTTGCTTTCGCATCTTTTGAACGAGTGACAAAAAGCCAAGCCCTGTCATCCCTTCTAAAAAAACAATCTCTCCGGGCAGGTATCCTGTTTGTTCTTGAATGCGTGCAGCGTTGTTCCAACAGTCCATTCCATCGATTGAAGAATGCCCACTATCTGGTTTCATAAAACCCATCAAGTGACGAATGGTTGTTGATTTGCCCGCTCCATTCGGACCAATATATCCAAACACCTCACCTTTTTGCACTTCAAAGTTCAGGTCGAACAAACCTTTTTCTGCAGTAAATCGCTTTGACAGTCCCTTTACGATAATCATCGTCACACCCACCTTTTTGAAATATTAAACTAATTATATTTCAAAATAATCATAACCCTTTTCGTCGCGCTTAGCAATACTTTTTGAAATATGTGATTTGTTATTTTTCAAAATATGTTTTATCCTAGTAAAGAGGTGAAGAAATTTGAACGGATACGAACGTCGTAAGGAACAGAAGAAAAAAGATATTAAACAAGCTGCTTTCTCGCTTTTTCAAAAACAAGGCATTAAAGAAATAAAAATAGAAGATCTCGCAAAACATGCTGGGGTATCTCAAGTAACCATCTATAATCATTTTGGCAGCAAGGAAGCTTTGTTTCGTGAAGTGATTAAAGAATTTGTAGAAGAAGAATACAAATTTCATAAGAAGCTATTTCAGAAGGATCTTTCTTTTAAAGAAAAAATGACCGCAAGCATCCATCAAAAGACGAATAACGTACTGAACATTCATCCAGAAGTTATTCAAGAGATGATGCTAAACGATGAGGAGTTAAAAATTTACTTAACTGAATTTCAATCTAAGTATGCAATTCCTTTAATAGTTGACCTGATTAGAAGTGCTCAAAATAATGGTGAGATCAATCCTGATCTTTCTTTAGAATCGATAATGGTATACATCCAACTTTTCAATAACGATATGCTTATCTCGATGATCACAGGAGAGAATGGAAAAAAGCTAGCAACAGATATTTTACAAATGTTCTTCTATGGACTTTCTGTGCCACTAGATTCTAAATAATACGTTAAGGAATGATGAGTTAGAAGAATATAAAGAAAACATTTCAAATCATTTACATTGTAAATTCTGTGTGTGTAAATTATAAAAAGATAGGTTAACCTTGTTAATCTTTTGTAAATAATTGATTACAATTCATTCTTTTTCGACAAAAACTCTTATTTTTTTGTATAATGTGTTGGGTGGTTAAAAAATAGAAAAAAATAACCACTATAAAAAACGTAAAAGAAAAAGGATAAAAGACATTTCTTTTGGAGGGTACTATGTTTACAAAGAAAAAGGACAAGTTCATGGTCATGCTAACGGATATTGCTAGCAACTTGAAGGACTCTGCTGGTTATTTCCACGATTTCAAAATTAACAACGAAAATGATCTTCGCGAGTTTGCGGACCACTTAAAAGAACTAGAATCTAAAGGTGATTCTTATGTTCATACCGTTATCATGGAACTGAACAAAGTATTTATTACACCCATTGAAAGAGAAGACATCTTATCACTTGCCATGAGCATGGATGATATTTTAGATGGTATCGAGCAATCTTCTGCATTGTTTGATATTTACGCAATTACAAATCCAGATCAATACATGGTTAAATTTGTAGAATACATTAAATTAAGTGCGGAAGAAATCCTGCTTACTGTTAATTTGTTATCAGAGAAAAAACTTCTTGATATGCGTGAACATGCTATCAAAATTAAAGATTACGAATCAAAATGTGACGATCTTTACCGTGAAGCACAGCGTGAGTTGTTCTCAACACAAACAGATCCGATCAAAGTTATTAAGTATAAAGAAATGTACGAAGTGCTTGAAGGCATTGCCGACAGCTGCCAGAACGTTGCAAATACTTTAGAATCTATCATCATGAAAAACGCTTAACGGGTGGCTGGTATGGATACAGTATTACTCATTACCATTCTTGTTGTAATCGGTGCGCTTGCATTTGATTTTATCAATGGATTTCATGATACGGCGAACGCGATTGCAACATCTGTTTCAACAAAAGCGTTGACACCAAGAAGAGCTATTATTTTAGCTGCTGTCATGAACTTTGTCGGAGCCATGACATTCACTGGTGTTGCAAAAACGATCACAAAAGATATTGTTGACCCATTTACACTTCCTAATGGGTCAGTCGTTATCCTTGCTGCTCTTGTTGCGGCAATCGCTTGGAACTTGATTACTTGGTACTACGGAATTCCAAGTTCATCTTCACATGCGATTATCGGGTCTATCGCTGGTGCTGCGATTGCAGCTGCTGGTTTTGAAGCACTTCATTATTCTGGTTTTCTAAAAATTATTTATGGTTTACTTCTTTCTCCAATTTTGGCATTTATTGTTGGTTTTATATTTTATAACGTTATTAAGATGATATTTAAAAATACGAACCTAACGAAAACAAATAACGGTTTTCGTAAAGTGCAGGTAGCTACTGCTGCGCTTCAAGCTTATTCACACGGTACGAATGATGCGCAAAAAGCGATGGGTATTATCACGATGGCACTAATTGCGAACGGCTACACGGAAAGCACTGATATTCAGCTTTGGGTACAGATTTCCTGTGCACTTGCAATGGGTCTTGGTACTTCTGTAGGTGGCTGGAAAATTATTAAGACGGTTGGCGGAAAGATCATGAAGATTCGTCCAGTTAACGGGGTATCTGCTGATTTAACGGGAGCTTCAGTTATCTTTGGAGCATCTTTCTTAGGTATACCAGTAAGTACAACGCACGTTATCACTTCTTCTATCCTAGGAGTTGGTGCGTCTCACCGTTTAAAAGGGGTTAAGTGGGGAACTGCTAAGACAATGATCATCACTTGGTTCATCACACTTCCGATCTCTGCGACATTAGCAGCTCTATCTTATCTCGTATTAAACTTAATCTTTTAGTTACACTTAAGCCTTCCGTTATTAGTTAGCGGAAGGCTTTTTTTATTGTGCTTTTACTTTCAGCCAATGATTGGGATGTAATAACAAAGTAGATACACATTTTTTCCATAAAAAAATCTCTAACTCAACATAAGATGAGTTAGAGATGTACATAGATTATGCGCCTTTTTGTTCTGTTAACGAACCTGTCTTTTTAATCAGCCAGTTCTTACCTTCAACTAAACGCGCTGTCATCATACTTGCGACATTATCACCTGTAGCGTTCAATAAAGTAGCTGGAGGATCAATAATGGCAGAGATCGCTGCAATTATTGGAAGAGCTTCAGGAGGAAAACCAAACAGAGATAGAATAAGCATCTCCGCTATCAGTCCACCTTGAGGGATCGCTCCCATTACCATACCGACTAGTAGAGCAACTCCACCAACAAGAAGATAAGTATTGAATCCTGAGAAGTCCATTCCAAATATTCCAAAAAGGAACGTGATCTTTAATACCCCACCGATAACAGATCCGTCTTTATGCAGCGTTGCACCGAGCGGAATCGTCGTTTCACTAATATCGTCAGGTACTCCCATTTTCTTAGTAGCTTCTAAGTTAACAGGAATACTCGCAGCAGAACTACACGTTGCTAAACTCGTTACAGATGGCGAAAGCATGTTTTTCCAAAACACACGGATACCAAGCTTTCCATGAGCCATGAACGCGTATAAGGTAAAGAAACCAAAGAAATAAAGAATAGAGAACGGATAGTAGAATAAGACTGCTTTAAAGTATGAACCGAGCAACGTTGGGCCGAATTCACCAACAAGTGCAGCAAAGTATGCTCCCAAACCAACCGGTGCATAATACATCACATATTTCACCATCTGAAGGGTAACTTCACTTCCCGCTGAAAGGAAGTTCGCGAGCGGCTTTGCTTTTTCTCCTACTTTCGAAGTTGCCAGACCTAACAACACTGAAAAAAGGATTAGTGCTAACATATTGGCACGACTTAATAGATCTACGAAATCTGGCACAGTGACTGTACTAACTAACTGATCACCAATCGATACTTCCTCACCCGTTGTATCAGGCTTCACTAAGTCGATCTTCACACCCTCAGAAGGCGGAAAGATTTTAATTCCAGCCATACTGATGATAGCAGCAACCGTTCCTGTGAATAAAAAGACGATCAGCATAGAGCTGATAATCTTACCAAAACGTTTAGTTCCAGCCATACTCGCTACACTCGATGAGATCGAAAAGAAAACGAGTGGAACGACAATCATGAACATAACGTTTAGAAACAGATCGCCGAACGGTTTAAGGACTGCAGCGTCCTTCCCCATCGTCGAACCGATGATGCTTCCGGCAATAATTGCGAGGAGCAATATAATCGGTGAACGATAGGCTTTCCAAGTGTTTTTCATAACATTCTCCCCTTAAATAGATTCATAATCACTCTATCTATTTTATACGGAAAAAATATTTTTCATAGAGGTGAAGTAAAAATAGTACTATTTTCTAGAATATGTTTCTGCTGAAAGTTGCTTCTTAATATGAAATAGTTCTTTTTGAATAACAAACCCGATTCTCTGGTATAGGTTGATCGCTTGTTTATTATCATGGTTTACGCATAGATCAATACGTCTCATGTGCGGATTACTAAGCATCCATTTGACGGCATACGTTAATAGCTGTACGCCGATTCCTTTTCCTCGATGCTTTTCATCTACAGCGAAAAATTCAATAGAACCCTCTGCAAACTCAGGTTGTATTTCCACATAAATGTAACCGACCACCTCATTCTCAGTCTCATAAACAAACACTTTATGAAACTCGTTAATTCGTTCAATGATCTGTTTTGAATTGTAGTAAGTAGAAGGAAAATGGGTATCATGGAGATTTTTGAAAACATCTTTATCATTTTCTGTCAGTTTTTTTATGTTCTTTACTAAATTTGTGGTTGTTAAGGATTCCTTATTGACCGTAAGTATTGTATGTTTACTTTCTTGATCCATAAAGTCATTATGTAGTAGGAACTCTCTCTGATTTGTATTTTCTGTAGAGATAAAGAAATGAACCGTGTTAATTCTTTGGGGAATGAGCTGAAGTAAAAACTCCCAAAGCTGTTTAGTAATTTGCTGGTGCTCACTATGCCGGATAAAAGGTCCCCATATTTCTGCGTTTCCGTTCTCGAGATCTGCATCAAATCCGATCACTCCTACAAGGAGATCATCCTCATAAGCCAATGCGAAGGATTCATTGTAAGGAACATCTGAAACGTCTTCAATTAGTGAATGGAGAATTTCATGCTCTTCTTCACCACAATAACCGCAATAGTTAGAGGTGATTCTGTTTTCGTTTGCAATGAAGATTGCTATTTCTTTCGCTTTTGAAGAATCTGCTTTTACTATCGTAAACACGTTATTCCTCCTTCGTATTTTTCTACTATTAAACTTTAACATATTGTTCCATTTCAAAAATAAAAAGACTTCTTTTTAGAAGCCTTTTTCTTATCCATTCTTCATCCATTGGTCGATGGCAGCGTTTGATTTATTTGCTTTATTGAAGCCCGTAATAATATCAATGATGGAAAATACAACCATGAGTGCTGCTATTGTGGATACAAACCAAAATGCTGGAACATCCGGGACGGTGTCATATAGTTTTTGAGTAAATGACTTATTATAAAGAGTTTCATCCGTTAGCATAAAGCAAAGTAATCCTACCGAAATAAAATGATAGATTAAGTTCAAAGAAGCAAGCAGATTCGTCCATCTTCCAATGAAAAATTTATAGATAGCAAGACCCACTTCAATAAGAATAAGCAAAACTATAAAAGGAGCATACGTGAACAAAACTTCTTCATTAAATAGTGGAGCTTTGAGCGTAAGTCCTTCTAATCCTTTTCCACTTTGTTCATACCAACCGATCATTTCAGCCGACTTAAATAGGATTATTGCCCAAATTGCTGTCCAGAATAAACTAAAGAAAACTTCCGCTTTTGGAATCTGTCTTTTCGCAACTACTTTCTTAAGTTGATATAGATCGGATGGAGACCATGTTTTCTTTTTTCTCGTGTAAAGATCACCATTCGAAACTCCTGATCGTTCTAACATGATAAAAACAATCGTTACCCAGAAGAAAACTTGAAACAAAACATTCAAGCTGGATAAGAGCATCTTCAAGCAAAGTTGACCGATAAAAGCCATTACAGTGAATAGAGATTTATCACCCTCAAACGTGATCATACCGTTTACAAAAAGCGTAAGGCTGCTGATTACAACAGAAATGATCGCTGCTACAATCAAGACATTGATATAACTTTCATAAAACATAGGACCTATGAGATAACGAGGCTTATTATTGTATTCGCCTGCGAGTTTTACAGGATCTCCTAGTTTCATTAGAACCACTTCAACATCCTTGTCTGTGTATTGATCTGAAAGCATATCTTCGATAGTAGACCTTAATTCCATCGCGATGTCATCCCTTATTTTTTCGGGAAGTCTTTGTGTCACTTCATTGATATACGTTTCAATCAAATTCATTTGGAATTCCTCCTTATAACATCGAATTTAATTGCATGGACGTTTTTTGCCATTCTTCTTTCAGCTGTCTGAACACTTCTTGACCAAACTCGCTCAGAAGATAATATTTTCTAGGTCTGTTCTCGGTTGTATCCCACTCACTCGTCAGCAGCTCTTGCTTTTCAAGCCTTCGAAGAAGTGGATACAATGTGCTTTGATCAATAGATACGTTGTTCTCTTCTAACCGTTGTGCGAGTGAGTACCCGTATTGCGGTGTTTGGAGCTGGCTTAAAACTGCTAAAGTTAAAGTTCCTCTTCGCAGTTCTGTCTTTAGAGAGAAAATTAATTCGCTCATGCAATCACCTCGATTACAGTATAGTGTATGTCATACAGTAATGTAAAGTTCCTAATATTATGGAATTTATTATATTTAAAAATAAGGAAAGGGGTCAGACCCCGGGTCTGACCCCTTTCCTTTAATATGCTTTTGCCCAGTACACAAGATGCTTTGCTTCTTCATCACAGCAAACGCACTTTTCTGAGAGCTTTTCTTGTTCAAATGGTATACACCTTGATGTTGCACCTGTTTCATCTTTAATAAAGTTCTCACAAGCTTCATCTCCACACCACATCGCTTTAATGAACCCGCCTTTATCAGTTAGTTCATTTTTAAATGCATCAAATGTAGTGACTGTCGTTGTTTGATGTTCTTGATGAGCCTTTGCCTTTTTAAATAAGTTACTCTGAATATCAACTAATGTATTTTGTATGTGTAATTCTAAATCTTGCAGAGATATTGTTTCTTTTTCTCCTGTATCCCGACGAACTAATATGACTTGGTTTTGCTCAATGTCACGCGGCCCAACCTCAAGACGAAGAGGTATTCCTTTCATCTCATATTCATTAAATTTCCACCCTGGTTTTTTATCACTTGCATCAATTCCAGTTCGAATGGTTTGTGAAAGCTTTTCTTTTAAATCGTATGCAAAATCGAGAACACCTTCTTTGTGTTGAGCAATCGGTACGATCATGAGTTGAGTTGGTGCTATCTTTGGAGGAACGACTAGCCCGTGGTCATCACCATGAACCATGATCATCGCTCCAATAATACGAGTTGTGAAGCCCCATGATGTCTGCTGAACGGTCTGCAGTTTACCTTCTCTGTTCGTAAATTCGATACCGAACGCTTTGGCAAAACCATCTCCTAAATGATGAGAAGTTCCAGACTGTAACGCCTTCCCATCATGCATAAGGCTTTCAATCGTATAAGTGTATTTCGCTCCAGCAAATTTCTCTTTTTCTGTTTTCTGACCCTTCACGACCGGTATTGCAAGATAGTCCTCACAGATATCAGCGTATACGTTAAGCATACGAACTGTTTCCTCGTGTGCCTCTTCATCTGTTTCATGGCACGTATGTCCTTCCTGCCAGAGGAATTCAAGTGTACGAAGAAAAGGTCTTGTGGTTTTTTCCCATCTCACAACGTTCGACCACTGGTTATAGAGCTTTGGAAGATCACGATGAGAATGGATAATGTTTTTAAAATGCTCGGCAAAAAGAACTTCAGATGTGGGGCGAACACAAAGACGTTCTGTCAGCTTTTCTTCTCCACCATGTGTTACCCATGCTACTTCAGGAGCGAATCCTTCAATATGGTCTTTTTCTTTTTGAAGCAGACTTTCTGGTATGAAAAGCGGCATATACACATTCTCATGACCTGTCGCTTTGATCTGCTTATCAAGTTCCTTTTGAATGTTCTCCCAGATTGCGTATCCGTAAGGTCTTAAAATCATAGATCCTCGAACACTTGAATAATCGATAAGTTCAGCTTTTGTAACAACATCTGTATACCATTGAGCAAAATCATCTTGCATACTCGTTACATCTTTTACAAATTCTTTTGCCATAGGTTGCACTCCTCACTATTATTAGAAAATAAAAAAAGCTAAACTTTTTCATTAGGGACCAATTTCATGGCGGTACCACCCTAATTCAAAGCTTAGCTTTACACTCTTTCATGATAACGGTATTTAACCGCTGGATATCTTATTAATGGAATAAGATACAGAACTCAGAGGCAGGTTCAATCGTTTGTCAGTAGAAGCTTTGCAGCCAAACAGCTTCCTCTCTTGAAAGACAGAATCGATTTACTAATCCTCTTCTTCGTTTTCTACTTCATATGTTTTTGAAATTATATGTGATATTGGTATGAACTGTCAAATTATTTTTTAATTAATGAGATTCAACATTTAATTTCATAAACAAAAACCTGTATCCCATTAACTGGGATACAGGTTTTCTCAGAGCTTGAGACTTGAATGTTAACCGTTAGAGAGTGTTCACTCCACAAATACAAATTTAGTAGATTTGTATTTGTGTGGGGTCAGACCCCTAGACCCACCACATCTCGGCTGGCTGCTCGGCGATGAGGATTGACTGCAGGTTCTTCACCGCGCGGTTGAATCCTTCGTCGATCGACATGATCGGATCTTCATGCTCGATGCTTACTACATAGTCATAACCATACGTACGAAGGGCACTCATCATGTCTGACCAGTCTTGAACAGAGTGACCACAGCCTACTGAACGGAAGCTCCAAGCGCGGTTTTGAACAGCGCCATATGGCTGCATGTCCGTTAATCCGTACATGTTGATGTTGTCTTGATCTAAGTATGTGTCTTTTGCATGGAAGTGGTGGATTGCTCCAGCTTTTCCAAGAATCTTGATTGCTGCCACAGGATCGATGCCTTGCCACCAAAGATGGGATGGATCAAGGTTCGCACCGATCGCGTCACATGTTTCTTCACGCAGCTTCAGTAACGTATATGGAGTATGCACTAAGAAACCACCGTGAAGCTCTAAGCCGATCTTCACTCCATGTTCTTTTGCAAATTGACCCCACGTGCGCCAATACGGAATCAACTTCTCTTCCCATTGCCACTTCAACACATCGCTGTATTCGTTCGGCCAAGGGGAAACGGGCCAGTTTGGATACTTTGCATTCTCAGAGTCACCCGGTACACCAGAGAAACAGTTTACCACTGGTACATTCATCAATTCAGCCAGTTCAACAGTTTTTACAAAAGTATCATGTGATTCTTTTGCAAAAGCCTCGTCTGGAGATAACGGGTTTCCATGACAACTGAACGCCGAAATCGTCAAACCTCGCTTTTCTACTTCATGTAGATATTGTGAACGCTTCTCTTCACTCTGAAGTAGTTCATCAAGCGGACAGTGAGCGTTTCCTGGATAGTTTCCAGTTCCAATCTCTACAGCTTGCACTCCCGCTTCTTTCACATAGTCAAGCATGTCTGTAAATGATTTTTGTGAAAACAAAACCGTAAACACACCTAATTTCATGCTACTTCACTCCTTTTTCATGTCCTAGTTGAATACCTTTTCCCATAAGACTGCTAGCATAGATCGCTTCGATTACGCGTGAAGTATTCATCGCTTCTTCAGCTTTCACAAGTGGTTCTGCTTTACCTAAACAGCTGTCCACAAAATTCTCTGCTTGAGGAAGACCGGGATCATCTTCTCCAAGAATCCAATCTGCTTTAGTAGTCGTCATCATACCATTTACCGCTTTATTTACCGCAAGTGGAAAGACATCTAGCCCGCCTTTATCACCAGAAATACGAAGCAGTTCTGCATCGTCCGGAATATTTGCCGCCCATGATGTTTCAAACAGAATTGTTCCCCCATTTGCAAGACGAATATATGCCGTTACGTGGTCATCAACTTCAAACGTTTCTGCATCAAACAAACCCCATTGGTTCACTTGTTCTGCTTCACGACTCACTGTGTTATACGTTTGTCCAGATACTTCACTCACAATCGGGTTATCTAGGAGCCAAAGTGTCAGATCCAACAGATGGCAGCCATAGTCGATCAAGCTTCCGCCACCTTGAAGTTCTTTATTTGTAAATACGCCCCAACCCGGAACTTTCCTTCTTCTAAGCGCTTGTACACGAACAACAAGAGGATTACCAACCTCTCCTGCTTCCATGATGCGTTTTGCAGCCTGCGACTCTTTCATGTATCGATAGTGATAGGCGATCGATAATACTTTTCCTGATCGTTTTTCTGCTTCTACCATTTCTGCGCATTCTTCAACGGTCATCGCCATCGGTTTCTCACATAAAACATGTTTGCCTGCATCTAATGCTGCAACTGTAATCTCTCTATGAAACTTGTTAGGTGTACAGATAACAACAGCATCTACATAAGGCCACATCTCTACATAACTCGTAAAATAGTTCGGTACGTGAAATTTTTCAGCAACACTTTTGGCAACATCCACGTTTACATCACTAATCGCAGTAACTTCTGCTTTTTCTCCTAACTTTTGAAAAGCGGGGATATGACGGCCTTGTGCGATGCCGCCTGCCCCGATGATCCCAACTCTTAGTTTCATGCGTGAACTCCTGTTTTAACTTTTTCGATCGTTTTCTTCTCGTTTGATTCTAAAGCAGCTAGGATAACAGCTAATGAACGCTTACCTTCTTCGCCCGTGATTAGTGGAGCTTTACCAGAGTCGAGCGCTTCAATAAAGTGATCTACCACATGTGAGTTAGATTGGTTATCATTCGTTTGAATCGCACCCATCTCGTAGCGTACAACATTTCCGTTCGTATATTGTGCGACTAAAGAATACTTCGGATCGTCTTCTAATCGAAGGATTCCTTTTTCACCATAAATAATTGTAGAATTATCTTCTTTTGCCGTGTAAGACCAACTAGCGGCCAATGTCCCGATGACCCCGCTCTCTGTTTTCAACACGCAAACAGCTGTATCATCAACGGAAGCAAACTCTTTTGCGCTCGTCTCAACAAAAGCACCAACTTCAGCAATCTCTTCTCCAAGAATGTATCGGATCAAGTCTGTTTTATGAACTCCAAGATCACCCATTGCACCGATAAACGCTTCATCCTTTTTAAAGAACCAGCTGTTCACACCATCTACGCTCCAGCCTTCGGGTCCTGGGTGCCCAAAAGCCGTTCGGAAGCTGTAAATTTTTCCGATATCACCAGACGCAATCAGCTCACGCGCTTTCTGGTGTGCCGGAACAAAGCGCTGATTATGACCAATCATTAGCGTTTTTCCGCTCTTTTCTGCTGCTGCGATCATTTCCTCTGCTTCTTGAAGCGATGTTGCCATCGGTTTTTCACATAAAACGTGCTTTCCAGCATGTAAAGCTGCAATTGAAATCGGTGCGTGAAGAAAGTTAGGCGTACAAACACTTACTGCATCAACTTCTTCAAGTGCAAGAAGATCATTATAATCCGTAAAGATCTTTCCTCCGTATACCGACTGTGTTGATTCAGCACGCTCTTTTATGATGTCACAAACAGCAACGATCTCTACGTCTCCATTAGCCGCATATTCTGGAAGGTGACGATGTTGTGCGATACTACCGCAACCGATAATTCCAACTTTAATTGTCATGAGTATTTCCTCCTTATAGTGGGTGCTTTATATTTTCACTTGGCTTGAGATCGCTTCAAGCGGTTTTGCATTTCCGTATTTTGGAGCTTCACTGCCTGAAGGAGCTAAGAATGATACTGCATTCGTGATCACTTTTTGCACATCTTCGTTGTAATACGTTGGATACGTTTCATGTCCCGGACGGAAATAGAATACTTTTCCTTTGCCACGATTGTACGCTGCTCCTGATCGGAACACTTCTCCACCTTCAAACCAGCTGACAAATACAAGATCATCTGGAGCAGGAATATCAAAATGCTCCCCATACATCTCTTCTTTTTCAAGCTCGATGTATTCACCAAGTCCGTTTGCTATCGGATGGCTTGGATTAACAATCCAGATGCGTTCTTTTTCATCAGCTTCACGCCACTTAAGGTCACACGATGTTCCCATCAGCTTTTTAAATATTTTTGAGAAGTGACCAGAGTGAAGAACGAGTAGACCCATTCCATCAAGAACGCGTTGATAAACTTTATTTACGATTTCATCTTCTACTTCATCATGAGCTAAGTGTCCCCACCAAACTAACACATCGGTGTTGTTTAATACTTCTTCTGTTAGACCATGCTGAGCTTCATCAAGTGTTGCTGTGTTCACATCATGCCCTGCTTTTTCTAGGAATTCTTGAATAGCACCATGAATTCCTTTTGGATATATTTCTTTTACTACTGGATTTTTCTGCTCATGGCGGTTTTCATTCCAAACTGTTACTTTAATCATTTATAACTTCCTCCTATGTGTGTAAGCGTTTTACGTAAACGTTTACGTAAATCCCAAATAAAAATGAAGCTTTGAGTTAACCCGCTTTTTACTTGTCACAAAATTCACTGACTGATTGCCTTTCCACAATGTTAAAAGGCATATAACGGCTTTTTGCTTCTTGTTGTTCACCTTTAATCAAACTGACTAGCATTTCACCTGAGGTCTGTCCCATATCCTTTAACGGCTGAGATACAGTCGTTAGTGGCGGATAACACATCTCAGCAATCTTCAGATTATCATAACCGATGATTGATAGTTCCTCTGGCACCCTTATTCCTAACTGATGTGCAGCAGACATTGCTCCAATGGCCATCTCATCACTTGCTGCGAATAATGCGGTCATATCTGGCAGTTTTTTTAGCAGAAGTGGCAAGGATTCTTTTCCGTTTTGAAAACGATAACCCTCATTTTTCGTTATGTGATTGTTAGTAATAGAAAGGCCATTACTTTCGAGAGCTTTTTGAAATCCTTGCATTCTTGGTACTCCAGCAATCGGATCCTCATCGCTTCCACCGATCATGCCAATCACTTTATGACCTTTTCCAATTAAATACTCTGTAGCTTGAAATGCTCCATCAAAATCATTTACCCGAACAAATGGCAAATCGTATTTGGATGAAGCCGTAGAAACAAGGACAACAGGTACTTTCATCTCTTGAAAGATTTTATAGTACTCTTCTTTAACATCTTCTGAAGCAAAGATGATTCCATCTACTCGTTTTTCTTGCAGCAGCCTCAAATATTTCACGGTTCTCTTCCCACTCGAAGTCGTGTTGCAGACGATTACGCTGAACCCTTCGTCGTGAGCTGCATTCTCTACACCTTCTAATACTTCTGATGAAAGCATTCCGGATACATCCGGAAAAAGAACCCCTATCGTCTGTGTCCGCTTGTTGATGAGCCCGCGTGCGATGGCGTTAGGCTGATAACCGAGTGCTTCGATAGATTGCTGAACTTTTTTCTTTGTTTCCTCCGAATAGCCAGGCAACCCGTTTACAATCCGAGATACTGTAGCGATTGAAACGTTTGCATGCTTGGCAACATCTTTTATTGTCGGATTCAAAACATCTCCCTGCTTTCTTGTTACGTAAACGTTTACATTTACACTTACAATCTATCAGCGCTCTTAGAAAAAGTCAATTATTTTATTATCAAAATAAGATTACGAATTACTAAAAAGGGAAAAGACTACTATTATGAAATGGAGGTCAGATTTAATGTGGTATCAGCACTCATTTTTCAAGTACGCCGCAGGCTCAGTTTTACTATTAATGATCCTTTATTTACTAGGGAAAATTGATTACCTGCTTGACTTCCTTTATCTTGTTATATCTAGCGTTTTCTTTCCTTTGTTTATCGCTGGGTTGCTTTATTATCTGCTTAGACCGGTCATACGTTTTTTAATGGAGAAAAAAGTCCCTAAGTTTGTAGCCATCATGGTAGTGATGGTCGGTTTGATCTTAGCGATATCTAGTGTTGCCACGCTAACCGTCCCCGTTGTAGCCGATCAGCTTTCTAGTATCACTGACGATTTCCCAAAAAAGATTGGTGAAGCTACTGAAAAGACAGGCACGATGATTACTGGAAGCAAAAAATCATTCGTCGACAGCACACATATAACAAAGTTAGCCACACAACGGCTTGAAAAGTTTACAAGTACAGTTTCAAAAGATGTTATTGCTCTTGTAGCCACATTGACAAACATTGCTTTAGTATTGTTAGTGGTCCCTTTTATTCTTTTTTACTTGTTGCTTGACGATAAGAAATTTTTTAACTATTTTTTAAGGTTTACTCCTCATCACATGGAGCATGAAGTCGCAGCGATTGTTAGAGACATAGACTCTACCCTGTCTTCCTACATAAAAGGTCAAGTTCTCGTTGCTTGGTTTGTAGGTATTTTTATGTTTGCGGGGTATCTATTGATCGGATTAAAGTTTGCCTTAGTACTTGCTCTTTTTGCAGTTCTAACAAATGTGATTCCTTTTTTAGGACCGTTTATCGGGGTGTTTCCTGCTCTTTTAGTAGGTTTGATCCAAGACCCGTTTATGGCTGTAAAAGTCGCAATCGTAACGCTCGTTGTACAACAAGTAGAGGGAAATATTTTGTCTCCTCAAATCATGGGAAAACAGCTTCGTATCCATCCGCTCACCATCATCCTAGTCGTACTCATGGCAGGTGCAGCATTTGGGTTTATCGGTCTGCTTTTAGCCATCCCTACTTATGCTGTCTTAAAGACGATCATCAGTAACGTATACCGTATTTACTTGCTCTATAACCCACCTGAGTCTAGAAGTAATTTGCTTTGAAAGGAGAAAAGTACTCATCGTGAAACAGCCTTTTGTAAAGAAACCAACAGTTAAAGATAAAATTAAAAGTCGTTTTGAGTCCTATCGCCCTTGGGTCCACCGTACTGCACGTATCGGTTATCTTTCAAAAGGTATCGTTTACATCATTATCGGCATTCTTGCTTTAATCATGTCTATTGGAAAGCATCCGAGTGAAGCAAGTTCAAACGGAGCACTCTATACGATCGCTCAACAGCCTTTTGGTCCAATATTATTGATTTTGCTTTCCTTAGGCTTGAGTGCGTTTGCTTTTTGGCAGATTGTTAAAGCTCTTTTCGATCCTGAATGTGTGAAGCATGACTGGAAAAGATGGTTTAATAGGTTAGGTTTTTTAATTATTGCAGGCGTTTATATCGCCATGTGTATCAGTTCTTTACGCATATTGTTTCGTGCAAGAGCAAAATCTTCTGATGAAACTTACCAAACGCTTTCTGCACAAATGCTCTCACAGCCTTTTGGTCAACTGTTAGTCGCTATTGGAGGTATTGTTTTTGCCATAACAGGAATCGTATTTATGTACCGAGCCTTTACACACCGATTTAAACGCGACTTAAAGAAGAATGAAATGAATAAAAAAGAATGGCGATGGAGCGGTTATATTGGAACATTTGGAATGGCTGCCCGCGGTATCGTTTTTATGATTATTGCGTTCTTTCTAGTTCGTACGGCTATACTTGCTGATCCAAAAGAGACTCGGGGTTTGGATGGCGCACTCTTGGAGCTTGCGTCACAACCGTTTGGTCCAGTGCTTCTTGCAATCGTATCACTCGGCTTTATCTCATATGGCATATTCATGTTCGCAAGTGCCAGATATAGACGATTGAATAACTAAACAAAGCCCCCTGTCTCTAAAGAGACAGGGGGCTTTGTTTTTGTGAGAAAGACATATTGAAGAGAAATGTCTTTGTTTGGGGTCAGACCCCAGAAGACCATTTCTCAAGAGTCTTATCTGTAGGCAGCATGACCGTTAACAATCCGACTAACGGTAAGAAGCTGATCAAGAACATCGTGTTTGAGATGCTCGTCACGTCAGCGACCTTACCAAGCACTACCGACCCGAGGGCTCCCATACCAAACGCCAGACCAACGATCAAACCTGATACCATACCGATTCTACCAGGTACAAGCTCTTGGGCATATACGACAGTCACCGAAAAACTTGTGTTCAAGATAAAGCCGATCAAGAAAAACAAAGGAATAACAGCCCATAACCCTACGTGGGGTAGAAGTAAAGCGAGTGGTGCTGACCCGACCATCGACCAAAAGATCATGTTTCGTTTTCCTAACCGGTCTGCGATTGGTCCTCCAAAGAAAGTTCCAAGTACACCTGAAGCCATGAAAACAAACAAGTAGATTTGTGCTTGTCTAATAGTAAGTCCATAATCATCGATCAAATAAAATTGATAATAGTTGCCGATTCCAGAGAAGTACCAAGAACGTGCAAAAACTAAAAAGACGAGCAGTGCCATCGCTCCGATAACTTGGTTTTTTCGTTTCTTATCAATTTTCTTTTTCTCACCGGTTTGCTTTTGAACACGCGGGAAATGAACAAGCTGTTTGGCATACCAGCCGGAAACATAAAACAATACGAAGATAGCGATAGCCGCTAGCGAAGTAAACCATACAGCTCCGAACTGTCCGAGCGGTACGAAAACGAGCGCAGTCATCACAGGGGCCAGTGAGCTCCCTGTATTCCCTCCGACTTGATAGATGGATTGTGCTAGTCCTCGACGGTTTCCAGCTGCCATATAAGCGACTCTAGACCCTTCAGGATGAAAGACAGCAGAGCCTAAACCAATACCAATAACTGAAATGATAATCATATAAAAGGAATCCGCAAACGCGATCCCCAGCATACCTACTAAACTCGCCATCATTCCAACTGGGAGTATATAAGGTGAAGTTGTTCTATCCGTATACCAACCAATCACCGGCTGCATGATGGAAGATGTGATGTTTAAAGTAAAAGCAATCCATCCAAGCTGAGTAAAAGTCAGATTCATTGATTTCTCTAAAATTGGAAAGATAGCTGGTATAACAGCCTGCATGGAATCGTTTAATAAATGCACAAAACTTATGGCAAAAAGAATGGAATAGATCGTTTTTTGTTGGTTAGAAGATGAATCTATCGACTTGCCTGTTGGAGCTGACATCCTTCATTCCTTCTTTCGTTTATCTTTAAAAGCTCATACACTTTTAAATTATGTAACTTACATTAGATTACCATATTCAGATGGATCAAAACGAAATCGCACGTATTTTACATTCAAAATGAAGCAAACACCCGCGAAGAAAATCTCAAAACAACACGGGAAATAAATTGTTTGGGGACTGACCCCATACAAGAAGCCAGCCCATGTTTCATGGCTGGCTTCTTACCTTGCTCTTATTCTATTTCTAGATCTTCTCGATCACTTTATCAATGATCCCGTATTTTAATGCTTCCTCTGCAGACATGAAATAATCACGGTCTGTGTCTTTTTCCACCTTTTCAATCGGCTGGCCGGATCGATCAGAAATGATCTTATTCAACAACTCGCGTGTTTGTAAGATGCGTTTCGCGTGAATCGCCATATCTGATGCCTGCCCTTGTGTTCCACCTAACGGCTGGTGTATCATCACTTCTGCGTTCGGAAGCGCATAACGCTTGCCTTTTGCACCAGCTACCATGAGAACAGCTCCCATTGAAGCCGCCATGCCGATGCAGATAGTCGAAACATCGGGTTTAATGAATTGCATCGTGTCATAGATCGCTAGCCCCGCAGTAACAGAACCTCCTGGTGAGTTGATGTAGATGGAGATGTCTTTGTCAGGATCTTCAGCTGCTAGAAAGAGTAATTGAGCAACGATGGAATTTGCTACGTTATCATCGATCGCGCTCCCCAGCATAATGATTCGATCTTTTAACAAGCGTGAGTAAATATCGTAAGACCGCTCTCCGCGATTTGTAGATTCTACTACCATTGGAATTAGATTCATCTGTTTTCCTCCTAGTTAGGCTGCGATTGCCATCGGGTTTGTATTTGTTTTTGGTGTAACATGTATTTTTCCAAATCCTGATGTGATAAAAATAATTTTAGCTGGTTCCTGTACCGTTTCTGTTTCTGTAACCTGTACTTCTGTTTTCATAGGAATGATGTTAGTATCATCACTTGCTGCTTCGCGATTGATTGGGATAACCGTACTTTTATTCTCCTTATTCACGTTGTGCCGCCTCCTTCAGGTTTTGGATACATCGCCATTGAAACGTAGTACATCTTTGCATTCTCTTCGTTCGGTTTGTGGTGTTTTTGAATGAGAGTGGTGAGCATATCTGCATATTCCTGCAAAAAAAGATTGCGGTGTTCAACGTTGGAAAGTGCTAGTTCCATTTCCATCACTGCGCTTGGTATCTCTTCATCTTCCGACTGCTCCATTAAGGAAATGGCATCTCGTTTGATCTTCTCAGTGAGTGATAACACATGAGCAAGAGCCGTTTGATCTTGGAGCTTTTTCATCGTGTCAGCAGAGAGACCTAGTGAATCTGACAATAAAAACGAACGGCCGACACTTACGTATAGAACTTCTACAAGGTTTCTTACATTCCTTGTGCCTGCACGTACTACAAGGCCTACTTTTTCAAGTGCTTTAAGATGATAATTCATTTTTTGAGCGGAATCGTTCATTCTTTTTGATAGCTCTGTCGCAGAACGCGGCTCCTTTAACAAACTTATGAGCTCAGATCTTACAGGATGCAATAGCGCAGCTGCTTGTTCTGGTTCTGTGACAATAAACGTCTCTGGCATACTTTGATTCCTATTCACTCTCATCACCTCACTTCATTATTTGGCCTGACGTAAAAATATAACTTTACGTAAAATTATTTTATTACGTTACACGTCATTTTGTCAAAGATTTGAAAAAAATATACGTTTGCCTATAGAAAGAAACAAAAAAAACAGACTGACTTCTCTTCAGCCTGCTTCTTTTTATACTCCTTATACGAACGGTCCGATTCCAAGGATGAAAAAGACCGTGGCCATTCCTGCGTTCAACCAAAATTCCGTTTTTTGATTAAAAATTTTTCGCTCTACTGCCCGAAAAATAAAAATCACCATCAAGATTGAAAATAATACAGTTGGACTTTCCCAAGTCTTACCGTTATAAATAGCCAAAAGTAGCCCTAAGAACATGAGAACCATTTCTGTATACACCCAGCGTTTTGGACGTTTTTTCATCATATCGGCCCCCTATTCACCGGTTGATAGTACATAGTGTACGATGTAGAGGCCTATCTGGTGCATTTCTTCATACAGATTTTTCTTGGTTCGATCTTAGCCAGTTTTTTGCTGCAACATTTTTATGAAGTACACGGATGACTAACAAACCGATTACTCCACCCACAATTGAACTGACTAAAAAAGGAGTGACAAAAAAGAATGCGCCAGTTTTTGTTCCTAGAAAAACTGTAGCTACTGGCACTGCTATAATAGCTCCGATGATCCCTGTCCCTATCCATTCGCCTATAACGGCAAAGACATACTTTCTTCCCTTTTTATAAAGGTACCCTGCTACAAATGCCCCGATCATTCCTCCTGGGAAAGCAAGCAATGAACCGATTCCAAATAAGTTACGCAACAAGCCGATACTAAAAGCTATAATAACTGCCGGAATGGGTCCAAGTGTCACACCTGCCATCACGTTGATCGCGTGCTGAACGGGAAACGCTTTTGCCACCCCAGCAGGAATCCAAAACAAATGAGAACAGATTGTCCCAATTGCGACCAACATCGCCATTACAGTAATCTTTTGGACAGAAATCTTCACTTACGATTCTCTTTTGCACGATGGATAGAATGAAGCAGATTAACGGAAGCGGATGTAGGATTTATTGCACCACTGATTGCTGAGATAACTGCAACACCATCAGCACCTGCTTCAATGACCTTACTCGCGTTTTCAAGTGTGATTCCACCGATCCCAACAAGTGGGACGTTTATCTGGTTGCTGCGAAGTTCTCTGATTAAATCAACTCCTACCGGAATCTTCGCATCAGCTTTTGTGGACGTTTGATAGATCGGACCTGCGCCGATATAATCCGCACCATGTTTGATAGCGTCGGCTGCCTCAGTTAGAGTATGTGCCGAAACACCTAATAGTTTACCTTCTGTTTCACGGCGTATGATATCCAGCTTTCCATCTGTCTGACCAACATGAAGGCCATCTGCATCAACCGCCTTCATCAAGTCTAGATCGTCATTCACGATAAAAAGAACATCATGTTCTTGACAAACTTCCTTTGCACGTTTTGCCATTTCTAACTGATTTTGACCACTTAAACAGTTCACACCTTTTTCCCGGAACTGAAAGGCAGTAATCCCGCCTTCGATCGCTTGCAAGAGAATACGATAAAAATCTTCTGGTGAACTGCAGTTCATCGTTCCAGCTACAAAATAAAGTGATAGATCTTGTTCTAAACGTGTTTTAGCTTTGGTTCTCATCTATTTGCCCCTTCCTTCAACATGTGATCTTGCCAGTGGATTGTTTCATGAAATATTTCATGGGTAGTCTCTAACTGAAAAAGCTGGTCAAGAAGATTTTGTTGAAAGCTTCCTGGTCCTTGAGCAGTTTTAACAGCTTCTTCTGCCGCTTTAGTAAGCATTAATATAGCTAATGCGGTTCGTTCTAAGACTGGCATGTTTACTGTCTCCTTTGTGACTTCTTTTTTCAGATTGGCTTGATATAGAGCTACCATTGAGGTAGCAAAGCATCCTGTCCCTGTGACATAAGAAAGCATCGGATCCCCATGAGAAAGCACGATAGCTTTTTCACCATCTGAAATAACATCCTTACTTCCAGTCATGGCGATAAGACAGCCTGTTTGCTTTGCCGCAGCCCCCGCAAGCTTGATCAGATCATCTTCAGACGTCGCCAAATCACCATCCACACCTTTTCCTTCCCAAGCCCCTTCAGCCAGAAACTGCATTTCAGCAGCATTTCCGCAAATTGTCAGAATTCTTCGGGGTCTGACCCCCTTCAATTCTGAATATTCAAACAACAACTTCTTTACGAGCTCTTGCCTGAATGATGATAGACCTACTCCTACTGGATCAAGGACAACTGGAACCTCAGCGTACAATGCTTTACGAAGTGCGAGTATCATAGATTTTGCTGAAGCTTCATCTATTGTTCCAATGTTCAGGACTAACGCATCGGCAACCCCTACAGCTTCTTCAACTTCACATGCGTCATGCACCATCATTGGACTCCCTCCTGCTGAGAGGACTCCATTGGCCAGAAAGTTCATGGTGACATTATTCGTTATATGATGAATGAGTGGCTTTTCTGCTCTAATCTGTGAAACAAACGTTTTCCATTCTTGTATCCTAGTATTGTTCATGTGCAATCCTCCTATAGGCAAAATGATTGACCGGTCCATGACCTGAACCAACATCGATTCCATGTTCAATTGCGGTCTGTATATATTTCTTAGCATGCACGATCGCACTATCGACCTTTTTCCCGTATGCAAGCTCTGCAGCCAATGCTGCTGAAAACGTACAACCCGTTCCGTGAGTATTTTTCGTTTGAATCCGCTTCTCTACAAGTTCAATCATCTCTATGCCATTAAATACCAGATCCGAAACAAATTCACCGTTTCCAAAGTGTCCGCCTTTTACTACAACATGATCAGCACCCGAATCAAACAAAACTCTTGCCGCTTCTTCTCTAGCCTCGCTGCTGTTTATCGTTATACCTGTTAATGCTTCAGCTTCAGGAATGTTTGGTGTGACGATCTTCGCTAGCGGTAGCATACATGTTTTCATAGCATGTAATGCTTCTTCTCCTAACAATGTAGCCCCACCTTTTGCGATCATAACTGGATCGACCACTACGTTTTCCCATCCGAATTTAGTTATCATATAAGCTGTTCTCTCAATATATTCACCTGAAAAGAGCATTCCAGTCTTTATCGCATCCGGCGTCAAGTCACTGCCTATAGACACTAACTGAGCTTCTAAACCTTCTATAGAAACTGGATATACGCCTTGAACGCCTGTCGTATTCTGTGCAGTGACTGCCGTAAGGACGGACATACCATACACGCCTAATTCTTGAAACGTCTTTAGATCAGCCTGAATACCTGCACCACCGCCACTATCTGATCCTGCAATCGTAAGTGCTTTACTTACCTTTATCAGTTGTCCCATATTCATCTACCTCCTAATTCCTAATGCAAAAAAAGCCACCCGCTGATTGGCGGGTGGCTTAAAATTTCATTTCATAAAGGAAACTGTTATCCACACCGCTTCCCTACGCCAGTATGAACTGGATCAGGTTCAAAGGGTCGAAGGTCACAACCTTCTCTCAGCTTAAAATAAGCACCCCTAGCGAAAATGACATTATTGAGTTAACACAATCCTACTCATACATAAACAACAATGTCAATTATTTTTAGGTTACGTGTTTCAAAAAGTTTAACCATCTTTAAATACGGGGAAATAATAACTAACACACTATTACAACATAAAAAAAATAGAATTTAAACAATTGTAACAAAGAGCAGCGAACAGAAATAAAAATGACAAATCATTAACATTTTTCCCAAAAGGTGGTGAAAACATAGCACTTTAGATACAATGTATAAATTTTTTCAGAATTTTCAAATAAAATGGTTGTCATTAGGCATCTTGCTCAGTATACTAGTAGAAACCTAGAAACATAAAAGGTTAATTGGATAGGGAGATAATTTTAAGGAGGGAAACAGGATGAAAGACAAAAACACTTCTTTTAACAAGAACCAAAATGAGATGGTGCAATACAAACAACAAAAAAGAGACCCATTTGCCTTCAGCCTTATTGCCCAAATGGTATTAGATGAGGCCCTTCACAATTATTACAAAGCGTATTATGAGAGAGAAATTGACATTGCCTTGGATACAAAAGATAAAGAACGTTTTATGAAATTAAGCGCAGAATACAAAGCGTTTCTCAGCTAGTGCTTTAAAACGGCACACCACTTAAAAGGTGCCGTAAAAGCCAAAACACCCTTTCAGCAAACGGATCATCCGTGCTGCAGAGGGTGTTTCTGACGTCCCAGTTACTGACAGGTTAAACACATATCTCTTAAGACATAGTTGTCGGTGATTCCGGCTTTTTCTTTTGTTCTGTTTTTCGTCTCCGCCACCATACATAAACCACAATAATTACAATCAGCCAAATCGGTGCTAATCCTAAAATACTCACTACAATTAATGAAATCGCAGACATTAAAAAGTTTACCGTATCCATAAAAAGCACCTTCGTTTTTGCCCACGTATTTAACCCTTCTGTTTGAAGTTCTTGCGCTTTTAAATTTTTCACTTCAAATTGTATCGTAACCGTTGAGTAATCACTTTGATTTTTCAAAAAGTTTAAGCGCCCTTCTACCTGTTCTATCTCTTCTTGTACGGCAGCTAGGTCACCAGATATCTTTAATAAGTCTTCTGTCTTCTGTGCGTCCTTCATAAAAGCCTCAAGACGTTCCCTAACTTGTTGCTTTGCTTTCAACCGTGAAGTCAGATCAACATATTCTTCTGTAACGTCTTCTCCAGTAACATTTTCGTGTGGTGTTCCTTTACTTAAACTTCGAACATCATCTAAAAACACACGAAAACTTTTCATCGGCACACGAACAACCATCACACCAGATTCATCATTCTTTTCACCTATACTAGTAGGAGACTCAACCATATATCCGCCTGTCTTCTCTGCCGTTTCTCGAACAGTCTCCATCGAGCTTTGCAATTTATCCACTGCGATCATGAGATCAGCGTTATAAATTACTTTCCTTTGGTTTTTTAGTTGCTGTTCCGCTTTATCATTATCTGATTCACCATTCCTACTTCCCTCTTCTGATGAACTCTCTACCTTGGCTTCTGACTGTTTCCCACCACTATCTTGATCTATAGCTTTATCACTTTTCGAACTGCTCTCACTGCTGCATGCACTCAACAGAAGTACAGCAACAAATACCCACAATTTCCATTTTTCCCACATATCGTGATACCCCCTTTTTCGCTTAGACGCTTTTTAGAAGAAAAAGGTTTCAGTTCCCAAAAAAACCAACCTATTGAATGATTTTTTCTGAGACATTTTTGTGATAAAATAGTGTCTGATGATTTGTAGTTTGAAAAAAAACCGATTTATGCTAGTATGTACAGGATAAGTAAGTGGTTTACTGGAGGAATAGCATGTCAATGATAGGAAGAAATGATCCGTGCTATTGTGGCAGCGGAAAAAAATATAAAAAATGTTGCTTACATAAAGAAGAGCAAACACGTGAAGTATCCTTCCATCAAGAAGGACTCATCAAATATGCCTTGGAGAACTATCAGCAGGATTTAGCTGAACGTACATCCAAGTATGTGAAAAAGTACCCTGTGGCTAAAGAGCAAGAACAAACATACGCAAATATTGCAGTTTGTTGGGAAATTTTCTGCTCAGAGATTAAGGATAATAAAACGCCTGTACAACTTTATGTAGAGAAAGTGAAGAACGCTGTTAAACCAGAAGTCGCGGAAATACTAGCTGGTTGGACAACAGCTTCACCATCCCTTTATAAAGTAATTGAGCAGAAGACAGGATTCATCTTTACCGTACAGGATATTTGGACAGAAGCTGTGTATGATGTAACAATCAATGCTGCTGAAAAGCCAAAAACAGAAAGTGCTCTACTTGGAACACTCGTTTCAAACGGCATCAACCATGAGTTTTATGTTGGATATGTGGAAATGCCTATGACTGAACTTCCACCGTTAAAAGCTGCGATAGAAGATATTCAGCCACAAAGCGATGCGAACGAAATATTTAGAAGCGAGTTCCCTGCTGTACTTCAGCTCTCTTTGATTGATATTAGTGCTGGTGTGCCTCAGTCTCAACCTGAGAACACAGCAACTGGTACAACAACGTCAAGAGTTGAAAAAACGGAAGAAGCAACGGATTTGAAAGATGAAAAATACAACGCTGTAACTGAACTCGTTAAAGCGAACGCTGAGACAGAAGTTGTTGAAGAAGCAGAAAAGCTTTGGAGCGAGTACATTACAGAAAGTAAGCCTGCTATCCGTAAAGAAGAGATCTATGCGGCTGCTCTTGATTACCTCGTCTCAAAAGACATTAGAGGTATCGCTTCAACTCAAGCAGAAACGGCTAAAAAGTATGGCGTATCACCAGCTAGTCTATCTTCACGTTATCGTGAAATGAAAGAATTATTAAGCGTATAAACGATTACTTGAATAACCCGCCTATTGTTTTAGGCGGGTTTTATCATGCAAAAAAACAAGATCTCCTTTATAAGGAGTCTTGTTTTTTATTACGCTCTAGCCAGTAATAAACGGGCAGTCCAGCAACAGTTATAAAGATTGCCGTAAAACTATCAATAGGGTCGTTGAGTATAGTCGCGACAACAATATATAAAGAGCCTAAGATCGCGAAAATAGGAACGACTGGAAATAACGGTACGCTATAGACTCGCTTTTGGTCTTTATTGCGTTTACGCAGTTTAAACACAGCATAAAAAGCAAATATATAAAAGATGTAAACCGCAAATATAGCCATCTCTGATAGATAGTCTGGATCTGTAACAATCATCATCATAATAGCAATTACTACTTGCAAATACGTAGCAGCGATAGGAGTACCATATTTTTCACTGACTGAGCTGAACGTTTTTGCCATCGGAAGCTGATTTCTTTCTGCCATAGCAAAAGGAACACGTGGAATGGTTAAAATCTTACCGTTCAAACAACCAAATATGGATACCGCGATGCCGACTGCTATTAGTTTCCCGCCTAGTGGTCCAAAAAGGATCGTTGCTGCTGCTGATGCAGAATTCTCTCCTAGTCTTACGATTTCTGAAGCAGGTAAAACGTGAAACAGTGCAATGTTAACTAACAGATATGCTGCCATAACGACCAAGATTCCACCAATAATAGCTTTAGGTAACGTTTTTCCGGGATCCTTCATCTCACCTGCTACGAATCCAACCATCAACCAGCCATCATAAGCAAAAAGTGTCGCTAAAATCGCTGCACCCATTGTTATTTCAACAACTGCCCCACTTGAAGCATTTAAGATCTGTTCATTTCCTTGTGTTAATCCAAAAACAATGATCAGCACGATCGGAACCAGTTTTCCTATCGTAAATATATTTTGGATAAAACCTCCATACTTTGTGCCAAAGTTATTAACGACGGTGAGAAAAAGTACAGTTCCTATTCCAATCCAAGGTCCTAAGTATTCTTTCCATGAGAATAAATGAACCATTAACGAACCGAAATATAATCCTAGAGCACCGATTACCGCCGGCCCATAAATAACAGTTTGAACCCAACCACTCAAGTATCCCCAGAGCTTACCGTAAACTTCTTCCATATAGACATACAAACCACCTGTCTTTGGAATCTGCGTTGCCACTTCAGCGATCGTTAATCCGCCAGCTATCGTGATCAACCCTCCAAGAGCCCAAGCTAATAGTGCAAGGTTGGAATTTCCTGTATACTCAAGCACACTTCCAGGTTTCATAAAAATCCCTGATCCAATAACCGTTCCAATAACGATGGACATGGCTACGGAAAGCCCAATATCTTTTTTCAATGCTGCGTCTTGATTCATGTTGTGTTCACTCCCTAAAAAAACCTACAAAACAAAATGTCCATCTGAAAAAGACTAGTGTCACTTTAACACATACAGCATTGAGCTGTCACTACCTCGCTAAAAAGACAGTTAATTCAGTTTTTTGAAAATGTGTTCTATAGAGTCGGAAAAATTCAGAGTTCCTTTCGCCGTGATAACTGTTTTTTGATAAAAGCTTTCTCGATCAGATTATTGAGCTGTCGTTCAAGTTCCTTTTTTTCTTTTACATTCGATTCATGTCTTATTTTCTTCTTCAGTTCACGAATCATAAGCTTTTCTTCTGATGAAAAATGAGAAGAATGCAACAACGTAATCACCTCATTTCAAATTTGATTCACTGAACTTCCTTCTATTTATTAGGATAAGTTAATCTCACATCCATAACCTTTCATGTGTAATAAAATCTAACACTCTATTTCCAGATGTGAATTCCATTGTCACAATTTTTATAAGGTGTTTACTTTTGAAAGCCAAATCTTTTTATAGTCTACTTTTAAATTTTCCAAATTCAGGCTTGAGTTCATAAGATAAAGATGGTAATATTTGTTTTGACAGTACCTTGCAATAAACAGTACTAAGTAAAGTGGTGATGTATTTAGTGAACGTTCAGTTTAAAAAAGGGGTTCTTGAACTATGTGTTTTAGTTCTCACTTCACAAAAAGATCGATATGGCTATGAATTAGTGGAAGAGATATCCAAAAAATTCGAGATCTCAGAAGGTACGATCTATCCACTCGTTAGAAGATTAACAAAAGAAGGCCTCTTTTCCACTTATCTTATGGAATCTACAGAAGGACCACCGAGAAAGTACTATAAGATTACAGAAAAAGGAATAGAGATGAAAGAAATTCTTGTGGATGAATGGAAACAGTTTACAAAAGGGGTAAGCGAAATGTTAGAGGAGGAATAATGTGGACAAAAATCAGTTTTTACAGCAAATAGCAAAAAACATAAAACCACTTGGAGCTAGTGAACAAAGAGAAGTTTTAGATGATTACGAAGAATATTTTGAGATGGGTTATGAGAGTGGAAGAACAGACGAAGATATCATTAAAGGTCTAGGAAGTCCTGCCAAGATCGCCAAGGAAATCCTCGCACAAACAGAAATTACAAAAGCAGAAGAAGATCCTTCTTTAACGAATGTATTTCGTGCAGTAGCTGCAACATTGGGATTAGGCTTATTTAACCTTATTTTTGTCTTAGCACCGTTTATCGTACTATTATTGTGGCCGTTCGTGATGATCGTGATATCAGGTGCATTCCTCATATCACCAATTCTTTTGCTCATTCAAGACGGATTAACGATCAACTTCTTAAAGGATATTTTTCTTATTTTCGGTTTAGTAGGTCTAGGACTCTTATTGCTAGTAGGTTCGATCAAATCATCAAGAATTGTTTACAAATTAATCTTAAGATACCTTACCTACAACCTGAGAATCATTAGGAGGAGATACTCATGATTCAAAAGATACTACGAACAGCTTACTTCTTAATCGGTATTTCAATAATAGGCAATGCCGTTCTATTTATGATGGGTGAATCTCCATTTAATCTTGCAAAAATAAATGAGCAAAAATCGATTGTTGCCTCCTCCATTAACGAAATTAAGATTGAAAGCAGTGTAGGAGATGTATTTGTTCTGCCTCATAATGGTGATCAAATAAGTATATCGATGAAAGGAAAGACGGAAAAGAAATTCTCCGATGACTTTTCACTCTCTGTAAAAAATAATAAAAACAAGTTAACGATTCAAGCTATACAAAAAAAGAATACAAAATTGTTCTCGCTATTCTCTGGTGATTACGAATTACTCATTAAACTTCCCAAAGCTGAGTATAAAAGACTTCAAGTAAACTCAGATACATCAGACATCAAGATGCACGCTATTAAAGCTAATAACATCGATCTTCAAACAAATCTAGGAGATATCCTTCTTGAAGATGTAACTGGTGTTGTGTCAGCAAAGTCAGACGTTGGTGATATCGACATACACCTTCTTCATATAAAGAAAGATATTATCGCTAAATCCAATCTTGGTGATATTACGATTAAAACAAAAAATGAACCCGATCATTTACGAACGGATCTTCGAAATACGATAGGTGACGAAAGGATAACGTTACCTTCTTCAAAAAATGGATCAATAGGAACAGGTGGACCACTTGTATTCCTTTCGTCAGAAGTAGGAGACCTCGCTTTAATGATGAGTAACGAATAATAAAAAGACCTCCACATTTGGGGGTCTTTTATAAAAAAGAAAATTATTCTGTTTCTGAAGCTGAGTGCTGCTGGCTTAATTCTGATTGAGCAATTACTACACTAACTCCTTGCTGTTCAATGGCTGACAGATGGTCTCTTTGCGCATCATCATCTGTGATTACAACGTCTAAATTGGAAACTGGCCCAACTTTCGCAAACGCGTTAACCCCTATTTTGTAATGTGGAAATACACCGATACTTTTACGGGAGACCATTCCAACTGCATTCATAAAAGCAGCTACTTCAGGCGTCGCCGTACTGATACCTCTTTCAGAGATCCCTCCACCTGTTGCGAATGAAACATCAAACGAATACTGACCGATCAGATTTGTTACTAGTGCATCCGTCATATTTCCTGATCTCTTCACTTTTCCTCCGACCACATAAAGATCAATGTTATCTTTTTCGCGAAGTATTTCAGCTGTTACAAGAGAGTTCGTCACAACAGTTAATCGGTAGTGTGGAAGATGCTTTACAATCTCATGGTGCATTCCGCCTCCACTTAGGAAAATAGTATCGTTCTCTTTGATGTACTTCACAGCTTCCTTCGCTATTGCTCTCTCATACTTAGATCCTTCTCCAAAACGAACTGCGTTTGATGTAGGTCCTTTTTTTACTTCTGTAACAGGAATTGCGCCACCATGTGTGCGTTTAAGTAGCCCGTTATCCTCTAGAGATGATAAGTCCCGGCGAATAGAATCAATCGAAACTTGGAGGGCATCAGATAATTCTTTTGCAAGCACTCGACCTTCATTCTTAAGCACTTCTAAAATCTTTTCTCTTCTTTCCTCAGAAAACATAATAATTTCCTCCGTTACCTCTTATTTCCACGTGGTACTCTAATCTTATGCTGTTTCATGCTTGTTTGTCAAACTTATTTTGCATGTTTTTTCTTTATTTATAGAAAAAAGAGCTAAAACAAGCAGTGCGTTAGCTTGTTTTAGCCCGTATTGATAGGAATATAGATTACGAGTATACAGTGTAGTCAAAGTATGTATTTCTGACAAATACAAATTTTTTAAATTTGTATTTGTCTGGGGTCAGACCCCTTTAGTCTTCTACCTTGATCAGGAAGAGACGCTCGTGAAAACGCCCTTGTTTTTGAGCCTTTTCCTGCCTGATCTCATCCAATTCTCTCAGAGTAAGATCATGTACTTTCGTTAATGCGATCAAGATCTCAAACAGCTCCGCCAGTTCTTCCGCAGCATCTATTTCATTTTTGGCTTCTCGATATTCTTTCACACCTTCTGTTAGCTTTTTCTTCAGTTCTGTTTCGAACTCCTGATTTCCAAGAATCCGAAAAGTTCCTTTCTTGCCAGCCTGTTCAAGCAGTTCTGGTATTTTATCTCGCACTAATTTATTGTAATACGCCATCGGCTCTTTTCCCTTCCAACAATTTCACAACATCTAAAAAAACAATCCTATATAAACGATATGCATCAAGTTAGTTTTTTAGCAGAAACAACACCTAAAAAAATAATTGCGATTATACCGAAGATTGGATACAAATAATGAAGAAGCTCAGAATAGCCTACTTGACTCAACAAGTAACTTCCTGTCATCAAAGCGATTAAGATGACTTGATTGGATAACCTAACATTTCTTTGCAATGCACCTGCTAGTCCGAAAATGTTACCTATTAATGTTGAGAAAATCTCCCCATAGATCACAATCACAAAAATATAATGTACAGCTACGCCGAGACCTCCTACTATTTCCGCGATTGGTATCTCATAACTCAATACACGCGGAACAGAATAGAGGACATAGTGGCTATTTAATAGAATAAAAGTTAATCCTAAGCCACCTAAAAAGCCACCCCACTTAATAACCGATTCATCATTAGCTTCTCGTGATAAAGGAACAAGGACAGCTTGTGCAAGGGTTAAGTTAAATGCTGCATAAGCAAATGAACTTACAAGCCATCTCCAATTTCCAACAAAGTCACTTTCAACAAACAGCTGCCTACCTTCAGATAGATCAAACATTGATACCGACAAAACGATAGAAAAGAATATCATGATGGGGACAATCAATGAGTTTGTCCAAAGAATCCCCTCTATGCCTTTTTTCATAACTAAATAGGTTACGAGTAGTGTAAAAACAATTCCCAATTGAAACGGAAGATGAAGTTGTTCCCAAAACAATGCCCCTGCACCTGATAACATGACTCCAGTGACTCCAAAGAGCATGATCATCATTAAAACGTTGACGATTCTTGAGGCAATCGCTCCAAACAAGTATTGATTCATCTCATCAAAAGAAGTTGCACCTAGTCGCTTTGCCATGATCATTAGCTTTGTACCAATCATGATAAAAAGAAAACCACTGATCAGAATGCCGGCAAATCCAGCTGAGCCGTATCTAGTAAAAAATTCAACGATTTCTCTTCCAGTAGCAAACCCAGCACCGACAACAGTGCCGATGTAAGTGGCGGCTATCTGCAGTATTTGTTTCATTCGACTACTCATGCCCTCACCTCCATGGCCATATCTTTTACAAACATATGCATGGACAAGGATTTTAGAAGAAAAAGAAAAAACAGCAAGATATCTCTTGCTGCAAATAAGTGACTTATTAAATATGTATAGCTTCACTGTATCCTTCAGTAATGACTCTGTTCTTCCCTTGCCTCTTTGCAACGTACAAGCTATTGTCGGCACCTTCAAAGAATGCCTGTTTATGCATGCCTCTTCTGTACGTTTGCAACCCTGTACTAATTGTTATATGTTCTTCCTTAACTTCAGGGTGTTCAAGCCTTTGTATGACCAATCGTACTTTTTCTAATAAAGTAAAAGCTTCTTCCTCATTTATATCATTTAAGATAACAACAAATTCTTCTCCGCCGTAGCGTGCGACAAAATCATCTGTAGTGACATTATCTTTTATCGCTTTCGCAATTCGTTTTAAGACGACATCTCCAATTCCGTGACCATATGTATCGTTGATCTTCTTAAAATTGTCAATATCCATCACCGCTAAATGGACGGGATAATGGTACGTTTCTGCTTGAAGCAACAACACATCCATATATTCATAAAACGCCATATGATTATACAGACCTGTTAGTGCATCTGTTTTCACTTGCTTCTCCATAATTGTTGACTTAACCATTAAATCTTGATGATCTGCCTGCGCTTTGTTAAGCTCTTTCGCCATCTCATACCCTCTACTCATAATTCCAACACAGATTGCTGTTGATGTTAAGAGAATGCAAATCATAGAGACCTGATCCATGACAGCATTCATATTTCTTAAGACCGGATGGAAATTGGAGATCAGCAGATAGGTAAGTGAGCTAAGAGCAAACGACAGCCACACTTTCTTCTTTTTAAAATAAATGGTCGATATCAGCATAGGGAAAAACAGACTCGTATACATGACATACATTTCATAGTGCACGCTGATTAAAATTGCGGAGAACATACTCGCTGTCCAGATAATGATGTAATCTATGTATTTTGTTTTCTTTATAAAACTCCATTCAGCCAAACTAACCATAAAAATCAAAAGTGCTGTCGGCAGAACAATGTACATCCCAATAAATTCTTGTAATGGCCTAGATGTAAAAAAACTATTAATGACCTCTACACACACTGACACAAAGATTACAACCCAAAATACATTTATGATTTTTCGATTCCAAGCAATGTGATTTAAGTGTGCAGGCAGGTGTTTTTTCCCCAATACATTCACCCCATCTACACGTATCCAAAATCATTATAACATTTTTTTCCTTCTTTCATTTTATTTTCCTGATTATTTCTTTTCCTTTCATAGCTCTTTTTCAACAAGAATATGCACTTATACATGGAAAACGCACAGCAAGATGAATCTGCTGTGCGGATATTTTAAGGTTATTTATTTTATTTTCACACGTTTCTTTTTAGGTAGTTTATCAAGGAGCCAGCCTCTGCCCACTTCACAAAAACGAATCGGCATCTCAAGTGTCGCGAGTATCTTATCCTTTCCATGAATGGTAAGTAATCCTGTCTCATCGTTCACTTGATCAACAACTGCATTTTCAGTACCAGAGAGCGGAAACGCCCATTTGTTGTTACCAGGATCCTTAATCTTAATCATTCTTCCGTCACAAGTTACTTTGTGGCAATGTGGAGGCAAGCCTAACGTAATTTTATTCATTGCATTTCTTTCCTCCCTTTCCGGATTTGTTTCATTGTAACAGATATAGTGCGTGTCTGACTCTATATTTTTTTAATTTTTCGACTATTTAACACATTTGAAATAAAGCTTCAAAAAATTAGGGGACGAGTAGTAGGTAATCGCCAAATCGAATTGGATTGTACAAACATATACTATACAAATTGGAGTTCAAAGGGGGAACGATCGAGTGGAAAAATGGTCCATGCTATACAACATGACTGTAGTATCATTAGGAGCAGTTGCCAGCTTCTTATTTGGTACACCAAGCATGTTATTTAAGACACTTGTCGTATTTATTGTATTAGACTATTTAACTGGTATGGCTGCTTCAGCCTACGAAGGCAGATTAAACAGCAAAGAGGGCTTTAGAGGAATACTAAAAAAAATGATCATATTTGCGATCGTCGCAGCAGCCCATTCTCTCGACCAATTGCTAGGTGGAAATTACATTCATTCCGCTACTATCTTTTTTTATTTATCCAATGAATTGTTATCAATCATTGAGAATGCAGGAAGAATGAATGTTCCGATTCCTGAGTTCATAAAAAATGCCGTTTCTCTGCTAAGACAGAAAAACGACAATCAAAATAAGTAATGTTTAATTGGAATAAAATTGTGAGATCTTTTTTGCGATTGCTTGCGCATCGATCTGGTATTCACCAGCATCAATGCGTTTTTTAATATCTAATAATTTCTTTTCTCTTATGTTTAATTGAGCATTTTCATGCAGCACTTTTGCCTCGTTAGATATGTATAGTTCGTCTTTAGCAAATGATGGCGGCTTTACAGAAGGCTGCTGATACACTTTATTCACATCATATTTTCGCTGAACGGGTTGTTGTCCATCAATTCTCATGATTTCACCTCTTCTGTGTATTGAAATGTGCCAAGCCATTTCCATTGATCATCATAATCCAAGTTGTCCAACAGTCGGAAGAACAATTCTTGTCCTGATGTATCCCATTTTACTTCGAACTCATTTCCGTTTTCTTTATCCTTACAAAAAGAATGAATCCACTGTGAAGTAAACAAGTAAGGCGTAAACTGTTCAAAGTCTAATAGATGTTTCTCTAACAATTGAATGACATCATCATGTGTAAGTTTATGCATCATTAGAATCGTCCTTTGTTTGTGGTCGTCTTAACCTGTATCTATATAATTCGGCCACTACCATTTTTTTGAGGGTATACAAATAAAATAATTCACAATTTTTTCTAATGTTCGTTATCAATACTTTCTTGCTTTATGGAGTTTTACCCGCTATACCTACATTTATAAACATCTTTCCTTTCTACGAATCAAGTGAAAGGTCTATAATGAATAGTGACGAAATACATAACAGAAGGTGTTTACATGAAATTAACGTTTTCTTCTCTTCAATGGATGGTTTTTATCCTTGCGGGTAGTTTAGTAGCTCCTATCGCTATTGGTGATGCATTTGGAATGACACAAGCAGAGACTGCAGATCTTTTACAACGTTCATTCTTAATTATTGGAGTGTCTGCGATTCTGCAAGCACTTTTCGGACATAAGCTTCCGATCAATGAAGGACCTGCTGGATTATGGTGGGGTGTTTTTACCGTTTACGCGGGGATTGTAGCTTCAGGGGCATTAACGGTTGCTGACGGGCTGCAGCAACTTACAGCGGGAATGCTGATCAGCGGCGTTCTTTTTCTACTGCTTGGAATGTTTCGCATCATAAGTTCGGTCAGAGCTCTCTTTACTCCTTTAGTTACCGGCACTTACTTAATCCTTCTCGTCTCACAGTTGAGTGGTTCTTTTATTAAAGGTATGCTCGGGATTGGATATCTGCAGGAAGGTGCAGATAGCAAAGTGGCTCTCACATCACTCTTCATCTTAATTTTATCTATCGTTCTAGGAAAGTCTCGTGTGAAATGGTTAAGAAGTTATTCCATCTTGATCTCTTTGTTACTTGGTTGGGGATTGTTCAGAATCTTGAACTTAACAAAAGAAACGATGCATAGCAATACGACTTTTGCTTTTCCAGAGTTACTAGCTTGGGGGATGCCAGAACTATCTTCCGGAACGATAATAACTTCTCTATTCGTAGGCATGCTCTTACTTACGAACATGGTAGCTAGTATTAACGTCGTCGAAAAAGCGTATGAAACAGAGAAAAAAGATTATGAACCTATCAATTATAATCGATCATCAATCATGATGGGTATAAACACGTGGATAGCTGGTCTATTTTCAGCAGTTGCAAGTGTACCTATCTCAGGTTCAGCAGGCTTCATCCTAACTACAAAAATGTTCAGCAAACTAGCATTCATTATAGGAAACGCACTTATTATCTTGATTAGCTTTTTTCCGCCACTTACTTTTTTCTTTGCTGGTATTCCTGCTCCGGTAGGATATGCAACCATATTCCTCCCTTTTTCTAGTATGATTGGTTTAGCTTTCAAAGAATATAGATCCGAGCTAAAGTCGGAAAATAATCTCTTTATTATCAGTACTTCTCTAATGGTTGGAATCGGGAGTCTCTTCATTCCTGCTGCCGCTTTAAAAGAATGGCCAAATATTATCGTAACGCTATTAAGCAACGGCCTGATCATGGGGATGCTAACATGTATGATTCTTGAACAGTTCTATAAACGAAGAAACTCGCATCAGCATGTGCAGAAAGAAGACTAATAAATAGAAAAGGGCTCCCCTCATTGTAGGGAGCCCTCTTCTAGCAATCATCTAAAAGATCTCTCTGAAACAGGTATTTCCGAGTGAAACTTTAATATGGCCGCTGCTAGTTCTTTGGCATGATCAAACATCATTAGATGTGTTGAATTAGGGATAATCACAGTCTCACTGTAAGGCAATCCTACCTTTGCCTGACCAATGAACTTTAATGATTGTTGGAAATGTCCTTCTTTTTCTGCGGGTAGAAATAGAACAGGCGATTGAACCTTCTTATACCAAGTTAAGAAATCTATATAATAGATTTCGGATATAATCTTCTGCATCGTTTGGCCTGTAGTAATATTACCTACTTTTCCGTTCTCTTTCATACGTGGTTCATATTCTGCTACATAATTGGCCCGTTCCTTATTCCATGGCAACCATTGCTCTCTATAGACCTGTTGAAATTCTTCTATCGATTCGTAATCCGGATCTAGTTGTCCTTCAAATTTAGCAAGGTGCTCTTCTAACGTCTCATCATTAAGACCATTCTCACCTGTATCGTTAATGATCGCGCCGTCTATGTTTGCGAGTGACAGAACTCTATCCTGACGCATCGCTGTAAAATATAACCCTACCATACACCCGTAAGAGCTTCCTACAAGATGTGCTTTTTCAATCTCAAAATGATTCATTACACTTTCTAAATCCTTCGCGGTATCCTCGAAAGAATATCCATAATCGGGTTGATCAGATTTCCCATGTCCACGAAGATCGTAACTTATTATTCTATAATGATCTCTCAAGAATGGAATTACTGGATTCCAAGCTTTCACTGTACCACCAAGATAGTGAATTAAAATCAACGGATTCCCCAAACCGCCATAATCATAACCTGTAAGCATTGTTCCATCATGTGATTGTATCTTATGTTGATCAAACGGAGTATCCATCTATTTCACCTCCTCTTTCATACGTTTCTGTAAATTTGATTTTGAACGAGTATTGATTTCGTTCAGTTTATTTCTAATATCTTGTTCGATATCTCTTTGGAAAAACGTTGCAAACTTGCAAAGATAAGCAATACTGTCAGCAATTTCTTTCCCAATATCTTCAGCAACTTCTTCCTTTGCGAGTTGAAAAGCCTTCTCCCCTTCAACACCTTCTTCTTTCATCTCATACGCTCTATTTAACATTCTTCTTAATTCTTCAGCAATCTCCGCTATCTCTGTCGTTAATAGCATGTGATTTAGCAAAAGGGATTCCGTGCTTTTGTCAGCACCATCTTGACTAATCTCCCATCCTTTTTGCAGTTGAAAATTCTCTAACTCTCTATGCATGCTTTTCATGATTTACAACCCCTCCGTTTCACACCATTCTATCTACATATTTCTCCACAATTTTACATAAACCTTTTTTACAATCAATAAATGTAGGTTATAATATTACCAGAATATGGAGGTTAACAATGGAACATAAAACAGCAGATCGGCCAAATTGGAAAAGAGTCACAGACAAACATTTTGAAGTAACGCATAAAGAAAGTTCTTGCTTTAAAGGAAAAGTTACAGCAATTCATTTGAAGCAAGTTTCTGAACCATTAGTTGTAAACTATAAAGAGAATAAGATATGTATTGCTGACTCTGGCTATACATGGATGCAACATTTTCCTGAGGGAGAAAATTACACGATTACCACGGTATTGGACGATAACGGTGAGGTTGTACAATTCTATATTGATATGTGTGGGGATCATGGAGTTGATGATAGAGGTATACCTTGGTTTGATGACCTATATTTAGATATCGTTATTCTTCCTGACAAAGAGCTCTTTCTTTTAGATGATGATGAGTTGATGAAAGCTTTTCAAAAAGGGGATATTAATGAAGAACAAATGAAACTTGCACATAAAACTGCTCAAAAGATTATTTCAATGCATAAAGAAGGCAAGTTTGAACAACTAGAAACATGCATTGAGCATGCTACAGAATGGAAACAAGCAAAAAAATTTCTTTAATCAAAGAGAGTATTAAAAAACCAGAGGGCGATTCCCTCGGCGATTCCCTCTGGTTTCATCTATTTATTCATATTGTTGTTTTTCTCTAAAAAACGCAAAGCATCCTCTACTTCATCTAACACTTGTGAACCGATAATTCCCTCTTCCTCATCTAAGAAAGTAACTTGGAAATAACCACTTTCTCCTTGTGGAACATAACGCATTCTAACAAGTTCAGGCTGCTGATCTTCTTCTCTCCAAAACTCCAATTCTTGTTCTGGATTGTTCATCAATTTTTCTATTTGATCACTATTCATCTGTAAGACACCTCTAGATTACTCTGATTAATTTAGTATATACATTTTTACCCTAAATAAAATCCTATAAACCATTAGCAGTATACGACATTTCCTGGGGAATATTGTCTATGTCTGTTATTGCATGTAAGGAGAAGTCCTCACCCATCGTGTTAAAGCTTCTTCTGTACTTATTATTTCCGCAAATTCTTGGTGAAGGTGAGCAAGAGCAGACTCATGGACATCTTGAGCTGAGAACACTTTTCCATCATAGGAATGAATTTTAAATGCAGCAGTTGCATCATGGATTAAAGACACTCCAAAACCATAATTTGCTGCCATTCTTGTGGTTGTAGATACACAATGGTTTGTTGTTAAACCTATTATCACAATGTGTTCGATACCCTCTTTATCTAATGCGTCTTTAAGCTCTGTACCAATAAATGCACTATTAACATTCTTAATAAAAAGAAGTTCATCTTCTTTAGGTTCAAATCCTGTTTTCAACTGATAACCTAATTTTGAAGGATGCAATGGAGAGTGTTCGTTTTCTGATTGGTGCTGAACATGAAAGACAGGCAATCCTACCTCTCGAAAGGCACCAAGTAATATAAGCATATTCACTTCAGCATTTGCATTATTTCGTTCTCCCCAGAAATCTGTTTCATCAAATCCTTTTTGAACATCAACAATAAGCAAACCTTCTTTTTTCACATTACAATCTCCTTATATTCAGACTGTGCTTCCTATTACATTACATTTTCGATGTGACTTTAATTTTTCCTTCCGTACTATTTCTGATCTAAATCTCATATTTTGTAAGTACCTTAGACAAGCCACATGAAAAAGGGGGGCACCCTTTGAACGAAATCATGATATTGAGTATTCATTTTGTTACGCTTGGTATCAGTTTAGCTATTCCAATCGGCCCTGTTAAACTTGAGATGATTAAGAATGGATTATACGGTGGTTTTTGGCCATCTTGGCTCGTTGGAATCGGGGCTGTTTGTGCAGATATATTGTTTATGTCATTTATCTTCCTAGGACTCTCGCCTTTCCTACATGAGAGATGGATTACAGTCTGCATGTTGATAACCGGTATTATGATGCTTAGTTACTTAGGAATTTCAACCATTAGAAATTCCGTTACATCCTTGCTTTTAATCGAAGAAAATACAAAAGACGACAAAAAACCTTTTTTGACAGGTTTTGTCATCGCTCTTATGAATCCCTATAATTTTATGTTTTGGTTTGGTGTTTATGGTGGTTCACTTCAAAGCATACCTTCTGCAACAAGTGAATTGTTAAGAATGGGGTTAAGTTTTTGTATAATAGTAGGAATTATTCTATGGAACCTTAACGTGGCCTTTACCGTTCATTTTTTTCGTACGCTGATTAATGAGTTTACAATTAGATGGCTAACAAGATTGGCTGGAATCGGTTTGCTTGCATTCTCTAGCTTCCTTACGTATAAATTATTAAAATTGTTTTTATAAATCATAAGGCGCTGTCTAAAATAGACAGCGCCTTGTATCTTTACTTATCATATTTTTCTCTATCTGACTGCTTCTCCTCTTCCCTGTCCAACTCTTCTTCATATTCCTCATGATTTCTGTTATGGATAACATTTCTTTCTTTTCCTGTTATATCAGTAGCAACAAAACTTTCATAGTCTTCTACAAAACCGTCATCATCATCAGAGTCTTCATACATCTCGTTATAATCTCTTTTATCAGGATCAGTAAAGTCTGAAGGAGTTTCACTCGTACCATATTTAGCAACGGACTGCCATGCATCTTCTCCATCAAAGTACGTCGCATCTTTATTGTCATTGCTTCTTGTTTTATAATCAGGTCCAATTACCTCTTCTTCAATCGGACGATCATCTGATGAGTTTTGTGCAGGGCTATGTTCTTTACAATAAAGCGTATAAGGTACGATCTCTAACCGCTCTTTTAAAATATCTTGGCCACACGTTTTACAAACTCCGTAATCACCTGTCTCAATACTTTTTAAAGCTACATCTATATCTTCAAGTTCTTTTTCATGAAGATCATTTAACGCAATATCTTTTTCTTTTTCAAATAATTCAGTGCCAAGATCACCAGGATGATTATCATAATTTGAAAGTTCACCTGTTGATTCTTTCGGAAATTCTGAATCATTACCAAATGATTCGTTCCTTTCCCTCATTCCTTTTATCTCTTCTTTTCGTGATAATAAAATTTGCTTAAAATGGTCCATTTCTTGTGTAGATAATGCCATGATTCAATCTCCCTTCCTACTTCCGTATACCATTTCATACCCGTTATTACTAATAATTATCCATCCTGTGTATTTTGCACCACTATCATACATGCTATACTTAGTGCCAAACCTTCTTGTTCTCCAGTCAATCACTATCAATAATTTTCATTTCTTCTGAACCCACAACTCATAAATGAAGCGTATTACCTAGTTATTATCAAAAAATGTTAAAAAGTGTTGAAAAATCGCTTTTTTTCCAACTTTTTGTAAGGTATGCTAATAATATCTTTTAAAAGTCATAGTAAGAAAGGCGGGGGAACATGAAGATATATGAGAATTTTGAAAAACGTTTATTAAAAAATTACGTGATTGGTTCAACCGCTGCCGTATTAGGAGTCGGAGGGGTATTTGTTTTTACCACACTCCGTTTATCAACATTCGAATTTTTAGTTTTGTGTGGTATTCTCCTTATTTCTAGTATGATTATGTTTTCTCTTGAATTTGTTTTTTTCCGTATGCATACAGCCGTTTTTAAAAATTATTTCTCGAAACAACAACCTGCCATACAGCTCGCAGAAAAAGCATATTTTCACGCGCATCATTTCCCGATTAGAACGGTTAAACGAATTCTTGGTCCACATTTATTTGGGTTATCTATACCTGCACTATGTCTAACAGCTATAGCGATCTCTTCAGGTTATTTGTCACTACCCTATTATTACATGTATCTCGCATCACTCGGAGCTATCTTAGTGGCAGGTATGCATGCGATCATTGAATTCTTTTTGACGACGAAAGCGGTTCAGCCTGTGCTTCGAAATATTCAGGAAAGAACGCTTAAGGACCATGGGAAGATATTGTCTTTAGCAACCTCTAAACACATATCTATTCAACGAAAAATTCAATGGAGCACCTTATTTATTGGAACATTTCCATTGCTGTTGTTCGCACTCGCGAATCAAGTACGCTTATATCATTTATCCGCACCTGTAAACGGATCGTATTGGAGTTGGGCTTTCTTCATCTTATTGATCGGTATTTCTTTTGCTATCTATGGAGCATACTTATTGTTTAAAGATATTCAACAGCCTATGAACGAACTTCAAACAGGCATGCATGAGGTCCGCACCGGAAATTCTAATGCGAAAGTCAACGATCTGTATTCAGATGAGTTCTCTAAACTTATAAAAGGCTTTAATCATATGGCTCAAGCTATACAATCTCGTGAACATGAAAACAAACAGCTGCTCGAAAGTTTTTTCGCGACGATGGCTGCCACTTTGGATGCACGAGATCCTTACACAGCGGGGCATAGCTTACGAGTTGCCGATTATGCAATGAAGATCGGTCAGATGGCAGGACTGCCGTTTCAACAATTGGTACAACTTCGAAAAGCAGCTCTTTTGCATGATATAGGAAAAATCGGTATACCCGATGTCGTCTTATTGAAAGAATCAAAATTAACTTCAGAAGAATTTGAACAAATAAAAAAGCATCCAGTAATAGGTGCTGACATCCTAGCGCAAGTTCAGCCTTATGACGCGATGCAACCACTGCTTCCTGGTGTTCGTTATCATCATGAACGCTATGATGGTAACGGCTATCCTGAACAGCTAGCTGGAGAAAACATCCCTATTTTCGGAAGAATCATTGCTGTAGCCGATGCTTATGATGCAATGACATCTGATAGACCATACCGGAAAGGGATGACCCATGAAAAAGCATTGGCTATCTTAGAGGATGGAAAAGGTACACAATGGGATCCATACTTAACCCAACTATTTATTGAAGAGATGTCGTTAAAATCTATTTCTTAATACAGGAGGTAATTATTGAATACATACGATCATTTTCCAGTCATTGAAACCGATAGACTAAGACTAAGACCCGTTATTCAATCAGATGTAAAGGAAATATACGAAACCTTCTCTGATGGTGACGCACTTCAATTCTATGGAATGGAACCTTTAAAAACAGAGGAAGAAGCTTTTGAGCTTATTCAAGCGTTCGAAAAAGGATTTACAACAGGAAGCTCCATCCGTTGGGGAATCATTCTAAAAGAACAAGATAAACTCATTGGAACATGCGGATTTCATAATTGGAGCAAATCAGACAGAAGAACAGAACTCGGCTATGAACTAAATCGAGCATATTGGCATAATGGATTTATGAACGAGGCATTACGAGCGATTCTTCATTATGGTTTCAATGGGATCGAATTTAACAGAATTGCTGCTGTGATCAGACCGGAAAACAATTCTTCACGCTCACTTGTAACGAAACTTGGTTTTCAAGAAGAAGCATTACTTCACGAACACCAAAGAGTTGGAGATCATTATTATGATATGTACATTTATTCCTTACTAAAAAAGAACGCTGATCTATATGGACAAGAAGCTAAGAGTATTTAGCTTCTTTTTTTCTTTTCTACGTAATAGGTTTCAAAATAGCTTACTAGAGGTATGAAAAGGAAAAAGGAGGTATTCGAGAATGGAACAAAAAGGAACGTTTTATGTAACAGCTAAAGGCGATATGCAGCCTCTTCCAACTGATGATCATGTGCATTATTTTGAAATTCAAGCTTCTTATGATGAAAAGCAACAGCTAGAGCATCTGTTTGCAAAAATGCACGCTAACAATAAACAAGAAGGATTGGATATTTTCTCACCGAAAAGACACTTTTCTGAATCACATGCTGAATACCATCGAGGAAAAGACAGTAAGCTTGTGTACGAATTGTTTAGGAACCTCTACTTATTAGGAACTGAAAAAACGAAGCGAGAAATTGAAGAGATGGAAGTTTTGCCTGAATTATACGAAGCTAGCCATGATACAATCGAAAAAGTAAAATAGCACCGGAATTTTTCCGGTGCTTTTCTTGTTGAGCAACTCTATTCCCACTCTATCGTTCCATCTTCTTTAATCCAAAATCTTACCATTCCTAAATCATCCAATGCATGTCTGATCGTATTTGCTTTTTCACGATAACTTGGAGTGTCGGGATGAGCAAGTACTAATGTCTTAGCAGGGTTTTTTTCATGACTTTTTAGCAGATTTACAAATTTCAGACAAAATTCATTCTGGTTTTGATAGCCAGTTATTTCAGACATATTCCCTTCCGCTGCGATCAGAAGTGTATGATATTCATTTGTTGCAATCAAATCTACACCGTCAATCTCATTGCACGTTTCAGTTTCATAGCCTTCGCGTAATAAATATCCTTCTACTGCTTTAATCACTTCTGCTTTGTTCATAACAAATGCATCACTAATATATGGATGGTCATGTAGAGCCAAACTCATCACTCCTTCTTATCTATAACAGCATTCGCAACACTTTCCTATCAATAGAGGGGTACTTAAATGTCGTATACCCCTATTTTTCAATCAAAAAACCGTCTATTAAGGAATTTTCTTAAAAGAGAAACTTCTTTCCCCTTTTAACGTATTTCCTTTAAGATAGAAATAAGAAACTATAGTTGGGGGATTCATACATGGCTCAAAAAGCTGAAAAACAAAACCAATCCCGTATATGGACCATCATAGCGGGAATAGGTTTGTTTCTGTTAAGTAAATTAAAGTGGGTGTTCACCCTACTAAAATTAGGGAAATTCGCAACACTCATCTCCATGTTTATATCACTTGGTGCATACGCGGCATTTTATGGCTGGAAATTCGCAGTAGCAATCGTATATCTAATTTTTGTGCATGAGATGGGCCATTTAGTCGCTGCTAAACAAAAAGGAATAAAAACATCGCCCGCGATATTTATCCCGTTTATGGGTGCCGCGATCGGTATGAAAGAGATGCCTAAAAATGCTAAAGACGAAGCCTATATCGCTTATGCAGGACCGTTGTTCGGGTTATTATCTTTCTTGCCAGCTGTGTTTCTGTATGAAACGACTGCAGAACCATTCTGGGGCTTGGTCATCTTTTTAGGGGCAATGATCAACCTATTTAACTTGTTCCCCGTCTCACCACTCGATGGCGGTAGAATTGTTGGAGTTCTGTCTACTAAGATCTGGTTTATTGGTTTATTACTTGTTCTGCCTTATTTGTTCATATCACCTGACCCAATCATTTTCTTAATCTTCATTTTCGGTATCCTAACATGGTGGAAACGAGTTCGTGAAGACTTTGAACAAAACAAACTGAAAGAAACGCTTACTTTGTTTCAATCAGAACAAGATAAACCCACTGTGATTAATCAGGAGATGAATGAATACAAGGACATGCCGAACTTTGGTTATATCATCGGTACTTATTTAGAAGATGTGCGTGTTGCAAAAGATAGACTAAAGCGAAACATGCCAACCGGGTATTCGTTCCCTGTTCTGCAGGATAAGAAGAAAATTCGTAAACATCGTACATTAGTGGAAATAGAAATTTTAAACAACCGTGAACGGTTCCTACAAACACTCTTAGAAGAATATGAGAGCAATCAACGTCAGAAAGAATATATTCATAACATGTATAAAGAAGCTGATCCTGAAGAGTTGGCAACTATACCAGAGCTTTCAAACTTTAGCCACAGCAGCTTGTTTGAAGCGTATGAACAAAGCTTGTTATCTGAAAAAGCAAACATCGAGAAACAATTTGAACAAACTAAAAACTATTACGTCTCAAACACCAAAACAAAAGTGATCGTGTTGATCATGTATCTATTGTTAGCAGGAGTCTTGTCTGCTTTTGTTGTTTACGGAAATCAGCTTATGGATGCAAACCGTTTTTTAATAGGCTAGACCTATTAAACACCTCTTAAAGGAGGTGTTTTTTTCATCCCTCTTTTTACCTGCAATCTATCATTTCTAGTACATAAGCTACAGATGATCCAAAACATACATAAGGCTATTCGACTTATCTTTTGCAAGTATAAAAGGAATGCCAAACAAAAAACACGAATGATGTAGAAAAATAGAAAAAGGAGCGAAGGTGCTATGAAAAAAATAGTAAAAATATTATTTTCACTTGCTGTGTTACTTGGTATATTTTCAAACACAGCTTCAGCTGAAAAAGGAGCAACAAACAAAGATATTGTTGGGAAAGATATGTATGTGAATGTTGCTGCAGCAACCCTTTGGGTAGGACCAGATGCAGCAAGACCTGTTGATGATCCATCGGTTTCTTACCCCGTTGACTTAAGAAGCTGGACAACCAGTATGACGTATGAAGAAAAGCTTTGGTTAGTAGGCGAACTTGAAACACAAGCGCTATATGGTCAAAAAGTACATATTTTGGAACATCAAGGTGATTGGGTAAAAGTTGCGGTCTATGGCCAGCCTACCCCTAGAAATGAGCTTGGATATCCAGGGTGGATGCCGTTAGCACAATTAACTTACTCTGAGCACTTTAAAAAAGCTGAAGGAAAACAATTTGCATTGATTACAAGTCCAACTGCTTGGCTTTCTAAAGGACCATTTGGACATAAAAAAGACCTTGAATTAAGCTACAACACGAAGTTGCCAGTTATTAAGAAACTAGGAAAAACGATTGCCGTTTTAACACCTCAAGGAAAAGTTCGTTGGCTTAATGCGAAAGATGCAAAAGTATATAGAAGTGAAAGTGATATTCCGGTTCCAACAGGCGAAGAACTCGTAGAAGAAGCTAAGAAATTTCTAGGTCTTCCTTATTTATGGGCTGGAGCTTCAGGGTTTGGATTTGATTGTTCTGGGTTTACACACACCATCCATAAAGCAAACGGCATAACAATTCCACGAGACTCAGGCCCGCAATCTAAGGAAGGGCTGATCGTTGATAAAGATCAACTGCAGCCTGGGGATCTCATGTTCTTTGCTTATGATGAAGGAAAAGGACGCGTTCATCATGTAGCGATGTATGCCGGGAACGGTATGATGATCCACTCTCCGAACACTGCATCTACAGTAAGACTCGATCCGATCTCAACACCTGCTTATGCTGTAGAATTCTCAGGAGCACGAAGATATATTCCACAACCTTAACAAAAGAGCAGAGCACAATGAATTGTGCTCTGCCTTTTTATTATCATCAATTATTCTAAACCTTCTATTGTCATTTCTGTTACAGGTAAAAATGCTTCACCCGTATTTTGATAAGTAACGTTAACTTTATCTTGTTCTTTTAAATAGATAGCTAGAGGACTGTTTTCTGAAGATACGATGTAGCTCTTACGGTTATCCAGCAAGAAGGATACAATCGTATAATCCCCTACTTTTTCTTTATAAACGCGAAGCACGGCACCTGTTATCTGTTTTTCCTCTGCATCCGATGTTCCATCAACTGTACCTCCACCTCGCTGTAAAGCGGTTTTGTATTGCTTTATTGCAGCATTTGGTGTATTTGCATAAACAGAGATTTCTGGGTTTGCGGCAGAGACGATAAAATAGTTCTGTAGGAATCCATTCGAATCTAGAACAGGGGTCAGCCAGCTTGCTTCTCCATAGAAGTTATACAATACGGGCATCTCACCGTCCCATTTTTTCTCGATAAACTTCTTTTCTATGATCTCTAAAGCTCCTTCAGAATCCATATAAGACTCTTCAAGATTACCAGTAAAATAGGTCGCCTTCCCCGTTCTTGCATCTGTTAATGAATAACCGAGCATAGAGTCGACTCCCTCTTTCGGGCTTGTAAAGTCGGTAAAGTAAAACATATCACCATTCTCATCAAAGATTGGGCTTACATTAGCTTCCGTTCCTTCATCAGATGGAAGCTTCACATCCTTTTTACCGAATTTACTGTTCCAGAATCCATGCACATAATTACCAAAGTAACTGTTTTGCAGGCTAACTGTTTCTGGAGATACGGCGCCATCAATAAAGGATGGAATGTCCTTGATGTGATAATTTTTTGTATTTCCATTTTCAGGATCTGTTACGACAATACCTTTTACTTTAAATCCGTTACGCGCAGATATGAATTCTCCATAGGAGCGAATATAAAACGGCTTTCCATCATCATCGATCTCTAGTTGTGGATCGCCATAGAAAATGTATTCTGGATAACTTGAGCGCATATGTCGTTCAACGTTTTTATTAAAATAAGAAGATGGTGTATAAGTCATTTCTGATTTAATAAACTTCGGGTTGGCCGAAGAATCGGTAGCACTCAATGTAAAATACCCTGGGGTCACATCGCCATTCCACCACTTAAAAAGTCCAGAGAATTCAACAGGTGCAATATAGACGTATTTTCCGTCCACTTTTTGAATTTGTAGATTTCCTAATTCATAAAAGCTTGTGTTTGGCACTTGCCCGAAAGACTTTCTCATTTTATTTCTTGCAAACTTGGGCGGAACACTTGCCGGAGTTTCTTTCTCATCAAATGACTCGATTTCTGTCTTTTCTGCCATTTTGGATGACTGATACTTTTCACTAGCGTTAAATAATCCAGCAGACAGAAAAAAGATACCAATGATCAAGCTAATAAGGAACAAAGCCAGCTTGATCAACCTTTCTTTACCTTTCGCAAAAAACGCACCGATGGCTGTAACAATAATCGCAAGTATCCAGATTGACGAAAAATTGCGATCCAGATTCGTTATATAATAGAAAACAAATATTGCAGGAATGGTACAAATAGTAACACTAATCATAGTACCAGTAAGGTTGTTCTTCTTTTCTTTTTTTACAGGCTTTTTGCCGCTAGAGATCGGAAAGATCACTAATGCTGCGGCTAGACCCACAATGATGGAAAATAACAAGATGTTCATAAACTATCCCCTTTTTTAACATTTACTTCTTTACCCTATTAATCAATACGACTGAATATGTAAAAAGTTCCATAACAAATAAAATACGAGAAATTTAACTTCCTAAAAACAATAAGTCTCCAGATTCAACTCTACTTCCATTATAATGGAATAAAAAGGATGTATTTTCCTCGCTCCTTCGATTGATAGGTTATTCTGTACTAATCGTTACTTTGTTCCCTAACCTACTTCCTTTTTTGATTAATTATTATCTACCTAAAAGCATACAAGTTCCCATATCTATTATTCTTTTTAAAGGAGTTGTCACAAAATGAAATACCCCTCAAAAAAAGATTGGTGGCTTGGATTGATTCTATTTGGCGCCATCGTTTATGGCGCTTATATCAGTACATACGCCTTACTTTCAGAAAAAGCAGATCTGTTAGGAATAATGATTACAATCATTATTAATCTTTCCTTGATCTCGTTTATCAGTTGGCTTTGGTTTACAACCTACTACGTTTTAGAAGAAAAAGAACTGATCATTAGATGTGGTCCGATCAACAAAAGAATCCCATATCGTGAAATTTCATCTGCCCATAAAACATTGAATCCAATTTCCAGCCCAGCTCTATCCTTAAAACGTATCAATATTACGTATCAGTTTGGAATGGCTCTTATCTCCCCTAAGAATAGGGATGAGTTTTTACAAGAACTTAGTAAACGATGTCCGAATGCAACAATCAAATTTAATCAGGAGCTGATATAGATGAATGGAGCTTTTCAAGCTGTTTTTTTAGATCGTGACGGAACGATTGGCGGTTCAGACCAGATAGAATATCCAGGGGATTTTAAACTTTTTCATTTTACTCAAGAAGTGATTCAAACACTCAAATTTCATAAAATTTCCGTTTTTTCTTTCACTAATCAGCCTGGAATCAGTCGTGGTGATGCATGCGTAGAAGACTTTATCAGTGAATTAAGTGCGTTTGGATTTGATGATGTTTATCTTTGTCCGCATCACCATACAGAGAGCTGTGATTGCAGAAAGCCTGCCATCGGCATGCTGAAGGAGGCGGCAAGTGATCATAATCTTGACCTATCAAAGTGTGTCGTAATTGGTGACCGGTGGACAGATATGCTTGCTGCCAAATCTGCTGGCTGCATAGCAATATTAGTACAAACTGGCTCTGGAAAAGCTTCGTGGAATCAAAATCATACTTCTTCTAGTATTCAACCTGATCATGTCGCTTTAACGTTAAAAGAAGGAGTGAAATGGTTGTTTGAGCAAACAATCATCGATCAAGAAACAAGAAGAAGCGCTCCTTTCTAAAAGATATTTACTCTCACATCCATTTTTGACACGAAAATAACCAAAAGAAAAAACGCCTCGAAAAAAGACGAGGCGTTTTAACATTAAAACATTAAACGATAAAGGATTGTACAGAAACATAAAGGTTTACAGCAAATGCAAAAAAGCAGAGATAACTTATCCATTTTTTCTTTTTTTGCCACTCTTCAAATCCTATAACAAGTAATAATAATGCAACTCCAAGAGAAGTATATGGTGTTAAATCATGATTCCCTGTAGATAACCCATATACAGCAAGCAATAGAACGACTGCAGAGAAAGCCATTTTCAATATACCGAACAAGTTACACTCTCCCTCTATTTTAGTGAATTCCCTTTTTCTTAAACCTTCCGCCTTTTACTTCGGCAATATCAGCAATCGCTAGAAAGGCACTCGTATCAAATTCATCGACAATATCTTTGAGCTTCGCCTCTTCTAGACGAGTGATCACACAGAATACAACACCTTTTTCGTCACCTGTATACGCGCCTTCACCTTTTAGATAGGTAACTCCACGTCCTAAGCGGTGAAGGATGGCGTCCCCGATCTCTTTATGATTATCACTAATGATCCATGCGGACTTCGATTCTTCGAGACCTGTAATCGTTAAGTCAATCGTCTTGAATGCAATAAAGTAAGCGATTAGTGAATACATAGCTCTATCCCAAGTGAAAACAAAACCTGCTGCTCCAAGAATAAAAATATTAAAGAACATGATAATTTCACCAACAGAAAAAGGCAGTTTGTTATTTGAGAGTATAGCTAAGATTTCTGTACCATCTAATGATCCACCACTTCGGATTACCATTCCAATCCCGACACCGATAAATATACCTCCAAAAACAGTCGCTAATAATAAATCGTCTGTAAATGGTGGAACAGGATGCAATAATGTAGTTGCGATTGAAAGAACGATGATTCCATATAATGTTGAGATCGCAAATGTTTTTCCGATCTGCTTATAACCAACAAAAATAAACGGTAAGTTTAATATGAATAGAAAGAGTCCTAATTTTAATCCTGTGATGTGAGATAGCATGATCGAGATACCGGCTATGCCACCATCAATAACATTGTTTGGTACTAAGAATATTTCTAGCCCAACTGCCATCAGTATGGCTCCGAACGTTATGAGGATCGCTCTTGTAGCAAGTTTTCCTTTCGTTAACTTCTTGTGTTGTTTCTTTATCTGGTCCATGGCCTGTGCATTTGTTATCGCTTCTTCTGTCATAAGTACCTCCACACTTTCCCTTATAATCTTACGTCAATCTGCGTTTTAATGGGATCTTCCCTAGAGATCCCAAGATATTTAAGTGTTTCAGAAGGACTTGAATGGTTGAAATGCCTTTGCAATAGAGATATGGCTACTCCTCTTTTATAGGCATGGTAGCCGAATGTTTTACGCAGCGAGTTCGTGCCAATTTTACCTTTGATCCCTGCATGTTCTGCAGCTTGATGAATGACTCGATAAGCTTGCTGTCGAGTAATCGGCAACTTTGTTTTTTTAGATAAAAATAAAAAATCCTCTCGCTTTAGATCTGCACATTCAACATACTGAATAATGATCTTCTTAACCGTTTCGTTTAAGAATACCTCTTTATTCCCCTCTTTATTAGGGATAGAATAAAAATCATGAACGACTAAATCTTCTGATATTAAATCTTTTACTTGTATGCAAAGTAATTCAGTAATTTTTAAACCCGTGTTGATTCCTAAAACAAATAAAACATAATCTCTCACCGAGTTTTTCTTTAAATAACGTTTAATCGCATTGATCTCTTTAATATCTCTTAAAGCTTCAACATATTCCATCTGAATATCCACCTTATATGATGTTACTTAATACTATTATATCAAACGGTTATGTAACATTAAAAATATATGCTCAAAGTTACTCCTTTATTAATCTCTGCTTTTCATAAAGAAAAAAACCTCCTTAGAATAGAAGGTTTTTAACATTTAACATGATTCTATATGTTCTTCGTTTATCCTAACCACTTTTACATTTGGATAATGTTTCTGAATTCGAAAAACTAAGTTCTCTACACCGAAGATTTCAGTATATGTGTGACTTCCAACATATAAGGAAATGCCTGCAAAATTTGCATACTGAACAGAATATAACGTTCGTTCTCCCGTAATAAATGCATCGCAGTTCTGTTTCTTCGCATACTCAATGAGTGCTGTATTATTTCCTGCACCAGTAAGGATACCTACTTTGTTAATCCGACGATCGTGATTTTTCCATGCTTTTACTGGTTCTTCCATTACATGTTCAAGTCGTTCTTTTAGTTCCAAAAAAGTAAGTGGCTCATGAAAAATGCCGATGCCTGGCAACTCTTGATTATCCTTAAATGAGGATAAACTCGTAATCTCATCAATATCTATCCGTTCGAATAAAGCTGTACTCGTCCCAAATTCCACAAAATCAAGTGGATAATGAGTGAAGTAATGCGATATATGATGTTTCTTTAACGCATCCACACACACTTCTTTCATTCCGTAAACAAAATCCCAAGCATCGTGATGAGTGATCAATAGATCTGCTCCGCTGTTATGCGCTTTCTCCACAGTCTCTGGGGTTAAATTTGTCGCATAAGCGATTACTTTAATCTCTTTCTCAACCTTATGCGTAAAGCCGTATTCACCCTCATCTTCAAATTCCTTGATCCACTTTCCAAAAAGCTGTGTCATCAATATCTCGAAATCTCCAGTATTCATAACGGCATCTCCAATTCTTTGTTTCAACCATTATTACATGTTTTTCCATATGATTCTATAAGAAAAGACCAAGTATTTAAACTTGGCCATACCGATTGTACTTATTATGTTTCGTCCTCTAATGAACTTTCAAGGTGCTTCATTAAATCGTAATAGTCATCTGGTCTTTGAAACTGTTCAACAGACCAATGCTGTTTAATCCACTGAGCAACTTCACTAGCACTGTTGAAGACTTCACCTGTCGTATCACTATCCCGTACTGTAAAGACCATATTGTCATAATCAACTGTAACATCACATGGAAACTTTCCGTCCTTTTTATATAGTGAATACTCCACCTTTCTAGCCTCCTTGTAAATTACTTTCTTACAGAAGTAATACCCACTCCCTTCATGTTTTATGACACTTCAGTGAAGAAGTTTTTAAACAAGGTATAAAACATGGCTGTAACGTTCATTCTGTTAAAGATTGCAACTATAGGTCTTTTACGATGGATTTAGCATCATTCGAATAGGCTGTTTTCGTAAGCTTTGTTGCTTTAGGAAGTGTTGATTTCCGTTCCAGGCTGCTCGCTTTCCACGGGGCAGACGCTGAGCCACATTCGTACGTTTCACTCTTAAGTGTCTCAGCTGTCCGCCTGTCCCGTAGGAGTCTCACACCTTCCACTCCAATCAATTTTCAAAGGTGACAAGGAGTTCAAAGCAACAATCTTTTAGAAAAGAGCGTTCGAAAAACATAAGATTCCCTATCAATTTAATTAGGACAAGGAGTAAATGAGCATGCAAAGTTTGATGATAAAAATTTTAGGTATTCCACTCGCACTTATATTAGCTAACTTTATATTTAAAAGTGTAGATTTTGAATTTGTCCAACCTTATATTTGGATCACGGTCATATTAGCTCCTCTAGGTGTATTGCTAGAATATATTATGGTTCCTCGCATTTCATACAGCAAGCAGCTTACGGTCGATTTTGCTTCAAGTTTTGTACTTGTCTACCTATTGGGACTTGCTTTACCTGGTGTAAGTATCACTTTGTGGGGCTCGTTTCTTATTGCTATCCTGATAACATGTATGGAGGCGATGGTTCATAAGCATTTAATCTCTGATCATTTGGACCATTCTTATCGCTAAACAAAAAAATGATCTGCACTTAACCGTGCTGATCATTTTTTGTCTTTCATTTATTTTTCACATATATATACAAAAGCTGGAGGGAAATTTTTCGCCACAAATGATATTTCAACGGTACGAAAGATGCTCTGAAATGTTCTTTTCATCTGAGTAGAATATTGAAATGCTACTAATATTCCCCCGGGCCGTAGCGACCTGTATACTTCCTCGACAATCTCGTTTTGTAATTCGCGTGTGAAATTTGCAAAAGGCAGACCTGAGAAAATCGCATCGAGTGTTTCCTGATCTTTTCCGGTACTACTTAAGATATGACGAGCATCTTCACATACGGTATTTCTAAAAAACTCTAGTTTGAGTTTTTTTCTCATCTCTTCATCTTTTTCGAATATATAAAGCTCTGAGCCTGGCTTTAGATTGCGTATTATTTCTTTGGTTATTACACCAGTGCCGGCTCCTAATTCAGCAGCGATATCTATATGATCCCAGCATAGAGGAGCCGTCATTTTCTTAGCTAAGCTAAGAGAGCTTGGAAACAGACTCCCTACTTGTTTTGGTGATTGAAAAAACTTTTGTATAAATAAAGGGGTTCCGCCTTCCACCCTTAACACCTACTTTAATTCCGATTAATACAATCAATTTTATCTAGTATATTCACGAAATTTAGGTTGGTGAAAATACTGGACTCTTGAAATCTTTTTCCATTTATACCGTTTGTTCCTACATACTTCAGGGAATATTTATTTGGAAGAAATAAACGGAGCTCATCAATGTTTATCAGCTAACCTTACATGCCAAAAGAGAGTGGAAAAAATTATAATTGATAATTATGTTAGGTTTTGTTACATTAAAAAATGGTGTACAGCTGAGATAGACAAAAGAATAAATGAGGTGTATGTATGGATTGGATTAACAATTTAATTGGAAGTGTTAACACATATTTATGGTCTTATATCCTAATTGTCATGCTAATTGGGTTAGGACTTTATTTTACGGTGAGAACAAAATTTGTTCAGTTCCGTATGTTAGGAGAGATGATCCGCCTTTTAGGTGAAGGTGCAAGAGCTGATAAAAAAGGCGTTTCTTCGTTCCAGGCTTTTTGTATCAGTACAGCTTCACGCGTAGGTACTGGTAACTTAGCTGGGGTGGCTCTCGCCATTACGGCAGGTGGACCCGGTGCAGTGTTTTGGATGTGGCTGATCGCATTAATCGGATCTGCGTCTGCATTCGTAGAAAGTACGTTAGCTCAGATCTACAAAGTTAGAGATGGCGTTGCATTCCGCGGTGGACCCGCTTATTACATGGAAAAAGCATTGAATGCTCGCTGGATGGGTGTTATTTTTGCCATTTTAATTTCTATCACATTCGGACTTGCCTTTAATTCTGTTCAATCGAATACGATAGCAAGTGCGTTTGGACAATCTTTTGATATAAAACCTGTTTATGTAAGTATTTTCTTAGCCGTTGTAACAGCAATTATCATTTTTGGTGGCATCAAACGTATTGCGAAAGTATCTGAGATCATCGTTCCAATCATGGCAGGTCTTTATATACTCGTAGCTCTGTTTTTGATGATCACAAATATTACAGAACTTCCTGCTGTTTTTAGCATGATCTTCGAAGGTGCTTTCGGTGTAGAGGAAGTAGCTGGCGGAGCACTAGGTGCAGCGATGATGAACGGTATCAAACGTGGTCTGTTCTCAAACGAAGCGGGTATGGGTAGTGCACCGAACGCAGCAGCTACAGCTGATGTCAGCCACCCTGTCAAGCAAGGCTTAATCCAATCCCTAGGTGTTTTTGTTGATACGCTATTGATCTGTTCTTCTACTGCCTTTATCATTCTATTGTCCGGGATGTATGATTCTAAGGAAGCGGATGGCATTATTTTAACGCAAGAAGCTTTAAACACATTACTTGGATCTTGGGGTGGCCCTTTCCTAGCGATAATCGTTATGTTGTTTGCATTCAGTTCCGTAGTTGGGAACTATTATTACGGTGAGTCTAACATCGAGTTTATCAGTACGAACAAAGCTTGGTTGTTCATCTACCGAATAGCTGTTGTAGCTATGGTTGGTTACGGTGCAATAGCATCACTTGATTTTGTTTGGAGTTTAGCTGACATGTTCATGGGACTTATGGCGATCATCAACTTAATTGCTATTTCACTGCTTGGAAAAATTGCCTTTAATGCACTTGGTGACTATATGAAGCAAAAGAAAGAAGGAAAAGATCCTATTTTCCGTCCGTCTAGCATCGGACTAAAAAACACAGAGGCATGGGAAGAAGATGTTTCTACAGATAAATAATTGAAATAAAAGAAGACTTCCTGAGTGAAGTCTTCTTTTATTTATGTTAGTTTTAAAATAACTGAAGCTTGAAAAAAATAAAAAACTGGCATAGGAGCCAGTTTTAGTTACCATTTATCACTCAACTTATTTTAAGTGGCTTTTTCTTCTGCAGGCGGGGATAGTAAATCCTTTAATTGTTGTTCAAGATCCTGCAAAGAAAGCTCGTATAAATGACGTCCATCTGCTGTCTTATAAATATTATGTAACAATAGATCAGCAATTAAATTTTCTCTTTTTTGATGGTCCGCTGACACGTTCAATCCCTCCTGTAAATCTCTTCAACATTTTACTTACCCTGAAATGATGGAGAAAAAACTTCCATTAATAGTTTATGTAAAAAAATGACGAAGGTGATGTAATTTTACGACCATTATCTTCCGTCAAGATTACCCGCTTTTGGTTAAAATGTCAATTGTTACAAGACAATAATTGTCGTTGTTACTGTAAAACGATTTGTTGAATACTGGAGGGCTACATAATTGTAAAAAATAAAGGAGAGTTGTTATGTTCGAAGGTGGTCTTAACGTAGATTATTTTATTTTATTACTTGCAATCTTACTGCTGCTAGGTGTGGTGACTACAAAATTTTCTTCTCGTTTTGGAGTACCCGCTCTTGTTCTATTTATTGGATTAGGGATGCTTGTTGGAAGTGACGGGCTTAATTTTATTTATTTTGATGATCCACACTTAAGTCAGCTTGTTGGAGTAATTGCTCTGATTATTATTCTATTTGAAGGTGGGCTACAGACAAAATGGGGAAGCGTAAAACCTATCTTGACCACATCACTTTCACTCGCAACTTTTGGCGTATTCCTTACAACTGCTGTTGTAGCTGTATCTGTTAAGTTGTTATTAGATGTTAATTGGCTTGAAGCTTTTCTATTCGGATCAATCGTTGGTTCAACAGATGCTGCAGCGGTTTTCTCTGTATTAGCCGGAAAAAATGTGAAAGAAAAGCTTTCTTCAACGCTTGAAGCAGAATCTGGTTCCAATGATCCTATGGCAGTATTTTTAACGATTACCTTTATAGAACTGCTCACAAAAGATTCCACTTCAATCCTTGGACTCATTCTTTCATTCTTTTGGCAGATGGGAATGGGAGCTGTATTTGGGTATCTCTTTGGTAAACTTGCGGTTTATGCCATCAACCGTATACGACTTGAATCTAGTGGACTCTATCCAGTTTTCGCTCTCTCATTTGCTATACTGACATATGCCATTACGATGCTCGCAGGTGCAAGCGGATTACTCGCTGTATATGTTGCAGCTGTGTTTATGGGTAACAGCCACCTTACATACAGAAACTCAATTGTACGATTTAATGAGGGTTTCGCATGGATGATGCAAATTTTAATGTTTGCCATATTAGGTCTTCTTGTTTTTCCAAGTGAGCTGTTTCATGTTGATATCATGCTAAAAGGCTTAATGATCTCTTTCGTACTTATTGTTATCGCACGTCCAATAGGTGTTTTTCTAAGTATGCCTACTTCTGCTTTTTCAATAAATGAAAAATTATTTATCTCATGGTCTGGACTTCGTGGCGCTGTTCCTATTGTTCTAGCGACGTTCCCACTCATTGAAGGTGTAGAGAACAGCCAATTACTCTTTAATCTTGTATTCTTCGTTGTTCTTACTTCGGCTCTCATCCAAGGATCTACTATTCCTTGGGTAGCACAGAAATTAAAATTAACTGAAAAAGAAAAACCTACTTCTCCACATGTATTGGAACTTGTTTCAATGGGTAAAGCGAACGCAGAGATCGTAGAGTTCTTTGTACCAGAACATGCAAAAATCATTGGACAGACACTTGAAGAAATTTCATTACCAAAAGAATCTGCCGTTAGTGCTATGATCCGTGGTGACGAATTGATCACACCAACAGGAAGAACCGAGATTCACGCTCACGATATACTTTATATTATGGCTCATAAGAATAAACTGAAGAGTGTGACCGAATATTTATCAAAACAGAATATCGAAAAGAATTAAAAAAAGCCGGGGAACGTTACCCCGGCTTTTCTTATGCTCCTTTTTCTACATTTACTTGATGAGGATACGGAATTTCGATGCCGTTTGCGTCTAAAGCTTCTTTCAAAGCTTTGCGCAACTCTCTCTCGACTGCCCACTGTTCTCCGTTTATCGTCTTAGAAATAATACGGATGACAACGTCGGAGGATCCTAACATCTGAACACCTAACACGTTCGGTCCTTCGATAATGCTAGGGTTCTTTTCTTTTACTTTGTCGCAAGCATCTTGTAATACAACAAGAGCCTTATCTATATTTTCTTCGTATGCGATTCCAATATCAACGAGTGCTCGCATATTACCGCGTGTATGGTTTGCGATCGTACTGATCTCACGGTTCGGCATATAATTTAATGTACCATCAAATGCACGAATGTGAGTCGTTCTTAAACCCACTTCTTCTACAATTCCATCAACACCGCCAATCGTTACGTAATCTCCGACCTCCATCTGTTTTTCAAGGAGGATGAAGAATCCGGTAACAACATCACTTACGAGTCCCTGTGCTCCAAAACCTATAGCTAATCCGACTACTCCAGCCCCTGCAATAAGAGTACCAATTTCAAGTCCGAACTGCTTGAATAAGATACCAGCAAAAACAAAGATTAATACGTATGAAAATAGGTTGACCACAAGCTTTTGCAACGTAATGATTCTTCCTGAAGACATCTTTCTATGTGTTGCTGCTTTATCAAACATTCGGTTGATCACACGTCTACCGATTGAACGGATAACCAAGAACATGACGATGATCAATAAGAATTTCGCCGCCCATAAACCAGCTGCTAGCATAATCTCAGCCCAGTTTATTTTCCCCATCCAATTTTGCCATTTTTCCAAAAAAACCACTCCCACTATATACAATAGAATACTCCCTATTGTACAAAGCTTCGAGTGGCTTTTCAATCTTTAACAAAAACTATCGCGCTATAACTGAAGTTCGATCAATCAGAAAGCCCATATCTTCTAACATCTTATGGTCTGCTGTTGACTCTTGCCCTCTCGTCGTCAGATAGTCACCTACGAATATGGAGTTCGCGGCGTATAAACCGAGTGGCTGTAGACTTCTCAAGTTCACCTCACGTCCCCCTGAAATGCGAATCTCCTTTGTAGGGTTGATATAACGAAATAATGCAAGTACCTTTAAACAGTAGCGTGGATCTAACTCGTCTGTCCCTTCTAGCGGTGTTCCATCGATCGCATGCAAGAAATTCACTGGAATAGAATCTGCGTCTAGTACGTTAAGACTTCTTGCCATATCAATAACATCTTGTTTCGTCTCTCGCATACCAACGATAACTCCTGAGCAGGGAGAGATTCCGCTTTCCTTAACAATGTTTACCGTATTCACTCGATCATCATATGTATGAGACGTTGTAATATTTTTATGATTCCGAGCTGAAGTGTTTAAGTTATGATTGTATCGATCGACACCCGCTTCTTTTAGACGCTCTGCTTGTTCAGGTTTTAAGATTCCTAGACAAGCACATACTTTTAAGCCATATGTATCTTTGATTTCTTTGACAGCTTCAACCACTTTATCTACTTCTCGATTAGAGGGTCCGCGACCACTCGCAACGATGCAATATGTTCCAACGTTCAAATTATAAGCTGATTCAGCCCCTCTAACCATCTCATCTTTATCCATCATTCGATAAGTCTCAATAGGTGCAGTTGAAACAATAGATTGCGAGCAATATCCACAGTTCTCTGGGCATGCGCCTGACTTTGTATTAATAATCATATTGAGTTTCACTAGATTACCATAATAATGCTTTCTGATTTGATAAGCCCCATGCAGAAGCAAGAGCAAATCCTCATCTGGACAATTCAAAATATCAAGTGCTTCTTCGTTCGTAATCTCTTCCCCACTCAAAACTTTATTCGCAAGAGCATTCCATATCATCTTTACTGCACTCCTTTATGATGCATGTTTTGTTCGTTGAGAAATCGTCTTATTACGTGCAAAGTTAATTCTCGGAGCTAACATAGCTGCACAAATGGCTAGAATGATATCTTTAGGTAGTGGAACCATCATCCACGCCCATGCCATAGAATATGTGAAACCTTCTGGTGCATCTGCCCACATTTTATACGCCAAGAACATTAGGTTTGTCCCTACAATGTAGTTAATCGCTGTTCCTACAAGTGTTGCTACAATATAAGAAGTTTTTCCGCCATACTTTTCAATGATCAGACCCGTAAGATATGCCACTAAAATGTACGATAATAAAAATCCAAAAGTCGGGCTGATCACTGTTGCAAAGCCACCTTTAAATTGAGCGAAGACAGGGGCTCCGACTAATCCGACTAATACGTATACACTCATCGCGATGGACCCTAATCTACTTCCTAACAAGGCTCCTGCTAGAATACAAAAAAAGGTCTGCAGCGTGATCGGCACTCCCCCAACCACCATGAAAGGAAACATGGTCGTGATGTTTGCACCTATCGCCATAAGAGCGACAAACATTCCGACTAACGTAATATCGATCGTTTTCAAGCCATTTCTTTGTGCTGTCATCTTTAATAAACCTCCAAATATAAGTTCTGTATACGATTTAGAATAGCGAAGGTTCATAATTACGTCAACTTAAATTGAAATCTGGTTAACATTTATGTTATAAGTAAACCATTCAAAAGACTGGAATGATTTACTCCATTAATACACTTAATGAGCTTGTCGACTATCGTCGAAGATCGTTTAAATTATTTTATGTGTGAAATTGTGTGCAGTTACCGTGAATAAAATGTTGATTACCGTGAATAAAAAAAAGATTACCGTGAAATTAGTGGTTTTTTAGCAAGAAAACTGGCTATCTGTGTGCTTAGTTCCCACACCTCAAGCCAGTTTCACTTCAATCATTTTATTTGTCTCCTGTAAACTTGATTCCTTTTACAAAATATCGGTTAAAGAAAGCGTACAGGACAATAATCGGTAAAGTAAAGACCATCGATGCGGCCATTATATAGTTCCAAAATGAAATGAACTGACCTTTGAACGAGTTCAGTCCTAGTGGCAGAGTGAACATGTCTTGATCGGACAAAATGATGAGTGGTCTCATAAAGTCGTTCCAGAACGCCATGAACACGAAGATCGTCTGAGCTGCAAGCGCTGGTTTTGCAAGAGGCAAAACGATACGGAAAAATGTACCGAAGCGTCCAAGCCCGTCGATCGCAGCAGCTTCTTCGACTTCTTTTGGAAAATTGATAAAGAACTGTCTCATCATAAAGATAAACGTCGCGTTCACCGCACCTGGAATGATCATTCCTTGATACGAGTTCAGCCATCCAAGTTCTTTAAGTATTAAGAAGTTTGGAATGAGCGTTACTTGGAAAGGAATCATTAATACGGCCAAGATCATTAAGAAGATGCTCTTTTTCCCTGGAAAGCTTAATCTTGCGAGTGCATATCCAGCCATAGAATTGAACAATAAGTTTAATAGGGTTCCGATTGTTGCAATGAACAAACTATTAAACAACCATCTTCCGAATAGTGGCTCCCTCGTAAAGATCTGTTTATAGTTATCAAGTGTAAAGTCTTTTGGAATAAAATTAATCGATCCACTTACGATCTCACCAAGTGTTTTAAAGGAAGAAGACAGTGCCCACAAAAACGGAATAACGGTGATGATTGCGTAAACGACAAGGATTACATACAAAGCTTTTCTTCCAGCCGTACGTTTTTTCATGGTATCTCCTCCTTAGTATAGTGATTCTTCTTTTGAAAATTTGCGCTGTAAAAGGGTTGCAACTAAGATGATGATGGCAAGCATGAAAGCGATAGCTGTAGCATAACCCATCGTTCCTAGTGTCTTAAATGCATATTGATAGATTAAGAGAACGACCGTTAGAGTGGAGTTGTTCGGTCCGCCTGACCCTCCAGAGAAAATATAAGATTGATCGAAAAGCTGGAATGTCCCGATCAGACCCATGATCACTACAAAGGATGTTACCGGCCGTAAGTTTGGAACCGTAATATGCCAAAACTTTTGAATCGGACCTGCTCCGTCGAGTTCAGCAGCTTCATAATGACTATCTGGAATGTCTTGAAGAGCAGCTAAATAAATAACCATGAAAAACGGTGCTGTTGCCCAGATATTCATAATCATGATAGCGATAAGAGCTACGTCTGGATCACCAATCCAGTTATACGTTGGTAGATTTAAGAACTTTAGGACATAGTTAATCAATCCGTTCTGATTATACATCCACATAAAAATAAGTGTTAACACAGCAGATGAAGTTAACGTTGGTAAGAAGTATACGATGCGAAAGAACTTCTGACCTTTGAGCCCTGCATTCAATGAAGCTGCTAATACTAAAGCTAGGAACGTCTGGGTTGGCACTACGATTGCAACATAGATAGCCGTGTTCTTGAGTGCAATAATGGCTCGATCATCAAATGTTACTTTCATAAAGTTATCAAGACCTCTAAACTCGTAGGTGGCTCCGCCGATCAGTTCTACTTTATGAAAGGACAGAAACACAGCATAAAGGATCGGTGCGATTACAAATACGCCTAACACGAGCAGCGCTGGCAGTAGAAATAGATACCCTTGCCCTGCTTCTCTTCTATCTTTTTTTGATAACATCTTCACATGGTTCACCTCGATTCATAAGTTATTATTCTGTTACTTTTATCTCTCTGTTCGCCTGTTTTTCTGCATCATTTAATGCTTCTTTTAAAGGTCGATCACCCAAGTACGCACTCAGGAATTGATTGTTAAAATTGTTCATCACGATTGGCAATGTTGGCCCATCCTGCCATACAGTTGCATATTCTGCTCCGCTAACAAGCGGACCGCGTAGTTTGTCTTGATCGAATCCTAGTTCAGCGGCTACAGACTTTCTTGTTGGAAGTGCAAAACCTTTGCTCGTCCACTTCTTCATACCTTCTTTACCCGTGAGATACTCAATCAGTTCCCAAGATTCTTTCTTATGCTCTGATTCTGCATTCATAGCGTATCCGACCGTGAAGGACATCGTTCCTTTTTTACCGTTTACAGTCGGCAATTCAGCTGTTCCATAATCGAGCTCTGGAAACGTGTCTTCTAAAAACGGGATATTCCAATTTCCTTCCATTACCATTGCTGCATTGCCGCGACCGAACATCTCACCAGCTGATTGCCCTGCACCCACTTCTGAAGGTGTTGCTGCAGTCTTATCTTTCACGTGCATATCAACAACTGGCTGAATGGCGTCTACGACTTTATCGTCAGCAAAAGTGGCTCGACCGTCTGTGATGACCTGTCCACCACGAGATTCTGCCATATAATACATCCGTTCAATCTGTGGAAGCATACCAAGTCCGTATACTTGCTTTTCTTGATAGGTCAACTTTTTAGCCGCTAACTCCATTTCTTCCCACGTTTGTGGAGGTTCTGTAATTCCGGCTTCTTTAAACATCTTTTTGTTATAAAAAAGAGCAAGTGTTGAGTAATCCTTTGGTAAACCATAAAGCTCCTCACCTTTTTTAAAGGCGTCAAGCATCGGCTTTTCAAAATCTGCTAGATCAAAGTCTTGAGTCACATATTTGTTGAGCGGTTCAACAGCGCCTGTCTCGATTAAAGCAGGGGCTTCAAAAGCATCAAGATAGAATACATCTGCTGCAGTACCTCCGATCAATCGGGTCTTTAGTACGTCCATGTACTGATCACTGATTGTATTCAATTTCACATCGATGTGAGGATGTTCTTTTTCAAAATCTGAAAGGACTTCATCTAAAAGTTTCTTCTCAGTCGGATTCCCTCCCCATCCACTCAGTACGATCTCTGTTTTTTCTGATTGACTTTCTTCATTTCCACAGCCAGATAATATCGTTGCTAGAAGCAATGAAGATATACTTAACGTAGACAGCCACTTTGTACGCCTCATTTTCTCAAGCTCCCTTCTTTAACTAAACTAAGGTGATGAATCACACTATTTTTGAATCACTTGATATCCTGTCGTATTCTCTTTAATCTCCACTATCGTTTTTTCTTTCTCACGTCGAACATGAACAGAAAGATGTCCTTCGCCAATCTTAATTCCATCTACTCTAAGCTCATTCATGTTCTCTAACAGGTGTGGAGAGAGGTGAACGACTTTATTTAAACTATCAGGAAATAAACCAAGAATGGTTTGGATGAAAACTAATGGTGTTCCTGCAGCCCAAGCTTGAGGTGAACACGCGACCGGATATTTTACTGCTCTTCCTGTTTTAGAACCATATCCACAGAAAAGCTCAGGAAGTCTGTCGTATTCAAAGTGACTAGCAGCTTTAATCAATCCTGATATCACAGTGTTTGCATCCCTTTGGTGGTTAACCTTACTCATTCCAAGCAAAATCATGCTGTTGTCATGTGGCCATATGCTACCATCGTGGTAACTCATCGGGTTGTACCCGGCTTCTTCTTCTGCCATCGTTCGAATACCATAACCAGAGAAAAAACGAGGTGAAACAAGTTTTTCTATCACCTTACTTGCTTTATGATCGTCCAGCATCTCTGCAAAAAGAACATGACCAGGATTGGTCGTTAATGTACCTACCTGTTTTTTATCCTTGTCTAACGCAATCGCATGGAACCCTTGCTCTTCCATCCAGAATTTCTCATCATACAATCTCTTTAGCTTTTCAGCTTCATTACGAAGTCTGTTTGCTTCCTCCACTTTTCCTTGTACTTCGAAAATGGCGGCGATACCGTTTTTAGCTTGATATACATAACCTTGAACCTCTGATAACGCGATCGGTGTTTCAGCGTAATCTCCGTTTCGATGCACGATAGAATCTCCGGAATCCTTCCACCCTTGGTTCGCGATTCCCTTACTCGATTCTTGATGATATTCTACGAATCCATCACCATCACGATCACCATATTCATCGATCCAATTCAGTGCAGCCTCTACATTCGGCTGCAGTTGATCTGCCAAAGTTAAATCACCTGTCCATTTTGTATACTCAGATAAAAGAACCAAAAACAGAGGTGTTGCATCAATCGTCCCGTAATAAGGTGTAAAAGGAACTTGGTTTGTAGAAGCTAGTTCTCCGTAACGAATTTCATGCATAATCTTTCCAGGCTGCTCATCCCGCCATGGATCTACCTTAGTACCTTGTTGAGATGCCATGGTTAATAAAGTGCCTTTTGCGATTTCAGGATTAAAGGCAAGCATCTGAAGCGCAGCGATCAAACTATCTCTTCCGAAAGGAACACCAAACCAAGGTAACCCCGCGACCGGAAATGCTCCATGCCCAATATCTGTTAGCAATACGCGAAGATCCATAATTCCTCTGTCAACAAGTCGTTGAAGAGGCTTATGATCTGTTTGAACTTTTGTTGTGTCTCTTTCCCAATCTTTGTATGAAGTCTTAAGTAGTTGAAGCGCTTTCTTAGGATCCATAACTGTTCCTGATTTCCCGTTTATTTCTGGAGTTACAGAAAACGTAACCGTCTCGGTCTCACCGTGATTCAAATGAAAATCAAATGCGATAGATCCGTCCCTATCAACTGACTTTGCATCTCGATCCCATTGAACTCTCGTCCCACGTTCAATATCGTCTGCGCCCTTATAAAAATAATTGATAGAGTTCTCTGTAACTTCTTCGCCCGTCCTTCTTCCAATTTCACCATATTGAAACCCGCGAATAATAAACATGTCAGTAAAATCAGCATCAACATGAACACTAATTTCAAAATCTACCGGCTTTGGATAATAGCTTTTCAGATTAAGTGTTTCGTATAAAACTCCATCATAAATTAAGCGCTTTCTTTCGATTTCTACAGATTCCCTACATAGAATGAGTTTTCCGTCTTCTTCCATGTGAGGGTTGGTTAGCAGGATTTCAGCTTCATAATTCTCATCCGCAGATGAAGATAGAAGAATGGGATCTTGACCGTTTATCTTGATATCGAACTTGCTAAGAAACCGGGTGTCTTTCGTATACAAACCTAGTCCGTAATCATTCTCTTTCGGGATATTACCTTTGTCATCTGTTAAAAAAAATAGATCGTTTTCTTTGATTACACGGTAGTTCATTTGCTGAATCCTCCTGTTTTTATTAAGAATGGTTGTTTCCAAAACGTTTTCGGTTTTGGTCTAAGTAAAAACCACTATCTGTGGTTTTCGGTTGTTGATTCTCTTTTTATGAATGCAGTCTGAAGAACTTTATTCTTTTCAACTTCCTTTCCTTCTAGCAATTTCGTTAGAAGTGTAGTAGCTTCAAACCCTAATTTATAGCGATCTTGTGCAATCGTAGATAGAGAAGGCGTTGAATAAGCGGATAGGATAATGTTGTCATAGCCAACAACAGATAGATCTTTTGGTAGTATCTTACCCATCTTTTTAGCGGCTCTCATAGCCCCCATCGCCATTAGATCACTGGCACAAAACAGCGCTGTAATCTCAGGGTGTTTACTTAATAGTTTGGTTGTTTCAAGTTCTGCCGATTCCTCTAAAAAAGCACCGTTTACAACATACTCTTCGTTGAAAGGAATTTCTTTATTCTGTAATGCTTCCTGATAGCCTGCTAACCGTTCCCGGCTGACAAAAGCTTGACTGTGCCCATTAATCATCGCAATGTTTTTATGTCCGAGATCAGTGAGATGCTCTACCGCTGTTTGTGCTCCGCCTTTGTTGTCGGTTGTAACATATCCAACAGATTCACTTTCAATCGGTATATCGATTAGAATACAAGGAATATCGCTTTTTAATACCTCATCCAAATAAGGATCGTCTGTTTTAATTCCTTGCAGAATCACCCCTTCTACTTTTCTTTCATTGCACAGCTGGTTATACGTTTTTTCCTGTTGTTTTTTTGAATCTGTACTGATTAATACTAGTTCATATCCAAGCTCTCCAGCACAGTCATTAACGCCGCAGAGTACTTCAAAGGTAAAATTATCTTTACTTCCTTCAATTCGAAGTCCAGATACGAGCAATCCAATGGTTTTCGTCTTTTTCATCACAAGACTTCGAGCTAGCAAACTGGGACTATAATTAAGTTCTTGAGCGATCACCTTAATTTTTTCCCTTGTCTTTTCGTTTACATCAGAGTAGCCGTTCAACGCTCTCGAAACCGTTGTAACAGATACACCTGCTTTTTTTGCAACATCTCTAATTGTAGCCATTCGCATCCTCCAAAACGTTTTGGAATTGATTAGTTGTTATCTTACCGTTTTTTGTGACCGCTTTCAAGTATAAGTTAGTAACATTTTAAAAACCCTGAGAGAAGTCTCTTAAGACTAATCACAGGGTTTTTTAGCATCTACTTGTTTTCATCTACTTTTTCATGAGGAATTTCTTCTGTTGGAGTTTCAGTTTCAGCAGAATTTTCAATAATACGTTCCTCTTTCCAAGATTCTTTTTCATTATGGATCTGGTGCAACTTTTTCACTTGTCGCTGCAGTTGAATTACTTTAATCAGACCAAATAGTCCGACTGATAGGCCACCGATTACGGCTGATCCTAAAATGACGAGTACTAATGGCCAGTTGGCAGTTCCAAAGAGGTAGTTGATCTCTACATCACCAACGTTTATGACCGCGAATGTTGCTATGATCAGTGCGAAGATAAAACCAAATAATAGATACAATTGCATTTTCATTATTATCACCTCATTGTTATCTATTCCCTCAATGACAGGGAAATTCACCTAAATTTTTTAAAAATTTTTTTTGAAGTTAAGCAGCTATGATTTCGGGTAACCTTGTATTATGAGGAGGTGCTTCATTGACAATTAAAGCCTATGTTTATGACGCATACGGAACGCTTTTCGATGTACATTCAGTTACTGAAAAAGCCGAATTTCTTTTTAGTAGTCATGGTGCTGCCATTAGTGAAGAGTGGCGAAAAAAACAAGTAGAGTATTTCATGCTTCACCAACTAACTGGAACATACATTCCATTTTCCGAAATCACACGCAATGCTCTTTTATATACTTTAAAAAAATTCTCTCTACAATGCAAAGAAGATGCACTTGATTCCTTAATGGAAGCTTATTTAGAGTTGCAAGTCTATGAAGAGGTTCACGACACTCTTCATAAGATACAAAAGAATAATGTAAAACAAGTTATTTTTTCTAACGGAACATATAAGATGCTTAAGCCACTAGTTAAAAAGAGAGAACTGACTGATGTTCTAGATATATTATCCATTGAGGATGTTAAACAATATAAACCTGCACCTGCTGCCTATCAGTATGCTCAAGAGACGTTAGCAGTAAACCGAGATGAAATCTTATTCATGAGTTCTAACTATTGGGACATAACGGGTGCAGCAACATATGGTTTTAAGACTGCATGGATCAATAGAGGAAATCAGCCAATGGATGTATTAGGTGTAACTCCTCATTATATATTTGCCTCCCTCAATGATTTGTTGAAAGAAAAAGAGCTGCACTCATAACGATGCAGCTCTTACCTATCCTTCGTATGACTTCTAGAATTAACTACATAATCCGGTATTAACAAAGTACCGATGAAGAATAAACTACCCCCACCTATGCAAATAAGCCTTTCATGTTCAGTATCTATCATAAAAGAACTTAGCATAATTAGTGCACCTATAATAACGAACGTAATTCCCCAATATCGATATTTCAATATAAGCACTCCTTGTTTTAAAAAGCTAATTCAGCCACCTCATGATAAAAGACTTATTTTCTTCCAATTCTTTTTCTTGTTTTTCAGAAGTAGGAATCTGCTCTCCTTGCACGTTACGAATCTTCTTTTCAGCTTTAGATTCTGAATAGTTCGTATGAGATACAAACCAACCGGAATCCTCTTTCTTTATACGAACCCATACATCTTTTTGACAATCTGCACAGGATTCCATTTTGTAGTAGTGAAGCTTGTAAATATATTCCTTACTATTTATACGATATTCAAACTGATCTAACTCTTTAAATGAGTATGTAGGTTGTTCTTCTTTATTAGTTTCTGAAATTATATCCACGTATTTCATTTTTTCTGAATCGGAGAGTAATGTATATTGCATTGATTCATTATTTATTAACTTGGCCTCTCCCCACTGTCTAGCAATTCCTTGTGTCTCAACACTTTGATCATCTATATCTACAACAAGAACAAACAAAAGACAAACGATCAAGAAAGTAAATATTAAACGAAATGCATAGGTTGATTCCTTATCTTCTTTTAATTCCAATTTAAATTTAATTTTGTCTTCATTCATTTCGTACTCCTGGCTGACTTTTATTAATCTCCACACTCACAACTGTTTGCCATGTTTCAGGTTTATGACATTTCATTGCAGGAGTTAAATAGATTTCTTTATAACTTGATTTCAGTGAAAGACTCTCTTGATCAGCAAAGTTCATGATTTCACTTAAAGTCTCAATTGAGTTTCGATAGTGACCTCTATGTAACTTTTGAACACAAGTGAGCGACTCATTAGAAATGAGTTGTAGTGTAGAAAGCTTCTTTCCTAATCTCTTTTCAACGTGAAAACATGCTTCATCAAATAATTCTTCGGTTATACAATCAGGTACTTGCATCATTTGAGTTGTAAGAGATCTGCTATCATTCTTCTCATGCCATAAAATCTCGTGAGGCATAAGAGTAAATTTATATCTCAACTTATTTTTTGTTAAATGTTTAAGCTGATTTACGACTTTCCAGACGATCCATTGCTCATCAACTGGTTCAGGTCTACCTGCCCAATCCATTTGATATTTCGTGTTCATCTCTTGCGTAACATACTTCATAGCTGGTATCTCACGAACAGCAACTGGTCTCATCTTCATTTTATAGATCTCAGAATGAATGTTTCGATGGTCATGAGTCATTAAGTTCATTTTCATCATAGCACCTCCTTCAATAAGGATTGGAAAATAATGATAATAAAAGAATAGCATAAAATAAACCGAATTTCTTTACAAAGGAGAGATTCAATTGTACAAAAAGTGGCTAATAGGATTAGGAATGTTTTTGCTTTCCTTTGGGATCATCTTCATGCTACATGGAATCGTGCATCCTCTTTTTCTCATCAGAAAACTTAAAAACAAAAAAACACTTATTACCCTAAAGTCACAAGTGTTTTCTCTTTTCTCTATTTACTTCTTACTTCAACTTCACTCAGCCCTCTAGTTAACTGATCAGGATCAAGATCTTCACCAATAAAAACAAGTCTTAGCGGCATCTTCATCAACTCTTTTTCATATGTAGGCAATCCATATGAGTACTGAAAGAGATAAATTTGATCTATAAATTGAATATACCCTTTAATTCTATAGATTGATGAAGGTACATTTCTGAGCCAGTGTTCAAACAACTCTTTATTCACAGGTGCTTCAAACATATACATAAATGTTTTCACTTTTAGTTTTTCTGCTGACACAGATTGATGTTCTGATCGTTTCTTTACCGAAAGTAAAAAAAGTTGAGATAGTTCTACTTTTGCAAAATCTGTTAATACAAAAGGAGTTCCTTCATTCAACCTTGTTGAATCACTCGTCAGTTGCTTCTTCTGTTTCTCCGTCAAAGCGCTTGTTTTGTTCCACACGATGTAATCGGCGTGTTTGATCTGCTCCATCATGAGCATTTTCGCCTGAACATTCATTCCCTCACGATCCAACCATCGAGGCGCGTCCATGACTGAAATAATTCCTGATATCTGTAAATTGTCGATTAGATACGGTGACAAACAGGCATCAAGAACATCTATAGGATGAGCTACACCTGTTGCTTCAATGATCAAAGTATCCAGTTCATTTTCCTTACAAAGTCCCCAAAGCTGTTTTTCAAGCTGATCTGATAAAGAGCAGCATATACAGCCGTTGAGAAGTTCTTTTAGTGGCACATCTTCTGGAACACTATCAGAATCTATTGAAACTTTCCCGATCTCATTCATCAACACAGCCGTTTTATGATTATGTTCTTTTTCATACGCTAGCAGCTGTTTGAGTAACGTTGTTTTTCCACTTCCTAAAAAGCCAGCGAGAATAATAACATTTGCTTTCTTTTTCATCGTACACCTCAAACTTAATTCTTTTATATGGCATCAATTTCTTCATTTTAACACAAAACAAAAAACAGCCTATTTACAGGCTGTTAACATTAAGTTTAGCTAATAATTTTTTTATGATATCAAGGCTTACTTCTTCCCAAAGAGCATGGTCAGTCGTAAACAAACTAGAGATACGATCAGCAAATAGTTTGAATGCTTTTTCATATCGTGGATCTTCTTTAGAAGGTATCTTCTTTTTGCGTTCTTCTACGATCTGCTGCAATTTTGGTGCACGCGGCCCCCACTTTACAACCTCTTTGCCCTTTTCATCAATAAAGATGATGATGGGAATTGATTTTGCTTTTGCAGTTAAGTATCGATCCATTAATTCCGGATGCTGGTCGCGTAAGATAAAGCGGATATCTATAAGTGCTTCATCTGCCATGCGCATAAAAACAGGAAGATTCAACATCGCATCGCCACACCAATCTTCGGTAATAACGATCGCTCTCAACCGGTTTTTTTGGATGCCTTGCAACGCATCTTTCATAGGTTCAGGCAGTACGAATGAATTATATATCGTAAGCAAGTTTTCCTTGTGTGTTTTCATTGAATGGATATATGCATAGCGTGTCATGCCTTTATCGAACCATGTATTGAGGTCAGTCATCATCCTGTGTTCCTCCCTGTTTATCTTGTATTCTTATTTTAACCAAACAAGGGGGAGTTGTGGCAACGAAAACGCCTTAAATTTATTTTTTTGGTTCTTTTAACCTGCTCTCAGCTTTTTCTGGAGTTGGGAAACAGCGAATAAAAGCAGGTATCTCTCATTCGGCGTTAACCGGAGCCAGTCCTTCGCTTTGTACTTCATACTGATTTCCACCTTTCACTAACATTTATCATACGTAACTATCTAATACCTCTTTTCACATAAAAGAAAACTTTTTTTAACACATAAGTTTTCGTCATTTATTGAGGAATTTCGCATTATTGCTCTTATTTTCTTTTTTCTCCTATAATTTTTTCCGAAAGAAGACGGGTTTCTTTTCATAAAAATAAGGGAATGGATACGAAAACAGGGGAGGGGTTATATGGTATGAAAATGCTTAGCGAAGATGTCAAAACTTTATTCTTTACAGACGATGGGAAGATTCCGAATCATCCTTCCTGGCCAGTTTTGCTATACGTAGGTAAATTAAAAGAGCCACAGGATGCATTAGACGTTTTTGAACAAAACGGTTGGACAAATGGTTGGAAGAACGGTGTTTTTGATTATCATCATTATCATAGCAATACACATGAAGTTCTCGGAGTTATGAGCGGCGAGGCTGTCCTTCTTCTTGGAGGAGAGGATGGCGTGTCAGTTACTGTTTCAAAAGGGGATGTCATCGTACTCCCTGCTGGTACTGGACATAAGTGTATCGGTAGCAGCACGGATTTCAAAGTAGCTGGAGCTTACCCAAACGGTATGGAGCACAACTTAAAAAAGGGTGAACCTGCTGATCGACCTGCTGTATTAGATGATATTATGCTCGTACCCTTACCTGATAAAGATCCTCTTTTTGGAAGTGATGGTCCTCTGATGGAATTGTGGAAAAGTTAATGAATACATGCAGAGAGTGCCCTCCAAAGTGAAGAGCACTCTTTTTTATAAATTTGTATTCTCTCTCCACCACTTGGAGCTAGATCGTAACTCTGAGCCAAGAGTTACTGTCTCACCAATCTGAGGTGTACATATTTTAACATTCATTTTTGTGGCAGCATTTACAGCTCTTTCAACAGGGTCTGTCCAATCGTGCAGAGATAGTGTAAAAGCTCCCCAATGGATTGGAATCATGACTGTGCCTCTTACGTCAATGTGCGCTTGTACTGTTTCTTCAGGCATCATATGTATCGCAGCCCACTTCTCATGATATTGTCCACATTCCATTAAAGAGAGATCAAATGGTCCATATTGATCTCCAATCTCTTTAAAGTGTGGCCCATATCCACTGTCTCCACTAAAATAAATGTTAGATTGCTTTCCTTGAATAATCCAAGAACACCATAGAGTTGAGTTACGATCAGTTATGCTTCTTCCTGAAAAATGGCGTGCTGGCGCACAGATTAATGAAATTTCACCGACTTTTATTTCATCCCACCAATTACATTCCTTTATACGTTCTGGTTCCACTCCCCACCTCTTTAAATGTCCAGCAACACCAAGCGGGACAACAAACTGTTTCACTTTATGTTTGAGTTGTTTGATGGTTCCATAATCCAGATGGTCATAATGATCATGTGACAAAACCACTAGATCTACTTGGGGAAGTTCTTCAATTTTAAAAGGCAGTTCTTTGCTATAACGTTTGTTTCCAAACCAGGGAACCGGGGATGGCGCGGAGCCGAACATTGGATCGATGAGTATGCGTTTTTTTTCCATCTCTATCAATAATGCTGAATGTCCAAACCAAGTTACCCTTGTTTCATGATTTGCTTTTTCAGGTAACTGAAACGAGTGTATAGGAATTGCTTTCTTAGGCTGACGATTCGGGCTTCCACTTAAAAATTCTTTTAATACAGGGAGCATAGAGCGTAGGTCGGAAGTCATCACTGTTTCTATCTGATTGGTAAAAATACCTTTTTGATAGTGTTCAACTGGTTCATAGGTGCTCCTATCATGTTTTGAAGGTTTCTTTCCAAAAACAGGATGAAACATCATAAATAAAAATACAGCAGCTACAATTACAAGTAGAATGCCTAATAAAAGCATAGTTACGTTCCTCTCTATTTTACAGTAGTGCTCATATATTACTTCTTTTCAAATCATAGAAGCAACTTTCCAGTACTTTTTCCCCCAATGAAAAGCGAACAACCTGGAGCAGAAATCAACTGCTTTCAAAGAGCATTAATAAATACGAACACATTTTTCTGAGTACTTAAAAAAACGACAAAAAAGCTAATCCATGTGAAAATACCTCATCTCACTGAATCAGCTTTTATTCCATCTATTCATTTAAGCACTTTCCTTTTCCTTTTCCTTTTTCTTTACTGCTTTCTTTCGCTTTCTTTTCTTTTTCTTTTGAAGCTCTTCTTCTTTTGCCCGATTCTTTGCTCGTCTGCTCATCTCTTCATAGATTCTAATGCATAGTGTCGCAAAGCTGATCAGCAACGCAATAATTTTGTACGCCATCCCCATACACGCCCTTTCTTCCTAAGAAACGGGGCAAACTTTATGAATCTGACTCTTTCGCTGCAGCCGTTTCAATAGGAGTTCTCATCGCTCTTAAATTCTCCTGATCGCAAACTGCTTTTTCTTGTGCATTTAAAACTAGCAATCCATTTCCTTCTGCTTTCTTTGTTAATCCGATACTTAACGTATTTTTTACCAATTGAGCGTAAACCTCCGCTTCTGAAAGTTCACGGCCAAACAATTTTTCTTCTCGTTCAATCAGTAATGCAGCTGCTCCCGATACATGAGGCGTCGCCATAGAAGTTCCAGATAACTTTGCATATTTATTTCCTGGATAGGTTGAAACAACATCAACGCCCGGAGCAACAAGGTCAATCTCATCATTGGTGTTTGAAAACGGAGCAAGTTTCATTTTAGCATCCACTGCACCCACTTGAACGACCTCTTTATACGCGCCAGGATAAGCATGCTCATTCGTATTTTCCTTATTATCCCCTTCGTTACCTGCTGCACAGACTACAAGCACATCTTCCAATACGGCTCTTTGAATAGATTCATGTAACTCAGGTACATCCGTCGGTCCACCAAGAGACATCGAGATCACACGTACTCTTTCTCCGTTTTCTCCTCTCCATTTGACTGAGTAATCAATAGCATCGATGATTCCTTGATATGATCCACCGCCATCTTTACCAAGAACTCTACAGATCAAGAGTTTCACATCTGGAGCCACACCAGCTACACCGGCATTGTTTAAAGTAGCTGCAATCGTACCTGCAACATGTGTTCCGTGATAATGGGCATCTTGATAATCTTCTTTATTCCCATCAACAAAATTCCGTCCATCAATGACTCTTTCAGCAAGCTCCGGATGGCTCGTGTCACAACCTGTATCTAGTACTGCAACAACCACACTCTGTCCTTTTTCACCTTCACGCCAAAAAGCTGGTGCATTGATCATCTCGACTCCGTATGGAATCTCTTCTTTTGATTCTTCTATGACTTCTTCTAACACAAACGGAATTAAGCAAACTTCACTCATCATCTTTACCTCCTTTTTATTTAAAAAGAATGTTTTGTAAAGAAAGTGACGCTAGGAAATACAAGGGGAATTTCTGAACCTCCCTTCTTATAGAATGTAATACACGTAAGAAAAAAGATTCTAGTTGAGGATTTATATTACTATTCTACCAAATTGTTAAAAGTTACCACAAGTCCTGTATTTAAAATGAGCTATTAAGTCTACATCGACATTTTACGCAATGCGAACATATGTCCTTATCCTTAAATTCCAACACGATTCGACGAGATTTGCTAGTTCTATTAAACTATGGCAAATAAAAAACTTCCAAGGCTAGAACAAATCTAGCCTTGGAAGTTTGAAAGCATAAATAAAAGATTAGTAGCGTACTGCGTCTGCTGCGTTTACACGACCTTTAGAGTAGTAAGATCCTGTTCCTGAGATTGGATCTGCAGTGTTCTCGATTGCAGCACGGATATTAGAAGCACTTCTTCCTTGTGAAGCAAGTAAGCCTGCAACACCTGCTACTAGAGGACAAGCCATGGATGTACCAGACATGTAAGCATATCCTCCATTACGTACAGTAGAAGCGATGTCTACACCAGGAGCAGCAACGTCAACCCAAGATCCATAGTTAGAGAAAGAAGCACGAAGGTCATTGCGGTCAGTTGCAGCTACTGCAATGGCACCCGAATAGTATGCTGGGTAGCTAGGTGCTGAAGTGTTTTCGTTACCTGCTGCGGCAACTACAACTACTCCTTTAGAGACCGCATAGTTTACTGCGTTTTGTAATGAAGTTGCAGATCCAGGTCCGCCAAGACTTAGTGAAACTACTTTTGATCCGTTATCTACAGCATGGTAGATTCCGTTCGCAACATCATCAAGAGATCCGCTTCCGTTCGCATCAAGTACACGTACAGCATAGATAGATACGTTTGGTGCCATACCTGCGATACCTCTAGCGTTATTCGTTGCAGCTGCTGCGATACCAGCAGCATGTGTTCCGTGGTCGTTCTGATCCATTGGATCCCAATCATCACTTACATAGTCATACCCTTTAATGACTTTTCCAGCTAGATCAGGATGATTGTAATCAACACCTGTATCAATGATTGCTATTTTTGTAGTAGATGAACCGCGTGTGATGTCCCAAGCTGATTGAGCACTTACTTTTTGAGGTGCATATTGTACTCCGTTTGAGAAATACGTGTCATTTGGAGTCCAGCTCGCATGGTATGTATAGTTTGGCTCTGCATACTCTACATCTCCACTCGCTTCATATTCTGCAATGGCTGCATCTACGTTTCCGTCTTTTACTTTGATTACATGAAACTTAGAGCCTTTTTCTTTTACTTCATCTTTTCCTTTTACTGCTAGCGACTTTACTTTTGACTCTGACACGCTGTCTTTAAATTTTACGATAATTTCTTGAGGTGTAACCTTTGCTTTCACCTCTGTGCTTTTTGCAGCTGCCGCTGGTGTTGCAAGTGAAACTACTAATGGTAAAACCGCTGCCATCGTGGCAATCTTCTTAATCATTTACTTCACTCCTCTAATTTGGTGTTGAACTACAATTTCTAATATAGAGCCCAATTTACAGAAAATAAAGAAGAATTTTACTATTCTAACAAAAACAAATATAAACTACTAATTTTTAAAAGTTTTAACTTAAAATAGGAATAAAGTCATTGATTAGACTCTTATTTTATTACTTCTTTCCTCATCTAGACGTAGATATGACCTAGTATGAAGAGTGATTTTTTTAGAATTAAAAAGCTTAAGAGTTTAAAATTTTCTGCAAGAGGAATACCTAAAGAAGAAACTTATTTTGGAGGGATGTTCACATGTTACAAACAGGAGACACTGCACCTGACTTTACTATTAAATCCGAAACCGGAGAATCTTTCTCCTTTTACAATCACCTTGAAAAAGATGATCGTTTTCACTTACTTGTCTTCTTCCGTGGTGAATGGTGCCCGGTATGTAATGATCAATTGAAAGAGCTAGAGCAAAATATTGATACATTCAAAGAATTGAATACTCACATCATCGCGATTTCTACTGATGAAGAACAAAATCTAAAGAAGATGAAGGACAAACATTCCCTTTCTTTTCCTGTTTTCAGTGATACAGAGCGTGTGGCGGGAGAAACATATGGGGTTCAATACCATAACGGAAAATTATATGAAGATCATGGTGAACATGGAGAACCAGCGTTATTTTTAGTTGATGATCAAAAACGAGTTGTCTATTTTGATATTCAAACAGGACCTTTCGGACGACCAACAGCAGAAGATTTAAGAAAGACAATAAAATATATTAAAAAAACGTTAAGATAATATAAGAAAACGACGAAGTGAGGCCGTACCAACCTCACTTCGTCGTTTGTTGTTTTCAGGTTTGTGAATCCACTTACCCTTCTTCTGTCCCTACAAAATATTCATTCTTCCGATAAGATAGAGCGCTCACATGAGCAACAAGCTCTTTATCGTTCTCCACTCTCACTTCATACCAAGAAGTTCTATGATTACGTTTAATCTCTATAGCTCTTGCTGTAATTTTATCACCACTTTGACATGCAGCGTGATATCCAATATTTACAGAAAGTCCTACTGATGTTTTTCCATAGGAATTACATGCTACAGCAAAGACAAAATCAGCAATGGCAAATAATGCAGCACCATGTGCTGTACCATGAGCATTGAGCATATTTTCAGAGATTGTCATTTGTGCTACTGCCGTTCCTGGTCCAACCTCTACTAATTCAATACCTAACCACTCTGCAAAAGTATCATTCTTTAGCTTTTCCTCAATCTCCTTCGCATACTGAAAATGCACATCACGATCGTCTCTTTTTATCTTCATTATTCTCACCTCGCTATAAGACATTCTTGTTATAACAAACAATCCCCTTCTTTCATTAATAAGGATTAACACTTCACATTACTGACGAATACATTTACAATAAGATAACTAAACCTATGAGAAAGGTCGGATTTACATGTCCCACTCCTCCATTTCAATTCCAAGACCTTTAGTGCGAACAAATCAGTGGTTCATTTTTTTATCAACGCTAGCAACATGGCTTTCTGGTCAAACTTGGCTTTTGTTATTTCCTTTAATTGCTGGACTTCTAGGTATGTTCTTCGATTACAATCCTATAATGAGAGCTGCTAAATTATTCTTGAAAAAGAAACCTTCTGAATACATTCCAGAAGATAAAGATCAGCAACAGTTTAATCAATTGATTGCGATCTCACTCCTTACTGTAGGATTTTTAAGTCATTTAATGGGATGGAGTACTCTAGCTTGGATTGCTACTATAATGGTTGCAACAGCTTCGTTCGTAGCCATACTTGGCTTTTGTATCGGGTGCTTTATCAGGTTCAGATGGCAGCAATATCGTTACAAAAAAGCTCAAGACTCTAACTAAAGCATAAAAAAGAACCATTCCCTTTACCTGTGAATGGTTCTTTCCAATTTTATCGCTTCAAATACAAAGCTTTGTCTAGATCCTATCGAGAGAACGACTCCCTTACTCCCTGGAAAAACGAATCTTAAGTGTTCCTATTTTTCTAAATGAATAGCTTTTTCAGTTAACAGAAATTTGATTACAAATTTTCCCACTATAACCTCACATGAAAATGAGTGAGTACTCACTTGACGATTTGAATCCTACCGCATATGATATTTATTAATGAGTGATTACTCACTTTAATTCTGGAGGTGGTTTCCATATGCAAACCGTAATTCAAGTGAAAAATGTTTCTAAAAATTATCGATCTCATCAAGTGTTACAGAACATTGATTTAACGGTGAACAAAAATGAAATCTATGGATTGCTGGGTCCATCAGGTGCTGGGAAAACAACACTTGTTAAGATGATTGCAGGGATCGAAACCCCAACAACTGGCAGTATAAGTGTTCTTGATTCGGATATGCCAAAACTTAACACCATGTCACAAATTGGATTTATGGCTCAATCTGATGCTCTTTATGGAGAATTAAGCGGAAAGGAAAATCTTGAATTTTTCTCCTCTATTTATGGTTTAAAGGGACAAAAACAAAAAGAACGGATCGATCAGGCATCAGACCTCGTAAACCTTACAAACTTCCTGCAAAAACCCGTTAATCAATATTCCGGGGGCATGAAACGGAGGTTGTCTTTAGCTGCTGCACTCTTGCATGACCCGAAGATCCTCATTCTAGATGAACCTACTGTAGGAATCGATCCAGTTCTCAGGCAATCTATATGGGATGAACTGTATAAGCTAAGCAAGAGTGGTACAGCGATCTTAGTCACAACACATGTAATGGATGAAGCAGAAAAATGCAACCAGCTGGGAATGCTTCGTGATGGAAAGCTAATTGCATCTGGTTCACCAAGAGAACTAAAGGATAACACTTCAAGCACTTCAATCGAAGAAGCATTTCTTTATTATGGAGGTGTTCATCATGCGAATTAAGGCACTAGTGATCCGGATAATCAGGCAATTCGTGCGGGACAAACGTACACTCGCGATGATGTTCATTGCCCCTCTTCTCATCTTAACGCTTGTGAACCTCGTTTTTTCAAGCAATGACTATGAACCAAAGATAGGCGTTGTCAGTGATCAACAAATGGTTGTAGACAAACTGAAATTATCAGATAAAGCTTTCATAGTTTATCAAAAGCGTTCAGAAGCTCATCAAGACTTATCAGAAGAAAAACTTGATGCCGTACTTGAAGTCGAACTTCCCTCAACTACTATTACTCTAGAAGGAAGCAATCCGACAGCAAACAAGGCTTCTATTATGATGATTGAAAAGACATTGAAAACAATGCCGGATCAAGACACAGAAAAAACAAAATTAAATCCGGAGATTCATTATTTGCATGGTTCAGCTGATATGGAAACTTTCGACTATATCGGTCCATTCTTAATAGGATTTTTTATTTTCTTTTTCGTTTTTTTAATCTCAGGGGTTTCATTTCTGCGCGAAAGAACGACTGGAACACTTGAACGGCTGCTTGCTACTCCGATGCGTCGATGGGAAATGGTAGTTGGATATGTTTTAGGCTTTGGCATTTTCACGATTCTACAATCAGCCATTATTGTTTCGTTCGCCATCTATGTTCTCGATATTATGATGGCTGGGTCTCTTTGGTTAGTAATTTTGATTACACTGATGCTTGCTATAACGGCCCTCTCACTCGGAACATTACTTTCTGCTTTTGCAACGAACGAACTGCAGATGATTCAATTCATCCCGCTCGTCGTGGTACCGCAAGTGTTTTTCTCTGGCTTATTTACCATTGAAACAATGGCAGATTGGCTTCAGCCCCTGAGCTATATTATGCCTTTAACATACGGAGGAGAAGCGATAAGGGATATAATGATTCAAGGTGACGGTTGGGGAGATGTTTACGGAAACGTGCTAGTGCTCCTTGGGTTCTCTCTTTTATTTATGATATTAAACGTACTCGCTTTGAAAAAACACCGCAGACTATAAGATAAGCGTTTGTACTGCCTGACTTTAGTGTCTATAATGAAGAAAATGTACGTTTTTAAAAGGAGTAGCATTAATGTCCAATTCAGACTGGATTAACGACCTAATTAACGATCACGATGTCCCAACGATGAGCGATAAACAGCGAAAAATCTTAGAAGCAGCCATCGATACATTCTCAGAAAAGGGATATGCCGCTTCTTCTACGAGTGAGATTGCCAAAAAAGCTGGAGTTGCTGAAGGTACGATTTTTCGTCATTTTAATACGAAAAAAGAGCTGTTGCTTGCTATTGTTACACCAACAGTAGCAAAATTTGTAGCTCCCTTCTTCATCAAGTCCTTCACTAAAGAGGTATTTGAAAACGAATATGAACATTATGAAGATTTTATAAGAGTGATTGCTAAAAACAGGCTTGAATTCGTTCGGAAGCAATTTCCTGTATTAAAAATTTTTATTCAAGAGATTGCTTTTCACGAGGAATTACGCGAGCCTTTTCAAAAGCTTTTCACTGAACATGTTTATCAAAAATTCAAGAAAATCATCGAGCACTTCCAAGAAAAAGGGGAGATTGTTTCCCTTCCTCCGGAAACGATTATGCGCATGACTGCATCAAGTATCATAGGCTATATCCTGCCACGCTTTCTTCTCTTCTCTGATAAAGAATGGGATGATGAAAAAGAAATTGATCAAATCGTGGCGTTTATTATGTATGGTCTTACAGGAAAACGATAACGTAAAAACAGAACCCGCTTTCTAAAGAAACGGGTTCTGTTTTACTCTACTAGTATTTGAGGTTCGGGGGTAAAGTGAGAAAGTTGAACATTAGGATCAGTTGTTGTCGGTGACATTACCTTAGCAGCGGGACTAATAGCAATGAGCAAACAAATGATGACAAATATATTCACTTTCTTCATACACTCACCTCCCACTCTTCACTTTAAATCTTCATTTATCCTCGAGATTCATAATATACATTACCCAATATTCTCACAGTCTCAAGCCTGTTTTTTTGGTGTGATCGGTTTTAGTGTGCTTTTTTCACTTAATAGAATAACGAACAAGCAAACAGCAAGAACTAAAAATATAATGCCAGAACCCATAAAGCCATTTGAATAGGATGGTATATCTACAGTTGGAACCCTCTCATTGATTTCTATTCCTAAAAAGAACACACCAATGCTGTCTCCATCGACCTGGGTTTCAGCAACCTCCCTTAGATTTAGTCCATAGGTTAACAATAAGATACCTAATATAGAAAAAAGGATACCTATTAACCACCTCATCTTTCAATCTCTGAAACAGTTTCTTTCCGTAAAGTTTTATACTTTGGACTCAGGACACTCCAAACATCAAAACAATTTCCATCTGGATCGAAAAAAACGAAATTCTCACCGTCATGTCCACGATCTTCAATATCTCCTGTTTGTATGCCCTGAGTTCTAAATTCAGCATGCAAGATATACAGTTCTTCCTTTCCGTCTACTTCAAATGTTAATGAAAATCTTTTATCCCCTTTGTAGTCTGTAAAGTTTGAAGTCTCATCTTTCAATGACCTCACTAGAAAAAAACTTTGGTCTGCTAGATCTAGTATGGCTTTTTCCTCATCACAATAGTTGATCGTTGCACCAAGCTCTTCAGCGTACCACTTAGCTGAATGATCAACATGCAAAACAGGTACATAGGTCGTACCTACACGGATTAGTTTTTTATTCAAGGATATCTCCTCCTCATAAAATAGATTTATTTAATATAAAAAATTCTTCTATTAAAAGAAAAATCCTCCTAGAAAACAAGGGAACTCGTCATGCGTAGCAGAAATAGTCTTATAACAAAATACTTGGAGAGTGATTACTTCATGAATCATTATCAATTTAAAAATACAATCCCTGTCCTTCGAATATTTGATGAAGATAAGGCAAGAGAATTCTACTTTGATTTCCTTGGATTTTCATTAGATTGGGAACATCGTTACGAAGAAGATTTCCCCATCTATATGCAGGTTTCTCTAGGGGAATGCTCTTTACACCTATCCGAACATCATGGTGATTCGAGCCCTGGAATAAAAGTAAGGATACATGTTGAAGGAATCGAAGCCTACCATCAATTTTTGGCAGAAAAAAAGTATAAGTATGCTAGACCTGGACTTGAAGAGGCACATGGCTTTAAAGAGGTTAGAGTAGGTGATCCATTTGGTAATGAATTTTGTTTTGTAGAACGGATTGAATCACTGTAATATGTTTTCAGAAAACGAGCAAAAAGACACCTCGAGTTAAAACTCCAGGTGCCTTTTTTCATTTATCTAACGCTCTTTTGGCTAGCGTACTAATAACCATATCATCCATCGGAGGATTATGAAGCCCTGCTCTAACATCCCGGTAATGTCGTTGTAGGGGGTTTGACATAGCTAGACTTCTTGCTCCAACAATCCTCATAGCGAGATCAACCACCTTTGCGGCCGCATTCGTTACAACGTGCTTCACTGCCATCAATTCTGGACCCATTTGCATTCTGCGATGAGGTTCATTTACCCATATTCGAGCAACACTGTATAATAGCTCTCTAGCATGAAAAAGCTCAAGCTCCATCTCCCCCACCTTTCGTTGCACTTCTGGTACTTCTCCTATTGGTCCTCTCAGACTGTTGGGTTTGTACGTTTTTGCAAAGTGAACGGCTTCATTGCGAGCTGCAACCGCAACGCCAATGTAACACGCTGGTATATGAAGCAGCCACGCTTTTGGCAATTCGCTTTTGCCTCGTTCTTGTTCGACTAAAGCATTGTTTTCAACTTTTACATCCTTCATGATAAGATCATCACTTCGAGTTCCACGCATCGCTACAGTGTCCCACGTTTCTTCAATTGATACACCTTCGGATTTCATAGAAATCATGAAATTCCCTTTCTTACCCGTATCTCCTACCTGTGCCGAAACAATTGCATAATCAAGGGCTGGGGCCATAGAAGTGAAGGTTTTCCTACCATTGATAATCCACTTATCATCATTTTGAAATGCTGTTGTTTGCGGCATTCCTCCACGAGTAGGACTTCCTGTTGCTGGCTCCGTTGCTGCACGGTTCACTAAAACTCGATCATTCACTACCATTTCACAAAGCATCTTAAATATTTCATCATCCCAAGTTCGCTCTTCTGCAAGTTCTAAAAAACAGCCAAGGTGCCATCCGATACACAAAGCAGTAGCTGCATCACCAGTCGCAATTTTCTCTTGTAATAGAACAAACTCGTACAAACTTAATCCTTCTCCACCAAACTCAGTCGGAATGGTTAATGATAGGTACCCCGCTTCTTTTAACTCTTTTATATTTTCAAATGGAAATTCACTTTTTTGGTCATATGTGTCCGCTCTCTTAGCAAATCCACCAGCAAGAGCATCAATCTTATCAAACCATTCTTGCTGTTTCTTTGTTTTTATATATCTTTCATATAAATAATCCACACGATGACAATCCCTTCTTAACAAATCAAAACACTATGGTTTTTAAAAATAGTTTATGCCCTTTACATAAAAAACGGCAAGGTATTAGTCCTATAATTCCCCTTTGACATCTTACTGACACATTAATCCTTCATGATCACTATATGAAACAGCTTATTTTAGAAGAATATATGAGCTCAATTGAATGTTAATTAGATTTTATAAATTTTTTTATATTTTACTACGCCTGACATGATGCTGACACGTTCAATGGTTACATTATTGGTACAAGGAAAGAAACACAACACTTTAGAAACTTAGTAGGAGGAACATTCAATGAAAAAGAAAGTAATCGGATTTACAATCGCAGGTGCATTACTAGTTGGTGGTTATGCTACAACTTCTCTTGCAGCAGATGATGATCGTTCTAGTTTGAATTCAGTTTCAGAAAAATGGGAGATAAAAGACAAAAGGTTTGGACACAAACATTTCAGAGGTTTACTTAAAGGAAACTCAGAAGAATTAATTAAAAAAGCCAAAGAACTTGGAATTGCTACAAGTGGGAAAGATGCTGAAACGCTCATGAAGGAAATTCGTGACGCAAAAATCAAAAAGGAAGCAAAGGAATTAGGCATTAAGACTTCTGGTAAAGAAATTGATACACTCTTTGAAGAAGTAAAGCTAGCTAAACTAAAAGAAAAAGCTAAAGAACTTGGAATCTCTACCACAAACAAAGATGCCGAAGTTCTACGCGATGAAATTCATATGGCAAAGATTAAGAAGGAAGCAAAAAAACTAGGTATTGCAACTGATGGAAAAGATGAACAAACATTAAGACAAGAAATCAAACAAACCACTCTAAATAAAAAAGCAAAAGAGCTTGGCATCTCTACTGATGGCAAAGACCAAGAAGCGCTTCAACAGGAAGTGTTGACTGCTGCGATAAAAAAAGAAGCTAAATCATTAGGTATTACTGTGGACGGAAAAGATATTCGTGAAGTTGCTCATGAAGTTACACGTGCAAAAGTAAAAGCTGATGCAAAAAAACTTAATATAACGATTGATGGAAAAACCATTCCAGAAATCGCTTCAGAAATCAAAAAGAAAAAGATAGAAACATTAGCAAAAGAACTTGGCATTTCAACAAAAAACCGATCAACAAGAGAACTAATTGAAGCTATTGAAAAGAAAGATGCAAATAAACTAGAAGCATTAAAAGATGAAGACTTCTTCCCTCTGATGGGTAAAGGTTACGGAGGCTTTGGACCAGGTGGTCACCAAATTAAACATCATAAAAAAGGACAGCGTTTCGAAGGTGAAGCACCTCCTTCAAACAATAAGATGCAACCTCAGATGAATGAGCAGTCCGAGTTCGGAATCGATATGTAAAGCCTATGATCCCCAGTCTATAAAACTGGGGATTTTTACAGTATAGTATGAGTAACAGGAGGTATGAACATGAAAAGTATATTGCTAGTAGAAGATGAAGTAACCATATCAAGAGTATTAAGTGTCTATTTAAAACACGAAAACTTTGATGTTGTTCAAGCATTTGACGGTAAGACCGCACTTCAACAGTTCAAAGAAACTTCCTTTAACCTAGTATTGCTTGATGTAATGCTTCCCGATCATGATGGGTGGTCAATCCTTCAAGAGATTCGTCGAAATAGTTCATGCCCTGTTATCATGCTCACAGCCTTAGGAGACATTGATTATCGCTTGAAAGGATTAAATCAAGGAGCAGATGACTACATAGCAAAACCCTTTATCGGCGAAGAAGTAATTGCGAGAGTTCATGCAGTCCTTCGTCGATCTACGAATGTACTAGAAACCGAGAACACAAAACAATACGGAAGTCTGAGCATCAACTTCGACTCTCATTCTGTAAAAATAAATGGTGAGCCTATCATTCTAACACCAAAAGACACCTCCTTATTGCTCTTTTTGGCCAATCATCCAAACCGCACCTACACAAGAGAGATTTTAATTGAACAAATATGGGGCTTAGATTATTATGGCAGCGAACGTGCTGTAGACTTATCGATCAAACGTGTTCGTCAAGCACTCTCTGCATGGCCAGACACACAAGGAGAAATCCGAACACTTAGAGGACTGGGGTATCAATTCTGTGTATACGAATAAAAAAGGCAGAACAACTTTATTAAAGTATTGGACCACCCGATATGTCCTCACCCTCTTTATTGGTCTTCTAATCTTAGGTTTATGTTCTTTGTGGTGGATACGGCATACGGCTTTAGAAAATCGTTTAACACTCATGGAATACATGGCAGCTGATACAGCGGATCGTATTGAATCCGGAGATAAAAAGAATGATTTAGGTCGGTTCAATCGTAAACTAGATGATCGCGCAGAACTATTGCAGATGGAAAAGCCACCTGAACTATATATTACGGATTTGAATGGTAACATTCTTAATCTGAAATCTATAAAAAAGAATCCAGATGCAAATAAACCTACATTAAAATTGAATGCTATCCCGGTTGAAATAGTAGACAGTGAAAAAACAACTAACACATTTAAAGTGAATGGCAAGTCTGCCTATGCAGTCAAAAAACCTTTAATATACGCTGGAGTCCAAGCAGGTTGGGTAATTATCATACAATCTGCCTCAAACCTCTCAGATGTAGATCAGGGTTATCGTCTTCCTATCTTCCTATTGATAAGCCTTGGTCTTCTCGGATGGTTGATCATCTATATTTTATTGAAAAAGATTCTAAAACCCATCCAAGATGTGGCACATGCTGCTTCTCAGATTAAAGATGGAAATTACGACATTCAATTAGCTACAGATGCTAAAGAACAAGAAATTTATGATCTTTTAACTTCCTTTGAACAGATGAGTACGAAGTTGAAGCATTTAGAAAAGCTCCGAGCAGAATTACTGGCAGGAGTTACACATGACTTAAAAACACCTGTTACGTCTATTAGTGGTCTCGTGCAAGCTGTTAAAGACGGGATTGTTTCGGGAGATGAAAAAGAAGAATTTCTGCAGATTACAATGAAGGAAATTTATAGATTGCAAAGGATGATTGAAGATTTATTAGATTATAACTCTCTTTCCGCTGGGGCTTTTACGATGCGTAATGAAACATGCAACATGAACGAGCTTGTTCAAGATATCGTTCACCAATGGAGTATGACCAAGAACAAAGAAGTTATATGTAAGGCTATTGTTCCAGAAAGCTTAATATATAGAGAAGTTGATCCACTTCGTTTACAGCAGATCATCATTAACCTCTTAAACAATGCTTATCAAGCTTTAGGAGAAAAAAAAGTGATCAGCGTTGTCTTGTACGAAAATAGGATTGAAGTGACAGACACAGGGTCAGGGATTTCCGAAAATGAACAGCCTTATATATTCGAACGGTTTTTTCGTGGTGAAAAGAAAAAGTTAAAAGTGCGCGGCCTTGGCCTTGGACTACCATTTAGTAAAATGCTAGCAAAAGCGTTAGGTGCAGATTTAGTTCTTAAAAAAAGTTCCCTTACTGGAAGCACTTTTTTAATAGAATGGAAAAAATAAGTATGACGCATTTACAAGAACGCACGTTCGTGTTATGATTATTTCAGGTTAGGCCATCCAACAGCCTACCTCCCCACCAGTGAGACCGGCCTACCCAGCCGGTCATTTTTTCATAAATCTTACACCTTACTCAAATAATGAATGATGTCCATTCTACGTATGATACCGATAAACACTTCGTTGTCATCCACAACTGGTACGAAGTTTTGAACGGCAACAAGCGACATTAAGTCTTCCATCTCAGCATCAATATGAACAGGCCGATAGTCCCTGTTTACCATTATGTCCTTAATATAATGATGCTCACTATTTTGAAAAGAAAGACCTTTTGTGTTTTTAATTTTCCATAAAAGGTCACCCTCTGTGATCGTTTTTATATAATGTCCCTTTTCATCAATTACAGGTACAGCGGTGTATCTGTGATACTCCATCTTTTCCATAGCCTGGCGAATGGTTGATTCTGCATGTAAACAGATCACTTCTTTCTTTGGAAGAAGAAAGAATGCAATATTCATAACTTGTAAATCCCCTCTTGATTGTAATTTTATTCGTATTAATTATGACTGTTCTTCAGAAACGATGTGTATGTCTATGTTTTTTGAATTTCTCATTATACTGTTAACAATAGAACCCTTTGTAATCTCTTCCCATCTCGTTCTTGCAGATTGGCCTAAAATAATCTGAGTAATATGATGTTCTTTTGCGACATCTGTAATAACTTGTGGTATTTTTCTTTGTCTGGATCTTTCTAGAATAAATTTAGCGTTAAATTCTACAGCAAGTTTTTTCCAGCCTCTGATTCTTTTTCGCTGTTCTTGAGAAATGTTCCCTCTGTGATCGATCAACACATTCAAAACATATAATTCTGCATTTAAACGATTGGCTATTCGCCAGCCTCTTCGGATCAGCTTTTCTGCACTTGGACCATATTGTACACAGACTAAAATTTTTTCTGCCACACCTGTTGGACCACTATCGGTAAAGACGATATCGGATTTTAAGAGCTTTTCATCTACATCATCTGCAATTTCACGGAGAGATAATTCACGCAGTGCACCTAAATTGTTCTTAGTAAAAAAGTTGTTCAATGCCTGGTCTATTTTTTCCTGCGCATAAATTTTACCTTCTATTAAACGTTGCCTCAGCATTTCTGGTGTCACGTCAATTAAGATTACTTCATGTGCAATATCCAGAATCCTGTCAGGTATTCGTTCGCGAACTGCTACTCCTGTAATATGCTGAACAATATCATGAACACTTTCAATATGTTGGATGTTTACTGCTGATACAACATTAATTCCGGCATCAAGTATTTCTTCCACATCCATGTATCGCTTTTTGTTTTTTGAACCTGGAACATTGGTATGGGCCAATTCATCAATTATGACCACATCTGGTCGGCGTTCAATGATCTTTTCTATATTTAACTCTTCTAGTTTTTTATCTTTGTATTCAATGATTTTTTTAGGTATGATTTCAAGATCTTTAATTCTTTCTGCTGTTTCTTTTCTACCATGGGTTTCAATTAAGCCGATTACGATATCGACTCCTTGTTTTTTTAAATCATGAGCTTCTAAAAGGATTCTATACGATTTACCTACACCTGGTGCTGCTCCAACGAATAGCTTTAACTTTCCCTTTTCATCTTGATAGATTTCCTGCAGAAATTCTTCAGGCGTTTTCCTTTTAAGTTGAGGGTATTTATCATACATTTACGCACCTCGTTATCATCATCATCGACTACAAACCAAGAAGCAAGAGCCTTTACCCTAAGTGTAGAGTAAAGGCTTTGTCTTCTACTATTGTAACAATTTCTCTAAAGCAATATTAAGTGTCAGTACATTCACGCGAGGTTCACCAAACAGACCAAGCTCTCTTCCTTGAGTATTTTCTTTAATCAATTTTTTAAGTTTTTCTTTATTTATTCCTGTTGCTTCTGCAATTCTTGGAACCTGTACATCTGCAGCCTCAGGAGTAATATGCGGATCAAGTCCGGATCCGGAGTTTGTGATTAAATCAATCGGAAGCTCGTTAACAGGTACAGCTGGGTTAGCCTTTTCCCATGCAGCTATGCTTTCTTTCATTCGTTTCATCATATCTTCATTTGAAGGTGCATAGTTTGGACTTCCAGAACCAGCCGCGTCGTACTCGATACTGGAAACACGCCCGCTGAAGTATTCGGGTTTCGTAAACGTTTGACCAATAAGTTCAGAACCTATTACTTCTTTATCTTCATTATAGATTAAGCTTCCATCCGCTTGCTTCGGCATAACGACTTGTGCAATTCCTGTGACAACAACAGGATATACAAGACCGCATATCACCATTAAAGCAAGGGAAAGGCGAAGCATCTTAACGATATTGTTAAAGATAAATACTTTTTCATTATGTTGATTTAATGAATGTGATTGCATATCAATCAATTCCTTTCTTTTCTAACGGTTACACGAACAAGTGAACAATCAGATCAATCAATTTTATTCCGATAAAAGGTACGATTACACCACCGAAACCATAGATTAGGAGGTTACGTTTCAATAAAGCATTTGAACTCATCGGTTTGTAAGCTACTCCTCTCATAGCCAGAGGAATGAGCAATGGAATAATAATCGCATTAAAGATTAACGCAGACAGTATGGCCGACATCGGTGAGCCAAGCCTCATGACATTGAGTACTTCCATCTCAGGAATCGCCAGCATGAACATCGCTGGGATGATGGCAAAATACTTCGCAATATCATTCGCGATACTGAATGTTGTTAACGCACCACGAGTCATTAGCAATTGTTTCCCAATGGAAACCACTTCAATAATTTTCGTCGGATCGGAATCCAAGTCTACCATGTTGGCAGCTTCTTTCGCTGCAGTCGTCCCACTGTTCATGGCAAGGCCAACATCCGCTTGTGCAAGTGCTGGTGCATCATTCGTTCCATCACCAGTCATCGCAACCAATTTTCCTTCTGCTTGTTCACGCTTAATTACAGCGATTTTATCTTCTGGTTTACTTTCAGCAATAAAGTCATCCACGCCGGCTTCTCTTGCTATTGTTTTAGCTGTTAATGGGTTGTCACCTGTACACATGATCGTTTTGATTCCCATTTTTCGTAACTGTTCAAAACGTTCTTTCATTCCAGGCTTTACGGTATCTTTTAAATAAATCAGTCCGTATATATGCTGATCCACAGCTACTGCCAGCGGCGTTCCACCTTCAGATGCAATTCGGTTTCCTTTTTCTTCAAGGTCATGTGGCACTTCTCCACCAGTTGCAAGTACCCAGTTTTTAATTGCGTCTACCGCTCCTTTTCGTACTTTTCTTCCATCTTTTAAGTCGATTCCGCTCATTCGCGTTTCGGCTTTAAACTCAATAAATTCTCCATCTTCACCAAGGTATTGATCAAACGATAAGTGTTCTTTTTTCATGAGTTCCAAAACGGATTTACCTTCTGGTGTATCATCTTTTAATGAACTGATGGCAGCCCATTCCCCAACTGATTTTTTCGTATCGAATCCTACTGGTACAAATTCGCTTGCCATACGGTTTCCGAATGTAATCGTCCCCGTTTTATCTAGGATGATCGTATTGATGTCACCTGCAGCTTCAACCGCTTTACCAGACATAGCGATTACATTAAATCTCGTAACACGGTCCATTCCAGCAATACCGATCGCGGATAAAAGTCCACCGATTGTTGTCGGAATCAAACAAACGAGTAATGCGATTAAGACCGGTACTGGTATGTCAAAACCTAGATACTTTGTAAAGAATGGAAGTGTTACAACTACAATCATAAAAACAAGTGTCAAACTCGTTAAAACAGTACTTAACGCAATTTCATTCGGTGTTTTTTGACGCTTCGCTCCTTCTACGAGGGAGATCATGCGATCAAGGAATGATTCTCCTGGATCTGCTGTAATTCGTACTTTAATTTCATCACTTACTACACGTGTTCCTCCTGTTACGGAGTTAAAGTCACCGCCAGCTTCTTTAATTACAGGAGCTGATTCTCCTGTAATCGCCGACTCATCAACAGAGGCAAGACCAGATATGACTTCACCGTCTCCTGGAATCATTTCACCTTGTTTTACAATAACGATGTTTCCTTTACGAAGATCAGCTGATGAAACTCTTTTGTGTTTACCGTTTTCAAGCACAAGGTTTGCATAAACTTCTTTTTTCGTTTTCTTTAATGAATCAGCCTGTGCTTTCCCTCTTCCTTCAGCTATTGCTTCAGCGAAATTTGCAAACAGGAGGGTTATAAACAGAATGAAGGTTACAGCAATATTGAAACCAACTTGAGTTTGGTCTCCAAAAAAGGTTAATAATAATGTAATTACAAAACCAATTTCAACAACAAACATGATAGGATTTTTAATCATTACCCTTGGATCTAGTTTAATAAAAGATTCCTTTATCGCCTGATTCACGATTTCTTTATTCATCATTGTTTTATTCATTTGTACTTCCTCACGATTCTTTTTCATCGGGCCGTTCCCACCTTTATTTGGAGGAACGTACTGAGATAATTCTTTTTTGGTCCTTAAGCCTTGAGCACCCATTATTCATTCACCTCTCTACAGCATCTATAATGTTAAATATTCGGCAATCGGGCCTAATACCAATACTGGGAAGAATGTTAAAGCCCCAACAATAAATACAGCCCCAATAAACACACCTGCAAATAGCCCGTTATCTGTTCTGAACGTTCCGATCGTTTCTGGAACGGTTCGTTTTACAGCCAATGATCCTGCAACTGCAAGCATCGTTACAATGGAAAAGAATCTTCCAAGATACATAACGATTCCGGTAGAAATATTCCAGAAGTTTGTCGCATCTCCTAATCCTTCAAAACCAGAGCCGTTATTTGCTGCTGAAGAGGTATATTCATAGATTACTTGTGAAATACCATGAAAACCTGAGTTCGAAATGGCCTCATGTCCGAGTGGTGTAAAGAAAGCTACAGCAGATGCTCCTAAAATAAGGAACGGGTGGATTAACAACGTCGCTGCAATCAGCTTCATTTCTTTACCTTCAATCTTTTTACCTAGAAATTCCGGGGTACGTCCCACCATTAATCCAGATAAGAAAACACCAATAATCGCATACATTAAGACGTTGACAAACCCTGCCCCTACACCGCCATAAACGGTATTTAACATCATATTGGATAATGTAACTAATCCGCCTAGCGGAGTCAGTGTATCATGCATCGTATTAACAGCCCCCGTTTCTGAAGCCGTTGTAACAACCGAGTAAAGTGAAGACTGAGCGACACCAAATCGTACTTCCTTTCCTTCCATGCTTCCTTGATCATGTTGCACACCTAGAGCATTGATTGCTTGGTTCCCTTGATATTCGGCACTTAGGGAGATGCCAAGGAACATAATAAACATCATCGTCATGGAAACGAAAAGAATACGTCCCTGCTTTGGATTTCCAACCATCTTTCCGTACGTAAACGGTAATGCCATCGGTAATAGGAGCATCAATAAGATTTGAATAAAGTTGCTCGGCCCGTTCGGGTTTTCAAACGGATGCGCTGAGTTAACTCCGAAAAATCCACCGCCGTTATTTCCTAATTCTTTTATGGATAAAAACGAACCAACTGGGCCAACTGCAATGTTTTGTTTTCCACCTTCAACTGTAGTCGCTGTAACCGTTGGATCTAATGTCTGCGGTACTCCAAGTGCAACGAAAATGAGTCCTGTTACAAAAGCGATCGGTAGTAACACACGAATGATACCCCTAACCATATCCACAAAAAAGTTTCCTAAAGACTTGCCAGATAGCCCACGAATGAATGCGATTGCTACTGCTAATGCTGTAGCTGGTGCAACAAACATCATGAAAAGAATGCCAATCATCTGTGAAAGATAGGATAAACCACTTTCACCACTGTAATGCTGCAGATTCGTATTCGTCATAAAACTTACTGCTGTGTTAAACGCAAGGCTTGGATCCATGTTTGCTATCTTACTCGGATTCAGAGGCAAACTGCCTTGGAAACGGAAGATTAAATAAACTAATAGAATCATAATCGCATTGATCACAATGACTGATGAAGCATAAACTTTCCAAGATTGATTTTTATTTTTCATTCCACTAATGGAATAAATCAGTTTTTCGAAAGGATAAAAGAGTTTGTTCTTATTCGAATAATTGAACGAGTTCGCTAAATAAATTCCTACTGGTTTTGCAAGTAAAAGAGCTATAAGTAGAGTTATAGCTATAGAGAGTAAACTGACTAACAACGGAAAAACCTCCTAAAATTTCTCTGGATTCAATAATACGTAAAGAAGATACACCGTTGTTAAAACGGCTAATCCAAACATGACAGTCATCATTTATTTACACTTCCTTCATCAACAACACTTGATGACCATTTTGCTAGACCCATCATTAAGACAGGCATTCCTACCATCAATAAAACCATCATCACATCTAACATTTTTACACCTTCTTTTTATTAGTTCATTGTTCTAAGTAACCATTCAGCATTAGAGATAAATTTTTGATAGCCTCTTGAGCATCACAACCTTCAATTCTAAGTGTGATCGGTTCGTTTTGATTTCTTGAATAGTGTGACAAAAAGAATAGATTAACGGATAGTAAGCCTTTCGCATTAATCTGTATGCCTTGATAAAAGAAAAGAATCTCACTTTCGAAAGAACCAGCAGCATTGACAAATTCATTGATCTGTCCGATCGACAACCTTTTTGGCAATAAAACAACTGACTCTGTCCCCATGTTTTCACCCTGCCTATCACTGGTTTGGATTTACAGAGGGAACATCTTTTCTTTGATGGGTTCCCTCCTGTAATTGCTTAACCTTTACTTCTAAGCGTGTCTTGTATGATCCATTTTGAGAGACTATGTTGAATCACACTTGCATAATAAGCATTCAATTGATCTCTTTTCGCTTTTAACAAAATCTGTTCAATTTCGTTTGGACTTAATCTCATAAATGAATTCCTCCGCTCTTTTTTTATGAAGAAAGTAAGAATTGAATATTTCCGGTTTTGTTATAGATTACGTAATCTGCACCTAACTCCTTATAAACTCTGGAAATATACCGTGTGTCTGATTTGATGACATAAACAGGTATGTTATAAATGCTGCGAATGAGTTCAATCGTTTGGCAGCATTCTAAAAATCCAGATTCAACAACAATGATTTTTTGAACAAAAGGACCTACCATCTCGATAACTTTACGCTTGTCAACATAATTCATGACATATACATGTTGAAACCCAACTTGTGAGAGTCTTTCTGCTTCTTCTCGGTTAGGAACACAGAGAACAAGAGATTGATAGTCTTCACACAATCTTAGTTTTGAAATAAAAACATCTGAAACTAGATCAGGAAACATAATGAGCACGTTCCCAGATGATTTCTCCATCGTTCCACCCTCCATCTCTTAAAGAAAACTAGGCTAACTTCTAGCCTCTCATGTCAGCCTTAGTTGCACTTATACTATCGTCTTAAACTTGTTAATACGCCGAAAACCATCGTGCCGACAAGTTATACTTTTGGATAGTGAAAAAAAGGCAACAAAAAAGAAGCCTGCGGAAGAGGAACTCTTCTCGCGGCTTCTACACATACTTGAATAAGCGTGTGAATACACGAAATTTGTTGCCTCTCTCTGTACGCTTACGGAGTTAGCTGACGGATTCGGGCTTGAGAGTAGCCCTACTCGATCTCTCGAGATTCACCCCATGCAGACGCAATGGCCTGCGATTGGTTCCCCCGCTTCCTAAACTTAGGAATTAAGCGATAAAGACGCATGATATAATAATCATAATTTGTAAAATTGTTATTATTACTCTTTTTTAATGTTCACCTTCCCTCTCCTACCACGCTTACGAAGTTAGCTGACGGGTTCGGACGGCAGAAGTCGCCCGACTTAAATAAGTTTCACCCCTGGCAGTGAAGAACTGAACTGCCGATGGTTCCTCCGTTCCAATAATGGATTCAGCGGTCATGGAAAAAATTTAAAGTTTTACGATAAGCAATATATTACTCCTGGTTTCAGCCGTTGTAAATCCATTAAAAACTCTAAAATATTCATATTTCGTATAAAAACGAATTAAATAAACTTATTTAAGAAACAAAAAACAAACAAATCATCTTTTTTCTTTTACTTTCTCAATTTTTCGATACATTTTAAAGAAAATAATAGTTGTAATATTCTAAAAAAATCCAAGTTTTGAACTTAAATTTTTTTAAAAAAATAAAAAAGCTAAGCAAATTTCACTTTGCTTAGCTTGGTTAAAACGATCTAAAATCCAATCTCTGTCTTTTAGTCCAGAGCCATACGCCTGTGAACAGATGGATCGCAAACACTACAAAGACAGCTCCATAACTTTCTGTAATCCAGCTCACAAACCAAATGATCGGTAGAGCTAAAAAAAAGTTAACAAGCAACAACACCCATGAAGTTCTCGCTATAGCTACAAAGAATAGAATAATTGGTAAGATTAAAAAAATCCAGAATAGTACGTTTTGAAAAGTTGCCATGACTTCCCCTCCGCTTTTCATTATAAAAGGGCTTCGCCATAATCTCCAGCTTTAAACTGGTACTTTTTCTAATTCAAATTCATTTTTGTTATCATTTTCTTCAATATCATACCTGGGTAGAGTGAACATGTAGAATAGTCCAACAAGAATCAGACATCCTCCCACAACCCAGAACAGCATTTCTACGGTTAGAATTTTCGGGAAAAACACAGCGATTAAACCGAGTGTCATGGTGTGAGATAGCATATTGATCGGTGTAATCCATCCTTGAACACGTCCCATCATTTTAGGGTCTACGATCTTAGGTAACCAGCCACCGATTCCAATATTGATTAATGGAATGCTAAACCCAGCCAATCCTGTAAAAATAAAGAATGTCAACACATTTGGCGCGATGGCGCATAAACCAAGTGACAATCCACTTACGAATAGACCAAGAACAATCGCATACGAGAGTCTGATCTTTTTAGCGAGCATCGAACAAATAACACTCCCTGTAAGGATAGATACACCAAACACGACACCCATCCACATCATCATTTGCTCGTAATTATCTGGAGCGAGTTTATATTTCATGATAAAAGCCGGCATAACTGACAATCCACCATTTACTATACCAAACAAGAAAAAACCAAAGATTAATGAAAGTAGAAGCTTAGATTGTTTAATGTAATTGAACCCCGCGACAAAATCCTTCCATACCATCTTAACACGAATATCTTTGAACCTGTGTTGTCCGTTCGGCAGACGAACATCTTCATCAACTCTCATACTCATAATTAATAATGCTGATATAACATATGTAACAAGGTCAAATGCAATTGCTCCTTGTATTCCTACACTCCAATAAATAAAAATGGCAATCATGTTCCCAAAAAGCATAAATAAACTACCTACCATTTGATTCAATCCAGCTGCAATTGCATAATCCTCTTTCGAGAGTACACCTTGTACCATCGCTTGATCAGCAGGAAAAAAGAATTTACCTACTGCACTTCTTAAGAATAAGATAGCAAAAATCAAAGGCATCCAGTCTAGCCATATAGCACCCATTAATAAGAGGCACAGCCCTGCACAAATCCAATCACAATAAAGCGCGATTTTTTGACGATCCATTCGATCGGCTAATACCCCTACGATAAAGAAAACAGCGAGTGTTGGCAGAGAATACATCAATTCTGCAAGTGTGGCATAAAACGGTTGTTCACCGAACTTATCCAACAAATAAAACATAAAAGCTGTAACGCCTATAATACTTCCCATCATTGAAGTAAAACCAGCAAAAAACAGCTTGCTGAAGTTTTTATTCTGAAACACTTTCAGAAACTCCTTCACATCATAACCCCCAACTTTACATAATTTGCATCATTACCATTTTCTACCTAATGCCATCAATTGTAAATAAATTCTTGTGAAATTTCATAAGAATGATTTAGCATATTCATTCCGTTTTCGGTGTTAAAATCAGCTGAATTTGTAAATGAAAAGAATACTACGATATAAAGGTTGAACTTTATGCTTTATGACGATACTCTAGACAGAGAGCATAATAGAGAGGATACTAACATGATTCATTTATTTTCACACAACGATTTAGACGGAAAATCATGCGGTTATTTAGCACAACTAGCATTTGGAGACAACTGTAAAATATCGTATTGTTCACATGGAACGATTAATGACCGTGTAGAGATGCTGCTTGATAATCCGAGAGAAAGAAAAACAGAAATTATCATTACAGATATTGCGGTTAACGAAGAATTAATGATGCGACTTGATGAACGATCTAATGCAGGTGGAAAAGTAAAGCTGATCGACCACCATGCAACAGCGCTTCATTTCAATGGGTTTGATTGGGGGCATGTTCAAGTTCGTTATGATGATGAACGTTTAACTTGTGCTACTTCCCTTTTCTATGAATATTTGATCGAGAACGGTAAGCTTAAACCAACAGGTGCGCTCGATGAATATGTAGAACTTGTGCGTTTATATGATACGTGGGAATGGTTTGACCAAAAAGTTGAAGCTAAGCGTCTTAACGACTTATTCTTTATCCTTCCTCCTGATAAATTTGAGGATCAGATCATGGATCGTTTAAAAGGTGATTCTTTTCAGTTTTCAGAAACAGAAACAACGATTCTGGATCTTGAAGAAGAAAATATTGCAGATTATATTAAAAAGAAACAACGTCAGATGGTCGAAATCTGGGATACTTGGTCTTTAGGCGAAGGATCTGAAGAGAAAACGTATAAGGTTGGTATTCTTCATGCCGAACGTTATCACTCTGAGCTTGGGAACGAGATCAATCGTGAGAATCCTCACTTAGACTTGATTGTGATTCTAAATATCGCTAACAAACGGATCGGTCTTCGTACCATTCATGAAGAGGTGGATTGTTCGATCTACGCCAAACAATATGGCGGCGGCGGGCATCCAAAAGCTTCTGGCGGAAACATGACTTCTGAAGCATTTGAAAAGTTTGTTGTTGCTGCATTCCATGAACAACCTAGACGAATCGATGCACCGAAGAACGAGCACAACGTGAAGGAAAATCCTGATGGCAGCTTATATGTGAACAATCATCGTGAAGTATCTAAGATCTATTCAGAAGATAATCAAACATGGCTGATCACACATAAGACACATCCGGTAGATGAAACATTTGCAAGCTATCAAGACGCTGAAAATTACGTGAAGCGCCATTTTGAGGGCTGGTTAATGCGAGATGATGAAGCGAATAACAATAACTAATTTATAGTAAATACCTTGGCTACAATTGCCAAGGTATTTTAATTTTGTAGATCACTTGTCATCATTTTCATTGAACCATTGACTCTGAATATCGAATATCTATGTTACATCATTCATGTGAATAGAATTGTGATTTAGTTAGGATAAAAATTGTAAAGACGCTTAGAACCAATGCTAAGCGTCTTTTCGTCTATTATTTTGAATGATCTTGCAACTGTTCTAACATACTTGTCAATGTTTTATTCAATATTGTAAGTTCATCTTTTCCCATCGGAATATTATCAACAAGCTGATCCGGTATACACTCCGCTTTTTCTTTTAGTGCTTCTCCTTTTTCAGTCACAGAAACAATTACACTGCGCTCATCTTGTTCTGATCGTTTTCTTTCAACAAGACCATTTAGCTCCATGCGTTTTAACATTGGTGTTAAAGTACCGGAATCTAAAAACAAGCGCTGGCCTAATTCTTTTACAGACAATGAATGTTTTTCCCATAAAAGAAGCAAAACTAAGTATTGTGGATATGTGACGTTGAGTTCTTTTAACAACTCTCGATAAAGCTTTGTAATCTCACGTTCTGCTGTATAGATTTTAAAACATATCTGATTTTCTAATTTTAACGTTTCACTTTTCATGATGTTTCCTTTCTTTTTATAAAGGGTACTTGCATTATAACACAATTTAGTTTTACACAATTAAATTGTTTGACTCTACAAAAAGTATGCGTTATGATGATTACGAGTTATTCAGTTGTACACAATTTAATTTTACACAAAAGGAGTGTTTGGAATGGAAGCATTATACACAGCAAAAGCAACAGCTGAAGGTGGACGAGCAGGTACAGTAAAGAGTGATAACGGTGTTCTAAATCATGAGTTAGCTATGCCTAAAGCACTTGGAGGATCTGGAAGTGAAAACGCAACAAACCCTGAGCAACTATTTGCAGCAGGATATGCCGCTTGCTTTGATTCAGCACTAAACCTTGTTGCGCGTCAAAGCAAAAAACGAATTGAATCGAAAGTTACTGCTGAAGTTTCTATCGGAAAAGATACAGATGGCGGCTTTAAACTAGCAGTAGTTTTAAACGTAGGTGTTAACGGTGTAACACAAGAAGAAGCTGAGGAATTAGTAAAGACAGCTCACGGTGTTTGTCCATATTCTAAAGCAACAAGCGGCAACATTGACGTTGAGTTAAAAACTGAACTTCTATAATAGAGGCAAAAAGGACCATTGTTTTGGTCCTTTTTTTATTTGTATTCTCCCTTATCCCTTCAATCCACCTCTTACCTTTCGTTTTATATAAAAAATATTCTCAGTTTCTATATCCATCCACATTGAACAATCGTATAATTATTCATAAATAAATAATTATTCAGAAATGAATATTTTATTTAACTGATAAAAGGACTGATGAACTTGAGTCAATCAAAAGATTGGAACGAAAATGAACAAATTCTTCATTCTTTAAAAGACGACATCTTGGTTACAAATGTAGAGGGTATAATCCTTAAAGTAAGTGAAGTTACAGGAAAAATCTACGGAGTAGAATCAGATAGTTTAATCGGAAAATCCGTTTATGATTTAGAAGCTCAAGGGTTATTTACACCGATTCTCACTCCAATGGTTGTAAAAGAAAATAAAAAGATTACGTTTGTTCAAACAACGAATAAAGGAAAAAAACTGCTTGTTACAGGAATCCCTGTTTATAACGAACAAGGCGAATTATATAGAATTGTAAGCTACTCACACGACATTACTGAACTGGCTCAATATAAAGAGTTTTTGCTTGCCATGGAAGAAGAAATGCAGCGTGTAAAAACGGAGCTTGGACTATTAAGAAACAAACAGCTTCATGATGCTGGAATCATCGCCAAAAGTGAAGATATGAAAAAAGCAGTTTCAACAGCACTTCAGTTATCAGAAGTTGATGTGAATGCATTAATCCTAGGGGAATCTGGTGTTGGAAAATCATTATTAGCTAAATTCATTCACAATAAAAGTCACCGGTCAAAAGGTCCATTCATTGAAGTTAACTGTGGCGCTATTCCAGATTCTTTATTTGAAGCGGAATTATTTGGTTATGAACCTGGCGCTTTTACAGGGGCACATCAAAAAGGCAAAGTCGGTCTTATTGAACTATCGAACGGAGGCACACTCTTCTTAGATGAGATCGGTGAACTTCCCCTACAGCACCAAGTAAAAGTGTTAAAAGTCATTCAAGAAAAACAGTTTTATCGTGTAGGAGGAACGAGACCCATCCGTGTAGATTTCCGTTTGATATCTGCTACGAACAAAGATCTTCAGAAAGCAATAAGTGAGAAGCTTTTTCGTGAAGATCTCTATTTTCGTTTAAATGTTGTACCCGTCACGATTCCTCCACTCAGAAAGAGAACAGAAGATATCGTACCTCTCATACATATGCTTTTAGAGCAATTTGAAAAAAAGTACAACAAGAAGAAAAGATTAGATGAAGCTGTCATTCATCATCTTCTGCACTATGATTGGAGGGGAAATGTACGAGAACTAATCAACATCATGGAACGATTAGTCGTACTCTCCCCTACGACTCTTATTACGGATGAACATCTTCCTGATCATGTAAAAAAAGGTACATCTACACCCTCGCCAACTATTCATGCAGAACAAACACTTAAAGAAATGTTAGATGAAACAGAGAAACAAATTTTATTAACAGCAAGAAAGAAATTTAAAACGACCATACGGATGGCAGAAGCACTCGGCACTAGTCAGCCTTCAATCGTAAGAAAAATGAAAAAATATCAGATTATTTAGTTTTTTGGCATGATCCTTGCATGGATATTCTATATAGAAATTATTTATACAACATGAGAATTGAATATCAAGGAGGTAATACACGTGTCAATGAACAACTGGAGCAACCTTGTAACCGAAATGCCTAACCTTTTAGCGCCTAGTATGGCAAAAGATCATCCGAACCTACCCGTCGTAAAAGCAGAAGGCTGCTACTATTATGGATTGGATGGAAAACAATATCTTGATTTCACTTCTGGTATTGCAACGGCAAATACTGGCCATCGTCATCCAAAAGTGGTCCAAGCGATCAAAGATGCAGCAGATCACCTCATGCACGGGCCATCTGGGGTCATCATGTATGAATCAATCCTGAGACTTTCAAAGGAACTAGCTCATGTTCTACCCGGTGATTTGGATTGTTTCTTTTTTGCCAATAGCGGAACTGAAGCAATTGAAGGAGCGCTGAAACTCGCAAAGCATGTCACTAAAAGACCTTACGTTATTTCTTTTACCGGATGCTTTCATGGTCGATCACTAGGTGCGTTGAGCGTGACAACATCCAAAAGCAAATACCGCAAGTTTCTGCAACCGAACGGTCTTGCCTATCAAGTTCCTTACGCAGATGAAAAGAGCGCACCGAGTGGAGTAGATTCAGAAACGTTTGTTATCGAGAAGCTTGAGAAAGATTTTGAAACACTTTTCAATCATCAAGTAACTCCTGAAGAAGTCGCCTGTATGATTGTGGAACCCGTTCTAGGTGAAGGAGGCTATATCGTCCCACCGAGTGGCTGGCTGAAGAAGATAAGAGAAGTTTGTGACAGACATGGTATTCTGCTGATTTTCGATGAAGTTCAGACCGGTTTTGGAAGAACAGGTGAATGGTTCGCTGCTCAAACATTTGGAGTTACGCCAGACATCATGGCTATCGCAAAAGGGATTGCTTCAGGACTGCCACTAAGTGCAACGGTTGCTTCTAAAGAACTGATGCAACAATGGCCCCTCGGCAGTCATGGTACAACATTTGGTGGAAATCCGATCGCTTGCGAAGCCGCGCTCGCTACTATTGATGTCCTAACAAAAGAAAAGCTCATTGAGAACTCAAAGAACATGGGAAATTATGCATGTACAAAATTGAAAAAGCTTCAGGAACGAACTCCGTTGATCGGCAGCATTCGTGCGGTCGGACTTATGATTGGAATTGAAATCATCGATCCTTTTACAGGTAAACCAGACGGTCAAGCACTAATGAAAATTCTAGACAAGTGTTTAGAGAAAGGCGTTCTTTTTTATCTTTGTGGAAATCATGGTGAAGTAATTAGAATGATCCCTCCTCTTACCATCAATCATGAGCAGATTGATCAAGGTCTTGCTGTCCTTGAAGAGTCACTTGAAGAATATTTGAAAGAGATGCATGCACAACTCTCGGAAAACTATCAAAACGCGTAAATTGCATGGTTAAAGCATTACACTAAAAAGGAGGTTTTTTATTATGCAAACTTTTGATACAGTTATTATTCTTTTGTATTTTGCCGTATTGATCGGTGCAGGAATCATTGGCTCTACTAAAGCAAAGACTTCTGAAGATTTTACTCTTGCAGGACGAAACCTTGGCATGTTTATGTATCTTGGATGTCTGTCTGCCGTTATTTTAGGCGGCGCAGCTACGATTGGAACGACAAAGCTAGGATATCAGTTTGGAATTTCCGGCATTTGGTTTGTATCTATGATCGGTTTAGGCATTATTCTTTTAGGTACTATATTTATAAAAAAGATCGATTCATTAAAAGTTACAACAATCAGTGAATTATTAGGAAAACGATACAAATCCGAAACACGTCTGTTAAGTGCCATCGTGGCATCCATATATACTTTGATGATTGCAGTTACCCAAGTAATCGGGATGGGAACGATCATTAATGTACTCTTAGGCTGGAGCTTAACGACTTCCATGTTAGTAGGCGGAGGAATCGTTCTCTTCTACACAATCCTTGGCGGAATGTGGAGTGTTACAGTTACGGATATTATTCAATTTATCGTAATGACGGTCGGTGTCTTCTTCATTATGGTTCCTATGAGTCTTTCAAAAGTCGATGGTTTAGGAAATCTATTAACAGAACTTCCTCAGTCTCACTTAGATTTCACAGGTATCGGTTATCAGCAGATCTTCCAATACTTTTTGTTGTTTGCACTTGGTATGGTCGTTTCACAAGACATCTGGCAACGAGTATTCACAGCAAAATCTAGTAAGATTGCTAGAAACGGCTCTATCTTCGCGGGTGTTTATAGCTTTGCATACGCGATTGCAGGAAGTATCATTGGAATGTGTGCTTTCTTGGTGCTGCCTACCCTAGATAATCCGCAGAACACGTTTGCTGAGATGGCTCTTACCATTCTCCCTACTGGGATTTTAGGACTTGTACTTGCAAGTGTGTGTTCAGCACTTATGTCAACCGCATCTGGTTCGTTACTTGCGTCTTCTACTTTAATAACGAACGACATCCTAAAACAGTATTTCTTAAAATCTCCTACTGACAAACAAATGATTAGAGCATCAAGGATCACAACACTTATTATCGGTTTAATCGCCATTACCTTTTCCATATGGATTCAAGATGTACTCGTTGCACTTGATGTGGCTTATGCAATACTATCTGGAGCAATCTTCATCCCACTTGTTATGACATTCTTTTGGAAACGAGCGACTCCTAATTCAGGATTCTACGCAATCTTAATTTCTACAGTTGTTGTACTAGCAGGATTGTTTATTGAAGGACTTACAGCTACGAATCCCATTCTTTATGGTATGTCTGCTGGATTGGTTAGTATAGTGGGTATTTCCTTATTCACCGCTCCAATTTCAACTGAGTTCGACACACCTTTCGATGAAGATGTAGCACTTGATGATGTAGAAGAAGGAAGAAAACAAGCTTAAAACTAGAAAAAAAGCCTTTCCTATTGGGAAGGCTTTTTCTATAACTCAACAGATCATACATTATCTTAATTTCTTCGATAAACAACCACAGTATCTACTTCTCTAGCGGCAAAAAAACTTTTATTTTCCACCAATCCCGAACGATAATAACAATAGGCCGAATACGGAGATCAGAGCCATGAACAATATAAAAAACAACCCGAAAAATTTCGCTTTTCCAGCTTCTTTTTTGACAATAGCTATAATGCTTAAAATCACACCGATAAAATACAGCATGATTCCACTAAATAGAAAGATAGCAACCTGTTGAGCTACATCATCTCGAACGATGAATGGCCAGCCAGCAAGAACAATTCCCGCTATGCAAAACCATAATGATAAACGACCAAAACGCAGATTCAATTGATGGCACACTCCTGTTTAAATTCTTCTAACGATGTTCAATATCCATTGTTGCCATTTTCACATTAAAAATCAACTATCTACTAAATAAAATAATCTTTGTAATAAACAAAGATGGAGACTAACGAAACAAGCGTATAAATAATAGCTGTATAATAAGGATAACTTGGTTTGAACGTAGCTTTTTCTTCTTCAATCTTAATACCTGTCATCGCTTGAGCCTGCATACGAACCATGTTAGATGAAATTCCGCCCTTTGAAGTGAAGAATCGAATAGTGAGAGCAAAAATCAAACCAACAAATAATGAAAAATCAATAAACGTCACTCCCAAAAGGTTGGCTACCACATAATTAACGACTAGCATTAAGATTACGGTTATGATGCAGCTTATTACGTGTTTCATAACATCTCCTCCTTAACTGGTTATACGCATCATAAGGAAGAAAGTTCCAGATAAATGAAAAACATTGAATGAAAAAACGCCCATGCATATTGCATCGGGCGTGATTCTATTATTCTACTTCTCTTAATATCTTATTATTCTTTCGCTCACTCGCTCACTAAGAATATATCTATATTGTGCTGTTCGGAAAAGTTTAGCCTCTAATGCATATTTAGATTGGGGTAAGATTAAATTTGCGGTGTTTTTAAAGTGGACACTGCATGTGTCGGAATCTATAGAATCTATCCGTTGAACATGTGATTGGGATAACCAGATGCACGTTTCATTCTTAGGAGATTCTACAGGAAAAAAGAAAATGCCAAGTTCGAGGTTAATCATGATAGGAGATAGACTCACATAGCCCATTGAACGACGCACTGCTTCACGCCTGCCTTCATAGCTAGATCCAAAGAACAAACAGCTCTCGTTAATGATCTTGATTGGACTGAGTGCAACTCTTTCGTTTTTTTCGCTTTCTAATATCTCGGTTTGAACCTCTCCGTATTCGTTATAAAACGGTAAGAGTGCCATCGTGCTCGTGTTAATTTCGTAGGATCGAAGAAGTAATGTTTTTTCCATTTATACATCCTCCCTTTAAATAGTTAAACGAATCATAACTCCTCCCCTTTTAAAAATTAGAAAGTAAAATACTCCCAATAGGTAAATTATACTAATTGTTTTGACAAGAATCTATATAATTTTACAAAAATTTTAACTATTTAAATAAATAGTTAAATAATTCCTCAAATAGGTTTGAATACTAGCGGATCGTGGAATACATAACAGGGCGAAATGGACGATTATTTCGACCTGTTTTTCCTACTACTTAATGAATAAGAGGCTGATGAAAGATGGCAAAAGGTGATCTCCTGATCATTGGTGGCAATGAGGACAAGAGCGAAAAGAAAATAATCTTATCTAGATTCTCTGCACTATGTAAAAATCGTCAGGGACCGATCGGAATCCTGACAACTGCATCCGGCTATCCGGAAGAAGTAGGCAGTGAATACTATCAACTGTTTCAAACATTGCATGGTACAAAGCCACTACTTTTCCATTTAGATTCCCGTGAAAAAGCGGAAGATCCTGAATTACCCGAACAGCTTTCTTCCCTGTCTGGTCTTTTCATGACAGGCGGCGATCAATTACGATTAACAAGCATTTTAGGTGGGACATCTTTTTATAAACACCTCTTTCGAGAATGGAAAGACGGTTTGATTATCGGTGGAACGAGTGCCGGTGCTGCTGTAATGAGCAGATTGATGATAATATCATCAAAACTGTTTGAAAAAGAAGATGTTTCTATACTTGAGTTAGGTTCAGGCTTTGGATTTTTAGAAGACGTAATTATTGATCAGCACTTTTCTCAGCGTGACCGTTTTAGTCGTCTCATGCGAGCTATCGCGTTAAATCCTCAGATCATTGGCATCGGAATTGATGAAAACACGGCAATCTGGGTTCATAACGACGGTAAGCAGTTTGAGGTAATCGGTGAGTACAACGTCAGCATATTTGATGGCAAAACCTCGACTTACGTAGACATCGCTGAGAATAAAGGAAATATGACGATTTCCGATATCCGTTTCCATACACTAGGAGCAGGTGCTGTTTTTGACTTATACAAACGAGAATTAATCATCACTTAAGGAGAGAACGTCTTAATGAAAATCAACCGCGTCAATTACTTAACAGGACCGAACCTTTACAGCTTTAAACCTACTATATGGATTGAGCTTGATATAGAAGAATTTGAGGAAAAACCCTCTAACACTCTACCGGGTTTTACAGATACATTGTTAAAAGTCATCCCTTCCCTTCACACACATACATGTTCTAGGGGGTATGCTGGTGGATTTGTAGAACGTCTTCATGAAGGAACTTGGATCGGACATATCTTAGAGCATATTGCACTTGAAATTCAGCACCTTGCTGGTATTTCAGTGAAACGAGGAAAAACGATCACAAGTGAACGAAAAGGAATTTATTTTGTAACCTATGACTATGCAGAACCGAAATCAGGTCTATACGCTTTCGAAGCTGCACTTGAAATTGTAACCGCTATCTTAGCAGGAGATGAAATCAGCGCTGACTCGTACATCTCGCACACCTCTGACCTTTACCATTTACATAAATTAGGTCCGAGTACGGAAGCAATCTATGAAGCTGCACGAAAACGCAAGATTTCGGTTGAGCGTATCGGAACAAACAGCTACTTAAGAATAGGAACAGGTAAAAAGCAAAAATCCGTCCAAGCAACCATCTCCTCTCAAACGTCATATTTAGCAGTAGAAAATTCTTGTGATAAAGATATGACCAAAACATTAGTAAGAGGTGCTGGGCTCCCAGTTCCGAAAGGTGATGTAGTTTCCAATGAATATGAGTTGCTGCAATCTGCTGAGAAAATTGGGTATCCGCTTGTCATTAAACCGCTTAATGGGAGACAGGGTCAGAACATCATAACAAATATTCAAAATGATACAGATTTAATTGCTGCTTTCCGCTGTGTGTTCAGCGAAGGTACTTCATATATTCTAGAGCGATATTATGCAGGAAATGATTACCGTTTTTTCGTCGTAAATAATGAGTTAGTTGCAGCAAGTCTTCGTCTTCCACCATTTGTGATCGGTGACGGATATAAGACGATAGCTGAACTCATTGATGAAGAAAACTTAAATCCATTACGTGGTGATGGTCATGAAAAAGCGATGAGCAAGATTCCTTTAGATGAACGTACGGTCGTTCATCTTGAGAAGAGTGGCTATTCTCTTCAATCCGTATTGAACAAAGGAGAGTCTCTAGAAGTATTAGGTAACGCAAACCTGTCTACAGGTGGTTCTGCAATCGATGTGACAGAAGACGTTCACCCTGACTACCGTAACATGGCCATTGAAGCTGCTGCTGCAGTAGGTCTTGATATTGCAGGAATCGATATTTTATCGCCCGATGTAACGGTTTCCTTTATTGAAGGTGAAGCTGCCATTCTTGAAGTGAATGCAGCTCCTGGTATCCGTATGCATCTTCATCCATCACAAGGAAAAAGTAGAGATGCTGGTGGAGCCATCGTGGACTATCTGTTTGCTTCTCGTGAGGAAGCTGCGGTTCCCGTTGTGGCTGTAACAGGTACAAATGGAAAAACGACGACCACTCGTCTTGTATCACATCTTTTACAAAAGGAAAACATCACGGTTGGATATACGTGCTCTGATGGAGTTTGGATTGGTGATCAGCAACTAGACGCAGGAGATTGCAGCGGACCAAGAAGTGCTCGTAAAGTTTTAGCTCATCCTTCTGTAGATGTTGCCGTCTTAGAGACCGCTCGTGGTGGAATGCTGCGCGAAGGCCTTGCGTTTCGCTATTGTGATGTTGGAATCGTAACAAACGTTAGTGAAGATCATCTTGGCTTAAATGGGGTAGAAACATTAGAAGACTTGAAGAAATTAAAGCAAACAGTTGCTGAAGTTGTTCTTCCTGAAGGTACATGTGTTTTGAACGCTGACGATTCACGATGTGTGGATATGGCGAATCATACAAATGGCGAAGTAATCTTTTTCTCTCTATCAGTATTGAATCCAGTTATTCAATATCAGTTAAATCAAGGGTTAAAAGTTTGGTATCTAGAAGATGACTGGGTGGTATTCAACGAGAACGGTAAAGCGGAAAGGTTCCTTCCTGTATCACACATTCCGATTACGATTAATGGCGCTGCCCGACATAATATCGCAAATGTCCTAGGCGCACTCGCAGCCGCTCATTCATTAGGTAGACCTTTGTCTGAATTAAGAAGCAAAGTGATCACTTTTCTTTCATCGGAAAATCAAAACAGAGGACGCTTTAATGTACTAAACATTCACGATCGTACAATTGTAGTAGATTATGCCCATAACCCTGCAGGTTTGAAGGCACTTTTTGAAACGGTAGATCAACTAAAGAGTGGTCGAGTAATAACGGTTGGATCAGCAGCTGGAGACAGACAAGACCAAACGATACAAGAGATGGGCCGAATCTTTGGTGCTCACTCTGATATTTTTATCATCAAAGAAGATGTAAACCTAAGGGGACGGATTCCTGGAGAAACGGTTCATCACCTATATACAGGTGTAAAAGAAGCGGAGGGCATTACATCCGTTTCTGTATATCCTAAAGAAGCTGAGGCCTTGATTCAAGCATGGGAATGCTCAGAGCCAGGTGATACACTTGTTTTCCTCTATGACGAATACACGTCCATTCAAGGTATTCTGCAGAAAATCAGAAATTCAAAAGCTGTCGGTGTCCTGCAGAAGGCAGAATAAGAAAAGCAGTTCCCTTTTAGGGAGCTGCTTTTTACCGTTTATGCTTTAAGTGTTTTAACAACAATCGCTTGTGAAGCACTCTTAATCAAGCACCCTTCCAAATCTCCTTCACTTAACAAGCCGAGCATGATCGCAGACTTTATCTTTTCCTCATCTGGTTTTGGTACATGATGAATGAGATCTGTCATATTCAACTGAGTGAGTCTATTCACTGTCTTTTCTTCGTGAAGCTTCTCTGATTTTCGGATCTGCCGCTGCAATTTGTAGTTGTTTACTGTTACTTCACCTTTCTCATTTTGGCCAACTAAATGATCAAAATAAATATGAAAGACTTTTTTTAGTTCATCTAGTTCTTTTTCTAATTCTTTTTTCTTCTCGTTAAGTTTGTTATATTTTATGATCAAGTCTTCTGATATGGTATAGTTCGTATTTTGTGTAGTCAAAGCTCGTCCCTCCCATTTACCATTGAATAGTTCATCTTATGGTAGATTTGAGTGATTTATTCCAAAATAAAAACCACCTAACTTTAGTAGTCAGATGGCTCATTCACAGCATTGGGCTGTTCTATTTTTGTTAATTGTTTTCTGTTCCACTTTCGTTCTCTGGTTTATTCTTACCTTTACTCACATAAGGCTTTGGACCTTTTTTCTTACTGCTGGATTTCCAACGGTTCCATCCCTTTTTCCCAGTTCCTTGCCCTACGCCGCTTTTCTTGCCTTTTGCTTTACTCATTTTAATCACTCCATGACCGTTCTTGTGCTTATTTCAAGCAGTAATTTGAATTATACTACATTAGCGGCGGCGGGGATAGTTCCGTAGACAGTGCTAGGAGCTCTGGATTATAAAATTATGTGATGTCGGCCATTTTTTATGTGATAATACCCATTTTTTATGTGAAGAGTGTCAATTTTTATGTGATTTCCCTAAGAAATTATTTGATTCACACTATTTTAAGGTTCAGTTATTCAGAAACTAGTTTTTTGAAAGCCAAATTATGGAGGCCTATAATGAGTTCATAACCCTAAAGGAGGCTATTTTATAAAAAAACAACCGCACATTCCCTATGTCATACAAAAACTCAGCACAGTTATTAACAGATTAGAAAGCTGTCATCAAAAACGTTCAAAATTGGAAGGAAATCTGGCAAAATATATGGCTGGTCATAACGGTGAAAAATCCCTACAGTATTTTTATCGGTATCTACCAAAACAAGAGGCTGATATTATCCATAATATTCGAATTAAGCACATGGAATTCTTTTTTCAGATCGATACACTTATTATTACTTCTAAATTTCTTATTCTGTTAGAGATAAAAAACTATACAGGAGATCTGTTCTTTGATGATAAATATGGACAACTCATTCGGACTTCAAGTAAAGGAAGAGAAATATTCGAAGACCCTATTCAACAAGTAAAAAGACAATCTTTCCATTTAACTCAGGTGCTAGAACAGCACAAAATCCCTAAGATCCCCATTGAAACATTAGTTGTTATTACTAACTCACGAACTTTTGTTGATAGTTCAGAGACATATAGAAATGCATTAAAGTTTGTAATTAAAAGCCCAATGTTACTTAGTAAGTATGAAGAATTCAATGCTCAATATAAAAAGGATGTGATCTTGATGAAAGAAAGGAAAAAGATCAAAAAATTATTGATGAAGCTAAACGAACCATAGAATCCCGATATCCTAAGCTATTATGGAATTGATAAAAGTGAGTTGATAACAGGGGTGCTTTGCTCAAAATGTAACACTCAAATGAATCGGATAAACGCTAAATGGGAGTGTGCAGTCTGTTTTCATACCTCTAAGACTGCACATATTGGAGCTCTGAGGGATTACGCTCTTATCATTTCGATGGATATAACAAATAAAGAATGTAAAGATTTTTTACATTTATCAACAAGTATGCAAGCTTACTATCTGCTCAACTCACTAAATCTTCCATACACTGGAACATCCCGCAGGACTCGAACCTATCACCTAGACTCCCTCATCACTTGATCGCTTCCTTCATCAATCAGCAGGATTGATAATAGCCATTTGTTGATGATCTTCCCACTTTCCATTAATCTTTACATTCTTACGAGCTAGTCCTTCTTTTTCAAAACCAGCTTTTTCTAACACTCGAATAGAACCGACGTTGTGCGGCATCACACCCGCTTCTACTCGATGAAGTTTAAGCTCATCAAATGCGTATTTTACGATTAATCTAACAGCTTCTGTCGTATAGCCTTTTCCATTGTGCTTTTCATCTAAAAAATAGCCGACAAAGGCACTTTGAATGGATCCGCGCATTACCGCAAACAGGTTGACCGTCCCAATCAGTACCTCTTCTCCTACTGTAAAAATACCAAAATAGTAATCTAAATCTTGCTTTGCATTCTCTACTAACATCTGAATTCGTTTCTGCTGATTTTCAAGGGAATAAAAATCATCGCTACGTTCCATGGCAAACTTACTGAAGAACTCCCGGTTCTCTAATTGAAGATTCACCATATCCTCTGCATCCTCAACGGTCAATAATCTAATATAAATATTGTCTCCTGATAATTTAACATTTGTTTCCACGCTTTGATTCATCATATTTCTCTCCGTTTCTTATGTAAGTTTCTTCTCGGCAAGCCTCACTCTTAATTTTCTTATCTTGCCTAATGTTCCTTCATATTCAAGTTTTCCTTGCTCGATCAAATAATGAATCCGGTTAAAAATAAAAGCATCACCCACATATTGTTCGATATGGCCGAGTATATCGCCTACGAGACGTGAGCAACCTCTAAATCCTTCTCCATACTTCCACTCCAAACGTCTTACGGAATGAATGATGTACGCATCTAAATGGTCAACACTAACGCTTCTTATTGCACCGTCTTCCCAAAGTCTAAGCACTTCTTCTGATACACTCAAAGTCTTCCATTCTTCTACAAATTTTTTCTTAGCATCTAATGAGATAGGATCGTAACTATCCGATTTCTCTAAAATGATCTTAAGATGATCTGGAGAAACTTCACTCGTGTGCAGTGATGTATAGAAGACATCAAGAGGTTTGCAATATTTGTTAAAACATTCATTGGTATCAACCACAAAAATCTTGTTTTCTCGATCTTCGAGTAACTTCATCACAAATCTCAAACCCGTTTGTTCAGTCGCATTGTCAGCTGTCCAGATTATAATTGTCGCATCTTTAGGAATATCACCAATTTCCTGAAGTGCTTGCCTAAAACTAGATTCATAATCGTTTGAATAATATTCTGCCATGTCACCAATTGACAAATTGTCTTTGAACCATTGAATCCGTCCAACTAATCCCTTTTCAGTTTCCAGTTCACGAATAGGTCCGATCGCAAAAGAATCAGGAAATCCAATTACATGTTCCTGGCGTTTTTCCTTACTTAGCATCCATTTCATTGCGCCAGCCTTAGTTTCTCCAAACACTATATGAACGTTCATTTTACAGCTCCATACTTACAATCCACCAAGACCATCCTAACCATTCTCTAGTCTACCTGTAATACCCTCTTTATTTCCAAAATTTATTACAGAATTCAAAAAAGAGCTGAGTATGTTCAGCTCCTCAACCCCAATTATTTTAAATCTGTTTCTTCTAATGTAAAGTTGTTGTCTTCCGCAAACTTCTCTAATTCACTCTGACTTTTTTCGCTCATTTTTTCTGCTTCCTCGAGCATTGTATACGACTTTTCATCTAATTCTACATCCTGTTCTTCTATTGCAGTTAAACTTAATTTCATCGCTTCTGCTCTAGTCTTTATATCTTTCACAAAAAGATCTTGTGATTTTTTTAAATCGTCTAATTCATTCAAGCTTATTCCTTCAGCTTCTTTTGCCAATGCTTCATAATCGGCAATTGTGGTCTCTAGTTCTTCTTTCGCAGTAGGGTCTTGTAACATTTTTTCAAAATTAGCTTCCACTTGTTTAGATAATTCCATATCTTTTTTTATTAGTTTATTGCGATCATCCAAATACGCATTAAAATCATCTTCAATCAACATGTTACAACCACCTAAAACGATTACACTTAGCGCTACTACCATCACCAATAACTTTTTCATATTTTCTTTTCACCTCATGAATAATTTTGGAGTCTATTTCTTGATACCCTAATTTCACAAGGTGTTAAACCAAAGTTTTACATTTTTATAAAACTTTGGTCATGCGTTAATAGTTTGATAACTGACTATAGCTCTATCCAAAAATTCTAAGACTTCATTGCTAATGGGATATAAATTTAGTGAGTGTGATGAACCTTCGGATTTTCGAGCGTTCCAAAACTTTTCCTCTAATTCGGTGTCTCCCTGGAACATTTCATGAGATAAGAGTAAAACATCAGATGCAATTAATAGACCTTCTTCTGACGTTGGTTCACTATTGTTTCTTAAACAGATTTCTATTCTTTTTAAAATATTCACCCATTTTGCAGTACTTGCATCCTCAAGCTTCGGTAAAGAAGATTGAAGCGTTTTTCTCTCGTTGTCTGAAAAGAACTTTTCCCAGTTTTTATCCTTATCAGAAATCTTAACACCTTCATTTGTTTGGACGAGAGATAGGATATGTTCCCAATTCAACTCTCCCTCAATCTCTAGAATATGAAGAAGTGTATTTATCTTTTCAGACGCTGAATAAAATTGATCCAGCTGAGTCTGAACATCTTTCTTTTGTACCGTAAGAATATCTTTTATCGTAACTTCTCCTATTATTTTTTTTATCTCTGTTAAAGGTAGAGACAAAGATTTTAAGAGTGTAATCTTTTCTAATAGCTGCAGATCTTCTTTCGTATACATTCTTCTACCGCTATCACTCTTGATACTTGGTAAAAGCAGTCCAATTTGGTCATAGTATCTGAGAGTCCTTACGGAAACGCCATATTCCTTTGAAACCTCTCCTGTTGAAAATAAGCTCATTATTATTTCTCCTTTTTCTCTTGCAGGTTACGTTACGTCACCGCTTACAATTAACATATTATAACAAGTTAATCAGGAGGAACAATAAGATGAAAGTGACTACAGAGAGAAAATGGAACAATCGCGAACTCATTTTGTTATTAGGTCTTTGTTTGGTTGGCGTACCCATTCTATTGGAGAATGTACTTTATGATCAGTTGCTTCAATGGCTGGATAGCACATTGTACGCGGGAACATTAACTGGTTTCTGCATGGCAATCGTATTTACTTTAGGTGTTTATTGGATCGCGTTAAAACCATACAAGTTAGGATGGCGTGCAGTGGGTATTGCACCACTCACAAAAAAAATGTGGAAAACAATTGTTCTATGGACAATACTTCTTATACTCATTAGTATCGCAATTGTCGTAGTGATGGATGTCCTCACCATAGGAACAAATAATGCTAAGACAGACAGTTTAAAGGCTGATCTTACACCTTTCACATTCATGATAGGCTTTTTATCAGCAGCGGTTGTCTCCCCTATTTATGAAGAAATCTTTTACCGTGGTTTTTTGTATACTTGGTTCAGACGATGGGGTGTTAAAAAGGCGATGATTTTAAGTTCGTTCATTTTCATGATTGTGCACATACCTACGTATAACACATTGCCAGTAAACTTTGCATCAGGTCTGGTCTTTTGCTGGGTATATGAAAAGACGGGTTCCATTATTCCAGCGATCATCATTCATGGAGTTGTGAATGGAATCGGAATCTCGTTGTCTGTTTTAGGATAATCCAAAAGAATAAAACAAAAAAAAGCGAAGATCCCCTAAGGTCTTCACTTTCTTCATATTTCATATATAGCGTCTTTTATTTCGGATTCAAAGGCGTTAATTCAAATTCTGGCTTGCGCTTTTCTTGTTCAACTACAGACTGTTCTTTAAGCACGTATCGTGATACTGGCAAATCCAAAGGCTTTATCGTTTGCTGGTTATGATTGGTCATAGTAAGCATAACTCATCCCTCCTTACCAGGTTTTAACTTCTATTTACCCCGTATGTTATAGTAAGAAACCTTTTTCTACAAAAATAGTGCGACAGTCCTCATTATTTGTCTAAATCATGACTATAGGAGTAGAATACATACTATGATAAGCAACAGTACTGCCTACAGCGTGTGAAAGGATGAGTCATATTGAAATTTGGAGTTATTGGAACGAATTGGATTACAGAGAGCTTTATTGCTGCCGCTAAAGAAGTTAAAGGTTTTACATTGAGCGCAGTTTATTCACGTACAGAAGAAAAAGCGAAAGAATTTGCTGAGAAGAATGGTGCTGAACATACGTTTACAGATTTAGAAAAGATGGCAGCTAGTGATGTAATTGATGCGGTGTATATTGCTAGCCCGAACTCTTTCCATGCAGAGTATGCCATCACGCTCATGAACCATGGCAAGCATGTAATATGTGAAAAACCTATGGCATCGAATGCACGGGAAGTAGAAAAAATGATCGCTGTCGCAAAAGAGAACAACGTACTGCTGATGGAAGCTATGCGTTCGACAGTGACACCGAACTTTAAGAGCATTCAAGAGAACCTGCATAAGATCGGTAAGATTCGCCGTTATTTTGCAAACTCCTGTCAGTATTCTTCCCGTTACGATAAATATAAAGAAGGCACGATCCTTAACGCATTCAAACCTGAATTTTCAAATGGGTCGTTGATGGATATTGGAATTTATTGTTTGTATCCGATGGTCGTTCTTTTCGGAGAACCTGTAGATGTTAAAGCAAACGCCTACCTGCTAGAGTCTGGCGTCGATGGTGAAGGGAGTATACTCTTAAACTATGGCGAGAGTGAAGCCGTTGTGATGTACTCCAAAATCTCAAACTCTTACGTACCTTCTGAAATTCAAGGGGAGAACGGAAGTATTTTGATCGATCATATCCAAGACATGACAAAGATTGAAATCCGTTACCGTGATGGAAGTACAGAGGACATTACAGTAGAGCAGAACAAACCAAAGATGTATTACGAAGCAAAAGAATTTATCGAGCTGGTTGAACGTGGTGAACTTGAGTCTAAAGTGAACTCACATGCGAATTCACTTGCAGTAATGAAGATTATGGATGAGGCTAGAAGACAGGTTGGACTTGCTTATCCAGCTGACCGATCAAACAACGTGTAAAAATAATCGAATCCTTATATACTATGGATGAAACAATAAATTGGGGGGATACCTATGTTGCACATTGAAATGTGGACAGACTTTGCTTGACCATTCTGCTATATTGGCAAAAAGCGTCTGGAGGACGCTATTAAAAAGATAAATCATCCTATTGAAGTAACGTATCGCTGCTTCGAACTGGATCCTACAATGGAACGTGACGTTAACGAAAACATCTATGAAAAATTATCTAAAAAATATGGCATGAGTATTGACGCCGCTAAAGCAAACACGCAAAACGTGATACAAATGGCAAAGGATTCAGGACTAGAGTATCACATGGATACGATGATCTTAACCAATACCTTTGATGCTCACCGTTTGACGATGCTTGCTAAAAAAGAAGGTAAGATGCAGGAGATGACAGAACGCATCTTATATGCCTTTTTTACAGAATCCAAACATATTGGAGATCATGAAACATTAGCAAATCTTGCAGAAGATGTTGGTTTAAATAGAGAAGCTGTCAGACAGATGCTTTCAAGCGATAAGTTGTCTGATGAGGTTAGAGCTGATGAAGAAACAGCAAAAGCTTATGGAGTAACAGGTGTACCCTTCTATCTCATCGACAAAAAATATGCGCTTACTGGTGCACAGCCGACAGATGTTTTTGTACAAGCGTTGAACAAAATCATAGCTGAAAACAAAATCACGATACTAAACGATGAAGATGGAATGAGCTGCGACGATGATGGCTGTGAAATTCCTAAGAAATAGCAGAGCATTAGTATGGCAAATCGCATATTAGAAAACGCAGAGGGATTAGTATCCTCTGCGTTTTTTTCACTAAAGCCACAATTCCTTAATTATATAAACCTCTTTAAATATTCACCGAATATTTTGTTCATAACTTTGGGAGTATTTTCTAAATAAACATTAATCTGTTCCTTGTTTGACACGAATTTATCTGAGTTTCTCTCATCTGTTGGAAAATCAGATATGCCTTTGATAATAATACATTCAACGTCATTCTTCTTACAGATATAAGCAATTGCACTCGCTTCTGTATCGGCGATTGTTATTTGATTTTCTTTAAGCTCTAAATAGTCCTTCCACATAACGACTGCTTTATCAGCTGTGCCAATTATTCCGGTGTTAAAATCATATCCGTATTTCGATAAATCAATATCAACGATGAAGGATTGCTTAATAAAAGGTTCAACTTCTTTTACTGTACAATCATATTGAACGGCTTTATCGGGTACGAAGATTTCCAAATTACTAAACGCATCGTCTATTCCTGCACATGTTCCAGCTACGATTACCTTCGTTAAGTTGAATTTTGAAATCATATACTGATTACCACCAACGCCATTTACTTTCCTTACACCTGTACGATAAAAAACAAGTTCGGAATCATTAATTATTCTCATGAAATACTCGCCATAAGGATAGTCGAAGCGTTCATCCTTCTTTATGCTAAAATATTCTAAGGTCGCATCATATTCCCACTTTGTTGCTATACTTATTCCTATCATCAAACTTATCCCCTAATACACTTAATATTTTAAAATCTTCTACATCTGAACCAAAATAATGATTTATACGCTTCTCTCGACCTTCAATTCAAAATTAGGTTTTGTCACATATTCCTTATAGATTACTTTTCCTACATTGTTTAAATAATCACTATACCGAGTCAGGTAGGCTTCTCCCGTTAACATGCCTAATACATCTTCTTTTGGCACCCAACGGCTATCCGTCGTTTCATCAGACACCCCTAGTTCCCCGCCAATCGGTTTACACACAAAATCAAACATCACTTTCGTTGGAACGTTCGTGACTCCATCATGCCAAGTATATTGTGCCGTGTTCGAGTACACACCCGAGAGATATGAAACGGTAGTATCAATACCGCTCTCTTCCTTTATTTCACGAACCAATGCGTCGATTAAATTTTCTCCTGCTTCTACTTGTCCTCCAGGAAACACCCAGCCGTTATGTATCGTTTTTACTAATAATACATTCCCTTTACCATCTTCCACATATCCTGCCACTGCCACAATATGAGTTGGCATTATCATCACTATGACCTCCAATAAATAGATTTCTATTACCCTATTTCATCATAGGTTCAATTAGAAGTTATTCCCATGATTTCGTGATGATAGGTCGATGATAAGACGGCCATATTTAATCATTTTTCAAAATCAACGCTTACATAAATGAATGAAAAAAGAAAAAACAAAGCTTCGATGATATTTGTAGCAAGTTTTATTGTGGGATTAAAAGAAAGATCAAATATGATATGCACTACACAATATAAACCTGTAACAATGATTAGAACTAGCAGGACAGATTTGTTTATTTCCGCCTTTAATTTTATTTTATTCACTTCCTTAGTAAACAACTTATCAATACCTGTACAACGCTTCATTTAAAAAGTCTTTCCGATAGCCGCTTTTCTGATGAATGACTTCTACCCAATGTTCAATTGAATCGGTTTGATCTCCCTTAATCAAGCCTTCACTCGTACTTAAAAAGCTTTCCCAATCGAAGAACTCCCAGTGTGCAGTCTCGTCTTTATAAGGTACTCTACATTCAAAGAGAGGCTTTGGATATATGAGATTCTGCGAATATTCAGCTCCTCTTAAGAAGATATCAGTATCAATAGGTGTCAGATCAAATATTTGATTTGAAACTTTGCCATTTGGTCTATGATAAAGGATTTCAATCTGGTTTTGATTTCTAGACTGGACTTGGATTTCAGCCGCAGGAAAGAACCCTTTTAACTTTTTATTTGAAAAGTCTTTACTATTTGTTTCAACGAGGATGGGTTGCAGCCACTGATCACCTAGATCACACAAATAGCGGTTACCATTCTCGTCTAATGCCACAACAGCTACATGTGCTTCATCGGAATGAAACATTGAACCAATTGGATAGGCTTTGATTCTATCTTGTTTACATTCATCTAATAACCATAGTGCTAGATCAAAGCAGTTTCCGGTATTGCCGTATTGAATCCTATGCTCTTTCATCAACGAGACGTCTCTTTGTTTTTTTGCCGTTCCCTTATGGAAGTACCAAGCCTTCGTTAAGGTTTCCATAGGAAAAGAATCGAACTTCTTCCACGTTTCAAGAATATGATGTGTTGGATACACCTAACATCTCCCCTTACACTCATACTATATATTTACAATTAAGTATATCATCATCAATTAGCACCGTTGACATGTTAAGGAGGTTATGAATTGGAAAGCGTTATTTTTGTCAGTGAACTATTTTTATTTACCTCGTTTATACTTATTCTCTTTCTAAGAAAACACACCACTAAAAACGTATGTACGACTCTATTCCTTTACCTAATCGGAGCACTCCCCCTTATTATTGCAGGTTTTATTAGTCCCCGGGATAATCTTAGTACACCTTTAGGACTCGGCCTTTCGTTGATTTACACATGGCTTGTCGTAGGGATCGCTATGCTTTACTGCATTGTATTATTGCTGAAAACAAAATAAATGACCAAATAAAAAGAGCCCCCACATTCTTCGCGGAGCTCTTTCCCAGTTATAGCTTTGTAGTTCTGTAGCTTCCCAATACTCGTACATCATGTCCGAAGGCTTCAAGTATCGTAATTGCTTTGTTCATTTTCTCTTCATGAAAACCATTTTGAGCTTCTACAAAAAAATGATACGTCCCAAGCTGCTTTTTCGTTGGTCTTGATTCAATCCACGTTAAGTTGATAGATAGCGCTGTAAATACGTTCAATATGGATGAAAGGACACCAGAATAATCTGATGTTGGTGAAATCAACAACATCGTTTTTGTGTTCTCGGGGTGAACTTTTTTATTCTCCTTGCTGATCACAACAAAGCGCGTATGGTTATTGCTGTTGTCTTGAATCCCACTTTTTATGATCTCTAGATCAAAGACTTCGGCAGCATATTTGGATGCAATGGCGGCAACATCTTTTCTTTCTTGATTGGTAACAGCTTGTGCCGCTGCAGATGTGCTATCATAATGCTTGCTCTTTACTTTTGCTTCCCTAATAAAATCTCTACACTGCGCGAGAGCAGGAACGATTGACCATACTTCACGTATCTCTTCTAATTGAGCTCCTTTTAATGACAGAAGGTGCAAGGAAACGGGAAAGATGATCTCAGCTTCTACAAAGAGATCATGTCTCAACAATCCGTCTGCCGTAATATTAATCGTGCCTTCAATTGAGTTTTCAATGGGTACGATCCCTTTATCTGCTATACCCTCTTCTACGGCTTCAAGTACATCTACAATAGAATCACATTTATGCCATTCATTTTTCTGATCTGCAAAATAACGAAAGGCAGCTTCTTCCGAGAAACTTCCCTGTGGACCTAAGTATGCAACTTTCATGACTGTGATAACGCCTGCCTTTAGCTTTTCATATCAGTATACAACGATTAAGGACGTACACCAACCTTTTTTCACTAAAAGATTTGCTTATTTAACTTCAACGACGATACAGCTGAATCTTTTTCCTCAATTTTCTTGTTTTTTGTACTGTTGTACAAGCCATTTTCACCAAGAACCATATATTGAAACAGAGGGGAGGTGATTACTTGGCTAAATTTCTTGATTTAAGAACAAGTCAAAATGCAAGTTACTCTAACTCGATTGCCCAACCGATTACTGTAGCAGGTGCTCCCCAATTATTCGGAAGAATCGGTTTAGGTACGGTTGGAGCTGGCCCTAATATTAGGGTGCTCTTACAAGGTGCCGTTTCGCTGCAGCTGCCATTACTTCCTGCCGTCACTACGATAACGATTCAAGTCGTGCGGGGTACAAGCCCAAACTCTCCTCTAGTTTATTCTGCCAGTGAAAATATGGACTTAAATATTTTAGGACCACAGACTTTTGCATTTAACGCGCTTGATTTTAATCCTCCAGCGGATATTCAACAAACATATTCAGCTTATATTTCAGTAAGTTTAGTTGGCGTTGTCCGAGTAGGACCTGAAAGCTTCTCTGGGGTTGCGGTAAGCGATTAACAATATAGAAACAACCTTCTTTGCGAAGGTTGTTTTTTTACAAGAATTATTGAAACAGAGAGGTGAATAAATGAGATTACAGGACATAAAGAAACCATATGATGCCGTAATCAGTCTTGGAAGTGAATGCGGTCCTGGTATACATCTTAGAAGACATTCCTTAAGAAAAGTAGCTTTTCCCTTTGATTGGGTTTGCTCGCATTCTTTAGCTGGAATCAATGAGCTTTTAAGGACCAGATTTAAGAAGTACATGAAGTTTAGAAATATGGAAAAGATTCATACTTACAAACCTGGTTATGTGCTAGATGATCAAGGTGTTACTACAGGTTCTCATTCTCACTTCATTAAGGATCATAAATACAACGTTATATCTGTACATGATTTCCCTATTATTCCAGAACAACATTGGATCTTAAATTATCTAAACTTTAGACGTACCATCAAACAACGAGTGCAGAGAATGTACGAATGGTTTAGAAAGAGCTCTTCTTTATTATTTATTAGATGGTCGGTTATTGATATCGATGAAGAGCAACTGAAAAAAGAAACTGCTGAATTAGAGATGGTATTATCCACATGTGTAAAAGGTGATTTTAACATTCTAATGATTTATCCTACAGACAAGGTAGGACAACTAACAGAAGTAAATTGGGGTATGAAGCATGTGTGTGTCATTTATGTACCTGTAAAAATAGATCCCATTACACATAATGATACTTGGGACCTTTTATTAAATGGCATATCAATAAAATATTAATTCTACAAAATGGGTGTGCAAGTTTATTCTAACGCTATCCAGGTTTTTCTGAATATATTTATAAAATCTAATAAAAAGTTTACAGCAGAAGGTTTCCTAGCTAGTCATCATGTGCTACGCTCTTATTTAGGATAATATAACTAGATTAGGATGTTTTTAAAGATGTGTGATGACCAAATAGCAATAAAGATTATAAAAAAATTAGGTCTATTGTTTGAAGAATATAAATGCTGTAAATGTGAAAAACACAAACAAAAGTTAGTACGCGATATTCAGCTTTTAGGTGAAAAACTAGAAGAAATTTAAGACTGTTTTATGAGTGAAGCTTAACATTTATACATGTTGAGCTTCTTGTCTTTTTAAAGCAAAAAAGCCGTCCAGAATCTGGACGGCTTTTTTGTGTTACTCGTTTGTTTCACTTTTAGGTTTTTCTTCTTCTTTGATGTTGTAATCATATTTAGAAGGATCAACTGGCTTGAATCCTTTTACTTTATGGAATCGAAGCAAGTCACCGTAAACGGTTCGGTCAGATAGATCCAACTTCGTCTCTGCTTCTTTTTCGATCGCTTTAATTTCTTTTGTTTCCTTAACAGACTCACCGGATTTAGAGTCGTAATATTTGCCATCAATTCCGGTTACAGTAGGTGAAACAAAATCACCATTACGCAACGGAAGGACTTGGTCATGATTCTTAGATAACAGATCCGTACCGAATTGAATATATTCTTTTGTATCCATTCCTAACAAGTGCATAAGCGTTGGACGAATGTCGATCTGTCCTCCGACTTTATCAATAGTCCCACCTTTTAATCCTGGTGCATGAATGAATAATGGCACCTTTTGAAGTTGTGTGTTCTCAAAAGGAGTGATCTCTTTTCCGAGTACTTTTGCCATTGATTTATTACGCGTCTCAGCGATTCCATAATGGTCACCATACATAACGACCATTGTATTATCGTATAGTCCAGCCTCTTTTAAGTCAGTAAAGAACTGTTGAAGAGCTTCGTCCATATATCTTGCCGTTTGGAAATAACGGTCTACCGTTCCATCTCCTGTTGTATGAGGCTCAATCGTTGCTTCCTCTTCTGTGATCGGATAAGGGAAATGGTTTGATAAAGTAATGAATTTAGAATAGAACGGCTGCTTTAACGATTTGAGCATCGGCATAGATTCTTCAAAGAACGGTTTATCTTTTAGACCATAGTTCTCTACATCTTCCTCGTTCATATCGTAATGTTCTGCATCAAAGAACTTTTGATAACCAAAGCGCTTATAGATCACATCGCGATTCCAGAAGGACTTGTAGTTACCATGGAATACGGCCGTCGAATAGCCTTGTTGTTCCATAATGGCTGGTGCCGCTTGATAAGTGTTTTCGCCTTTTGTTGTAAACGCTGTTCCTTGTGGTAATCCATATAACGAGTTCTCAATCATAAACTCAGCATCAGCTGTTTTACCTTGTGATGTTTGATGATAAAAATTGTTAAAATACAACGTGTTTTTATCTTGTGTTAACGAGTTTAAGAAAGGTGTTACTTCTTGTCCGTTCAATTTGTAATTAATCGCAAAATTTTGCAGAGACTCTAAGTGAAGATAGATGACGTTCATGCCTTTTGCTTTTCCAAAATATTCCGGATTAGGTTCAGCATAATTAGCCTTCACATAGTTCTCCACTTCTGTAACATCATCTGTATCAGCAAGTGCACGCTGAGCGGAAGATTTTGAGCTTAGGACCGCGTCATAGAGCGTGTAGTTATACATTCCTAAATATTTCACGATATAGTTTCGGTCAAACGTTCTAGTCAACAACTGCGGACGATCCATTTCCGCTAACAACAAGTTTGCAGATAATGCAATAACTGCAGCTAGACCAACCGTTAAGATACTTTTACCTTTTACTCTGATTGGTTCTGGATTAATTTTCTTTGTTAAGACTAATACTAATAATACAACGATATCTAGAAAAAACAGGACGTCATACGGATTGAACAGAGCTCCTATACTATTTCCGATTGTTCCTGCATTTTTTGTCTGCGTTAATGTTGGCAGCGTGATAAAGTCTGTGAAAAAGCGATAATAAAGCATATTTGCAAATAACATTAGAGTCATTGCTGTATTGATGATAATCATCCAAACGTATGATTTTCTTCCCTTTGCAAATAAGGCAAAGCCTACAAATAAGAGTGCTGAGCCAATTGGATTGATAAACAAGATGAATTCTTGAAATCCACCTTCAACTCCCAAATTAAATTCCGTTTTATAAGCGGCATAAGATTTTATCCAAACTAAAACAACTGTAAGCAGGAAAAATCCCATATGTTTGTTTAATAATTGTTTTTGGTTAATCATTCTCTCACCTCTGAAGTTTCAGTAACCAATCTATCATTCTAGTTTATTTTTAGATCTTTATCAATTACTTTCGCGGAAAACAATATAAAAGATAGTACACCTTATTAACTAAAAAGTCAACGAAACATACCTTCCTCTATTTCCATGAGATATTATGGATATCAGAAAAAGCTACTCTACTTGAGCAGCTTTTTATCTATATGTCCGTCATGTATTTTTATGTTATTACGTACCACAAAATGTTCGATAAGGTCCTTCTGTTTCGGGTGGTAATGTAGTGTATTCTTCTTGTTTCTTAGAGTAATCGTACGGTACTGATAAAACATTGTGAAGTTTTTTCAGCACACTGTAATCACCGTTTCCAGCTGCTTGAATAGCCTCTTCCACCCTATGATTTCTTGGAATGACAGCTGGGTTGCTGTTTCGCATCAACTGAATAGATTCTTCTTTCGACTCTGACTGCCTTGCTTTTCTTTCTTCCCATTTATGGACCCATATCTTAAAGTCCTCTGCTTCAAAAAGTGCAGAACACTCTTTTTCACCTAATGTTAAAGAACGAAATGTATTTGTATAGTCAGCTTTATAGGTAGTCATGAGTGAAAGTAGTTCTTCTATAAGAGATTGATCTTCTTTCTCTTCATTATATAGTCCAAGCTTTGATCGCATACCTCTAAAATAGTTAGCATGATATAGATCAGAGAATCCATATAGAACTTCTTGTGCCAATTCAACTGCCTTTTCTTGTTCATCGTGTAAGAGTGGCAATAATGTTTCAGCGAATCGAGCAAGATTCCAACCTGCAATACGAGGCTGGTTAGCGTAAGCATAACGCCCTTCTCTATCAATTGAACTGAAAACAGTTAGTGGATCATATTTGTCCATGAATGCACAAGGACCATAATCAATCGTTTCTCCGCTGATTGTCATATTGTCGGTGTTCATAACGCCGTGGATAAAACCAACAAGCTGCCACTTCGAAATTAAATACGCCTGCTGTTCAATCACTTTTTTGAGTAAGCTCAAATATGGATTGCCGTCACTCTCCACTTCAGGATAATGGCGCTTCAAACTATAATCTGCTAACTCTTTCAATTCATCGAGTGTTCCCCATTTTGATGCAAACTCAAACGTACCCACTCGTAGATGGCTTGACGCTACCCTGGTCATGATTGCTCCTGAAAGAGCCGTTTCACGCATGATTGATTCACCAGTGGTCACAACCGCTAGACTTCGGGTCGTTGGAATGCCTAATGCGTGCATCGCTTCACTCACAATATATTCACGAAGCATCGGACCAAGAGCTGCCCGTCCGTCTCCTCCTCTAGAATAGGGAGTCCTTCCTGAACCCTTTAGTTGAATGTCAAAACGTTTCCCATCAGGAGTGATCTGCTCTCCTACCATTAATGCTCGTCCATCACCTAACATATTAAAATAACCAAACTGATGTCCCGCATAGGCTTGCGCTATAGAAGATCCACCTTCCGGAAGCTCGTTGCCTGCAAATACGTTTACAGCATCTTCATCTCGAAGGAATTCTGCGTTCAATCCAAGAGACATAGCCACCGATTCATTAAGCACAACTAATTTTGGTGAAACAACTGGATTTGGGTATATGATAGAGAAAAATTTATCTGGAAGTTCAGCATAACTGTTATCTAAATTCCAGCCTTTTACTTTCGTCATGAGAAGAACACCTTCTTTTATATGATTATATCCTTGATTTCTAATTCCACCTTAACATATTAGATCTGTCCTTGTTTGTTATCTGTATATTACTCTGATTAGAAAGTAATTGATCATAAGAAAACTCGGAAAAATTTAATCCGAGTTCTGTCTAAACGATATCATTCCTTAAGCACTTAGTTTTTTCATAATAGCTGATGGATTAGAAGTAAACAAAATATAGGTTTGTTTTTTTGTCTCAATAAAAACCCGATCTGTCATTCCATACGGGAAACCGATACGGATAGCTTCCTTATTTTCTCCACCATATGTATCGTCTAATCCTACATTAAGAATTTCATCGGCAGGAATCTCTACCCTTAATAGCTGCCATCGAATAATAAAGTTGTTATCTATCTTTTTTACACTAACCTCAATCATTACTCTCCACCCCAGTTTTTTGTCTTATTATTTAATACGTTATAGGTGATGGAAAGTTTCGGTAATCGTTATCTAAAGCTGAATGATTGCATGTTTATTTAAGAATAATTCTAAAATCTTTGTATATATTTCTGGTTGCTCTGAATGCACTAAATGAGATGCATAAGGGATAATCGAAACATGAACATGTTTATTTAACTTTGGATAGATAATTGCCCCTTTTGTTTCATTAACACTACCTTCTCCAACTAAAAATAAAATAGGTAGACTCATCTCTTTCAATCCACTAGTTTCTTTAAAAGGATACCAATCTTCTTTTCTACCCATAAGAATAAACTGCTTCCATCCTTCACCATGGAGATTATTAAAATAATCGATTATTTCTTGATTCTCTAAGATACTCGATTGATTTGCTACGTCTTTTTGATGTAGTTCTAACCAGTTAGAAGGCTTTTCTGGTAAAACACCTGAAATTGTTAATGACTGAACTTTATGGGGATAATTTTGTGAAAGAATCAAACCCACTAATGCACCTAGCGAACAACCAACTATGTGCGCTTTTTTTATTTGTAAATGTTCCATTGTTTCTAGGAGGTCAGTGGCAGAGTCTTGAAAGAAATTAGAACAATCATTTGTAAATGACTTTCCATGACCTCTTAAATCAGGTTTAATTACTTTATAGTTGTTTTTAAAATATTCACTTTGGTATTCATAATCTGTATTACCTGTTTGTAAACCTGTATGCAGGAAGATTACAGGTTCTCCCATTCCTATAACTTCAGTATGTAATATCATTTAGTCCCCCATAGTTTGAGAATTCTTGAGATAACTTATTACTCTTTTCTACAAATGTCTCACTTAATTTCCGAATCCACCATTACGCCAAGCTAATCCGACCAACTCCATAAGTAAAAGAGGAACTGCGAGAATGAGCGCTGCTGTAATTGCCAATCCCCGAATACCGATCTTTTTAGGTGACCGAAATGCAAAATACATGGCAGAGAGTACTCCTACCCACAAGATAAACCGCAAATACTCTATAGAAAAGGCATATGTTTGTATAAAAAGAAAGAAAGCGACTGTAGTAGCACTTAAGAGTAACGAAATATAACTGTATTTTTCACTCAAAATAAACACCTCCTAATAGTCCATCGAATTTGCTGATTTCAAAAGATCCTCCATCTTAAATTCAGAACCCATCAACATCATCCCGTAATAAACATCGTCTTTCCTCCAACGAATGGCCATAACTTCAGATGATTCAGCTTCAATAACAACCTCAGTTCCATCTTTCAATTTTGTTGTCTTCTTCTCACCTTCATCATTAAAAGTTGCCTTTTTATTTAGAAACGTGGTTACATGAAGGACAGAACCTTTTTCATTACCATAAATAAATTCAGTATGTAAGATATCCCCTTTTGGATCTCCCGCCGGTTCTGCAGCATATGTTAATTGGACATCTTTTGGCTGAAAAGGAAGAAAATCTGGTGCTGCCATTTTATTCTGCACCTCTGTCGACATTTGCTCTATCTCTTTCTTTACACTCGGATAATTCATTTTCAGCTTTTCTACGGCTCCTTTTTCACTGCAAGCTGCCAACATGATTAAAAGTAAAAAGCCAAGTATTTTTTTCATACAATCACCTCTAATTTTCTATATTCTCCTTTTGGAATTTAATTCCTGTTACTGTAAATCACATTTATTAGAATGAAAAAAAGCTCAGAGTCACCATGACCCTAAGCTTTACCACAAACCTATATTTAATAATGTTCTATAAGATGAATTCCATTGATATTCTTGTATTTTTATACCCTAATTTCTTATATAACTGATAAGCGGCTTCATTTTCCCCAAAAACACTTAACCCCATAGAGTCTATACCTGACTGTTTTAACATACTTTGAAGCTTTTCTAATGTACCTTTTCCGTATCCTTTTCTTCTATAGAGCTCGTCTATGAAAATATGATACACGTAGGCTTGATTGATTTCTGGTATCAATCCATACCAGAGGATTCCTACTTTTTCATTGGTTTTGGAGTCTTTAATTTTGTATAAATACTGACCTTCAGTAAACAACCCATCTTTCCATAGGTCCTTCATCATCATTTCTGATTCTTCTAATGCTGACTGTAACGATAGGTTAAAGTTCTTAGTGATTTCAAGGGCATAATCTGAAATCATGAATGTTTGATATTCCTTAAATTCTTGCTCAGTTAGTAGGTTTAAATGAATCATGCTATCTCTCCATTCTATTTTTTTATCATTAGAAGGGAGTAAACAGAGACATCATTCATAGAGAATCGGTGAAAATAAACATTAACCCTTCATGAATAAACATCTTTGTCTACTCATGAGACCATGTTACACAATTTGTATGTGACATTCTTATATGCTCCTTTAGCTTTCATATTCCAATAGAGTTAATGTTAACATAAAAATCCAATAAATGACTCAGTCCATTATTGAACCGCACGTTACATTCATAACGGCACCCGTTATTGCGCTTGCTCGGTCAGAAGCAATAAATACTGCTGCATCTGCAACTTCCTTTAATTTTGGAAGACGTCCTAGTGCTGTTCCTTCCTCCATATACGCCTGAATCTCATTATTATCTGGTTTCCATGTTTCTGGAATAGCGTCTGATCTTATAGCTACGACACGAATGCCTTTTGAACCGAGCTCACCGGCTAAGCTCCTTGTAAATCCTTCAATGGCTGAACATGCGGTCGCAAAACCTCCTGTTAAATGATAGGTTCGGTCTCTACCTGACAATGCTGCAGTTGAAGCAGAAAGAGTTAGGATAACCCCTGATTTTTGGTTGATCATATGCTTTGCCGCTGCAGTACTTGTTAGAAAATGAGTCTGGACACCTGTCAGAATAGGAGTCATAAAGTCTTCCTTTGACATTTCAATTAGTGGAGTTCCTTGAAGGTCCCCACGTATTCCTATTGCATTAAAGGAAATATCTATTTGTCCCACATGTTGTACGATTCGATCCAGATGTCCTACTATTTCATTTTGATTCAGTGCATCTACTTTTGTAACTTTTGCTTTGCCTCCAGCATTTGTTATCTCATCTGCTACAATTTGAAGAGAATCCATAGATCTTCCAGCCAGAAATACAGAAGCTCCTTCTTTTGCAAAAGCGCGCGCAACAGCACCGCCAATTGCACCACCAGCACCATAAACGACTGCGATTTTGTTTTTCAACAACATCTTCAGTCCTCCTTTTTTCATTCTTTCAATCAGTATTGCACCTAAACCGAAACTTTCATTCTTCTTATCCTCATCTCATTCAATAAAAAAAGTACATCCTCCTTCTTGGAGAATGTACTGACCGTTATCTATTTTAAAGACTTAACTTTTCTTTCACTTCTTTAATTTGTAGGATATGTCGTTGTTCATGATAGGCCACAAATGGAATCCATTGTTTTAAACTTATGTCACCGAAGATAGGATGAGGATAGCCTTTTGCTTCTAAATCTTTTGCATCAGCAGTCTTCTCGATATCTAGTAAATTTTTATGTGTCGCAGCCAATTTCATTTTTAGCTCTTCAATAGATGCATATTCTGAAGTTGGCACTGCAAATTCTGGAGCATCTACTTTAATATCTCTATTAATTGTTGCTTCGATCGGCTTCTTTTCTGCGTTTACCACTTTACCATTTTGGAGTTGATGGTTAATATTTTTTGCGATTCCACCTTCCATTAAATATAGATGTTCTAAAATTTGCTTAATGGACCATTCATTTTCCGAAGGTTTTTGATTTAGATTTTCGTCATTTATTCCTTCCACTTCTGCAAACAAATCTTGGCGTATCTTATCATTAATTAGCATCTCTTCATCACCTTTAATGTATATGACTTGTCCTCGTAGTGTAGCATAATCAACTGCCATAATTCTCGTTTGAGAACTTTATCTCATCGTTTATCTAATAGATTCCTAATCATTTCAATACTTGTTCCGATATAACAAAGGGTTCTTGATGAAATAAATTTAATTATTATAGGAGTCACGTTTTATGTCTATCAAAATTCAAACGTATCTGTCCGTGAGCATCTCATTGATCATATTAGCCACATCATTATTTCTTAGTATCTTTATCAGTGATAAATCTAGCGAATTATTAGAAAAAGAAATAGGTAATTCTTTAGCTTCTTCAGCTTTTCAACTATCCCACAACCTTGATTCTTTTATGTGGTCCAGATACCAGGAACTACAAGTTTTGAGTGAACAGGAAGTTCTGAAAGACCCAAGAAGAATAAATGAAGCACAATTTCTGATCGATCAGCTTCAAAATAAAATTCCCTCCTTCTCTTGGGTTGGAATAACGAATCAACAAGGAGTCATTCAAGCTTCAACAAAGAAACTTCTCATCAACCAAGATATATCTGCTCGTCCCGTTTTTCAAAAAGCAACTGAACAGCCTTTTATCGGTGATGTTCATGATGCCCTTTTGTTATCCAAACTGATTCCAACCAAGGATGGTTCACCTTTACAATTAGTTGATATCAGTACACCATTAACAGATAAAAATGGTGTTTTCCAAGGTGTGTTAGCCGCCCATCTCAGCTGGGAGTGGTCTAAAGAAGTGGAAGCTGCGATTCTAAAGCCCATTAAAGAGCAGAAAAAAGATGTGGAAGTGTACATAATCAGTAAAGAAGATACAGTATTATTAGGCCATAAAAATGATCTAGGTAAAAAAATAAAGATAAGTGATCTCGATAATAAAGGAAAGAGAAACGAGTGGAATTTTGTACGTTGGCCAGATGGAAAAGAGTATGTGACAGGCTATGCTTTTGGCTACGGATATCAAAATTATCCAGGATTAGGCTGGACGGTTGTCATTCGCCAATCAGAACAAGCGGCTTATGCATCCGTCCAATATCTGCAAACATTCATTTTAGTCTGTGGTATTGTGATTTCTCTACTTATGGCTGTAATAGGATGGTTTATCACTAAGAGAGTTTCTCGTCCTCTTTTTGACTTGGCTATTTCTGCTGACAAGTTGAAAGATGGTGAGATCGTAGAGATTCCTTTGTTGCGCGGAATCAAAGATATAGAAGTTCTAAGTTCTTCTTTTAGAAGCTTAATCTCATCATTAAAACAAACAGAAAAACAGTTAGACAAGATGGAGAACATGGCACATACCGACTTTCTGACAAGTATGCCGAATCGGTTAGCTCTTTTAGAGTACATGAATTCAGTTCGCTTTGATTGTTCTAATGGTAGCTATGGGGTGCTTTATTTGGACCTGGACGGTTTTAAATCAATCAATGATTCACATGGACATCATGCAGGAGATCTACTTTTAATAGAAGTTGGTAAGCGTATCATTGATTCATTAATAAAGAAGGAACATTTTGCAGCACGTTTGGGTGGAGATGAATTTGTAGTTGTACTTCCGATCCAGGAGAATTATCTGAATGAAATAACCGAGATCTCACAATTCCTCATAGACACTCTTAACCGACCATTTCTTATTCAGGAACATTCTATAAAAATTGGATGCAGCATGGGATCAGCAGAATGGGTAGCTCAGGACGTTTCACCACAAACCATACTTGAATATGCAGATGAGGCATTATACGTTTCAAAGAACACAGGCAAGAATAAGTTGAGTTTTTACCCATTTCGAAAAACATCATAAGCTTGATTCTAATGAAGAGAGCATCCGAATGAAGTCATCCGGATGCTTTTTGTACTTATTTACTTTAATTGGCTAATGAATGGACCATAATTTCTTGGAGTACGTTGCACAGATACCCATTTTAGAGTAGTAAATTCTTCTAACACCCACTCACCATTAAATCGGCCAAGTCCTGAATCTTTTTCTCCACCAAATGGCATGTGAGGTTCATCGTTAACTGATTGATCGTTGATGTGAATCATACCTGTATGAATGTCATGAGCTATGTTTGTTGCATGTTCAATGTTTTTAGAATGAACGGCACCGCTTAGACCGTACGGATAAGCATTTGCCATTTGAACAACGTCTTCATCTTTTTCAAATGGAATTAGTATAGCTACTGGTCCAAAGATTTCATTCTTGGCTAACGGCATTTCGTTATTCACATCTGTTATTACAGTAGGTTCTAAAACATTTCCGTTTGCATCTCCACCAATGCGAATCTTCGCACCCTGTAAAACACTGTCTTCAATATCTTTTAAGATTCGATCAACTTGGTCTCTATTGATTAATGGACCTACGTTCGTATCTTTTTTGGACGGATCACCAAATTTCAGATTGTTTGCTCGTTGAACAAAGGTTTCTGCAAATTCTTCATAAATGTCTTGATGCACAAAGATACGATTGATCGCCATACAGATTTGCCCTTGATGATAGAACTTTCCAAACAGCGCTGAATCTACCGCTTGATCAATATCTGCTTCTTTTAAGGCAATAAATACGTTATTTCCGCCTAACTCAAGAGCAGATTTCTTTAAGTTCTTACCAGCAAGTTCACCGATGTGTCTTCCGACTTCCGTTGAACCTGTAAACGAGATCAGACGTGGAGTTGGATGTGTAACAATTTCATCCCCAATTTCTGAACCGCGTCCTACAATAACGTTTATCAGACCTTTTGGAAGGCCAGCCGCTTCAAAAATACTCGCAAAGATTAATCCACCTGTAACTGGCGTGTCTGTAGCTGGTTTAATTACGACAGCATTTCCAGTCGCGATGGCAGGTGCGATGGATCGAATAGCCAGATGGAACGGAAAATTCCAAGGACTGATAATTCCAATTACACCTAATGGATTACGGTACACTCTATTTTCCTTCCCTGCTGTTTGTGATGGAAGAATCTTTCCTTCCATACGATAAGGATATGTTGTTGATTCTTTTAAAATATTGATAGATGCCCGAAATTCTGAGATAGCTTTCATATACGTTGAGCCTGATTCTTTGATGATCCAATCAATAATAAGCTCCTCATTCTCTTGCATAACGTCAGCTACTTTTTCTAAAACAGCACGCTTGTTTTGTGGAAGTTCGTTTGCCCATTCAGCTTGAGCAATTCTCGCCGCTTCATAAGCTTCGTCCAAGTCTTCTTTCGTGGCAGCTTGAATCGTAACAAGCTCTTCTTCTGTGAACGGATTCGTGTTTTTCATGAAGCTATCACTGCTTCCTTTTCTCCATTCGCCGTTAATATATATATTTGAAAAATCGGTGTTCATTTTATTCATCTTCATTTCCACTCCTTTTACTTACAAAAGATTAGTTAAGACCTTACTCCTATTTTCAGACGATGTAAATCAATCTGCTTATTACTTTACCCAAATACATATAGATACTACACATAATTAGTTGATCTAAAGTGTTTAACGGTACGTGCTTTTATATTTGTTACATGTTCACCGATAAAAGGAGTGTAATCACCTAAGAATTATTTTGAGCACCGGTAAACACTTAACTTTCACTCATAATGTTAACCTATTCACCTGAGATCAAGGCACCTTCACCTGAACATATACTGTTTAATGTTGCAGGCGTACTCAGCTACTACATTCTGAACCTAATCCTTAAAGAAAAAGAAAAAACCGACACTAAATGGGGTATTAATCATACCCAAAGTGTCGGTTTTATAAAAATATTTTAAGCTGTAACTGACTTTGTTGATGTTTTGTTACCTTTTTCAATCTTATTTACTGCTTCAGCACTTGTATCGACCCGTTTGACGAAAAAGGCTAGCATTAAAGCAACAATGTTAATTCCGAATGCTACAAAGAATGAGTATTGAATACCTGACAGAAGAGCCTGTTGTGTTAAAGCAGCGGTTGAGGCTTCGGTAATCGTCGCTGGATCTACTCCGCTCATTAAGCTTTCTGCTTCAGTTTTCGTAACAGTGTTCATAATCGTAACAAGGATTGCTGTACCGATTGAACCTGAAACTTGCTGTGCTGTATTATTAACGGCTGTACCGTGCGGATTTAAGCTCGTTGGAAGCTGATTAAGACCATTCGTCATAATCGGCATCATGACCATTGATAATCCAAACATGCGCATGGAATAGATCAGTATGATGTAAGAATAAGCCGAATCAGCTTGTAAGTGAGCGAGCATATAAGTTGAAACCGCAGTGATTGAAAGTCCGACAACCGCTAAAGCACGCGGTCCAAATTTATCAAAAAGTTTACCAGTAATCGGAGACATGATACCCATAATGATTGCTCCAGGAAGCATCATCAACCCTGAATCTAACGGCGATATGCCTCGCACGCTTTGGACGTAAGCTGGTGTTAAAATCATGCCTGAAAACATGGCAACTGCATTAACAATCGCAATAACGGATGCAAGAGCAAACATTGGATACTTATACACTCGAATGTTCAACAATGGTTCATCTAACTTAAGTTGTCGTAGGATGAAAATAATTAACGCTATACCACCAATGATTAGTGTTGATAGAACAACCGTATCTGTCCATCCGTCCGAACTCGCTGTGCTACATCCGTAAAGAATGCCACCAAAACCGATGCTAGACAACACGAGTGAAAGATAATCTAGTGAAACATTTTTGTTTTGCTTCATCACGTTTTCAAGCTTCCACACTGCAAATAGTAAACTCAGGATAGCTAAAGGCAGAATCATTTCAAAAAGCAGACGCCAGTCGTAGTATTCTACAATATACCCCGACAAAGTTGGACCGATTGCAGGAGCTGTGATCATAACCAAACCAAAGATCCCCATCGCAATGCCTCGTTTTTCGCGTGGAAAACTAACGAGCATAACGTTCATTAGGATTGGTCCCATCACAGATGAACCTACAGCTTGCACCATTCGTCCAGTTAATAACAAACCAAAGTTAGGAGCAAAAGCCGATAGCGCTGTACCGATTGTAAAGATGGACATCGCTGTAATAAATAACATTCTATTTGAGAATCGAGTTATTAAAAATGCCGAAGCCGGTATCAAAACACCGCTCACTAGCATGAATCCGGTTACCAACCATTGAACGGTCGAATAGTCTTTAACATTTAAATCCACCATGATGGTAGGCAATGCTACGTTCAGCAATGAATTGTTTAAGAAAGCTACGAACGCTCCAACGAACAAGATCGCAAGCATCAAATAGGGCGGTTTTTTATGTTGTAAAGTGGAATCTGTATTCCCCATGTCATTTCTCCTCTGTATTAAAATAATTACTTAACTTTATTAAGTTTATACCCTCAGTATAAAAATATCAACACTTTTATACCGTTAGTCTAAAAGCGTTGTGTTTCCATCTCAAGAAATTTATACTAGCTATAAGGGTTGGACTTAGGAGGAACAAATGAATAACAGGAAAAGAAAAGTTGCTGACACCGCTTTAAAGCTTTTTATAGAAAAAGGTATTCAGCAGACTTCTATACAGGAAATCATTGATAAAGCAAATATATCTAAAGGTACGTTCTATAACTATTTCTCATCAAAAAGTGACTGCATCGCAGACATATTAGAATTTTTACGCTATGACGCCAGTCAACAGCGAATAGCCGTTCAGATAGGTAAGGATACAGGCGATCGGGATGTTTTCATTGAACAAATTGTAATCATTATGCGATTAAACCAGGAAAGAAACCTTCAGCCACTTTTTGAAGCGATTCTATCTTCTAATGAAGCTGACCTCAAAAAACTCGTTATGCAGCACCGGTTATATGAGATGGAATGGATATCCGATCGTTTTATTGAGATCTTAGGCGACGAAGTTCGGGAGCATGTTTTTGAAGCTACCATCCTGTTCTTCGGAATGATGCACCATATGTTGTTTACACTAAAAATTACAAATACGACATACTCCTTAGAGCATGTCGTTGATACACTTCTTTCTTATATTGAATTGATCGTACCGAAGATGATGACGAACGAATCTGTTCTCATCCCTCTTTCAGCTATTGATTTACTTCGTACAAACGCAAATAAAAAACAAGTTAAAATAGATGACATTCTATCACTCGCTGATCAACTGCAGCAGGATTATACCTTTACAGAAGAACAGCAAGACCTTTTTGATGCGGTCATGAGTGAACTTCAACGTGAGCGTATTCGTAAGATTGTTCTTCAGCCATTATTGAAGCCATTTCAAAAGTGCTTTGAAGAATCACCTATTTCTTCTCAAGCCCAAACGTTTACTAATTTGGTATGGTACTTTTTAAGAAATCTGAGTTAAAGAAGAAGGCTGGTCGGTGTATTCCTTCCGATCAGCCATTTTATGTTTGCACAGGAGTCATGCAACGGACAGCCATGAGTGCTTGGAGTTTCAACATATTTACGCTTTAGAAAAATTTTCTTCAAGACGTTCTATACTAAGCAAAAGCCAAGCTACTGCGTCTAGCAGCTAGCTTGGCTTTATTGTTACGAGTTAATGTTTTAAAGCTGGAAAATGCGGTATCACTTCTTCACCTAGTTCTTGTATAACTTCCTTCGCTGGTCTTTCACTATCAAAAAGCGCAAAGAACAAGTGATTTACTCCAGATTTTTTATACACTTGCAACAGCTCGATCAATGGATTGCGGCCAATTCTAAATCCTAATCGAATCGGTTTCGGAGCTTCATTAGGATCTTCTGCTAGATCAAGATGCATCGGCTGAGTGAATGGTTTGAACGTATCAGGATGATAACCCTCTACTAATTCTCTCCATCTCTTGATCGTTACTTCTTGATATTTTGGACTGCGAGGATAGTACATCCACCCATCTCCATGCTCTGCAAACCACTCCATTTCCTGTTGTGCATAGCCTGTAATAAATGTTGGAATTCGTTTTGTTGGCTTAGGTACAAGGTTCGATCCTTGCACGATTCCTCGAGATGAACGGATACTAGGATACTCTTTGTATAGCACCTCGTTAAGATATTGAAAAGCCTCCACAAACGCTTCCCCTCTTGTTTCGTGCGATACTCCCAATGCTGAGAAATCAGCACGCCTGTCACCTGAAGATACACCGAGTAATACACGTTCTGGGAACAATTGATCCAATGTTGCGATCTCTTTTGCAACACGCAACGGATGCCTTAACGGTAAGACTGCAGCTGCTGTTCCTAGAGCGATTTCGTTCGTCTGACTTGCTAAATAAGTCATATAGATCATCATATCGTAAATCTGTCCTACCGCTGGATCTCCAAAATTCGGATCTTCCAAAAGAACATCACGAAACCATAAACTTGTAAAACCTAATTGTTCAGCTAACTGCGACATTTCAACTTGTTGTTCCATCGTCGGTGTGGCAAATCTATAATTCTCAAGAGGTATGTGTAGTCCAAGTGTTAATTCACCCTCTTTATACATTCGATTATAAGAACGATGATACTTGAATGGATTCATTGTTTGTCGTGCCCTCCTATAAAAAAATGTCCTTTATGATTGCAATCATACGCTCTTTAACCAAAATTAAAAGTACGCACTTTCAAGTACGGTAGGCACTTTCAGGTAACATTTGTTTAAATAAACACACTCATAGCAAAAAAAACCGACAGCAAAAAGGTCTGTAAAAACCTTTTCGTGTCAGCTTTCTTAAACATTCTAGTTATTTTGTTTCCATTCTTCAGCTAATAGACCATATATCACATGATCAACATAATGATCATAAAGCCATTCTGCCTGTCGAATCTTGCCCTCTTCCTGAAATCCTAGCTTTTCAGGAATCGCACGGCTTTTTTTATTTTTTTCAGCTACTCGTATTTCAATTCGATTAAGATCGAGTTCATGGAAGCCATATTTTATATAAGCTTTACACGCTCTCATCATAATTCCTTTTCCTTGAAATTCTTGACCGAGCCAATATCCCATAACACCGATCTTATGTAACCTACTAATTTCGTTAAACCCAATAATTCCAGCGATTTTTCCTTTGTAGATGATTGCTGTAGTCTTTGGATAGCCCCCTGTTTCTTTTACTCCGTTTAAGGTTGCTTTTATAAAGGCTAAGGAGTCCTCTTCTTCATTTGTATAATCTAACCAGCCTAACCATTCTTTCAAATATTCTTTAGATTGTATGGTTAGTTGGAAGAACTCTGTTGCATCTTTTTCATTAAACAATCGAAGAGATAGCTCTTCGTCAATTTTATAGACAAACATAACCTCTGACCCCTTTTTTCCTAATTTTAGCACAAATTGCTCGGGTTAGAGATAAAAAGAACTATCTATATAATTCGATTCATTCAGAATTATTAATTCTAAATATATTGAATTATAAATTTCATTGTTTTAGAATAAAACTAGAATACATTACTTTTTGGAGGTAACTATGAAAAATATACATTCTCCTCACTCTCAGGAAACTGTTAATTTATCTATCGAAAGTTCACCGATATGGGAGCTAGCTTTAGGAATTGCGGGTTATACATATGCGAAGTTGCGTCACACATTTGAGCAAGATGAACAGTGGACGAATCGAAAGTCCTTAATGACTGTATCCTTGGAGAACAATTTAGATAAAATCGAGCAGACAAATTTGTGGTATGGAATGATCATGCTGCAGAACAAGGTTTCAGCTTCTTCAATTGGAGAATTTTCAGTCAAGGTTTCTGAATTACCATCTACCGTTTTCTATGAAACACTTTTACCTTATAAAAATCGTTCATATGAGTCGCACAGAACTGAGACAGCGAAATGTTATGAACAGCCTGATGCTTTCTATCAATATGCGTCTCTATTTAAAGGACACGACTATTTAGAGGGATATGTACGAACGCTTGGGAGTATTAGCCGCGATGAACTGCACTCCTTGCTAACTGATACACTTTCGGAATGGTACAACTGGCTCAGCCAAAATACGGATTGGGAAAAATGGATGCAAGCTCTCTCATTTGAAAAAAAACAGCATGGTCTTCTTGATAACCAAAAACCATTAGAAGAAATTGAACGTGTTACAAGAGGCGCAAAATACGTACCAGAACCTTCCGTTTGGAACATAAAACTCATTCCACATGTCTCGTACAGACCATGGATTTTGGAACAGAAAACAACAGATACAAAGCTGATCTTCTATCCATTAACTGATGAAGCATTATTAGAGCCCGGTTCTCCTCCAAACGAGCTTGTACGAGGTCATAAGGCACTAGGTGACGAGCTGCGATTAAAGGTATTGTATCAACTAATGAGAGGACCACTCTCTCTTCAAGAATTAACCATTCAGTTCAACGTATCAAAAACAACTCTACATCACCAGCTTTCACTTTTAAAAGCTGCTAAATTTGTTAAGGTTGAAAAAGGTATTTATTCAGCTAACACACACCAGATTCATTCGTTCTCCAACCAACTTCAGCACTATTTAGGAGAAAAGACGAATGAAGAATAAGTCATTATCCAGACCATTTAAAGCTCTCTGGATCGGAGAAATCATATCCGAATTCGGAGGTGCTGCCGGTGGAATTATAAACGGGCTTCTATTGTTTGAGATTACAGGTTCAAAAGAGTGGATGGGAGCACTTTGGCTAGTTTATTTTCTTCCTTCCTTAATTCTGCAAGGAATTAGTGCTCCGTTCTTAAATCACGTTATCAAAGAACGAATGCTTAAAAATATTCAACGGGTCCGCTCATTTGCTTATATCCTTCCTTTGATCGGATACGTAAGTGGTACAGAAATGGGTACGATAGCTGGATTAGTAGTATTGCAATGTGTGTTGGGACTTTTGCAGCCGATCTACGCTAGTCTTTCGTTTTCCTTACTACCCGACCTTTGTGAAGAAAAAGAATTAGTTTCAGCCAACAGCATACTCGACGGAACTATGCGCCTCATGAGTTTTATCGCACCAGGCGTTACATCCTTACTTCTCTTAGTCAGTCCTCTATATATCATCTATGGGTTGTCCAGTCTTATGTTCTTACTTAGCTCAATATCGCTTTCTCAAATTCCTCAAATAAGCACAAAAAGAGTAGCGACATGGTCAAAAAAGTTCTGGTGGCAAGAAACAAAAGCTGGGTATCAAACTTTCATTCAATTCCCACAGCTATTAAGACTTACTCTATTATCATCTTCTGTTCAATTTGCAGTGGGAGCTACTTTGGTATTAAACGTGCCTTTTATAAGAGGAGAATTATCCGGAGAAGCTTGGGAATATGCCATTTTCGCGGGAATGTTTCCGATCGGATATGCGCTTGGCATGCTACTTCTTACAAAGTTACCTAAGAACAACAAAACCATGTACGTTGGTCTTTTAGGCGGTGGATTGTCTTTCATCGCGTTATACTTTGCACCTACCATTTATATTGCATGGGGATGCGAGCTTTTAGGAGGAATCTTATTCCCTATGTTCAATGCGCAAAGCTCTGCTCTATTTCAACAGAAAGCCCCTAGAGAACGCTTAACACAATTAAGCGCGGTAAGGTTACTTTTTCTCCGTATAACCATGCCACTCGGAATTTTATTTGCTTCTTCCAGTTTCTTAGGAATGAGTACGCGCATGACTTACCTTCTTATTGGAGTGATTATTGCCGTTCCAGGTATATATTACTTAATACGTACCCGTTTGCAGATTGACGATAATGCTATAGAGGATCAAGTAAAAAGAACAAGTTAAATGACAAAGGCTGCCTAAAAATTAAGAACACTTAATTTGGGCAGCCCATTCTTCACTTTTGGTGTAAACTAGTTTTACTTCCTTTTTCAAGACATATGACCTAAGGAATTAATACAATCTTTCCTAACTTTCCAGCTTTCTTAAAATACGTTTGAGCTTCTCTCGCCTCTTGGAGAGGAAACGTTCGATCTATAACTGGCACGATCTTGCCTTGGGAAATCGCTTGAAGCATTCGAACAAATTCAGTCCTTGTTCCTAAGACAGAACCATAGAGTGTTATGTGTTTTAAATATAAGGTTCTAAAATCAAGTTCTGTTTTCTGTCCACCGGCAGATCCTGAAATACAGAACTTGCCTCCATTTTTTAATGCTTGGAGAGAAATAGAAAACAACGCGTCCCCAACTACATCTAATACAGAGTCAATTGGACCCCCGTTTATTTGTTGAATTTCATTTGCAAGGTCACTCGATTTGTATGACAAGACATGAGTTGCCCCGAGTTCTTTTAGTTTTCCCTCTAACGTTAGGTCACCTACTACCGCAATTACTTTAGCACCAAAAACTTTAGCAGCAATCTGTACATTCAGTGAGCCTACACCACCGTTGGCACCTGTTACAAGGATGGTCTCATTCGGTTGGATTTGTATCTGTTCAACCATGTGCCAAGCAGTTAAACCACTCACTGAGAAAACTGCACTTTCTGTGAAACTTTGTAAAGGCATATCAAAACACAGTTCAGCTGGCCACACTACGTATTCAGCATATCCTCCGTCATACTCTGACCCTATAAAAGACATATCATCAGAAATATGTTCGCAGCCGTCTTCTCCAGTTGATGTAAAAGGGAACAGAACAACATCCTTTCCTATCATAGAAGTCGCAACCTGTTTACCTGTTTTCACAACTGTACCTGTAATATCGGATCCCGGAATTCTCGGAAATTGAACGCCTTCTGGACGCCATCCAGATTTGGAATCCTTCCCATATGCTCCTTCTCTCATCCAAATTTCAGTATTATTGATGCCACAAGCCTTTACCTGTACCAATACTTCATTTTCTCCTGGCTCTGGAATGTCTATTTCTACAACTTCTAATTTGTTTACATCCCCATAACCAGTCACTTGAACGGCTTTCATATCATCAATTCCTTTTCAATACATATTTTTACATTGATCAACAACAATATAAATTATTGCTCTATCGCTACATCTCTTATAGTAGCCCAAAAATAAAGTGATAAAACCGCTACTTGAATGTCATTTAAAACACCTTCTAGCTTTTACAATACTTCCCTTAGCTTTTATCCTTTAAAACTAGTACACTAATAGAAATACATACTCGAGAGTTGTGATGATTTGAAAATGAATATGAACGAGTTGTTTAAACAAAGAAGAAGTGTTCATGTGCTTTATTCTTACAATGGAATGAAAAATTATATGGAACAAATTGTTCGTTATATACAAGAAGGTACCTCTCTAGGAGAATACGTTGTGGTTATAGAAAACGAACGAATCTATCGAATGGTTCATAAAGAGCTTACTACTTGTTTAACACCAGAACAAATGAAGCTTGTCCATCATGTAAATAACTTCGATTTTTACTATTCAAGCGGCAGTTATCATCCGCCTGCAATAATTGATTACTTCTTCAAAACGGTTAAATCATATGTAGATAATAACCAACCTTTTCGCTCATGGGCACATGTTGAATGGGGCACGATGGAAGATCCCCTTCATCTGGTCGAGGATCTTGAGAGAGTCGTGGATGGTGCGGTAAATGAACTTGCATTCCCACTCATTTGTGCATATGAAGGTGAAAGGATGCCAGAACATTTACAGACAAGTTTATTGAAAACACATCCTTATATACTTATAGACGAGAAATTCAATATATCAGACCAATATATTTTGAATGATAACAATAAATAAAACACTTCGATATTTTGCAGTGTTTTTTTATCTATAGATACCTCAAAGTCGAAGTAGTATAACAAGTGGAATTCGTTTATCTTTATTTGCTAATTATACCTTTTGTCTTTCTTTCGTCGTGTAACATATTGTTCTATGGCAGAAACCACACTTCCGATTATATATAGAGCACCGTTTGCAATAAGGACTATAGCTATAATCGCTCCTGCTATTCCTGCTCCGAACCCGTCGCTACCTTCCCGATGAGCTTCATCTAATAGATAAGATCCTACCCCCATAGCAACCAGTGGTCCTAAAAAGCAAATGAGGATACCTGAAATCCAATAAGGCAGTCTGAACTTTTCTTTGAAAGTATATGGAAAGTAGTTAAACACAAAAAGACTTAGAGTCAATACAATTCCGAACACAGCACCTGAATTCATATGCTCCTCCTTGATGGAGTATAATGGTACAATAATAAATATGTTACTCGTAAAATAAATATATGAATGGGAGTGCTAAGTTGTATGAATAAAACATTGCTCTCACTAATTTTCGGAGCAATCATCGGAAGTGTTCTTTCTTATTTTCTATTAGACTATGAAAACCAAACAATGGAATTACTAAACTATTATGGTGAAGAATCTAAAATCGTTCATGAATTAGATTTTAATTATATTTCTAACACTGCAGCCTTCATTATAGTAGCTTCTCTTACCGTATTCTTAACGATTTCATTGATTGAAAGAAAAAATAATAGGTGATTATACTCAACATTATGTAAGATAGTCTAAAGGATTTACAACACTAAATGAGTTACTCTCTTTTAAAAATTGAGTAACTAGATGTACATGAGCCGCACCGATAATTAATAAGGTACGATCTGATGTCGATGTAATCTGAGTTAAATTGTAATAAAGAATTAGATTTCGTTGATACCACCATCTGATCCAATCAATGCCAATGTATTCTTCGTTAGAGCCAATTCGTGCTATCGCCATATACATCTCATGCTGTTTCTCTATAAATGACTCATGATTTTGTGATCTGATAATATCATATACACTCTTTTTCCCTATTGACAGCTCATGATTTGAACGATAGTTTTCATTTATATAACGAAAGTACTCAGGTTGATTCTTTTCTGCCCACTCAAAAACCTGACCCAATCCTCTATTCCCTACTGTATCCATCCAATCCACAGCATGAACTTTTTCATGCTGAAGATCTGAAGCTATTCGAAACCCAAGCTGGTGAACTTCATCAACCTCTAGTTTCAGTTCACCTTCTCTGTATTGATGAAATTCGTGATTTAATTTGTCCTCTTCACTTTTCACCACCTCTAATGCAACCTTCGATGGCTTAAACTTCTTTAATTGTTTCACCACCTTATGAATTTCTTGTTGTCTAGAATCAGCTAATAAATCATCAAAGTCCATACGTTGAAGGTCTGGTGTGTATCTCATATGAAAAGTACCTACTATCATAATCAAGGGTTTCTCTTGTTTCATGCTCATCACATCAGCTCCAAATGATTATTTCTTATTCCTGAGCGTTGGCGAACCCAAGTTTCAGCTTTCTTTATGAAATCATCATCTTTCCAAGCAGTTATCGCATCTCGCTCACCCAGCATTTTGACTTGGTCTTGAAAGAACAGATGCGCTAAGTAATAGCCAAATCTACTGTAACCAAATTTCTTTCCACCATTTATGGAGAACCATTCAGAAAAGATCGTTTGAGAGGGCAATGAATTGTAATCATTTGCAAACGCAAGTAAGATTTCATCTTCATTTTTTTGAGCAAACTCAAGCCACTCACATCCATGATTATCAAAAGAAAAGTATACGGAGGGATGGAGTCCAGGTACAATTTTTTGAGAAAAATGGGTTGCAGCGCCTTCTTGATTCAACCAAGTCATTGGACTGTTCCAATTCACTCTCTCCCAATTCATAATTGCTTTATCTGTCAAAATATTTTGTGTGGCATGCCCAAATTCGTGAGCTACGATGGTTTTTAAATGATGGCAGTCTGGAGACAACCTTTCCAACGCAAACGTTATATTAGGTATAATCTGTCTATGCGTGTAAGCATTAGAGCCATAACCACCAACGATTAGATTTACTTCAACAGGAAAAATTACACCATATGCTTCTTCATAAGCTTGAACAACTTCCTGAATAATCGGCTTAATCATTTCGTGAACACGTTGTATAGACGACCAAGAATCTTGATACTTTTTAATTGATGAATTATGTCTTTCCTCTGTGTCTTTGCAGTGATAAGAAAAATATTCATGAAAGATACATGGATTCCTCTTATAATATTCTTTTAAAAATGGAATGGACGGTTGATAGTATTCTAGAAAAAATGGAACAGTATCAATAATTTTCATTATGATCCCTCTTTTTTATCCTTCTTGCTTTCACAATTCAATAAAATCCATAAAATCCCTTTAAATTAAAAAACTGCCCTATTGGACAGCTTTTAGTCTTATTTTTTACTACTTGATCATCTTCTCCATTCGAATATCCGCCCACATTCGATCTTTATAATACGTGAACGCCTCTACTCTTCCAATTTCTGAGTAACCCAGTTTTTGATAAAGCTTTTGTGCGGGGTAGTTAAATTCAAAGACACCAAGCTCAATGCGTTTTAATCCATTACTTTTAATCTCACCTTCTAAGAACGACAAAGCTTGAAAGCCGATTCCTTTTCCTCTTCCAATTGATTCACCTATTGTAATACCAAGCCATGCCGTTCCTTCTGTTCTATTAAAGAGATGAGGGGGATCGACCATATAGTTCATCTCACCTACTAATTGATCATCTACAAAAATCAAATAAATCGCGTGAAACTCTAAACGTTGATATAAGTCTTCTATCGTGATGATTCGTTTACTTTCGAGTTCTACTCTATCTTTATTCGGCCGTGTTAATGGAACCAGCTTCGTGTCGTTTTCCCAGCGGTTTAAAGCTTCTACTACATTTTCTTCAGGTTTTAACATCTTTCTAAAGTGAATGTTCATTTCATTACAGCCTCCATATCTTTATCTATGAACCTGCATGATTGTATATCGAGCGACCATAATCCTGAATTTAAGATAACATCTGAGTGAACAACCTCAAGCTTCTTTCGAAAGATTGGTCCGTCTACAACAAATGTATGATACTCTCCATGTTCACCCATTGAGCAGCTCTTTGTTGCTTCAATATCCTCACAAAAACTTGCATTCAACACGCGACCTGTCCAAGAGGAGTCCAAGATATCTGCTGAAGCTCGACAAACAATTGACTGGAAACCTAATGAAATAAATTCTTCCAATAGTTCAGATGCTTGTTCTTCTAAAATCCATACTGGAAAAAGAGCTTCTAGTCCTGCTTTTTCCGCAACCTGTTTATTCCATTTGCGATCTTCTTCCATATACAAACTGCCGAATGCAATCGCATCTAACCCATGCTGTTCTTTTATAGAAGTCAAAGACGCAATCAAAGAAGCTTCATACTCGCCAGCTGAATTCACCATAATTAACGGAATGTCAATCGCATCAGCTTGTAGTTGTAAGATATCTAGTCGAATACCATGGGCATGATTCCGTTCATCCTCTTCAGAAACCATGGATAGTAAACAAACAACTTCATGTTTTTCTTGAAGCAATCGATATAATGCTAAGCAGCTATCTTTCCCGCCACTCCAGCAAACGGCTACTTTCTTCATGTAACAATCCCCTCTTTCTGATTTCCAACTAGTCTTCAATATATTCGATCAGATCGCCTGGCTGACATTCTAGTACTTTACACAATGCATCAAGTGTTGAAAAACGAATCGCTTTCCCCTTTTCATTTTTAAGTACAGAAAGATTAGCAGGGGTGATATCAACCAGTTCGGATAATCGGTTTAATGACATTTTACGCTGTGCCATCATAACATCTAATTTTATTCTAATCATTGCGCAATCCCTACTCCACCTTTAGATTGTGTGTTTATTTTCTTCCACTGCTTCTACGGCTACCTTTAGCGCAGAGGCTAGGATCATGACGAAAATGCCTGTGAAAAACGTATCAACATAAGCTAATCCTGTATACGTTACAGCAGCGTTTGTTACATCAATTTCCTTGAGTGCTTTTGTCATTAAGAGCTCGTCCATAAAGGTGAAAGCTGATCCTAGTACAAGAATGGTGATACCCATCTTGAATAAAATCTTTACGTTCTCCATCATAAATAGGCTTTCCTGATGTAAATGCTGTAACAAATTCCTCATAAGTCGAAGGAAAATTAATATGAACACAAACATAATGATTGAGGCCGCGAGTGAAAGGATGATAAATTCTTCATCCTTATAAAGTAAAGGTTGAGTATCAAAAACTAACGTTAAGTTGCTGTAAACAGGCTCAAATGTACCGAAAGACTTTGCTAAATCTCCTGTTGGGCTCATTAAATAGGACAAGTGATACACCAAATTAAAGATACTAAGACAACCAATCACATAAAACAGAACAGAGCATAATTTTGCTCCATATTTATAAAACATTTCCCACTTCATCTTTCTTCTCCTCATCTCGATTTTTATAAATTAATCATACCATATAAAAAGCACAGAATCTCTTTAATCATTATTTATTTATCGTAAAACAATAAATATTTGTTGAATTATATAAAATACGCTGTTATAGTTATGTCGTCGACACATTTGTTAGGTACTGGTAATTATGTAGATAAAGGGGATTGTGAAAATGTTGGTTAAACAGAGAATTAACATCATCGATGGTATAAGGGGATTTAGCTTATTAGGAATTCTTTTGGCAAATCTACTCATTTTTCAGTTTGGAATCTTTGGGAAGGACGAAATCCACTATTACAAGTTATCAACAGCTGATACATATGCTTACTACTTTACAAAAGTGGTGATTGAAGGCGCATTTCTTCCTATCTTCATGTTCATTTTTGGGTACTCGCTTATTCTTATGCGTAACAAGTTAAAGGAAAGAAACAAACGTGTAAAGTGGCATCTGTTCAGAAGATTTGCTTTACTGATGACTCTTGGGATCTTGCATAGCACGTATTTATGGGAAGGAGATATTCTTTTTGTATATGGGCTTATGGGCTTGCTACTTTTAGTCATGGTAAATCGCAAACCAAAGACACTATTGATTTGGGCTACTCTACTATTCTCTCTTCTCTTCATTGGTTCCCTGTTTGAGGCAGAAGAAATTAAAATGATCCGTGCTGACAAGATAGATTTATATATGCAACAGACACAGAAAATCTATGGATCAGGAACGTACTCAGAAATAAGAGCACACAGTCTTGATGACAAAATGCTTGATATGAGTGGTGGTGAAGCAGCCTTCATGTTATTTTTAACTCCTTTTGTTCTTAGTCCGATGTTTCTAATTGGTATGTATGCAGCACATCGAAAATGGCTACAAAACACGTCTTCTAAGATCAAACAGTTCACAATCCTAAGTGGTTTATTTATACCAATCGGACTCTTACTAAAAGCTACCCCTCTACTCAGCAAGCAGTGGGATTATCGTTTAGACATGAGTATGATCGGAGGAAGTATGCTTGCGATCGGTTATATCAGTCTGTTCGTTTACATGTACAACCACCAGAAGTTCAAAGGTTTCTTAAGTGGTTTTGAAAGTATGGGAAAACTATCATTAACAAATTACCTCATGCAATCTATAATTTGTACATTTCTATTTTACGGCTATGGTTTAGGTTGGTTTGGAGATCGTGGTGTAATTCTGGCTACTGTAGTAGGTGTTATTATCTTTGGAACTCAAGCATTCCTTAGTTCCGTTTATTTAAAACATCTGCCCATCGGTCCCGTTGAATATCTTGTACGCTTGGTCGTCTACTTAAAGATACCTAAGTTCAAAAAACATACTTCTTTAGAGGATGATTATAGAAAAGCGATATAAATAAAGATAGCTGTCTACACAGTGACAGCTATCTTTTGTTTCATGATTATTTCTCATCTAGTCGATCCGCTATTCTTTTTAGTGATTGATTCATTCGATACAGCATGACCAATACAAAGGTTCCTACAGCTATTGGAAAAATAAAAGTAAATAAGCCCATAAACGCTAGCCCAGATGCTCCACCCATACACTCACCACCTCATTCAAGTTTTAAATAGGACCTTTTTCAAAATATCTTCTTCCCAATTCTGGTCATACGTAATTTCAACAACTTCACATAACTCTTTATGCAACTTTTGAAATTGAGGTAAGATGTTTATTAAGACTCGTAACATGTCCTCTTCGTTTGAATTGTAGCGCCATTCAGATAGAAGCATGCGCTGCCAGTCAGCTAACGGACTCCTCATTCCTTCAACCTTAGACCAATCAGCAAAGTTATTTGGCTGTAGACCTGCCATCATATACCATCCAGACACCATAGAATAGATCCCGTTTTCTAAACATTGTTTTGCGTATGAGAGTTCACCCCGCATGACTCGCCTATAGAACTCATGAACGTATGCGAAGAATTTAGTACGCCAAATCTCTACTTCTTCTATCGTTGGTGAGTAGGATAGCTGAAGTGATTGTTGCTTTATTGAGTTTACATGACCTTCAGGATCGTAAACTATTTTTAAATGCTGCATCCATATAGAAGGCTGAAGATCTTTTTTCTTGTAATAGAAAGTATCCACTTTAATAAAGAAGTCATAATGAGCGATAGAATAGTTTGTCCAAGGAAAATCTTCATAGAAAAGAACTTGCCCCCAATTGGCCGCTCTTTTCTTTTTATTCTCTCGAAACTTCTCAAAAACGGCGTCTCGCACGACAACACGAAGATCAATATCTGAATAGAGATCTGTGCTTTCTTTTCCGATCGACCCGCCATAAAAAACGGCTAAAACATTTTTATCTGCCACTAGGTCTTGTTCTATAGTTCTCATTAATTTTTTCCGCTGTAACGGCAGTTCTCCATCCCTCTTCTGATAAAAATTCCGTAAAGCTTCAAATCCCACTCATCGAAAACCAGCTCCCTATTATCATCTTCATTTCATATTCCTCTTAAAGGAGGATGGTACCTTCTTTTTCACTTGTTAAAGAAAATAAAACAAAAAAGGCTCATTTCCCTCAAAATGGGAAATGAGCTTTATAGTGTACCAGAATTCTCTTAATTTCTGTTTAGATTCGTACGTTTTTGTGCCTGCCAAACGTGGATCATACTAGGGACCCCAACGCTCATACTCACGATGAAACTCCACATCACGAAGCGCCATTCACCGGAATAAATAGCGATTATTATAAAAAACAACAGCTGTCCTATAAGAGCAAATAACGCAGCCATCCAAGCTAGTGTAAGGTTTTCCTTCATTTCATCTCTCCTAGTGGAAAATGATTTAATACATGAAGTCATGCCATATGTGCCTACACTTTAATTTTAACATAATTATCCAATTAATCGTTAGTATTACTTTTATTCCTCTTTTACCTTTAATCCTAACAATGTTGAAAACACGATTGCCTGTTCTCGAGATACTGTGCATCCCTTTAAACTTGTGATGTCCACATTAATGTTATTGAATTTACAAGTACTAATATCAATCCCTGTTAATGCCGTTTCTGTAAAATCGATTTCCTCGATATTACACGTCTCAAATTTCACTTTATTAAGTTTTGTTTCATAAAAGTTAGCATTCTTTAGCGAAGATTGATCGAACAAAACGGGTTTAAGATCTGTTTCTACAAACTCACTCATGTCTAACATGCAGTTCTCAAACGTTACATTTCTAAGATTCGCCTTTTCGAAGTCTACACCCATCAGCTTACATTCTTTAAAATGAACGCGATAAAGGATACCTTCTTTAAAATTTGTGTTGGAAAGATCACAGTTTTCAAATACAACATCGGTCATGTCCACTTTATAAAAACTGGAGTGGATTAGTGTCACATTATTAAATTTCACTTTGGATAGGATGAGTTTGTCGATTTCTTCATTCTCTAAAAAAGCTCCCGTTATCGAGCAGTCATGAAGATAAGGATCTTCCTCCAAATACAAATCCCGAAATCTTGCTTCTTCTAAATCTCCCTGAATTTTAGGCAGATCCACCTTGAATTTCTTTGTCATTTTCTTCACTCCATTACGTAATCTCATAAAACAAGCTTACAGAAGTAAAAAAATAAATAGTAGTCTTTTCTTTTCTTTGATTTTCTGTGCAATAAAAAAACCGCTGAACAAAAATAGTCAGCGGTTCTCTTGTATATTAATATGCTCCTTGAGAGTAGGTAAGCTCATAACTATGCGTATAGATTTCAAAGATGTTGCCGAATGGATCTTCTACATAGACCATTTTATAAGGCTTTTCGTTCGGATAATATTCACGAATTGGCATGCGCTGTTTGCCGCCATACTCTTTAATTTTAGCTACAATTCCTTCAATATCTGGATCTTGGATGCAGAAATGGAACAAACCTGTTTTCCAATATTCAAAATTATTTTCAGGCTTTTCGTTATGAGGAAACTCAAAAAGCTCTACTCCAATCTTGTCACCTGTTGCTAAATGTGCAATTCGAAATGTTTCCCAGTCATCACCGAAAACATCACGGCACATTTGACCGATTGGTGTATCGTCATTCTCTACATCTGAAGGCTCCATGATAACGTACCATCCGAAAACCTCTGTGTAAAATTTAATCGCTTCTTCTAGATTTGGCACGGACAATCCAATATGAGAAAATGTTCTTGGATAGATTGGCATATTCATCTTCCTCCCTGTTTTTGTTGATTACAGGAATCATTATACCCAGACACTCTCCTACTATGTAAGAACGCACTTTAAAGTGACATACTATCCTAGAAGTAAGAAAGGATGTTAGTTTCGTGAAAATATCAACTCATGACGATGGCAAGCTAAAATGTTCAATTGAATATACATTACAAAAAATCGGTGGTAAATGGAAAACGGTTATTCTATGGCACTTAGGTGTAGATGGTACTTTACGATACAACGAATTAAGAAACCTGTTGTCAGGAGTGACACATAAAGTTCTTTCTCAGCAATTAAAGGAACTTGAAGAAGACGGATTCATTGATCGGAAATCGTACAATACAGTACCTCCGAAGGTAGAATATACATTGACTGCATTCGGTTCGACAATAATGCCCATTTTAAAACAGATGCATGAATGGGGAACAGAGCACGGAGATTTAGCATAACAAAAGGAGGTTCAGTGCTCTAAACCAACGGCCTGCCTCCTTTAGCTTGTTTAAATTTGTGATAAGCTTTTTCGAATCGTATGTTGTAATGAGTTACATATTGGATCATCACTAATTCCTATGAAGAGGCTTTTTAGCAGGGACTTACAGTTAGCCATAACGAACCAATACTTTTCAGATGACAATTCTTCTTTTTGAGATTTTAAAAAACCAGGAATACCTTCGACAAACATTTTTAATTCTTCTAATCCAACCTCTTTTTTGAGCATTGTTAGAACAGCAATAACAACGCGATCATCTTCTCCATGCAAAAATCCAGTCGGAGTCGTACAATATTTTTTCAAAAGAATTTCAATAATAGGAAAGTTTTCAACTTCGGCAATTTTTTCACTCTTGATCAATTCATCACATGTATCTGCCACATGAGCAATGCTGTGTGCCCAACCTTTTACGGGTACATAACCTCTAACATCACGTTCCAGCTCTATGTACTTCTTGATTTCATTTTTCACTTCAGTGAGGGTGTTTTTTGGAAGAAAATCAACTTCGATATCTTTATTGATGATGACCGCTATCAATATCGTTGTGAAAGCACGGGTGAAGACAGAATCTGTCCCACTTTCGCCGATTCCTTTAAATAAAAGGTGCGTTACACTATAATCTAGAAGTTTCTTTAATGTCTCGTAGTCGAGTTGATCGTGGATAATTGACATATAAAACGATCGATAAATCATCTCTCGTAGATCACTATTAGGTGACCCAATATGTAGAATCATCGCATCTAAAACAACTTCCTGATCTACATCTTCCCATGTCTTTTCCTTGTTATTTATTGAAGTCAAAAGCCTTAATAATTCGCTTTCTTCAACCGTTTTGTCGCTTTGGAACAAAGTAGTCATAATCTTTCTACCCCCATTTTGTATTTCTATATTTTCATTATACAAAAAGATGGTATAATACAGGTTTATTTTTGGAAAAATTTGTTTAACTCGTTACAATTCTGTGGAAAGCTTGTTAGTTGTTATTGGAATTTTGGATACAATGATACAATAAAGAAAATGAATCGAAAGAGTGAATGCACTTGAAAAAATATATAATTGTTGCGATATCTATATTGTTTTTAGCAGGCTGTAGTTTTAACAAACAAGAGACTACAAACAACATCTTTTTAATTCCAGAAGGCTTTGAGGGCTCTATCTTTACGTTCTATAACATGCCAGACGAACCCGCTTTAAAAAAAGAAGATGATTACACAGTAATTCCTGTAAAAGAAAAGACTTTGGATGTACTAAAAGATACTGAGATCAGTCAGTATGGTGTTTCATTCACCTCAACGAAGGACATGATCTATGGGGTTGTGAATGATAAATATTATTATGTTGATAAAAATGGCAAACGAAAAGAAATCAACGACCAGTGTATCAGTCTTGGATCAAACGGTGGTTTTTCAGGTAGAAACGGTGAAGATATTAAGTATTCCGTTATTCAAGTAACGTCTTCTAGTTGTGGTCCTTCTTTTAAAGAAAATGGAAGAAATGATTTTAACGCACAAGTGAACCATGTAGGAAAATATTATTTTCAAAAGTTAGCAATAAAGAAATAAGTTGCGGTGCGGGAGAATTTAAAACCTCCTGCACCCTTTTTTTTTTTAGCATTCTTCACCTCATGACATGTTAAGAACAGCTAGAAATAACTTCGGAAAGTGAATAAATGATACCGTTTCCATACTACCTTGTGCTGTTTCATTTAAAATTTATGTGTTGACAAGTCTAAGATACAGCCTATATAGTAATCCATATTATTCTGAATAATCATTTTGATAAAAGCAACGAACGGGAGTAGTAAAAGTCATTTTGTAGTCTAGAGAGCTGCGGGTTGGTGGAACGCAGTCTATGAAAGCTTTGAACTCGCCCTGGAGCAGCAAGACAAAAAGAACGCGTTCTCTATGTTTTGACGATTAACCTTCGTTAACAGGTTCTACAAGCAGGATTCTATGACGAATCAACAAGAGTGGTACCGCGGTCAGCCAAAGGCTTATCGTCTCTTTTCTCACAACTGAGATCAGAGATGGTAAGCCTTTTTTTGTTATTTGTTTTATAGATTCTAACATCAATTTAAAAGAGGTTATGAAGATGAAAAAAAGCACAGAGAACTTACAACGAACGATGACTTCTCGTCATATTATGATGATGGCTCTTGGAGGCAGTATCGGAGCTGGACTTTTTAAAGGCAGCAGTGCGGCTATTGATTCAGCTGGTCCCTCTGTTGTTCTAGCCTATTTAATCGGCGGAATCATTTTATTATTTGTGATGCAAGGTTTAGCAGAGATGGCTGTTCAAAACAGTGGTGCCCGAACGTTTCGTGACCTTGTTCAATCTGCTTTAGGCATGTTCCCCGCTTATTTTCTTGATTGGATTTATTGGAAGATGTGGGTGCTAAACATTGCGGCAGAAGCTGTGGTGGCAGCGATATTTCTTCAATATTGGTTCTCGGATACGCCAATTTGGCTGCTAGCCTTTTTGGTTTCAATCGCCGTCACCATCGTAAATCTATTATCCGTTAAAATATTTGCTGAGACGGAGTACTGGTTAGCCCTTATTAAGATCAGTGTGATCGGCATTTTTATTCTTTCAGGACTTTTGCTGTTATTCGTTTCGTTTGGTGACCATGTTGCACCGAATTTCACGAACTTAACGGATCAAGGTGGATTTTTCCCGAACGGTTCAGCTGGTCTTATGACAGCTATGTTAGTCGTTATCTATTCGTATGGTGGAACGGAGATTATCGGTGTAACCTTAGCTGAAACAAAGAATCCAGAAAAAGTAGTACCACAAGCTGTTCGCAGTACGTTAACTCGTATCATAGCCTTTTACTTGTTTCCGTTCTTTATCATTGTTGGCTTAATTCCTTGGGATCAAGTAAATGGCGGGAATGAAAGTCCTTTTGTCATGGTGTTTCAGATGATTGGAATTCCTGGTGCTGATCATGTGATGAATGGTGTGATTCTGCTTGCGATCATCTCATCCATGAACTCAGGGTTATACGGTTCATCACGTGTGTTGTATACACAAGCCGTTGATGGTCGTGTTCCTGGAATATTCGCTCGACTTTCATCTAAGAAAGTTCCTTTTATCGCGATTTTGATGTGTACAGCTTCTCTATATGCAGGTGTACTCATTTCTATTTTTGCGGGCAGTAAAACGTTCAACTATCTTATGGGATCACTTGGCTACACCGTATTGTTTATATGGTTAATCATTGCCTTTGCACATTTAAAGTCACGAAATAAGAATGAACAGCTTTCCGGGTATTATGTAAAATGGTTTCCTTATACCACTTGGATTGCTATTCTATCTTTATTTGCAATACTGATCGGCATTGTACTCACCACGTCAATTAAGATCACTAGTGTAACACTAGGCATTTATATATTAATAAGTGAAACGTATGTGTTTAAAAGAAAATCACTTAACTCGAATCAAGAAAAGATGGCGAGTTAACAAAAGAAAACGCTCGTAACCGAGCGTTTTCTCCTTACCTTTTAGCACCTGTATTCATCGCTACTTTATTTAACCTTAGTTTATCAATCTTTGCTTCTAGTGATCGTCTACGTGATAAGAAGATGCATGAAGCAATAATCAACATACCTCCTAGAATCGTTTGACCATCTGGAATCTCTGACCAGAATAAAAAGCCCCAAAAAGCGTTAAAGACGATTCCAATGTAACGGGTAACCTCTACAACAACGACATTTTCATGCGTAAATGCACTTGTTAAGAATAACTGTCCTACTAAAGATACAACACCGATACAGATCAGATAAAACAGCTCTAATGGTGAAGGTACTACAAATTGGTTCCACATTAAAGGTATACTAACTAACGTTGCTGTAGCGAGAAAATAGAATACGATCTCATAAGCATGATGTCTGCTGCTTAAATACCGAATAGAAGTGGCTGCACAAGCTGCGAAAAAAGCACCTCCTACACCAATTAGCGCATACATGGAATAGGATGAAAACTCCTGTGGTTTAATCAGTAAGAGCGCCCCTGCTAACACGACAGGAAGAATATAGAGAAGCGTTTTCGTTAGTTTTTCTTTTAAAAACAAACCTGCTAATACTACGGCAAAAATGGGAGACAGATGGGCCAGGATACTAGCATCTGCTAATGGAATTTTTGCGATTGTATAAAAATAGGCTAATAGATATAACGCTCCAAAGACTCCGCGAACCATAAGCATTGGTACACCGGTTTTTGAAAAGGCGACCTTTTTCTTTTTCATAATAATAAAGATGATGATGGTTCCTATCAAACTTCTAAAAAATACACTTTCTGAATAAGGGATATTTAAACTAACTGCCTTAACGAGTGCATTCATAATACTGAAAACAAAGGAAGATAGGATGGCGAGCAAAACACCGTTTTTCATGAATATCGCCTCTCTCTTTCCTTCATGATGTCTGTTACTTCTCGCAATGAAGATAGTCTTCTAGCTTCAATCAATGACTCTGTTATTCCTAACATCTTTTCAATCTGTTGACACTCTAATTCAAAATTCTTTATGAGCATCTTCATCTCAGGCATTGATATCCCTAACTTCTCTGCAAGACCATAGATTAGGATCAATTTTTGGTAGTCTTCGAAGGGGATTCTAGGGTTACTCCACACTCCCTCAATTTCTTCCTGTGCTTTTTTAAAGGGAACTGCTGAGAATTCAAAATATTTTCCTTCATGATCAGGAATTGAAAACGGATCGATTAGAATAGTAGCATAGCGTATATAGAGCAGATACTCCTGTCTGACCTCCTCATATTCTGAAAAGTTATCAATATCTTCTCTTGGTATAGATTCGATTGGTACTGGATAATTATCGTCATTTAAAAACTTTAATAAATTAATGGGATCCGCTCCTAATTCTTTTATTAAAGTTGAGATTTCTTTCCAGAGCCGTACCATTGTTTTTATTCTTTGCTGTGTGATTGGCCCTTCAGGATACAACTTATACATATACTTCTTATCTTTAGGTTGAACATCGAATATTTCATTTAAAGTAAATGTATTTAAAAAGAAGGCTGGATGCACATATGTTGTAATATTTCTGCATTCCGCATCGAGCGGATGATCAACGATCACCCCATCAATATTCAACGATTTTAGAAATTCTTTCAGGACACCTACCATACGGCTTTTGCCTTTTGAAGAACCTAAGTAAATCCGTTTTTTAAATGCTTTCGTATGAGCAGTGACTGCAGAATCAGCATGAAATTTAGTTGCAGCATAATAAGTTGACATACTGATTACTTCAACTGTTTCTTTTGGCATCAAACTTTTTACTAAATCGTTTGAACCAATGTTAGGAGCTAGTAGGATTATGGTTCTTACTCGCTTTAATTCTGCAGTTTGAAGAGACTTCATTACATTTGCATAACTCGTACAGGGAGTTGCTAGAATTATGGTGTCCCATTCATCACGTAAACTGGATACATCATCAAAAAAACAATCAATCTTTGCAGTTGATTCCGCCTCTTTACCTTGAATAGTCAGGCTAACTTCAAAATTATTATGAATCAGTTCTTTTTTTATACGTTGCGCATGTACACCAGGGCGATTATACAGTCCTATCCTTTCACTAAAACCTGAATATAGTTGGACGGCTGTCTGAATAGCAGCTGGCCCAGCGCCTGCAATTAGGGTATTCCCTAAGTCGCTTGGCCTAATATCATTCATGATTTCACTCACTTCCTTCATTACATTCATATATTCATTTTCTCTAAGACCATCGTGTCATAGATACCTTCTGATCTCTTTACACTCTTCAGTTCCCAATCGTTAGTCAACTTCATCTCTAACGGATAGTTAAAGATTGATTTTAAACCGTTTCCGTATCGGAGTATAACTTTTGTATGAGGCTGTAATAAATCCTTTATTTCATTCAGTACTTCCCGTTTGTTTCTAACTAGAGAAGCGATTAATACATGAGTCGTTCTTTTAGCAAAAGGCACATCGTTTCGAACGGACTTAGAAAATCTAACAGTTTCTTGAAGTCCTGTAATCTCAGAAACTTTTCTGCCCATCTCAACCGCTTCTTCGTCAATGTCTATACAATGAACTTCTGCATTCTTTTCACTCGCAATGGTAAGAGCGGAAATGGGAAACGCTCCTGAACCTATAAATAACACTTTTGAATTCTCGTTAATATGTAATTCATCTAATTCTTGTTTCACCGTTTGTGAAAGTGTAGTTATGTATTCACTTGCATTCAATTGATGATTACATGTTCGCAAACTCTGATATTTTTCCATCTCACAAAGAGCTTGTACGGAAGCTTCCCGCAGCTTTTCAGATAAAGACACTATGTCCTTATCTTCACCCCACTCTCGCCATCGATGCAGGTTAGTAGGATCTGTCATAAAATGATGAAGACTATCCAGTTTTACTTTTAATAGCTCATAACACTCATCACATTCTTTGGCAAACTTTGAAAGTTCATTAATCTCATACTCAGTGACTTTCAAAGATAGTAATAATTGAAATCTCTCTTTCACTAGAACCTCCATACACTTTATTGTAAATCGTAATTATTACGATTTAATTTTTACATAATATCATCACTTCATCACACGAGTCAATGATAATTATTCTTGAACGTTACAATCACTGCACTTTTACCTAAAACAAAAAAAGCACTGCTAAATGCGCAGTACTTTTAATGAGGTCATTATTTTACCTTAGCAATTGAAGAAGGTTTCGATTCTTTTCCTAAAGTATCAATGGATGTAACATAATAATAGTAACTCTCTGCATTTTCATCTGTGAAATTCTTTCTTTCATGAGCAGAGATGCTTCCAACTTGTTCGAACTTCCCATCTTTTTGTTCACTTCTATAAATTCGATAGCCAACGATGTTATCCTTTCGAACAGCATGCCAGGTTACAAAGCTTCCGTTAACCTCCACATTCTCAGGAGCTTCAGGCGGTGTAACGGGTTTTTCAACGTTTTCTTTCTTTAATTCAGCAAATACAACAAGTCGTTCTTCGTGTGTACCTTCTGTTCGATCAAAAACCCCAGAGCAAGTAATTAGATTCAGATTCTGGCCACTAGTAGTTTGAAAGATCTCATTGATAGGGGCTGAGTTTCTCTGATAGCTTTTTTGTTTGTTCACCACAAACGTCAGTGCTGCTCCATTTTTATCGGTAATAATGATCTCATCACCCTGCTTTAATTTCTTGAGATCAAAGAAAATAGCTGGCCCAGTTTTGCTATCAACATGTCCTGCCAAAACTGAGCTTCCTCTTCCACCAGGTTTTGCACCTGGTTCAAACCATCCTACACTATTCGTATCTTCTGGAACACCCATCTGTCCGTTTTCTAAAATACCTACCTGCTCAATGGGTGCTTTAACATTGATTGCGGGAATCTCAATGCGAACAGGAACAATGCCTCTCATTTCCGCAGACTCTTTTGCTTGAGCATCAGTCAGCTTTTTTACTTCGGACTTTAAAAGTGTGAACTCTTTTGCTAAAGGACTCTTAGTTGTATCAGGTGTTTGTGTTGCATTCTCCAGGTTGGATTCAATACGCTCTCCTTTAGATTTCTCTTGTAGAGAAGAAGCTTGAGATGGAAAGATTCCGTAATTGTAAGCTGCCAGGACAAAACAAAGCAGACTGCTGATGGAAAGAAAGATGATTTTTTTCATGTGATCATTACACCTCTTTTATAAAAAAAGAAGAGAGGTTTCCCCCTCTCCATATATGTTTTAATTACTGATTAGTTGACTTTCTTCTGAATAAGAATAGTGCTGACATTGCTAATAGTGAGCCAAGACCAGTCAGAGCAATTGCAGAAGCAGATGTAGACTCACTCGCTCCACCGAATCCTGTCTTCGGCATATCTGAAGGCATTTCACTTCCTGCAAACTTGTCTGGCATTTGAGTTACAATCGCACCACCCAATGCTTGACCTACACCAAACATGTATTTGTATCCTTCACGGAATGAAGCGTATGATGCATCATAATCTCCTGCCACGTATTGATCAAATGTTTGTCTTACTAGGTCTTCGTGTGCTTTGATCGCTTTTTCAGCATCAGCAGCTGGCAGATTTTCAGCCGTTGCCGCTCCTAAGAATGCTCCGAAATCCATTGCAAACTGATCAAGTTTTGCTTTTGCTTCTTTGGCTTTTGCCTCATCACCTTCTAGTGTTGCTGCAACGATTTCAGATTGTGCGTTGATATGGTTTCCTTGCCAAACTTTTTCAAACTGTGCTGCTCCTTCTTCACCATAGATAGAAGCGATAGCTGCTTTGAAATCAGCTGTATGAGCATCTTCAGCCCAGCTTACAAAATCATAGTCTTCCTTCTGGTCAAATCCTTTTTGCATGCCTGTCGCAGCTAATGCAAAGTGTTCTGCAGCTAAGCTGTTCAGTGCTGAACGTAGGTCTGCTGCTGGTGTGTCAGATTTTGTGTTTTCAAATTTCTCAGGCATTTGTGTAGTGATTGCTCCTGATAAAGCATCACTGATGACGTACATGTGTTTATAACCTTCACGGAATGTTTGGTTTGCTTCTTTATAGTCGCCTTCTACATAATTATCAAACACTTCTAATACTTGAGCTTCATGTACTTTTACTGCTTCTGTAGCAGCTTCTTTTGGAAGTTTACCTTCTGTTGCTGTACTTAAGAACGTGGAGAACTCTTCAACGAATTCCGCAACTTCTTTTTCAGCATCTGCACGAGCATTTTCATCTTTTTCTTTTGCTGCGTTTACAAGATCATCTGTGTAGTTATTGTGTTCTCTAAAGATTCTCTCGAATTCAGCTGCACCTTCTTCACCATATACAGATGCAATTGCAGGTGTCATATCTAGAGCGTTTTGATCTAGAGCTTTGTTCGCTGCTTCAGCATCCTTCGCTCCATCGTACGATTTAGTCATAGCCGTAACAGCTAAGACAAAGTGCTCAGATAATAGATAATCTAAGTCAGCTCTTAACTGAGAAGCTGGTGTGTTCACCGTTGGTTTCTCAGCTGCTTGTACATTTCCAGCAGTAGGAATCAGTAAGGATACGCTTAATGCGGGTACGATTAGTTTTTTCAAATTCATAATAAGTTCTCTCCCTTGTCTCTAGAAATTTTTGAAGTTAGCTAACTTTCTTATCTAGATAACGGGAGGTTTTTCAGTTTGGATCACTTTTTATAACATTTATTTATTATTTTCGAGTTTTTGTTACGGTGTTAGATAGGGAAAACACATAAAAACCCCATTACAACGGGATTTTTCGGTCATATAAAAGGTAGTTATTTTACTTCTTCAATTATGGATTCACCAGAGCTTCCCTCAACCCATCTCCATTTTTCATACAATCTAATCCTTCCATCACTCAAGATCTCAGGTTGTGAAACACATGCCCCACCCCTTATTTCATCAGATGTGTTCACATGATTGTATCTGAAGTTCAAGCTGCCATCTTCATTAGATATTCCGATTAACGTGCCTTTTAAGATATCTCCACCTCCGTAGGAAGCAGTCACGATATTCCCCTCTTGTTTGTAGTGAAACGTTGTTTGTGAGGATACTTCACCGTTCGAAGAGTTTTGAACTGACACGAATATTTTTCCGTCGTAATTAATCATCTTTCAACCACCTTTTTAGAATATTCACATAAGTTAACATAGAAGTTCGATTTTTCCCAGTAAATGATATTCATTAGAGTAATGCTAGGCTGGCAGACATATTGTTAGATTTCATCATTGAAGGGAGTTTACTTCATGTATGATCACTTAAAAAAACTGCAAAAAAAACACCTCACAAAAGCAAGTGAAGTCTTAACGAATTCGTTTATTGATAATCCAATGTTTGTGTACTTTTTTCCTATCCCGAATAAAAGGAGAAAAATTTTACGTTCTGTCTTCCCTATGGTCCTTCGTATTCTGCAATCTAACGGCTCACTATATGTAACTTCTGATCATGTAGAGGGACTCTTTTGTGTATCTCAGCACGGAGAGAAAACAAAGCTAGGAAAATCAATACTTGCTGCTCTATCATGCGCATTTCGTCTGCCCGGTGTTTTCATACAACTATCTATAGTAGATTTTTTGCGAAAAGCGAGCCGTTTACAATCATCTAACAGCAAACTTAACTATTATAAGAATAACTATAAAAACTTTCTGTTGGTAGATTCAGTATGCGTAGACCCACTCCACCGACATCAAGGTCACATGACCACTATGATGAGTGCCGCTGTTGCAGAAACCAACGAGAAAAGAACCTTTTGTTTGCTTCAAACAGAAACAGTGCAAAATGTGAGAATCTATAAGCACTTAGGTTTTTCACTCGTTGAAGAGATTACGAGTGATGAGATCCCTTTCTCTACTTTTGTAATGATCTATGATCCATTTGGATTAACGACAAATAGAGAACTAGATACATAAATACTAGTTCTCCTTGCTTCATTTACATCATTTTCAAATTCAATTAATCATCATCGTCTTTAAGAAGCTCTTTCATCATTTTCTCTCTATTATTTAAAAAGTACTTGGTTACTTGAAAGTGATCTGTAGATTCATAATCTATGGTAGATATCTTTCCATCATCGAAACTTAGTATATCTGCATTCGGATAACCTAATAAAATCGGAGAATGAGTCGCAATTATAAACTGCGTATCACCTTGGGTTGTTAGATCATGAATAATCTTTAAGAAAGTGAGTTGTCTTGAAGGTGAAAGGGCCGCCTCAGGTTCATCTAGTAAATAGATCGCTTTTCCTTTAAAACGATTCAAAAAAAGAGATAGGAAGGATTCACCATGAGATTGTTCATGTAGGGACCGCCCTCCATAATCACGGAATCCTGTATTGTCTACTTCCTCTAGATGAGTAGCAAAGCTGTAGAACGATTCTGCACGTAAAAAGAACCCGTTCGATACTTTCGGCAACCACGAAAGGCGAATATAATCTCCTAGATCTGATTCCGAAGCGTACACGTCGTACATATTGTTGCGACCACCACCTGCTGTATGAAAATCACACTTATCCGCGATCGCTTCTAACAGTGTCGATTTCCCCGTTCCATTCTCTCCTACAAAAAAAGTCACGTTCTTTTCGAGATGTATCTCATCCAGTTTACTGATTGCAGGAATAGAGAACGGAAACTCTTCAAATGATTTAATTTCATCACATAATATCTTTATTCTTTTTAAAAACATTAGCATCACCTATTAAAAAGTATAACAAACGAGATCAGCCATTCACTGCTTCAGTCATAATTGTAGCGATTATCATCGTTATCTGTCCAATCAAAATGATAATCTGTCCGATCTAAGAGGAATATGTCCAAACTTGGGAATAATCTGTCCAATTACAGCTCAGTGCCTAATCCATCCCCTTCTTGCAATACTGCAAGATAGCTAATCCCCCAATGACGTGATAAACTAATTTCTTGGTTAGCCTCTTTTTTATTATTCATTTAACAAAGTGAACTACTTATGATTCTGTCATTTTTTTACGAAGGAGGACATATATGAGAAAACAAATTATGACCGCTTTATTGCTAGTAACTGTTCTGGCTGCGATGGAAGGTACGATTGTGAGTACAGCCATTCCACGTATCACGAGCGATCTTTCCGGCATTGAACTGGTGAGCTGGGTTTACGCGGTTTATATGCTGGCTACTGCCGTATCGACTCCGATCTATGGAAAGCTTGCGGATTTATTCGGCCGGAAAAAGGTAATTCTTGCAGGTATTATTCTATTTTTGATAGGCTCTGCTCTTTGCGGAATCGCCATGTCAATGGAACAACTCATCTTCTACCGTGCTATTCAAGGGCTCGGTGCTGGTGCAGTTATGCCGATTACGATGACAATCATTGGAGATTTGTATGCTGAGGCAAAGGAAAGAGCGAAAGCACAAGGCTGGATCTCAGCAGTATGGGGAGTTTCCGGGGTTCTTGGACCCTTAGCTGGTGGTTTTCTTGTTGACACGCTTTCATGGCGCTATATTTTCTTCTTAAATATCCCGTTCGGACTTCTTGCTTTCTTCATACTCGCAACAAATTACAAAGAAAAGCTTACAAAAGGTAAACCTTATATTGATTATTGGGGAGCTGTCACGTTTTCCCTTGCTACGATCGCTTTTCTATATGCGCTTTTAACAGGCAGCCAAACTCAAGAGTGGAGCAATCCTATCATTATGGGACTATTCTTAACTGCGATCCTGCTTTATGTACTGTTTGTATATATAGAAAAAAAATCACCTGAACCACTCATTCCACTTAACCTTTTCACCAATAAGAGTGTGTTGATCGTAAACTCACTCACCTTGATATCTGGTGCTGTCGTTATTTGTATCACGATCTACTTACCGATTTGGAGCCAAGGAGTTATGGGGAAAACGGCTACACAAGCTGGTTTTGTTTTGATGCCTCTTCCTGTTATGTGGACTTTAGGTTCACTTGTTGCTGGCAACTTAGTAGGACGGTTAAAGGATAATTGGATTATTACTCTTGGAATAAGCGTAGTAAGTATGGCTTCATTACTTTTCTATCTGTTAGACGCTCATTCTCCAACATACTTAATCTATATTGCCTCAGGTGTTCTTGGCCTTGGGATGGGACTCATTACGCCAATTTACATGCTAATCATTCAAGCTTCTGTACCCTCCAACAAACGCGGGGTAGCTGTAGCTTCAAATACATTTACGAACACATTCAGCCAGACGCTCGGATCTGCTGTTTTCGGAACGATTTTTAACTTGATTACCATCTCTAAAGCTGAAAAAGCGGGACAAGACCTTGATTTGAACGCTTCTTTTGAACACGGTGGTGAACTAAAAGCTAGCCAATTGGGTCAACTTCAAGAAATAATTGCTTCTGGGGTTCATGCTATTTACGGTGTTACGCTTCTTTTAACCGTAATCGGAATTGGAATCTCATTTCTACTACTGAAATATAGAAATGAACAGAACGAACAGATTCATTCTTCTAGCATTCGATAAATTATTTTTTTCTTTTAGTTGTCAATGATGAAGGCTTCGGCAAGCCTTCATCCATTTATTTCAAATTGAACACGTGTATACACTATGTTACAGTAGGCAATAAGTTAATAAAGTTAAAAATATAAGGTTTTAATATATAAAAATCAAGTAAAATGAGACGACACTTAATAAGAAGTGTCGTCTTTTCATTTACTTTAGGAGAATGATTATGAATAACAATAACAACTTTGAGATCTACGAACTGATTAAATTTGTTAAAAATTTTAAAGAATCATTTCTTCATGATGAAAAACTGAATTATCTTCAAATAGAAACGATGATTTATTTGCTTGAGAATCAAAATCAAACAATAACTGCACTTGCTAAAAAAATCGATACAACTCCAGCTTCAACTTCTACTCTTATTGATCGACTTGCTAAAAAAGGAATGGTCGATCGGCAATATACAGAATCTGATCGCAGAAAAGTCTATGTATCATTAACAGAGAATGGTTCACAGGAAATCACTAGGTTGCTGGTTAAAAAAAACGAAATTATTTCTTCATCACTTTCACCATTAACATCTGAAGAAAAGCTTTCTTTTACAAAGTTAAACGAGCTTTTCAAGAAAATTAATGACTAATCTTCTAAACCAACATCATCAGTATCGAAAAACCAGTTAATCCTGCGATAAACGCGACAAAACTGCTTTCCTGATTCTCTGGAAGTTCTTCTTTTAGGACATTTAATATGATACCTCCAGCTAACAAAGCAACTAATATAGATTCGATCAGTACATGAACTACGGTGATAGCTCCGACTGCCCAACCAATTAAAATCGCAACTGTAAGCAACACTCTTCCATACTTGTCATATTTTTGTTTGTGATCCTTTCTCAGGCCATGATCATTAGCGACAAAGTGAATGCTCAATGCCAAAAAGAAGAAAAACATTCCCCATTTCGTCTCGTACTCTTCTCTTATGAGCAAGTAGCCAATAACCGCATTGTAAAGGAAGAACGATGTCACATGTATCCAGAATACACCTGAAGAAACAGCAACTTCTTCAGAGTTTGACTGTGCATCTTTTTTCTTTTTTGAATTCTTGACTAACCGCTCTAGTCCATAAAAAAGTACCAACCCGAGCATCGCAATTAAATAAATATGGTCCTCTACGTAGTGCCCAATCCCTTTTTTAAGCGATTCCCCTACCTTTTGTTGATAGTGGTTCAAATCAGGGAGCAAATGTAGAAAAACATAAGCAACAGCTACGCCGCCTGAAAAAGATAAAAATTTACTTCGTGGAGAGTCTTTTATAAAACTTAAGTACTTAGAGCTTAAATGGACAAGTGCAAACCCGATTACAAATATGAAACTAAGAACTGTTTTTGTCATCTACAAACTCCTCTCCCACTATCAAATAAGTACACTCAACTAGTATGTATCGATCTCCTCTTTTAATAAACCACGACATCCACTTTAAAGAAAAATAGTTAATTCTCTCAGTGTACGCGTCTATACTTGTCCACTGCTTCCTTCATATACTATTAAATCGGATAAGTGAAGGATGTGATTTTGTATGAAAATAACAAAAGAGTTATTTGTGTTCGATGGAGAAATGGCTCTATTCTTGGCAGTGATGTCTTACAAAGCCTATATCGTTCACGAACTTAGCACGATTGAATTACCGAAGCATTACGAGATGAAACGTGCAATCGTCTCAGATTCAGGAGAAACATTTGGATTTATTGCTGAATCTGAGGATTCACTCGTTGTGGCTTTTCGGGGAACAAAGACCATGGATAATGTAAGCTCATACCTAGATGTTTCACAAATCCCATATATCTATGTTACGGATAGCGGGTTAACTCATCGAGGAATCACAAAAATTTATAGTACATTTCGAGATGCTCTCTTAGCGGATATCAACCAGCTATATACAGGTGATAAACAGCTACTCGTGACAGGTCATAGCCTTGGTGGCAGTCTAGCTGCATTATTCACACTAGATGCGGCAGTTAACACAAATTTTATAAACCCTATTCTCTATAGTTTTGCTAGTTTGCCGATCGCTAATGAAGATTTTACTAAAAAATTCTATGAAGAAGTGATAAACAGTATTCGAGTTGTAAATGTGCACGATGCCATCTCAAATTGCATGACTCCTCTCTTTTTTAAGAACAAGCCTCTTTTAAACCTCCCTATTGGACAGGAATATCAACTGAATTTTAAGAACAGAAAATATATCCAAAATCATAGAATCCTCTGTTATATTCATTTTTTAAGCAAGCAATATCCAATTGAATACAAAAAACTTTGCAATAAATATCCGGGCTTCTTTCCTGAATCCACGATTTGTGAGTGATTGACAATATCCGTTTAACAAAATGTTAAATGGGTTTATTTTTATGTAAGGATCGTTTCTTAACCAATCCATTTCTTTACCCGTTAACTCTGCATTGAAACGCTTATATAACGAGTTAGTAGTTTTGTAACATGAATTGTCATATTTCCCTACTTTAGAGGGACATGTACTGCTGCAAAAAAATAGAGAATGCGCTTCATGTCTAAATCATCCTTTATTGATAATATATAGAAATCATGAAGGGAAGGGTGTTTTACAATGAGAAACCTACTAAGTAAGCTGGTACTCTTTTTTGTGGCATTGGCGTTTTTGTTCGTTCCGACTAAAGTTCAAGCGCATGGACTATTAACTGAAGGAAGTCAGGGCTATGAGGTCTCCATCCTACAAGAAAAACTAAAAGCACTTGGTTTATTCTATGGACCTGTTACTGGATATTATGGTCCTATTACTGAACGAGCAGTTGCTAACTTTCAATATGAGACGAATCTTTCATCCGATGGCGTTGCTGGTCCTGCTACCTTTTTAATGCTACAAGATGTAGAACAAATGGCACGTGTTGTTCATGGTGAGGCACGTGGTGAATCCTACATAGGCAAAGTTTCTGTAGCCGCTGTTATATTAAATCGTTTAGAAGATCCTGCATTCCCGAGTCATGTAAGTGATGTTATTCATCAGACAAACGCATTTACAGCCGTTCATGATGGGCAATATCACTTAAAGCCGTCCAGCTATGCATATCGTGCAGTGCTTGACGCAATGAAAGGCTGGGATCCGACTTACGGATCTGTTTATTACTACAACCCTGAACTTGCAACGGATACCTGGATATTTTCAAGAGCTTCGGTTACGAAGATCGGCAATCACCTTTTTGCAAAATAAATTTGTGAGAACCTGTTTGTTGTGGTGATGATGTCGTTTTGTGGAAAGTTGTTAAAATTATTTTATCCCTGAAATTATGCTAGTTATCCGCGAAATTATTGCTGATTACCGTGAATATAATCTGAATTACCGTGAAATTATTTTTCCTGTTTCTTCTGAACGAGCAATCTGTATATATTGTCCTGCCTAGCTTTACACATATACAAAAAGGTATGCCCTTAATCCAAAGGCACACCTTTTTTCTATCATTTATTATTGAAATGTTTTACTTACGTGCATGAATTCACGGTAACCAGAGCGTGTCAGGTGGTATGTTTCATCTAATAATCCATCTCTAATTAAGGAATTTAGCGTTTCTTCAGGAATAACATCAATCACTTGATCCATACGCTGATTTAAGTCTTCAAGAGACGCATTCTTGAGGGTGACTGGATTCATCATGCGAACAATTCCTTCGATCCGTGAATCTCTTTTTTGGAAAAATTGCGGAGTTTTCTTGAACACATTTTGAATACGATCTTTAAACTGATTCAATTCTTGTTTTGTGTTAAAGCTTTCCGTTTCTTTTTCTCTGATTTTCTCGTTAAAGTATGTCATTTCTTCGTTGCTTAACTGTGCACGTGTAAAGAGCTCGTTGTAGATCTGTGTTTTATCCATCTCAATCTTGGCTAGCTCTTCTTCTTTTATTCGCTGTGTTTCCCAGATTTCTTCTTCATCTATTACTTCTTCTTTTCCTTCTTGTTCTTTTTCATCTTCTTCAATTACTTCATCTTTTTCTACTTCAGAAACAGGAGCTTCAATCTTTTCTTCCTTTTCCTCGAACAGCTCTAATTGCTCTTGTTCAGGCTCATCAGCTACTGCAGCAGCTGCCGGAGATGTTTCATAAGTCTGAACAGCCCTCTCTTTGGACGTGAAAGACTCAATCATCTTCTCTAACTTGCTGACCTTGTTAAAATAGATGAGAGAGATCGTTATAGCGAACAACGAACTAAATACGGAAATAAAATCTGAAAAGCGGAATACGAATGGTGCCGTGGCTATTTTATAAAAGATCAATAAAGCAAAAGCACCGATGATAATAATCTTTAACCAGCTTTCACGATTCTTAAATTCTGCTGATTGTTCATTGTTTTTATTAGTTTTATTTGATAAATTCTTTAATCGTTTCATATTCTTACCTCTTTCATAGAGATTGTCGTGCAGCTTTTTATTTTAAACGAAATATGTAAAAGTGGAAAGGAAAAGGAACATTTCATCATGTAACTATCATGTGCGTAACATACATATTAAAGTTTTAGGACATATGTCCTTCCCAACATATCCTCTCTTATTCTTTAATGGTTATAGAATTTTGTATTGGGAAGTGATGAAATGAAAGGAATAATGTTTGCTTTTTTTGCCGGCGCCTTTATTACTCTGCAAGGTGTAGCGAACGCACGGATCAGCCAGGATATTGGCTCATGGCAGGCAGCCACGATTACTCAATTGACTGGTTTTGTCGCAGCCGTCTTAATTGTTTTGATCGTAAAAGATCAAAAATGGAAAGAATTTAAGAAAGTACGACCGATTTATTTAACGGGAGGATCATTTGCTGCAGTCGTCATCTATGGAAATATTTATGGAATCCACTCTATAGGTGTGACATTAACGATCGCGGTAATCTTGATCTCACAGCTAGCGATCACGTTCTTAATCGATGGCAAAGGCTGGTTTGGTGTATTGAAGAAAGAGATGAAGCTTCCACAATTTATTGGAATCGCGATGATGATCGCGGGAGTTGTCATCTTGAAATTTTAAGGAAGAATGAGATGAGGTGTTTGAAAATTGAGAGAAATTCACGATCCTGAGCTGCTTCAGAATTATTTGCAGACTTTTGAAATCAAACCTATTTTAAATGATGAGCTTCTACCTTATCTAACATTATACCGCTATGATCATGGTGAATTAATCTGTACACAAGGTGATCCTTACAACCACCTCTATTTGTTAGTAAAAGGAAAACTGAAGATTTTCAACACCTCACCTGAAGGAAGAACACTCATTCTTTCATTTAAAACACCTCTAGATGTTGTAGGTGATATTGAGTACGTTCAAGGAACTGACTTTATCAATACGGTTGAAGCCGTTTCTGAAGTGCATATGATCGCTATTCATCACCGCTGGTTGAAAAAATACGGTAGCGATCATACTCCGCTCTTAAAATTTCTGTTGAACGTGATCACCAAGAAGTTTTATGTAAAATCAAGTTCTCTAAGCTTTAATCTTCTGTATCCGGTCGAAGTTCGTTTTGCGAGCTATCTTTTGTCGGTTTGTTTTGACGAATCCGATGCTTTATATAGCAGTAAGTTGAGCACGAGTCATCTTATAGATGCCGCTAACTTGATCGGAACGAGCTATCGCCACTTGAACCGAGTCATTCAACACCTTTCTAAAGATGGCCTTGTGGAACGGCATAAAGGGTTCATTGAAGTGAAGAATCGAGAAGGCTTAAGTGAACTAGCTAATCACCGGAATATATACGAAAAATAAAGGAGCGTGCAACATGCTTATCGGTTTACTCTTTGCAATTCTCGCAGGCATACTTGTTGGTCTGCAAAATATTTTTAATACCCGAGTCAATGACCATGCAGGAACTTGGTCGACTACAGCTCTTGTGTTAGGTTTAGGGTTTCTTGCTTCTATGACACTAGGTGTTGTTTTTGAAGGAAAAGAATTGTTCGTACTGAAGAACATGGAGACATGGTTTTGGTTCAGCGGATTAATTGGTGTCGGGGTTGTTGTTTGTTTAGTACAAGGTACACGACTGCTCGGTCCAACATTTGCGATATCGATCGTCCTGACGTCACAGCTAGGTTCTGCACTCATGTGGGATTCACTCGGTTTGTTCGGTCTCGAAAAAATACCGTTTACCTCTCAGCAGTTATTAGGGGTGCTCGTCATTATCGGTGGCGTTATCGTGTTTAAGTTTGGTGGAAGTCGCGCTGAACAACGTAAAGTCACAAAGGTGGTTAAGCATACGCTAAAACAAAGTGCATCTGTCGAGAGATGATTCACGTTTTCTAACGTGGTCATCTTTTTTTATGCGTCTCTATTACTGTTACGGTACGTGATATTATATTTATTACATGTTCGCCGTTTAAGTGGTGTTTTTCACCTGTAACACATTAATGATCACCTACAAGTGCCCAAGTTCCACCTGCAACAAAGTGATTGACACCTGAGTTTCAATCACTTTCTCCGCTAAAGCTTCTTCACCATAAAAAAAACGCCCACTTGAAGTGGACGTTTTCACATTCTTTTGAAATTTATTCGTAACTTTTTGCTCCGATATAGCTTTCTGACCAATAAGAGCTATTAAGTTCAGAAGTTGTTACGCCTTTTGAAGAAGAAGCATGTACGAACTGGTCGTTCCCGATATATACTCCAGCATGACTCGGCCCGTCACCTTCTAGATCAAAGAATACGATGTCACCTACTGCTGGTGAATCAACATTTGTTCCTTCTGCATAAATATCATCCACTGTACGAGGTAACTCAACATTTTCTGCTTCATTAAAGATATATTGTAAGTATCCGCTGCAATCAAAACCATCTGGTGACGCTCCACCCCATTGATAAGCTATTCCTTCGTACTTTTTAGCTACATCAACAATTGAAGAATCACTTTCTGAAGTATCGATTCCTAACGCTTTAAATGTTTCATCACCTGCGATGCCATCCACTGTGATACCTTTATCTGCTTGGAATTTTTTTACCGCATCTGTCGTATAGTCACCGTAATAATCCGTTGTTTTGCTATATGAAAAATATCCTTTTTTATCTAACGTTTGTTGGAGGTCTTGTACGTCTGAATGCTGCGTCTCAGGTTTCAGCGTTTGATCTCCAAGAGCGGCTTCACCCACTATCGGATTGAACGCCACGACACCTGCTATTGCTAATCCTGCTGCTGCTTTTTTCAAAGTAACATCCCCTTTTCTTATTTAATCTGACCTGTCTCATACTAACAGGCAGAGATGACAAAGACATTGTGAGGGAGTTACAGCGGTTTAACAATTTTCTGCAGAATGTATGAGAAATTACACATTGTAATATTTGAAAAGGTAATGAAAATATGAGTTAGATATGGAGTAGTACCATACGTAACTAGACTATAAACGGCACAAACATCATCCAAATAAATTTTTGGGGAATGTGGACAAATAGAAGGAAAGATTAGCTGTATTCTGTATAGAGTATATAAAGGGCAAAAAAGGGTAAGGAGGCATCTATTTGGAGTTCCCGTTCATTCTTACTAACTTTTGGGATGCATTGATTGCTATACCCGCCATCATTATCATGATTGAAATCCTCAAGATCTTCTTTCCTTACATCTCTGCTTGGATACCAACGATCGCCTGCATGCTAGGCTTAATCATATCTGTTTTAATTGCACACCCACATAGTCTTTGGACTGGAATCGTAATGGGAATCATCTATGGAGTAGCTGCGGTTGGATCATACTCAGGTTTCGTGTTTGTCATTTACAACTATCGAGATAAGCGGCCAAACAATCCGTATAAATAGTTGATTGCTTAGAAAAGTTCGTTTACGTTTAGTACATAACTTAACGAACTTTTTTATCATGAGGAGATTGAAATGAACAGAAAAACAGCCATTGTTACAGGCACTTCTAGCGGGTTTGGTATGTATTGTGCAATTGAACTTGCAAAGGCCGGTTTTAATGTAGTGAGTACGATGCGAAATGTCGGTCGTGCGGAAGCTTTATTAAAGTTGGCAGACGAAAACAAGGTAAGTGACCAAATTTTTCTTCATGCTCTGGACGTAACATCAACAGAATCTATCCAAACATTTAAAGGCTTTATCAAAGAGCTTCCTAACATTGATGTTTTAGTAAATAATGCGGGGTTTGCACTTGGCGGTTTTTCAGAAGAACTATCAATCAATGAATATCGTCTGCAGTTTGAGACAAATGTATTTGGCGTTATGGCAGTTACCCAATCCGTCCTTCCCTTCATGCGTAAAAACAAGCGAGGACGCATCATTAATATGAGTAGTATCTCTGGAAAGTTTGGGTTTCCTGGTCTATCACCTTATACGGCATCTAAGCACGCGTTGGAAGGATACAGCGAAAGTTTGCGTTTGGAACTGCGACCTTTCGGAATAGATGTCGTTCTTATAGAACCTGGATCTTATCAAACAAACATTTGGTCTTCGATCGACAACTTGACTATCGATTCTCAGTCTCCTTATTCCTTTTATATGGATGCACTCCTGAAAAACATGGAAAGCAGCAAGGCAGGTCATGGGAACCCTATTGATGTCGCAAAACTTGTTACTAAACTTGCTATCTCTACAAAAACTCCTAAACTCCGTTATCCAATTGGCAAAGGAGTGAGATTATCGTTACGGCTAAAAAGCATCCTGCCATGGAAGATACTAGAAAGGTTAATTACAATGAGATTAGTAGGAAACAAAAAGAGGTAGTCACCCGAGACTGCCTTTTTATGTAGTTCGATCATGATTGCTCTTAAAATGAGCATTAAATTGGCCACGAAGCATCTCTTTAAGCAAATTCTTTTCTGATTGTTTTTCTTTCCCCTTTTTCATCTCAGTTCTAATTTCATGTGTTTGTACTCCGTCTTCTCGTTTATTTGCAATCTCAACCAGCTTCTCAATATCCGAAAACGAATATTTCCTCGTCCCTTTTTCAGTACGTTCTGGGAAGATCAATTTTCTTTCTTCGTAATACCGTATCTGTCTGAATGACAATCCTGTTAACTCACTTACAATACCTATTGAAATAACCTTCTTATCTTTATATGGTGTATTTTCAAAAGACATAGTGTAGCCACTCCTTCGCCCTACCCCCTCTTTTTACTATATCTCAATGAATCTTTCTTTCAACAAAGCTGTTAGATTATCTCACTTACGTTTTCATTTCCTTCAAGCCTTAACAGGTGTGACAAAAATTTTTAAACACTAATTGAAACTAAAAGATTATTAACGCGTAATAACTTGTGCATTCAGTAATCTTAAAGAGCCTTCGATGAAGAAGATACTCGTGCTGATTGGATTAATCATTTTGTTAGCAGGCTGTATGGATGATTCAAAACTGCGCACAGATCTTATTGCACTTCAAGAAGCAGATTCAGAGGTACAGTCTTTCTTCCAGACTGCTAAAAAGCAAAATGGCATCCATCTGTTTCAAGATCAAGACGAAAGAATCTACCTATTGCTAAATGGAGTAAACATCTTACAAGATCAACCCGCGATCACATTCTCTAATTTTAAGGTAAAAGAAGACGGTGCCACACTTAAAGTCTTTTATGAAGAAGAGACGATTGCTGATTATGAAGATAAGAACATAGAAAACCAACTATTGTATGAGGTAGAATTAAACAAAGCCTATGAAACCATTCAATTATACAAAAACGGTAAATCTTCAAACTTTGAAATGGTCTCAGGAAACACAGATTAAACATTATTGGGGGAACAGAACATGAATAACCACGAGATTGATTATAAAATTTACGGCGATGATATGCAGTTCGTCGAAGTAGAGTTAGATCCAAAAGAAACGGTAATCGCTGAAGCTGGTGCATTAATGATGATGGAAGACGGCATCGAGATGGAAACCATCTTTGGGGACGGTTCAGGTTCATCAGGCAGAAGCGGTTTAATGGGTAAACTTTTTAATGCCGGTAAGCGCGTTCTGACAGGCGAGAGTCTGTTTATGACAACATTTACGAATGAAGAGCGCGGTAAGAAACACGTTTCATTCGCTTCACCATACCCTGGAAAAATCATTCCAATGGACTTAAGTGAGCTTGGCGGTAAAGTGATCTGCCAAAAAGATGCATTTTTAGCGGCTGCGAAAGGTGTAACAGTCGGCATAGAATTTCAACGTAAAATTGGAGCAGGTTTCTTCGGTGGTGAAGGTTTTATCATGCAGAAGCTTGAAGGCGATGGGATGGCTTTCGTCCATGCCGGTGGAACCATTCATAAAAGAGAATTGGCACCTGGAGAAGTGTTGCGTGTAGATACAGGATGCTTGGTTGCGATGACAAGCGGTGTCGATTATAATATCGAGATGGTAAAAGGCGTGAAAACAGCCCTATTTGGTGGTGAGGGTTTATTCTTTGCTACATTAAGAGGACCGGGAACGGTTTGGATTCAATCTCTTCCATTCAGCCGCTTAGCAAGTCGTGTCTTTGCTGCAGCTCCTCATAGAGGTGGATCTAGCGATGAAGGCAGCATTGCTAAAGGCGTGTTCGGCATGTTGAATGGAGATTGATTGAGAAGATGAGCGTTAAACAGATGTAATAGTTACAAATAAAGAGCAGAATCATCTTCAGTAGATGGTCTCTGCTCTTTTTATTGTTTGATTCGCTTTGCATAAACGACCAACCGTTTCTCATGTTCATTGTTTTTCCTGTTATATACACCTGTACATGTTATGAGGTTCAACCTAGGCTGCTGACTAGGTCCAAAAATCACACGTAAAGGTGCTTCGTCTTTTTTATAGGAAACAACCTTTTCCACTTGAAAAGAAACTTTTTCATTTTCTTTTCCATAAACGTGAATGAGATCACCAGCTTTCAAGTTCTTTAAATAAAAAAATACAGCAGGTCCCGTATAATCATCCACATGGCCAGCTATAACCGCATTTCCATTCGCACCCGGCTTAGCACCCAGTTCATACCAACCAACATCTTCCCCGTTATCTGGTACTTCCATCTGTCCGTCTTTGTTTAGTCCCTGTCCGTTTACAGAAGCGCTAACTTTTAAAGCTGGAATCTCTATTTTTGTTGGAACAATACCTATAGATTCAGTCTCATCTGGCCGATCTTTTTTTGTATCCTCGTTATTCATTTTCATCATAGACTCGGTTTGTTGGGCTGCTTTTGTATTTGTTTCCCCTCGTTCTTCTTGTGATGAAACTAGAATCTCGTTCTGCCTATACTTTTGTTTCTCATCACTTTCAGAGTTATATCCTGCTGAGCAACTGCTCAGCAGGAATATGGTTGTAAATAAGATTATTTGTTTCTTCATCATTATTGAGCTGTACGTTTGCGATATAGGACAAACGCTACTGCTCCAAATCCAGCCACTGCTGCGATGATTCCTGCTGTATAGTTTGATGATGACTCATCAGATGCTCCACCCATTCCTGTTTTAGGCATTTCTGATGGCATCACCATTGAGTCTTGTAGAACTAATACTTCAAGTTTATCAGCAGAATTAATTGCGTACACGCTGTATACCATATTTGCTTCAAGCTTTGTTCCTGAGAGGTCAAGCACTTGTGTACCGTCTGAAGTACGGATCTCTAGATCATACGTATTTGGATCTAATTCTTTATAATCTGTGAATGCTTTGAATGAAGCTCCACTAAACAAAGCATCACCACCAATTAAACCAACATCCACTGTTGGCGCATCAGGAGAAAGATGCCCGATACGTACTTTTGCTTTTCCTTCAGTTGCTTGCATGGAGTCTTCTGCTACTACCAACTCAACCATTTCTAACATGTTTGCCGCAGCTACCGTATAAGCTTTACCTGCCTCTACCGTTAAGCTTTGTGAAATGACTGCATTATCTTTTGTTCCTGCTGCAAAGACTTCAACTTTATGTTCGCCAGCTGGCAATGGCATGTAATCAGTTGCTGCCTTGAATTCAGCCCCTTCAACTACTGGTTTTCCATCTACATAGACATCAACTGCAGGTGCATCAGGCGAAGCATGTACAATACGAACCATCGCATCATTAGACTCAGCGAAAACCCCCGATGCCATCAAAGCAAACATCATGATTGCAGCTAGTGCAGACCCAAAAAACTTTTTCATTTCATCTCTCCTCACAAATGGTATACAAACAAATGCATAATAAATGTAATATGTTTGTATAATCTATGTACCACTTAAACTTTAAACTTAAACCATATTTATTAAATATTTACAATTTATTATTTAAATTATAATTTTAGTCACCAAAAAAAGTTATCTCCTTCACGAAGGAGACAACTTTTAATTTATACTGTATTGAATTTTTATCAGCTTTATTTAATGGTATAAGAGAATGTCATTGACGAAAATGCTGTAAAACCGTTCCTTTGCCACACTCTACCTTAACTTCGGCATAAGCCCCGTTCACAAAAGTAATCTGAGGCGGTACATGTCCACAATCCACATCATAGATGATTGGAATATTCAGCTCCCGAGACGTTTCTTCATATACGTCTTCCACTGTGTAATCATTAACTGGCTCATTTCCAGGACTTCGGCCAAACATAATACCAGAACAATTTTCAAACCAGCCCGCTAGCTTCATTTGAACCAGAGATCTCCTTAGATCAGTAGTGTTCATTTCACAGTTTTCTAAGTACCATAAAATGGATTCACCATTAATCATCTGTTTATGAAAATGTGCGACATCGCCATAAGGTGTTCCGATTAGATGACGAATCGTATCAATACAGCCGCCAAGCAGACGCCCAGAAATCTTTTCATTCTTACCTGAAACCGTCTTCCACTCTGTATATTCAGTGAGATGAAACACGTATGGTGTTGGTGCGTCGTGTAGCCACTCTTTTTGATATTTATCAGAAGACTTCTGAAGAACACTATCACTTTCTCTTGTTGAGAGTACCTTTTCCCACATCGCTGTGGTTTCATCAGAGTACTCACCTCTTAAATCGACAAAATTTGTGCCATGTGCTGTGGCGATTCCTGTTTTCAAAGTGATGGGAAGGAGAAGAGTACTTGTGTCTGAATAACCTAAAATCCACTTATTCGGCAAATTCGTGAAATCAACATGTTCTAACATTTCGATTAATAGCTCTCCACCCCAAGGAGGGATGATTACATCTATCTTTGGGTCTCTTACCATCTCATTAAATTCAACAGCTCGTGTTTTTGCTGGTGCAGACTTCGCCTTATTTTGCGTCCATACCGTATCACCACAAGTTACTTCATAGCCTCTATTCTCCATTCGCAGACAGGCTTGCTTGAACATGTCATGAAGAGCCGATTGTACACCTGATGAAGGGGCAGTTACTCCGATTGATGCTTTTTCTTTTAATAATGGATATCTAATCATCTGAAATCATCCTACTTTTTGTATTTTTCTGTGTCCACTAAACTTCCACAAAGTAAGTAAGAGTTCCTTCAACCTTTCGCAATTAGAGGTGATTCCACCTTGATGATAACTTTACCTTTCGCTCTCCCTGTTTCCACGTATTCAATTGCTTTCTGTGCATCGTCAAATGAAAAGACTTTATCAATCACAGGTACGATATCTTCTTTTTCTACCAAATGAGCAATCCTTCTTAACTGTTCTCCACTCGGCTTCATAAATAGGAAATGGTAGCGGACGTTGTGTCTCTTTTCAAGCATCGTTAACTTTCTGCTCACGATAGAAAAAATCACTTTTTTGAATAAACCCATGTTGTTTTGTTCTGCAAATTCTTTATTCGGAACGGCAGAAACTGAAACAATCTTTCCACCTGGTCTCAACACTTCGAATGATTTTTCTAAAGAAGGTCCACCTAACGTATCAAAAACAGCGTCATAACCTTTAAGGACTTTCTCAAAAGCTTGTTCTTTGTAATTGATGATCTCGTCAGCTCCCAAAGACTTTACAAGATCGTATCCTTTTTCACTAGCTGTAGTGGCTACGTATGCCCCCATGGCTTTTGCAAGCTGTATCGCAAATGTACCAACCCCACCCGCACCAGCGTGAATTAAAATTTTTTGTCCTTCTTTCAATTGAATTACATCATGAAAGGCTTGCCAAGTGGTCAGGCCAACTAGCGGCAGAGAAGCACTCTCAATCAAAGAAATGTTACTTGGTGCGATTGCTACATCATCTTCGTGTACCGAAATAAATTCGGCGAATGTTCCAATTCGATCTTTTCTTGGCCTTCCATACACTTTGTCTCCCGGTTGAAACGTAGAAACTTTACTCCCTACCTGCTCGACGGTTCCTGAAAAATCATTACCGAGAATTAGTGGCATGTCATAAGATAACAGCATTTTTACTTTTCCATCTCTAATCTTAAAATCAATTGGATTAATACTTGCGGCATGTATTCTGACTAAAAGATCCTGATCACCCATTTCAGGTTTGTGCATTTCTGTTTCTTGTAATGCTACGTCTTTGCCGTAACGATCAATTGTCATTGCTTTCATTCTTCACATTAAACCTCCATCATGCAGCCCATTTCATTCTGATTTTACTATTATGTACAACGAACAAGCTACTCAAAAGGAACAGCTATCATATTCATATATCGAACAAACTGTTTAGTGGAAGGAGGAAAACAAACTTATGAATAATAATCCGATGAACAATCACCCATATTATCATCAACATCAGCATTCCATAGATGAATCACACTATTTAGAACGCCAAACGGAAGAAGATGAAGCAGGTCCATTTTCTCCACCGCCACAACAATTTGCCCAAAGCCAAATACCACAACCTTTTTTCACTCAAACATTCCAACCTCCTCAAATTCGTGCCCGGTTGTGCAGCTGTTTAGGAAATTGGGGACTCATAGGGCTTCGTCGCCCAGGTCAGTTTGGTCGTGATTTTTGGTTCTTCCCTGTAGCAATTCGCCAAAACAGCGTTACCGGCTATATTTGGATAGGCGGCCGCAGACAACGTGTACGATACCAATTTTCCCAGATTCGAAACTTCGTATGTTTTGGTTGATCGTGCAAACAAGATATATATTCTGAGTATAAAAGAAAAAGCCGCTCCCTCGGGAACGGCTTTCTTTGTTCACATTTCTTATAATAGATCACCAAGGATATCATCAAGAATTCCTTCGTCATCATTTTCATCGTCTTCCCAGTGGTCGTTGTCATTACGATCCAAAATGTTGTCCAGATCTAGGCTAGCATCTAAGTTTAAATCTAAAGAAGCGCTGTCTTCCTCACTCCAGCCATTCTCTTCTGCCCAAGCTTGAATTTCACTCTCTGTCATTCCTTTTGCTTCTGCCCAAGCTTGAAGATCGGACATCTCCCAATGATTCGCTTCTGCCCAGGCTACAAATTCAGCGGAAGTTACGGTTTCATTATTTTCAATCGCAGCATTGAGCTTCGCGCTAAGATCTACAGTGGTGTTGTCATCTTGAGCAAAGGATGCAGTACCTCCACCTAATAACAATCCCAAAGCTAGTCCTGTACTCGCAAATTTCTTCATCATGATTCATCACACTCCTGTAATTTTTTTGTCTTGCACTTAGCTAACGGAGTGGATGTCGAATCAGATCATTTTTTGTATCAATATGAGAAAATAGGCTTATGATCCTTCAAGTATTTAGGTGTTAATACTTTAAAGAGAAGAGAGTGATTTAAATTAGCAGAATTAAATCATATTACCTTCTTGATCGTTCCGTTTCTTTTGTACAACCATTGAAATTATTCCTATAATCACTGAGATCCCGATACTAACGTATAGCCCTGGCCGGATTGTTCCTTCAAACCAAGTTCCTGTTACGGCTAAAGAAATTAATAGGATAGCAACAATCGAAATCATCTTCAGCCATAAGGATTGCTGCAACATCTTCATCGAAGACATAATGATGAACAACCAGTTGAATAGAAGTAAAATCCCAGCTGCGGTTGTAATGTATTCATAGATCTTCCCTGGGAGAAGTAGGGCTGTGATAATACTTGCTAAAAGCCCTCCTGCTCCTAAACCCATTGCAGGAAGCGGCAGTTTTTTAAATTTTATGGTTTTCGCAAACAATTTTGGAGCATCTCCATCTTCTGCAAGCGTCCTTAATAAGTTGGTCACTCCAAATAGAGCTGCCGCCATCGCTGAAAACCCAGCTACGATGATGGCACCATTAAATACATGAGGGAAAAAACCTAGATGATACCTTTCCATCGCCGTAACAAACGGACTTTCTTTATGATCAAATGTTTCTATAGCGACAGTAGACACGGCAAGTCCAATAGAAAGGACATAGATAATGGTAAGGATAAAAAGCATGATCGTTCCCGCTTTTGAAGCATCTTCTGTCTTTTTCAATTGCATCGCCATCATGCCGATCACTTCAATTCCTCCAAATGCATAAAACGCATAGATAAGAGAGGACCAAAATCCTTTTAACCCACCTGTAAAATAACCGTTGTACGTTCTTGGTATATCCAGGTCATAGCTTTTACCGTCCACAAAACCGATTAATCCTGCGATCGCCAAAATAATAAACATCACGATAGCTGCTACTTTTATGACAGCCAGCAAATTTTCAACTTGATCGAATTTCTTCGTACCTGCTAAAACAACAATAATGGCTAACACCGCGTAGAATGCTGCAAAGATCCAAAGCGGAACATGTGGCCACCAAAATTGAGAAAGGATCGAAAGCGCAGTAAGCTGGCTCCCCATGATCAATATGCTCGAGACCCAATAATTCCAGCCACAACTAAAACCCGCCCATCTTCCATAAGCATGAGTGGCATAGTAACAAAACGAGCCTTTTTGAGGATCAGCTGCTGTCATTTTGGCTAACAACTGAAACACGATGTAAGTTCCTATAGCTGCCAATATAAAAGAAAAAACAATTGAAGGACCGGTAAGTTGGATCCCAATAGTTGATCCCAAAAAATAACCTGTCCCAATTGTACATCCTACTCCAACAAGAGAAAGCTGCCACCAAGCCATATCTTTTGCTTCTGATTGATCAAGATTTGGTTGAACCGGTCCATTACAACTAGATTTCTTCACAATAATACCCTCCTGCTTTACAAGTATTATTGTTTTACTTAAACGTTTGAATATTCATTGGCGGAAGAAAAAAACAGCATTAGAAAAATTCCAAAGCTGCTTGTTTACGATAATAAAAACGATATACCTTTATACCCAAAATAAAATCCAAATCCGATCAGTGATAATCCTGATAATTTTGAAATTCCATGTAAAATGCGATCAGCCAGCATTTTCCGGAAACTGCTGGATACAACAGCCATCGCGAAATCCCATAAGAGAATGCCTGAAAATATGGCCATACTATAGAGAAGTAAACTTTCCAGCGAATACTTCGTTGCAGTTTCTGCGAGTATAGAACCGTAAATTCCTAACCAAAATAAGATGGTAAGAGGATTGGTAAGAGACATTAGAAAACCAGCCAGAAAGCTCCTGCTGTTATGTACGGTGTAATCTTGCTGACTGCTCTTTCTTTCTAAAGAAGCTTTTTTGAATGTCTCGATTCCCGTGTAAAGGAGAACAAAGCTGCCAAAGAGCCAGAGAAAAGTTTTGATGAACGGAGTATTGATATAGCTAACAAGCCCCATGTACACCATGAGCATATAGAGTGCATCTGCAACGGTTGCACCTAACCCGACCATCCAAGCTTGCCAAAATCCATATTTGATTCCGCGGTCCATCTGTGCAGCGTTTACCGGACCAATGGGAGCCGCCAGAGATAGACCTAGAAGTACATATTTAAAAAATATAATCATTGAAGACCTCCACGTATAAGATGGACAACTCATGCTTGTCTTAAATCTTATTCGGAGGGAATTCTAAACAGACCTAAAATCAAATAGTGAATGGGAGATCATAGAAATGGATCATCAAATAAGTCCAAAGATTCAAGAAGCACTAGACCATGTAAAACGTGCGGATGAAGCTATGATAGAAGCTCAAGCAAACCAAACGCCCTCTTGTTTTCAAACAGCAAAATTAAGGCTCGAAACTGCTCAGCAATCCATACATGACGCAGGTGAAGGAATGTCAGATGAAGAAAAGAAACACATTCATCATGCCAAAGAATATTTGAGACATCTTCATGAAACGCAAGCTGCACTGCAGGAAACAAGGTACGATTAACGTACGAATCCCTCATGAAAAAATCATGAGGGATCTTTATGTTAGGCAAATAAATTTCGAATAAACCCTGCTTGGTTGACCGTTTCTGTTCGAACATCAACATTTAGTTTACGAATGTTATCACAATAAATATGAAGTCGTTTTGCTTTCTCTGCGTTTAGATAAGAGGCGTAGTTGTCCAGCTTATCTACTTCGCGAAGTACATCTTCCTTTGTGTCTGCTTTCTCAATCCTGCTGCAACAAGAGCTGATCTGGTCATAAACAGACATGCTAGCCACCTCCTTTATGTTTTGTTTACTAATTCCCTTCTCCCAATTTTTTAAAACTGAGACCTATGAACTGTTAAGTGATTTAACAATAATTCCCATAGTCTCTTTACTAGACTTAGCCTTTAGTATTTTAGAAGGGGCACAACAATGTGGAAGAATTTCTATGTACAACATGCGCACAATATCCTAAATCTTCTACTTCACTAGATGAATGTGTAATCTGTAAAAGAAGAAAAGCAATACATTTATCCTAAGAGTCAAGAGTGGACAACATTAGATGATATGTTTTGCTCTGGTAATTACAGAAATAAAATTGTGAGCGAACAACCTGGCCTTTATTTTAATAATAATCGCTACGCTTAAAGGTGAATGGTTCGATACATAAAAAAAGGGAGAATCTCTCTCCCCTTTTTAAGTAGTAATCAAGAAATTACTGGTGGCAATGTTCGTCCAGTTTCTAGCATTGTTTTCAAGTTGCTCAAGATCGCTGGCCAACCGTTGTTAAATCCTACGAACGTATCTTCATCCTCTACAAGATCTGCATCCTTCAAATTCTCATGACGCAGTGTCAATCGCACTGTACCGTTCATCTCCTTTAGCAGAAATGTCGCAATAGTTGGCTCTTGTCGCTCTTCTTCATCCCACTTATTGATCCAAGTAAAGGAAAGCCTCTTTTCTGGCTCACACGTTAAGATTTCTCCCCAATCAGTAACCTTACTGCCCCGTGAATACGTAATCTGTGAACCTTCTTTCCATTCTGAATCCACTCGACTGCCGAAAAAGTATTGTTCTGTTAGATCTCCATTAGTCAGAGCCTCCCACACTTTATTAGTAGAAGTCTCTATGTAAGTAACATATACAAACTTCAGATTTTCCACATTCTCGCCCCCTTAATGAACACCTTTTTTAGAATCCCAGTTCCCTTTTGATTTTCTGATCTCTATGATCTGCCCGATATGATAGGCATTATGGATGTTTACATTAGCAAGCACAGAATACCAAGGATCGTGACGGTCTTCATGAGCAGAAATCTCAAAAAAAAGATCATCTGCTTCTTTTATTACCGAGGCCCAATCCGTTAGTATAGCAAACAATTGATTTTTAGTTGTTTCCCAGTCCTGACTGTTTTCGTTCTCAAACGTCTCATCATTGCTTTCAATCTTTTGCTGAGGCGAATTTCCTTTAAACCTCTGTAAGTAGCGTTCGTTCCAGAAAATCAAGTGGTTGACGATCTCCCATATGGAGTTGCTATCTCCTGTTTTTTCTCTTGCTTGTTCAGCTGTAAGTCCTTCAAGTGCCCGATCAATGGGGACAAACCAGTTTGGTTCATTATGGTTGGCTGCCATTTGATTCAAAAAAATTGATTTTTGATGCATAAAAAAACCTCCTTGTGCAGAACTGTTTACGAACATACATTCTGCACAAGGAGGTTAATTTCCTTTTTATTAACTTCAAATATTTTGCTTCACTTCTAATTCTGTTAACAGTACCCGACGACCTTCTTTACTCGAAATTGCCGCCGCTTGATTTATGGCGGTTAAATTTACGATGTCATCTCTTGAAATCGTCGATTTTGTACCTTTTTCAATGGCATCAACCCATTGCTCCATATTTGAAGAAATCGGATTCGGCAGCTCTGGGTTTACCCAATCCTCTGTGTTAAGGTGCTTACTTTTAATCCTTACCTCTTGTCCTTCTACCATGATTGTACCTTCCGTGCCATAAAGTTCGAGTTGCTGCGGACTTCCATAAGATAGGAAACCCGTCTCGATCATACCCATAGCACCTGATTCATACTCCACCATAACGACAGCGTTATCATCTACGCCTAATTTGAATAATTCATTCAGTTTACCGCTTACTGCTTTTACGTTCCCGCCTAAACGATTCGTTAAATAGATCGGGTGTGCCCCAAGATCGATCAGCGCACCTCCACCACACTCTTCTTTATTATAAAAGTGCGGTGGAAGCCATCCCTTTGGATTTTCTTCCGAAGGTACAGATCCGTTATGTGCAACACGGCATCTGATGTATGTAAGATTCCCAAGGAGTCCTTTGTTTACTGCTTGTTGGGCATAGAGGTAAAAGCTTTCTGTAAGCCTTGGTAGATTGACCATGAGTTGTACGTTATTTCTATCTACGGCCTCTAAAATTTCTTCGCACTCTTTTACTGTAAAAGCGAGGACTTTTTCAGTGAAAATGTGTTTTCCATGGTTCGCAGCAGCAATAATGATCTCTTTATGACGGTTGGTAGCTGTAGTAACAATTACTCCGTCGATGTTCGGATCAGCTAGCACGTTCTGTAGATCCGCTTCAAACGATACCCCTAACTCTTCGGCCCACTGGGTACCCCGCTCTTTGTTTTCATCCCATACTGTTTTTATTGTGATCGCTTCATTCTCCAATGCTTCTCGTGCATAATCGACAGCATGCACGTGCCATTTACTGAGTAGAGCTACATTCATTACCTTCACCACTCCTCAAGCTAGATTTACATTCATTATACATAACGAGAATTAAAAGTTTTATATTTTTGGTTATACGTCAAAGCTAGTAGAATCTTCTTGCAGAATAGGAGCATGTAAAGTGGAAGAGTTTCCGGTCGTCCATACAAATTTTTGGGATGCTATTATCGCGGTTCCAATCATCATTCTAGTGTTAATTACTTTGAAGGTCTTGTTTCCTAAACTTCGTACATGGCTAAATTCTATCGCTAATGTCTTAGGGTTATTCATATCAATAGTTTTTGCTCATCCAGGAAATCTATGGGCAGGGATATTCATAGGTGTGTTTTATGGCAATGCAGCAATCGGGGTTTATTTCTCATACCTTATTTCAATTGAAGCTTTTCGGAATCGAAATCCTGAAAAGCCTTATCGATAGGAACCGCTATACTAATTTAGTTGTTGTGGCGGTAATATCCAGCCGGTTTTGAAGTTCATTGACAAACTCGGAAGAATTATCCATATAGAGCAATACCTTATTTGTTTTTTGTTTTTGTCCGAAGTAACCTCGTGCATCTACAGGCTGTTTTAATATAATTTCGTATTTCAATTCGTCACTTATTCCAAATATTATAGTTAGAATTCTAGGAAAAGCGGTAGCATGGAATACTTTCTTTTCATTTATGATACCTCCACTTTTGTTGTATTTTATTGAGGCAGGCTGTATATAGTCAATCTGGCTTAAATCGAAATATAGAGATCGTCTAGCACCAATTTTCATCACTACTTTATCTTTGGTGATACGAAATGGGTTATTTCTCAATAAGTTATAATCACCCAACATGTAAATTACACTGTAAATATGTAAAACTAGCATAATAAGAGCTATATCAGGCTCTTCTTTTTTTAGGTAAATATGAAACACGATCATCTCAATGATCTGCTCGTGGATTAATGCAAGAAATAGATAAAAATAGTTGGAGTTTTTATGAAAGAGGTAACTATCATTCTGAATCATCATACGTTTTTTGGTTCTCCATTTAAAGAAGGCATGATATAAAATGTTCCACTCCTTTTTGAAGTAATAATATTGGGTTATGATCTATTTTTCCTTTCTTATACAATAGAAATAAGTAAACAAATAAACTCTCAAATAAAATATTGATTATGACAATTGAGATTAATAGTTGGCGATCCAAACAAACCCCTTCCTTCCTTTACCTATACTTCAATTTAATTGTAAAGGAATGGGGATTTAATAATAGGAAAAATAAGGATTTTCATACTTTCGTAACAATCTTATGGCAAATTCGTTAACTTACCTCGTATTGGGAGGAATTAAGATTGTACTTGCTACTTATAATCACACTTTATGTAACATTAAGAACGAAAAAAATGCCGCACTCGAAGAGCAATATCTTCATCTAGTGACGGCAAAAAGTTATGAGTCAAATCGTTTTATAGTACAAGATGGTTGTGTCTAATCCACCTTTTTCATTCTTAGCGAAAAAAGGTATTCGCCCAGCCTCTTGAAAACCAAACGACTGATATAGTAGATTTGACGGATCCCCTTCCCTTGTATCTAAGACAAGCAGTGACCGTCCAATTTCTTTTGCTCTTTGTTCTGCGTGAAGCAGCAGTTTTCGCCCGATTCCTTTTTGTCTGAACGCTGGGTGTGTCATCAGCTTCGCTACCTCTGCACGATGAGTGCCGTTTGGTTTTTTGCACAAGTGAAGCTGAATGGTGGCTGCGATCGCACCATCTATTTTTGCAACCCAAAACATGATGTCAGGACTCACACAGCTTTTCCAAAAATCATCAGCTTCTTGTTTTTTTAGCGGAGGCAAGAATCCGATGGAAGCTCCTTCTTGTACTACTTTTATTAATAGATCAGAAAGCTCGTCTGTACATTCGTCAACATTCCGTATCTCAACAATTTCCATTCCCTTTGCCCCTTCATCACATTGCTTTTCATTTATTTTAATACTCCTTTTCATGGAAAAGAAGGGGGATTTGTCGAAAATCGGATAAAAAATTTTATACGTGAAATTATGAGAGTTATCCGTGAAATTATTAACGCTATCCGTGAATATATGAGAAGTTACCGTGAAATTAATGGTGGTTGTTTAACTTTAGATTGATTTTACCCAGGCATTCTTGTCATATCCTCTTTTTTCCCAATACCCAACGTGCTCCTTTTGTATTAACTCAATTCGATTCAACCATTTTACGGATTTGTATGCATACATTTTAGGTACGATTAATCGGACTGGTCCTCCGTTGTTCTGTGAAATCAGTTTACCATCGATCAACACAGCCACCATGATGTCATCCATCATCGCCTGCTCAACCGTAAGCGTATCCGTGTACACGCCATCAGCCGAATAAAACTTCACATACTTTGCTTTCTCCTTCACACCTACTTCTTGTAACAATTTCTTAAGAGGAATTCCCTCCCATGTAACGTCATATACACTCCATCCTGTCACACAATGAAAATCGCTGACTTGCACATCACGGTGTACGTTCACAAACTGATTCCAATTCCACTTTTGTTTTCTTTCTACAAGTCCATCAATCGCTAAGCTGAAATTATCATTATTGATCGCAGGAATCTCAGTCACGGTGTAATAGCGGAATTCCCCTCTTCGTCCACCACCAACAGGAGGGGCAGACTTTGGACTTGGACTTGGCAGCGGATTTAAATTGTTTCCATCTGGTAAAGCTTGTTCATTACTTCCTGCATTCTCAGGCAAAAATGGTTTGATCCATTTTAAGAATGAAGGCAGAAACGCTACTGCAATAATACTTCCGCTTAAAAGTTTTAAAAATGTCCGTCTTCTATAGATCGGATTCTCTTCACTAATAATCATTGGTTCTTCCCTAGGCAGATCGACAGTCTTGCCTGCAGTTAATCGTTTAAACCACTTGCTTCGCGTTATGCTGTGATACGTGGCGTAAGGAACCCCGAACCATGTTGCAGCATCATGAAAAAATAAAGATACAGAACTTACGACTGGTGGAAATTGGCGATGAAACGTAAGCTGCAGCCCGGTTATGATCAGTACAGTTACAATACTAAGTACAATATACAGGTTCACACGGTGTTCTTTCTTTTTACTTAAAGACTTTAAGTGTTTTCGCATTTTAGGTATATAAAAAAGGAGGGGCAAACAAAAAACGATGCCGATCCAGATATGGATATCTTTTATCCATACTCTGAATGTTGGAAGTGTTGAGCGGAATGAAGATGAAAATAAAACAAAGCCCGTTACACTTAAAACTAAAAAAAGGAGAGCGTTTATATGGTGCAGGCGGATTAACTTCTTACCAAAATTCATGTTCTGCTGAAATAAGCCTTTAATGTTCATTCTACCCTTCTCTCCTTCTTTAGCATGATTTATTAGATGCAATCTAAACTTATGAATGTCGTAAAAGAACTATAGAAAGAATACGAAAAAAACGAACAAATCGATCAGTAAATATATAAATTCACTATTTTAAAGCCTTTTCCCTCTTCTTGAATACTTAATATTCAATTATTACTGTCACTCCGCTGTTGCCTCACAGCATCATCCGTCACATTTGGAAAAAAAGAATGATTTGAATAACTGCGATGGCTGTATATGTGAAATTTTCAGGAGACTAAACGAAGATTGTACAGATGGATGTACGGCAAATAATCAGTTTTTCTACATTCTTCCTAAAGGTCAAAATCAACCAGTCGGCGAAACACCAATTCCTTTTCGATTTCTTAGGTTTGATCCAGAAAGTTGCTGTACATTCTTTGAAATCAGAATTGAACAAAATACTGTTACATTGCAAGTCGCAGTTGACTGTCACGAGATCAGTGGAATCGTACCGCTTCAATAAAGGGGAGGAGCACTTATGCTAAAAAACTGTGGCTGTTCAAACCATTCAAAATGCAGTGGATGTGCATGTTGTGTTTTAAAGGAACTAGCAGAGAAACTTTCCACGAATTGTGATGCCAGTATGAATCCATCTATATTTCTTTTAAATAAAGGAACACGGGACCCTATTCAACTTACAGGAGAATTGCATGAAGGCTCCACTATATTTCAACTGTTGAAGTTTGATTCGAATTCCTGCTGCGCTTACTTTTCTTATATAGACGATTTAGGAATTACACGCACTTTTATTATTGATTGCAGAAATATTAGCGTCGTCGCCATCGGACCACCAGGAGTCAACGACAATAACAACTCTATTTCATTCTAGAAAAAAAAGGAACGACATAATCCTCGTTCCTTTCTTTATATCTTCTATTGTTTAGCAATACACACTCTATTTCTGCCTGTTCTCTTTGCTTCATATAGTGCTTTGTCTGCGTCTTTAATCACCAAACTTCCAATCGTTGTTGTTTCAGGAAAGTTAGATAATCCAACTGAAACCGTAATGTTCACTTCTGTGCCACTGTTTAAGAGGAATGCATGCTCTTCCACGGTTGTCCTAATTCTTTCCGCAATTTTTTTTGCTTGATCCAGTGAACAATCTACGAGTAAAACAGTAAATTCTTCTCCGCCGTTCCTGCTGACAATGTCCGTTGGCCGTGCGCATGATCTAAGGATTAATCCTAAATCTTTTAAAACAACATCACCTTCTGAGTGCCCATAAGTATCATTAATTTTTTTAAAGAAATCGATATCAATATACAGTAATGACAGCTTTTTCTTCTTTTCAAGATCTGCCATACAACTGTTAAATACTTCATCAAATTTTCTTACATTGTTTAGCCCCGTCAATGGATCGATCGTAGACTCTGCTTTATACTTATCAAACATCATCTGACTCTTAAATAAAATATGTAGTACCTGAAACGCTACATAACCTGAGAGAAACGACACGAACCAATACCCAGGAATTAAGTAAAGTAGCAACTGCGGGTCTTTAATCAGATAGAAAAATAAGAGGGTAGTTAATAGATTTGCAAAAGTTAGCATCGACCATTTTTTTATCTGATGACTCAAGTTCGTTCTTGCAATTATGATAGCAAACAATGTAATAGCGATCATCAACAAACCTGAAGTATAAGATGAGATGTTTATCCCAATTAAAAAACGCCCCACAATAACCAAAGCCATACCTACTAATGCCGGCACTGCTCCACCAAAATAGGCTAGTAGAATAATCGGGATATGTCGAAGATCAATCAGAGTTGTACCGATCGGAATACTGTATTGCATGAGGATATTACTGAACAGTCCCCCTGCAACTCCTGTTGTGAGCTTTTTCTTTATAGAAGAATTCATTCTAAGCGGTGGATCTCTCTTAATTTGGGTATACAGAAACAATAGTGCGACTAAAATTGCAAGATTAGCAAAAAGCTGTTTAACAATTATCATTTTTATCACCATCTAGTAAAATACCATATAATACATCCAAAAACTAACATTAATACCAACTCATTTGTTACATTTCTCTTTTTTTACCTTTAATTAAACAAATCATTCGCACGATTTACATCATCCTTATATGATTAAGTAAAAATACTCATCAATTTAACTGGAGTGTTCATATTGACAAAGCTTTTATTAATCGGTGGTGGACATGCTCACCTTTCCATTCTCCGTAGTCTTTTGCATGAAGAAATTAGTGATTTAGAAGTTACACTTATTACATCGTCAAAATATCAATATTATTCAGGGATGTTTTCAGGATTTACAGAAGGTCTTTATGACGAAGATGAAATCCGTATTGATTTAGAGTCTTTATGCGGTCGAGCCTCTGTCTCGTTTATAGAGGACACCATCATCTCTTTTGATCCCATGCAGAAAGTGTTATTAGGGTTTTCTGGAGGAATCTATTACTTTGATGTGATTTCTTTTGATATTGGTTCTGGGATCTCATCGGACTTAACCCAAACTGTTGGCTTGAACATTAAACCAAACTACCGCTTTATAGAGCAGATTAAAGAATTTCGCTCAAGCGAAAACCCTGTTATTGTCGGAGGTGGTTCTGCTGGAGTAGAGCTTGCCCTATCGACATTCGCTTGGCGACAAAATCAAAGTTTGAAAAACCCGGTAACCTTGATAAGCTCCTCTCCACTTCTTCAATCTTATGGAAACAAAGCGACACAGAAAATTAGAGAAATTGCTAATGACCATAATCTCGTATACTACGAAAATGAAAAGATAGAGAAATTGAAGAACAACATCATCATTACTGATAAGGATACAGAGATAGCGTATTCAGCAATCCTGCCCGTAACCGGACCAAAAGCAAGCTCTCTATTTAAACAAGCATTGCTTTCGACTGACAAAAAAGGGTATTTACTCGTTGATGACACACTACAGAACGCTGATTATCCGTATGTGTTTGGAGCTGGTGATTGTGTCTCTTTGGCTGATTATCCTAATCTTCCGAAGAATGGTGTCTATGCGGTTAGACAAGGACCTGTTTTATGGAAAAATATTAAGCGTTTAATCACAGGCAGACCACTAGTACCGTTCAAACCACAAAAAAAGTTCGTCTCTATCCTTTCGACCGGTGAAAAGCACGGTTTATTTACTTATGGTGATTTTGTCACTTATGGAAAATGGGCATGGAGCTTAAAGAATAGAATTGATCAAAAATTCATGAACAAGCACCTTTAATTCAAGCCACAATTTATTTATGAAATTCTTTTGATTAAGTCCTCAAAAAAACGAGCAGAACATTTTCTGCTCGTACCACTCTATCTAAACCAACTGATGTACTTTTTTGTTAGTTTTGGTAATGTTCCGCTAAACAACTTACTCCTCCAGTATAAATCAGCGGTTCGTTGAATAGCAGCGGCATGATTAGGATATGGATAGATCATCTGTGAAAGGTCTCCAATTTTGCTCCCCTTTTTCATTGCAAAAATAACAGCCTGCATCCAATCACCACTACCATTTCCTATCGCATGCCCACCTAGGATCTTACCCTTCTGGTCGGTAATAATTTTTATCAATCCATCCGCTTCTTGATCTGAGATAAACCGATCAACATCTGTTAAAGGAACTTCATAAACCGAAAACTTAATTCCTAACTTTCGCGTTTCTTGTTCCGTCATGCCTATATGAAAAATCTCAGGTTGGGTATAAATATTCCAGGGAATGTGATCATAGCTCATTTTCTTTGGTACACCAAGGATTGCATTCTGAACGACAACTTTTCCTTCTTCCCCAGCTACATGTGTAAAAGCAAATTTGCCGTTAATGTCTCCGATTGCAAAGATATGAGGTACATTCGTCTGCAACTTTTCATTTGTTGGGATGAATCCTCGCTCATCTTGAAATACCCCCGCAACATTCAGATTCAAACTTTTGCTATTCGGCTGTCTACCGACAGCCAAAAGAATCTGGTCATATTCCTCTGTATATTGCTCATTACCTTTTTGTATCGTGACTCTTTTTCTTCCGTTTGATGTTATTTCTACTTTTTTGACTTCTGAATTTAACTGAATCGTTAACTCCTTCTCCAATATGGAAAGCGCTGCTTTTTGGATACTTTCATCCTCAGTTGATAGGAGTTTCTTTCCCTTTTCAACTATAGTAACTTTGGAACCTAAACGTGATAAAGCTTGTGATAGTTCCAGCCCTATGGAACCACCGCCAATCACAACAAGCTTCTCTGGCAATTCTCTTTGCTCAAATAAGTTTTCGTTCGTCCAAAACCCCGCTTCCTGCAAACCTTCAATCGGCGGTACGAGAGGTCGTGAACCGGCAGCAATTACAATCCTTTTCCCGTATATCTCTTGGTCATCAACTCTCACAGTGTTTGCTGAAGTGAATGTTCCCGTTCCCTTATACAGATCGACACCTAGTGACGTAAACCGTTCATCACTATCATGCTTTTGGATCACACGTATGGATTGCTGTACACGCTCATTTACCTTTCCTAAGTCAACAGATCCAGAAACATCAAGACCAAGTTCCTTCGCTTTGGTTCTAGCAGTAAAAATATCCTTTGAAGCTTGTATAAGAGCTTTTGAAGGTACGCAGCCAACGTGAAGACAGTCACCACCTAGATGCCGTTCTTTTTCTATTAGTGCTACTTTCGCGCCAAGTGAACTAGCTCCAGAAGCTACTGTAAGCCCTCCAGCACCTCCGCCGATAATGACAACATCATACTTCTTCACATCTCTCTCTCCTTGTGTTGCAAGATTTTCTTAGCTTCAAACAATCTTTGCAATGCTGTATAAAGTTCAATCACAAAAAATAATAATGTTATGAGCGTCAAATAATTAGAGAATAAGATCATTAGACTGAACAAGATAAAGCCTTCTGTCCGTTCAGCTAAACCTGCTTGATAGTAGAATGACTTCATGCCTTGCTTCTCACTCACTGCCCCTACTGTAAGAAAGATTGTCATCGAAACGATAATCGACACGGATAATAGCAAAAGTGCTAGCTGTGAATCAGGGAACGCAAGCGCTAATCCAATGATCACACTTATCTCTACAATCCGATCAAACGTAATATCTAATACAGTTCCCCAAGGAGATGGTTTTGTAAGTCGTGCCATCGAACCATCAACTGCATCGAGAAACCCTGAAAACCATAGGACACATACAGCTAGGATCGGTCTATCAAAATAGATCCAAACACCTGATGAAGTCCCAATGATAAAAGCGATCCAAGTAACTTGATTCGCACTAAGTCCCGCTTTCAATAATAGCTTTGCCGTACTCAGAATAGTCGGCTGCACATACTTTCTTGCATGAGTATCTAGCATATACTTCTCCTCACTTCTGATCTTCCACCGATAAGTATTGTTTGATCTGTTTTTTATATAGTACGGGAAGAACTGTAATGATAATAAATAAAAATATTGCAATATAAAGGATGGTTGAAGTATCAGCTGCCGTGCTCGCACCTAGAAACGTATAAGCAAAAGTTCCTGGAACAATGCCTATTAATGTCCCGAAAAAGAATTGGATGCTTTTTACTTTAGACATCCCCGCTGCATAACTAATCAGATCAAAATGAAAAATCGGAATAAGCCGAAGTAGGATGATGACTAAAAATCCATTCTTTTCTAGCACGTTCTGTAATTTGTGCAATTTCCTTCCCCATCTAGATTCAATTCGACGAGCCCCTATCTTTCTTGCAGCAAAAAAGGCAAGAAGAGCGCCAATCGTAGCTCCAGTAAGAGTAAGAATGAATCCCCACACCGGCCCAAATGCTAAACCTCCTGTCAAAGAAAGAACAGAAGCAGGAAACAAAACAAAAGGTCTAACGGAATACAATAAAACATATACGAAAGGTGCCACAGCTCCCATTGTTAAGATCCATCTTCGAACTGATCGAGGAGTAACGTCTAGAACCGTTTGATTCAAAACAATGAGTGAAACAACCAAAATAACAAAAAATATAATAGAGAAAGTCGTCTTCTTCATCTCTTATTTCTCCAATCTTAACACCACTTATCCTTCGTAAACCTTTACCTGTTCACCAACATTCACCTTTTCTTCAGTTGTTAGTGTAATTACAGCCTCTGAATGTTCGATAGATAAAACACTATGAAACTTTCCGTCTTGATAATAGGTTTCTATCACTTCAGCACTTCTTCCATTTTGATCATCATTTCGTCCCATCTTAAGACAGCTTACGGGGATGAAGCGCTCTTTTGTCCATATGCCACCTTGAAGAAACGAAGCTACAAATGAATTAATAGGAGATTCATATAAAACATGTGGACTGTCGAGCTGTTCGAGCTTACCTTCATTTAACACGGCTACACGATCTCCAAAAGCCATCGCTTCCTCCAAATCATGCGTGACGAACAAAACGGTTATGTTTTCCGATTTTAATAGATGTTTGATCCATCTCCTCGTCTCTTTTCGAAGTTCCATATCTAGACTGGAGAAAGGTTCGTCCAATAAAAGAACTTTAGGATGTACGATCAGAGACCGTGCCAAAGCTGCTCGTTGTTTCTGACCACCAGAAATCTCGTGAGGAAAACGAGATTCTAAACCTTCTAAGCCCACTCTTTTCATCATTTCTTTACTTTTATCATATCTCTTATTTTTACTGACTTTTGCCATCTTTAGTCCAAAAGCTACATTTTCTAAGATGTTCATGTGTGGAAATAGAAGTGATTCTTGGAACATATAGACTACCGGCCTTTTTTGTGGAGGTACGTTTGTTAAATATTCACCATCAATCTTGATCTCTCCAGTGTCTGTCTTCTCTAATCCAGCAATCAGTCGAAGTAAAGTAGATTTTCCAGTACCCGAAGGACCGACTACGGAAATAATCTCTCCCCTTTTTACACTCAGTTGGTTCAAATTCAGTACTTCTTTATCTTTGTAAACTTTTCTGATGTCACTTAATTCAATAAAATGAGATTCCATCCTTCACCTCGGTTGTTTTGGAATAAGTAGTCTCAAAGCACCTTCGATTAACAGCCACACAGCTATAGGTATCATGGCAAATAATAACGAAAAACTTGCGATTACTGCATCATTTGTTGTTTGAAAATAAGGAAAGAATAAGATTGCCATCGTGTTAACTTCTCCACCGCCGATAAGTGCGGTTAAAAAATACTGTCCGAGTGAAATCACAGTAACAAGAAAAACAACACTTCGGATACTCGGAATGAGCTGTGGCAAATAAACATTTCGGAATATCCCCCATGCACCAGCACCAAGAGAAACCGCAATTTCTTCCTGTCTTTTGCCGATTCGCTCAAATCCTGCGCGCAACACTTTAATCGTGTAAGGAAGAGTTGGTAATAGGTGGACAATGACTACTCCTGTCCAATGATTAGCAATTCCAAGCTTAATAAAAGTTAGATGTACACCAAGCGCAATTACAATAGAAGGTATTAGGATAGGTGACAATAATAACGTCTCTACTACACTTTTACCTTGGAAGATATGAAACGCCAGACCTTTCGCAGCTGGAAGTCCAATCAATAGATTCAGCAATAATACTAGCAAGCTGATGCCTAACGAAGTATAGATCGCCTCTATAAATTTTGAGCCATGCCATAGCATTTCGTACCAGCCTCGGGTCGTAAATGAGCTTGGAAGGAGCTCGCCATATCCCCACTCTTGGACAAAACTAGTCAAAACTAGTATGAATATAGGCAGAAACGTCATTCCTAACATAGTAAAAAACAGGACTCTTGAATACTTACTATTTTCTGCTTTTACATCGTGAAATGATCCAGAGCTTTGAGATAAGTGGATCCTTCCTTTCCTAGTGAACATGTATGTTAAAAAGACAATAAGAACGATAAATATTGTCAAAAGAAACATTGCCGCAAAAGCGTACGGCTGTTTTGTCCAATCTGATCCAAAGAACCAGTCATAGCTGATGACAGGAATCATCTTAGGGTAGGTTGCTCCTAGGAGTGCAGGAACTTCATAAGCGGAAACAACAAAAGCAAAGATGATAAAAAACGTCTCTAACAGGACAGGAAAAACGTACGGCCTCTCAACATGCCAGAAGACATCCCATCTTCTCCCTCCAAGTGTATACACTAGCTCTTTTTGAGCGTTCGATAGTTGTTCATATACGGGAAGAAGCATCAGAATGACAAAAGGTACCTCTTTCCACACGTAAGTGATAATGATACCTATTCCAAAAGAATCTTTAAACAGAACAGGAAACTCATTGGGCAGGTCAATTAGCCCCATTCCACTTAATAACGAAGAAATATACCCCGTTTGGGAAAAGAGAAGAAACAGCATATAACCCCAAATGAAATGTGGAAAGACCATTGGCATCCAGGCGATTAACTTTGGAAACTTATCTTTTAGAATCGGATATAGTGATCTGACAATGATCAGCCCAATTAGAATGGAAAGAATCGTTGATATAAAAGCAATTCGAAGACTGTATAGGATAGAAGTGATAAAGATTTCATCACTAAACAGCTCTCGATAAACGCTTAAGGTTGGTTGATTGTAGTACTTAATACTCTCTAGAAACGCCATTACTATTCCATAGCCGAGGAGAAGAATGGTTATTAGAACAGCTGGAGCCAAAAGTACATAAGGATTACTTGTTCTGAACCACTTCATTAACCCAATTCTCCTTCAGCCAAGCAACGTACTCTGAATCTATTTCTGGCTGCAAATATTTTTTTAAAGTTTCAGCGGGTAAAACCGATTCTCCACGTTTGATGGTTTGAAGTTTCTTTTGATCTGCCGATGAAAGTCGCGCTGGATCAAGTGACATATTTTCACCCCAAAATTCCGAGTCTAACTTTGTTAACTGAGCCTCAGGAGATAGCATAAAATTAATAGCCGTCATCGCACCTTCTTTGTTGGGACTATTAAAAGGAATCGCTAAAAAGTGAGCATTTCCTAAAGAACCTGATTTCATAACAAACGATCTCGTTGTTGCGGGGAATACACTTTGTTTCATTAATTTCTCTGCTCGCGCCTCGTTATAACCCATCGTCATATATACTTCGCCTTTGCTGTACAAACGATCAAGTTCTGTTAGATTATTCGGATATGTCTTCCCTTCTCTCCATAAATAAGGTTTGATCTCGTTCAAATAATCCCACATCTTCACACTATTTTTCTGGGCAAAATCCTCATCATATTCATTGTCCAAAATGTTTTTTACGTTTCCACTAGATTCATAAAATAATTGACGAACAAAAGCATTACCTGTAAAGTCTGCAGGATCAGGGTATGTAAATTTCCCTGGATTTTCTTTTACCCATTGAGCTAATTCTTCAAAGGATTGAGGTGGATTTGGCACCTTTTCTTCATCATATTGATAAACGAACTGCACTTTTCCCCAAGGTGCTTCTAAGCCCTCTGTTTTTGTTCCAAAATCATATTGAATATCTAATGACTTAGCATCCACATATTTTTTGTAATTTGGCATCTTATCAACAAACGGACCAAATAACAGCCCATTGTCTTTTGCATTTTTGAAATTCTCGCCATTGATCCAGATGATATCCATGTTTCCTTCATCTTTCTCTGCTCTTTTTTCATTTGATAGCTTTTTTAAGAATTCTGGTGCATCCATCGGTATTCGTTTCAATGTAATGTTATATTCTTTCTTTAACCGTGGAGCGACCCAATCATCCATATAACGATTGATTCCTGTGTCTCCACCCCACATGTACATTCTGACTGTCTTGTTAGTGGTCTCTTCAATTTCTCGCCAATCTTTTTTCAATATGGCTTTAGATTCTTTTGCTGCATCCGTTGATGGGGAACATGCTGACACGAATAAAAACAGCATTACCCAAACCAACAATCTCATTTTTTTCATCGTATACTCACCCTCCACTAAGCTAACGTTTCTTCTCTTCGTTTGGTTCATTCTTTTTATTGGTAATTTATTGTTTCCCTTTTTTTGTCCAACTCACGTACAAATATTGAAGAAATTTTGTATATTTTTTTATGTATGTATTGAAAGCTATGAATCTCAAGAAAAACGAGAAAAAAAAGGCTATTTTCAAGTCTTTTTTATTTTCTTCTTTGACATTGATTGTAGTGGAAGGTGCGTGCCTACCACATGAGATACTCCTTGCAAGGCATGCGACGAGGAAGCTTACTACGAAGCATCACTTGTAGACGCAGGAGCAAGGAACTTCTTAAGGCGGGCAGTCAGAAAAGTGGAAGTGGCTCGTCCAGCCCCGACAAGCAAAAGGTGAATGGGCTAGGAAGGCGCATTTTGCCTTATTGACCGTTCACCTTTTGACCTCGAGGGGCTAGCCACTGCAACTAGCCAGGTGAGACACTTAAAAGTGGAACGTACGAATGTGGTTCACCGCCTGCCCCGCGGAAAGCGAGCATCTGCAACGGAAATCAAAAACTGTCAAAAGCAACAATGAATACGAAAACAGCCTTTAGAAAAGAGCGTAAAAAAAGAGGCCATTGACAAGGACCTCTTTTTCAAAACCTATTAAGCTTTTACCGCATGAGCACCTTGAGTAGCCATAAACTCTTCAATTTCTTCTACTTCACGGAAAATATCTTTGGATAAGTTCTCGAATCCATCCTCCGTTACTAAGATGTCATCCTCAATTCGAATACCGATCGCTTCTTCCTCGATATAAAGCCCAGGCTCAATTGTAATCACCATTCCAGGCTCTAAAATGCGGTCTTTGTAAGAACCCACATCATGTGTATCAAGTCCAAGGAAATGGCTCACACCATGATAATAATAGTTAGAGATCTCATCATCATTTTCGATCAATCCGATACGTTTGCACTCTTCTGCTAACACTTTTTTCGTATGAATATTGAGTTCAGCAAATTCAAGACCTGGCTTAATGATAGCCGTCGTATCCTTTAGCGCTTTAAGTACGATATTGTAGAGAACCTTTTGACGATCTGTAAACTTACCATCTACTGGAAACGTATAGCTGATATCCGCATTATAATAATCCTTTTGTGCTCCTAGATCGAGAAGAACGAGCTCACTGGGATTCGTTTGCGCGTTGTTATGCTCATAATGAAGGATCGTAGCATTTTTTCCGCTTGCCGTAATCGTCTTAAACGCGAAATCACGCACACCGTTTGATTTTAAAGTAAAGTCAAAATGTGCTTCGAGCTGATTTTCTTTCATTCCAGCTTTCGCGTGTTTCAGCACATTATAGATGCCTTCTTTCGTAATGGAGATCGCTTCTTTAATCTTTTGAATCTCTTCTGTCGTTTTGAACACACGCAGTTCAGCAACTTCAGGATATACGTTGTGAATCGTCACATGCGGATAATGCTCTCGAATATGTTTTGCGAATTGTGATGTTTCAGATGGGGCACCCGTCCATCCACGGCGTTCTAGATCTAAACAAACGTGCTGAGCTTGATTTGTAAAGAATTGACTGGCAACAAACGACTCAAAGCTATCCACATATTTAATATCTTTTATGCCAGATTGATGTTCTGCTTCCTCTTTAGACACGGTTTTCCCGACCCACTTTTCCATGACTGGATCAGCTTTTACGATAAAAAGTGTTTCTTCAAATTTTCCACCGCTCTTTTTTAGCACGAGGATCACGTTTTGTTCCGAAATCCCAGTTAGATAGTAAAAATTTCGGTTTGGTGTGAACGGATATTGTTCATCTGCTGATTTTTGCGGAGCTTTTCCTGCAAAAAGAATGGTTAATGATTCATTCGGCACCAATTCTTTTAATCTACTACGATTACGTTCAAAAAAATAAGACTCCATGTGGATCCTCCTTAAAATAATTAAAATCGACTGATTAGTTTATTTATATATATATCTATAGTATAAAGATTTTTCCATAGCATTAACAGCTTTTTTCAGAATTTTATAAATGCGTTACCTATACTTTCTGATAGGTATCTAACAAATGTTCTTCAATAAAAGAATTGATCTGTTTGTGTTTAACATACTCCTTAATATGATTTTGTACTCTCGGATACAAAATGATATGTTCCAAATCCTCTAGAGGAATCCATTTTACGCCAGTTTGGTACGGATCTGGCTTATCCGGTAATCTAGGTTCGGAGTCTCCAACCCTGTTGCATTCAAACATCATTCCTAGTGAATGTATCGTTCCGTATCTATTTTTTGTCAGATGCGGCGCATACTCATAAGTGAACGCGAGTGGACCTACATCTACATCAATGGATGCCTCTTCTCTCACCTCACGTTTTGCTGCTTCTTTTACAGATTCATTTGCTTCAACACCACCTGATGGTAAATTATAATGAAGTCCATTCTCATCATGAAACTCAATTAAAAGAATCGCATCATTTTCAATAATTAAAGCACCTGCTCTAACACGAATAGGATAGCTCATTTACACAACCTCCCTATTATTTATCACCATTTCAACCACAGGTCTTGAAACATCATCAAAATACATATCTTCTTGTAGGTCGATCCAGCGTACATCAAGTATGTCTTCATCATCTTCAATGGAGAGCGTCCCTGAGATTAGTTCACAAAGAAATACTTGTTTTTCTTTTCTTTGAATCAGTAGTTTTATTATTTTTACGGTATAGCCCGTTTCCTCCAACACTTCTCGTATACATGCTTGTTCGAAAGTCTCGCCAGGTTCAACTCCCCCACCCGGATAGTTCCATACAATGTCCCCACGTTTTACTTTTTGTTTTACTAATAGCACCTTTCCATCAGAAATAACAACACCTTGCGCTAACATCTTTACTCCCCCTAGTGAAAGATAAAAGCTAACCAAAACAAAGTTGGTTAGCTTTATAGGTTACGCTTCCTGCTCAAACAACTGCACAAGTTCAATGATAACGCGAGTCGCTTTGACCATATTATCAACCGAGATATATTCGTGACGGCCGTGGTAGTTTTCTCCGCCTGTAAAGATATTTGGAGTCGGCAGACCCATGAATGACAGCTGTGATCCGTCAGTACCCCCTCGAATGGGTTTGATGTTTGGTTCTATGTTTAGCTTTTTCATCGCTTGAGAAGCAAGATCAACAATCTCTTTTACAGGTTCAATCTTTTCTTTCATATTATAATACGTGTCGTTCATATCTAATTGAATCTTATCTTGTCCATACTTTTCACGCAGTTCGTCCACGATCTCTTGCATTCTATCTTTTCTCTTTTGAAAAAGTTCCTTGTCATGGTCGCGGATGATATATGAAATATCCGTTTGTTCTACATCACCTTTTAGACCCGTTAAATGATAGAACCCTTCATAGCCTTCCGTATGCTCGGGCGCCTCTTCAACAGGAAGCTTACCATTCAGTTCCATCGCAATTTTCGCCGCATTAACCATCTTATTCTTTGCAGATCCCGGATGAATGTTCTTTCCTAAAATACGAATTCTAACACTAGCCGCGTTAAAGCTCTCATACTCTAATTCACCTAAAGGGCCGCCATCCATCGTATAGGCATACTTTGCTCCAAACGCTGCCACATCAAATTTATGAGGACCGCGTCCGATCTCTTCATCCGGAGTGAAAGCCACTCTGATCTTTCCATGCTTAATCTCTGGATGTTCGATCAAATACTTCATCGCAGTCATGATTTCAGCGATGCCCGCTTTATTATCTGCACCGAGCAATGTTGTGCCGTCTGTTGTGATCAATGTATGTCCTTTATAATCTATTAAACTAGGAAAGTCATTTGGAGACAATTCGATATGTAAGTCTTCGTTTAAGATAATCGTTTCTCCGTCATAGTTTTCAACGATCTGCGGTTTAACGTTCGTTCCGGTAAAATCAGTAGCTGTATCTACGTGTGCAAGAAACCCGATGACCGGGATTTCCTTATGTGAATTCGATTGTAATGTCGCCATAACATATCCGTTTTTGTCGACTGTTACTTCTTCCATACCAATTTCTTTTAGTTCCTCAACAAGCATGTTTGCCAGAGTCCACTGACCTTCTGTAGATGGAGTCGTATCACTTCTTCCATCAGATTGTGTATCTACTTTTACGTATGTAATAAACCGATCCATTATTTCTTGTTTCAATTTTCAATCAACTCCTAGTGTTTTGCTTTATGATAGCATGTTTTACAAAACATTACATATTGCTGAATTACAAAAAAATGTACGTTTTTACTCCTCTTGACGTCTAATCAACTTGTCCTTTTTCTGCATATGATGTATTACCAGCACCAAACAAAGGTGTTGTGAAAATAATGGGGTGATTTAAATGGGTTGTTGGAAAAAAGACAAATGTGAGTCTTCTTCACACTATATCTATCTAAAATGTAAGCGTTGCAAGAAAAAGAAGAAGAAAAGCTGCGGCTGTCATAAAAAACATTAATTAAAAAAGGAGTCCTATCGGGCTCCTTTTCAAATATCATTCTATTTTGGTCCAAGACCAAAAGCAATTCCTAATGCAATGCCTATACCAATACCTAATCCAACGTTTTTAAGTGCAATGCCGATTGCTACACCAATTGCAATTCCGATTGCCATTCCGCTTTTATTAGGTTTAGTACCTTTCTTCATAATCGGCTCACCTCCTTTACGAATAAGGAACCTGAGAGCACGAACAAATTCTTGACGATCGTTACTCCGTACAGATACCTATTCTTGAGGATACGTTTTTAACAAAAACTCAACAGAATTGTTGATTAGTTTTTTTAACACATTCACATCAACATCAGCTAGTTTATTAATGTATACACAAGCGGCACCCGTTGTATGCTTACCGAAGTGCTGAAGCAGCTCAGCTCGACCTGGGTCCCCTGGGGCAAAATACAGACTGGTCTTTGCTTTTCTTGGTGAGAAGCCAACAAGAGGCGCGTCCCCTTCATGCCCTGTCTTGTATTTGTAATGATAGGAGCCGAATCCAATAATACTCGGTCCCCACATCTTCGCTTCAAATCCAGTTGTTTGTGTAAATATATCAAGCAGCTTGTATGCGTCTTCTCTCTTTTTTGGTTGATCTACACTCTCAATAAACTCCACGACACTCTGATCGGTTTCTTTTGTCTTTTGTTCGTACATAAATTACTCCTTTTTAATGTGAATTTTGAAGATAAACCTTCTATGTCTAAACCTTCTACATCTTCGGCTAATCCCCTTTCTTTCTAACACTTTCAATTTCCTGATTGTAAAGTTTTAAAACTGATTGTATACTACTAATTGAGAATGATAATCAATATTATGTTCCAAAAAGGGAGCGAACATTATGGATCAACATAACGTTTTCGATGTTACCATTATCGGCGGCGGTCCAGCAGGTCTTTATTCAGCTTTTTACAGTGGTCTTCGTGAAATGAAAACAAAAATTATCGAATTTCAACCGCAGTTAGGCGGAAAGATTCATGTATATCCAGAAAAGATGATTTGGGATGTTGGAGGACATACTCCACTTCCTGGTGCAAAACTTATTGAAAAACTCGTGGAACAAGGACTTACGTTTCATCCTGAAGTAGCACTAAATGAAAAAGTAGAATCTATCTCACGAGATGAGAATGGAATTTTTATTTTGCAAGGTTCATCCGGTGAGCAGCATTTTTCTAAAACGGTTATCGTTGCGGTTGGAAGCGGTATCTTGAATCCTCAACGACTAGATATCGAAGGTGCTGAAAGGTTTGAAGTGTCAAACTTAAACTATACGGTTAAATCCCTTCAGCATTTTAAAGATAAGACTGTTGTTATATCAGGTGGCGGAAATACTGCAATCGATTGGGCGAATGAATTAGTTCCGATCGCTAAAAAAGTGTATCTAACTTATCGAAAAGGAAATCTAGCTGGACATGAAGCGCAAGTAACACAATTGATGAACAGCTGTGCTGATTGCATTTTTAACACATCGATCTCAAAATTATTTGCGTGTCCCAACCATGAAGTTATTGAACAGATTGAGTTAACGAATCACGAAACAGGTGAGATCTCTTACCTTCCTATAGATGAAGTCATCATTAACCATGGCTATGAACAAGATACATCTCTGTTAGGTAACAGCGGATTGAACATTGAACTAGCGGACAACTTTTATATCGCAGGAAATGCTAATAGTGAATCTTCTATTCCAGGATTGTATGCAGCTGGGGATATCCTCAAACATGATGGAAAGCTAAATTTAATCTCTGGTGCTTTTCAAGACGCTGCAAATGCAGTAAATAAAGCAAAGCAGTTCATCCAGCCTGATGCACAAAAAGTTGCGATGGTATCCTCACATAATGAGGTGTTTAAAGAACGTAATCGCGAGCTCGTCAAGCAGATGGTGAGATAATAGATCATTCAAATACAAAACACCTTATTTTAACCCGTAATGGTTCTAGTCGGGTGTTTTTATCTATCGTCCATTAAATATTTAAAAAGCTCAGAGCAGCCTCTGAGCTTTATTTGTTAGTAATTTATTTTTTATTCTGTATTAATCCAAAACCAATACCTGTTGGATCATTAAGGTAAGCCAGATAAAACTCTTCAAATTCCATCTTTTCTCTTACAATAGTCGCTCCGTTAAGAACGGCATGCTCAATCGCATCATCAATAACTTCAACTTCGATTTGAATACGAGTTCCATGTGGAAAATCTTGTTGACCTTTGGCGATTCCACCATTAACATTCTTATCTTCACCTTCAGTAGTTGTAGCTGCCCAATAATCCCATTGTGGTTCTGCAATCTGCCACCCAAATACATTGCGATAGAAAGTTACCGCCTTTTCAGGTTCTTGACTGCTAAGTTCAAAACCTACAACTTTTCCGATATTCTTCTTCATAGCAAAGTCCTCCCTATTTAAAACAGCTTTTGCAGCTCATTTATTCCTAAAAAGGCGAACATGAGGAGACACCCGATCAAGACTGCATTAGTTAACCACTTGTTGCGATACTCAACATCAACTTTTTTAGAGTTTAATAAGATAATGAGTGAGATTGCAAGAAACGGCATGAACAATGCACCTAGCACACCATATATTATTATCAGCTGAACAGGCTTTCCTAAAAAGAAGATCAGCATTGGAGGGAAAGTCAGCCACGCTAAATAAGCACGATATGACTTATCTTTTTCCGTAACCGGCTTAACCGAATGTAAGTCTTCCTTGTTCGTCTTGATTGTTCTTAAGAAGTCCGCAAACAGATAAGGCACACCGTTCCAAACGCCAAGAAGTGAAGTAAAAGCAGCAGACCAGAACGCGATTAAGAATAACCAACGTAACGGTGTTCCGAATTCTTGACCTAACAGTTCTGCAAGATTAAGAAGACCTTGGTCTCCTTCTAACTTTACATCCGTTCCAAATAAGAACTTAGCTCCGATTACGAGTGCAGCCATAGTGAAGATTCCTGTAATCACATAGGCTGCTTTCGTATCGAGTCTCATAATGGGAACAAATTCTTTTCCTTTCCAATTCTTTTCTCTTAGCCAATATCCATAAGAAGCCATAGTAATCGTACCGCCTACTCCTCCAATCAATCCAAGAGCTAACATGAGCGATCCGTCTGGCATTTTGGGTACAAAACCACCCGCAAATTCACCAATTGAAGGCAAAAAGAGTAATGATGTACCAATAATTGTGATAAACATGACACCGATTAATACCGTCATGATTCTTTCAAAAAGCAAGTAACGGCCTGTCCAAACGAGTGCAAAACCTAATAGGGAATGAACGATTGCCCAAGCCCAGATCGGCATGATCGGAAGCATCGCATGCATACCTAGTCCACAAGTCATCGCTGCGGTGGCACCGTAAATGTAGCCCCAGATAACGGAGTAAACACCAAAATAGCCAGTCGCCCACTTCCCTAATGAATGCCAACCTTGTAGAATGGTTTGACCTGTCGCGAGATACCAGCGGCCAACTCCTTCGTTTAAAAAATACTTTAAAATAGAACCAATTACGATGGCCCATACAAAAGTCATTCCGAATGAGGTACCGATTACAATGGCAGTTACTAAATCCGCTGTACCTACTCCAGTTGCCGCTACTACAAAACCCGGACCGATCATTTTTAACTTTTGACCCATCGTTTGAGGTGGTACTGGTTCACTAGCAGCAACAGTATTAAGTTCATTGTTTAATTTCAGATCATTGTTCAATTTCAGCTCCTCCTTCTTCCTTAAATAAAACGCTTTCAATAGAACATCTGCTAATTATGTCATATGTCTGAATATTTTATCAACTCCTTTTGTACCCATTCCTTCTTTAAAATAGCTCTTTAGAAAAGGACTTCTTTCATACTTATAAGAAACTAAACAACGGTATAAAATTGTATTCACCAAGAAAAATGTATTGGAATAAAATATATGTAAGAAAACCTAACATCATTATGATATAATAAATAACAATATTTAGAATTGTCTGGTTTCGCACTTCTTAGGATAGGAGGCTCAAAATGCCTGTTGATAAATCATCTTATAAAGATAAAAAGGTCATGTCTATCGGTATCATCAGCGAACTTACTGGTTTATCAGAACGGAAGATTCGTTACTACGAAGAAAGAAAACTGATCTTTCCAGAAAGAACAGGTAAAGGCACGCGTAAATACTCTTTTTCGGATGTCGAACGTCTTATGGAAATTGCTGATCAAATTGAAGATGGTGTGCAAACATTTGAGATTAAAAAAGAACTTACGAAAAGACAGAAACGTGACGAACGTAATAAAATGATTCGCGGACAGATTAACGCTCAATTTAATATGAGAAATTAAAAAACAGCTGGCTCCACATTTCAAGGTGCCAGCTGTTTCATCTCGAGAGTCGTTCATATACCTCTCTCAAATTCTTAATTCCTAACTTTTGAACGCGTGCTACATAAACACTCCAAAGCTCAGCCGTCATCTTCGCATCACCTAAGGCATGGTGTCGATCAATCACAGGCACGTTACAATGCTTACAGCAATCTTCTAAAGTAACAAGATTAACGTTTGGCTCAGCAATTTTTAGTAAAAATGAAGTATCTACTATTCGGTGTTTGAACTGACTTCGAAATAGCTTCCAATTATAATGTTGCAGAAACTTCTTTTCGTGACTTGCATGATGAGCCACGAGGACATGACCTCTTGCAAAATCATAAAAATCTACTAGCACTTTGGATAATTGAGGCGCATTCTCAAGTTCACTCTCTTCAATTCCTGTAAGCTCTTTGATCTCAGGAGAAAGCTGACCCTTACAATGCGCGAGAGAATAAAAAGTTTCTTCACGCCTTACTTCTCCACCTTTTACTTTCACAGCACCGATTGATAGAATCTGGTTTCCTTGTTCAGGAAAAAAACCAGTAGTTTCTAGATCAAAAACCACTACATTCAAATCATTGAGGGGTACAGTTAAACTCTCTTCCATTTTCAACTCTTTTTCAAGCTGCCTTAAAAATGCGACATGTTGAGGACTAGATTGCCCTTGTAACGACGCATAAACACTTGAGTTTATTTTCCCCTGTACTTGCTTCATAAATTGAATAAGCGGATTCATCCTCATGTTTCTATCGTTCCTTTAATGACGGATTGAGTATATTCTTGGAGTTTTTGACCGTTTAATAGAATATGTTTCATCTCTTTTTTCTCGTCTTTACTGAGTTCTTTAATGTTTAAGTAGTGTATATCATCATAGTTTTCTGTATTTTTTTTATGATACTGCAGCCTGTAATGAAGCAATTTTTCAAATTCTTTAGCGCACCAACTAAGATTTTGTTTGTATTTAGACATGTTATTAAGCGCTTTTAGTCTTGCAAGAGTTGAAGTAGCTTCTAGACTTTCTTTCATTGCAAGCAAACGCACATTATTAACATACGGAAAGAAACCTGATTGCTTTAGCTCTATACTGCCTGCGTGTGCGCCATGTGGTTCTGTTAAAAATTGATGAAAGAACCCGACCGCTTTTTTTACATGCTGTGTATTTTCTAACAAGCGTTCTAGAAAACGCGGATTCTTCTTAATGTAATCATGTACGATTTGTTTAAGTTTCTTGCAATATGCTTCTTCACCAATAAGCACTCGCGCATCGTAGAAGATCAGAAGAAATCGTATACTCTCAAAGCTCTCTTCAGTTAGCCACTTTGACAGCTGCTCTTCCCACTCTATTATTGATTTACTCCAAATAGGATTTGAGCTCATTACATTTCCATCACAATACGGATAACCAACTTCGTTTAACCCATTCGCTAATTCTTTTCCGAATGTAATAAAGTATCGATTCGTTTTTTCGTTTCTTTCCTCATAGATCAGACCATGATCTTGATCTGAGATGATCGCTTGTTCAAATCTACCTGCACTTCCCATTACAAACCACGTATAACGGCAAGGAACTGGACCAAACTCTGAGATATGCCTTTCAAGAGCTGCATCGAATACTTTCATCATCAGTTCATCATGAAAATCATTTAAAGCATGAGATGAATCTTGATGATCGTTCCATTTATTATCACGCCATTTTTTTATCTGTGAATAAGGCATTTTTACACATCCTATGTGATAAAAGCATTGAGGAATAGACCCCAATGCTTTTCTCCACTATTAATTTGCGATTCTATTCTTTTCTTCGTTTGCGATGAACGCCTCTGGATAACCGTAGTTTCCGTGTTCACTAACATCCAGACCGATAATTTCTTCTTCTTCAGAAACTCGAAGACCTTTCATGACTTTTTTCATAGCGTATAAAAGAACGAAGGAAACAACAAATGCGTATAACGCTGACACAGACACACCCATCGCTTGAACGCCAAGCTGAGAAAATCCACCGCCGTAGAACAATCCGGGTTTCCCTACTGTAGCAAGTTCTGGCGTAGCGAATAAGCCTGTAGATAACGTCCCCCATACTCCAGCTGCTCCGTGAACGCTCAACGCATAGATCGGATCATCTACTTTTAATCTATCGAAAAATTTAACAGAATAGAATACTAAGATTCCTGCAACAAATCCGATCAGAACTGCTGCCCATGTTTCAACGAATGCACAAGAAGCAGTGATCGCAACCAGACCTGCTAACGCACCGTTTAATATTGTCGGAATGTCCGATTTACCAAGGACCATCCATGAAATAATCAGTGCGGCAACCGCACCTGCCCCAGCAGCAAGATTTGTATTTAACGCAACAAATCCAAAGAATCCATCATCAACCACAAAGGTACTTCCTCCATTAAACCCAAACCATCCTACCCAAAGGACGATAACCCCTAAAGCCGTGTACACTTGGTTGTGACCGAAAATGTTATTAGATGTACCGTTCTTATTGAACTTTCCGATACGCGGTTTTAAGAGAATCGTCGCTGCAAAGGCTGCCATCGCACCTGTTAAGTGAACTACCGTAGACCCTGCAAAATCCTGCTTACCATGTTCTGCCAACCAACCTCCGCCCCAAATCCAGTGAGCTACAACCGGATAGACCACTACAGAGAAAAGAATAGCAAACACGAGATAGGCTGATAATTTCGCTCGTTCAGCAAATCCTCCAAACGCAATTGTTAACGAGATTCCTGCAAACGCGAGCTGAAACATGAAGAATGCCGCTGTCGAGTAGGCCATTCCCTCAGCTTGATCACCTGAATAGAAAAAATCAGACAACCCGATAAAAAAGTTTGAGTTACCTCCAAAGATAAATCCATATCCAACTGCCCAAAATACGATTGATGCTAAACCAAACGTAAAGACAGTCTTTCCGGCAATGTGGCCGGCATTTTTCATTCGAGTCGATCCCGCTTCAAGTAAGATAAACCCGCCTTGCATTAAAATGACAAGAAGTGCACCTAACACAAGCCAAACACTGTTTAATGAAAACATGATATCTTCCATCTGAACGCCCCCTACTGAACTGTTTCTTTCATTCTATACAGTTCTGGCGCAGATTCTACACCCATGTAAGATTATCTAACATGGTTTTTGAAATGACCAATTAATAAAAGAAAAAGCAAACCCCACAATGTATAAAGGTTTGCTTCTCTCACTGTTAAACCACTTTAGATGATGTAGTGTGAGTGCTCGTTTGTACGTCATCACGTTCCGTTCTCTTTCCCCACCATGTTGCAAGCAATGGTCCTGATATGTTGTGCCACACACTAAAAATTGCGCTCGGTACAGCAGACAACGGCGAAAAGTGAGCCACTGCAAGCGCCGCACCTAGACCAGAATTCTGCATTCCGACTTCAATGGAAATGGCCTTTTGATCGGCAAAGTCCAACTTCAAACCTTTCGCGATCAGAAAACCGATTAAAAGTCCTAGCACATTGTGAAGAACCACAATGGATAAGATTAATAATCCTGTCTCAGCAATTTGTTTTGCGTTTGCTGCTACAACAGCTGATGCTACAGCTACGATTCCAACTACTGATACTAGTGGTAGTGCAGCCACGCTTTTTTCCACTTGTTTACGGAATAAGAGTTTTACAACTAGACCTAATACAATTGGTACGATTACAATTTGAACGATTGATAACAGCAAGCTGCCCGCAGATACTGAAAGCCATTTGCTCGCAAACAGCAGCGTTAGAGCTGGTGTTAAGATCGGTGCGAGCAGTGTTGCCACGGATGTCACCGCAACCGATAAAGCGGTGTTACCTTTTGCTAGGAAAGTCATCACGTTTGATGCCGTTCCACCAGGACAGCAACCTACTAAAATCACCCCTACTGCTACTTCTGCTGGTAATTTAAATGCCGTTGCTAGTCCAAACGCAAGAAGCGGCATGATCATATACTGTGCTGCCACACCAATAAAAACACTCTTTGGAGCTTGAAACACTTCTTTAAAATCATTCAGCGAAAGAGTTAACCCCATCCCGAACATGATAATTCCTAATAAAAGAGGAATATAGGGAGCGATCCATGTGAAGCCTTCTGGAATCAAAAATGCTGCAATGGCAAAAAGTATCACCCAAATCGCGAAGGTGTTGCCCGCTGTCTTACTTACTTTCTCTAAAAATCTCATGGTTGTCACTCTCCTTTTTAAGAGAGTATAAACGAGTTATCTGAAATTTCAATGGTTATTGCTGAAAAATTTAGAATTATGTGATTATATGTGTTTTTTATGTGATGAGGTCTTACTTTTATGTGATCGACTCCATTTTTTATGTGATTCCTTCAAAAATTTATGTGATTATCAATTTTCAGGCTCATCCAACTGAACAAAGCCAGGCGGATACTTCCACCTGACTTTGTTTTACAGAGATATTTTTTGTACGAGCTGCCGCTTTTTACTCATTAATAGTCGTAACTCTTCATCCACCGCTCTGTACTCATCCGTCCCCGTTTTACAAAAACTTATTTTCCCAAGCATTTCTGTAATCTTGTTTTCTACTAAAGCTAATTCTTCAGCTAGATGCTGAGCACCTTCATTTGTAGAACGTTTACTTTGTTCTTCGTATTCACCAAGGCCCATCTCTATCCTCTTGATCTGCTGATTATCAATAACTAGCAGTTTATCACAGAGCTTTTCAACGAAAAATCGGTCATGTGAGACGATGATAAGTGTGCCAGAAAACTGTGACAACGTTTCCTCTAACTGCTCCCGGCTCGGCAGATCGAGATGATTCGTCGGTTCATCCAAAACGAGCACATCATATTCCTTCAGAATCATTAGCACCAGTTTTATCCGGGTTCGCTCACCCAAACTTAAGTGCCGGATTGGCTTCGAAAGTTTGCGGTCCTCAATTCCCATGTTGGCAAAGATCGTCCTTGCCTGCGTCACTTGATGCCTCTCCTCTAGGTCAAAGTATTCATAAACCGTTTTTTCTTCGGGCAGGTCGCTCACATCTTGAGATAGATAGGCAATTTTCATCGATTCACTTTTCCAAATTTCCCCCTCTGTTATAGACTCCTCCCCAAGTAACATCTTAATAAATGTTGTCTTACCAGATCCGTTTGGTCCTTGTAATGCTATTTTTTCTCCATGTTTGATATAAAAGTGGCTTTCTTTAAAAAGGGTTCGATCTCCGAATTGTTTTGTTAGACCCCGGGTTTCAATAAGTCTTTTTCCCCTCTTTCCTGCACAATCAAATTGAAAGAAAACGTCACTTTCTTCAATGGGTTTGTCGATCCCTGTTTTCGAGAGTTCTAGATTCAAACGCTTCAATTTAGACTTGATCTGATTATCTTTTTTCTTCGCTTTCATCCTTTCATATTCTTTGAGCCCCATCTGTCTGTTCTCGGCTGCCGTTCCTCCCTTACCTGCTTCTCGGTGAGCTTTATCAGACCACGTTTTTAACGTGTTCACTTGCTGTTCGATCATGTGTATTTTTCTTTGTTGCTTCTCATAATCTCTTTGTTGTTGCTCAAAACGGCGTTGTTTCTCTTTTCTATACGCCGAATAGTTTCCTTCGTAAATGGTAAGAACACCGTCTTCTAGTTCAAATATCTTCTCTACTGATTGATCAAGAAAATGTCGGTCATGGGATATGATAATGGCCGCACCTCTATAGTTCTGAACCTCTTCTGTAAGCCAATTTATCCCTTGAAGATCTAAATGATTTGTCGGTTCATCTAAAATCAAGAACTCAGGATGATTCGCCCATATCTTAGCGATGGATACCTTAAGTCGCTCTCCACCACTTAAATGATGTAATTCTTCATTTGTGAGCAGATGTTTCTGAAGTCCTAACTTCTTGCTAGTAACCATTAGTTCTTCGCCTGTTTCAAGCAACTCCTGGTCAACATCTAACACATAATCTGTTGATTGTGGCAGATATCCCATGTTCAGATTTGCCGGCCACGTCGTAATCGATCCATCATCGTGGATGATACATTTCATAAGGATGTTAACGAGTGTTGTCTTTCCACTACCGTTCCATCCTACTAGTCCAATTTTTTCACCTTGCCTAATATCAAATGAGATATCTTTTAAAATTTCTTTATCACCAAATTTTTTCTGCAATCGTTTAACTTGTAATACTGTCGTCATGCAGTTCACCTCTTTCATGGTCGTTAAGGAGGCTACAAAAAAACCTCCCTGGATGCCCAGAGAGGTTGGTCGGTTCGCACAATATGGTAAAGACACGTATCCAAATAAACACAAGAACAAAAAAGTCCTTTGTGTGAAATCATAAGGATATATGGTACGTGTATACGCAAAATGGGCAGACTTATCCTATTCTCCAGGTCTCACTAGTTTAGAGTTAGCCTAAGAAAATAAGAGTTTTCCACATCAGCGTAGTACCGTTCCTTTCCAAAATGACTTCAACTTACAATTGTTAGTATATGGACGTATATTAAAAATGTCAATGCTCCCTTTATTGCGAGTCAATTTATGAAAGGAAGAAGCTGTTCATGTTCTCTGCCTCTTCCCATTTTAATGGTTACTTAATGAAAAATGTCTTCGTGTTGTACTTCTTATTGTTTCCTGGTTCGTATCGATTCTCTACGTTTTTGCTCGCATCGACTGAGAACCAGTTTAACGTTGTCGTCTTTTCAAACGTTAATGTTTCCGGCCCTTCACGTGTACCGCTCAACTGCAATTTCTGAGAATCAAACGTTGGCCGGCTGCCATCTAACGTGTAATAGATCGTAGCGGGCTCACTCGTTTTGAAGCTTACTTTAACTTTATCTTCGTGTCTTCCGCCGTTTGGTGTGATACTTGATTTTGGCGCCTTTTTATCTTTAGAATATTGATACGCCACATCAATAAGTCCTAATAAACCATTTGAAAACTCCATGGCTTCCTCATGCCCTTCTTCAAATGGTGGCTGAAAACCAACCAGTTCCCAACGTTTTGTTTCTTTGTTCCAAAGATCAGCACCTACTTCAAAGTTCCAAGCGTAGATTCCTTTTTCATACCAGAGGTGATCTGCTGAGTTTCCTGCGGCAGAATAAAGAACGTCTGGGATCGGACCTGTTCGACTCGGTAGAATTACCGTTCCACGATGCTTTTTGATCTCTTTTAAAATATGATCAGATGCTTGCCAATAATAAGCTTCTTCACCAGCAGACGGACGAGGCAATGTTTCACGTTCTGGCGTATACGCACCTGGTGACCACATGAAATAACCACCATAGCTATGAATGTTCATAGCAAATCTAATGTTTGGATTCTCATCCGTTAACCAAACAAGATTTCGGCTTTCTGGTTCAGAATGCTCGCTAGGTCCCGCATATGTGCCACTTAAACAATTCGTTGTTGATGCTCCAACATAACCATCAAATGCAGAACCCACATCATGGTTACGATTCAAATCAACACCCCAAGAATTGCGATAACCATTATCAGACTGATGAGGTGAGCAATGGTTCGTCATGTTTTTACGTTGTGAATTAAAGTCATAGAAACTATAGTGCCCTCCATCAGGATTCATGGACGGAATAATAAAGATATCAAGATTATCAACAAGTTTCTTTGTCTCTTTATCATGCGAATAATTTCGTAATAGTCGTTCAGCGGTTTCAACGGAAACTAGCGGTGTTACCCATTCACGGGCATGTTCTTGTGAGTAACCGAGTACACCAGGCTTAGTACCATCTCGGTGCTTTCCGATCCGAATCGCTTTAACAGTAAAAGGATCACGCGATACGGTGGCAGGTGCTTTTAAGTTATCCGAAAGGTTAGATATAGCAGGTTCAACAATTCCGTTACCTGTATTTCCACGGTAAGTCGTAGCAGAGACAAGATCACTCGCTTCTGCATTCAGAAGATCTACAACTTCTTTTGCCGTACTTTTCGCGTTACCTGCAGCATCTGTTGCTAACGTAACGATGATTTTGTTTCCGCTTGTTCCAACAGAAAGAGGAGCACCTGCAGCAGATGCCTTTTTCAATTCAATGCTGATTGCATTTCCGCCTTCATGTCCCCAGTCTCTAGACGTCACAACAACCGCTGTGTTCTGCAACGTTCCTAGAGTCGCTTGAGCTTGTCTGCGATATCCGTTCGTCTTGTTCGGCATCTCCACAATTTCAGCAAGCTCTGGGTATTCTTTTACTAAGTTCTCAATTCTCGCGTTAATTTCTGTTGGATCCATATAATGGTCAACAAAGTTTTTCACATAATGTTTTCCAGGCTTGTCCGGCTTTTCTTCACCTAACCATTCGGTTACTTTAGATGTGGCTGATCCTCCTAATGAGCTTTCAATTGTTATGTCTTTCGGTATCGCTGTTACTGGCAGCATAAAGGAATGATAGAGGTACTCTCCAGCATCCTGAATCTGTTGCAGTGTTGTGGTTTTCTCTTCTCCATTTTCTGTCCATTTAGCAGTAAGGATTGTGCTCGAAACAGCACCAGATGTGGATTTTGCTTCAACATAAAGGAATGTGTCCGATTGATTCGTGAAGTGGTTTGCTCTCAGGATCGTTACTGTTTCTTCCGCAGCTGTTAGCTTTTGTTCTTGCTTAACTGCCATTCTTCTTTCTGAGGCACGCTGGTTGAGTTGGTTCTCAGTAATGAGCGTTTCTTTTACGTTAATTCCATAGAGCTTCAGCATCGCAACTTCAGATGGTGTTACGACCGCATCTACTTCAATTTGTCCATTATGAACGTGCATCCTGTGTGTCAGATCGATACCAAATTCTTCAATCTTCCTCATCGCTTCTTTTGTGTTTGGAACAGCAAGCTGAACGAGAGAGACTGACTCTGCTGGCTGAATTTTGAGAGATGAAGCTTCAGCAACCGGTGGCGCTATACCTGAATCCATTGTTGAAAAAGTAATCCCTGCAACTGTTGATAATACAAGTGCAGAAGATAGCCATCTCTTATTTCTTTTCATAACAAGCACACCTCCTATGTATGTATAAGGTAAGTGTAACTTTATTATCAGAAAATTCAATCATACTTAAGGATGTACAAAGAGAGTGAAAAAGCCCATCATTATAACTACAAAATTTGTAAAAATAATTAATAAAAGGTAAATTTAGTAATTTGGGAGTGGGTAGAAGATCTTATCTTGATACGTTTATCAAGTTTTAAAGGCTATGCTTCATTTCAAACTCTTCTTTTAAGACAGCGTACACCTTTAGATCTCGATGCTCTCCTTTTGTAAACATCGCTTTTCTTAACGTACCTTCATATTTCATCCCTAGCTTTTTCATAACCCCTTCAGATCCACCGTTCTCTATAAAAGATCTTGCCTGAATTCGTACTAAATTCATGTTTTTAAAACCGTAATTCAGAAGCTCCTTACCTGCTTCAGTCGTAATGCCCTGACCCCAATAGTTCTTCGCGATCACATAACCGATCTCAGCAGTTTTATGATTGATCTGCCATGAGACAAAGTCGATCGTACCAATCAGTTGGTTGGTTTCTTTTAAAACAATTCCCCAAGGGGCTAAATCAGCACTTTCATATCTCCTTAACACGAAACCGATAAATTCCATCGTATCCTCTATTGTTTTGTGAGCATCCCAAGTAACATAGCGTGAAACCTCTGCATCCGATCCATACTGAAACATATCTTGTGCATCCCCTACTGTTATTTTCCTTAAAAGAAGACGCTCTGGTTCTAATGTTGGTAAGTTCGTAAAAATATCTTTGATTTCCAAGATAAACTCCTCCTAACTTTATTGTATACTTAATTCAAAAAAAGGAAAAATATGGACTTTCGTCGAATTTTGGAATAAGGGGGAAATAAAATGAATAAAATAAAGCCTTTTGTTATTCCACTTCTATTCTTCTTGGTTATTTTTATTTCGTTCACTTTAGAAAATTTAAAGACCGAACAAAAACTACCTATTGAAGGTTGGAGCCGTTCACTGCCATTACAAACAGAGAAGATTGGTGAAGTTAAGCCCGTATTTCAAGAACAAAACGGAATGCAGCGTGTATATGTTCCGAAAGAAAATGAAGTTTTGAGTTTTCAAGTTACTGAAAAATTAGAATTGAAAAATAAACAAACCGTTCCTCTTTCTATTCCAAGTCCCCAAGACTTCTGGGTACAAGGTGATCAGTACGTATTCGTAAGGGACAAGAAGCTCATTCACTATGACGGGAAGAATGAAAACGTTCTTGATCAAGACGTTAGAGGTATGGATTCTAATCCAAACAACATCATTTATTTTAAAGAAAACGAAATTTTGGCAGTAGATAAGAGTTCATGGAGTGTTCAATCTTTAAAGAAAGTGCCTGAACAAATTTATTCAGTTGTTCTAAACGACAAATCTGATTCGTTTATTAGTGTTAGAAAATCTTCTAAGGAAACGACTAAACAAGTTAAGGTTACTTTTCACCAACCTGATAATCAGTTTGACTCTGGATTTAAGGAATACATAATTTTAAATATAGATGAACAGATTCATGAAAATCATTTTGGCTTTTACTTTATTGAGAATGGAAATGATGTGACGGTTTATTATTCTCTGTTTAATAATAATTCTGGAGGTAAGTCATATAAGATCTATCAAGGGACCAACCAATTGAATGCAAATACTGATTGGGATTTTTCTATCATGACATTCATAGACAATAAAGGAACGAAGCTTGAAAATCCAAAGTTTATTCAATATGGCGTTGATGAGAATGGTCAAGCAAAAGTACTGTTTACTACTCGTGCATTAAAATCTAACGAAAAAGAAGCTGTTAATGTATATGAAGCACGAGCTGATGAAGATGTTTGGAAAACGGAGCTGCGCAGTACAACAAACTATCAGTCCATTCACCCTTACTGGATTGGTGAAGATTCTGTTATGTGGTTAAACTTAGTGGGTTACAAAGAGTACAAATTTAGTGGAGCTTCTAAAAATCCTGATGTTATTGAAAAGAGTCTTAAAATTACAAAAGTAGATCTTAAAGAAGCCGTTTCTGCAACGATATTATCTCTTTTTCAAGGATTAATCTTTGCGATGAGTTCGGTGTATTGGATCACTCCTGCAGTCCTTTTTGCATTAGTCATCTACATAGTAAAGATTAAATGGATGGAAGAAGAAGATAAGCGCATTTTGTACACCATCTTAGCCCTGTTTCTCGGTGTTCAATTCATCTTTATTCAAAAGTTGTTTAATACGCATTATTACATGTATGCTCCCGATTACTTGGCTTTTTCAGGAAGTTCTTTTGTTATCCCTATCTTGCTCGCTATTGCAAGTGGTGCAGCCGTTTGGTATGGGAAAAAGCAAGACTGGAGTAAACTTACGGCCATTAGTTATTTTGCTGTATTAAATACTTTCTTTTTATCGCTTGTTGTTGGGCCGTATATGTTTTAAAGGATGGAAATAAGAAAAATAAGGAAATAAGACTATTTATTGATTATAATGAAGATAGCTTTTGGCATATATATTTTTATCCATATTAAAGAAAATGAAGGAGGTTTACATATGCAACGTCATAGAAGAAGAAACACACCTGCTTTTACCGTTTTAGCTTATTTCACCTTCATCGCTGGAGTGTCCATGTTTTGTATCGGACTCTACAATGCAGATAATTTGCAACTGAACGAAAAAGGTTATTACATCGCCGTAATGATATTGGTAGCCGTTGGTGCGATTCTGACCCAAAAGGTTACTCGTGATAACGCGGAGGATGACGAACTAATCGCTGAGCAAGAGCGAAAGTATACGAAAGCAGAATAGGACCACAAAAAAGGAAGGCACATTTAATGCGCCTTCCTTTCATCATTATTTTACTTGTTCTCCAGCGTACACTTTTACATCCGTTGGAGCAGCCATAAAGCTTGCTGCTTTTTGACCGAAAGCCACAAAGTGCTCACTTGTGTTATGATTTTGAACCGCTTCTTGGTTCTCCCAAACTTCTACCATCATATACGTTGCTTCTTTTTCTGTATCTTTTTTAAGATCGTATTGAATGTTACCTCTTTCAGCACGCGAAGCCTCTACTAATGTTTTTACCTCTGCTAAGAATGCTTCTTCTTTTTCTTTTTGTACCGTTAAACCTGCGTGAATAATAATCATCTTATCTATTCTCCTTTCTTATCTCCACTCTGTTGTTTCGTCTACTGATAGACGAACAGATTGATATCCAGCATCTGCTGCTTTACCAATTGAAAGCAACATAACAGGGAAATATCGTTCTTTATCTAAACCAAACGCTTCAGCGATCTCAGCTTTTTCATATCCACCGATCGGATTCGTGTCGTATCCATGTGCACGAGCAACAAGCATTAATTGCATGGAAACAAGTCCTGCATCGATCAAGTTCATATCTTTAAATTGCTCTGGAGTCATTTGTTCTAAAAGTCCACGAATAGCTGGCACTTGCTGATTTCTAACTTCTTGTGGCATATGCCCTTCGTCTACGGCTTTGTCGTAGATTTTTTCAAGGTAATCCAAGCTGTTGTTATCTGCAAATACAGCAATTACAGCAGATGATGTTTCTACTTGACGTTGGTTAAACTTAGCTAGAGGTGCTAACGTTTCTTTTCCTTCAGGTGTATCAATTACGACAAAGCGCCAAGGCTGTAAGTTAACAGAAGATGGAGCAAGAGAAGCCTCTGTTAAGATTTCTTTCATCTCTTCTCTAGAGATTTTTACTGATGGGTCGTAGTTGCGAATGGATCGACGTCCAGTGATAATTTCGTTGAAGTTGTTGATTTTAGTTTGTTGCATCATACATTCTCCTTTATGTGTAATAGTCTTGGTTGTGCTTGATTGTGATTACTCAAAATGTTCAATATTGTGCTGAATACGTGTTAACATCTCAAGCAAAGTTTTTCTTTCTTCAGCAGAAAAATCATGTAATACACCAGAAATAAAACGTTCCTTCTCTTCCCGGTAATGAATGATTTTCAAACGACCTTCCTCTGATAGAGAAACATACGTAAATCGTTGATCTTTAGGATCTTTCCTGCGGATCACCATTCCTTTATCTTCAAGTTGTTTCAGATGCCTAGTTACGGCAGCATGATCAATATTCACTTTCTTTTGAAGAGCTCTTTGACTGATCTCTTCCACTTCATATAATTCATGCAAAAGCTCTAAGCGAGTCTGACTGATCCCTGTACAGCTTTCAAACTTAGGAACCGTTCTGCGATGTATCTCATACAATCGGTTAATAATCTTCTCATCATCTATATATGAGTTGGACAACAGCATCCCCCTCCTTCGGATAATTGATAGCTCAATAATTGATACGTCAACTAATATAAAATACTTTGTTTCAAATGTCAAACAGAAGAGTTTCTTATGTAAAAAAATAAAGAGGCTATCTGCGATGAACAGATAGCCAAGCCATGATATTTAATTTAATTAGCGCTTTCCGCCAAGAGCTTGAGCAACTAAACGTTTTGTGATTTCTCCACCTACAGATCCGTTAGCACGAGAAGTTGAATCTGGTCCAAGGTTTACACCGAACTCAGAAGCGATTTCATACTTCATTTGGTCGATAGCTTGTTGTGCACCTGGTACTACTAATTGGTTTTGGTTAGCCATGTTATTTTCACCTCCTTGTTGAATTAAGATTATAATCCCACAATGAATCGTTCTTATGCGCTACAGAAAAAGGTAGTATTTGTTAATAAAAAAATAGGACGATTATTTGAGTATCGTCCTTTGTGAAACAAGTGGCAAACCTGTTCTTTGTATAGTTTTAGATTTTCCTTAAAATGAGTAATTATTCCATTTATCTTATAAAATTTTACAGGTATGAATATGGAATACAACAATTAAAGATGCGAAACACTATTTGCAAAATATTCATCTTTTATCACACTCATTCGTAACCGATCAACAAACATGCCGCCACGTAAACGGTCTTGTCTTAGAATGCCTTCTTCTACATAACCTGCGTTTTTATAGGAGGAGATGGCTTTATTATTATCGATCTCGACTCTAAGCCAGATTTTATTAAGGGAGAGTTCATTAAAACCATACTTTAGCATCTCATGCATAGCGGCAATACCATAGCCTTTGCCCCAATAACCTTTTTCACCAATGGCTATGCCTAATTCGGCATGTTGATTCAATCGATCTATATTTTTCAGATCGACCCATCCAATATGTTCGCCTGTTTCACTAAGTATTGCTTTTTGCTCATAACCGTTGTTCTTAGCGATACACTGCCTTATCCAATTCCTTGTTTCTTCCATACTAAATGGTGGATATTTGTCAGGTATGTTTAGGTGCTTTGTCACTTCTACGTCCAAACACCACGCATAACGTTCTTCAGCATCTTCGATCACTAGATCCCTAAGTTGAACTTTTGGAAGTACCTTTTGCATGTTCACCTATTTTCTTTGTTTTTTCTTTTGAAAAGATTGAATGGACTTTGTATAACCTAACTTTTCAAAGAAATGTTCTTTCCCAGGCTGAGCACCTATAAAGAGGGATGTTGGACTATGTTCAAAAGCCAATTCCATTAGATGTCTGCCTATTTTCTGTCCTCGATATTCTGATCGAACAAGGATTTCAGTGATGGTTCCAAAGAAATAGCCATCAGTGAGAATTCGAATACAGCCAACGAGTTCTTTATCATCCCATGCTGTGATGTTCAATGTTTTTTGTATAGCTTCTTTTGTAAACTGTTCATGGTATTCACCTGGCCATACAGCATTCACTAACGAGAGGAATTTTGTAACGCACAAATCCTGGTCGTCAGCATTATAGGTAATACTTTCGTTTATGGGAATCATCTGTAAATACTCCCTTGAAGTATTTTACCTAATACAATTTCATCTCGAATAGGGATGCCATTGTCTGCGACTTGAGGAATTTCAGGTTTAATTTCCCTAGCCTTTGCTACTACATTTAGAAGAAGATCAGTTAAACAATAACCTCTTTTTTGATAAAAGCTCAATGCTCTTATGTTATCGTTCGTAGTCGTTACTCTTATGTGTATTACTTCTTGACTAGATGCCTGTTCTTCAACTTTTTTTAGAAGTTTTGTACCAATTCCTTTGTTTTCTAAGATACTGTCTAAAGAAACAATCTCACAGACGTTATTATGTATGATATATGTAACTAGACCTTCTATTTCATCCCTCTCATTGATAGCAACAAATCCATCAAGTTCATCACATTTATACGTGCCACTGGAAATCACCATCTCGGGACTTCCCCAATGTTCTCGGAAGAATTTATTTATGATTTGTTTATTCATTTTCGACGCATTTATGATTTCTATCATGCTAGACCCCTACCTAAGAAATTGTAATGTCTTTGCTACAAATTTGCTCTCTTCTTCTATATCCGGGAAATGTGCACTTTTTTTAAATATTTCTAACTTACTGTTAGGTAGTTCTTGTTTCATAATATTTGATATCTTCAAACCTGTATTCCGATCGTGCGCACCTGTTAAGATAAGCGTTGGATGCATAATTCGGTTTAATCGTTTTTCAAGGGGTGTAGATGGGGGATTCCCTTGAAGTGCCTTCATCATTTTCCCTGTGTTACTTAGCCCACTGTTTTCCCAAAGTCGCCTGTTATATTTAGCTAACTTTACATCTTCAAATAAAAAACGATCAACAAGCTCCGAGTCAGCTAATGCCCAAACCTTTTGCCATATTTCTTTGAAAGTTAGATTTTGACTTAATAATTTTTCGATTCTATCTGAAAATTCTTCATCACTGATTTTCTTAAACCCTTGAATCTGTATGTCATAAACCATATCTGAAAACATTAAACTTGGCGCAGAGAGCACTATTTTATTAATTATTCCTGGAAAAGCGAGAGCAACCTCTAGCGCTAGTTCTCCTCCGAAAGAATAACCTAACACATCTACTCGCTTGATTCCGAGCTGTTCCACAAGAAAAGAGAAATCATTCACTAATAACTCGACACTATAGTCTTCAGAGTGTGGTGTATCGCTTCTACCACACCCTCTTTGTTCGTAATAAATAACCGTTCTCTCCTTAGCAAGCATTGGACCTGCAGTCCGCTCAAAAACATAATGATTGCCTCCTGGACCACCATGGAGGATTACTAAAGGTACCGTTTTATTTGAGCTCCCTTCGATTTTTATCCAATGGCCTATTTCGTTAAGGAATAGTTGATATTCTCCATCTTTGTACTTCATGGAACACACTCCCTAAAAAGATCTAACGGGTGAAATGAGATGAAGATAACTTGATTTTTGATGTGTGGATTCAATTACGATTGGTCTCATCGAGCCGTTAAATTTTATGTTGATCTCTTCGTCCATAATCGTATGTAATGCTTCTTTCAAGAAGGAACCATCGATTGAAATCTTAAGATCATCGTCACCTGATAAGTCCTTAATTGCTTGTAATTCTTGAATACTCCCCATCTCCGAAGAGCCTGATGAGATGCATAGTTTACGATTTTTAATACTTAACGAAATATTGTTGTTTTTCCATTCACTAGCAAACAAACAGGCGCGATCAATTCCTTTAACAAGAATCTCTCTATCTAGAGTCAATACTGTTTTTTGTTCATTCGGAATGAGTTTGGACGTATTCGGATACTGCCCGGAAATTAATCTAGAATACAGAGAAATCTCATCTGTTTCAAAAAGGATGTAACCGTCTGCTGAGTACATTTTTACGATACCTGAATAATCACTGATTTGTTTTACAAGTTCATTCAGGCTGGAGCTTGGAACAATAAACGAGGTCTCTTTCGATACGTGAACTTCGTTTATTCTAGAAGCTAAACGTTGTGAATTAGTGGCAACTGCCGTTAGCTTATCGTTTGAGAAAGTAAAATGAACACCAGTAAGTACTGGCCTCGTTTCATTTTTAGCTGTTGCAAAAACCGTTTGTTTGATAATCTCTTTTAATTCGTTTGCATCCATACCTATTAAATTTGTTTGATCAATCTCAGGTAACTGTGGATATTCGTCCGCTCTAAACCCATTCAGCTGAGTGAAGATGTCCCCCGATCTAACCTTTATCACTTGTGTATCGCTTACTTCGATATGAACGTCTTCAGGTAGCTTGCGAATGAGCTCTGTAAAATATCGCTCTGAAACGACTGCACTTCCTATTTGTTCAATGCTGATTTTTCGGGACGTTATGTCTCTAGAAATAAAACGTTTAATGATAATATCTGAGTTTGTGCCTATGAGCGTTATCCCCTCATCCTCTGCTATCACTTTTATGCCGGAAAGAATGGGAACGAGTGATTTTTGAGTAACGGCTCTTCCCACATCAGAAAGAGCTTTACTAAATACTTTTTGATCAACCGTAAACTTCATAATTTGATGTATCCTTCCTCGTTTATCTGCTTGGATTTTCATTAATATTCAGATTATTAGTTTAACACAAAATTCCAATTTCTCAGATTTAAAAAACCCTTTCAGCTCATTGAGCAAAAAGGGCCACACACCATTTATTTCACTTTTTCAGCTTTCTTCACGAGCGGGATGTAAATGTCGATCTGTTTGTTCTCATCTCCATAGCAGCGTTCATCGTAAAGCTCAAACTCTAACTTTCCGTTATGCTCATATCCTGAATCTGGAAACCATTTGGAGAAGATTTCAACCCATGTTTGCTGGATCGATTGTACGAAGTTCTCCTCTGAAGCTTTTGGCGTTGTAAAAACAGCATACTCCATCTCTGGAAAACTTCTATAGGACATTCCTTCTGGAGCAGGTGTACCCTTATCCACTTCCATTCCAATCATATAAACAAACTCACCGGTTGTTGTATTGTATTCTGTGCACAACCCTAGTTCCTGGTTCTTGTTTAGAGGGCTTGGAATCTTTTCTCCTAATTTCTTTTGAATATAGTTCTCCCAAAACTTTGGAATATCTACATTATTCTGACCGTCCGTGTTGCGTGTTTTTAAGTCATACCCAATGATGTGGAAAGCTGGTTTTTTAATGATTTTCATTTCCATGTTCATTCCTCCTGTATAACGGTTCATATTCAGGTAAGCCCTTTGATGGAGAGAGATGGGATGAACGGATGCATTACGGTACTCTCTCGGCGATCGGCCATACTGTTTTTTAAAAGCTCGGTTAAATGATTCATGATAGTGAAACCCTAGATCAAAAGCGATATCGATCACTTTATCGTCTGATTGCAATAATCGCTTTGCCGCGTGTGAGAGTCTTCTTTTCCGCACATAATCCATAACAGATTCGCCGACTAGAAACTGAAACACTCTATGATAATGAAAAGGTGAGAAGCAAGCGAGCTCTGCAAGCTCCTCTAATGTGATGCGGTTCTGCAAATTCTCTTCAATATAGTCAAGTGTCCGCTGAATACAAACTTCATAATCCATCTCCATCACCTACCCTACTTCCATCATATACACGAACGTTCATTCGTTCTTAACCTTTTTTGCTAAGTTATCGATTTACTTATTCTATATCGACAGGAGCAGTCCTCCTATGAGGGTTAATTTCATGAGATTGAGCTTTCAATCCCTGGGTTTCGGCTCTCAATCCACGAGTTTTAGCTACCAATACACGAGTTTCGGCTCCCAATCCACGAGTTTCAGCTCCCAATCCACGAGTTTCGGCTCTCAATCCACGAGTTTCGGCTCTCAATCCACGAGTTTCGGCTCCCAATCCAAAAGTTTCGGCCCTCAATCCACGAGTCTGTAATCGTCGACATTCGCTATTTCCCCATAAAAAAAGCTAGAACCACCAAACATGGTTCTAGCTATATCAATAATTATTGAATGCCTACTGCATTAAATGCTTGGTTTACTGAAGTAACAGCTTGTGAAGATGCACCATATAAGTCTGTTGCAGACTGTACTGCTGCTGCTCTCGCTTGACTGAAATTTGATGATGACGTTAAGTACACCGTGTTCATACGGTAGAAAATCGCACCTAGTTTGTCTCGTCCGATACCAGTAACTGACACGCCATAATGACTGCCACCCTCACTTAATAGATATGCTGCTTTATTGATGATACCACTGTTGATATGAACGCCACCGTTGTCACCTGTTCCGGTATAGCGAACAGAATAGTGGTCTGGATCTTGGTATTTCGCAGGGTCTGACATCGAGCGAAGTGCATCTCCCGCTACTCCAGGCGTGTACACATCTTCACCAATCTCAAAGTCAGGATTTTTACCATTATAATACTCTACTAGTGTTCCAAAGATATCAGACATCGCTTCGTTCAGTGCACCTGACTCGTTTTGATAGACAAGATCTGAACTTGTATCTGTTACTGCATGTGTCAATTCATGAGCAACTACATCAATCCCACCAGAGAAGGCGATAAAGTTCGTGCCATCACCGTCGCCATATACCATTTGCGAACCGTTCCAGAAAGCATTATTGTAATTTTTATTAAAATGAACAGACGACTTAATTTGTGCTCCTCTATTATCATAAGAGTTACGTCCGTGTGTATTTTTATAATAATCGTAGGTTAATCCGGCAAAGTAGTGAGCGTCAACAACTGCTTGATCGTATGAGCTGTCGAACACGTTATCCGTTCCATTGTATAGCGTTCCTGGCAAGAAGAACTCAGGAAGGAACGTACGGTTCTTCATATCATAAGTGAAGATTCCGTTTCCACGCGTATTATCTTGCATATAATACTTTCCGCTGGATAGCGTGAGGTTCAGTGTTTTTGAATCACCTAGCACACCTTTTCCAGTTCCAGTCGTGTTCGTTCCTGTTACTTCGTGCATGTCATTATACCGATTGAGGATCTCACCTGACTGTGCATCAATAAAATAGTTCCAGTTTCCAGGTTCAGGTGTTAAGTAGTTTAAGTTTACAAGATACGCAAAATGCGCTTTACCTTCTTTCATCAATACGATTTTTTCCGCTTTTGGCTTCTTCTCATATTCCGGTTTTAGACCAAGTGCAGCAGTAGCAATTCCCACCGCTTTTTTACCACTGATCTGCTTTGCGTTATTTAACTTTGATTGCTTGTCCATTTCTGGAGCAACTTCACCCGATATTACAGTTAGTTCACCGTTTTTATTAATGTGTGCCACTTGGGTATAACCCCAGATCGGAACACCGTTGTATTCTTGCTGAAGTCTTAGTACCGTATTTCCATTCGCTTCTTTTGTACTCTCTAAAATAGAGAAGGAATCTTCTGCTGTTGTATTTCCTAGTTTGAAGATCGATTTATGACTGTTCACATAATTGAATAGTACCTTTTGTGCAGAAGCTTTTGATTTAGAAGATAACTTACCTGCTAGAAAAGCTGGTGTCCCAGAATCACTGCTTACTTTCACCTTTATCTCTTCTGTCGCAGCCATAGCTGATGGTCCGAACGCACCTGCGATTAATGTTGCCGCAATCCCCATTGCAACCCACTTCTTCTTTGTCATTGTCACGCCTCCAATTTCCTTTTATTTACTTTGTTTGCAACATCATATCACCTCTCGAACTCTATTTATATGAATTTTCAGAAAGTTAATTAGTTGTTACTAGAGTAAAAAATAGGAAATAAAATCACAGTGTCTGAAGGCATATTTTCTCTATAGTTCTTTTTTACCTAAAATTTGTTAATAAAAAAAGAAGGAGATGTTCTAAAAAAATAGAATGATTTATATTATTAGATTAAGGAGGCATAACAGATGACTAACTCGCTTTCCATATCAGCTGACCAACAAAAGCTAATTGCAAATGCGACACGTATCCAAATTATCCATTTGTTAAAGAATGAGGAATTCACAGCTAAGGAAGTTGCAGATAAACTGGGAAAAACAGCCGGTACGATTCATTACCACATCCAGCTTCTCTATAACGGAGGCATCTTAGAACTTGTAAAAGAACAAAAGAAAGGTGGAATCATAGAAAAATACTACCGCTCTAAATCCACTCGTTTTGAATTAATTGACGAAGATAACACTAAACCCTCGTCTATTTCAACCAACCTATTACTTGATGATGAAGAGAAGAAGCAGTTCCTACTAGAGTTAGAACAGCTTTTCGTTCGATGGGAAAGTCAAGTCACAAATGATAGCACTAAAAAAGAATATAAGGTCTATTGCACGTTTCAGGAGAGTAAGTGATGAGAGACGCAAAGAGCAAATGGAAATATCCTTCCCTATTATTATCTGCGGTGGGTATTTCGTATATCGGTGACTTCATCTACCTCGTTGCCTTGAATTTATACATCTTTGCAAAAACGGAATCTGTTACAGCAGTTGCTGGCTTATGGTTGATCGGTCCTCTGGCAGGAATCGTGACAAGTTTATGGTCAGGCAGCTTAATCGATCGATTAAATAAAAAATTAATCATGATAATCTCTGATATTATGCGCGCGCTACTCGTTGCGATAATCCCGTTCTTATCAGAAATGTGGATGATTTACAGTGTTCTTTTTGCCATAAGTCTCTGCAGTTCATTCTTCAACCCAGCATCTTCAGCTTACACTGTTCAACTTGTACCTAAAGAAAAATGGCTGCGCTATAACTCAATTTCTTCTGTTCTAACGACCGGTGCACTTGTTATCGGACCAGCTATTGCTGGGGCACTAGTCCATTTTGGTTCGTATAACTTTGCGATCTGGTGTAATGCTGGTTCTTTTCTTTTATCAGCATGCATTCTCTCTTTTCTACCAAGTTTATATAATAAACAAACAGATTCTTCTTATTCTAGTTCTAGCAAACTAAAAATTATGATTGATGACTGGCGAATAGTTGTTGAATTTCTAAAGAAACAACTATTATTTTTAGCTACCTACATCCTATTTCAATTAATCATGACTTTAGCCATTGCTCTAGATTCTCAAGAAGTAGTTTTCACACAAACCATTATCGGGTTGACAGAAAGCCAATATAGTTTGCTTGTGAGTATAACTGGGATTGGCTACCTAACTGGATCATTGCTTCTTGCTATAACTGCAAATAAATTACCTATTCCCTATCTTATAGGCTTTGCTTCCACGTTATTTAGCTTAGGGTATGGAATCTACGCATTCTCTAATTCCTTTTATTCTGCTTGTATAGGTTTCATAATTCTAGGCTTCTTTTCATCATTTGCTAACACTGGATTCCAAACTTTTTTCCAACAAAGGATTCCTTCTAACAAAATGGGCAGAGTGGGAGCAACGTTAGGTTTTTTTCAAAGTTTAACGCTAATCATTACAATCATATTCGCTGGCCTCTTGAGTGAGTGGTTAAGTGTAAAAGAAGTAGTTATCGGAACTTCTTTATTGATCATGTTATTTTCAGTAACTCTTAATGTATTGATGTTCTTTTACCATAATAGTAAAGAAGTCTATAATAAAAACTCAAATCAAAGAGAGCTCGCACGTTGATTCAAGTGCGAGCTCTCCACATCAATAAAAAGATTAGGCGATTGTATAGGATTTAATATCCTCATGCTCCAGTAGATCCTGTGGTTTTTTCAACTTGGGATAACCTGTAATTCTGTCACTGATCATAGGTGGTAAAAACCAGATTGCTTGAAGTGCTGTCATTCCTGCTTCAGTTGCACCCCGTAATTCGTCAGATCCACCATCACCAATAAAAACAGATTCTTGTGGAGTTACACCAAGTTTCTCACAAGCCATTTGATAGATTTCTTTTTGCGGTTTTGCAACTCGTGCTTCATAGGAGAAAACCACTTCATCGAAGTAGTCAGCTAACTCACACATTTCCCATGCGTGAACCTCCTCAGCCGCCGCATTAGAGATCAAACCAAGCTTTAGCCCTTTAGTCCTTAAAGTACGAAGGAGTCCTAACACGTGAGGGTCCATCTCTTGAAAAGGAATAGTCTTAACTATCAATCTTTCTTCATGAACATGATCGATAGCTTCTAGATTGGGTTTTATCCCTTGCGAACGAAGTATATCGCTTAAAACACTCTGGTGATCCGGAAACGTTCCATTCATTCTTCGCTCTTTTCTAAGGTCCCACTCTATTTTAAATATATTTTTATCTAACCCTAATGATTCGGTAGAATATGCTGCTTTCTTCTTTCCTTCTTCCCACTCCGTGATCAGCGTTTCATACAAATCGAAAAAAACAGCTTTTATCACCATTTCCCCTCCCTTTAAAATACTTTTGCATACACACTTGTATCTCGAAGTTTCGTAGTTGATCCAATCTCCAATGCGTCATTACGCAAAATACCTTCCAATGTAAAACCAAGTCGCTCAGGAATAGCCGCACTTTTATCATTTTGAGTATCACAGCGAATCTCAATTCGACGTGCTTTAAGCTCATTAGCAGCAAACTCGGTAATTCCTTGAACAGCTTCTGTCATATATCCTTTTCCCGCATAACGAGTATCAATCCAATATCCGATCTCGAACTTTGGGATATCCCAATTGATACGGTGTAATCCTGATGAAGCAACCAGGTTTCCGTTTTCTTTTAAAAACACGAGCAACCGCAGATCTTCTCTGCTTAAAAACTTCAGATGCGCCTCTCGAATATTTACTTCTACGTCTTCCTCTGTTTGTTCGAAATGGGCGAACGGAAGCCATGGTTTTAATTCGTCTAGTGAAGCATTTATTGCTTCAAACATCGCTTTACCGTCTCCAGGTTTTGGCATACGGATAAGTAGTCGATCGGTTGTAAATTCAGTTGGGAAATTCATTAGAATAGGCTTCATGTTGCACCTCCAAGAATGTTTTAAGTAAGATGAGTTAGTTTGTCAGGGTTTACTACCCAATAAATAGTCTGAATCAGGTCATTCTTAATCTGTAAAGATAGAACTCCCAATACTTGATGCTCTGCATATAGTATAATTCCTGGTTCGCCGTTAACAATCGTATATTTAAATGAAAAGTCTTCCTTTGCTTTTGCCATGATTCCCATGTAAAAGCGAGAGATTCGCTCTGCTCCCAAGATTGGAACAAGAGCAGCTTTTGTTTTCCCACCGCCATCTGATAGGAGTTTCGCATCCACAGCAAGCAAGCTTAATAGTTTGCCGACATTTCCTGAAACTACAGCTGATACAAACTGTTCAGTTAGTGCCGACGCTTTTGGAGATGACGACTGTCCAATTGCATGACTGCCTATTGCCTTTTTTGCCCGGTGAAAGATTTGTCTGCAGTTCGAACTACTCTTCCCAATCACTTCTGCAATCAACTGATATTCATACTCTAGGACTTCCCGAAGCAAAAAAACAGCACGTTCTGTTTCTGATAGCTGCTCTAACAACAGTAAATATGCTGTAGAAAGAGATTCTTTCATCACATAACGTGATGCTGGATCTTCGTTGTCTGTTATTAATGGTTCTGGAAGCCAAGGTCCTACATATGTTTCTTTTTGTTTACGCGCAGATTTAAGCAAGTCAATACAGCGATTCGTTACGATTTTACAAAGGAAAGCTTTTGGGTTCTTGACATGATCAACGGGTTGTTCACTCCAAGTAATGTACGCATCTTGCACGATATCTTCCGCATCTTGCACACTTCCTAGCATTCGAAACGCCAATGAAAACAAGAGTGATTTATATGTTATAAATAACTGCTCTGTATGAACATCGTTCATCCATTAAGCCTCCCTTCGCAAACGGTTTAATCCTTCATTTTGTATAATGGCTTTTGCTGCTCTTTTAGCACTGGCAAATGCTGCGTCCACCAACATTTCTCCATGTCCTGCTCCGTCTCCAGCAATGTATAGTCCTGGTATTTCAGGTACACAGGGTCCAAAATATTGTTTGTCTTGAACGTTAATCATGTCTTGTACTACAATCATTTTTGGCAGAAACTGCTGAGATACAAGTTCTTTTCTCCATCCTGGCTGCATGAGATCTAAAATACTCTCAAGCTCTTGTTTATGAACTTTTCCACTCTCTTCTTTTTTCGTTCCTAAATATTTGATCATTTGAATAACAATCTCACCATCCTGACTTAATGAACACGCTCTAGAGTGGTTAGAGAACAGAATATGCTGATCGACTCCTATCGCAAAATGATGACGCGATCTTGGTAGTTTTTTTAAAGCTACGTCTAGGCAAGCAGCATATACGGGACGTGCTTGTTGACTCCACTTTTGCAGCAATGTTCCTTCTGAATGCTTCATTAGTTTCATCGATTGCTCAGGTCCTGTTGTGAGAATTACATTTGAAACTTCGATTGTTTCTCCATCTGCACAAAAAAGTTGATGCCTGGTTCCATATTCGATAGATGAGACCATTTTGTTTGTAAGAATCATTACACCAGCAGACAAAGCCTTTGAGCGCAAATTTTCTACGATAGATTGCCAACCGTTGTTAACATATAGAACACCTTTCAGCCCTAATTTGACTTGTTGAATGACAGCACTTGCTAATTGTTGATCGTAATCTATACCATACGTTGATGTTCTGCATAATGCGTAAACAACGTTACGTACCATAGGATTCTTTATTTCCTTTTCAGCCCATTCTCGCAAACTCATATGTGGAATTGATGTGGCATCAATTCTTTGTAGCTTTAACATAACTCTGACAAGTTCCGTCTTGCTCGACCATTTTAAAAGTTTTGATTTCACCATTGCTCCTAATGATCCTGGCAATTTAAATAGTTCTCCATTCCAGATCGCGTATCCTGTTGTATCAGGAACTGCTCCAGATATTTCCACCTCTAACTCATTCAAAATCTTCTCGGCCGCTCCCCCTCTGTATAATGCATGCCCACCTAAGTTGAAAAGTGCTCCGTTTTTTGAGGTGGTTTGTGCACGTCCGCCAATTTTGCTAGCTTTTTCTAGTACCAAGACAGACTTTCCCGCTTGTGCTAAATATACGGCAGAAGTTAAACCGGCTATTCCGCCACCAACAATCGCCACATCAAATGTATTCATGTGTAATCACCACTTTCTGATTTTACAAACATGACGATTCTGGCTTTTGCTTTGTGACAGAAAATTGTATTTTGTTTACATAAAATATCAAGGGGTAATGATTTTATAAGGTAACATGTTCATTCGAGTTGCCAAATCTGCAAGAAAGGAGATCAACGTGATGTTATATACCAAGATTCTGGTTGCTTTTGATGGCTCTGAAGGAAGTTACACCGCTCTTCACAATGGTAATGAGATTGCACGGCATACAGGAGCTGAGTTAACATTACTTTATGTGACCAATGAAATGGTTCTGCCTTTGTATGGTGGCGTACATCCAGGCGGAGTAGCGAGTTCAACTGTAGAAGTAAGAAAAGCAGAAATTTTGGAGCAAAGTCATGGTGAAGAAATCCTAAACAGAGCGTTAGGACGTGTTGATCATCAAATAAAGACAACAACAGCCATTTTGCATGGTGACCCGACTACCACCATTTGTGGTTATGCGGATAGCCATAACATCGATCTCATCGTCATTGGTAATCGTGGCCATAGCGGATTTAAAAAACTTTTCTTAGGAAGCGTTAGTCAAAAGGTTGTTTCTAACGCGCACCAACCTGTACTTGTTTCTAAATAACAATTAATTTGTTTGAGGAGCGCCTCTTTAAAAGATGGGCTCCTCTATTTTATTGAATCATTTCAGACACCGTTTTAAACGTATATCCCTTTGCCTTTAAATCCTTGATGATACCTTTAACAGATTTCATCGATTCTGTGCGGCTGTCATACATAACGTGCAACAGAATTATCGAACCAGGCTGAATATTTCGACTCACATGCTTCACTATTTTGGTAGAATCAGATGCAACTTCTGGATATGTTTCTGGCTCTATGTCCCAAAGAATTGTCTTTCGATCGTGTTTATCTAAGTAATAAGGCAGTCCGATTAACTTTTTACCATACGGCGGGCGAAACTGAATATTTCCCTTATATCCTGCTTTGCGGATTAAATCATCCGTTCTTTCAATCTCACTTTTTATATAAGAAGGTGTTTTCAAAACCATTCGTTCATGAGAATAGGAATGATTTCCGAGCTCATGTCCTGCTGCAACTATTTCTTTTGCATCTTCCAAGTTTTCTTCTATCTCTCTGCCAGTTACAAAAAAAGTAGCTTTAACTTCCTCTTCTTTTAAAATCGTTAAAATTTCATCAGTGTTATCTGTAGGGCCATCATCAAATGTAAGGGCAACTACTTTTTCAGTAGTATCTGCACTTGTTACTAAACCTCCGAAAAATTGAAAGTCCCTAGAACTGCTTAACTTTAAACCGCTGTATGCCAATCCGATTAATAGAATGATCGCAACGCTTACGTATATGACTATTTTCTTCATTTATTTCTCCTCATTTTATGTATAGAGCGATTTGTTAGTCAGAATACCAATAACTCGTTAAATCTGTAGTAACCGAGCTGAAACCATTTTGACGCAGCATAGCTGTAATATTACCTCGATGATAGGCACCATGAGTCGTAATATGCATCACCATCTCAGAGATACTCGTTTCTCTTCTTCCTGCCCAAGGTGTATCCAGCATTAGCACCTTGTCCAAATCGACTCCATCGTTAAGAAATTCCTTATATTGTATCGTTAAAACACTGTACATCGTAATGATCTCCTCAATACTCTTTGTATCCGACTCTACTTTTTCGATTTCGAGCGCTTCTGTCATACTCGTGCCGGAGACGATATGAAACCAAAGCTGGTCAACGATGTACATGTGTGAAACCACCTTAGAGATGGATGTAAAAACACTTTGCATTTCCTGGTGATATACCTCATCTCCAAGTTCTAATAAACGATTTAAAATCTCCTTGTTCGCCCATAGGTGATATTCGTACATCTTTATTGCGTGATGAGTCATATTGTCCTCTCCCTTTAATTCATTCTTCAGCCTTTTGCCTATTTTCGACAACACGATATGATTCCCTCTATTTGTGAAGTTTCAAGAGGAGTTGGAATTGTTTTGAAGAATTGAATACAGAAGATACAATTACTCTTGTTATAAGGAGAACGTTATGAATTATTTTGAACACGAGATATAAAACTGCTACTTATCAAGAGGACCTCCAACAGAACCTTAAAGACTCATCATAATGAAACATAAAATTTTGGAGGTGCACGTATGAAAAGAGATGTAGATTTTGAAATGTATATTAAGGAAGTTAACAAACCATTTTCAGGATGGGATTTTTCATATATAACTGAGTCTGGTCGAATGGCAAGTGGAATGCTTTCTTGGTCTTATGGAAGTATGGTGACCCCTCTTATCGGCAAAGTTTCATCGATGCTTGACATGGGCACTGGAGGTGGAGAACTTTTGTCCAAGCTTCAACCTTTTCCCGCAGTAGTTTGTGCAACAGAAGGATATCCTCCAAACGTCCCAATAGCAAAAGAACGCCTTGAACCTCTTGGTGTAAATATATTTCAAATTGGTGACGACGATCTTCTTCCATTTGAAGATCATACGTTTGACCTTATCATTAATAAACACGAATCTTATTCTCCACTTGAAGTAAAACGCGTATTAACTGCGGACGGGATTTTTCTTACACAACAAGTTGGTGGTTCGGACTGTGCTGAAATTAATACAATGCTCGGCTATCCAATTAATGAAGAATTTTCACATTGGAATTTGCGTTTTGCTGAACATGAATTACGTGAGAGTGGATTCGAAATACTAGAAGCAAAAGAAGAATTTCCTGTTCAGCGCTTTTATGATATTGGCGCCCTGCTTTATTACCTAGACGCGATACCTTGGCAGGTGCCAGATTTTAAAATTGAAGATTCTGTGGAGAAGCTACATCACATTCATGAGATGATTCAAAATAATGGATACTTTGAAGTGAAACAGCATCGTTTTCTACTAAAAGCGAGGAAAAAATAAGGAAATTTAAAAAGCTGGCCCGGCGATCGTTCAATTTGAACGCGCTGAGCCAGCTTTTCTTGAGAATGTTCTGGTGGATTGTTAGGAAGATAAAGATTTACTGTCCAGTTTTCTAAATTTACTGTCCACTTTTGATGTTTTACTGTCCACTTATCGCTTTTTACTGTCCACTTTCAACATTTTACTGTCCACTTGTTTTGAGACTACTTCTGAACACTCGTCACCATCCAGCCTTTTTCATCAACCCACTCGAGGTTAACGGTGTATTTTTCGTTCGGCTGTTTATTCGGACTTACTTCTGCGACTGATTTTTGAGGACTGCCACCGTTACCAATCTTCCACACCGTCATGTTTTCATCAAGTCCTGTGGCAAGACGAATCGCTTTCAATTTTTCATTCCAGTCCACGCTGCCTTCATCATAACTAGAAGTATGTGGTCCTGTTTGAGACGTACCGATCGGCTTATTTAGAACAGGTTTGTCACCGGAAGCTTGCTGTTTTTTCTTTTCTGCTTCAGCTTTTTTTGCTTTTTCTGCTTTTTTCTTTTTATCCGTTTCTTTTTCAGGATCTATGCCGATTTCTTCAGAAGGTTCTTGTTTTTTTGCTTTGTCCCCACTATTTGCTTCATTATCTTCATCTTTTTCATAAGCACTTTCGTTATCTGGCTGAAGTTTGACCACTTTATGTTTTGGTTCTTGATTTTTTTCTTCTGTAGCAGGTTCCTCTTCACCGCCCATAAGCAGCGCATCTTTTGGTAAGAATAATAATGCTAAAAGAACAGCTCCTAATGCACTGAATAATACCACATTTCTCTTTTTTGACTTTTTGCGTTCTGATCTTCTCATCTATTTAATTCACTCCTTCGTATCAAACGTTCCCTTTCGTGATGAAACAAAACAAAAAGAACTCCATTAAACATGGAGTTCAATAATTCTACAAAACTTTTATATACTCAACATTAATTATTCGAAAGCATTTATTAAAAATTTGAGGGTGGCATGAGATTTCAGAAGTATTTACCAACGTAGAACAATGTATTAATTTTCTAGAACAACAGCCATTTCTTTACCAAATCTGTCACCTTTATCTACAAATCCTAAGCTCGCATACAATTGGTGTGCACCCTTATTCTCCGGATGATATCCCACTACAATTCGTTTAGCATTCAACAATGTCTTCATTTCATCAATCATCAACTGTGTTGCGACCTTTCCAATTCCTTTTTGCTGATAATTTTTATCGATCATAATACGATAGATCCAATACCCATCTAATTCTTCTTCCATTGAGTTGAACATAAGAAAACCAACTGTTTTACCCTCAAAAAAGATAGCGTAAGGCTTTAAGCTTGGTTCAAATTTGGATTGTGCAATGGAAACTGCGTTAGGTTCAATATGACTCACTTGATTGTCTGCAACTTCTAAAAAGCAGCATTCGTACCAATTTTCTGCGTTTAATTCTGCGATTGTAACTTGTTTTTGTGTCATAGTTTCTCCTTTGAATGTAAATTACATCTTCTGTTTACCATATTATAACATATGAATAATGGGCAGATTGCTCTCAAATTCACAATCATTAAAAAAACATTGCCTTCCCGTTAATAAAGACACTGCATTTCAGTAGATTATGCTACGGATTTTTCTTGTTTCTCAGCTAGTTTTTTCATATCAAAACGGACGAGTATGGACACAATGAGCGCAAGAATAAACAGTCCAGAAAAGAAAGTTAAACTGTTCGCGTAAGATCCCGTTGTATCCTTGATCCATGCCGCGAATAACGGACCTGCAAGACCTGCTGCTGCCCATGCTGTTAAGATGTAGCCATGAATCGCTCCAACTTGTTTTGTTCCGAAAAGGTCACCAATATATGCTGGAATTGATGCAAATCCTCCACCGTAACAAGTATAGATGACTGCGAGCATGACTTGAAAAAGAATCGATGATGAAGTTTGTGGCAGCATGAAGAAAAGAGCGATCTGCAAGACAAAGAATGTTGTATATGTATTAGGTCGCCCGATGTAGTCTGAAATGGATGCCCATCCGATTCGACCAAAACCGTTGAACAATCCTAGTACACCCACAAGTGCTGCAGCTTCTGCAGTAGTTAATCCAATACTTTCTTCAGCAAGAGGTTTAGCGGCAGAAAGAATAGCAATGCCACAAGTCACATTGATAAACAGCATGATCCACAGATAATAGAAGCGTCGTGTTTTTACCGCTTCGTTGGCTGTTAGTTGCGAGAGGTCTTGTTTGATTTTCACTTTACCACTTTCTACATTTTCTTTAAAACCAGCCGGAAGCCATCCTTCTTCTGGTTTTTCTAAATAAAGAGAGGACAAAGTCATAACTGCAAAATACGCAATCCCCAATATAAAGAACGTGTTAGCGATACCTGCCGATTTAATAAGTGCATCCATGATTGGTGAACTGATCGCTGCTGCAAAACCAAATCCCATAATGGCAAGTCCTGTTGCTAAGCCACGACGATCGGGAAACCATTTAATCAGTGTAGATACAGGTGCGATATAACCTACCCCGAGTCCGATTCCACCAAGCACTCCATAAAAGATGTAGAGCAGAGTTAACGAACCTATATTGACTGCAATTCCTGAGCCTGCAATTCCAACACCAAAGAAAATGGCTGCAAGCAGACCCGCTTTCTTGGGACCATGTTTTTCAACAAAATGTCCTAAAAAAGCTGCCGACAGACCTAAGAATAGGATAGCGATACTGAATGTCATCTGTACTTGAGAAGCTGTCCAACCGAATTTTTCAATCAATGGATTTGTAAAGTTGCTCCAAGCATACACGGAGCCGATAGAAATATGAATCCCTACAGCTGATAAAGCAATGAGCCAACGATTTTTAGACTTTTTCATTCTTAATTCCCCCCTAGAAAGTTAATGAAGTTAAACATTCTTGAAACTTACCCTAATGTAAGACAAATAAAAAGACAACATTCAAAAGTACTTATTTTCTCAAATAAGTCTTTGTAGAATGTTGCCTAAAAGCTCTACATACTCGTGCAGAGCGTTCATTCATCATTTAAGTAGAATAGAAAAAGTACAGATCTTGTATTTTCTCCATCACTATTTATATTATTGTAAGCGTTTTTATAATATCAGATCGTCGCATTATGCGCAACATAATTTTTTGACTTTTTAGACAATAACCGAGTAATATGTACCTCCTCGCGATCAACACACTTTAATTTACATAGTTTTATTAAATAACTTGAAATATATTTGTCTTTCACTTTGGTGTAATGGTTTGGATTTTCCCATAAGTCACGAAATACTTCGCACAGAATCTGTTCAGCTACTTGCTTATCACCTGTAATTCGGAGGGCAACTTGAAATAGTAGTGCGCTATATGAATCGACCATCTGTTTTAAAGCTTTTGTATCCTTTTGGAGCAATCGGCTTAAACCCTTACTCTCAAGGTCATGTCGTATGTTCATTATAGCAACACCCTCCTGTTTACTTCCTTTGATATTTTTCATTTCCCATAAGTTAAATATGTTAAACATTTAATACACGTTCAGTCAAATAATTATATAGCTTTTGTACAACAAAAAAACAGCGCTGTATTTTTAGCACTGTTATTGTTTACTCTTATTTTTTTATGTTTTGCTCTAATGAATATTTTATACCTGCGACGGTTCCTATTCCTAAAAGTGCGTATTTTAATCCGATCAATGTAGCCTCTGGTGTAGCTCCACCAGCTTCCCAAAAAGCATAAAGAACACCTAATACAACAGCAACAATGGGGATATACTTATTCGAAAACCGATCCGTATGACGAATTGCATATAAAATCACAGCTAAACCAACGTACGGCGCAAAATCGGTCATAAAATCCATGATTTTCACCCCAATCGATAAAATTTGTATAACTTATACAAATCTTATTATATTTCGGATGAAAAAAGACCATTTTCCTTAGCTGTTTAAGGAAAACTTCAATTCAATGAAGCTCTTTGGAGTGCTTTATCACATTGGTCAACCAAATTTTCTACCAAATTCCTCGCAGATCTCACTTGCGCTAGACCTGATGCTTGTCCGGCCCACATCGACATCATCTCTTTATTTCCTTGCTTTGCTGCTTCTTTTCTAATATCAGATGTTAATATGTGCTGCAATGGATATGGAGGCAGATCAACTTCTATACGACTCTCCAATTCTACCATCATCTTATTCTTAAAACCTCTCGCACTTTTTCCAGAAAAAGCTTTCGTGATTTTCGTGTCTGTTTCGCTACTAGTTAGAATGGCTTTTTTATGAATATTGTTCGCTCCGCTCTCTTTTACTGTTAAAAATGCTGTACCCAGCTGAACGGCTGAGGCACCTAAAGCTAGTGCTGCCGCCATTCCTCTGCCGTCCATGATGCCTCCCGCTGCTACAACCGGACAGGAAACAGCATCTACCATTTGTGGAACGAGGGCCATTGTACCAATCATAGATTCATTTTCAACATTTAAGAACGTCCCTCTATGTCCACCTGCCTCAGCACCTTGTGCAACGATAAGATCTACACCATTGGACTCAAGCTGAACCGCTTCTTTAACAGAAGTTGCTGTTGCGATAACTATGATTTCTGAAGCGTGTAATTTCTCTACTAATCTCTTAGTCGGTGCATCAAATGTAAAACTAACTATTTTTACACCTGCTTCCATCACTGTAGCGAGTTGTTTTTCAAATAGATCCTCCATGTCTGGAATGTTATTAATCTTAGGAATCCCAAGTTTTGTGCGGTAAGTATTCAAGTAATGCTGCATCGCTAGAATGGCATTCTCATCTCTTTCATAAGTCTGGGGAAGGAATAAATTAACCGCAATTGGGGATTGTGTAAGTTGATGAATCTCTCGTAACGCAACTTCAATTTGTTGAGGAGTCATGTATCCTGCACCTAGTGTACCTAATGCTCCCGCTTCACTTACTTCTGCTACTAATTCAGGTGTTGTCGGTCCACCTGCCATGCCTGCTTGTATAATAGGATAATTAATATTGAGCATGCTACAGATCATAAGTTAACTTCCTCCATTTCTTATCTTTTAAATAAGCATATCAAAAAGAAAGAGCATTAGTCTGTTTCGACCAAAGCTCCTTCCAACGTTATACCGCAATTTTTCTATTTTCGTACATCGCCTGAATGGCCTCTTCACTTTTACCTTCATCAAACTCATTTTCACTTTTGGATACAACAATCGTTGCAATTCCGTTTCCGATTAAGTTCACAATGGCACGCGCTTCACTCATGAAGCGGTCAACTCCTAATAGCAGTGCTAGTCCTTCAACAGGAATAACTTGCATAGCTGTTAGCGTTGACGCAAGAACGATGAATCCGCCACCTGTAACGGCTGCTGCACCTTTTGACGTTAGCATAAGTACAGCGATGATCGTTAGCTGCTGCGTGATACTGAGATCGATACCAAAAACTTGAGCTAAAAAGACGACTGCCATCGAGAGGTAGATGGACGTTCCATCTAAATTAAAAGAGTAGCCGGTTGGAATAACAAGACCTACAACAGACTTCGAGCATCCAAACTTCTCCATCTTGTTCATCATTCTTGGTAATACAGATTCTGAAGAGCTCGTTCCAAGTACAATTAAGAGTTCTTCTTTTATAAATTTCAAATACTTCCACAGACTAAATCCATACATCTTGCAGATCAGATTCAATACGATAAAAACGAAGAAGAACATTGTCGTGTAAACCGCAATCATTAACTTGCCGAGCGGTACGAGTGACTCTAGACCATAGTTTCCTATTGTAAACGCCATAGCACCGAACGCACCAAGTGGCGCAGCTTTCATGATATATCCGACAATCTTGAAAAAGACGTTGAGCAACTTTTCGAAGAACTCGATAATGATCTTCCCACTGTTCCCAAGTGCTGTAAGTCCTACACCAAATAGAATGGAAAAGAATAGCACTTGCAGAATATCACCTTTAGCAAATGCATCGACCATGTTGCTTGGAACGATATGTGTAACGAACTCGATCCAATCAATCTTACCGCCTTCTTCAGACGTGTATTGTGAAACATCACCCTTTTCCAGCTTATCAAAGTCTAATCCCGCTCCAGGTTTTAACACGTTAACAACGATCAACCCAATAACGAGTGCGAGAGTCGTAACGATTTCAAAGTAAATGAAAGCTTTACCTCCCACCTTACCTACCTTCTTCATGTCACCCATTTTCGCGATGCCAAGTACGATTGTTAAGAAGATAATTGGCGCGATCACCATCTTGACTGCATTAATAAATGTATCACCTACAGGTTTCATCTGTTTCCCGAAATCTGGCCAGAAGAGTCCTACTAGTACACCTACGGCGATAGCCGTTAAAACCTGAAACGTTAAGTTCTTAAATAACTTTTTCATTGTTCTTCTCCTTTCGAGTTTGAAAATGAACTTCTAAGAATTAAATTGTCTGGGGTCTGACCCGGGGGCAGACCCCAGACAATTTCCACACAATTTAAACAAGCCATAGAAAAAAGCGTTATCATTTGTAAAGGTAATGATAACGCTTTCAGTCTTTTGTTAGAATATTAAGAACTTATTGGACGTTTTGGTCTTTTTGGTCTTGAACTATTTTTTAAGAAGATAACGATTCACTGGCCTTCCAACAGTACCGTACTGAATGTCCATTTGAATCGTGCCGCTCTTCACTAAATAATCGAGATATCTTCGTGCTGTCACTCGTGCGATGCCTATTCCTTCAGCTACCTCTTCTGCGGACTTGGCCTCTGTTTGTACTTTTATAAAGCTGCCGATCTGTTTTAGCGTAAGCTCGTTTAATCCTTTAGGAAGTTCCATCGTAGCAGGAACTTCGCGTATTTCAGAAAAGAAGAGGTTATCCAGATCTTTTTGTGTAGCGGTTCCTGATGGAGACATTGTAGAGTGATACGTTCTATATTTACTTAATGCTTTTTCAATGCGCTCAAAATTAAACGGTTTGATAATATAATCGAACGCACCGTTCTGCATCATAGAACGAATCGTCTCTAAGTCATTTGCAGCAGTGATAATCATTACATCTACCTGAATTTTTTCCGCTCGGATCTGTAGAAGTGTCTCGACACCATCCTGCTCTGGCATGTAGATATCAAGCACGACGAGATCTGGCTTATGTTTTTTTATCAGCTTCAGCCCTTCTGTTCCATTTGATGCCGTCTCAATTACCTTAAATGTCTTCACTTTTTCTATAAACGCTTTGTTGATTTCTAAGACCATCGGATCATCTTCAATCAATAGAACCTTTATCTCCCTCATCTTCTTCACCTCTACCATTCATCGGAAATACGATAACAAAACTTGTTCCCTGATTTGTGTGTGATGTTACTTCTATCTCTCCATTACCTTTTTCTACAATCTGACGAATTAGGTACAACCCAATTCCAGACCCGTTGTTTCCTTTTGTCGTATATCCTCTTTCAAACATGTGTTGCTGAACTTCCTGACTCATTCCACAACCGTTGTCTTCAACCAAAATGGCACATATTTCAGAATCCTGCGCGATGGAAACATCAATCCTGCCATCCCGCATTCCTTTTAGAGCATCATACGCGTTCTCTATCAAATTACCAATAATCGTAACAAAATCATGCTGATCAAGCTGATCAGGAAACGTTTTTAGTAAACTTTCATTATCAATGACCACTTTTATTCCGAGCTCTTTACCACGTCCGACTTTGCTTAACAATAGACCTGCTAGACTCTCATTCTTAATCCTTTGATTTAAAAAACGAGTGAGTGATCCTTTTTCTTCTGATATTTGAAAAACATACTGCATCGCTTTTTTCATATTTCCTAACTGCATAAGCCCTGCAATCGTATGAAGCTTGTTCATGTGTTCATGGTTCTGAACACGCAGCGCCTCCACAAATGCCTTTACACCTGTCAGTTCTTCCGCCATTTTCGCAACCTCTGTTCTATCTTGAAAAATAGCAACAGCTCCAACAATTTGGTCCTTCACTTTTATCGGCACACGATTACTCATGATGACCTTACCACTTACACGAATCTCTTGATTATAAACAGGACGACTTAGTTCTATAATTTCTGGCAGACGAGTATCTGGAATCACTTCACGAATCTGCCTTCCTACTACGTCTCCACTCACGGAGAATATACTTTTAGCTTTATCATTAAAGATCGTGATGTGTTCCTGATTATCAATGGCAATCACACCTTCATGCATGGAGTGGAACGTTGCTGTTCTTTCTTCAAACATTCGAACGATCTCGTGCGGTTCCAAATAGAACATCTGCTGTTTAAGATGACGAGCTAACAGATAGGAGCCGATCACACCAAACAAGAGAACTAAGAGTAGGATGAGGGTCATCTCATCTGTCAGATCGTGAAACACTTCATAATAACCTGGAATCACATGACCGACCACCACAACGCCGATCTGCTCCAACTCATCATTTTTTATAGGAACAAACGCCCTTACGGCTGTACCCATCTCTCCCTTAGCTTTTGAAATAAACGTATGGTCAGCAAACGCTGCACCTTCATCACTTCCTTTAGACACCGTACCGATCATATCTTTAACAGGATGGGAATACCGAATATGATCCATGTCCATGACCACGACATAATCTGCTTCATTAATGACACGAATCTTTTCAACGACTGGTTCTATCTCGTTCCAGCCCTTATTTACTTGAATGTATTTCTTCACTTCAGGAAGCTGCGCTACCGTGCGTGAAGTAATCATTGCCCGCTTACCGAGCTCTTCTTCTTGGATATCGAGGATCTTACCAATTATGACGACTCCGCCGATAAGGATAGCATAGAGCACGATTCCCAACGTAAGTATCATTATTTTTGTTCGAATGGGTAATCGTTTTATCGTCATTTACTAGCATCCTCCTTTTCATTGTTCCTATTGTATCATTCCAACTTCAATATGTTAGACTATTTAAAAAAGTAACGGATTTGGGGTAATTCATGATGAAATCGTTCATCGGGATCGCGCTGATACTAATCGTAGGTTTAGCAGTATCGATCTGGATTGGTTTTCATGCAAAAATGTCAGAAGGAACACTTCCCTATGACGATGATCAAAAAGGAATAAAGGACCAGGTCGTCATCAAGTTCAGTCACGTGGTTGCAGAGAACACACCGAAAGGCCTCGCTGCACAGCGTTTTGCAAAACGGGTAAACGAGAAATCAGGTGGTCAGATAAAAATAGAAGTGATTCCAAACGGTGGACTCTATTCCGACCAAGAAGAACTCGAAGCTCTGCAGCGTGGTGATGTACAGATGATCGCACCAGCTACTACAAAACTAAGCTCTTTTTCACCAAAATGGCAAGTTCTTGATCTCCCCTATGCCATGCCTACTTCCGAAAGCATTATAAAGGCGTTAAACGGAAACATTGGGAACACGTTGCTTCAGTCACTAGAAGAGAAAAATATGAAAGGCCTAACGTTATGGATCAATGGTTTTAAACAGATTACAACAAACGACGGGCCAGTCGTTCACCCCGATGATCTAAAGGGGCAAAACTTGCGAATCATGCCTAGTACAGTGCTCCAGAATCAATTTGATGAAGTCGGAGCTAAAGCCGTTGGATTGGATTTTAACGATACGTACAGATTATTGGAATCTGGAGAATTGAACGGTGAGGAGAACACGATCTCTAATATTTATTCTAAGAAGTTCTTTGATGTACAAAGCCACCTTACGATAAGCAATCATGGATTTTTAGGTTATGCCGTAATCATGAATGGTGAGTATTGGAAAAACCTTAGTAGCAAGCAACAGAACATTATATCTGAAGCTTTGAACGAATCCACTTCCTGGAACCAGACTCAATCCTTCGCGATGAACGAAGAACAGCTTGCATTGATTGAGAAAAACTCTTCAATTGATATTCATTATCTGACAAAAGAAGAAAAAAGAGAGTGGGCGAATCGTTGGGAGACTGTGTACCGAGATTTCAAAAGTGAGATTGGAGAAGATTTACTTTCCAAGATGTTAAAGTTAAGAGACTCATATAAAGACTTTTAACCTGTAAAAAACCTAGGTGCTGATCACTTATTATCAGCACCCCTTTTTGTTCCAATTCTGCACACAGTTTTCGCAAATGCACGTTTCACGATTTGAAGCAGCAAATTCAAGAAGTTGAGTTGGAATCTGAACGTTCATACACCAACACGTTTCTGGGTCCTTTCCGTTTGAAATTGCACAGACATTATCTCCCTTACATAACGGGCACTCAGACATGAGCTTTCACCTTTATCTGCATCTCTTTTCCCCATTCTGCCAAAGATTTTAGTGATGGAATTAAAGCTTCTCCTGCCTCTGTTAATGAATATTCCACTTTAGGAGGTATTTCCATGAATTGCGTTCGCACGATCAGACCTTGTTTTTCCATCTCTTTTAAAGACTGAGATAAAACCATGTTTGTGATTCCATCTACCTGACGCTTCAATTCGTTATAACGAATTCTTTTATTTTTCCACAATGCCCATATGATCGGGAGTCTCCATTTACTACCGATTAGTGTTAGAGCAAAGGTTAACGGGCAATCTTCTTTTCTTTTATATCCTTCCTCACTCATTTTACGGCTCCTTTACTCAGTTTTTACTGACTTAGTAAGAAATTACTGCATACTTGTTTTCCTTTTTCTATGTAATAAAATTATAGCGTAATGAACAACGTAGGGAGTGATTAATATGGAATTAAAATACGAGATTATTCCTGAACATGAGATTGAGGTATGCCGAGAACTCTGTAACGAGCTCATGAAGTATCAAAAATCAAAAGCCGACATAAGTCCTGAATTATTTGACTCCATGAACTTTGAAACGCGCTTGATTCCGTCCGTGCGTAAAGCCATGCATAACTATATCGTCGTAGTCAAAGATAAAAATGAACCTGTTGGATACGTATATGTTAACATTTCTCCGAAAGAGGTGTATCGCAACGATTTTGCCACCTTTTTTGATATGAATTCCGTTCAGAAAGAAGCTGTCGGTTGCCTTTCCCAGTTTTATATTAAGGATGAGTACAGACAATATGGAGTGGGTTCTAAATTATTTAACATGTCTATGAACTGGCTTTCTCTTTTTGATGAAGTGGATGATTACTTTATTTACGTTTCCAATGGGAACGATGACGCATTATCCTTTTATCAACGTAAAGGATTTACAGTCAGTCATGAGATATTATGCGGTTTCATCTCGGTTCTACGCAGTAAGAAAGTAAGAAGTAATTAACTTCTTTTCATTTATTAGGTACATATAACTGTTTTTCAACGCCTCTTTAGTTCCTCCCTTTGTAGCTAGTTTTCTCGTTTTACAAATCTGTAAAATGAAATTAATAAAAGTATTGTAGAATAAAACCTGTTTCACCAACATTTTGAAATATGTGAAACAACTAGAAATACAAAGTGCAGGGTGTAAAAATTAAATGGGTGGAGGCGTTGATGATGAAAAGGCATGAGAACAAAAAGTTTCTTTCGCTTTTCTCAGTAGTAATTGCGTTAGTGGTCAGCACGTTAGCATTTATTCCAGCTCTTCAAGCGGCTGGAGATGGATCGTGGTCCAGTCCTTATTCAGTTTCTCAAAGTATCTCGAATCAGAACAATTCTGCAAAGACTGTTCAAGGTTATGTAGTAGGACAACCTACCGCAACAACAACCGTAGTAACAAGCAATTATCCAAATGATTATGCACTTGCTTTAGCAGACAGTCCCACTGAAACAAACACAGCTAATATGGTTTATGTTCAGATTCCAACATCTTACCGATCACAGTTTGGTCTAAAAACAAACCCTACTTTAAAAGGTCAATCCATTAAAGTAACAGGCAGTCTAGCGGCTTACTTCTCGCATGCTGGCCTAAAAGATCCAACAGCTATGGAGAAAGCATCTGGTACAACACCTACAGATCCGCCTACAGATCCTACTGACCCACCAACTTTTGATGAATCGTATTATAATCCTGCTCAAGGAAAAACTGGCGCAGCATTAAAGACGGCTCTTCACAATATTATCGACGATCATACTGAACTCTCTTATGATGCCGTATGGAACGCACTTAAAGTAACCGATCAAGATCCAAACAACAGCAACAATGTCATCCTTCTATACACCGGCCGTTCGCAGAGCAAAACCACTAACGGTGGGAACGTAAACGATTGGAACCGTGAGCACGTTTGGGCAAAATCACATGGAGACTTTGGAACAGCGATGGGTCCAGGTACGGATATCCATCACTTGCGTCCAACTGATGTAAGTGTAAACAGCTCTCGCGGAAACCTTGATTTTGATAATGGCGGCTCGCAGCATTCTGAGGCACTTGGCAACTATTACGACAGCGACTCATGGGAACCACGTGATGCAGTAAAAGGCGACGTTGCCCGCATGTTGTTTTACATGGCTGTTCGTTATGAAGGGGACAGCGGTGAACCACAACTAGAATTGAACAACAACGTTAATAATGGTACGGCTCCTTATCACGGTAAGATGTCTGTGTTGCTGCAATGGCACTTAGAGGATCCGGTTGATAACTGGGAGCGAAACCGAAACAACATCATCTACGAAGATTATCAGCATAATCGTAACCCGTTCATCGATCACCCAGAATGGGCTGAGGAAATTTGGTAGGAATGTGTGTTAGAAGGGCTCACTTCGGTGGGCTTTTTTTGTGTTTAGGGAGATCGAGGGTATCCAACTAGTTATTTTTATCGAAAGATGTCGACTCGCTGATATATGTTCAAAATTCGGTGGATTATTAATGAAACTCGTGGGAATAGCTCCGGCGCAGATACCCCACCCTGTATAAGAGATAAGGTGCCAAGTCTATACGATATCTACATAAAGATTAAAATTCCGCTCCAAAAACACACAACAGCAAAAAAAAGAGAATGACACACCAAATTGTGTCACTCTCTCTACATAAATACCTCATAATACATCAAACAAATGCCACAAGCCGCCCAAGAAACCATCGCAAACACGGTTACGATCATATTTTCTGACCATCCATATTTTATTCCGTAGTGATAATGTATGGGTGTGAACCGGAACAGCTTCTTTTTTGTTCGTTTAAAATAAGCAACTTGTATGATGACAGAAAGCTGTTCTGCGAGATAGATAATAAACAGGATTGGTATTAAGATCTCTACGTTTTCGATGATGGCAAGAAACGATAAGGTTCCTCCAATGGCGAGTGATCCCGTATCACCCATGAACGCTTTTGCGGGATACAAATTATAGATTAAGAAACCTAGAATTGTAGCGATCATCACTAAGCAAAAGACTTTCACTTCCGTATACTCAGTGATTACAAAGAAAAAGAAGTATGTAGGTATTGCAACCATGCCTAGAAGTCCATCCATACCATCCGTAAAATTAATCGCATTCGCTGTCCCGACAATAAACAGTGTAATTAAAATTAAATAGATGATATACGGAAAAACAATATTAAAAGATTCTGTTACCCGTATGCTTGTATCAATGTTAAAAAGATCGATGCCAACATATAAGAGAAGAATGGTGAATGCGAACTGAAATTTTAGCTTTGTTTTTCCCGATACCCCGCCAGGATCTTGTTTTGAAGCTTTCCAAAAATCATCTAGAAAACCAATAAAACTAAACAGTATAAACGTTGCCACTAAAAAGAGCATGACTGGACTGGTCGTGGAATAAAGCGCGACGAAAATCCCTACAAAAAACACACTTCCTAACATTAAGGGTGTTCCCTTCTTTTCCTGATGATCTTGTGGAAGTTCTACTCGAATGGGCTGTGTGAGTTTAAGTTTTTTTAACGTCATAATTAACAGAGGCGCAAATATTACGGTTAACAAAAACGTGATAAAAGCAGGTGTTAGTTGTAACAGCACGATTTTAGTCTCCTCTCTTCTTTCTCCACTGTAACTATTCGAGAAAAGATGAAAAGTTCCTTTAAATTGTAGGGGGTCTGACCCGGGTCAGACCTCCTACAATTTCTTTACAATTTAACTAGTACAAAATGCTGTGGGACTTCCGAGTGATAGACACCTTTTCTCCAGATTGCTACTGTAAGTAAGTGTTAGAATATTCAGAATAAGGAGAATGACTTATGAGAGGAAAACGTGTTTTAGTTTGTACCATGCTTAGTACAGCCATGTTGTTATCCAGTTTTACTCCTGCCATTTTTGCAGAGGGCTCCTCCTCCCAACATCATAATCGAACGCACCACGGTGACTGGAACCAGCCCTCTAAATCATCACCTGTTCTACATCCGGGAACACCAGAAAATGCTTCACTAAAACGAGAACCACTAGAGCAAATCGGTCCGTTTATTGAGAGTGAGATTGAGAAACGAACCATGCCAGGCGCTGTCGTTCTCATCGCTAGAAGTGGAAGTATCGCAAAGCATGATGCATATGGCTATTCCGCTCGCTACATAGACGATCAGTTCACAGAAATGGATCATCCTGTTGAGATGAGAAAAGACACTATTTTCGATATTGCCTCGATCTCCAAACTCTTCACCACAACGGCTGCAATGAAGCTATATGAACAAGGAAAATTCAATCTAGATGACCCTGTCGGAAAATACATTCCAGAGTTCAATGAAAACGGAAAAGAGAGCGTAACTATCCGGCAGATCATGACGCATACTTCAGGGTTTACTGCATGGATTCCTCTATACAGTATGGGAGCAAATCGCGAGGAACGACTGCAGATCGCCTTAAAATACGGCTTAAAGAATGAGCCTGGAACAACGTATACATACAGTGACCTAAATTTAATCACTCTAGGTGTTTTAGTTGAAAGACTGTCAGGTCAACGTCTCGACGACTTTGTAAAAAAGAACATCACCGAGCCGCTCGGAATGAAAGATACGATGTACAACCCTTCGGCAGATCTTCGTGACCGAATCGCTGCTACTGAATATCAGCCAGCAATCGGCCGCGGCATGGTCTGGGGAAGTGTGCATGACGAGAACGCGTGGAGTTTAGATGGCGTTGCAGGACATGCCGGCGTCTTTTCCACCGCTAAAGATCTCGCTATTTTCGGCCATATGATATTACAGAATGGTAAGTATGGTAAAACACAGATTCTCAAGCCTGAAACGGTTAGCTTATTAACAGAAAACCAGCTACCACAGTTTCCATCAAACTCACACGGACTAGGCTGGGAATTAAATCAAGGGTGGTACATGGATGCTCTAAGCAATGAACAAACACTTGGACACACTGGGTACACCGGGACCTCCATGGTTGTTTCACCTAAGAATAAAACGATTGTACTTACCTTAACGAATCGCGTCCACCCTTCTCGAGCGACGGTTTCTATGAATCCGATACGACGTAAGGTCGCACAACTAACAGCAGATGCAATTTCAGTTCCTTTTCATCACAAAGATAAAGCTTGGTTTGCTGGATATGGCGATAACCTGAAAAAAGAACTAACATTTGAAGTCGGTAAAAATCAGGATACTCTTCATTTTAACCATTGGTTCAGTATTGAAGATGGAAGTGACAAAGGTTCCGTTCATGTTTCAAGTGACAATGAAACGTGGACAACACTACCAAACACATATACCGGAAAAGACGAAACATGGGATCGCGAAAAGGTAAAGCTCCCTGAAGGAACAAAGTTTGTTCGCTTTCTCTATGAAACCGATGCTTCTGTTAACGGTAGAGGATGGTATGTAGATGATGTATATGGAAGTGATCGCCGAGGAAAGAAGAAGCGATTAACAAAGGTTCAAAACGATTGGATAGAGCGCAGTTGGTAAAACAAGAAAGCAGTTTCGCTTTAATCGGCGGAACTGCTTTCTTTTTGTACAACAATCCGCTCAGGACGTGTATACACATTCATAGAATCCCCTCTTACAAAACCAACTGTAGTAATTCCTAATTCTTCCGCTGATTGCAGAGCAAATTCTGTGGGAGCTGATTTAGAGAGGACGATTTCACAGCCAATCTTCGCTACTTTTAATAAAATCTCAGAAGAAATCCGACCACTAAACACGAGAATCTTATTCCCTATGAAAATATCATTCTTCAAGCAATATCCATAAATTTTATCGAGGGCATTGTGACGACCTATGTCCATCCGGCTCAGCACGATTCCGTTCACATCACAAAGTGCCGCGTTATGCACACCGCCTGTTTCTTGAAAAATGCCTGCTCCTTTCTGCATCTCTCGCATCAAACGGAAGCAGTCCTTAGGCGTAACTCGCACCCTGACTTCATTCATAGATTTCGCCGTACGAGCATCATTCGCAAAAACAAAGCCTTGCCTGCTCATGCCACAGCATGAAGTTATGTATCTTTTATTCTGCAGATTTTGATAGACCGGATTTAAAGGATCAGTCGTCACATGTACAAAACTTCCGTCTTCCTGCATCCATAGGTCTTTAATATCTTTATAGTTGCGGATGATTCCTTCAGAGGCGAGATAGCCTACGACCATATCCTCAATGTACTCAGGGCTGCATACCATCGTTACAAATTCTTCCCCATTGATCTTAATCGTTACAGGAAGTTCGGTCACAATTGTGTCTTCTACGTTCGCTGCAAGTCCTTTCTTAATCTGCAGAATGCTGCGCTTAGTCACAATCGGTTTCATAAGACAATCACCCTTTCGCTATGCAATCGGTTTATCAAAAACAAAGACAGACACAGCCATGTCTTCATCCACTTTAAAATCTGAGAACAGATGAACGAATTTTGCACCGGTCACATCTTCTAATCCATCTGGTGGAGCTGTTGCATAAACGTCCTGAATAAGGCGAGTCCTTGCAGCATGCACCATCTCCTTGCCTTCTGCCGTTCGGGCGATGAATTTTTCAGTTGGTGTTAAATTTCCGTACATGGTTGAGATCGCCATGTTTTCCACAAAGACCGTATGAATTTTCTCAGGTCCTTTTCCTAATAAGTTCTTACGAAGTTTACGAATAATATCGTTGAAGTCATGCACTTTCTTCGTCATTCGAACATCACCACTATTTCTCCATTTTTTACTAATCATACATGATGTACTTACTTTTCGCACGTGATTAAAATGAAAAGCTAGAATACAAGTCTTGTTGTTTCTTGATGATGTAAACGCTATAATGAAAGAGAAAAGTTGGTAGAGAAGATCGTTCACACTGTTTTTTCTTCCATCTTAATAAATTACATAATGATCTATCTTTTAATTAAAATAAAAGAGATCTAATGTTGGATTGGCCTAATGGTATGACCTGCTATTACACTATTCCACCATGAATTCACATTTTCTGTACGTCTATAGAATCTGTGCTTTCGTGGTGGATTTTTTTGTACAATCATACGTTTACGATGACTAGAAGTATTAAACGAAAGGAAGATTCTTAATGGATAAGATGATTCAAATTACAATCGACGGCAACAAATATGAAGCTCCTTCTGGCACATCCATTCTCGATATTATCAATAAAAACGAACTATCTCACCCCCAGATTTGTTATACCCCACAAGTGGATCCGATCGAAACGTGTGATACATGTATCGTGGAGGTAGATGGCAAGCTGATGCGTTCATGCTCAACGATGGCACTCGACGGTATGGCGATCGAGTGCTCTTCTACGAGAGCAAAGGATGCACAGAACGAGGCGATGGACCGCTTGCTCGAGAACCATCTTCTCTATTGCACGGTCTGTGATAACAACAACGGCAACTGTAAGCTGCATAATACTGCTGAGTTGATGGAAATCGAACACCAAGCGGTTCCCTACTCGCCAAAAGAAGAACCAGTGGATATTGACATGTCTCACCCGTTCTACCGATATGATGCCAACCAATGTATCACGTGCGGTCAGTGTGTTGAAGTGTGTCAAAACCTGCAGGTGAACGAAACACTCTCCATAGACTGGGAACGCGAACGCCCGCGCGTAATATGGGATGCTGGATCAAGTATCGACGATTCCTCTTGTGTCAGTTGCGGACAATGTGTTACCGTCTGCCCGTGTAACGCTCTTATGGAAAAATCAATGCTTGGCGAAGCGGGTTTCATGACAGGATTGAAAGAAGATCTACTTGAGCCGATGGTCGAACTTGTTAAAGAAGTTGAGCCTGGATATAGTGGTATTTTTGCGATATCTGAAGTAGAAGCTGCTATGCGTGAAACACGTACGAAAAAGACAAAAACGGTTTGTACGTTCTGTGGAGTTGGCTGTTCGTTCGAAGTTTGGACGAAAGGCAGAAAGATTTTAAAGGTAGAACCAAGTGAAGGTCCTGTGAACGCAATTTCAACTTGTGTCAAAGGAAAGTTCGGCTGGGATTTCGTAAATAGCGAAGAACGCCTCACTACCCCGCTTATTCGAAAAGACGGCGTGTTTGTGGAATCGACCTGGGATGAAGCGTTAAACGTAATCGCTGAAAAAATGACCTCAATAAAAGAAAAACACGGTAGCAACGCACTTGGCTTTGTTTCGTCATCCAAAATTACGAATGAAGAGAACTACTTGATGCAAAAGTTCGCGCGTCAGATCATCGGCACGAACAATGTTGACAACTGCTCTCGTTATTGTCAGTCTCCTGCAACCGATGGATTGTTCCGTACGGTCGGTATGGGTGGTGACGCAGGAACGATTCAAGATATCGCGCAAGCTGGCCTAGTCATCGTTGTTGGTGCGAATCCGACAGAAGGACATCCCGTTCTTGCCACTCGTGTAAAGCGTGCGCATAAACTGCACGGACAAAAATTAATCGTAGCGGACCTTCGTAAACATGAACTCGCGGAACGCTCAGATATTTTCATGAGTCCTAAGCAAGGCACAGACCAAGTTTGGCTCATGGCCGTTACGAAGTACATGATTGATCAAGGCTGGCACGACCAGAAATTTATTGAAGAGAATGTTCATTACTTAGAAGACTTTAAAGAAGTTTTGGAAAAATATACGTTAGAATATGCCGAGGAACATACTGGGCTTTCACAAGAAACAATCAAAGACGTGGCGAAAATGATTCGCGACGCTGACGGCACATGCGTCCTTTGGGGAATGGGTGTAACGCAAAACACGGGTGGAAGTGACACTTCTGCTGCCATCTCGAACTTATTGTTAGCAACCGGCAACTATCGTCGTCCGGGTGCAGGTGCTTACCCGCTTCGTGGCCACAACAACGTTCAAGGGGCTTGCGATATGGGTACGTTACCTGCTTGGCTTCCGGGGTATCAGCATATTTCAGATGATCTTGCTCGAGCAAAATTTGAAAAAGCATACGGCGTAACGATTGATAGCAAACCTGGTAAAGACAACATCCAGATGGTCGAGGGAATCGGAACGGGCGAGATCAAATCGATGTATTTAGTCGGTGAAGACATGGCGCTCGTTGATTCAAACTCCAACCATGTTCATGAGATGCTTAGTCAGCTTGAATTCTTTGTGGTCCAAGATATTTTCTTAACGAAAACCGCACAATACGCGGATGTCGTTCTGCCTGCAGCTCCTTCTTTAGAAAAAGAAGGAACATTTACAAATACGGAACGTCGTGTGCAGCGTTTGTACCAAGCCTTACCTACAACAGGTGGGTCTCGTCCTGACTGGGAAATCATCCAAGCGATCGCCATTCGAATGGGTGCAGATTGGAACTACAGTCATCCGAGTGAAATTTTTGAAGAGATGGCGGGACTTGCTCCCCTGTTTGGAGAAGCAAACTATGATGTATTAGAAGGCTGGGGCAGCTTCCTTTGGGGAGACTTTAGTGGTAAAAGCACACCGCTTCTTTACACAGATGGCTTTAACTTCCCTGACAAAAAAGCACGATTTGCACTATCAGATTGGATGCACCCGGCAGAGTTTCCAGAAGAATTCGACCTTCATATCAACAACGGACGCATGCTCGAACATTTTCATGAAGGCAATCTGACAAACAAATCAAAAGGCATTCAGCATAAAGTGCCTGATGTTTTTGTTGAAGTATCACCTACTCTTGCAGAAGAACGCGGTGTGATCGATGGATCCGTCGTTCGGTTGATCTCGCCGTTTGGAGCCGTGAAGTTAAACGCACTCGTTACAGATCGTGTAAAAAACAACGAGCTGTATCTTCCGATGAACTCTGTGAATAACGAGACTGCAATCAACTTTTTAACTGGTCCAGCTGTTGATCATCGTACACATACACCAGCCTATAAACAAACGAAGGTACGAATGGAAATCATCAGCCGTGAAGGTGAAGTGAAACTACCTGGCAACAACCCAAGAAATAAAAAACGCTATCCACAAAACGGTGTTGAAGTACAGCGTAAATGGAATCGTCCGGGCTATGTTCACTTGACGGATGAAGTGTAAGGGGGCGGAATTCATATGGCAAAACCAACTACGGTTATAAAAAAGAGTGTAAAAACCGAAGAGCAGATTCAGCAAGAGAAGCTAACTGAACTGCAAAAAGCATTAGCTGAAAAAGATGCTGCACTTACTAAGGCACTTGATTTTATTGGGGAGCTAGACAAAATCGGCGCATTGGAAGCGGCAAACTCCATGCTTGTCGCAAAAGATAAAATTGCAAACATCGCCCTTGGTCAAGCAACGCGGGAACCCGTTACGAACATGATTAACAACTTGATGGGTGCAGCAGGCTTATTGACAAAGATGGACCCTGAGGTTACCGCTAAGCTGCTGGATAGTGTCGTTTCTGGCTTGAAGCAGGGGGAAGATTTTGTGGAGAGCGATAAGAAGGTTGGGGCGTTCGATCTTGTGAAGTCTCTGAAGGACCCTGATATTAATCGAGCAATCGGCTTTGGTCTTCACTTTTTGAAAGGCATGGGGCAGGAATTGAAGAAATGATGATAAGGAAAGGTGACGCTATGGTGGCGTCACCTTTTATAATGGCTGAATTGTCGAATGGACAGTATTTATTTGAAAGTGGACAGTATTTTGGTAAAAGTCGACAGTAAATCTTCAGAAGTGGACAGTATTTTTTAAAACTGGACAGTAACTCTCCCAAAGTGGACAGTATTAATGTTGCAGTAAAGCAACCAACCGCTCTCTCCCTATAGAATGAAGAAGTAAAGGTATGCGCGGACCACTATTGGTGTTCAAAACAAGCTGATAGATGATGCTGAACAACCTTTTTTGGTTGTTTCTTTTCACTTTGGGATCATCCACATGACAGATATCGTAAACTTTTCTCATAAACTCATCATCCTGTAGTTGTACTTCATCCTGCAGCACGCCTACAAATCCTACAACCCACTCCTTCTCCGTATCAGTCAGTGAAGCATAATATTCTTGGTTCTTTTGTTCATTAACTACAAGCACTTTCTCAGGACACCAGTTTCTCAGCCAATATTCCGCTCGCGCACAAACTTCTCTTACCTCTTCCAACGCATACTCCTCACCTGTTCTTCCCAATACGTCACGAACTAAAGAAGCTTCGAAATTTACAAGTGGCAAGATGCTCGCCACATGACTAAACCTTGGCACTCGACGTGTTCCAGAATTCACAGCTGACAAATCTAGCGCCCATCTGATCTCCTCTTTCAGCAGACCCTGATCTGCCTGACTAAACCTCTCAAATTCCGTATAGTTTCGAATCACATCTTCATCCAACCCGATATGAAAGGGCGCATTCGGCTGATATTTTGCAAACATGAAAAGGATCACTTCAGGTGTATAGACCTTCAACAGTTCTTCAGGTGTAATGTTGTTGCCCGAAGAACTGGACATTTTTGCACCAGTCCCTTTAATGCTAATAAAATCATACGGCTCATACTGGGGAGCTTGATGGTTAAAGATCTCAGCAACAATCTCCTTTGAAACTCTGTAGCTCCCCGTCGAGGATGAGTGATCCCTGCCACCTGGTTCAAACACCACATCCTCAACCATCCACCTCATCGGCCAATCCACTTTCCAATTCAACTTGATGTAAGTCGCTAGTGCTACCTCGATAGAGTTTGAGTGACCACATGAACAAGTGTAGCTTAATCTTTCATCTTGAAATTCGTGAATGTGTACTGTGTCTTTCCTGCAAGTTTCACAATACACATTTATCGGATAAAAGCGCTCTCGCTCTTCCATACTGTGTTCACTAGATTTAAAGTTCATTAAGATATCATAAATCTGCTTGCGATTGTGAAGAGCATGAACGATCTGAGTATTATACCTTCCTGACTGATACTCCTTGCTCTGATAAATAAAATCAGGAACGATCCCGAACTCTCTCAATGACTGTTCAAACTCTTTTTCAAAGTGCTCAGCGTAAGAACTGTGGCACCCAAACGGACATGGGATCTCTGAGTATGGCATTCCAATATATTGCTCAAAAGTCGGATCAATATTTTTCGGGACTTTACGAAAACGATCAAAATCATCCCATGAAAAGATAAAACGCGTATTCTTACCTAGGTGTTGCAATGCTCTTACAACAAAGTATGTGGTAACCACTTCTCGAAAATTTCCGATATGAACCGAGCCCGATGGACTGATGCCTGATGCACAAACAAACGTCTCTCGATCTGGGTGCTTTCTTATTAGTTCTTCTGCTATACGAAATGCCCAATGCATGTTTAAATCACTCCTCATTTTTTAAGAAAAGAAAAACAAAAAAGCCCTCACCCCCAAGATTATTCATCTTGAGGACGAGAGCTTATTAGCTTTCGCGGTACCACCTCAGTTTGTTCATATGTCACCATATCAACCTCTTCAGGTACGGCAATGAAAAAGAATCACTTGCGTATACCCTATCTCTATAACGGGAGATCCCGTTGTAGTATCAGCAAAGATATCTTTGCATCCGTACAAAGCTCAGAGTCTTTTTTCGTTAAGGTATTATTGCTCTTTCACACCAACCAAGAGCTCTCTGGAAATAATGTTACTTAACTACTTTTCTCTTCATAGCCATAAATTGTTAAATTTTTATTAGTATAATCAGTTTTATGAAAGTTGTCAAAAACAAACTTTAAATTTAAAATCATTCTTTAATTATACTCAATAAACCTTAAGATATAGTCACATAGCTCATAAAATATAATCCCTGCTATCATATAAATAAAGATATAACCTAGCAGGTATATTCTTTTTAAAAACCAATTGTGATGGTCATCTTTTTTTCCAGCCCAATAAGCGTTTCCCATGAAAAGAGCTGAAAGAAAATTCACTGTTTTAGTAAAAAAGGTATCCGCCTTCCTAAACGTGCCCCATTCTTACCAATCGATCATCGTGTTTCCCGCTAAAAATATGGCTAAAAAGTAAGCTCCTTGCGTTCCTAGTATCGCCATCAAACCAATTCTTATCAGTTAAGTCATTAAAGAAAAACATTCCTCTCGAGGTAAATAAGAACAGAATTTATTATTTTAAAGGTAATTATTGCTAGGATAATATAAAGAAATAAATAACCAGTAAGATACAAAGGTCTCAAAAACCATTTTTTCTTTTTTACTTTTAAACCTGCCCAATAAGCGACACCAAATACGAGTGCAGTTAAGAAATTCACGGTTTTCTCAAATATATTACTAGGATCTGGGAAAGTTCCCCATTCATACCAATGCATCATGGTTTGGTATATGAGAATTAGTAAAATAAAGTATGAAGCTTGGGAAGCAAGTATTCCTGCTAAGGCTATTCGAACGAGTTCTATCATCTTTACCTCTTATTAAACTTCTTATTCAGATAAAATTATCTGTACTCTATTAACCTTAAAAATAGTCAACAGTTTGATAAAAAGTAACTGAAGCTATAATAAACAACATTGCATAACCTAAAAGATACACTCTTTTCAAGAACAAATTATGATGATCCACTCTTTTTCCAGCCTGGTAAGCTATACCAATAAAACTTGCTGTAAAACCATTAGTGATGCTGATAAAAATATTCTTGTTTGGGTTTGGTATTATGCTCCATTCATACCATTCAATCATGCTATGACCAGCTAAGAAGATGGCTAAAAAATACCCACCCTGTGTAGTTAGTACAAATATAATTGCTAACCTAATTAATTCAGTCATCAAATCAAAAGTTCATTTCAAGATATTCAAGAATAGAATTTAAAATATTATATACAATTACAGCAAGAATGATATAAACAAAAACGTAACCCAAAAGATATACTCTTTTCATAAACCAATTTTTATTTTTAACTTTTAAACCAGCCCAATATGCTACTCCAAACACAAGCGCAGTCAAAAAATTTACGGTTTTCTCAAACAAGTTCCTTGGGTCAGGGAAAGTACTCCATTCATACCAATCCATCATAACTTTGTACAGAAAAAATATCGCAAAAAAATATGCAGCTTGTGATGCTAAAATTGCTAGAATAACGTACCTAATTAACTCTGTCATATATACTCCTTTATGTCAGTTTTGCTATCTCTCTTATTTGCTCAGACGAAAAAGACCTTACACCCTCCAAAATATCATCCCATTTTTCCTCATTCGCAAGATGTATCTTCACTGGAACATCTTTATCGTGTTCATATTCCGATAACCAGACACCTACAGCAGAATTAAAGAAAAAAGCTGCATTTTGAAGATATAATTGTCTGCTCTTATCAATTGAGAATAGAGAAATGTTCTCCATCATATGATTGTTAGCTTTTAAATCCGGAAGAAATTTTTCAAAAGATATTTTTTCCAAATGAGTACCTGTAAAGCTCTTCTCTACCTTTTTTTGCTTTTTAGGGTTGCTAAGTACATCAAATTGTTTATCAGTTAAATAAAAGCTATAATCATATTCAATCTCCGTAAAAGAATAAGAATAAAAATCCTTTAAGGTATTTGGTATTTCCTCTTCCTTCATAAACGCAAACTCATGTATTACATTATCATCAATATAATGATATAGCCATGTATCTTCTTCAACATAGTGAAGAACCAAATTCGCCTTTTTCCACTCATTGGTCGCTCTAATCATGTATTCACAATTTGCATAAATTTCTAAGAAGGTCATGGTTTCTTCACTTATAGGATTTAATTCATTTTTATGATTCTCCTCATTCCATATGCCCTTCATTCTAAGTTGATTGACCGTTGTATTAAAAATTGCGATTAGTTCACTTTCTCCTTTAGGTTTGATGAAGTCATGAATCATAATGCGTGCTTCTTCATCGTAGTCTGCAGTACTTAATAAAACTCCTAATTCTTCAGTAGTCATAGTAATAATATGATCCATAATGTCCTCCTATTTAAACCAAGATCCAATAGATTTAAATGCTTTTCCTGCTTTATCCTTTACATTTTCCCCAAATTTAACTGCTGATTCTGCCATCTTACCGCCAGCTTCTTTAATAGAGTCTCCATATTTAGAACTGATTGCAGCACCTACTACGGCTCCTACTGCTCCACCTACTACTATACCTACTGGCCCACCAAAACTACCAATCATTGCTCCTGCTTTTGCCCCCATCGCAGTAGCAGTTATATCAGTAATAGTTCCAGCAAAAAATCTTCCTGTCTTATTTCCAACTGATTTATCTGCATTATTTGGATCTGTAAATTCTGAGAAATTTGAAACAACCGTGATTCCATTTCCAATAATAGGTATACCTCTCGCGACTCTACTTAATCCTTTTGCTTTTGCTACATTACTCGCAACATCTTTTACACCGAACTTAGCCCTTTCCGTAGAAACACCAATTTGCTTTGCTAAAGTTTCAGCTGCAGTTTTATTCTTGGTGAAGCCTGTAATATGTTTTAAAAAGCTTGCAGGATTAGAATATCCTCTAACAAATCCCGCTGCTTTACGCGCTAAAGGATTGGTTGGAAGTGGACCCTTCTGCATTTTATTTATCATATTTGCAACGGGGTTTTTATAACCTGAAGAAGCTTTCCATGAGTCTTTTGCACGAACCGTAAACGTATAGTTTCTTTTGAATCGATCGGCAAGAGATGGCTTACCGTTTGGATAATGGATGGTTACTTGTCTTGAAAGAACGGTATAGTATCCAGCTACTGCCATCCTTGAAACAACAAACAAATTGTCCCCCCAGTCCATAGAGTCTTTTATTTTACTGAAATATTCTAGTATACTGTGTGCTACATCTGAATACTTTCTATTTTTTAATTCATCGCTCTGTTCTACCGATAATAGTTCCTCTGCGCGTATTAATAATGTTGCGTGTAAATCTTTATACCATTCTTTCTTCTTGAAATCTCCTGAATTGTATTCTGTCATGGAGAACTTACTGGATGACACAGCATTCGTAAGGCTTTCAATATAATTAGTAAAGAGAGATACATCTCCTAATAATGCTGAAATCCCTTGGACTTGCTGCTGATCAAAACGATTTAAATTTTCACTTGTCTTTTTTTCTTGATCTATTCCTTTATTAATGCCATTGATTACTTGAGCATCTGAGATGTTTGGAAGGGAAACAATATCTGAAACTGTATCAGCTGTTTGGTTAATTTCATCAGTAAGATTAACGATATCAGTTCGTAACTTTTGAAGAACTGTAGTCAGTTCATGATCTAAAAAGGATGTATTTACATAAGCGGAGCCGGATGAGTCAAATGCTCTTTCCTCTGACTGATACATATCTAGAAAGGTTAGGATTTGTGTAACGGTTGTTTCATAGAATAAAAGGAGCGGATAATGACTTTCACGGTAAAAAAGCTTAATGGCATCTCCGCCTTCACCCGTTAACGCACTGTCTAGCGAAGCAAGTTCATTTACTTTACTGGTTAATTCTTTCATTTCGTTCAGCTGATTTTCCAAATATTTCCGAAGTGAATCTACCCATGTATCTAAACTTTGGGCATCTAATGCAATCATACCATCCCTCCTATACGAGTATATCCAGCAGCAGTTTCATCTGTCTTTTTAACTGTATCAATTAAGGAGTCTGTTTTATTAAGTTGTTCACCTAACATGGATTGATAATTTATTACTGCATCGTTTAAATTTTTCATCAATGTAAGCATTTCATTAAGAGATTCAAGTTTATTTCTTCCAAGTTCCGCAGTAGGCAGATCTGTACTTACAGTCTGTAATGCTGATCTCGTATTTGATATGGCTGTATGAACGGTAGAAAATTCAATTTTTATTTCTTTACCCATTGGCAGCTAACTCCTTACTTTGACTTTCCAACTGCGAAAGTCTAGCTCGTTGACTTGAAACTTGTGATTGTAACGATTGTATCTCACTTTTAAGTTCAGATATCTTGTTTGCAAGCGACTCTTTCAATTGTGAATATTGAATATTTATAAGTTCATTTAACGGTGTTGCCATGGATTCTTCTCGTATACCTTCAAATTCCTGAGCATTACTACCCATCCAGTTTTCAGAATGAAGCTCAGGCTTTTTTATTAGACGAGAATAGTTTTGAAGGTCATCTTCTAGAGGAGCAAGCTGACTTTCACACCGTTGTAATCTTTCCAACTGTTCTTGTTTAACCATAGCTGCGTGATTCAGATGACTAATTGCTGTATGAACAGATGAAATTTCTGAAGAGAGCAGTTCCATTTCCAACTTTGTTGCCTCCTTATTAAAGCATCCCTGAAATTTTACCTAATTTTGTAATTCGAGTAAATGAAAACAAAGTCATGTTTCCCGGGCACCACAAATGACATACATAAATCATTTTACCTATAAATGCTTTTTTTGTAGTTCTAATGCATTATTTAACATATCCCCTTTTTTTCCATAATTTGAAACCTTTTCTTATATCATTTAAAACGCATTTAATAATAAAAATAAAAGGTGAGCATTTAGCTCACCTTTTATCCAAATTACATAGTCGAACACCTATACAATCTCATTTATTATACTCAAACTCTTCCTTCAAAACGCCCATAACAATCGTGTCATAGTATTTACCATTGATATAAGCATCATTCCTGAGTCGTCCTTCAATCACAAAACCGCACTTCTCATAGGCACGGATCGCGCGTTCGTTACCACTCCATGTATCCAATTGCACGCGTTTTAAATTCATCGTATGAAATAGGTAGTGAAGCAAAGCTTTTAATGCATCGGTTCCATATCCTTTGCCCCAAAGCTCTTTCTCACCGATTCCTATTCCTACTACACACCGACGTGAGATTATATCTAGGCTGCGGTATCCGATCGAACCAATGTGACGCGCGTCTCCCCCTTTTGTGTAAATCGAGAATTCTCCTACTTCACGTTTATCAATCGTACGAATATCTTTTTCATAGCTTGCTTCAATCTGTTCAAGCGGCACATGACTGTATCGATAATAACCAGAGCCCGCATCAAATGTAGCGGTCTCTTCATCATTTCGCCAGTGGTAAGTTCGCTTATGATCTTCAAGTGAAACGGGCCGTAACTCTACTTTTTTTCCTGATATCATAGTGGTGATCCCTTCTTTCAGTTCGTAATCTATTAAAATACGCCTTATAAAAACCACAGACTCGTACCATTGGCATCACGCCTCTCACAAGTATTTGTTTATTTTACAAACGCCTTAATCTTCGGAAAAAGCTTTACCGCTGTGTTGTAAAAAACATCTTCATGATGCTCTTCAGGAATGATTTCTTTTATAAAGTCAATATACGGCTGTACGGGCACAAGTGGCCAGTCTGTTCCGAACAAAAACTTTTCGTAGTTATCCGTGAACGTTAAGGCATGGCGCAAGTGATTAAAGAAGCGTGGTGAATCTTTGTATCTTGCAATATCTTCTTTTGTTCCTACAACGAGCCCTGACAGATCGGCATACATATTACGATTCTTGTAAACAACTTCTGCTCCATCTAATGTCCATGGATCGCCGAAATGCGCCATCATAAAATTTACGTCTCTGTGCATAACCGCTACTTCATCTAGCGTTAGGGGATGAGAGTATTTCAACAAACCGCGCTCTGAATAAGTATCACCTGTGTGAAAAACAACTGGCAATCCGTATTTAGCAGCTAGCTTATAAACCGGCTGATACACCTCATCATACGCATAGTACGGGTAATAACCGAGGTAAATTTTAATACCAACAACTTCTGGAAGCTGAACCGTTTCTTCAAGCTGTATCAATTCACTTTCACCTAAATGATACGGATTGATGCCAGCACAATACACGACGTTTTCAGGTACCTGCTTATCCAGATCAATCCCCATTGGAGTTGGAGCTAGAGGGTCAGGAAAACCCTCTACCTCTTTTTCTGTTAATCCCATCGCGATGCCAAGCACAACGCCAGATTCTCGGTACTCTTTGATAATTCCTTCATACGAATAGTCAAGTTTAGAAAGGTTTATTGCCGTATGTTTAAAGCTTTCAATGTTTGAAAAATGCATGTGTGCATCGATAATTTTCATGAGTTTGCCCTTTCTAGCTGAATTTTATTTTCTTCAGATCTTCTAAAGCTGTATCTGGAATAACTTTATCATTGAATACATAAAACACAGGGGAAGTGAATTGCTTAGCACCGTGCTTAAGGTTCATCTTTTCTGAGTACCCAAGCTCAATGACTTCTAAATTGATATAAGAATCAACTTGTGTAGCGTTTTGGTCCGCTACAATTTGAAGCTTGTTTTCATGATCATCAGATCCGTAAATTACGCTACGTTCAACAGTCATTTCCTGCTCACCTTTCGCACCAGAAACCATGGTCCAATCCCCATTTTCAGCCTGGAAGCTTCCCCAGCTCTTCGCAGGCTCTGTTCCTGGATTTAAAAAGCATCCTGTGTAAAAGTTCTTACCATCCAAGTAACTCTTCATGTTCTGGACAATTTCCGTTGTATGGCAGAGCACCGGAACTCCTGGCAGCATCAAGAAGTATTTATGAATCTGAATCCCTTTATACGTCTCGTGTTTTTTGTAGATGGTAGAGACTTTGAGACCTTTCCACACATTCCCTTTGCTATCTTCCTTTTCTACAAAGTCAACAGTGCTTTCCTCTTTTAATAAGGAATGAAGACTCGTGCCTGTCAGAAGGCCTGCGATTCCGCCGAACCAAGGATTCCACCACGATTTAGGTGTCGGCTTTGGAAACGGTGAATCCATCCACTCTTGATCTTTGTATTGAAGAGAGAACAATGATGGTGCGAACTGTGCTGAAGCAGAAATCTTCATTTCTCCATTATCTACGGTATACACTTCGAGACCTTCTTTTATCGACTTTTCCAACTGAACGGGTGTATTCTTCATCACAAAAGCGGCTGATTGCCGTGTAATATGAACAGCACCTAAATTCATTTTGGAAGTTAATACATGTACCCCTCTATCGTCAGGTAATTCAATATCAAACTCGGCCTGTGTTAACTCTTCATCTGAAGCGAATAGGTGACTCTGCAGAATCTCATCGTCTAACTTCATTTCAATAAACCCGTTAAAAAACGAAGACTTATAATCTCTCACAACAGCTTTGCAGTCACCATTATCAACAAAAGGATTTCCCCTGTTAACCGATACGTTCATATGATTGGTCAAACTGGCTGGTTTATCATTCTTTTGCGTCGCAAATTCTCTGAATGATTGCCAATCACGGAAAGCACCAATTGTCATCGTGATTGGTTTTGTCGCAACTGTTTCTTGAGAAGCAATCTTGCCTAACTTATTTTCAAAATACATGAACCAACCGGAAAAATTCACCTTCCCTTCTCTCGGCCATGAGATGCCTCTAGGGTTATCATTTCCACGAAGAAAAAGCCAGTTTTCCGTAATTTTACTAGGATCCCAATAGGATAAACCAGATCCCATTGAATCATTGAGTTCAACGTATCTTCCCTCGTAAGGCAATACACCCTTGTCTAACATCGGACACATAATCGGTGTATTCAGCCATACTTCTGCGGCAGATTCTACATCGCTAATATTTGTTACTTCATCGTATCTTTCTACTAGACCTTCACCGTACAATTTCACAACAGTTGCAAGCTGCAATTCTGGAAACGCTTGTGATTGAAAAGTTGCTCTTAATCCTGAGTAACCATCTTCCTCCAATGGTTCAATTTTTTCTGGACGAAGTCGCGTAATTTCCTCAGAGAAAGGTTTGCCCAGTTGAGGCACCATGAAAGCCAATTTATAATCCACATCACCTTTACCAGGTGCGATCCAGTTATTGAACTTATCTAGTCTTATTGAATATTGCCCGTTGCATACGTGATAAAAATCATCACACTCACCAGCAAATTTAGCTCCAATTCCCTGCAGTGCTACACCTAGCTTTTTCGTAAAAGTAACGATATCTCCATTAATTTTAGTTGCCGAGACTTTAATGTCAGCCGAGTAAAATCCGTGTTTTACTAGCGTGAAAGGAACAGATACCGATTGCTTTCCTTTCGGTGCTAGTGTAACACTCACCTTACGATCTTGAATGGTAGCCAATTCTGATGACGGAAGTTCAAAGCTAAACGTTACTTGTTCATCAAAGTTATTTTCAAAGTTAAAATAAAGATGAGAAGAACTACCAACAAAACTAAGGTTACCTGGCGTGTTACAGCTTAACTTAACGGGATACTTAGGACGAATACCTACTCTAAATTCCGCTTTCTTCCCATTGATTAGTAATTGAGAAGTAACAGCTGGGTGCGTTCTCCATACACTTTGATCTTCAATAATCGGATTTACCATAAAAGGAATCTCAATCTCTTCTTCCTTTTGAACAGTGATTTTTTTTGAAGTAGCAAACTGAATGTTCTTATCGTCCACACCTTGAATCTCTACGGTTAATGGCTTACCTGTTTTATTCGTCATGTGGTATCGAATCTTGTATTCAGAGCCAAAAACAAGATTAAAGTGTTCAACAGTTGCTGAGATTTTATAGTCATCTGTTTCAATGTAGCGAAGCCCTCTTCCGAAACGCTCGAATTGCATCTTCAAGTTACCCAGAGTCTCGTGATTCCAAGCATACTCATAATAATGAAATTCATTTTCGTTGATACCATCCGGGATGGTTTCAATGGTACGTGTACTGTTTTCATACCATTTTCCATCCGTAAAATAATCCAAAACCGCTTCTGTTTGCATCACAGAAGGCATGAAGTTCATAAGGTGTGTCGTGTCATCCCGATCTTCCCAGAAAAAGCCACATTTTTTATACAACGGCACTGCCTTCGTGTTCCCTGGCCATGTATAGAGATCCAAACGTGGCCACTTCATTTCAACCGCTTTTTGTAGCGCTTTTAGTACAAGCTTTTTGCCGATCTTCTTACCATGATAATCTCCTCTAACATTTAACAACGGAATGTAGAGTGCTCCTTCATCTTCCCGATATTCGCCCAGACTGCAGTAGCCGACGACTTTGTCTCCATCGAGTGCGAGATATAAATGGAGGTTTGATGAGTTCGATTCTTTCTTCAATACTTGATCTTCCGTCATGATTGAGTTTCCGCCGCCCCAGCCATCTTGGCTCTTATTCCACATTTCAGCGACTGCTGCTGCATAGCTCGGATCATATTCTACTATCGTAATCTGATCGGTAATGTGCGTATTCAATACTTCCATTTTTTCTAACCTCCGCTTTTTCAATATTCAATATCGTACCCTTGTTCGTTCTACTCAGCTTCTTCAAAATAAAAAGCCACCCAGAAATAAATGGGTGACTTTTAGGTACAAAAATACATAAAAAGGCCCCAGAATGTATACACATCCTGAGGCTCTGATTCACGTATCAATGGTTAGATCGAGTTCTCAAAAAGAAGGTTGTGTATTGGACAATATAAAGTTGATTGTGTAGTGTCTAAAAAGTTAATCATGTCCAACGCCTCCTTATCTTGAAATTTTTTCCTTACCTCTTGTATTGTAAAATATATGGATGTAAAAGTAAATATAATTTTCCGAATATTTATATTTATTTATTACGCTAAGATATTCGCTAAAGCTAAGCCAATGATTAATAATCCTGCTCCTTTATTAATGGTAGCTAAGTGCGGCTGAATACTTTTTGTTAACAGGCTTACCACTATGCTTAAGAACATCCACCAACAGGTAGCACCGATAAACACACCGCTTATTAAGAACATTCCAATTTGTAATGACATCTGACTCTCACCAAATCCTAGTCCTGCAAACATTGCCGTAAAATTTAATATCGTTACAGGATTTGTAATCATTAAGAAGAACGTAGAGAAAAACATCATCAACTTGCTTTCCCCTGCTAACTGAGCGGCTTGATTTGGTACTTTCTTCAAGAATGTTTTCACCCCTAGGTAGAGTAAAAAGATGGTACCCAATATTTTAAGTAACATTTCGTATTGGATCAATAATGATGACACTGAAAAGCCTAATACTGCAATGCTTGCATAAACAATGTTAGCTGTAACTGCTCCAAATCCAGTTAAAAATCCCGCCGACTTCCCTTGTGAGAGTGTTCTTTGTATACAAAGCAGACCGATTGGCCCAACTGGAGCGGATATAGAAAAACCTAGAATGATACTCTTTAGTAATAACATTAAAAACTCACTATCCAATCATTAAACGTATAAGTGAAACAACACCGAACAAACCTATGATAATTCCTGATATAACATTAATCATAACCATGTGCTTCTGATTCATCCTTTTACTCATTATGCTCACTGTAAAGGTTAAAAAGATCCACCAAGCAGCTGATCCGCAAAAAATTCCAACTATCAAAGTGATGGAAGAGGTAGCTATTGTGTGAGTGTTAACGATCCCTAACCCAGTGAATATGCCTGCAAAAGATAGTATGGTCATGGGGTTCGTTAATGTTTGTAGAAAGGTTGTAAAAAAGGCGGAAGAAAGACTACTCTTTTGTGGCGTCCCATTAATAGGTATCGCTTTAGATGTTAAGATTTTAAGACCTAAATAGAAAAGGAACACCCCTCCAATAAGTTGAATCCACGATTGTTGGCTTATTATAAATTGAGAAACCATCGTAAGACCAAGCCCAGCAATCAAACCATAAAGTAAATCTGCACATGCGGCCCCCAATCCAGATACAATTCCCACTACACGACCTTGCGTTAATGTGCGCTGGATGCATAATACACCGATTGGTCCAACTGGAGCCGCTATTGAGATTCCCAGTATTAAGCCTTTTATAAAAAGTCCGGAAAGCACCTTTTATTCACCTGAAAAAACATGCGGTTGTATAGGAACTTCGATCGACTCTTTTGTCGTATCCATCACAATCGTTGTTTTGGTACGAACAACCCCTGTTAGTCCTTTTAATTCATAGCTAATAATTCGATCTAAATCCTTCGTGTTTCGAGATCGAATTTTTAATAAGTAATCATCTTCTCCCGCGATATGATGACATTCCATCACTTCTATTAACTCTTCAATACGTGCTAAGAATGGAGCGCGATGCTCTGGACGTTCCAGTGAAACCGCAACAAAAGCTGTGAGTTCACTTCCCACTTTATCAGCTTCAATTCTTGCACCAAATCCCTTGATCACACCATTTTCCATCAAGCGGTTTACGCGTTCAGAGGTCGCTGGTGCGGATAGACCTACCTGAGTAGCTAAGTCTGCCCATTTCATTCTTCCGTTCTTCTGTAACAGTTCTATTAATTTCTTATCAAACGTATCCATAGCACAAAACCTTCATTTCGTATTATTTTAGTCTATATTACTTTCAAAAATAAATAAAATCAATAATTTTTATTAATAAAAAAAGAACCCCAATGCAGAAGAGGTTCTCTAGCAATCTATCCATTTAAAATGCAGCATGAATAAATCACTCAAATACTTGCCTTAATTCAATCTGACCTTCTCCATTTCCTTGTGGATCAGGCATCTTCATCGCCCATTCAACGGCTTCTTCCCTAGATTCCACATCGATCAGAATAAATCCAGCGATCAATTCCTTCGTTTCCGTAAAAGGCCCGTCCGTAACCACTGGTTTTTCTCCTGGGTGCAGATAAGAAATTCGCATACCATTTGAACTTGGATGCAATCCTTTAGCAAGAACTCGAACGCCAGCTTTAACTAATTCTTCATTGTACTTTCGCATCGCTTCATTAAGCTCTTCATTTGGACGGTTACCACCTTCCGAATTTTTTGAAGCTTTAACAATCAGCATGAATAGCATAGCCATTTCCTCCTTGTATGTAGAAGCTATTTTTTCTTCTTTTAAGTATACAACGAACGGAAATCATCAAAATCGACAACCCACTAAAGAAATTTAAAGAGCTGATCTGGTTAAGTCTTTCCTACGATAAACGCTCAGCACAACTCCAATCAATACAGCGTTTAATAGAATGGGAACTAACCCGTAACTAATAAACGGCAGTGACATACTAGTAAGAGGGAAAAATCCGAACGCCATTCCAATATTACTTACCATTTGAAAAAGTAATAAAGATAAGCTGCCTATGATCAGAAGTTTTCCAAAGTAATCTCTTACATGCTGTGTGGCGATAACCACTCTTGCTAGTATTAATAAAAGGATAAGTATAAGAAAAATCGCTGCTATCCAGCCATAATGATACGTGATGCTAACAAATGCAAAATCAGTGTGTGCTTCAGGTATGAACTGTTGAATACTCTTATTTCCTCCAAACCATCCCGCTTTTGACAGTAACTCTTGAATTTGAAGCACCTGATATCCTGCTCCATCAGCTACTTTTCCAGGATTCAGAAAACCTAGCATTCTATCTTTTATAAAATAAGATTGATAGTTCCAAGAGAAAATACCAATTAATAGTAAAGAACCCATCGTAATCCCTGAAACAACACCTTTTTGACGAGTCGAAAATTTGCTCCACCATAACATGGATAGCACCATGGCAAGATACAAGTAAGTGGTTGCAATACTTGGAATCATAAAGAATAATAACAGCGAAACAAAGAATAATAATATAAATTGATAGACTTTGAAAGTATCTCGATTAAAGGAACACGCCCAGGCAATCATAAAGAATGGAAGTGCAGCAATGCTTTCTATTGTTAGCCCTCCGATTAGTAAGAATGGCTTCCCATTAATCGTACCACTAGAAAAGAAGAGCAAAGATAGTAGCAACAAAATACCTACACCATAAAACACCCATCCCCACCTTACTAACTTTCGATAATCAACAAACATGAGGCCTAAAGCCACAATCATACCAAGGACAACCAATATCATCTTTCTCATTAAAAAGTAATGATTGCTATCATACCCCATAGAGAGTACAGGTAAAAAACCTAGCAAGAGTACAGAAGTCAATAACGCGAGCAAAATCCAATCAATTCTCGGACGATGAATCTTGTTTAACTGAATACCTAGCGTGATCGGACTTCCCATCTGCTCAATCGCTTTTTGTTCGGCATCCACATCAGAGTATCCTTTATTTACCCATCGCATTTTAGTTTCCTTCATATGGTAATTCAACTCAGCAGAAACTTGTTCTTTTGCTTCCTTTGAACTAATCTGACTTGTCACTTCGTTTAGAAACGACTTTCTGCGATTTTCCATTCCGCTCCTCCTATCAACTGCTGTAGAATGACTGATGATTGTTTTTCCTTATGCTCTGCTTGCTTTAATAATCTTTTACCTTTATGTGTTAAATGATAATACTTGGTTTTCTCTTTCAATAGCCATTCAGATTGAACGACTCCTTTACTCTCTAAAGAGTGCAACAATACATAGAGAGATCCTTCATTGTCATCAAATTGTTTTACCCCACGTGCAAGAAGTAAGTTCGCTAACTGATAACCTGTCTTCTCTTCGTTCAACAACTGCAAAATATTTAATACAATCTGTTCCTTATCTTCTTGATTACTCCATTTATTCTGTACGGTTTCGCGATGCTTTTCGGTGAACCTTACATGCGAAAAGGTTTTTTCGTCCATGATTTTCTTTAAGTTCTTTAAACGGTTCTCCATCCCTAACCCTCCAAACATATTTTCAATAGTTCTTTAGCTCGGCGCATTCTTGTTTTGACGTATTGTCACTCACTTCAGTGACTAAAGCGATCTCCTTAATAGGAAGCTCTTCATAATAAAAAAGATAGATAACCTCTCTATATTTAATTTCCAGCTGCATAATTGCATGGATTAAATTCTCATCATCTTCTTTTTGTATGACTTCATGCTCAACGACATCCACCTCAGTTCGATGAAAAGAAGACTCATCATCGGTGGTGATTACTTTATTGTTGTACCAACTTTTCAAAAAGTCCTTACAATGGTTAATGGCAATCCGCCATAGCCATGTTTTAAATTTAGATTTGCCGTTATATGTATGCAGTGCGTTATAGCACTTTACAAAGATATCTTGTGTTAAATCTTCAGCAACGCTTGTATGATTCACATAAGAATAAACGAGCTGCAGCAAGTCTTGTCCGTATTCATTCATGGCTTCGTTTAAAATGTGCTCTTTATCTTCTACAGAACTCACATCAACTAACATGTTTTCCATACCAATTCCCCCCTCTCTTATTATTAGACGACAAACGATGATTGCAAGTTTTTGTTGAACAAAAAAAAACAGCGTCATTATAACGCTGTTTGTTTCTCTATTACCCTTTGAAAGAATATGCTGGCATTCCTTTAACACCTGGCCTTACTTTAAACAATCCACCCGCTTCTGGAAATCTTTCTAGGTTCTCTGCACTTGTGTTTTTCCTAGCTGTCGTTACATACAACTCGTCCATATTTTCTCCGCCAAATGTGCATGATGTAACATTTAATGATGGAATGGGAATAGAAGATAGCTGTTCACCTGTTTCTGGATCCCAACGAGAAACTTGAGCACCACCCCAATGAGCAATCCACAGCATGCCCTCTTCATCAATCGTCATTCCGTCTGGAGCACCTACTCCTTCAGGAAAAGAAATCACTTCTGTTGCGTTTTGGATATGTCCCGTTTGAAGGTCATATTGGAATCTCGTTACTTTTTTCGTTGGTGTATCAATTAGATACATATATGATTGATCAGGCGACCATGCCAAACCATTTGAAATCGTTAAATTTTCTCGCTTCTTTTCCACATGTAGATCGTGACCTAAGCAATAGAGATTGCCTTTTTCAGCTTCTTCACTTAAACTCATCGTTCCTGCCCAAAACCTACCGAACGGATCACACTTCCCATCATTAAAACGGTTTTCAGGAAGTTCATGTTCTGGGTCTACTATAGGCGTAAGTTCTTCGGTATTAAGATTTAGAAAATGGAATCCATCCTGAAGAGCTACGACTACACCTCCTGACTCCCTTGGTACAACCGTTCCTACCATTTGATCAAGTTGAATCTCTCGATTTTGGTGAGAACGTGGATCGTAGACGTTTACCTTTTTATCTAATATGCTGACCCAATACAGAACGCCATGTTCTGAGTCCCAGCAAGGTCCTTCACCTAAAGGGGATTTTGCAGAAAGTACTAACTCTGCTTCACTTTTTAACATGATTTATTCCTCCCTAATCTATGATGTATGTAATATCTATCCTCATTAAAATAACTTTGAACATTAAGTATATCATGAAGTATTTATCACTTTATTAAAAGAATCCAGTTAAGAGTGTATAAGAAGATTTCTTTTATACCGTATAATTCCAGAAATATCATGAGTTGTACATATATCTACAAGTCTACTTCTCGACATTAAACCAACTGAAAAAAGTGACGGACCACCCGTCACTTTCCTCATTTATGCTGTTTCTTTTCCTTCACTCACACGCTTATACTGACTTTCCTGAGTTAATTGATGGGACAGGCTCGATAACGTCGCTCCAACAAGATACGCCTGTTTAATCTTTTCATTCTGTTTTACGGAAGTTACAGACATCTCTTCTGAACTTGCTAGAGTTTCTTGAGAAATGCTTGAAAATTGAATAGCTGCCGTTTCAATTTCAGGCAACGTCACTTTTAACTCTTGAAGAGCAACACTCATTTCACCCATTCGTTCATTGTTGTCTACCACTGAATTCATTAAATATTGAATGAATCCAGTCGTATCCTTCACTTTCTGCACATGTGAGAGATTCGCTTCTCCAAGAAGGCGTGACTCCTGAATCGCCTGTAAAGCTGTTTGGTTCATTTGGTTTACTGTCGCAATGATATCTGCCGCTGCTTTACTCGATTGGTCTGCTAATTTTCCTACCTCATCAGCAACTACTGCAAAACCTCTTCCTGCTTCTCCTGCTCGTGCCGCTTCAATTCGAGCGTTTAATGCTAGCAGTTTTGTTTGTTCCGAAATCTCTTTAATCGTAGAGATGACATTTTGAGAGTGACTCGAGTATGTACCCATCTCATCAATAATCTTGTTTAGTTGGAAGAAACGGTCATGGTTATCATGAATCTCACCAACTAACTTCTCTACTTTTTCTTGACCTGCAACAGCATTATGATTCATAGATAAAAATTCATCCATTACAGTCATCACCGTTTTGTTCAACTCACTCACTTTTTCTTGCATATCTGTGAATAGTCGCACACTGTGCTCTGAGCTTATCGCCGTTTCTTTTGCCCCTGTCATCACATTCTCTATCTTTCTTACAAGTTGTTCGTTATATTGGTTGGCCTCACTGTATGTTAGTTCAAGTTTATTACCTTGAGCAGTTAGTTCCCCTGAAATTTGTTGGATCTGATCATGTATATTTCTAATAAACAACATCATCTGGTTAAAGCTATCAATGAGTCTCTGAATCTCAATATGTCTAGAACGATAATCCACATTATGTTTAAAATCGCCTTTTTGAACACGTTTCATAACTTGGTTGAGCGCCAATAATGGCGAAGTAATGCTTCTGATAACGAAGATAATTACTAATGCAGTTAAAAGAATACTAATGATTACAGCAACAGTTATAAAGTTTCTGAGTTCATAAACGGGTTGCATGTAACTTTCTGTTTCCACAGCTATCACATAGATTCCATTCAGCTCTTGGATCTGTTTCATTGCTAGTGTGTAAGGCTTATCCTGGATATACGTGTGAAGAACACCGTTTTCTAGCTCACTGATATTCTTCATACCACCTGAGGATAAAGCAACTGGCTTTTTACCGCTTGTCTTATACGGAATCACCGTACCATTTTGTAGTAAGAAAATAGTTGCTTTCATATCATCTTGTTGAAGGCCCACATATTGTGAATTGATACTTTCAGCCACACGCTGATTAAACATTTCTTCATCTCTTATAAAACTAAATTTAAGATTCTTTGCAATGTCATATGTAGTTTCTGTTTCACGTTCTAAACGATTTTCAATAATTGTTTTAGTAGTTTCAGATGCCTTGTTATAACTAAAAAGACCTACGATCGAAATGGTTAAGATAAATAACGATAGCATCATCAATAATAGCTTTGTCTGTAAATGAAGCTTTAATTTCTGTGATGTAATTCGTTTCAGTTGTTCAGAAATCTTTACACTCTTAATCTTTGAACGCATTTGTTGAAAAACCTTCTTCAAACTTGCCACCCCTTTTGTCTATGTATAGAAATTATTACAATATTTACTAAGGAGTGGTGTAAAGGTTTGGTTAAGAGTTTGTAAAGGTCTAAATACCCATACGAAAAATCATTTCTATGCCATATTCCCCATTATAGTTTTCACCTTCATGGATGAATCCCGCTTTTCTGTAAAGAGATATTGCGGCATCGTTCGTTTCATGAACGGTTAATATAATTTCATTCTTATCTTTGTACTGCTGTTTCACAATATTCGGTAGTAGTATCAGAGAATCGAGCCCAAATCCTCTTTTCTGAAATCTGACATCGATTGAAAATGATTTTAATAAAATGGCCTGCTTATTATTCGTATAAATATTACCTGACTGATCTGTGTATAAAGCAAACCAACCTACAAGTTGTTGATCAAAATAAATAACAAAAGGCTGATTGAAGATATCACTTTGAAACGTTTTCAGTACCTCGTCAGGCATAGACGTAAATAATGATTGTTCTGGTGGTAAACAGTACTCCATTGCAACCTGAAAATCCTTACTCTCATACATTCTAATTTTCACGAATCGGCCTCCGTTCTTGAAATGATTGAAACAAGGAATTCACTATTAAATAAAGAATACACTGTTATGTAGTGGATGAGAGGAACGGTGGAGGATGAAAAAGAAGCTGATTTTAGCTGCTGTTTTATTAATAGGATTTGTTTCTGTTTTAACGATCTTCTTTAAAGATTCAGCTCCAACTTCAAGTACCAAGGGACCAACATCCAAAAATGACGCAATCATTTATTCTGGAGAAAATGACTACTGGCGAGCAAGGTTCTCTGTAGATAAAACAAATTCACTTAAGCTCACACATATTGACGATAAAAACAATCTGCCGAAAGAACTAACGTTCACGCTTAGTTCAGCTTATAGTCAAGAAAAAAAACAAACAGAGATTGGCAAATATACCTTTTCAATAAATCAGTTTCCAAACCAAATAAGCTTAACTTTTGATGGGGAAGTTCATCGTCTAAAAGAAAATAAAAAACTCGTATTAAAGATTACTGGTAAAGATCATTATCAATTTTTTAACCTTTATAAAGAAGAGTAAATTATTTATTCTTTATCTCTTCTAGCAGAGCAATCATTTTTTCATTCTGTAAAATAACGGTTTCATTTTGCTTACGGATTTTTGCAGCGTCGAACAAAAATACGATTAATATTATAAAAATAAAAAACTCCATAAATAATAGTCACCTCTTTGTATGAAATAACTAAATATTAACATATATATGTATCAGTTTTTTAGGAGAGATAAAAATGAAGAACCAGACTTTATTTACAAATCCACCTACTTTAGAAAGTAACGATATTAAGCTAATTCCTTTAGAATTGGAACACTCTTTACCACTATTTCAAATTAATCACTCTGAAAATTGGGCTTATATGTTAACTACAATCAACACACAACAGGAAATGGATGACTGGGTCAATAATGCGATACAACATCGTGAAGAAGGTTTAGCTCTACCATTTGCTATTGTGAACAAGAGAAACGAGAAAATTGTAGGTACTACTCGTCTTTACGAAATAAATCCTACTCAACGTTCGTGTGAGTTAGGCTCCACTTGGTACGGAAAAGATTATCAGCGTACATTCGTAAACGCTTCATGTAAGCAACTGCTTCTAACGTTCTGCTTTGAAACTTTAGATTTTATTCGTGTGCAATTTAAAACTGACGAGCGAAATGAGCGCTCACAAAAAGCGATTGAACGATTAGGTGCTGTGAAAGAGGGACTTATTAGGAATGAACGCATTCTCTCAAATGGCTATATTCGCAATGCCGTTTTGTATTCCATTACAAAAGAAGATTGGAAAACAGTAAAACAAGGTTTTATTGAGAGGGAAAATCGATATATTCCTAAACAGTAAAATCAAACTTCTTTAATAGAAATCGTTTTCTTTCAAACAAAATGTAGTAAGTCAGTAAGTGAATCACCTCTTTCTCTATACCATGTAAGGTGGTCATTGAGAAGTTCAGGCTGATTTTTTAAAATCTGTATCGTTCTTTTTACAAAATTCCAATTTAAACAGCCCGATAGCCACAATAATGAAGATAATCTTACTTTTTCAGATCGTAGAATATCTCTATCTATTTGATACCCTTTCAGAAATGCTGCTGCTACCTCTGAAGACATCTTTCGAGAATGGATGCCATTCGTTCTCGAGTACCACTTAATTAACCATGCTAATCCCTCGATTCGATCGGTATATCCAATAGACTCAAAATCAACAAATCCTTTAATTCTTTCTTCGGCATCCCAAAGCACATTAAGGGGATTTAAATCTGATTGAACAATAAAATCCAATTTTCTAGTGCTTGCGTTCTCCAAATGAAATTTACACATCTCTAAATAGTATTTCATTTGATGAGAATGTTGTATCGACAATTCAACGTTTAATATTTTTTTATTGAGTTGGTCATAAAATGATGTATAGCCAACGGTATGAGACGTCTTACTAAAAATATCTGATGTGTACTGACTAGCTTTCTCGTGAAATTCCCAAGCAGCTCGTCCGAATTTTTCTGCACTTGTACCAACATAACTTGTTATATGATGACCCTCAATCCATTCAAAAAGGACAAATCGATATATGATATGCTCAATCTCAACAGTCGTGAACAATTCTCCTTCTATTGTTGTTCGTAACTTCATAAATGGTATTTCGTGCTTATTAAGGAATAGACAAAAATTTAATTGTTCTAATAAAACATCATTAGTAAGCTCACCAAATTCCTGGTTGGGTGAACGATCATTCGGAAGAAAACGAGCAGCAAACAACCTGCCATTGATCCTAACTTTGTAATGAAGATCTTTGTGCCAACTCGTTTTGTGCAGTTCTTCTTCTATGGATATCCCATTAATTCCATTAAAATATTTTAGTAAAATCTTTGTTAAAATTGTTTTCAATTAAAATTTTCTCCTTTAATCATTTTTATGACCCTTCAAAATTATTATTTTAAGCGTTTACTTTGTAATTTATAAGATTTACCTCTTTCTTTTTACCTCTCACACCAGTTATTGTAAAGAAAGAGATTATAGCGGAATGAATGAGGTGGATTTCATGATTAACGAAAACATATGTAGACTTCTTGAAAAAGAACTCGTTGTTGCACTTGGGTGCACAGAACCTGTTGCAATCGCTCTCGCATCAGCTACTGCCAAAAAATATATTAGTGAACCGGTAACATCAATCTCTGTCAAAGCGAGCGGAAATGTTATCAAGAACGCTTTATCTGTAGGGATTCCCGGCATGAATCATACAGGTATCGATTTTACAGCGGCTCTCGGTATGATTGCAGGAGATCCGTCGAAAGGACTTCAAGTACTTGAAGGTGTTACGCGTAATGAGGAAGATAAAGCTATTGATTTAGTCCAGAGAGGCATTGTTTCAGTTGCAACTGCAGACGGTCCTGAAAAATTATATATTAAAGTCGAAGTGAAAACCGCAACAGAGAAAGCGACTGTTGTGATCTCTGGTGACCATACGAACATAAGCTTTATCTCTCAAAACGGAAAAGTGTTAGTAGATGAATCGCGGCCAGGTTCGTCCTCAAGTTCTAAAAAAGCTGATAATCCTGAGTTAACGATCGAAGACCTTTATACGTTCATTACTGAAGTTCCACTTCATCGATTGGATCTTGTTAAACGAAGTGTCGAATTGAATTCTGCAATCTGTAAAGAAGGCCTTTCAAATGACTATGGTTTAAGAGTCGGTAAAACGTTATACGACCAAACAAAAAAGGGTATTCTTTCAGATGACTTAGCTACGTATAGTATGGCGTTATCTGCTGCAGGGTCTGACGCACGAATGGCTGGTTCGACTATGCCGGTAATGGCAAATTCGGGCAGCGGAAATCAAGGGATCGCGGTTACGATGCCTGTTGTTGCGGCTGCAGAAAAACTAGGTGTAACTGAAGAAAAGATGTTACGAGCCGTGACATTGAGCCACCTTCTATCGATTCATATGAAATCAAAATTCGGCCGATTGTCTGCACTTTGCGGTGTGACCGTCGCAGGTGCGAGTGCATCTGCAGCTATCACCTACTTACTTGATGACAATTTAGAAAAAATGAAAGCTGCTATACAGAATACACTAGGCAACGTAAGTGGAATGGTTTGTGACGGGGCGAAAGCCGGATGTGCCATGAAAGTGGCGACATGTTCAAGTGCAGCTGTTCAATCTGCGGTATTAGCATCGAACGGATTGTGTATTCCTTCGACAAACGGATTTATTGAAGAAGATGTGGAAAAGACGATTGAGAATTTCTGCAGATTAGGCGCTGAGACATCAAGTATGACTGATTCTGTACTTCTGGATATGATGGTGAATAAACAACGTTAAGCTCAGAAATGAATGCGCATATAATTGAAAAGAGCTGATCATCACATCAGCTCTTTGTTGTTTATTCAGTTACTGGTTGGTTTGACGAAATTTCCTCATGATCCGTGTTTTGATCGATCGGTTCTTTTTTTATACGACTGTTCCCTACCGATAAAGCAACAAAAATTCCAATTCCGATAAAGATAAGTCCCGTTAAGAATACGCTTGAGAATGAAGTTGACCACACGTCTTTAATCGTTTCAATGACAGGTTTTTTTAAATCAGTCGGAAGTGGCAACAAATCAGGATTGATTAAGATACCAAACATCGCATCTGTCTTCTTCCCGATCTCTTCAAGCGCTTTTCCAAGAATCGGGTTCGAAGCACCGTTTGCTGCTTCACTTATCTTATCTGTGAGTGAATGGTTCATTACTGCATTTAAGATCGTGATCCCGATCGTTCCTCCGATCGAACGGAAGAATGTAGAAGCAGACGTAACCTCCCCGAGCTGTGATTTTGGAAACTCGTTTTGCACCGCAATCATTAAAGTTGGCATAACAAGACCCATTCCAAACCCGAGAATAACCATATAAGCGTATGCTGTAAATTCATTAGAATCAACACCCATCGTACTCATTAAAAAGAACCCAACAGCTGTGATCACCATGCCAGATGTTAGAACTGTTCTGAATTTAAGTCTCAATAATAAGCGGCCACCGATTATGCTTGCTGTGATTAGCGCAATCATCATAGGCGTCATCGTTGATCCTGCTTTTGTCGGACTTACACCTAATATTCCTTGCATGTACATGGGAACGAACATGATAGCTCCAAACATACCTAAACCAAGCAAGAATCCTAAAATATTTGTTGTTGCAAACACTCTATTCTTAAAGAGTGACAGATTTAAGATAGGTTCTACAGCACGTTTTTCAATCGTGATAAATAATGCTAATAATACAATGACTCCACCAAACAACAAATAGCTTGTTGTAGACTCCCATTCAAATTTATCTCCGCCAAACGTAAGTCCTAATAAAAGCAATACAACGGCTGGAACCAGTGTAAAAATACCAAAATAATCGATATTTACTTTACTTGTCGCTGCTCTGATCGATTCATTCTTCATTCCGATTACGATCATTGCTGTAGAAATGATTCCAAAAGGTACATTGATCAAGAAAATCCAGTGCCAGCTAATATGATCGACCATAAGTCCACCGATAAAAGGACCGATTACAGAACTCAATCCATAGATCGCACCAAATACACCTTGCCACTTTGCACGCTGTTCAGCTGTAAAGATATCACCGATAATCGTTTGAGATAGAGGCATGATCATTCCTCCACCAATTCCTTGTATCCCACGGTAAATGATAAGTTCTTCCATAGAATTTGCTGTTCCACAAAGTGCAGATCCTAGTATAAAAATAAAGTTTCCTAATAAATATAGCTTCCTGCGTCCGTAAAGGTCAGAAAGTTTACCTACGATTAGTACAACCGTTGTTGATGTGATTAAATAGGCAGTTGTCACCCAAGCAAAGATAGAAAACCCGTTTAGATCCGCAATAATCGTTGGCATCGCGGTACCAACAATCGTTTGTTCCAAGGCACTAAAAAACATACCAATGATCAAACCGGCCAATATCAATTTCGTGTTTAATGGCTTTTGCGTTGTCTCCATGTTCATCTTTCTCCTTATAAGCTGGACGTAAGCGTTTATCCCCGTCCAGGCTTTAAAATTCGTTTTATATGGTCACTATTTCGTTCACAAACTATATCCTTCACATGATTAAGTATTGCCCGTAGTTCGACTTCAAAGGCTTCTTTGTTAGTCATGAGTTGCACTTTCAATTATATAAATGCTACCGCTGAGTTATAACTACTCATTATACATCTATCATATGACCACTTAGTCACGATTACCATTAGTTAGTATACTTGGGTCATGACCAGTCAGTCAAATGAAAAATTCAAACTTTTATTCTTGCTATTTGTGTTAAAATTATCCATATAGATAATCAAGCAGAGGGGTTTAAACTTACGTGGAGCACAAGCAAATAATAGGCGAGGGTAGTACCGCTAGGGTCATTATCTTTTCTCCTAACGAAGTTGTTAAGCTTTTTCATGGTCACATATCTGATGATTTTATCGAGCATGAGTATAAGGTCAATAAAATGATCAACCAGTTAAGGCTTTCGGTTCCTGAGGTTAGGTGTAGTAAACCGATTTTTGGAAAAAGAGCGCTGATATATAAAAGGGTCGAGGGTACCACGTTAACGAGTTTATTAGAATCTCAACCTAGAAAAGCACTTCATCACTTGAGGAGGATGGCGACTCTTCAAGCAAGTGTTCATGAAAAGGAACTACCTACTCTTCCCACACAATTTGATGTGTTGAAACAAAAGATTTCTTCAGTAAAAGAACTAACTCAAGATCAAAAGAAAAGAATTCTTGAAGAGTTAGAAAAACTCCCTAAAGGCAAATCTCTGTGTCACGGTGATTTTCATCCTGACAATATTTTAATCACAAAGGATAATGCTGTAATCATTGACTGGGTTGATGCTACATGTGGCAACCGTATGGCAGACTTAGCTCGAACCCTCCTTATCTTGCGTTACGGCGGATTGCAAGATCGCACATCTTTTCTAAATTTTAGAACTACTTTATATGTACGAAAACTTTTAGCTATGTATTATAGAAAAAGTTATACTAGACATTACCAGTTCTCCTTAAAAACGTTAGAGAGTTGGATGATTCCGATAGCGGCAGCACGATTAAGTGAAAATCTTCCTGATTTCGAGAAAAAGTTATTGTTATCAATTATTAAGAGGAATAAAGGTATGAATAAGTAATTAAACGTTATGAAACCTCTGCCTCACTAAAAACGTTGTTAGTAGATAACAAATGAAGTAAAGGAGAATTACATATGATATATGAAATGACAGTTCAAGTTCGTGTATCGAACATGAAAGATGGTCAAAAATATTATGAAACTCTGTTGAACCGTGCACCTGATTTCACTCCACATGATGGGTTTGCTGAATGGGAACTGCTTCCTAACTGCTGGCTGCAAGTTGCTGAGGGAACACCCACTGTTGGAAATGGACCTCTTCGTTTAGGTGTTGTTGATCTCCATGCTGAGCGAAAACGATTAATGGATGTTTTACATATTGAAGAGTTTGAAATTTTTGAACGTGTCGAAGTTCCTGTTAAATGGGCTACGTTTTCCGATCCTTGGGGAAACCGCTTAGGATTATTTGAATATAAAGATTCAGAAGCCTTGAACGAAAAGCTTCGACAGGTAGTTAGGAGATAGTTATGAGAGTCATCATTTCATCAGTAATATCGGTACTTTGTGGAGCACTGTTCTTTTTTGCTATTCCAGGTGGGAATCCATTTAAGCTTGATCTACAAGGTGTGTTATTCGGTCTATTCTTTGGGATTGTTACAGCACTTCCCTTTTTTCTTTTTTGCACATTGCCCATTGCATTTATTATTGAATCTTCTAAAGATAGAATGAGGTTAAAATTTAGGTTTCATCTTCTTTTATATGTAGCACTAAGTATTGTTTTTCTTTTGATATACCGTTTCACTCTCTTCTATTGGGCTAAGTTTGAAGGACTGAATACGTTTGCTGTGTTTGGTTATGGGATCACTTGCTCGATTGGTTTTTGTTTAAGTTATGCTTTATTCCGACCAAGAAAAAAACGTGATCCGAAAGAGCCTAAAAAGCCTTCAGGGCCATCTGACGCAAGAAGATACAGAAGTAAAAGTACTATTTAAGGGAGAGGAACGCGGGGATGAAGAAAAAAAGAATCCGATGGACCTTATTTGGATTTGCCCTCCTACTCTTATTGATTAATTGGGTATTTCCATTCTCACCTCTCAGCCTAAAAAAATCCATTCGTTATGGTGGAGATCAAATACTCGTAGATGATTATAGATCGGAATTAAAAACATTCAAAATGGAGTATGAAACTCGTCTCAAACAACAAAGGAAAGATGAATTCATTAAAGACTTAACCACGAATGATGTTGAATATCTATTACAAATGTATGAACTTCCTTGGTTGGTCAACAAAGATTCAATAACCATCACCAAGAAAACCTTAACTGATATGGAGTTTGAGGTTAAGGAAGCAAAAGAAACACTCATCAATCTCGCGTTTCAAGAGGAATATTCAGAAAGTACTAAGGAATATTTGCACAGCCTATTAACGCAAACATTAAGTCTTGAAAAAGAAATCGATGAACTAAAACACCATTCGAGTCTTCATCCACGAAGTATGATTGATTTGCAACTACGAAATCTGCATGTTCATTTTATCTCAAATTTCCGGATGCTCTCTACTTTCTATCAGGAACATCTAAGGTCAAAAAAAGAAGCTTGAGCACTAGCGCTCAAGCTTTTCTCTATTCGACCACTCTAACTTTGTACCAAACAGCTTCCCAATTCTTTTTCTTCACGCGCTCTATATATTTTTTTCTTCGATCTTCAGTGCTTCTGTAGCTATCCGTTGGTCTTACCTCCATGCATAAAACATCTTCAATTCCACATGGAGCAGCAAGAATTACTTCATCCTGTTCATTTAGCTTAACACCTAGAGCTGTTACCGTTTCAGGAAATTTGGAGATCGCATCTACTGTTGACGTGTACGGTTCGAAATCATCATTGACGAGATGCATTCTCGCTTCATTTTTTACAGACCACGGCAAGTCTGGAATGAGTTCTAAAAGCATTTCCTCATACTTTCTTTCACTCTCTTTTTTGAGGTCTTCAGGATAGAAATAAACAACATCAATATCTGCTATTCTCGTTCTTTCTTGAAAGTCATGAAGTGTATCCCAAACTTTAGATCGAACAAACCCTGCACATATCCACCAATCTGGTAAAGCTAACGTTTTGGCAGCACGTAAAATCTCCATCATCCAATCATCATTTTTTATCATGTCTATTATGTATTGATGTTGGTCCAACTTTCATCCACTCTTTTCCTGTATATATGTTAAAGATACTACAATTAGTTGTGTCTACATTTTTCCAGACATAAAATAATTGACAATTTCCAAGAGAGCATAATATGATAATAGTAACTTCATAACTCCTAAAGGGGAGTAGCTTTTACAGTATAGTCGTCATTTCGGAGCTTCGTGCTCTCGGCTATATTGGCAACCATTTCGTTGTTAGCAAGACCTTTACCGTTCGGTTGGTAAGGGTCTTTTTCTATGTAAGACCTTTGCCTGCTATTGGTAGAGGTCTTTTTTTATTTGTTATCAGGAGGTCGCTTCATGTAAATCATTCTCGCTTCATTCATGCATCTATCATTTTAAAGGAGGAACCACAATGGAACTATCTATCTTGTTAGAATATGGTTGGATCTTGTTAGTGCTAATCGCATTAGAAGGCTTATTAGCGGCAGATAATGCACTGGTCTTAGCCATCATGGTAAAACACTTACCAGAAGAGCAACGAAAAAAAGCATTGTTTTATGGTTTAGTCGGGGCTTTCTTCTTCCGTTTCGCATCACTATTTGCTATTTCGTTCTTAGTCAACGTGTGGCAGGTTCAAGCTATAGGAGCTGTGTACCTTCTGTTTATCGCCCTCAACCATATTTTCAGAAAAGTGTTGGTGAAAAAAGCAGATGAATCAACTGAAACGTCTAAAGCAGCAAAGAAAAAATCTGGTTTTTGGACGACAGTATTGAAAGTCGAATTAGCTGACATCGCGTTTGCAGTCGATTCAATCCTAGCAGCTGTAGCATTAGCAGTGGCACTTCCCGATTCAGGACTTCCTAACATAGGCGGCCTAGATGGCGGAAAATTCCTAGTAATCTTTGCCGGAGGGTTGATTGGACTCATCATCATGCGATTTGCGGCCAACTTTTTTGTTAAGCTCTTACAATCCAAGCCAGGCCTTGAAATTGCAGCCTTTCTGATCGTAGGATGGGTTGGTGTAAAATTAGCTGTTTATACGCTAGCACACAAAGACCTAGCTATCCTTTCTGAAGGTTTTGCAAAGTCACCAGAGTGGAAAATCACTTTTTATGTTGTATTGGTCTTAATCGCTGTGGGCGGTTGGTTCCTTTCAAAAGAAAAATCACCACAATCACAAGCTGAATAAGCTGAATAACTCAAAAAAAGAGGAGCTGACAATAGCTCCTCTTTTTTCTTTATCGTTTTCGAACAGAATCTCCTTCAATCAGGCTAACGTTGATTCGTTCATGCTCAGGACTTTGCTTTTTTTGGATTAAATTCAGCAGTAGTTCAGAAGCTAATGCTCCCCACTTATGCTTTGAATAATTGATCGTCGCAAGTCTCGGTTGGATATATTGAGACACTTCAATATTATCAAAACCGATAATATGAACATCTTCACCAATGCGGAGATTTGTACGGCTGAAATAATTATACATACCGATCGCCATCTCATCATTCAAACAGAATACACCTACAGGTTCTGTAAAGTCTTGATGAATCTTCTTTCCTGCTTCTTCACCTGAATGCTTGTTAAAATCACCATCGATTTCGATGTACTCGATATGCGAATAGCGTTGTACCGCTTTTTGTACAGCTTCTAACCGCTGCCTCGCATCAAACGAGATATCTGGACCTTTAACAACACAGATCTTTCGATGACCTTTTTCAGCCAGATAATCAATCGCGAGGGTAGCCCCAGCTTTATTATCAAGCAGTACTTGAGAGATGTTCGGATGATCCATTCTGCGATCCATCACGACCAGCTTATGTCCTCGTTCTGCATGACTTAACAATTCTTTCGTTTCATATGTGGCATCTAGAATGATCGCACCATCAATCATGCGCTCGGGAAGAAAACGATGTGACTCTTTTCCGCTACAGACGATAAGCTCATAGCCGTTCTCGCTTAATGTCTCCATCATTCCCTGCAGAAGCTGTCCATAAAAAGCTCCACTATAGTTCGTTAAATAGATTCCAATGATTTTTGTTTCTCGTTTTTTCAAGGAACGAGCGGCTGCGCTTGGGATATAATTAAGTTCTTTAGCGATCGCTAGAATTCGTGCTGATGTTTCCTTCGTAACTTTCGGACTTCCGTTCAAGGCATAGGAGACCGTGGAAATGGAAACACCTGCTTGTTTTGCAATGTCTTTAATACTTACCAACGAACTTCTCTCCTATCTCTCATGTTGCAAACGTTTCCTTTATTATAACGAAAGGTTATGAATAAATCTCTACGGTATTCACGTCTGCTGACAATTTATTTACAAATTCAGAGCGATTCACGCTCACTCCACCTTTTCGGTAGATATTTTGATATGTGCTGCTCTCAACTTCTTGACCATTAACGACGAGTCGCTTCGTTTCCCCACCGCGATCTCGGAATACCATTTTGACAGGTTTGCCGTCGATCATATACTGCAATTCTAGACCATTCATTTCTTCTGTTAATATTGGATCAATAATTAGGTTCTCCCCTTGTGGGCGGATACCTAAACAATTTGAGATCAACTGATTCATGTAAATTCCCGGACCAGAAGAATAGATTCTCCATCCACCTTTAACCTTGGCTTCACCATCTTTTAGTTCACCAAAACGTTCTTGCGCTTCATAGCGAGTTTTAAAATCACCATCAGAGCTTGAGAAATAAGCATTACTCTGACGTCGCTCTGCGTTTGGAACTTTTTCTTGGATCATAACAGGATTGATTTTTTCTAGTCCACTCCACACTTCTTCTTTTTTACCTAGCTTCGCCATGGCTTCAACAAAACGAATATGAGCATGAACATATTGAAGTCCGATCTCACGTCCGAAGTTCGATGCTTGTTCAGCACGTTTGAAATGCGTACTCACACCGCCTTTATAATGAGCAGGTTTGTCCATCAATCTTACGCCATCTGGGCAATAAAACTTTTCCATGATCAGATCAAGGTGCTGTTCAGCCTGTTCAGGTGTTAACAATTCTGCAATCATACTGCGCGTCATTGGTAATAGACGATAGTTAATACCCGTTGTGTTATCACTAGGATGAAGCATCAATTTTGGTGATTTTGGATCCTCCATGTAAACAAATCCAGGGATTACATCGGTTCCTAACATATGCTCTTGATAGTCTGCCTGAATATTTTTAGCGAGCTCGCTTAGTTTAGAAGCCTCTTCTTCGTCAACATGCTGTAACTGTTGGGAGAACTGAGTCATAACTTGATACGTTAAGGCAACCGTCCATGAACTCACCATGAATTTTTTAAGCTGTGGATTTGCAGGTTGAAGCGTATCATCCCAATCACCGTCTCCATACGAGGAAAGGTGCGTATCATGTAAAAAGTTCTCTTTCATGTAGCGGATCTGTTTTTGAATATGCTGTAATAATGTTTCTTTATTCTCAGTAAAGTTAAAGTCACTGTTAGACGTGTAAGGTACTTCAGCACGTAAAATTTCAAAATCATTCGTAGCTGCAAGGTAATCTGTCACTAACTTCAGTGGCCATACAATGATATCTCCATGTGAATCATCTTGCTGGATTTTGAAATATTGATCAAACATAAACCATTGTGGCCAGTTACCCGTCTCGTCAAACTGATGAGAATATACCGTAAGCAAGATGTCTTTTACTGCACCATAATGCTGAGTTGCTAAGAAGTATTCAGCAGGTCCTTGGCAAACGTCACGCGTTCCCCAAGCTGCACCACCATATTGCTCAAGACCATGTGGTACCGAATAGTGAATAAGCATGTTATGGGTATACCAATGAGCTAAGGCATTCATCTTCTGAAGCTCGTGTGTCTCAACTCCATCCTTAGTCAAACGGAATCCGCGGTTCGTGTTTTGAATAAATGTACGGTAGCGCTCGATTTCCGTTTCAATCGTCTTATTTGTGAACGGAATGTTGTTCCCGTCGATTAGACCTTGATGAGAGATGCCCCACTCATTTGTTGGTTCAAGATCGCAAACCACGAGAGAAGCAGATCCACCATCCATGTTATCCCCAAAGATTGTCTCGTCTATTACGTTCCACTCGGTACCCGTAATCTTCATTCGATAGCTTAAATTTTCATACGTTTTTGCACTGTCAGAAGCATCATCTGCAAAGAATGAAAGGATCCCATCTTCTTTTTCCATTTTAAATGGCACTTCGTATTCTTGATTATTCATGGATACTTGGTTCGTTACAACGAATCGATATGATCTACCGCTAAGAGCCTTAACATGCAGCTCAACTTCCGGGGTATCGACTGTTGTGTAATTTGTGATGATAAACGTCTCACCTTCCGTTTTATAGAACCAACGCGTATAGTTAAAGCCCATCTCGAACAACGATGGCATCGTTAATAGTTTCAGCTTCCCATCTAACTCAACATAGATTCGTTGACCAGATGTTTTCATAACATTCAACGCATTGCGTGCATTTGTCATCATCTTATGAAACGAAGTGTTTCCTACTACTAATTGAGAATTGAAAATGCCATACATATAAGAAGTAGTCGTGATTGTGTCCTCTTTTAATGACACATTATCTCCCGTAACGAGAATATGTCCATGAGGTCGCTCTACGATTCTTTCTTTTTCTTTTAAAACGATATGTTCATAGGTCGGTGTAAAAAAGGATAGCAGCGTATCTCCTTCATACTCTTCTAAAATACGCTCCGGGAAAAGAGCTTCCACTTCTTCCATTTGAAGATCAACTGTTTTTAATGTTCCGTCAAAATGGTCATTACGATTAACTTTTTCAAGCGCAATCGTATCTTCAATTAGCTGAGCTTGAACTTCATTCCAAGCTAATTCAATCTCATCCTTATATTCAATAGATGTAACAGCATCCTGATGATCCTCTTTAAAAAATCCATAAAAATTGATGTGATGTTTACCATCAAGTGCAAATCGCTCTGATTGAAGTGCAATATAAGCGAATTCGTATTGATACACTTCACTCGCTAAGTTCTCGTTATAAAGCGCTTGTGGTACATCTGTTTCTTTATATGAAGTACCGAAGAACTGAAAACCATCCGTTATATAACCAACAGATTTCGTTAACGATCCTTGTTGCAGGTAAGGAAAGGCTTTTCCATTCGGTTGATTTTGACGTGAACAGATCACATAACCTAGCTTCTCATCTTCAAACACACCATGGTCTACATACTGTGCGATGAATGCTTCATTTGTTCGAACAGCTCCGATATGTGCAAGTCCCACGTCTTGGCCATAAATAATATCAGCCTTCTCAGCTTTTCCTTCGAGTTCAACATCCCAAAACCATATACCACTTTCTTTTAATGAAAAAGTGACTATATAAGAGATGTCTTGAAACGTACCACTCCAATAAACTTGATTCTCATTATACGAAACGGTGCTGTTAGATTTACTACCCAGAAGCGGAGTTACATGGATACCCTCACTGTTAAACACACGTAAATAAAGATTGTTCAAAGAACCATCGATCGGATTACTCATCCATTGGTTGATCATCGTATCATGGTGGGAAGCTTTGTAGATATCACCAGTACTTAAGAACGCAAATGCAAAGTCACCAGCTTTAATCGTGATGTTCCCTTTCGTTAATGTTGTCATTGTCTATCCCTCAATTCTTTTATGATGCCTATTTGTTTATAAAGCTTAATAAAGTAAATTCTGTTGATATAAACATGAAGTTTTCATCTCTTTTAACATAAATGAAAGCATTTTATCGAAACGTTTCAATTAAATTCAAGAGAGTTCCTAGGTTTTTGAGTTTCATACTGTTATCTTCTTCATTTCCTTTTGCAACAAGGAAAATAGTATATGAAACCTTATGTTTCCAACAATTTATGGAAGGAAAACTCTTTTTGAAAATTCCATGTTGTAAACGATTACAACTTGAATTATAATGTGCTTATCGAAACGTTTCAACAATAATCTCAAAGAAAATTCGGGAATAATAAAAATTGATTGCTTTCACAGGCAAATTATAGGGGGAACTCACATGAAAAAACGTTGGTTTAAAAAATCGATGGTTACGTCAATGGTTGGTGCACTTGTACTATCCGGCGTCTTAGCTGGCTGCTCTTCAGGTTCAGAAGACGGAAAAACAACAATTACGGTTTGGGGAATGGGTGAAGAAGCAAAGTCACTTCCTAAGATCGCTGAAGAATTTGAAAAAGAAAATCCAAAGATTGACGTTAAAGTACAAGCCCTTCCTTGGGATCAAGCACACGATAAGCTTTTAACAGCCGTTGCTTCTAAAAAAGGACCTGATGTTGTTCAGATGGGTACAACTTGGATTCCTGAGTTTGCATCCGCTGGAGCATTAAAAGATTTAACACCTCATGTTAAAGATTACCCGGAACTAGATCCAAAACATTTCTTTGAAGGTTCTGTTGAAACGACAAAGTTTGAAGACAAAATGGTCGGTGTACCTTGGTACGTAGATACTCGCTTGCTCTACTATCGTACAGATCTGCTCGAGAAAGCTGGATTTAAAGAAGCTCCTAAAACGTGGGACGAGTTGAAGGAAGCCGCTGATAAGCTAGCTGATCGTGGAAAAGGGAAATATGGAATTTCGATCGATGCTAAAGAACAAAGCTTGTCATTCATGTTCGCACGCCAAAACGGCGCTGAACTATTAGGACCTAACAATGAGCCTAAATTCAATGATCCTAAGTTCGTTGAAGCGGTTGAATACTTGAACAGCTTCTATGAAAGTGGAGCAGCTCCAAAAGAAGAACTAGGAATGGACATCGTTCAAGGTTTCCGTGGAGACGGGATCCTACCAATGTTCATCAGTGGTCCTTGGATGATCAAACTAATCAACGACCAAGCTCCTGAGCTTAAAGGTAAATGGGGTACGGCTGTTCTTCCGGCAAAAGAAAATAACATTTCAGCACTAGGTGGATCTAACCTTTCTGTATTTGAACATACGAAGCACGAAAAAGAAGCGTTAAAATTCGCAGCATATATGAGTAAGCCTGAAACACAATTAAAATGGATGGAGATGACGAATTCCCTTCCGGCAACCCAAAAAGCATGGGAAGACGAATCTCTTACTGGAAATGAATTTTACAAAGCATTCGGTGAACAGATGGAAGCTTCACAACCGATGCCTGTTATTAAGCAATGGGAAGAAATCGCTCAATCTTATTTAAAGAGTTTTGAGAAGATCTACAGAGGCGGAGCAGATGTTCAGAAAGAATTAGATAACTTCGACAAAAAAGCTGAAGAGATCTTAAAGAAATAAATCCTGTTGATCCGGGGTATAACGAGCAGGTTATCCTGCTCGTTCCCTTTTTATCATCAACACGGGTAACGATGAAGGATGTGAAAACATGAAAAGCTATTCAAAAACGACTCCTTACCTCTTCATTGGACCAGCGCTTGCACTATTGGCTTTATTCTCTCTTTTTCCCATTGTTCTTGCATTGGTGATTAGTTTTACAGATATTGACCTAGCTGGACTTGCAGACTATTCAAATATTAGCTTTATTGGAATCGAAAACTATATCAATATCTTTAAAGATCCTATTTTTCTAAAATCGATCGGCAACACTGTCTTTTATGTCGTATTCGGTGTTCCTCTCGTTATCGCATGTTCACTTGGTATCGCTCTTTTGATCAACTTTGGTACAGCGCGTATCTTCAAGGCTTTTCGTCTTGTTTTTTATATGCCTTCGATCACAAACGTTGTAGCAGTAGCTGTTGTGTGGACGTATCTATACAACCCACAGTTCGGTCTGTTCAACTATCTACTCGGTTTAGTCGGCATTCCTGCTATACCCTGGTTACAAGACCCTACGATCGCCAAAGGATCATTGATCGCATTAGCTGTTTGGCGCGCGATTGGTGTGAACATGATTATTTTCTTAGCAGCTTTACAAGGAATTCCGAAAACGTATTATGAGGCAGCTCAACTAGACGGTGCGAACAACTGGAAACAGCTCACAAAGATTACGATTCCTCTTCTTCGTTACGCTATCTTCTTCGTGTCGATCACAACGATGATCGGATGGATTCAGTTCTTCGAAGAACCATTCGTTATGACGAACGGCGGACCTTTGGATAGCACTACATCTGTTGCCCTCTTCATCTATCGCAACGGGTTCCAGCTAAGCAACTTTGGTTATGCCGCTGCAGGATCTTTTGTCCTGTTTGTCACAATCATCATCATCACGATGATTCAGTTCCGATTGCAAAAGAAAGATACCGACATTTAGGACGTGAGGTGAGAACATGAAATCAAAAGTATCTGATGCGAAAAAAGCATACAAAATGCAGCAATGGATCGCAGGAATCGTCTTGACGCTTGGCGGTCTTTTGGTAGCCATCCCCTTTATTTGGATGATCCTTTCTGCATTCAAACCTGAAAGTGAAGTCCTTCAGCTCACACCGACTCTGTGGCCTGAAACCTTTACAACAGAGAACTTCATCTACCTGTTTGAGAACATGAACTTTGGTGTTTATTTACGAAATACGATCGTCGTCGTCCTCTGTTCTTTCGTCGGACTTTTCTTTAATGCGATGGCTGGATACGCATTTGCGAAGTACAAGTTTAAAGGAAGAGAAAAGCTTTTCTACCTTGTACTAGCAACAATGATGATTCCTGGACAAGTAACGATGATCCCTGTTTATTTAATCTTAAACCAGATGGGCTTGACGAACACGATGGCTGGTGTTGTTCTGCCAGGATTAGTTGGTGCATTCAGCATCTTCTTGTTCCGCCAGTTCATGTCTACTATCCCAGACGAATTGCTTGAAGCTGCTCGTCTAGATGGAGCAAGTGAGTTCCGCGTGTTCATGCAACTCGTCCTGCCTATATCTAAACCGATTATGGCCGTTCAAGGTATTCTAACGTTTATCGCGGGCTGGAACAGCTTCTTGTGGCCGTTAATCATCGCGAATGACGAAAGTCTGTATACACTCTCTGTCGGATTAAGCCTTTTGAAAGGACAATACGGAGGAAACTTCGCGTTGCAGATGGCAGGATCAACGTTCATGGTTGTTCCAATCGTCATCATCTTCATCATCTTCCAAAAGCACATTATTGAAGGCTATACCATTTCAGGAATGAAATAGAAGAGTAACGTGAAGAACCCCTGATTCATGTAATCGGGGGATCTTTTTGTTTTATTTGTCTACTTTTTGGAGCTTGGTTTTCTTTCTATAATGAAGATGGATGAGGATTGCAAATATGAACCCTAAAGCATAAACAATATCATTTAGGATGCTGTTGAAATGATACATTTTTGAAAAGATAGAGTACAGAAACAGGATTCCAGTTAATAGAAAAAAAGCGTTTAGTCTTTTCTCCGATGTTTTCTTCATACGTACCTCCACTACCATTCATGTAGAAATGTAGAATTTTGTCGAACGGCCTATAAGTTATTTATTAAGGCCTATAAACAATTTTGAAGGCCCATAAATCGATTTAAAGGACTATAAATTTTCTTGAAGGACTATAAATCAAAGACTACGGCCTATAAAGTAAAATTGATTGTTTTCATACTTCAAAATACCGCAATTCATTGTTTACTTCATCCCCAACTCTCAAGCTCTGACAATAAAACTCCTTTTTTCTTTACCAAAAAACCTAGATCACGCTCAAAGCCCCTCTCTGTTGTTATCAACAGATCTGAGAAAGAAAACCTATAGATTCTATTGAAATCTCCTTTAAGAGAAAAATAGATGTTCTCTTCTTCTGGATTAAATATGATAGATAACTGTGTAGGAAAGTCCCCTTCTCTTTGAGCGGTTTGCTTCAGGATGGATAGTCCTTGTTCAACGGAAAAGTTATCTCTTCTGTTTACCAATCCACCATGTGCTAGCTGATAACGATCACTTCCTGGTCCTTGTAATGTCATATCTTCATGTTCCATGGCATCTCGAACTGAAAAATTTGTAAGAACCATAAAGTTATCCTCTAGCTGATCTGTGTCTATATATTTTCTTCCAGGTTCCACAAGGAACGACTTCTTGTTAGGACCAACTATTAAACTTTGAACACTATAATCAGGAACATTCACGATTTCTTTTTCTTGAAGATAGGTAGGCAGCACTGATGTTTTTACTTTTTCAGACAACACTTCATCAAATAACCTCATCATATGTATACTGTTTTTGTTCCTTTTATATTTGCCCTCTTCATTCGGGTTCACCATATGAAGATTCATAAAGATTCCTTTTTTATTAAAGCCAATGGCTGGTAGGAAACGGCCGCCTTCTTTTTGCAAAATAAGGAGCTGATTATCACCTGATAGAGTCATTTTAATCGGCCGCTCAGACAGATCAAAGTTCATTCCAATATACGTCTCTTCTTCATGCAAAACAAAACTCGTGCACATCTCTTCTTCACTTCCATTTTTAAATTTCCAGCTGAATAAATGATAGGTACAGCTGTCAGTAAAAATAGATTCTACATAAAAATCCTGGACCCTTTTATCCTCGTTTACGGTACGTGTTTTTATTTTTCTTACACGTTCACCGCTAAATTGTATCTTTTCACCGATAAGCATCTCGGTTTTACCGATAAACTCATACAGAGCACCTATGAATCACTGCTGACCACCTCTAACCTCTACACTTCCACCTGAAAGCCCACAAAACAAGCTAACTCCAGCAAAAAACACCCTCATCCATTTGGAATTGGGTGCTGCGTACAATTATTGAATAGAGAACTTTTCTTTTCTCAACAGATCCTCAGGTTTCTTACCAATCGGGTCTTGGTGGAAGTAATCGCGAATCACACCATCTTTTAGATAGTTAGCGATCGAAACCATGATCATTCCTTGATCGAGCGCGAGATATGCTTTAGCGATTTCACCTGTTTCCACGTTTACAGAATCATAGAATCCGTACTTGCTATACGTATCGAGCTCTTTTAATGCTTTAATGTTTTTTCGAACAGCTTTTGGATCATAGTCTAGTGCTAAGAATGATGCATGAGCTGTTACGGTCGCGCCATCTTTGTATCCAGAAGTACCAAGTGGTGTTGCTGCAAACTCACTGTAACCATCTGGTGTTGCAGATGGAGAAAAGCCCCATGCTTTATATCCTTTTTCTTCTGCAAAAGCTTGCTGTAACTCAACATGACGCTTGTTGTTCAGCCCAAGCGCATTCTTGCCAAGTTCAACCTCATTTAATACGATTCCAGGCATAAGACTTTCAAACATGCTTCCGCCCCAGCTCGGAACGAATTTTACACCTTTGTATTCATAATGGCCTTCAAATACAGAAACGCCATCATATTCATGAGTTTCACCTTCTGGAATTTGTGCTTGCCAATCCCATTCTTTTGGCATCGTACGATACATCTTCCACCAGTGATCGCTTGGCACATCACCTTTACCAATCGAGATATAACTTGCTACACGTGGTTCTGTGTTAAACAAACCGTAGTGATGATCGGTTAATTTCCCTTGTGCTACATCATATCCACCACGGAATTGTCCCACTTCTGGATCATATAGTGTCGTATAATTCATGTCTTCAACGAGCTTACTCGTTTGTGGATTCAGCTCATCATAAGCTTGTCCAACTACTATCAGCCCTGCAGACAGCCAGCCGTTATCCACTTGTGAGATGAACTGTCCCCAATCCTTTTTAACCGAACCATCTTTTGTGTTATACCAGTTGTAGTATAATCCATTCCATTTTTCTAAATCTTCAAGTGTATTCAACGTGACTTGTATACGTTTTACCGCTTCCTTTTTAGAGATGATACCTAACTCTTGAGCGGAGATCGTACTCATCATATACATCCCAATGTTTGTAGGAGATGTATGTGTTGCGTCTTTTTTACCCTCTGCTGTATATCGAGTCTCATCATAGGTCAAACCTGTTTTTGGATCAGTATGATCTTGATAAAATTTGTATGTCTTCTTAGCAATTGATTTTAACTCCATTTGAAATGCATGATCTTTTCCTCTGTCAGTTGCGGACGCAGATGATGTTACAAAAACATTCGCAAACAAACTGAACATTAATACAAAGCTAATCATTTTACTTGTTTTCATGGATGCATTGCTCCTCTCCATACTTAGAAATCATCAGTCGAAACGTTTCACCAATAGTTTATCACGTTTGAATGAAATAAATAAGAAGATTACAGTCTTTTGCGCCAAAGGTTGTATGCGCTTTCATAATAAACGGTATAAAGGTAGGAGAAAACTGATAATAACAGGAAATCAATCCGATTATTAGGGAAATAAAGGATAATGGTTTTTTTACTAGAAGAAAGTAGTAAATAGTCTTAAAAAGGGGTTTTTGCTATGAACAACAAGGCAGTTTATGAAACACCCGTTGTAAAAGAACGGAAAGAAATAAAGTTAGTTGGATTAAGGGTGCTATGTGAGGGAGATCAATACATTCACGAAATTCCTAAAGCTTCAACTACGCTGCAATCACAATTACCGTCCATTCAGCATGTCGTGGATCCATCAAAACAAATAGGTGCGTTCGTCGTTGATGCACAAACTAAACAAGAAGATGGATACTGGGTTTGTGTTGAAGTAGAAAAATATGAAGATGTTCCGGCTGGCATGGTGAAGTTAACCATACCACCTCAAAAATATGCAGTGACCAAACATATGGGAAGAAACGATGAAATTAAAAACAGCTATGAAATGTTGCACAACTGGATACAAAAGAATGGATATAACAGACTCCTTAAAAACTGGCACATCGAGATATTTCATACCTTTGATGTAAGTAATCAATTAGAAATCGATTTGTACGATACCATTCAATAAAATAAAACTGGAATACACCCTGAGTTTGGCTCTATAACCCTACACCAATTACTCTCAACCTGGGCCGTTCATGATCTTACACACATTAATCAGATTACTAGAATTCTGGCTAAGCGTTATGCTTGTGACGTCGGTCCATGGAAAACATACTTAAGCATACTCAAATAACGTTCCCCAAGTGGGAGCTTTTTTTATTCTCTTTAGAGGAAAATAATGGATTATGTCGAATGATTATAGTTAACTTTATTAGATAAAAAGAGATAAAGAGATTTAGGGGGAAAATTTTATGTATTTGCTTGTCCTTCGGCGCATTGTTTATTTTTTGATGCCGATCGTAGGTGTTTTTTTCATTGGTGCACTTCCTTATCTATTCTTCAGCAATGTTCAAGGTATTGAAGCTGTTGCTCGTTTACTAGATTCTGGTGCACTCGAGAATGCACTCTTTTTAAACCAGGATTTAGGATTATTTTTCGAGCCTTATCTTGATAAGATATGGGATTTGTTCATAAACCTCATAACGTTTTCAAACGTGACTTTTTATGAATATCAACAGGAGAAGTTACTATTCCCAACCATTTTAAAACCTTATCTTTATTCTATAAAACTAGTATTAGGTGCATTCTTTCTAGCCATAGCTTCATCGATCATACTAGCTTTAATCATCAAGATTTTACCTGACCGCATTCAAAAAGGAATTCGCTTCTTGTTTTTTTCACTCGAGTCCTTACCCGATATATTTATCGTTGTTATCATTCAATATAGCATGATTCTGTATGTTAGAAATACGGGAAATCTCTTGTTCCCAATCGTACATAGCGATCAAAATCCTAGCTATTTCTTACCGATTTTTTGCTTGAGCATCTTGCCAACTCTTTTCTTAATAAGAACGTTGCTGTTTCTACTCGATGATGAAGATTCAAAAACGTATGTAGAATTTGCTCGCGCAAAAGGAATACGATATGCGCTGATCCTTTATATTCACATGCTAAGAAATTCACTTTTAAGTCTGTTCTATTATTCAAAGAACGTGTATTGGTTACTAATCTCTACACTCTTTATGGTAGAAACCATTATGGCGATTCCCGGCATCACTGATTTTATGCTAGATAACGGTCCTACGACACCGGATGTCATTACAGTTAGTGTTTTGCTCATGTTCGTTCCGTTTTATCTATTATTTACACTTTCCTCTTACGTTCTGGAGTATAAGCTAGGGCGTAATGATGAGGAGGTGGCGTAAGATGTCTGTATGGAGAAGTCCGTTATTTTTAAGTGGCTTTCTAATTATTGTCACCTTGTTTTTCGGAAGCATTATCTATTCACATTTTGTACCGAATGAAAAACAACCCGTGATGCAAATTCGATTTGACGAACAAAAACAACCTGTTGATTCAGCACCAATCGCTCCTTTTAAAGAAATGCCATTTGGAACAGATCGATTTGGTGTCAGCATGTTGCACAAGGTGATCGACGGCGCAAAGTATACACTAGGATTTGCCTTCTTAGTCGCATTCGCTCGCCTATTTTTCGGAACGATACTAGGATTAATCTTGAGTCAGCTGCCAAAACCTATACTTCGGGCTTCAAGCAAACTCTTTGAATCCTTTTATTATGCTCCTGCAACCATTGTTGCCTATTTACTTATCTATCCTGTTCTCCAAATTTTCACTTGGTCTGTTCCGAAGAATCAACAAACCATATTTTCTTTGCTGATTCTCATATTAATTGCAGTCCCTACCGTGATGGTAACGGTAGCCAACGAAACGTCAAAGTTTTTAGAGAATGAATTTATATCTTCCGTTAAAGTTCTTGGTGGAGGCAGAATTCACAAGCTTCGGAAACACGTATTACCTTATCTAAAACCGCGATTAAGCATTCTATACAGCCAACAGCTAATCGCAACCCTACTACTGGCAGCACATCTTGGCATTTTACAAGTTTTTATCGGTGGAACTGACTTTATCACTCTCGATCCACTAGAAAATAATACGGTGCCTGTTGCTATGATCAATGAATGGTCGAGCATGATCGGTGCTAACTACTATCAAATTCGTGGTGATCGCTGGATCGTATTTGCTCCTCTCGCAGGATTTGCAATTACCATTCTCGCGTTGAACTTTATGGTTGAAGCCATGAAACGTCAATACCTCGCAAAAGGTGCTTACACGAAAAGAACAAGAAGAGTAAGAAAGACAAAAACTCCTGTACAAGTTAAGAAATTGTCTCAAGAGCAGTTTGATAGGATTATGAAAACAGGAACGGACAATTAATGTATAAGAAGGACTCGATGAGGCAAGGATTTACCTTATCGAGTCTTTTATCATTTGTCATGTTTTTCGTTCTTTTTGAATAAAGGAGTATTACACAACAAAAAGGAGTGAACCCTTTGAGTGAAGCAGACCTTAACGTCATTTTTTATACCTTGTTTCTTCTACTAGGTTTACCGATCAGCTATAAATACGCTAAATTCACAGTATCACATACGGGCATGGTGCTTCCCCACTTCTTTGTCAGCCTAATGCTTAACTTATGCATAGGTACAGTAGGCATTGTAGGATGGATTTTCTTTTCTGTAAAAATTTCTAGAGCATTTACGATCGGTGGTATCTATTTAGGGGCATGGATTATTTTAATAAGTCTAATGGCCTTATTGGTTCTCCTCTTAGTGAAACGCAAATCGATGATACAACGTTTTCACTATCATTACGGTAGATAGCAAAACACCTTCCGCGTTCAGGAAGGTGTTTTGCTTCTTTATGACTTGATACTTTCCTTCTGTAGATCAGAGGCAGGTCCAAAGAATTCAAAATGAATGTTTTCTTTTGGTATATTCAACTCTTGCAGAGCTGTATTTATCACTCTCATAAATGGAATCGGGCCACAGAAATAGTATTCTGCATCATCTTTTATAGGTAAGATCTCCTTCAACCAAGCTTGATCAATGTAACCCCTCTTCGTGAAGCCTAAATCTTCATCTAAAGGACTTTCATACACAAAGTGTGTAGTGATATGATCTGAAGCTTCTGCAATATCTAGTACTTCTTTCTTTAATGCGTGTGTTTGGCCATTGATCGCAGCATGAATAAATGTAACTCCTCGTTCCGGTTGCTCACTTGCTATAGTTTTCAACATACTTACCATAGGAGTAAGTCCCACACCACCACTTATAAGGACAACGTGCTTTTCACAATCTGTATTTAAATAAAAATCACCTGCTGGAGCGCTCAAATGAAGGATGTCTCCTTCTTTAACACTCTCGTGCAAATAAACGGAAACCATTCCATCGACAGTATCTCTACCGATTTCTTTTTTAACAGAGATCCGATAACTGCTTTGTCCTGGAGCGTCAGACAAGCTGTATTGTCTGATATGTGTGTGTTCCTGACCTGGTATATCCATCTTGATACTCACATATTGGCCGGGCTTAAATTTTGCAAGTGGCATGCCATCTTCCGGTTCTAAATAGAAGGACGTGATAACAGAGCTTTCTTCTACTTTACGAGTTACGGCAAAAGGTCTGAAACCTTCCCAACCCGCATCACTATACATGTTACGTTCAATACCGATAAAGACATCCGCGATCACACCATACGCTTCTGCCCAAGCGTTGATGATCTCATCTGTTGCAGCATCTCCAAGAACATCTTTAATGGCAAGTAGCAGGTTTTCACCGACCACAGGATAATGCTCCGGCTTCACGCCTAGACTCCGATGTTTATGGGCAATTCCTTTTACGACTGGAATGATGGTTTCAAGCTTATCAATATTGGCTGCTGCTGCGTATACTGCGTTTGCTAATGCGGCTTGTTGACGTCCTTTTTTCTGGTTTGCGTGGTTAAAGATATTCAAAAGCTCAGGATGCTTCTGAAACAGCATTTCATAAAAACGTGAAGTAATCGCTTCTCCGTGTACTTGCAAAACAGGTACGGTTGACTTAATAATTTCAATGGTTCTTTGCTGTAGCATGTCAATTCCCCCTTGTATTCTTCTTACAACTCTATCGTAAAAGAATGATAAAAGAGAATGTGTGATTTGAATCACTTTTCTTTAGGACGTTTTGTGAACATAAATAGTGCTATTTTCTTAGCCACATTTCTGCTTTTTGCTTCATTTCCTTTTGAAGATCTGCTGAATTTTTCGTGTCTTCTAATGCTTTTCCTGCGTATTTTCTCGGAAAGATTTTATATAATGATCGTTTAAAATCAGCTCCATCCCGCGGTTCCTCATAATGTGCGATCACATACTTGCCGCCTTCACTCCTGAGTTTGATTATGGCAGGAACGGAATGGCCGGACTGCCCCTCAGTCTTCGTTTTTTCGTTAAAGCCCAAAAACAAAGAATATAGATAGACCGATGTTACTCCTCCAGTTTCTTTCGCTCCATAGATCTTATGAACTTCAAACTGTTTATCCGTTTCGGGATATACGCCATCATAATGTTGGATGATATAATCCGAGATCAACTCATTCATTTCAGAAGTCACTTTTACTTCATTAGAGGAGCGGAATGAAGTACACCCCGCTAATAAGAATAGCAGACTCCACGTGATCACCGTTATTCTCTTAAGACACGGTAACATCTAATCCCCCGCTTTCTTTACGTTAGATCTTGCCCCCATAACGATTGTAAGAGAATCATGTATACAATAAGCAGCACGGAAATTATCATAAAGATAACAGAAATGAATCGATAGCTATCCACTTTAGAGAGCGTGATTCCAAACACAATCATCCCTAGTATAGCTGCTGGATAATACACAAAAAACATAGAATAATAATGCAACGGCCCTAAAAACAAACCTAAAACTGCAAACTGAACACAAAACGCTACGATTGAAAGTAAGACCCACTTTTCTTTTTCTTTTGTTTTAACGGCACCGGTTAAAGACATTAAACCTGCTCCAAGTACAAGCACTATTAACGTCCACTCATATAGAAAGAACAGATTCTCATGATTTACTGCAAAATAATAACCCACCAATAATACAGGAATTATAGCTAGCAGCAGCAACGAAGATCGCTTTACATATTGGCTGCTATTCATTTTAACCATCCTCCTTTATTTAACTTAACACTATCATATTACCATTTAATGGTTCTAAATCCTTTAGTTCTTTTCAAACTATTCAAACGATTTTATAATAATATGATACTATTGAAAGATACAAAACTTCACTAAGTGAATGAAACGGAACACTTATCGATTAATCAGGAGTTGGAAAAGTGATGAGAAGATCTTCAATCACATACAAAGAAAAAACAGTCCACCTTACAGAATGGGGTGAAGCTCACAATCCTACTATTGTTTGCTTACACGGATTAGGAAGTACGAGCCTTAGCTTTCTAGAAGTTGCCGAGGAGTTACAGAAGAATTTTTATATCATTGCATTCGATGCTCCTGGACACGGGAAGTCTGAGCCCTTTGACACAGCTGTGGATTATGAGATGCCTAGACTTGTTGATTGGCTTCATGGTTTGTTAAAACAATTAAATGTAAGCGATTTCTATCTCATATCCCATTCATGGGGAAGCTTTCTAGCTCTACACTATTTGGTTCGTTATCCTGAACACGTTTTGGATACGATTTTAATCGACGGAGGCTATCAAACAAAGCGTATATGGTCTTCGTCTTTAGAAGAAGAAATGGATCATTATGAAAAAGATTTTGATGAGTATGTGTTCGATTCTTGGGATGACTTTTTCCAAGCAGAAAAAAAGAATTACTTGATGTGGTCACCGTTAAAAGATATTGCTGTAAAGGATCTAGGTGTCGAAAGAGAAGGTAAGGTTTGCTGGCATGCTAAAGGTGAAACTGCCCGTCATATCATTCGTGGCATGTATCTGAACGAAACAGAAGATATCTATCACCTTCTTCCGCCAGGCGTCACTCTACTTGTCGCCACCGTACCTGAGCGATTGTCTGAAATGAGATTGCAGACCGCTGAAACGTTTAGAAAGAACGCGAACGGCGAACTACATATAGTGCCAAATACGACACACTTATTGCACTGGGACAGACCCAGCGTTGTAATCGATGGAGTTTTATCAAAATGGCTAAAAAAATCGGAGGTTAAATGATGGCATACCTACTCGTATATTTTTATAAATTGAAACCTGAAGTGAAAGAGAAGTTCCTTGAAATATCGTCAAGATCGAATAAAAAGTTTCAAGAATACGGAGGTGTAACAGAACAGATATTTAAATTATCCACTTCTCCAAAAAATTATGGGTTCTCCTCTATTTCTGAAAAACTACAAGTTGATGAAGGAGAAGAACTTTGGATCGGCCTTCTGCGCTTCCAATCTGAAGAACATGCACGCATGACTATGGAGGACTTCGATCAAGATCCAGAGATGAAAGAACGTTTAGACGAATTTGTAACTCTTGTAGCACCACTTGAAAAATTAGTTTTTGGTGAGTTTGTTTCTGAAACTGAGGTAGTGAACGTATAATAGAACGACCAGCACTATAATGAAAAAATGCATCTCCTTGCTAGAAGGAGATGCTTACCCAAATTCTTTTTGATGTGCTTTTTTCATTTTTAAATATTCTTCATCCGTCCGTGCTAATTTCCACTTTTCCTCAAAGATTGACGCTGATTTTGCTTTTACAGGATCTATTTTTCGTTTGTTCACCTCACCTTCTTCATTATACTTCCTTCCGCCTTTATAGTTCGTGTACCGTCTTGCGCGTGTGTATCCCATCTGTAAAAACTTCCTTGCCATATCCGCTCCAACAAAGTCATTATTTTTCTTATAGTCTAGAAACTGTTCATAGATCTTCTTAGAAGATTTTTCTGCTTCTTCTGGGGTCTTAAAGCGCCAATGCGGCAAGATCTCACTCTTATAAGGTTCCACTAATAATACCCCTTGCTCACCACGGCCGACACGATACTTTTCAGGATGTTTTCGAAAATCGATAGTATCAAAGTCAAGATCATAATCAAAAGCCATTTCCTTTTCCTCCTTTTTGTTATCGTTACCCTAAAAGAAAGAAATCAAAAATAAAGAGTGTTTTCGTATTCATTGTTGCTTTTGAAAGTAGTTGGTTTCCGCTGCAGATTGTTCGCTTTCCACGGGGCGAACGGTGAGCCTCCTGCCACTTCGCGCCCTTAGGAGTCGGCAACCTTCCGCTACAACCAACTTGCAAAGAAGAAAGGAATGGATCAATAGCAACATATTAAGATAACAACAAAAAGTAACAGGTTTTATGAGAGAAAAAAATCCGCTGCTTCTTAAAGAAACAACGGATCGATTACTTTTTACTGAACAACTTCATACAAATTCTGGGATGCCCCTTCTATAAATGGACATGGTTTCCCTGAGTAAAAAACGGTTAATTCATGCATCGCTCGAGTACAAACCGTGTAAAACAATTTACGTTCTCGTTCAATTTGATAACCAGATGCATCAAAGATCGTTACTGCGTCAAACTCGATTCCTTTGGCTAAATAGGATGGGATGACGATTACTCCTTTTTGAAAAGAAGCATCCTCATCAATCATGAGCCGCACATCTAGACTATCTTTCAGTTTCTCATAAACTGCCTTGCTCTCTTTAGCCGAACGACAGATCACTGCTATCGTTTCATGACCTTTGTTCAACCAATTACCTACAAGATCCTTCACCTGATCAAGATGATCTTCTTCACGATCTACTGCTGTAATAACGGGTTTTTCACCCGAACGATTAAACGGAATAATCTCGCTTCCGTCTTTCAATAGACTTTTAGTAAACTCTACAATTTCTTTTGTAGAGCGATAACTTCTCTGCAAAGTAATCGTTTCAGGATTCTTCTTGTTTAATAAGTTTTTGAGCATACTGAACGTTTCATCTGACGCATGCGCGTAAATCGATTGGTTCAAGTCACCTAGTATCGTTAGATTTGCTCTTGGGAAAATACGCTGAATGAAAGCAAACTGAAACGGCGAGAAATCTTGTGCTTCATCAATAAAAACATGACGTACTGCTGCATTTGACTGAAAACCTACTAATAGCTCTTTTACATATAATAGTGGAGTGGCATCTTCATTCGCGAAATGGTTTTGTTTCAAGTTAAACAACGTTTGATTGCAGATTTCGTTCCAAACGTTCACGTCCTCAATCAATCGTTTATTCTTCTGAAACAACTTAGCATATAAACTCTTTATATCAATAAACGAAAACTGTTCGATGCTCTCTCTAAGTGATTTAAAGGCGATTCGCGTCACATATGCCGAAAGTACTTTTTGTTCACTTGAAAGATCGTTGAATGAGTCAGCTCCATATTTATTGCGTTCCTCTAGCTTCTCATACAACCTTGTGTATACATTTTTATCAAGAAGCTGTATCTCTTTTTCAACCCATGGTTTCTTGCGTTCTCTTCGTTCTATCTTCTTCAGCTCTTCTAAAATCCATGCCACCGTCTTTTTCATTCGATAAGGAACGGTTTCTTTCTGATCGAGAGAATAGAAGTATTCACTGATCTGTTTAGCCCGAATCACGATACGGTCTCTAAATTTCACATTTAAAAATTGAATGCCCGATGTACTTAACTCCTCAGCATAGCGATGGATCGCTTTTAAAAATTCAACTGATGCTTTAAACTGTATCGCTTCTACACGCTTTGAATCTTCTCGTTCAGATAAGAGCTCCTCCATCTGCTCAAAAGGTGTTTCTATCGAGTAGTCTCCTCCTAAGTGATGGTCCACATAAGCATGAAACGTGGTTTGTTCCATGTTTTCTTCACCAAGTTCAGGCAGGACATTAGCTACATAGCTGTTGAACATATTGTTTGGAGAAAATAATACAACATGGTGCGACTGAATGGTTTCTCGATCTCGGTATAACAGAAATGCTACACGCTGAAGAGCCGCTGATGTCTTCCCACATCCTGCTGCACCTTGAACAACAAGTAAATCACTTGCTGTATTTCGTATGATAGCATTTTGTTCTTTTTGAATTGTCGCCACAATGCTTTTCATTTGTGTATTCGCTTGGTTTCCTAATACGTGCTGTAACAATTCGTCCCCGATCGCTTCTCCCGTATCAAACATTCCTGTTATATGAGCATTCTTAATCATAAATTGTCTTTTTAGTTCTAACTTTCCTTCAATGGTACCACTCGGTGCACGAAAATCAGCTTCGCCAAGAGAGTGATCATAATACAGACTCGATATCGGCGCACGCCAATCATGAACAAGAAACGTACTTGAAGGTTCATCGTAATAAGATGCTATTCCAATATAAACTTGTTCTGTTTCCTCTTCACCGTCTTCTTTAAAATCAATTCGACCAAAGTAAGGGGAGCTTTTTAATTTTTCATAAGTTTTAAGTCGAGCTTCTGCAGAAGTGTGACTTCTTTCAATCTCAGATAATAACTCTGACTGCTGTTTGATGCTAGCTGCCGTTTCAATCGCATCGTCGGCATCTTCTAGGTTAACTGTCACATCAGACCAAAAATTCTTTCGGATTTGAACAACATCTGCCTTCTTTCCTCCGAGATGATCTTGAAGTTTATCTGTTGCATCAGAAAGTTTATGAATGACTTGATCTACACGCTTTTGTTCATTTCGTTGTTCCTGATCCCATGTTGTCATCCGATTTCCCCCTACAAAAAAATTTATTAGTTAATCGTTGACACACGTTCCTGTTTTATCGTATAATAAAATTAGGAACAATTATAATTAAAACCAATGAGTTAGTGCGTCTTTTCTATAATAGCATATTTCTGTATATAAAGTACATATATAAAAACAGTGAATCCCTAAAAGGTTTTCACTGTTTTTTTGTTCAAAAAAAAACTATGCTTGTTTAGCTGTTTGATTTTCGATGACTCTTTTTATCGCATGCATTTGTCCGAGGTGATACGTTTCGTGAAAAACAGTGAAATTCACAAGCTCACCAAAAGTAGTAAAATTGAATACTGGTTTCTCTAGCTTTTCAAACAAGCGCTCTTCTGGCATCTCTTTTACACGCACTAATTGTTCTTCTAACTGCTGTTTGAGTTCTTTAAGTGTAGGAACTTCACCTTTCCAATCTGCAGGACTTGTACCTCTATTAAATAGCTCAACATAGTGCGTAGGTAGATTAGCAGAATGTTCCGGGAACCCAAACATAAAGTATTCCGCAGTCGTGAGGACGTGTCCAATGTGCCAGCGGATATTATTATTGAACCCATGGGGTTGGATATCTGCTGCAGACTCATCCATACCATCCAATTGCTTCAGAAAGAAACTTCTCGCTAGTTCAAAGTTTTGAATTGTTAATTGATTCATAATAAACCTCCTTAGAATTTGCTCTTTCCCATTCATCATACGTATACACTCACTTCAAAACAAACGTTTTGCTATTTGTTTTTATCGGTAATTATCGTGAATAGGATTGAACAGATCTTCCTCTGTCTTGCGTACAACTGAAAAATGATCGACATTATAGTGGCCATGCAGAACTTTATTGTGATGGCTTACGATCTGCTCTGCTTTTAACACTTCTGAATCTGAAGTAGAGTGACCATCTTCAACAAGGGTGACATCGAAGCCAGAGACAGTTGCGAATCTTACAGCAGTATCGATGCAATGTTCTGTTTTGCAACCCATTAGAACAAGATGGCCGATATTTTCATCTTTTAGATAACTTAATAAAGGTGTGTTGTAAAAGGCATTCGTTGCTTTTTTATCAAAAACTTCAGCATCCTCTGGTATATTAATGACAGAATGAACCTCAAAGCCTGGTCCCCTTCCCTCAGAGACATCTAAGTCTCTAACAAAAATAATCGAAGCTTCGGCTTTCTTCGCTTTTTCAATTACACTATTTATGTTTTGAAGCAATCCCTCTTTGTTATAAACTCCCTGCTCACTCTCATTCCCCTCGATCAGTTCTTGCTGTGCATCAATAACCAATAAAGCATGTTTCAAATGATCCGCTCCTTTTTCCTTTTATCCCATTAATACTTCTTCTAAAACAACTAAAATCCTTGCAACTCAATTATTTATTTCGTTTAATGGTTAATACTAACAAAGAAGGAATTTTTTATAGTTGCGAAAAACAGGATATTATCTAATAATAGTAAGGTTCAACAAGTGAGTTATTTAGGAGGAAAAGAAAAATGAAGTACATCATCTTTCTGGCTGGAGTGGCAGCAGTTTTCTTGTTAGCCTTTCTTGTCAGCAATGATCGCAAAAAGATCAAATACAAGCCGATCTTGGTTATGCTTGGATTACAGCTTGTCCTTACATACTTTCTATTAAATACAGGCGTTGGCCTTGTCATTATAAAAGGTATCTCAAAACTGTTCGAAAAGTTGTTAAGTTATGCAGGTGCAGGGGTTGAATTCGTGTTCGGCGGCCTCGCAAATGAAGCTGCGATGCCTTTTTTCTTAACTGTTTTATTGCCGATCGTCTTTATTTCTGTATTAATAGGAATCGCACAGCACTTTAGAATTCTTCCATTCATCATCAAATGGATCGGTTTTGCGCTAAGTAAGGTAAACGGCTTAGGAAGACTGGAGTCTTACAACGCAGTGGCTTCTGCTGTTTTTGGACAATCAGAAGTATTTATCTCTGTAAAAAAATTATTAGGTCATCTACCAAAGCATCGCCTATATACGCTTTGTACTTCTGCCATGTCAACTGTATCCGCTTCTATCCTAGGAGCATACATGGCTATGATCGATCCAAAATACGTTGTAACAGCACTCGTACTCAACTTATTTGGCGGATTCATCATCGCAAACATCATCAATCCTTATGAAGTAACTGAAGATGATGACATCATCGAAATTGAAGAAGAAAAGCAAACCTTTTTCGAGATGCTTGGTGAGTACATCATGGACGGCTTTAAAGTAGCTGTAATTGTCGGTGCCATGCTTCTTGGATTTGTAGCATTAATCGCGTTAATCAACGATGTGTTTGATATGATTTTCGGGATTACGTTCCAAACGATGCTCGGATATGTATTTGCTCCCGTTGCATTTTTAGTTGGTATCCCTTGGGCAGAAGCTGTCTCTGCAGGTACAATCATGGCAACCAAACTTGTTTCGAATGAATTTGTAGCTATGATCGATCTAGCAAAATACGCGAAAGACATGTCTGATCGAACGGTCGGGATCGTCTCTGTCTTTCTTGTTTCATTCGCCAATTTCTCTTCTATCGGTATCATTACGGGAGCTGTTAAAGGGCTGCACGAAGAACAAGGTAATACCGTTGCTCGTTTTGGATTAAAACTTCTATACGGTGCAACTTTAGTAAGTATCTTATCTGCTGCAATTGCGGGTCTGTTTCTATAAGGAAATTCAAAAAAAGAAGCCGTCGGCTTCTTTTTTTGTATCCAAATATAAAAAACAGCTGTCTCTTTAAGAGACAGCAATATCAACTATTATTGAACTTCTTTAGCAAATTGACCTGGGATCAACTTTAATTTTTCGTGAACTGAATTCAACTTTTCTTCAAAGCCTGTGAACAACTCATCAGCTTCAGTTGCTTTAGCTTCATCTTCTAAGCCAGCTACACGAGCTTCATAAGATTTTTTAAGCTCTTCAAGAGAACCTTTTACAGCTTCTTGGTTTTCTTTTGAAAGATCTGATGGTACTTCAATGGATGGAATCTCTGCAACTGCTTTTTCACCGCTTGCTTTTGCATCTGCTTTTAATTTATCAAGCTCTGCTTGCGGAAGTGCTTCTTCGCCTTCTTTTTCAAGACCTGCAGCGTATGCGTTGAATGGAGCATGGTATCCACGAAGCTGGTTCATAAGATCACCTTCAAAGTTAAGAAGTGTGATTTTTTCAGCATTTCCATCTTCTTTCTTTTCTGCAGCCGCTGGCTTAGCCTCTTCTTTTGGTTTCTCTTCTTCCTTGCTGCAACCTACGCTAAGCGCAAGTACAGCAGCCGCTGTTACCGCTAAAAACTTTTTCATCGAGAAAGCCCCCTATATATTTCTATTTTTTGGAACTTTCTCATTTTAATACTTTTTCTTACTATTGTAAATTAAAATGTATCCGTTTTCTTATAAAGGGTTAAAAATAATCCTGAAGCCTTAATATGATTGAATTATCTAACTATTCTTGTAATTAACATTCTTATTTCTTTTAATATAAAAGTTATCTTTCTATACTAATCGTGATTCTTTAACCTTTTTCTCATGATGTAATAGCCATTCCTTTCTCCATAAGCCTCCCGCATAACCTGTTAGGCTTCCGCTTGAACCTATTATTCGATGACAAGGAACCACAATACTTAACTTGTTCTTGCCATTGGCATTCCCTACCGCCCGAACCGCTTTTTCTTTTTGAAGCGTGATGGCAATATCTCGATAAGAGGCGGTTTCTGCGAACGGAATACCAATTAGTGAATTCCAGACTGTTTGTTGAAAAGGAGTACCGCTATATTGGAATGGAAACGTAAAAGTTTGCCTTACACCTTGAAAGTATTCTATAAGTTGATTTCTGCAGTCGAGTAGAACTGCAGAAATCTCCTCTTGGTTCTCAAGCGCCTTCTCTTTTTCTAAGAAAAGAATGGACTGAACGACGTCTTCGGTTCCTAAAATCTCGATAACGCCTATAGGAGAATCTAACTCTACTTTATAGTGCTTACTCATATAACGACCTCCATAAATAAAAAGTGGCGTATGCTTCCCATCCACTCCAATTTTCCGCATGTTTCTTTAATTCATTCTTTGTTGGCTTTTGCTGCCATTCTAACTGTTTCATCACGGCATTCTGCAGCCCTACGTCAGCGACTGGAAAAGCATCGGGCTTTAGTAAGCATTTCATCAACACATAATCTGCTGTCCAAGGTCCGATCCCTCTGAGGGAGATAAGTTGTTTAGCAGGATCTTCAGAAGATCTCAGTTTTTCCTTTGACAGACGACCTTCCACTATTTCTTTTGCTATACCAATCACATATTCCGCTTTTCGCGTTGTAAATTGGAGATTTCTTAAATCATCAACCTGGAGATCTGCGATGATTTCAGGAGATGGGTATGCCCAGTATTCATTCTCATGAAGGACTAGCTTTTTCCCAAAGTTCTCAACCAACCTCTTCTTCAAAGTATAGGCAAAAGTCAAGTTAATCTGCTGTCCCATGATTGCCCAAGTCAATGCTTCAAAAAGATCAGGAATACCAATCATACGTAAACCATAATAGCGTTCTATGAGCGGCTGTAATAGGCTGTCTTCTGAAACAGCTTCATAAAATGATGAAAGATCCTGATTCAAGTCAAACCAATTCCTTATATATTCAACGACCGTATCCATGTTAGGTGGCTCCCTATCTGGGAACTCGATGATAAGAACGTGATCTTTGTAGCTGATCTTGATTAAGACCAGTTCAGCATTCACAATTATTAACTTATAAATATATTTATCATGTATGTGGTGAAGAACTTCTACTGGTGATCTCTCAAGAAAAACAAGGCATTCGCTATAGGAGAATTCCGGTGGCAATTCTATCTCCAATGTTCCATCTAATTCTTCAGTCCATCTCATGATTCGTAACCTTAGCTTCTCTGGACTTTCGGTAGTCACTTGGTGAGCAATTCTTATACGTGCGAAACGTTTTGTAAAAGTTAGATGGACTCTGAAATCCTGATTCGTAGCATATCTCCAGGCTGGTTTTTGAAGTGTTACTTAACAGATAAGCCGCTTTATCTATTCGAATGTTCTCCACATATTCTCGGGGCGTAACATTCAATTCTTCTTTAAATAATCGTTCGAGATAAAATGAACTCACTCCAGAATGTTCGGCTACATCTTGTAGAAGAATTCTTTTTTGATGATTGTTTACTAAGAAACTTGTAGCTTTTCTAATCAGATTTATTTGTGGACAATGTTCGATCTCTGGCTGACATCTTTTACACGCTCGATAGCCTGCTTCCTCACATTGAGAAATTGAGTCATAAAATACTACGTTTTTCTTTTTAGGTTTTCGCGAACGACAAGATGGACGGCAATAAATCTTTGTTGTTTTTACTGCTGTATAAAAAAGGCCATCATATGACCTGTTACATTCCATAATTTTATCCCACATCTCATCAAAAGACATTTGTATCGTACCCACAGACCACACCTCCATCAATCATCTTTTTATTATTTTAACCATTTTAACTGAGCAAATCGTCCTCAATCTTGCTGTTATGGTCCTATAATTGAAACGCTAAACCCAGAACCAAAGTATTAAAAAAGAGTGACGATTAGCCACTCTCATTCGAACCCGTATTTATTTAATGGCTGCCATTCTATCATTCTTATTTGATCCACTCTTAGTCTTATATTGATAATAGATGACTGTTGCAATGAAGAAAGATGTAATACCAAACCCTATGACCATTTTATGAAATCCAATTGTGTCTAGGAACAAGCCTGTTAGCAGCATCAAAACCTGGAATATAATATTATCAACCATTCCTTTAATAGAGAAAAATCTGCCGTGATAGTCTGATGGGACATCTGTCTGGAAAATGGTAGTAACAACAGGAAACAGCGTTCCAGCAGCAAGACCAAACAATCCGAAAGAAAGAACCGACATGATTGGATGATCTGCTAAAAACAAAGATGTGTGTGCAGCAGCGATAACAAAGGTAATGGCGAACATATAGCTTAACTTCGGATTATCTCTAAAGAATTTCTTTGATAAAAATGTTCCAATGAATACACAAACGCCTTCAGTCGTATAAAGAATTCCTTTAATACCGGCATTATCCTGCAACTCACTGATCTCAATCACCATTAAGTTAAATCCAGATAAAAATAGGTAAGCAGGAATTAATAAAAAGATACCATACACAACTTTACGTTCGTTCTTTATAATGGGATACAATTCCCCAAGCGTTCTGAAGAAATTATCCTTTCTACCTGAGGAATCTGCTTTCTTAGGCTGTTCCTCCACATCTAAAAAGAAAGTAGATATAAGAAGGATTACATATGAAATAAGAGTAACCGTGTACAAAGAAAATAGCGACATGCCAACTAGCATCACTCCGCCGAGTGCAGTACCTACGATCCTTGATGCCGTAAAGATGTTCATGTTGACACCATTGGCATCTAAAAGTTCTTCTTTTTTTACGATTAAGGGCAACATGGTTTGCATAGCAGGCTGAGAAAACGTTCCAGATATACCGATAACAAGCGTATAAACGACCATCCACCAAACATTGTTATAAGCGATTGCCAAATACATAAAGAAGATAGCCGCACATCGAGCAAATCCAGCGTAGATCAGTATCTTTTTCTTATTGCTGCGATCAATGATTCGACCCGCCATCGGTGCAAGAAAGATTCCTACTAGGAACCCAGCCAAGATAATTAGTGCCTGTAGAAAAGATGATTCAACATTCATCTGTAAAAATTCAAGATTCCCAATAATACCTACCCATAGACCTGTGCTAGATACAGCAAGTCCAAACATCAAAATTAAAAAATTCCGGTTTCTCCACATGTTCCCTTTCCCCTCTCAGTTATACCGAAACTGTGTCACTATATTGATTAAAAAATACTTAACAAAGTAAAATAGACTCACTATTCAGTATACAGTATTTAGAAAACATGCAGGAGATATAAATCTTCATTTTTTTCTTATTTTTACACTCTGTTATAATGACTAAAGTAGAAGTTTGAAAGGGGTACACTATGAAACAATTAATCCTTGCTGAAAAGCCGAGTGTGGCACGTGATCTTGCTCGTGTTCTTGGCTGCAAGCAACAGAATAAAAGTTATATTGAGGGACCGAAACACATCGTTACTTGGGCACTTGGTCATTTAGTTGAGTTAAAGATGCCAGAAGACTATGACAAGCAATATAAACAATGGCGCTTGGAAGACCTTCCGATTATTCCAAACCATATGGGACTAAAAGTAATCCGACAAGTTAGTCACCAGTTTCGTGCAGTTGAACAACTTTCTAAACGAAAAGACATTAGTGAGCTTGTAATCGCAACAGATGCTGGGCGTGAAGGCGAACTTGTGGCTCGCTGGATCATGGAAAAAGTGAGATGGCAAAAACCTGTGAAACGATTATGGATTTCATCTCAAACGGATAAAGCGATTCGTGATGGATTCAATCAACTCAAACCGGCTAAGCAGTATGACAACCTTTATCAATCTGCTGTTTGCCGCTCTGAGGCAGACTGGTTGATCGGACTAAACGTAACAAGAGCGTTAACAACAAAGTACAACGATCCGCTTTCTGCAGGTCGAGTGCAGACGCCAACACTTGCGATGATCCTAGACCGCGAGCAAGAGATCAACGCGTTCCAACCGAAGGATTTTTGGACGATTGATGCGACGATTGGTATGTTAAAAGCGTCTTGGGAACATAACGGTGAGAAGCGTCTTTTTGAAGAGAAAAAAGCGAACGACATCGTAAGCAAAGTAAAGGGACAGCAAGCAACAGTCTCTTCACTTCAAAAGAAAGAAAAAACAGAAGCACATCCGATGCCTTATGATCTTACTGAGTTACAGCGTGATGCCAATCGTCGTTTCGGTTTCTCTGCTAAGAAGACCTCTTCTGTACTACAAAAACTTTATGAACAATACAAGCTCGTTACGTATCCAAGAACAGATTCCCGCTACTTAACAAAAGATATGGAAAATACGATGTATGATCGTCTTCAAGGGATGTCTTCAGGTTATCGTGAAGAAGTGCAGCCCTTGCTTAAGCACAAAGGAAACGTAGTAGCTAAGAAAGTATTTAACGATTCAAAAGTAACGGATCACCATGCGATTATACCGACAGATGAACCATTGCACTTAGGTGATCTCGATAACGATGAACGCAAATTATATGACATGATTGCGCGTCGCTTCCTTGCTCTTTTTTACCCTGTGTATCGATCGGAAACGTTGACCGCTACATTAAACGTTGCAGGTGAAACATTTATGGCCCGTGAAACGCTAGTCCTTGATCCAGGGTTTAAAGTGCTGTCAGGTAAAGAAGAAGAAAGCCCGCGTGCACTTGCCAATCTAAAAGAAGGGCAAACCCTTTCTGTTAAAGATGTGAATGCGGAGAAAAAGCTCACTGAGCCACCTTCCCGTTTTACTGAGGCCGACCTTTTATCTCGTATGGAAAAATACAGTCTAGGTACACCTGCAACACGAGCTGATATCATTGAAAGACTTCTAGGATCTGAAGTACTTGATCGTAAAAACAATAAGCTTCATCCTACTCCAAAAGGAAAACAGTTGATCTATCTTGTAAATGATGAGCTGAAGTCACCTGAACTGACGGCTAAATGGGAGCAAGAACTTGAAGCCATAGCACGTGGTAAAGGAAATCCAAAAGAGTTTTTAGAGAACATCCGTAAACAAACAAAACAGCTTGTAATGGAGATCAAGACGAGCTCGCAGGAATATCGCGCACATAACCTTACAGGTTCAAAATGTCCTGAATGCGGCAAGTTGTTGAAAGAAGTTAAAGGGCGGGACGGCAAGGTGCTTGTCTGCTCTGATCGTGAGTGTTCATATCGCCGACGTAAAGACCCTAAACTATCGAACCGACGCTGTCCTCAATGTCACAAAAAGATGGAACTGCATAACGGAAAGGCTGGGACTTATTTTCAGTGTAAACCATGTAATGTAGTGGAAAAAGCAGAAGACAAGAAAAAGAAGGTTACAAAGCGAGAAGAACGCCAGCTTCTTAAGAAATATAGTAACAACAAAGAAGATGAAGGCTTTGGAAACAGTCTAGCAGATGCTCTAAAAGCAGCGATGAAAGATAAAAAATAGACGAAAAGCTAACTTCCGAGAACCAAAACTAGCATGATATTGCAGTTTTGACTCGTGAAGTTAGCTTTCTTTAATTAGAGTAAATTGGATTTGTACGCTTTAAACGTTAATCTGTCCGATTGCATAACGAATCTGTCTGATTAGAGTGTTAATCTGTCCAATTGAACGAGTAATCTGTCCAATTCGAGCATTTATCTGTCCGATTGAACAGTTAATCTGTCCAATCTCAAAGGAGCTCTTCTTACTTACCCTTATATGTGGCAGAAGCTTCTAAGTCACAACCGCATCTAACTAAATTTATTGCCCAGCTTCTACACCGATTTTCTTCATCTGCTTCTCATGTGCTTTACCATGAGCTCTGTTTCGATCTTCTTCTACCTCACGAGATACCTTAACTCCTTCTGCAACCTTCGCTGCCCCGATCTGTTGCAGACCGTTTTGATCTTTTTGATAGACAAAGGAAGCACGCGTTGAGATAGCAGCACCTGGTGAAGTGACAAACGGAACGACTTTATAATCTGTTCGCCATTCTTCTGGTGTAACCGTACATCGTACATACCCACGGTAATCATTGAAGAATTTAATATGAGGATTCAATCCTAGTATTTTATCAGTATCAGAACGTTTATCAGCACCATTTCCACCCGAGGTGATGGATGTACCTACAAATTCAGCTCCAATTACATTAGATGATGAATCATTGTAATCCACTTTCAGGTCACACGCCCAGCTTGCATGTACATCGCCTGTCAGTACAATAATATTATTTAAATTCTTTGATTGTATAAAATTTGTGATACGTTCACGGGATGCCGTATACCCGTCCCATGCATCCATACTCAGCCTAGGCGCCTCAGCTGTCCCATAGTTTCTTTGTGCAAAGAATACTTGCTGAGCTAGAACATTCCAATGCGCTTTAGAGTTCCCTAAGTTTTGAAGCAACCATCGTTCCTGTTCTATTCCTGTTAACGTTCGATTCGGATCTTGAGATTCAGGAGTAGGCGGCTTACTTCCGTCTCCATTTGCTTGATCATCACGATATTGTCGTGTATCCATAACGTTGAACATTGCCAAGTTTCCATAAGTGAAGTCTCGATAGAGCAGCATGTCAGCTCCGTGTGGTAAAGAAGATTGACGAAGTGGCATGTGCTCGTAATACGCTTGATAACCCGCAGCACGTCGTTTGACAAACGCTTCAACAGACTGTCCTTTTTCGGGAATCATGTTTGCATAGTTGTTCTCTACTTCATGATCATCCCATGTTACGACCCAAGGGAATGCTGCATGAGCTGCCTTCAAATTACCATCTGAACGATACTGCGCATGTCTGTTTCGATAGTCTTCGAGTGTCATGATCTCAGGACCGCTATGTGTTCGAACATTGCCAGACGGTGATACATATTCATTCGGTCCGTACTCGTATATGTAGTCACCTAAGTGAACAACAAAATCTAGCTCTTCTTCTGACATATGCTGATAGGCTGTAAAGAAACCATGTTCATATTGCTGACAAGATGCAAATGCAAAAGTCATACTTTTCACATTCGCACCTTTTCTAGGAAGTGTCTTCGTTCTTCCTACAGGGCTGTACTCATATCCACTTTTGAATCGGTAGTAGTATACGTGGTTTGGCTTAAGCCCATCTACTTCAACGTGGACAGAGTGCGCGAGATTAGGACGCGCTAGCTCCGTTCCCTTTTGCACAACCTTTTTAAATCGTTCATCTTCTGCGATCTCCCATTTTACAGGTACAGCTTGATTTGGCATTCCTCCGCCATTCAATGGATCTGGTGCTAATCTTGTCCATAAAACAACGCCGTCTGCTAACGGGTCACCTGAAGCTACACCTAGCGTAAACGGATAATTTCTAAATTTTGGTGCCGCATTCACTTCGTAGCTGCCTAGCGACTGAGCAATTGTGAGTCCCAGTGAAATTCCTGCAATTTTCCCGGCACCCGATAGAAAAGTTCTGCGATTCAGTTTGTTTTTTTTTAAGCTGTCTTCCGTAAGCTTCTTAATCCATTCATCCATCGGTCTTTCATCCATGCTTGATGCAACCCCTTTTAAATGAATTTAGTACAACGTTCATTATAGAGAGGAAATGTTAAGAAACTATTTTTTTATGTAAACGTATAAAGGACTACACATAGGAACAACTTACTAATCTTAATAATGCAATGAAAGAGACGAACTGTTGCATTAGTTATTAATCACAATTCGCTAAAATACCTTATGCTTCTTATGTCCTGTTCTTCTTTATTAAATCTTTACTTCATAAACATAATCTATGATATTTTATCTTGATTAAAAGGAATTGGTGATGGCAAAATGGCACTCAGACGGAGAAAGAAAAAGAAGTCCAACAATGAAACATACACATGGGTAGACTTAATTATTGATCTTGTATTAGTAATTCCTGAGCTTATTTTTTGGCTGATTCGACTGCTTGGAAGAAGTGTTTTTAGGCTGTTTGACGGAATTTAAAAAGACTGGACTCTCTTTTCGAGTTCAGTCTTTTCCATTCAGAACCTTAAGCTCTAAATTATTCCGTTTTTCGTAAAGTGATAGAAACGGTTGTTCCTTTCCCTGGGTAACTTTCTACTTTTAGATGGCCTTTATGCTCTGTAATAATTTTATTACTAACCGTAAGGCCGAGGCCAATTCCTTTTTCCTTATTTGTAAAGAAAGGGACGCCAATGCTCTTTAATCTTTCTTCTTCAATTCCAATCCCATTATCTACAAAGATAAGTTTAATTTTCTGATCCGTCGTTTCTTCAATGGCTATCGTGAGAATTCCGCCATCATTCATAGCTTCGATCGCATTTTTAATCACGTTGATAAAAACTTGTTTAATCTGGTTCTTTTCACAAGAGACAAAGAGATCTCTCTCTTTAAATAATAGACGAATTTCTACATTGTACAAATTAGCTTCAGACGTTAGTAACATTACAGTGTCTTGCAGAAGTTGAATTATGTTCACATTCTTCATATATTGAGTAGCGTCTGGTTTTGCTAATGCCATAAACTCATTCACGATAGATTCAATCCGATGAAGTTCCTCACAAATTACTTCATTGTATAAATAGAGTTTGTTTTGATCGATCTCACTATTTTTCATTAAAGAAAACAGTCCTTTAATGGATGTGAGTGGATTTCTGATTTCATGAGCAACACCTGCTGCTAGTTCTCCCAATACGGCAAGTTTTTCACTATTTCGTATATATTCATCTGCTTTTTTCTTTTCCGTAATATCTCTAGAGATAAATACGAGACCTTCTATGTCCCCTTCATCAGACACCATCGGCATGCCCTTCCCCTCTAATAAAACAGGATGACCTGAAGCATGTACCTTGCGATAAACAAGAGGTAGCGGATTTTCCAATGCGGCAACTAATTTAATATATTTCTCTACACTCTCATGATCCTCCAAATGAACACAATTCAATGCGCTCGTACCGAGGAGTGAGCTTGGTTCGATTCCTAGTACATTTTTATAAGATCGTGAGGCATATAAATAGTCTCCATTCATGTCAACTGAGCAGATTAAATCATTGCTATGATCCAAGATAATCTTATGTTTAAATTCATTCTTTCTTAAGGCAGCTTCTGCTTCTTTTCTCTTTGTAATATCTCGAGAAGCAACAATCGCAGAGAGGTTGTCTTTATGACTAATAGGGGTCCCTTTAGACTCTAGCCAAATATAACTCCCATCTTTTTTCAAGTATCTATACTCAATCGAAAGAGGTATTTCCTTCATGATCATTCGAGTAAACTCTTGAATCACACGGTCTCTATCTTCAGGATGAACAAGGTTAAATGGAGTGGTACCTATCGCTTCACTTTGAGTGTGACCAGTTACCCAAAAATAGGACGGTGTCAAATAGGTGAAGATCCCCTCATGACTAACAATTCCAATAATATCTATCATGTTTTCAGTTATAAGCTTTAAATGATCAAGCGTTTCTTTCTTTTCAAGATGCTGCTGTGTTAAATTTCGAATAATTATTTGTGTGGCGTGTGATGTAAACATTAGGGGAAATCCGATGACTTCTAATTGAATAGAATTACCTTTTTGGGTGATCCATGTTTGTTCACTTGGCTTAGGGGCAATACCTTTGTCGCATGTTTGAATTCTTTCCTCCACTAGATGATGCAACTCATTTGGGAGGTTGTTCCATATCGGCTGACCGATTATTTCTTCTTCCGCTTCTAATATCTTTCTTGCTGCGGGATTTACATATACCCAAGTTCGATCTTTCTGGATAAGAAAAGGTGTTTCAGAATGTTCAAATTGATTGGCGTATGTTTTCATTTGATTAATGAAAAGGCTGTCTCCTAATACTTGACCATCTGAAGTTTCCATACCCACCCTCCATTAAAAACGTTAATCAAAACGTTTCGTTCATGATTACCTAAATTATAAACACATGTCCTTTTACAAATAAAGATATTTTTTAAAAAATATTCTTACTATAAAAATGATTAATTTTTTCTTTTAGTTAATTATAGATAGTTGTTTTTGATCATAGATGAATTTAGTTTCGTAAAAAGTATGGAATGCCTGTTTCAAAGCAGTTTTTCGATCCGGAGCTGTATGAGAGGACATGATAATATGTTCTTGTTTGTAATAGAGCATACTTACCACTACAGTTGTTTTATTGGTATAGAGAAATAGATCAACATCCATTATTTCATTACCTGTTATCACACGAATAAAGCGATATTGCGGTGTTCTTACCATATCCCTCAGCCCCCTTTTAATCTTTCATCCCCTTTTACTTTTGTCTTAAAAGTTTAGTTATTTAAATAGTAAATAATCACTATAAATTTGTCAATATATTCTGTCAATTTAAGTCGATTTCCTGGGAAATTAGAATGATAAAGAAAAAAAGACGGGAAATCCCGTCTTAATTTCTGTTAGGTGGCTTTTCATTATCAGGCGAAGTTTGTCCACCAGCTCCTGTAGTGTCTTTATCTTTAATCCCGTTAGTCGTATTATGTTTTGAAGATGAGGATAAGGAAACTAATTTAAATCCTGTTCTAGAAAGTGGTTCTTCTAATAATTTTTCTATATTTTGCGATGCTAGGATTGTTGTTTCATCGTATTCTAATTGAATAGTAATAGTTTTCAAAGTAATCTCCTCCTTTACCTTCATTTGTTCCCTGCATCAAAAATAATAAACAAGAAAAGAGACCATCTGTTAACGATGGTCTCTTAAAACTTAAGCTTCTTTTTCAACTAAGTTGTGCTCTAATTCTTTGGATGAAGAAGAGGTTTCGTCATCCTGATTAAGCCTTTTCGTAATTTCGATTTTTTTAACTTGATGTCCATCAATCTCAATCACCTTGAAATCATATTCATCATACGATATGACCTGATTTTCTTGTATTTCTGAGTTCTGTGAAAGGACCCAGCCACCAATCGTATCAAGTTCACTATCATCAATTTCAAATCCATAAATGTCGTTCACTTCTGCGATCAATACTTTACCGTCAAAGTGCTTAACATTTGGACTGACTGCATGAATCATTGGTGATTCATCGTCATCAAATTCATCACGTATTTCACCAACAAGCTCTTCCAAAATATCTTCAATGGTAACAATACCTGCTGTTCCACCATATTCATCAACTAAAACTGCCATATGAAACCCTTTTTTCTGCAGCTTTAATAGTGTTTCTTTGATTGGTGTGTTTTCAAATACGCTCAATGTTGGTCTAATGTAATGTTCAAGAGGGTATTCTTTTCCTTTAATCAAGTCAAAAAATACTTCTTTCGCATTCACCATACCAAGCACATTATCTTTATCTTCCCCTACAACAGGGTAACGTGTATATTTTTCTTCTGCAATTATATTAATATTTTCTGCAACGGTATTATCTTCATAAAGACAAACCATTTCAGTACGAGGGACCATGATCTCTTTTGCAGTTCTGTCGTCAAATTCGAATACCTTTTCTACATAACTGAACTCAGATTTGTTGATTTCACCACTTTTGTAGCTCTCACTTAGAATTAAACGTAGTTCTTCCTCGGTGTGTGCCATATCATGCTCTGACGCTGGTTTTAATCCAAACATTCTTACTAAAAGCTGCGCACTTCCGTTCAAGAACCAAATGAATGGATACATAACTCTGTAGAATCCAATCAATGCAGGTGATAACAATAAGCTGATTGTTTCAGCTTTTTGAATAGCTACTGTTTTTGGTGCAAGCTCACCAAGAACAACGTGTAAAAAAGTAATGGATGCAAAAGCAATTGCAAATGATAATGTATGAACAATCGCCGGGCTTAAATCCATTTTTTCAAATACTGGACCGAGAATTGCTTCTACCGTAGGCTCACCTAACCAACCTAAACCTAATGCTGTAATTGTAATACCTAACTGACAGGCAGAGAGTGATCCATCAAGGTTTGAAATAACCTTTTGTGCTGCAATCGCTCGTTTGTTGCCTTCTTCAGCTAATTGGTCAATTCTTGATTTACGAATCTTAACAATCGCAAATTCTGCTGCTACGAAAAAAGCGGTTAGTAGAATAAGTACGGCTACTGCAAGTAATTTCAATAAGGTCAAACTGTCCAAAAAGACTCCTTATACCCCAAGTTACTGGAATATAAGTTGTCACCTCCTAAGTGTTATAAATTTTTATAATCAAGAAAAAGTATATCATATAATTGAAGAACTTACTTAATAAAACAACTTACTTGTATTTTACATTTACTTTTGTGATCCATAATACCCTTTCCCATCATTCTGAAATTTCTACTGTGTTTAAGTCTTCTTCTTTTTTTAACACAAGTTTATTTTCTTTTTCATCATAATAATAAATCTTCATTCCATGCTCCGAACCAGTTTCTTCAAAGTTGGAGTACAGTCCAAAATACCCGTTACCTAATGGAACAAGATTATTCTCTACATTTGTTGTAATAACAGGATAATCTTCATTCTCTTCATTCTCTTCGCTACCACCATTATTGATAGATCCGATTACAAATAATAACAAGATTCCTAATACAATCAATGTCCTACGAATGCTGCGCAATTCAGAAGCTGTATCTGAATACATAAAAATCACTCCATTTTTTATATTCTTTTTCTGTTAATTATCACATATTAGCAAAGAGAAATGATACTAAATATGGGAGACTTACCCATTTTTAAGTGGTATTCTATAAATGAGAAAACACTGATTTAAAATGCAGCAAAGAAAGGATGAACATCAAATGGATTTTGTACTGGATCATAAATGGGTATTTCTAATTCTGGCAGAAACCGTATTTTGGGTTTCTACATTATCTTTTTTAGTGGTACGTTATTGGTTCAATCTAAAGAAATTAAGCATTGCATTCTTCGTTCTTTTTCTCTTAAATGACCTATGGATTGCTGCGATGGGATATTTCGATTATTTAAGAACAGGAGAATTCTCTACATATCAAATCATAATTCTGGTTGTCATAGCTTATGCCTTTTTGTATGGGAAAAGCGATTTTCAGAAGTTGGATCGCTTTATTCAGCGAAAGGTCGCAAAATGGCGTGGATTGCCTGAACCCGAACTGCTCGATTCAAAACCACTGTATGGGATGCAACACGCGAAGCAAGAAAGACGAAATCTTTATAAGCACATTTTTTTATTCAGCACGGTACAAGGTGTTTTTTGGCTAGTATTTGGACTATCAGATGCCGTATCATCCATACATCTAGACACTTTTTTAAAAGATTGGTATGACACAACAGATACAGATCTGTTCTACAAAAACGATACCGCTAATAATGTCACACGTATTTGGGCTCTAATACTTGCGATTGATGTAGTCGTATCGTTGTCCTATACGGTTGCTCCAAAAAAAGAAAAGAAAGCAACGCGTGCCGCTTAACCTAAAAGAGCTTGGGATATTATCATCCCAAGCTCTTTTATAATATTATTTTGCTTCTTTATGTTGTTTCGATGTCTCTACTCGTTCATTACCCATAAACAATATGACAACAGCCGAAATCGCGATTGGGATTAGTGCATATGTGAATACTGTTGTAATGGAGTCAGACATAGAAGCTGAAATTCCATCAAGTATTTCAGGTGGTATTTTATCACGCTCTCCGGACTGAAACACTTTTTGTGGATCAAGATCTTTAATAGTAGCAGACCCTTGACCTGCAAAGCCTTTTAAATTCTCGCTTATTCTTTCATAAAAAATTCGGTTTTGAAGTGCTCCAAAAATGGTTACACCAAGTGTCATACCTAATGACCGTAAAAAGGCATTTGTAGAGTTGGCTGAACCTCGGTAACGAAACTCCATCTTATTGATAGTTGCTGCAGGTAATAAGGAAAACGAGAACCCCATACCAAAACCTACAGTGACCATAAAGAATGTAAGCATCGTTCTTGAAGTATCTGGTGTCATACCACTTAGCATATACATGCCAGTAAAATAAGAAATTACAGATACAATCATGAGGTTACGGAAGCTGGTTTTCGTTTGAAAAATACCACCGATCATACTTCCAGCAACAGAACCTAACATCATTGGTGTAAGAATTAAGCCTGCACTTGTTGCAGAACCTCCATAAACCGCTTGAACGAAAATAGGAATAAAAACGGCTAGTATAATGAATGTTCCACCGTATAGAAAACCTAAAATCTGTGAAGTAGCAAATAGTCTTTTCTTAAACATCCAAAATGAAATAATCGGTTCGGATGCTTTTTGTTCTACAGCAAAGAACACAATGAAAAAGACCGTGAATATCGTAAACAAAGCTACGATCTGCGTTGAATCCCATGCATATGTCTTGCCACCAAGTTCAAGGGCAAACATCAAACTAACGACTGCGATCACAAGTGTGATGGCACCCCACCAGTCAATCTTTTGCTCACGGTGTTCCAGTGTTTCTTTGTAATAACGGAAGATCAAGTAAAACGAAGCTGCACCTATTGGAACGTTAATATAGAACACCCAATGCCAGCTGATCGCATCTGTAATGAACGCTCCGAGTAAAGGTCCGAGAACACTCGAAGTTCCGAAAACCGCCCCAAGAAGCCCTGTCATCTTCCCTCTCTTTTCTGGAGGAAAAATATCAAAAACAATTGTAAAAGCGATCGGCATCAATGCCCCACCACCGATACCTTGAATCGCTCGAAACGCTATCAGCTGCTCCATACTTTGAGCAAGACCGCAAAGGGCAGAACCGATAAGGAAAACGACAAGTCCAAAAATGAAGAATCGTTTTCTGCCATACATGTCGGATAACTTTCCGTAAATTGGCATCCCTGCCATTACTGCCACCATATAAGAGCCAGTAACCCAAACGAATTTATCAAAACCACCTAGGTCGGCTACAATCGTCCCCATCGCAGTTGCAACAATGGTATTATCCATTGCAGCCATTAGAATACCTAGCAACAAACCAGCTACCACTAACTTTAGATTTGTTTCTTTATGCACCATAGCGCCATCTCCTAACCTAACACCCTCATGTATACTTAATAAACTTAAGTATACATGAGGGACTGTCCCCCAACAATTTATTTCCTTCGCTATTTCTCTCCATTTAATTAGGGTGTTTTCTACATATCAACCTATAAAAATAGTTGAATTTCGAATTTATTAAATTATCCACACCCCTTATTCCTATTCTTTCACATAGAAAAAGAGACAGCACGTCTGCCGTCTCTTTTTAGCTTACCTATTAAAGTTCTAAGATAGAATCTTCATTATCTTGTCCTTCATACATTGCATCTAGCATTAAACCTGTCCAAAGATTTAGATTCAACCCAGGGTCTTCATCATCGCCTTCAAGTCCAAGTTCAAGACCAGCGTCTAATGAAGAGTATAGAGAAGAACGATCTTTATCTTCATCAAATGAGCTCATTAAGTCTGCCATGATTGAAGTATTTAACTTAAGAGAAGTATTTTCAAGCTCATCTTCAGAAGACAAAGAAAGTGCTGTATCCGTGTTAAGCATTGAGCTTAAAGAAGAACGATCTTCTTCGTCTTCAGACATAATAGCCGCCATCACGTCTGTTCCTAGATTTACATTTGCACTTGACTTCTCGTCTTCTTCAGTCGCTTCTACTCCTGCCCATAGACCAGCATCAGCCATCAAAGAAGAGTTATTCTCTTCGTCTTCAGAAGTTACGTTTGCCATCACATCTGTGCCTAGATCTACTTTCGCACTTGACTTCTCGTCTTCTTCAGTCGCTTCTACTCCTGCCCATAGACCAGCATCAGCCATCAAAGAAGAGTTATTCTCTTCGTCTTCAGAAGTTACGTTTGCCATCACATCTGTGCCTAGATCTACTTTCGCACTTGACTTCTCGTCTTCTTCAGTTGCTTCTACTCCTGCCCATAGACCAGTGTCAGCCATTACAGAAGAGTTATTCTCTTCGTCTTCAGAAGTTACGTTCGCCATTACATCTGTGCCTAGATCTACTTTTGCACTTGACTTCTCGTCTTCTTCAGATGCTTCTATTCCTGCCCATAGACCAGCATCAGCCATTACAGAAGAGTTATTCTCTTCGTCTTCAGAAGTTACGTTCGCCATTACATCTGTGCCTAGATCTACTTTCGCACTTGACTTCTCGTCTTCTTCAGATGATTCTACTCCTGCCCATAGACCAGCATCAGCTATTACAGAAGAGTTATTCTCTTCGTCTTCAGAAGTAACGTTCGCCATCACATCTGTGCCTAAATCTACTTTTGCACTTGACTTCTCGTCTTCTTCCGTTGCTTCTACTCCTGCAGTTACACCCGCGTTCACAGCCGCTTCTGTATTTGACTCTTCCTTATCTTGAGCTTCAACAGCTGCATGAACATCTGCTCCCGCATTTAGAGAACTAGAATCTTTGTTATCTTCTTCATTAGAACGCACTTCCGCTTCAACGTTTGTATCTGCGTTTACAGACGCTTTACTTTCATCATCAGAAGAACTTTTAACTGTGGCATCAGTTCCGACTGCCGCATTAGCTTTAGCACCATCGTTATGATCTTCAGTTTTTGATTCCGCTTCAACTCCAGCATTTACAGCCGTACCTACTTGAGCTTTTTCATCTTCTTCACCGGAAGCTTCAGCATTCACATTTGCGCCAACGTTTGTTTTTACGCTATTGTGGTTCGAATCATCATCTGAGCTCTCTAAATCGATGCCTGTTACGGCACCTAGATCAAGGTTAAGATTAGACTTTTCATCTTTCTCAGAAAGCTGAATGTTACTGATCAACCCTGTTCCGATTTTAAGACTTGATGACCCTTCATCTGCAAATGTTTCACTTCCTCCAAAAAATAACCCAGCCGCAGCAGCACCTGTAATCGCAAATGTTCTAATAAAGTTTGATTTTTTCATTGTCATTTCTCTCCTTCTTCTTCTTAATTTTTTTGTTTTACCAAATTTGAATTAGAAGAAGAAAGATTGTGGTGGTTGCCCAGGTGGAGCATTTAGCCATTGATCATAATAGTGTCGAACTCCCTCACCAAGTCGACTTCCTGTTTCAAGCTGAGTATCATTTTGTCCACCATCTAGAATAGCCAAGAACGTAACAGTGCTTGAAGAAGTCATCGGTCCATTGGATGAACCTGAAGGAGATTGTCCACCTTGTGATGATGGAGTTAGCATTTGTATTTGAGTTGCCTTTTGAGTTACCGGATAATCCGTACTTGTTTTTTGCCGTACAGGTTTCTCAGTTTCTTTTTGATCCCTGCTCTTTTTAAGTACTTCTCCACTCGTAATCGTACTAACGGGATTCTCTATGTCTTTTACAAAAATTTCTTTTGTCTTCACAACAACCGGCTTTTTAGTTATTGCACCTTTCGTTTCATTAATCGTTTCACTCGTATTCGGTTTGTTCTCCACAACAGGTTCAGTGACTGGTGTTGGGGTAGGAGCTGGTTCTGGTTTTGCTTTGACCACTTCCTCAACTTCCGGCTTAGTAGTAACAATCTCTGAAACGACTGGAAGCTTCACCTCTACTTGAGGTTTTTCCGGTGTAACAGGGACCGTAACGTTCACCTCCTGATCTAAAACATCGACTTTTATCGATGGTTTTTCAGTAAGGTTTACATCTACGATCGGTTTAGAACTTTTTAGCTTTTCTGTCGGAACTGCTTCTTTTACCGAATCGACAGTATTCGTTACCGTTTTGACCGCTTGATCTACTGGCTTTACGGTCTCGGTAACTTTGTTAACCGTTTGATCCACCTTGTCGACAGCACGAGTTGTGTCTTTCACAATATTTGTAACTGTGTTAAGAGTAGGTCTCACAACCTCATCGGTAACTGAATGATTTTTCGTCGAAATGTTCACTTTGTCTGGAACCCTTTCAACAATCTCAGTTGTTTCTTTTGTAAGGTCTGTGACTGAAGAAAGAATACCTCCGCTATCAGCCGATACGATTGCGGGAATACTCATACCCGCTGCGAATACAACCAATTGTACAAATCGTTTCACCTGGTTATCACCTCCTTCTGTAAGTGTTTTCAAATAGCTAACGAAGACAAATTTGATTTGGATCACTAAAAAAACAAAAAAATTTACATTTTGTACACTTTAAACAGGAAATGTGACGTAAAAGCTCGCTTGCTTTACACTTAAAGAAGTAAAAATTTGAGGTGATTTAAAGTGGCACAACATGTTTTTTATCTGAATGCGCATTGGCCAGGCGGAAGAAATAATATAGGAACGATAGAAACACAGAATTTGAAGACTAAGGTATCGATACCTCCTGAGATGGATGGACCAGGTATTGGAACGAATCCAGATGAGATGTTGCTTGGAGCAGCGGCAACTTGTTATATCATCACACTTGCTGCCATGATAGAACGAAGTAAGATAGACAACATAAATTTAACGATGGAGTCTGAAGGATATGTCGATGTTACAAACGGAGTGATTACGTATCAAAAAATCATCCATCGACCGGTCGTCACGATCAAACATGGCACGTCAAAAAACATTTCGACACTTCTTCAAAAACTCGCCATTAAAGCTGAGCATTCGTGTATGATTTCACGAGCATTGAAAGGTAATGTCGAAATAGAGGCGATTTTGACGATAGAAAATGGATGAATTTAGAAGAACAGTCCTTTCGTTACCTGTACTTAAAAAATTACTTATGTTAGCATAAATGTTAAGGAAGGAAAGTAATTTATTATTTGGGTTCCTAACAAGTTCCCCCATAATAGAAAGGGGACGATGTATCATGAACCAACAAGATGTGAAAACCATACTCTTAAATTTACAAAACAAACAGTATATTGAATCCGATATTACACACACTTTTAGTGAAAACAATTCAGCTGTTTTTTCTGTAAAGTATTTAAAGAACGATCAATCGTTCGAAGTGATTCAGATTGAAACTAACTCCCTGGAGCGGTTCGATGATGTCGATTCTGCCGTTCATTGTATAAACAACTTAATCGCTAAATAGAGATTTACTCTTTTTCATAATAAAAGAGGTCAACCAAAGTAATGGTGACCTCTTTTTTTGTTTATCTCTGGAGATATTTTATCCAATCATTTTCCTCAATTGAAATAAAGTCATTCGCTTTAGTATTCATTACATACATCAGAGCTTCTTTATCTCCAACTGATGTCTTTATTTTAGCAACGATGCGATCATATAAATTTTTAGCTCTGTTTTCAACAAAATCTTCAAGTTCGTCTAATCGTTTTAGTTCCTCCTTGGTTACTTCATATAGCTCACCTGTTACCCATTTATTTTTTTCAAGAATTAATGCTGGGTAACCCCAACCTGTATCGTATAGTTGTCCTTGGGCGTAGCAACTATGTTCTATGTATTTTGCATACTGCAAATAGTTGGCATTGCTTCCCTCTTTTCGAAGCGTCCCGTAAACAAATACTAGTTGTTTTTTCATAAACTCACCTTCTTTTTTACAAGCATTATCCTTTTGAAAAAAAGACAGCCCAGACCAGTAAACTTAAAAATAGAATTCCAGCTATTAAACAGAGGAACATTACTATTAACAACGTCCATCCTAACCCTTTTCGATTTGTTAGAATAAGAAAAATACTTAATGTGTAGGGACCAAACATTAAACCTAATATCGTCCAAAGCCACCGATCTTTATTATACAGTGGAGCTTGAACATATAAATAATAAGCGATAGCAATCTGTGTTATCGCATAGAATATGAATCCCAATCTTTTTTCATCCTCTCTAATCTGAAAGTACTCTTGTCCTACCAAATATAACCCTTTTTTCTCCAACAAAAAACTTTCAACCACTGTTTGGCTGAAAGCTTTCATGAAGAGTTAAGCCTTTAATAACCTTTTCTTACATCAATGATATGCTCGTTCTTCCGTTTTCTGCTCCCTCTTGCAGCGTCAAAAAATAAAACAAGCGCTGTAACGATGTGCATGATCATTCCGATGACTGGCAAGTAGCCGACAATAGAAGTAATAAGACCTAACACACTTCCTGTAAACCTTTCTTTTTGAACGATACAAATGATGAGTGTGATCAAATGAAAAACAAACATGAATTGAAGTGGTCCCCATGCTGAAGCAAGAATGATGGCTCCTCCTAAGAAAGGAATGCCAAGGAAAGCCTCAATACCGCCTGTTACCATCTTCAATAGTCTCGATATATTCATGAGACAGCCTCCTCAATAATTTCTATTATATACTACGTGATTACCATGAAAAAAGTTTCCTTTCAAAACATTACCTCTCCTTATAAACAAAGAAACCTCCTGGTGTGGAGGTTTCAATCTCTATTCCTTCATTTTCTTCGCTTCGTTAATAAACGTAGTAATGATTGCCATCATATTCTCGTTTTCATGTCTCAATTCTTCTGGATGCCACTGTGTTCCAAGCAAGAATGTTTTATCCTGATCTTCAAGTTCTAATGCCTCGATTATACCGTCAGATGCTCTAGCTGCTACTCGTAATCCTTTACCCACTTTTCCGATCGCCTGGTGATGAAAGCTGTTTACAGCAACTTCTTTTTCTCCAACAATTTTGTGCAGTTTACTACCTTCTTCAATGTTAACGGTGTGAGAAGGTTCTGTTCGTGTTGCAGATGATTGAAAGTGATTAATACTATTTGAATACTCGCTTTCCACATCCTGTATGATCGTACCTCCATAACTAACGTTCAGTAAGTGATATCCTCGACACATAGCTAGAATGGCCTTTTCGTTCTCACGTGCCTTTTTCACGAGTTCAATCTCAAAATCATCACGGTGTTTGTTCACCTTTTTTACCTTTGGATGAGGTTCTTCGTTATAAGTGATCGAACTGATGTCTTCTCCACCGGTAAAGATTAATCCATCACATAATTTTGCATAATATTCAGCTTCTTCAGGCTTTCCCATCGGAATAACGATGGGGATACCCCCTGCATCTCTAACAGTTTCTGCAAATTTATTATAAACAACGATCGTATCAACGTTTTCATTTTGAGTTTCAATTGTATTGATTGACATGATCGTACTTGTTAATCCTATTAATGGTTTTTGCGTCATATAAAACTTCCTCTCTAGTAGCTGTTCAATCATGTTTTACCTTAATCACATAATCATAAACACCCATAATTTATCATTCCTATTACTATTAACCATATATTCATACCTATTACATTTTTCTTTCCCACATAATAAAAAAAACAGCTCACTAAACGTGTGAGCTGTTCCTGCTATTTATTTCATATGCTACTGCATTGGTGGTCTCGGCTTTTTTACAGAATAAACGAGCTCAATATCACCGTTCTCCTTCACACGCTTCACCGTGTAAGTTTTCTCAACACCTTGCTCGGTATTGTGAAAGGTGATCTTGTCGCCTTCTTCAAAATCTGATGTGCCTGTGTCCCATAATTTTTCGTCATCGGGTTTTCTCATACCTCTCACCCCTCATATTCCGACTAATATCCCATAACAATATGCCATTTAACTTTGTTTTCCCCTACTTAGGAAAATGAATCCTAAATCGTATGTTAAAACGTGCATATTTTGCTCTCGTTATTGAGAATCCAGCATACAATCTCCTTTGTTCACTGGGAATAGAGTCCGGCTCAATATCGGAATCGGTATGTCGGCAGTGCAATGAAATACTTTCTCACCAACCGGTTATGACAAGAATTTATGGACACCTCTTTATTATTAATTGATTTAACATTTCTATATAAAGTGCGCCTTTTCTAATAGTTCTACTAAATAGATAGAAACCCTTTATATTGTTTAAATTCTTTAATTATTTATTTCTTTACCTAACTAATGGATAGCAGGTTAAGTTCTTTCGCAACAAACTCCATCAGCTCAGCAATCTTACTAGATGAAAAATCCAACTCAATCCCTGCAGTTTCATAAACTTCCGGAAGTGACTTAGAACTTCCAAGTTTCAATGCTTCTTTATATTTATTGATCGTTCCCTCTGGGTCTTCTTTAAAATTTTTGTACAATTGAATAGCTCCAAGTTGGGAAATCGCATACTCAACAAAATAAAAAGGAACTTCGTATATATGAAGTGTATAGAACCATCCTTTTACTTTCCATTCTTCATATCCATTCCAATCTACGATCGAAGCATCATAGCGATCTTTCAACTCACCAACCTTCTTTGTGCGTTCTTCCCAAGTATGATTTGGATGTTGGTACAGCCAGTGCTGAAACTGATCAATGACCAAAATATACGGAAGACTCATTAAAGCCCCCTTTAGCTGATCTTTCTTCGCTCGGTTAAGTTCCTCCTCTGTCTTGTAAAACTCATTCCAACGATCCATCGTGAAAAGCTCCATACTCATACTCGCTAGTTCGGCCGACTCCATTGGAATTTGTTTATAAGCATATAATTCTTGATCACTCTTCAGTAGATCATGAATCGCATGTCCCATCTCGTGCATAAAAACAACAAGATCACTATCCGTGTAGGACATGTTCATAAAGATAAACGGAAGTCCTGTTTTAGGTAGCGATTCACAGAATCCCCCCTGCGCTTTTCCTTTTCTGCTCGTTAGATCAAAAAGTTTCTTCTCATTCATTTCATGAACAAGTGAACCAAATTCAACATCAAGTTCGCCTAAAACCTTCGCTGATTTATTGATTAACTCCACATCGGAACTTACAGGTTGTAATGGTTTTCGACCGATTGCTTCTGCTTGAACATCCCATGGCTTATAAACATCAACACCTATTTCAGCTTTGTGCTCTTTTTGAAGTTGTATCGTGATCGGAAGAACATGCTCACGTATGGATTCAGCGAGTTCTGTACAATCCTCTGGCGTATAGTCGAATCGATTATATTTTTTAAACATATAATCGTTAAAGCTGCTCAAACCAGCATTCTCTGCTTTCTTCACACGAAGTTGGATCAACTCGTCAAGAATACTTTGAAGTTTCTCTTCTTCTTTTAAGATAGGTTCATACAAGGCTTTCATCGCTTTCTCTCTTGTGTCACGCTTAGAATCTCTAACATGAACAAAAAGCTCACTAATCGTAACTTCTTTTCCTTCCCAATTTGAAGAGAGACTTCCTGTGATCTCAAAATATTGATTCGTAAGAGCATCTTCTTGTTTTTCTATATCTAGGTTAGCTTCTTGAAAAAGAGCAAATTGCGTTCTCAGCTTCTTTTTATATTCTCCAAATTCATCGTCAGGAAGTTCTGCCATAAAGGGTGACTCTAATACTTTCTCGTCCAATATAGATTGGTATTTTTTAAACAATGGCTTTATGTGCTGCTGATCAAATTCATATTGCCGCTTAATTTCGTCATGGTTGCTTTGGCATTGAAAAGCAATATAATGTCGAAGCATCTCTTCTTCTACTTTTTCGTAGGTGTGCTTTTGTTGGTTTAAAAAATTCTTGAGATCATCTATGGAAGTTATGGTTACGCTTACAAGATTCTCGAACTCTTCTTTAAGTGCATTTATTTTCTGCTCGTTCATACCTATTCCTCCCAATTCATTCTACTATCCACTTTACCACAAATAGGAAAATGCTTGATAGATAGAATGTTCAGTTTATATACTTTTGCAGAAAAAAACTGACTCCTACTAGTACCAAGGAAGGCTAGTAAGGGCCAGTTACTAAACATTTAATTTTGTTAGCAATTACAAATCATAACTACGTTTCCATCTGGATCTTCTACATTAAACCAAGCCACTTCACCATGCCACTGAATTTCTTTAATGACTTTCATGTTTTTTTCTTGTAGCTCTTTGTAAGCTGCATCAATATCTGGTGCAAATACATTAAACATAGGACCTGAACCAGGCGTCCGGTGGAAGGACGGGTCAAACGTATGATCATCTAGTGATAATCCAGTTTGTCCTGTCACGGGAATGTTATGTACAGGGGATTGTACTTCACTTGAATCAATCGTTACACCCAACAGATCTGCATACCACTCTACAGATCTTTTCAAATCAGTAACATGTACGAATACATTGTTAACGTGGCTCTGTATAACAGAGATACTCTTTACTTTCTCACTCATATAAAACGCCTCCTAAGATTTACATTCTTCATACGTTCTTCGATATCCGTAAAAAGATCTAAAGTTTTGCCCTTCATAAAAAGTGTGTGATGTTCGTGATGCCAGCATCTCCATACGTGCTGTTGGATACTTTTCTTGAATGCTGTTCAACAGCTTTCCACCTAATCCTAGTCCTCGATAAGGCTTTGATATCAGCATTTCGCATATATAGAGTGTTACGTGTTCATCTGTCAACCCTCGAATATAACCTATTAACTCTTCATTCTTTAACATGACATAGGCTACATTAGACTTATTCCATGCTTGTTTGGTTTCTTCATATCTTTCAACTAATTGCGTCCAATTCTCTTTTTTGTTCAACTCTTGAATTCTTTCAAAATGCACCTTTTCTATATAAAGAGCAAACGTTATATCTTCCACGACTGGGTTCTCCTCTATAAAAGTGCTTTGACGTTCTGCACACCTTTTTCTACTTCCGAAAGAAGATCTCCTTCAAAATGTTCTTGCTCGATCACACAATAATCCACTTTCTGTTCATCTGCCAATCGTAAGAAGCTACCGATATCAAGCATTCCTGTTCCCGCAATCGTGCTCTGTTTTTGACCGTTTTTCTCTACCATATCTTTCAGGTGTAGTGACACACAACGGAAGCGATACTTATTAAGCAGCTCTTCTGGCTCATACCCCGCATATTTTGCCCAATACGTGTCGAGCTCCATCTTTACTAAATCAGGATCTGTTTCTTGATAGAGCAAATCGAACGGCATCTTTCCATCAAGCTCGTAAAACTCAAAATCGTGATTATGGTATGCCACACGTATCCCATACTCTTTGCTTCTAAATCCTGCTTCGTTCAACACTTCTGCTACACGCTTGTAATCATCGATTGATTTTCTTTGATCTTCTGTTAAGTAAGGCATGATCATTAAATCGTTCTCTAAGATAAGCTGATCTTCCATTTGCTTTTTAAATGCGTCTCCCGAAAATTGCTGAAGAGGAATATGAGCTCCAGCAACGGTTAAAACATTTTCGTTCAATATTTTTTTTACATCCTTAGCAGATATTCCAAACAATCCAGCAAACTGAACACTGTCATATCCGATTTCTTTCACTTTTTCTAGTGTACCTAGTAGATTTTTTTCTGCTTCTTGTTGGATGGAGTACAGTTGCAATCCAATTTTTCTCATGTTTATCTCTCTCCCTTTTTATAACGTTTACAAAACTTTGTTCATCGATATGGATGCTTGTTTGTAGCCTAGCTTTGTATATAGTGCAATTGCCTGTTCATTCGAACCAAAGACATGAAGGCCAACATAATCAGCTCTTTCATCTTTTGATTCATTCTCAAAAAAACGAAGAGCCCCTTGTGCGATCCCTTGTTTACGGAATGCATCCTTCACAAAGATATGATAAAGAAAAGCTTTTTTCTCTTCTTTTGAAACATGAAACCAAAGGTAGCCTGCTAGTTCCTTATCGCTTTTGATTTGAAATAAATGCTGTCCTTCTGTTTTTTCCTCATCTGGGAGCAGTTGTTCCATTTGTTTCTCTGCTTTTTCAGTAGCTAGCTCTGTATCTAGCTTATAATGTTCAGCTGTATCACGAATATAATCAGGCAGCATAAACTTCATATAATCTTTAAACTGCTTATTGTCCATTCTTTCAAATGTGATCAACGTCTATCTCCCCTTTACTTCATCAGGTAATCAATGATTTGAGGCATTCTTTCACGCCATGCGCTCTCATGATGCTTTCCATCTTGTATTAATTCAAATTTCAGGTCGACGTTCTTTTTCTTAAAGACTTCATAAACCTCTTCAGAGGACCGGATGTAATGCGTGGCGTCCACTTTTGATGTGTCCTCTTCAGTTCCAACATCCATATAAAATCTTTTTATACTCGTGAGTTCACTTTCTTCGATCAAGCTCTCAATCTCGTTTTGATTGAACCAATAAGCGGAAGATAGACTTGCCACCCTGCTAAATACATGAGGGTAACGACAAGCTGCATACGTCGATATGAGACCACCCATCGAACTGCCTGCCATTAATGTTTCGTCAGTCTTTGTTCTGTATTTTTCATCGATCAGCGGCTTTAGGGTATGAAGAATGAACTCAATGTATGCGGCTCCTTTTCCTCCATACACCCCTTCACATTTTAAAAGTTCAGGTCCTACTGTCGGGTTTTCCCATGGTGCGTATTCATTAAAACGCTCGAAGCCTTCATGATTACAGTCGATTCCAACAATGATAAGGGGTGCTTCACTCCTCTTTAGATAATCAGCTAAACCCCACGAGACACCGTAACTGGCGTCTTCATCATTAAACAGATTTTGACCGTCATGCATATACAGCACAGGATAATGGTCTTGTCTGTCACTATAATCGCAGGGCAAACACACCCGGATCTGTCTTTCTATTCCCCCGAATTGTTCAATAGTCACTTTAAATTCTTGTAACATCATACTCTCCTATTCTATTTATGCAAGTTAAGACTGTAACCGTTAACAAAAAACTGTAAGGTCTCACGTTCATCTTCAGTTATCTCCCGTTTGACCTGGACTTTATATTCTTCTTCAATAGCTTGTTGATTACCTTCAAACTTTTTCGTAAGGTTAGCGAAACTTCGTAACATGGATGTTTCAGTTTGAAACTCTTGCTTTGTCGCAGCTTTCCAATGAGAAAAAATATAAAAATCTGCGTCAAAGGACTCTAATTGATCTAACAGTTTCAGCGTTCGATCTACCGTATAGTTATTTTTAGGTGCATACATATTTGCGTAGAGGCAATCCGATAAAAATAAAACTTTTTCTTCCTTTATGTACACAATGATCGAATCTGTTGTATGGTCTCCTCCTACATGTTGAAGAACACACGTTACACCACCTAGATCGATTTCCAATACTTGATGAAACGTAATCGTTGGCAGCTTTATCTTAATGTTGCGATGATCTGGAAATTCTTTTTTTATGGCTTCTGCACAAAATTCGATTTCAATACCTTTCTTGACTCTTTCATCCAGATCTTCATCACTCCAAGAGAATGGAAGGAGTTCTTGCATTTTTGTTTTTGTTTCTGCCGAAGAAATAGAAGGAATGTTTAGCGCGGGCAATCCAAAAATATGGTCCCAATGCCAATGTGTGATGACGACTAAACTCGGTCCTTTGATACCCTTTTTGCGCAACTCATCTAAAAAGTACTCTGCATGATTCTCTGAATTTCCACTATCAATCATCAAAGTCATTTCGTTTCCCACAACAGCTCCTAAAATAGGACGATCTGTCTCTGAAACAGGTGTTTGGTACCAAAAACGTTCTGTTAGTTTTTCTAATGTTTGCATACGATCCAACTCCCTATTCAAACACATATGTTACTTCATTATTGTACTTTATATTATCTGCTAGGGTTAGAAAGATGCACATTCTGTTCAGTCTTAATTTCTTCAGGAATATGAGTTGGTGCATTCGGTACTGTCCTTTTTCTCTGATCAAGGATTTCAGACGAATAGAGTTTAATGACTAAACTTCCTCCATAGCGCTTAGCCCGGATAAGGATAGGCTGATTGTATTTGTTTTGAAATTGAAAATCGGGTCCATACCAACTGACGGTAGCATCTCTACCCGATGGTACGTATGGTACACGTTTGCTGTGCGAATAACGTTGAACGATTTTTAGTCCTGCACGATCTACAGCATTAAACAATGTGGAGGATACTTGGCAGATTCCTCCCCCAATACCTTCTGACAATTCACCTCTAACGATGATTGGTGCTCTCATGTATCCTTTTGCAGTCGTTCGTCTGCCTACCACTTGGTTGAATGAAAACGTCTCATTTGGAAAAACAACATGACTATCAAGCGCTTTGGCAGCAAGCTCAATATTTGTTGTTCGGCTTTTATTATTTGAATTGAAGTATGTAACGTATTGCCCAATCTGCTGATTTTTAATATGCGCCAGTACTTCCGTATCGACTTTAGGATAAATATTCATTTCTGGCACATCTATCATTTTTGGTCCGTTTTCAAAAAAATAGGTGTAGAACTTTTCTTTAAATAATTTCCGATTTAATTTATAACCTACTTGTCCAGGTATGATAGCACCATAATCATTTAATTTAGCGTTAACAGGCGCTTTGTATGATCTCTTATCAAGCAGATCAACAAATTGATTATATTTTGTGTCATCAATCATTGGAAATCCAGGTATAGAGCCTTCGAACTGTTTGCGACTTACTTCTGCAAGTTTTTGCCCTTCCTGATTCACTATTAATGTTTCAGCGCTTTGTTGACCAGTTGTTGATAATAAAAGCAGTCCAGCTAACCATACTTGCAACATTTATCGATCACTCCGATTAATTATTTCTCTTATTCATAAAAACAAAGAGATCACGGGAGCTGACCTCTTTGTTATTTTCATTTAAAATTTTGTTTTCATACTATACTTTTAGTCTTTTCCATTATCTTTCATTCCTGGTGATGGGCTGCTTTTCCCAGGTTGAACACTTGGACCTTGTTTTGAATCTTTTTGTTGCATATCTTGTTTAGGTGCTTGTGGTGCTTGTGGAGTCTCACCTTTTTGTTCTTCCATCTGCTTAGGACCTTCCTGCTCTTGTCCTTCTTCTTGCTGTTGCTGTTGACCTTCACCTTGTTCAATTTGGCCTGCTCCGCCACCTTGGCCTGCTCCGCCACCTTGGCCTGCTCCGCCACCTTGGCCTGCTCCACCGCCTTGACCTGCTCCGCCACCTTGACCTGCTCCGCCGCCTTGACCTGCTCCGCCGCCTTGACCTGCTCCGCCGCCTTGACCTGCTCCGCCGCCTTGACCTGCTCCGCCGCCTTGACCTGCTCCGCCGCCTTGGCGAACTTTAGGTAATTTTAACGAAGAGTAAGCGTACAGAATGGATTGATACGTACGAGCGTCAACAGATCCTGTTACAGGTAGTCCGTGACTTTTTTGAAAATACTTTACACCCTTAACCGTTGATGCGTTATAGTAACCATTTATTTTTCCAGAGTAACTTCCTAGGGATTTAAGCATGGATTGAATTGCGTAAACATCTGGACCCTTCGCATTCTTCCCAACTGCAGAAGCTGCATTTGAAGTACCTAAAAGTAGTGCTAATGCCAATACAAAAGCACTCACATATTTTGAAATATTCTTTGCATTTTTTTGCCAATACATCTTGTGACATCTCCTTCATTTTTGTTTATTGTTGTAACGCTTTTTAATTTTTCCCAAATTGCATTTTTTATGACCAGTTCTTGCTCAAAAAATAATTTCAATAACTCAGCTTTTGTCGTGCCTCAACAGTTGTAGTAACCCCTAAAGTCGCTCATTTGTATTAATGGAAAACATTACTTCAAACAAAAATGCCTGAATCCGTTAAGATTCAGGCAAAGAAAATTTTATTGTTTTGTTTGGAGAGGTTTTAATTTCGCTTCAATATCCTCACGATGAGGCTCTAAGAACGGAGGTAATGCAAGTGACTCTCCTAGATGTTCCAATTCTTCGTCCGTATCAAAGCCTGGACCGTCTGTTGCAAGTTCGAATAGAATTCGGTTCGGTTCACGGAAATAGAGAGACTTAAAATAAAAACGATCCACAAATCCAGAGTTTGGAAACCTAGATGTTTGTACTTTTTCAATCCAATCACGAAGTTCTTCTTCATTATCTACTCTAAAGGCTACATGGTGCACGCCACCCCGACCAAGTCGTTCTTGGGGAAGGTCATTTCGTTCTTCTACATGAATTTCGGCACCACTTCCACCTTCACCCGTTTCTAATACAACAATATCAGGTTGACCTGCCAGTTCAGGTGAATAGCTTCCCTTTTTCCGAAAACCTAATAGTTCTGTTAGCACTCCAATAGTTGGTTCAGCTGCAGGAACTGTTAACCTAACAGGTCCAAGCCCAACAATTGCATGTTCTTTTGGTGTTGTACTCTTACTCCAAGGCTGACCACCTACAACCCCTCTGTTGTTCTCATCAGAAACTAAGATCATCCTCTGACCTTCAGGATCTCTAAACGCCAGTGTGCTTCGACCTGCCCGATCTTTAATACCTTCTGTTTCGATTCCATGATCCTTTAAACGACCCTGCCAATAGTGAAGAGCATCATCATTATTTACGCGAAGCGAGATAGCGGAAATGCTGTTGTTCCCATCATGGTTTCTTCCAGCCATCGGAATTTCAAAAAACGTAAGCTCCGTTCCTGGATTTCCTTTCTCATCCCCATAAAACAAATGATAAACGCTAGTGTCATCCTGATTTACAGTTTTCTTGATCAGTCTTAATCCCATTACTTCTGTATAGAACTTAAAGTTTTCAGGTGCTTTTGCAGTAAGCGCAGAAACGTGGTGAATTCCTTTTAAATTCATGATTAACCTCTCTTCTATGCCATTTTCCCCTATTATCTCCCTTTGCTATAAAAATGCCCAATAAAATGCTTTGACACGTACTTATGAACGTAAACCTGCTGAGGAAGAAAAAGGTTTTGGACAAAAAAGGAACCCCTAATGAAGGAGTCCATTCGAGTCTATTCTACAACCAAATAATGCATACTGAACCAGCTCTTATCATCACACCATACTTTTTTAGGTGTGAACCCACACTCTCTTGCCATATTTTGAAACTCTTCAATTGTAAACTTATAAGAATTCTCAGTGTGAATAGTCTCACCTTCATTAAAGAAGACTTTTTCATTACCAATGGTGATCGTCTGATCTGACAAGCTAACAAGGTGCATTTCAATTCTGCCTTTGTCTGCATGATAAAAAGCATGATGCTGAAATTTTTCAAGGTCAAAGTTTGCCAAAAGTTCTCTGTTCAATCGGTTTAGTAGGTTTGTATTGAACTGACTTGTAATCCCTTTACTATCATTGTAAGCAGCATTCAAAACAGCATGATCCTTTTTCATATCTACACCGATCAATAGGCCGCCATCTGGCTGAAGAAAATCGGCTGTCATCTTTAGAAAATTCATTCTTTCTTGTGGCTCAAAGTTTCCAATAGTAGATCCTGGAAAAAACACAGCTTTCCGTTTAGATGTGAGCTCTGGTAGCTCAAACTTATCCGTGTAATCGGCAGAAACCGCATGAACGTCTAGATGAGGATATTCTATAGAAAGCGCTCGTGCTGATTGATACAGAAAATCTTTTGAGATATCAATCGGTACATATTCTTTAAGTTCAGGCATCGCCTCTAAAAGCGTCCTCACCTTTTCACTGCTGCCACTTCCAAACTCTACGAGTGCTGTATCCCTTCCAATTGCATTGGCCATTTCGTCTTTAAATTTATTTAATAGAAGCAGCTCCGTTTTGGTCGGATAATATTCTGTAAGCATCGTAATCGCTTCAAACAGCTCAGAACCTTTTTTATCATAAAAGTACTTGGGTGAAATGAACTTCTTTTCGCTTTGGAGTCCATGTAGTACCTCACTATACATATCTGTTTCAGGTTCGTTTCCAATATGATAATGAACATTCGATCTTACCGTTTTCATGAGAGGTCCCCCGCTAAGCGAATTCCGCTGAACTGCCATCTTTTATCTGCTTGAAAAAAGTTGCGATAAGTAGGTCGAATATGCAGCTTTGATGTTACACACGATCCACCACGCAAAACGATCTGATTGCACATGAACTTAGCGTTATATTCTCCGAGCGCACCCTCGAGTGGTTTACTTTGAGGATAAGAAGTGTAAGGACTACTGGTCCATTCCCATACATCTCCAAAAGCTTTTTTTATTGGTGATTTTGAATAAGACTCACCGACAACCGGATGAAACGATTCATCCTCAACAAAGTTCCCTTCTATTGGGATGGAACTCATTGCATGCTCCCATTCTGCTTCTGTTGGCAGCCTTTTTCCACTCCACCTAGCAAAAGCATCCGCTTCATAAAAACTTACGTGGCAGATGGGTTCATCAAGATTTAATTTCTTTTCACCTGTTAACGTGAACGTGTACCAACCATCCTCGGTTTTACGCCAATAAAGGGGATGTTTCCATTTTTCTTTTTTGACTGTTGCCCAGCCATCCGACAACCAATGCTCTGGCTGCTCATATCCACCCGCTTCAATAAAAGAAAGATATTCTCCGTTCGTAACTGGATGGGAAGATATCTGATAAGCATCCAACCAAACCTTGTGACGCGGCCGTTCATTATCAAATGAGAACCCCGTTTCTGCAAAACCGATTTCAACGAGTCCCCCTTCAAACTTAATTTCAGTAACTTGCGATTTTTGATCTGTATTTGTTGATTTGTTTGAGAGTGAAGGTTCTGTGTACGATGGCAGCATCGGATTGCAGCTGAAGTTATATTTTACATCTGTTAATAGAAGTTCTTGGTGCTGCTGTTCGTGTTGAAGACCGATCTCGATCAAATCTTCAACCTCTTTAGGGAGCTGATCGCCATAGTCCCTAAGCAGACTCAAAATTTCTTCGTTAACATAGTTCCGATAAGCATAGACTTCATCCATTGATGGCCTGGACAATACGCCCCTAGAATGTCTAGGATGATAAGAACCGATCGTTTCATAGTAGGAATTAAAGAGGTAATCGAACTTTGGATTAAAGGGAACGTATGAAAGATTCTTTTCTTTTAAGATGAAACGTTCAAAAAACCACGTCGTGTGCGCAAGGTGCCATTTTGGTGGACTCACATCTGGCATCGCCTGAATAATCGTATCTTCATTTTGAAGCTTTGATGCCAGTTTTTCAGATAATGACCTAATTCCCCTGAATTGCTCACTTAATCGTTCCACTGCTACTTGATCGATGGCCATAAATATCCTCCCTTTATTAGCTGTTGCTTTCTACCACATTGCCTTCTGTCGGAATAGGATGTTCTTTTAATAGCTTTGCAAAGTGAATCAGATTGTACGTCATTATTTTATTGTGCTGCATCGTAAAATCATTTTTGTTGCCTTCCGCTTCAATGTAGGAAGGCCCTGGACCTGCTTCACCAACCCAATATGTATCCACATTTGGTGGTAGTGTAAATCCAATATGAGACAGGCCATATAGAATGGATGCACTCGCGTGTTTCGCTCCATCCTCATTACCTGTCACAACTACACCTGCCACCTTGTTATAAAATATATATTGGCCTTTTTCGTTTGTCATACCACTCGCACCGTACAGCCTCTCGATTGCTTGTGTTGCTAAGCTGCTCTTTTCACCGAGCCATAGAGGTGTACCGATAATGAGGATATCAGCCGCCTTCACTTTTTCAAAAATCTCAGGCCACTCGTCGCCATCACCTTCATCTGCCGTAACACCATGTGCGATTCTGTAATCAGCAAGCCTTACCATCTCTGTATCTATGTTGTTCTTATTAAAAATATGCACCGCTTCGTTCATCAAACTTTCCGTATTGGAGACTTCTTCACCACTTTTAAGAGACGCATTAAGTAGTAGTGCTTTAATCACAAGCTTGTCCCTCCTTGTTAAAAACCATATTAAAGTATAAATAGCCGAAAATTAGAAAATTAAAACAATTTAAACGAATTCTTAACATGAACGGTTTGGTTTTAAGATTTTATTGAGATTTTATTCTAATGGGGGGTAGTTGTGTCTGAGGAGTACAATATCAGGCTAAGTGTACATGTGGAAAGTACACCCACGAGTGTGATTTAGGTGTGGCGGGTTAATTAAGTCGGAATCAGTAGTAATTAAGTCTAATCTGCTAATAATTAAGTCTAAATCAAAATAATTAAGTCTAAATTGAAAAATATAGACTTTTCGACAAATCCTGATACATCTCTTCTATCTTTTTTACCTAACAAAAAAAGAGAGCCTGTGAAAGCAGGCTCCCATCTAACAGTATTAATCTTTTAAAAACTTACGATCGAAAATGAACGGGCCAAACGGCAAGACAGAAGAAACTAGCGCCAAGAACGCACGCATGATCGGCCACTTCTTCACGTTGTACACATATAGAATGACGAGAATATAGAGAACGAACAATAGACCATGAAGGGCACCAACAATTGATACGGCCATCGGCTGATCTAAGAAATACTTCAACGGCATGGCGATGAAAAGAAGGATCAAGAACGAAGCACCTTCAAGATAACCTACTGTTTTTAACGTTTTTATCGGATTCATAAATGAATATACCTCCATTATCACATAATGACGATTCTATCTTTAGTTTTATCATAAGTAGGTAGAAGTTAGACTTCCAAACCATAACTATTGTGTGAACAAATGAATAAAAGAAAAATAGTTTGGGGTCAGACCCCAAACTATTTTTCTTTTCCTTCGCTTTTCGTTATTCCACTAGGGTGTTTGCTATATTTTCACTATGTAATACAGCTACTTTATTTTTTCAGTCTATTTTTCATATCTGCAATGATCTCTTCGTACGGCGTATTCTCTACTCCATCATATCTAGAAACTACTTTTCCTTCTTTATTAACTAAGAAAAATGCAGTCGCATGAATGAATTGATCTGAGTTAGGATCAGCTACTACAGGTGTTTTAAATGAATCTCTTGCTAACTGTTCAATCTGTTTCTGTTCATAGCCTCCAAGAAAGTGCCAGTTGGAGAAGTCTGCGTCATAGTTCTCACCAAACTTCGTTAATGCTGAAGCATCATCTCTTTTTGGATCGATAGAGAAAGAAACAAATTCTACGTCCACATTCTCTTCTTTCGCCATTCCTTGAAGTTTAGCCATATGTGCAGTCATCGGCGGGCAAACTGTTGTACAGTTCGTGAAGATAAAATTTGCCATCCACACTTTTCCCTTTAAGTCTTCCAATCCAAATTCAGCATCGTTTTGGTCTTTGAAAGAAAACGACTGAACGTCCCAGTCTAATGACTGAGACGTCTCCTTGCTTTCGCTATTATGTTGTTCGTGGTTCTTATGATTCTCGTGTTCGTCCTTTGATCCGCCTGAACCGCATGCTGATAAGATTGCCATCGTCAGCACTAGACCGAAAATTATCATCATTTTTTTCATAATAAGTTCACCTCTAATAAAATTTATATTATGATAGCCAAGCCTGTAGTGGCTTTACTCTTGGTATAACAAAACGATCAAGTAAGAATACGAAGACGAAAGATATACCTGCAAGTGGCATAACAATACCTGTTATGACCATAAGGATAATGATCCACGGCTTTAATTTTTTGTCTGATTTTTTTGGCACTCCCAATTTCCCGGAAGGTTTACGCTTCTTCCACATGATAAGTGAGAAGATGACAATTGCAACTAAGCCTAGAGCAGCTATTGCTCCTAAAAGCTGATTAGCCAGACCAAAGTAATGACCTTCATGCAGTGCGATTCCGATTGAAATAGCTTTAGCCATCCATCCGTAATCGCTAAACCTTACATCCTCTACGATATCACCGTTATACTGGTTAAAATAAACGGTAGCTTCATTTTCAGGTTTATCTCTTGAAGAAGCAACAGTAAATACTCCATCTTCTCCTACTGGCATTGAAATCGTGTAAGGCTTTTGAATCTTGTTCTCTTGAGCTAAGTACATCACTTGATCAACAGAGAGTGATCCGTCATCTTTTTTTGAAGCTGGAGCAGGGTTGTTCTCCGTTGCCCAAGGAATATCTTCTGCGATCTCATCTGTCGTCTTTTCTGCTGTTGGTGCCATGAACGCATAAGTTGGATATCCCGCTTTTGCATTCGTCGCCAGCTTGTTGATCTGTTCTCCCATCACACCTGACCATGGCAGACCCGTTACAATAAGAATTAGGATCATCAGTGATAGCCAGAATGCAGTAACTGCATGAAGATCTCTCCAAAACATGCGGCCATTTTTCTTCAGACGAGGAAAAATCGTCCCCATGAATGTCTTTTTATTCCTTGGCCACCAAATATAAAGCCCCGTTACTAAAATGATGATCGTCCAACATGCAGCCAGTTCAACGAATCTATTGATGAATGTTCCACCAACGATCCACTCGCTGTGCAGTTTGGCTACAACGTTTTTGAAATGATCTTCATCGAGAATGGTTCCCGTTATTGATGCAGTGTATGGGTTTACATAAACCTGTGTAACAACGTCATTTTCGATCACTTTTACTAAAGTAGCTCGATTATCTTCTTTCGGAAGTCTGACCGAACCTATTTCAGCTTCTGGGTACTCTGCTTTAACGGTGTCGATCTGCTGTGAGAGCGGAAGAGATTGATCGCCTTTTTGAACAATAATCTTGTCTTTGTAGATCATCGTCTCAATTTCAGCTTGGAATAAATATAGTGCGCCACTTATGGCAAGTAAGATTAAAAAAGGTGCAAAGATAATTCCGCCATAAAAATGCCATCTCCAAAAAGTTTGATAAAGACTATTGGATTTTTTCGATGGATTTTCATTGTTTTCTGGTAACTTATAAGCTGTTGCTTGCATAATTATTTTCTCCTTATTCGTACTCAATATGGAAAAGTATAAACAACAAGCATGAAATGGTAATCACTCTAAAGGGTGATTACGAAAATAAAAATGTGTCAATTGTATGACATTGGAAGTTAAACGATTCCATTGTCGTAAGCATAACTCGCTAATTGTACACGATTTTCTAGATGCAGTTTTCCTAGGATGTTCTTCATATGTGTTTTAACGGTATTCTCAGAAATAGTAAGTACTTTTGAAATGTCCTTGTTCGAATGTCCTTTAGCTACCAACTGCAACACTTCCTGCTCTCTTAAAGAAAGAGATTGCTCAGCTTGTCCATCCTTCTTAAATTCCTTCCATATACGAAAAGCCATCTCTTTCGACATCGGTATTTCATCCATCGCATATGCTTTTAATCCGTTCAGCATATCTTCTGTGTTCAAATTTTTAAGAAGGTATCCTTGTGCACCACGCTTTAAAGCTTCAAACCAGTCCGTAATGTCATAAGAAACCGTCATGATTACTACTTTTACGTTTGGAAACTGCATCTTAATTTCTTTAGTCGCTTCAAAACCATTCATCTTAGGCATAGAGATATCCATGAGAACAAGATCTGGCATAAGAGCTTCAGTCTTCTCTACGGCTTGTATACCGTTAGAGGCTTCACCCACAATTTCAAACTCGGTCTGATCCTCAAGAATCTCTTTGACTCCTTCTCGTGCTAGATGATGATCATCAACAATTAATAAACGAATAGGCTGTGTCGTCATGCATTTTCCTCCTTTTCAACCGTAACCGTTGTTTTTCCTTCCGTACTGGCGATCCTTAGTTTCCAGTCCATAGAATAAGCTCTGTCTTGTAAAATTTTCAGACCAAAGCCGTCCGTTGGCTCTTGTGAATCAAATCCTGATCCTTTATCTACAATGGTACAGATCCATCCTTTTGGAGTAGTCGTAGTATTCAACCATACTTCGTTCGTATTAGCGTGTTTTATAACATTGATAATTGCCTCTCGTACACATGCAAACAGCTCAATTTTTTCCTTTGAGGTAAGATCATCGTCTTTTAAACGCCACTCTCGATGAATCTTTAAGTCATGCTGACTCTCCATTTCATTAAAAAATGCATTTAATGCTCGTGTCCACGAAATATCAGCTTCTGCCGGAACGCTACGTAGATTTTGAATGGCACTTCGAGTATCGTCATGAATGTACTGCAACGTTTTTTTTAACTTATTATACGATTTATCATCCTTACTAAATTCACTACCCAGCTTGTTCACTTGAACAGAGAGAAAAAATAAAGACTGTGCGATGCCATCATGCAGCTCTTTCGCAATTTTTTCCCGCTCTTCTAAGACTGCTTTCTCAGAACGTTCTCTCTGAAGCTCCTGCTGCATTCTCTCTAATCTTCCAAACAAGATATTCAAAAAGTAAAGCGTAACAAGAAATACAATTATGGCAGAGAGCCAGTTTCCCGTGTTCATGGATATATAAGGCAAGAGAACCGTATGTCTAACGTATTCCCATAAACCAACTGAAATCGTTGGAATAAGCAGGATCAACCATTTAATCTGTCTGTATGTCATCTGCCAGACTTCCCTTCATTTCTTACAAATTCTATAAACATAATAAATCATACCATAAAAAAAACCGACGTATTGTACGCCGGTCGATCAACTTATTCCTGCATTCTTCTTCAGTCTTTCAGCAATCTGCATAAAATCTTCATGAGAGATGCCTGGAGCAAACTCTTCTGAGATGGAGCGCAATTCAGGCATTGGGGCACCTTCTGGAGCACCGATTACCGTCTCAAGTGGTCCTCCTAGCGGATGCTGACCAGCCCAGATTAAAGCAATATCTCGATAATCGGTATCACTGAACGTATATAACTTTCGGTGTACGCCTTCTGCTTCAAACTTTCGTGTCGTTTCAAAAGCTGAGTTCTCTAGATCAGGAACTGGCAGCATCTTCTTAATGTCGACACCTGTAACCATCTCGATTGCTTTTGCATATGCCAAAACATGCACACCACCGCGTACAAGAAGATAGCCGATCATCTCTCGAGCAACAGGGTTACTCGTCATCTCATAAACTCTCATCTTATGTGTTCTGGCTCCACACTCTAAGAAAAAGTTGTGCAGGAGATCAAGGAGTAAGTTTCCGCTGCTGAACACATAATCACCGTTCCAAGCTTTCCCCATCGAATCAAAAGGGAAGGATGTTTGTGCGGTCCCAATAAAATGCTGTGTGTTCCTCTTGTCAGTAGCAGCTGCCATTGGCGCATCATTGACATCACCTGGATGTGTCGTGCCATAGATCATCATATTAATGGTATGTGAAACAAGCTCAACGTGCCCAAATTCTTCTGCAGTAATACTTGAGACGAGATCAAAGAACGGTTTTAATTTCCCTCTTTTTCTAAAGTTAAAAGATTGATACATATAATTATTAAGTGTCGACATCTCACCAAAACGACCGCCTAGCAATTCTTGAACCGCAGCGGCCGCATTCGCATCAGGATTCGTAGGTGTTGGTAGTTCGATCGCCAGCCGGTTATAGCGTTTAAACATAGTGCTCCCTCCTCACGATTGCATGTCGTTTAAGGGTATGTGATGTCAAGATTGTACTATGCTGGTTAATTTTGAATATCGATGAGATGAAGGAAAGGGACAAGATACGAGCACCAACTCCGGAATCGATCATAAATCTCAAGAATCGCTCACAAACCACTTGTATCCCTAAAAGAAAAACCCTTTGCTTAGCAAAGGGTCTCAACTCCCGTTCTTAAAACTTCGGTTTTCCGCCAACTCCCCAATGCTTATTTGGGACCTCTTGGATCAGCACGCGGACTTGTTCTTTTTTTACATCCAATGATTCAGCAGCTGCCACTGTTAATCGTTCCATCAAGGTGCTCAACTGTTCATCTGTTCGTCCTTCTATTACATGCACTTGAATGATTGGCATAACTCTTCACCTATTTCACATATCTCGAAGATAGTGTTACAGATCCTAGACAATCAAACTGTGCAACAATCGTATCATCCATATCAAAAGCAATCGCTTCAGATAATGCCCCGCTCAAAACGATATCTCCTTTTACTAAACCTTCACCACGCTCGGCTAGCTTTTGAACAGCCCAAGCTACCGCTTCTGCTGGATGACCAAGAACTGCAGATCCCGCACCGGTTGTCATAATCTCTCCATTCTTACTCATCACCATTCCGATATTCGCCATATCAAGTTCTTCTGGCCGAACCATCTTGCTTCCTAAAATCAATTTGGCGGATGAGCAATTGTCTGCCACAACATCAGGAAGTGTAAAACGAAAGTCCTTGTAACGGCTGTCGATTACTTCGATTGCAGCTACCACATACTTTGCCGCCCTCATGACATCTGATGCTGTCACATCTTTTCCCATCAAATCCTCACCCATAATAAAAGCGATCTCTGGTTCAGCTTTTGGATGGATGAGACGGTGTTGCTGTAAGGGTTCCCACTCGAATGCGAGCATATCACTCAAAAGATAACCGTAAATCGCTTCATGAACGCCCATCATCTCTTGTTTCGCTTTACTCGTTAGTCCTAGCTTAACTCCTATACGCTTTGTTTGTGTCTTCTCCATGCGTCTTTCGATCAGTTTTTTTTGCATATCGTACGCTTCTTCTAAAGAAAGCTCAGGATATCGGTCTGTTATCTTGACCACTTCTGTAACATCACTTTCCGCTCTTAAAAGATAATCAACCCATTCCGCGTTAACCTTATTCGTAACCGTCATCTTCTACACCTCCAGTTTGGCTTGATGTGCCAGGTCAGCTGCCACTTCTAGGATAAGATCCTCTTGTCCACCTACCGCTTTTCGTTTACCTAATTCTATTAAGATATCTCTTGAATCCACACCAAAGCGTTTACCCGCACGTTCTGCATGCAAAAGAAAGCTTGAATAAACCCCTGCATACCCCATAGCTAAACTTCCTTTTCGGATTTCCTGTGCATCCGGCAGCATCGGTCCGATCACATCTTCTGCTAGGTCCATCATTTTGTAGAGATCAATACCTGTGTGTATTCCCATGCGCTCAAGTACAGCAAGCAATACCTCTGTTTGCGTATTTCCTGCTCCTGCACCTAAACAGCGGACACTTCCATCGATGCGTGTCGCTCCTTCTTCAATCGCAACAAGTGTATTAGCAACTGCTACTGATAGATTGTTATGTGCGTGAAATCCGACTTCAATATCAAGTGATCCCCGCAAAGCTGCAATTCTTTCTTTTACTTCGTTCGGCAATAATGCTCCCGCGGAATCCGTTACATACACACCTTGTGCACCATAAGACTCCATCAACTTTGCTTGTTCGACAAGCTTTTCAACAGGCGCAGAATGGGCCATCATCAAGAATCCCATCACTTCCATACCAAGTTCACGTGCCATATAGATATGTTGAGCGGATACATCAGCTTCTGTCACATGTGTTGCCACACGAACAAGACTCGCTCCTAATCTTCCCGCTTGCTTAAGCTCATGAACCGTTCCAATACCAGGCAGCAAAAGAACAGCAACTTTCGCCTGCTTACACACACCCGAAGCTGTTTCAATCAACTTCATCTCATCTACAAGCGATCTTCCATACTGAAGCGTAGAGCCTCCCAAACCATCACCGTGACTGACTTCAATGTAATGCATACCTGCTTCATCAAGTGCTTTTGCTGCATCATACACTTGCTTTTCTGTGAACTGATGAGCCATCACATGACTGCCATCACGAAGACAGACTTCTGTAAACTTTAGCGGCAACGTGCTATTTCGTTTCATATGCTGTCACCGCCTTATCCAGTTTCCCTTGCCCTAAGTGATGTTTAGCAACCATTTCTCCAGCTTGTTTAGCGGCTGCAGTCATAATATCAAGATTACCGGCATACTTCGGAAAATAGTTGCCAGCTCCCTCTACTTCAACAAAAACGGTGATGCGATTTCCATCAAATAGCAGCTCCTGTTTTAATCTGTATCCAGGAACATAGCTCTGTACCTTTTTCTCCATATCTAAAATAGCCGTTCTAATTTTCTCAACATCAACAAGCTTTACTTCGCAATAAATCGTCGCTCTCATTAAAATCGGAGGATCAGCCGGATTTAAGATAATAATGGCTTTTCCGATATCCGCTCCACCAACTTCCTCGATGCCACGCCGTGTTGTGATTGTAAATTCATCAATATTTGCACGCGTACCTGGACCTGCGCTTAAGGATGAAATCGTTGCTACAATCTCACCATATGAAACGTCAGCAGCTTCATTTATTGCGTGAATCATCGGGATGGTAGCTTGCCCTCCACAAGTAATCATATTGATGTTCTGAGATTGCATATGTTCACCTGAATTAACCGGCGGACACACGAAAGGTCCAACGGCAGCAGGCGTCAGATCGATCACTGTTTTTCCCATATCTTTTAAAATCTCAGCATGCCGTAAGTGAGCTTTAGCTGAAGTTGCATCAAAAACAATATCAGCTAACTCTGGACGTTCAACAAAGTCATTAATTCCGTTCGTAAATACTCTGTACCCTGCAGAGTTCGCACGTCTTAGTCCGTCAGAATCTGGATCGATTCCAAACATTGCCGTTAGTTCTAAATAGTTACTTTTTTGAAGCTTGTACATCAGATCCGTACCAATATTCCCCGAACCAATTATGGCTGCTTTCATCTTTTTCAATGTATTAGGTCCTTTCTGCACAGTTTTTAATCCCGAAATGAGATGGTTACTGAACCTAGTTTTCCAAAAGAGGCAGTCACTTCATCGCCTGGATCTATGTCTATCGCAGCAGACAGTGCACCTGGCAGAATTAACTCTCCCGCTTTTAATGAAATGTTGTAGTCTGCTAGTTTATTAGCGAGCCATGCGATGGCATGTGCTGGATGCCCAAGAGCCGCGGCTCCGGCTCCAGTCGCCGTCACTTCACCATTCTTTAAAAGTGTCATGCTCAGTGTACGCAGATCAATTTGGTCCATCTCGTAAAATGGTTTCCCTACAACTGCTCTAGCCGATGAACCGTTGTCAGCGACAGTATCCACAAGCTGAATCTTCCAATCTTCTATTCTGCTATCGATAATTTCAAGTGCCGGTACAATCGCTTCTGTTGCCATCAGTACATCCACGTATGTCACATTCGGACCCCGTAAGTCTTCTTTTAAAATAAAGCCGATTTCCGCTTCTGTTTTCGGTTTAATAAAATCTTTTCTGCTGAGAACACTTCCAGAGTCAACCTTCATATGATCTAGCAGATGACCGTAATCAGGCTCATCAACCCCAAGCATATTTTGCATCGCCTTACTCGTGAGGCCAACCTTTTTTCCAATCACCACACGACCTTCTTCAAGCTTTCTCTCAACCCACTCAAGCTGAATTTCATATGAATCCTTTACCGACAATTCTGGGAAACGCTTGGATAATGGCTCTACCGGAGTCAGTTTCTCTTCTGCTTCTAAAAGTTCTTCTGTTAATCTTGAAATCACTTGCTTTTGCATCTTTACTTCCTCCTTTCTTTTCTCAAAGAGCAAAACGCGACTGGAGTCCAATCACGTTTAACTAAAAGCTGTATACATACATTTTTACACATGGCACAATCGTAACTTTCAAAGTATGCTTTAAAAACACGTTGAAGGTAATTTGGTGGGTGCTAACCGCTTGAATCCTCTTTTCAAGACATGCGACGAAAAGTCACTTTCGAAAGTAATTGCTTGTAGACGAAGGAACACCATTGCTTTCTATAGGATTGTTGCTTTTGTTTTTTCTCTCATCATTTGCAAGTTGATTGGAGCGTAAGGTGCGAGACTCCTGCGGGACAGGCGGGCAGGTGAGACACTTAAAAGTGAAACGTACAAATGTGGCTCACCGCCTGCCCCGCGGAAAGCGAGCAACCTGGAGCGGAAATCAACTACTTTCAAAAGCACCTGGAAAGTAACCACCCTCTATAGTTTCATCGTTATCGTCTTCGCCTCTGAATAAAACTCAAAGCTGTGTCTCCCGCCTTCACGCCCGATTCCGCTTGCCTTCGAACCACCAAACGGCGTACGCAGATCACGTATGTACCAGCAGTTGATCCAAAGCAGGCCAGAATCTACAGCTGCGGAAACACGTTGAGCGCGGCGTAAATCGTTCGTCCAAACGACTCCCGCCAACCCGTACTGTGAATCATTTGCAATAGCTATTGCCTCTTCTTCTGTTTTAAACGGTATGACCACAAGCACCGGCCCGAAAATCTCTTCTTGCGCCACACGCCATTTGTTGTTCACGTCATATAAGACTGTAGGTTCATAGAAGTTTCCGTTTCCTAGCCCCTCAACCCGTTTACCCCCGCAAGCAAGCTTGGCTCCTTCTTTAATACCAATGTCCACATACGTTTCTACGGTCTCTAAGTGACATTTTGACACGAGTGCACCCATGTCCGTATCTTCCTGTGTCGGGTCGCCTACTTTAATGTTTTTTACAGCATCCACAAACTTGTCCATAAACTGATCATAGATGCTTTCTTGTAAAAGCAGACGTGATCCAGCCAGGCAGATTTCCCCTTGATTTCGATAGATCGCATCAATCGATCCTTTAACTGCTTCATCCAGATCCGCATCTTCAAAAACGATGTTTGCTGACTTTCCTCCTAATTCCAGAGAAACTGGAATCAAATTTTCAGCCGCGTTTTTCATAATCGTTTTCCCAGTGTTCGATTCACCCACAAACGAGATGCGGCGGACGTTAGGGTCAGTCGTCATCGCAGCTCCCATCGTGCTTCCTGGTCCAGTGATAATGTTTAGTACACCTGGCGGAAGTCCTGCTTTATTAGCGATGTCCCCAAACATAACAGCAGAAAGCGGTGTGTAAGATGCGGGCTTAACGACAACCGTGTTTCCAGCCGCTAGTGCTGCGGAAGCTTTCCATGTCATCTGCATGAATGGCAGATTCCAAGGGATGATCAGACTTGTAACCCCAGCTGGACTGTATTTGGCATACGACATGATATTGTGTTTGTCATAATGCTCACTCACCATGTACTTGGACATCTCAGCAAAAAAACGGAAATTGGAGGCAGCGCGAGGAATATCAAACCCACGGCTCTCTTTGATCGGTTTTCCTACGTCGAGTGTCTCTACCATCGCAAGTTCATCCACGTTTTCCATAATAAGGTCTGACATTTTACATAAAATTTCGGATCGTTCTTCTACAGGCATCTTGCTCCAGACGCCGCTATCATAGGCACTTTTGGCAGATTGAATCGCTCGTTTCGCATCTTGTTCACTGCCGTTTGCAACAAGCGCTAACCTTTCATTTGTTGCTGGGTTGATGGATTCAAAGGTTTCACCCGAAAGTGCATCGACATATTCTCCATCAATGAACAATTTTGCGTTATTCACTTTTACATGTTGCGCGAGGGTTTCTGTTTTCATTTGTTAGTCCCCCTTCTCTTCTTCCACTTCAACAATCATTTCAATTTCGATCGCCGTTCCGCCTGGCAACTGGGCCATGCCAACTGCTGATCGGGCATGCTTTCCTTTCTCGCCAAAAACATCAACAAGAAGATCTGACGCACCGTTAATTACTTTTGGCTGATCGATAAAATCCTCCGTGCAATTCACGAATCCAAGAAGTTTTACAATGCGTTTTACTTTATTTAAACTGCCAAGCTCGTTCTGAACTACTGCCAGCAAATTCAGCATGGATTGGCGAGAAGCGGCATACCCGTCTTCTAAGGATAAGTCTCTTCCTAGTTTGCCGTGGTATTGATCGACACCTTGTCCGGCTGTAAATAGAAGATTACCCACTCTTACACAGCCGACATAGTTCCCTACAGCTCTGCGGACTTCTGGCAGCACGATTCCTAACGTTTCAAGTTTATCCTCCGGTGTTTGAATGACTTGCAACGACTGCACCCCGCTTTCTTTTACCAAGACTTAAAAATTCAGCAGCGTTTCCGCCAAACATCGCTTTACGCTGTTCATCCGTCAGCTCAAGCGTTTCATCCAGGACTTTTCCGGGATTCACTTCACGTAGCAGAAACGGATAATCTGAACCCATAAAGATCTTATCTGAACCGAATCGCTCCATCATATAGCGGATGTTCATCGGATCGTAATTTAATGAATCAAAATAAAACTGCTTTGCATAATGACTTGGGGGATGTGTTGTCAGGCGAAGATGCGGCCACACCTGCCATCCTTGATCAAGACGCGGAATCAAGTAAGGAAACGAACCTCCTCCATGAGCAAAACAGATCTTAAGCCTTGGAAACTTCTCCATCATCCCACTCCAAATTAATGAAGCTGCGGCTAATGCCGTTTCACTCGGCATCCCGATCGTATACATAAAGTTATGGTTTGGCATACGCTCTTTCCCTAGCGTTTCCCACGGATGAATAAAAAGCGGCACTTCCCACTTTTCAGCCATCTCAAAAAATGGAATAAAGTCAGGATGATCGAGGTTCTGTCCATTTATATTTGTTCCAATTTCGATCCCATGAAGGCCAAGGTCATTCATACAGCGGTCCATCTCACGTATCGCCGTCTTAGCATCCTGCATCGGCACGGTCCCAAGACCAGCAAAACGGTCTGGATATTCATTGACCGTTTCAGCAATAAAGTCGTTCTGGATTTTTGCCATCGCTTCTGCTTGTTCTGGTGGAGCCCAGTACGAGAATGTAACAGGGATCGGGGATAGCACTTGAATGTCTACCCCTTCACGGTCCATGTCCTGTATTCGTTTTTTCGGATCCCATACTTGGTCAGTTACATCTCTAAAATTTTTCCCGCCTACCATAATGGCTGCGCCGCAAGCACAAGTCCGGTTTAACACCGGCCACCTTTCTCCACCATATTTTTCGGCAAAGTCAGGAAACGACTCTGGAATGATATGTGTGTGAAAGTCAATTCTTAGCACTTCCATTCCTCCACGTTCTCTGGCATCTGATAACCGCAGTCTTTGCATAGACGAACTCGTTCATTCGAGTTAAAGCTGTGGATTGCTTCTTTTACTTGTTTCTCAATATCACTCAATTGCACGGTCACGCGATGCATCTCAGAATCACAGCGATCACAGAACCAAACGAAGTCTTCAAGCTCACCTTGTGCACGTTTTCGCTCGATTACGAGACCATACGAATTGGCCACACGATGAGGGGAGTGAGGAACCATTGCTGGAAGCATGAACACGTCTCCTTCTTTTACTTCAACGACTTCACGCTTTCCGTGTTTATTGATGATTTCTACATAACAGCTGCCTTTTATCTGATAAAAGAACTCATCTGAAGGGTCTACGTGAAAATCACGTCTTTTGTTCGGACCACCTAATATCATGGCGATAAATTCGGAATCTTGCCAAATGACTTTGTTGTTGACTGGGGGCTTGAGCAAGTCTTTGTTTTCATCAATCCATTTTAATAGGTTAAAAGATTTCAAAGTCGTTGTACTCATTACAATTACCTCCCTTTATTTAGTCAGCTTAGGCTGGTCCTTCACGAATTCATTTGTTACGGAAAGTGCTTCATCAACCATAGCGAACTTAGCTTTTCTTTTATAACCGTTATAAAAGATTGCTCTCTTTCGAATCGGATCTCCCGTATAATAGCGCTCATATTGTACAAGTCGCTGACCGAAAGCTTCTCCGCAAAGATCCCACGCAAGCTTGAACAGTTTCACGCGTTCAAGTGAGTCAACTCCGTCACGACCTAAATAGTACTTATCAATCTCACTTCGAATTTCTGGAGCATTAAAGTCGTTGCCTGTCGGTGACATAAGAAGCCCGCCTGCTCCAATAATCTGCATCACTTCAATCGCTCTAGGATACATTTTAGGAAGCATTCCTCTTATTGTTTCTAGCGCTGCTGCATTTGGCATCACTTCACCAGATGCTGTCGTTTCATACTCATATTCAGCTACTCTTAATAATGAGCGGATTACTTCCACGTTCTGTACGAGTTCACCCAAGTCGTTCTGTACATTCAGATATCCATCAACACCAATAGAATCTGCAAGTTTACAAGCAACTTCTGTCGCAAATGCAAGTTTCACATATCCTCTTACACCAGACTGATGAGCTGGCTGCTGAGCGATCCCAGTCTTAGGATAAAGAAGGTTAGCTGCCTCCACATTGTTATAAAGAAAGACACGATCCCACGGTACAAGAACATCATCAAAGACAAGCAATGCATCCATCTCTTCAAAACGGGATGCTAACGGATGATCGAACTGCGAACGTTTTCCATCTTGCATAGGTTCACGGCAAAGCAATTTAAGTCCAGGCGTGTCCACAGGAACTGCAAAAGCTAGAGCATAACGTTCATCACCAGGCGCAAATCCTGGGAATGAATAGATGATGACTTCGTCAGTAATCGGCGCTAATGTAGCGAGCATTTTGGCTCCCCTAACGATTAAACCATCAGGTGTTTCTTCAACAGCACCTAAATGTGTATACATATCTTTTTGTCCATGAGAATTCTTGCTGCGGTCATTTTGAGGGTTGATGATGGCGTGCGTTAAAAACAGATCGTTGGTCTTCAAGTAGTTGTAGTAGTTCTTAATATTCAGCGACCATTCGGGATTATATTGATCGAGGAACCATCCGTTATTGGCCATACCTGTCACTACCACGTTAAGAAAATCGGGTGTTCTCCCCATCAATCCGAAGGTGGACCTTGCATAGATCTCAAACAGCTGACTTCTTGCCATCATCTCTTCATAGGTTGTAGGGTGAAGAAATGAATTGTTGACTCGCTCTCCTGTCTCTTTACAAATATGAGTGATGTCATTTTGATATTTTGGATCATGTTGCATATCGTACAATTTGGCGATCTCAGCTATCGGTTGTTTAAAAACAGGTTCGTTTACAATGTCTGCAACTCTCCTGCCTTCCATCCAAATCTCAGGTGAACGTGACTTGAGCCCATCTATATATTGAGCACCTGTTCGAATTCCCATCCAATCTGCCTCCTCTGTTAAAGATATGTGAATTAGTTTCCACTATAAAAGAAAGCGCTTTCAATTTGCTACCACGAAATTTCACATTATGAAATCGTCAGAAAATTTTATTAATTATTCTCACTAAAATAAAATATTCAATATGCTCTGAGGTGCAATGTACGAAGAAGCATTTAGCTGAATGAATAGACATTTGGAGTAAATGTGGAAGAATTTTATATACCGTGTAGCGGATAGAAGGAAAACATTATTATAGAACGCTTATATAGCCTAATTCTTTTGAGATAGACTCTGCTGTTTTTACAACATGACGAATCATAGATTGAGTATCCTGCCCAACCATATAGGATACAGGTCCTACCATGTTAAGAGCAGCAATAATTTGTCCTGTATAAGACTTAATCGGGGCAGCAATCCCATATAAGCCCATCTCATTTTCATTGTTACTGATGGCATATCCATTTGAACGAATAACTTCAAACTCATTCTTTAATTTTTCAACACATGTAATCGTATTTGGAGCTCGGCGAAGCAAGCCTCTTGAGATGGTCGGCTTAATCATGGAAGGATTGAATGCAAGCAATACTTTACCTGTGCTTGTACAATAGGCAGGCTTTGTATCACCTATAAAAGTAGGAACTGAAACTGAGTTTGAAGAAGCTACTCTGAGAACAAAGCGGACTTCTCCACGATCAAGCATTCCGATATGTACAGTCGCATTAAACCTTCTTACAAGGCCTTCACATAGAGGAAGTGCTTCTGTGTTGATATCTTGCTGATACATCACGTGGTTGCTCCATTCTAGCAATTTCCATCCTAATCTATATTTTTTCTGGCTGTCTTGAATCAATATGCCCTCTGAGCACAGAGTACGAACTAAGTGATGTACTGTGCTTGCATTCATGTTTAACTTTTCTGCAATCTGCAAGTTTCCTAACGCGGGTTCATCTTTGGTGAAACAATTTAATATCCTTGAAATTTTTTGAACAGATGAAATCACAATTTCTCCTCCTCAAACGAGTTTGATACAGATGAAATCACTAAAATATATTTCGTATAGTACGTAAAATTTAAAGGATAGTTTTTCTTCTATAACGAAGATGTATAAACAATAGGAGTTTATGAGATTATGAATGATTTCGTTGCTCTCTGCCCAAATACCTACATAATTTTCATAATTTAATGAAAAAAATGTAAACTGCATATGGCATTTAGTCTATATTTCAATTACTATATGTAGTATAAATACTTTTATATATCAAATGATTACTGATTCAGTTCTTTATTCTTTCCATGATTTTAATGGTGAAAGAGGTGCGAGCGGTGGACATAACAGAAAGTCTAGTCACTTATATGGATGATAACTTGCCTACATACTTACATGAATGGCACCAGAGAATCGTGATATCGAATCATGATGTACATAAAGAAAAAGTGATAGAGAATGCCTTACATATGGTTGAGCTCGTTAAACAATCCTTACGAGGCGAGCTATCTCCTGAAAAAATTATGCACCTCGCACATGAAGTAGCGCTTCAGCGGTTAGAAGCCAAAATTAATATTGGTGAATTTGTTTATAATGTGAACCTTGGACGAAGTGAAATCGTCCGTTTCGTGACGGGCTCCGGCATATCTATTGAACAGCTTCAGCCCGTAATTGAAACGATCAATTCACTTTTTGATGAGTTTTTATATCACGCGGTTAAGAAGTATACACAGTTGAAGGATATCGAGATTGAGGAAAAAACAGAATTCATCGATCAAAGTCACAAAGAACGTTTAACCATTTTGGGGCAGATGTCATCTAGCTTTGTACATGAGTTCAGAAATCCGTTAACAGCTGTTATGGGATTTGTAAAACTCATGCAGCAAGAAAATCCAAACATGAAATACATTGATATCATCAGTCATGAATTAACTCAATTAAACTTTCGAATCTCTCAATTTCTTCATGCCTCTAGAAAAGGGGTACAAGAACGTGAAGCGGAGGATTTTGCTTTAGAAGATTTATTCACAGATATCTTAGATTTTATGTATCCAAGTTTAGTTGATGCAGATGTTACGGTTATTCCGCGTGTTGATCCTACGATTACTTTGCGGGCACACAAGGATGAGTTGAAACAAGTTTTGCTTAATCTCATCATGAACTCGATCGATGCGTTGCGCCAGATGAAACAGAATCGCCGAATCATGATCTTTAGCAAGATCGAAAATAACGATAACGTACATATCACCATTTCTAATAATGGCCCAGCTATTCCACCTGAAACAATCAGTACGATCTTCGAGCCCTTTTTTACTACAAAAGAATTGGGGACAGGTATAGGACTATTTGTGTGTAAAAAAATTATTGAAAAACACAATGGTTCCATCAGTTGTTCATCCGATGATAACATAACGACCTTCACCATCGTACTTCCTCTTCAAGGTACTATGCAGGAAGAAGAGACTTCTCAAATAGAAATATAGAAAGGAACTTGGAAAACGTCCAAGTTCCTCTTTAATATAGAAAAAGAATCTTCCACTAGCAAATACTACCGCATAAACCCTTAGTGCATCTCTTCCCGATATAAAGGCATTGAACAGCAGCGGAAAGATCCACCTGATTTTATGATCTCAGAAATGTCCACTTCGAGTATTTCATAACCTCTTTCACGAAGCGCCCTATTTACGTTTTCATTAATAGGAAGACTCAAAACCTTTTTGTTTCCTATTGATAACACGTTCGTACCCAACGTAAATTGTTCTTCTTTCTCTACTTCAATCACATTAAACGTAGAAGCAAGCATCTGATAGTCTTTTTCTTCGAAAGCTGGTTTGTAAATCAGAGCATCTTTTTCAGACAAAATGTTAAATACACAATCTAAATGTAGATAGATAGGATCAAATGGAACTGCTACGACATTCATATGAGGAACCTGTGATTGAAGTTCTTGAATGGTTTCCTCAGACGTTCTTCCACTCACCCCGATATAAACGGTATCACCATGGACGATTACGTCTCCACCTTCAATCCTGTCTCCTTCGATCAATGAAAGATTGATCTGGTGTTCTAACAACCAGTTTCGCAAGACCTTCTCTTCACCATCTCTAATGTTGCTTCCCATCCGGGAAACGAAGACGGTTTCACCGATCGTAAACCCTATATCGCGAGTGAAAACTTGTTCTGGGAACTTTTCCATCGCAGGAAGCTTATAAACGTCTACACCATTTTTTTTCATCGTATCTACGAATAGTTGGTGCTGTTTCATCGCTCGTTTCATGTTGATGTTATCTTTAGCAAAATGGCGCTGTGTTTCATTAATAATTTCATCGATCTTCATATATCTCGGTTCACACACAATTACTTTTTTTAATGTGCCGTATTCACTATCACAGTTCACGTATTTGTATTCTCCTTTTATTACGGTAGCCATCTATAATCCTCCATGCGCTCATAAGGTATTTATAAGGCTCTTCCCTAAATCAATAGTCCCGTAAACGTTTTTTGCATCTTTCATTAGTTTATTTATATTTTTTCCAAAAATAGCTAAAAGTTAACTTCTTTTAAAAATATTTAGGAAAATACAACAAAACAGCTGACTCAAAGGTACCCTAAGTAAGTACCTTTTAGAATCAGCTGTTATTATTTATTGCCACCATTCATCATGAAGAGATGCGGGAAGCTGTCTTTTATGTTCAGTTTGAAGATAACGTTCTTCAATTCGCTTTGCTGTTTGATCAGCAACGACTTTTCCTTCTAGATAATCGTCTAATTCATCGTACGTTATACCTAATTCTGTTTCATCGGCTTGCTGTGGTTTTTCATCTAATAGGTCAGCCGTTGGTTGTTTGACATACAATTTTTCTGGCGCTCCTAATTCTTTTAACAGCATTTTACCTTGACGCTTTGTTAAACCGGCGAGTGGAAGGATATCTGCCCCTCCATCTCCATACTTCGTAAAAAATCCCGTTATCGCTTCAGCGGCGTGATCTGTTCCTATCACTAATAAGTTTGCCTGACCAGCTACAGCATACTGTGTGATCATCCTTACTCTTGCTTTGACATTTCCTTTATTAAAATCAGAAAGCGGCTGTGAAACATACGTTTTATAGTTTTTTGAAAAAACATCTACTGTTTCTTTAACATTGAAAGAAATTCGTTCATCAGGGTTAATAAATGACAGTGCAAGCTCAGCATCCTCTTCATCTCTTTGTGTTCCGTATGGCAGGCGAACGGCAACAAATTTCACGATGTAACCTGATTCTCTTAGCTCTTCTACTGCGACCTGTGCCAGTCGCCCTGCTAATGTAGAGTCTTGGCCACCACTTATCCCTAGGACGAAACCTTTTGCTTTTGATTGAACAAGGTATTGTTTTAAGAAGTTTATTCTGTTTCGTATTTCAGTCGAAGCTACTATATTTGATTTTGTATGGAGATCACTCATAATTCTTAACTGCAAAGACATTAATCATTCCTCCTATCACTTGTACAGATCATGTTTTTTTATATATTCGTAACAAGCGTCAGGCAACAGATATCTTGGCTCGCCACCTTTAGAAAATTCATCACGGATATAAGTGCTGCTGATTTCCATAGACAGTCCTTTATCGATCAGATGAAATTTTGTACCATCATCATGATTTCTTAGGATTGGAGAGCGAGAGATCGTTTTCACCATATTGATCTCGTCCCTTGCCATCACAATAAACTTATTGTTTGAGATTAACTCTTGGTCATACTTCCACTTACCATCTGCAATATCAACCAACAGATCTGCTCCCATAATGAAGTACACTTCATCATCAGGATATTTTTCTTTAAAATGTTCCATCGTGTAATACGTGTATACTTCCCAAGCTTCTTGAAGCATTTCATGATCATCCGCTATAAATGTATGATTATTAGATATTGCGAGTTGAAGCATCTCCCAGCGATGAGCATCTGAGGTTTTCATCGTTTTATCTTTTCGTTTACTTGAGCATGGTAGAAAAATCACTTTATCTAGTTTACAGCGATGTGCAACAGTACTTGCTGTCCATAGATGTACATTCGTTATCGGGTCAAAAGATGATCCATAGATTCCAATCTTACCCATTGTGAGATTCTCCTTCTTCCATTATTAACATAACTTTTGTTTGTACTTCCTGTATGTTCTTCATCTTGTTATCCCAGCATTCTTGACTAAGGTCAACAGGATATTCTTCCGGATGCATCGTGCGTTTATATTCGTCCCATAGCACTTCAAGGTTTTCTTTTGCAAAGAGCTGTATCTCTTTAAGAGTGGGAGTTTCATAGACTACATTACCTTCTACAAAAATATCTTGATGAAGCTCTTTCGCTTTAAAGTTTGTTACAAATTTACTGATAAACGTATGAACAGGATGAAACATTTTGAGTCTAGGTTCTTCTTGAGGCGTTTCATTGTCCAGTGCAATATAGTCGCCTTCAGATTTATTATTCAATGTATTGATGATTCGATAGACTTTTTTCAAACCAGGAGTCGTTACCTTTTCAGGATTTCCGCTGATTTTGATCGTGTCTACCATATTTCCTTGTTCGTCTTCAATTGAGACGAGTTTGTAGACCGCTCCTAAAGCTGGCTGGTCATAAGCAGTGATCAGTTTTGTACCGATTCCCCAAGAATCTATTTTTGCACCTTGGGCTTTTAGATTAATAATCGTATTCTCATCTAGATCATTTGAAGCAATAATCTTAGTATCTGTGAATCCTGCCTCGTCAAGCATCTTTCTAGCCTCTTTTGAAAGGTAAGCAAGATCTCCACTATCTAAACGAATTCCCTTAAAGTTGATCTTGTTTCCTAATTCTTTGGCAACCTTAATCGCTGTAGGTACTCCAGATCGCAATGTATCATACGTATCGACTAAAAACACACAGTCTTTGTGACGTCGAGCATATTTATGGAAAGCTGTATATTCATCACGGTACGTTTGGACGAGAGCGTGAGCGTGAGTACCTGCAACAGGTATACCGAACCGTTTTCCTGCTCTAACATTAGAAGTAGCTTCAAAACCACCGATAAACGCGGCTCTCGTTCCCCAAATCGCTGCATCCAACTCTTGTGCTCTGCGTGTTCCAAATTCCATCACTCGTTCTTCTCCAACTACTTGTTTAATGCGGGATGCTTTTGTAGCGATGAGTGTCTGATAGTTCACGATATTTAGAATAGCTGTTTCAATAAGCTGTGCCTCTGCTAATGGTGCTTCTATTCGTATGATAGGTTCGTTCGCAAAGACCAGTTCTCCCTCAACCATTGAGCGAACAGTACCCGTAAATTTCACTTGCTGCAGATACTCCAAATAATCTTCTCCGTACCCCAGTTCTTCTCGAAGGTAATCAATATCAGTTGTTGTAAACTTAAAGTTCTTCAAATAATCTATAATTCTTTCTAATCCAGCAAATACAGCATAACCGTTCCCGAAAGGAAGTTTACGAAAGAAGACTTCAAATACAGCCTTTTTATTATGAATGTTGTCCTCCCAGTATGTTTCCGCCATATTAATCTGGTAAAGATCTGTGTGGAGCGTTAAGCTATCATCAGCATATTGATTGTTCATTTTCATTACCTCCAAGTGAATGATTTTTAGATAACTTTTGCGTTCAAACAACTCTTAAAATGTCCTAATGCCCACTCATGTCCTGCTTGGTTGAAGCTCGCTACCCCTTTTTCATGAACAACGATCTTAAGTCCGGCATTGTAAGCATCGACAGCTGTATGAAGACAGCAAATGTCTGTGCAAACTCCTACGATGTGAACCTCTGTAATACCACGTTCGCGAAGCTTCATTAATAAATCTGTTCCCACGAAGGCACTGTATCGAGTCTTATCCATCCAATAAACATTCGATTTTGATTTATGTGTTTCATAGACTTCTTGAAGAGATCCAAAAAGCTCACGACCATGTGTTCCTTCAATGTTATGTGGGGGAAAAAGCTCGTTCTCCGGATGAAATTTATCATCGGCATAATGCTGATCAATGGCAAAAACGACAAAATCATCGTTTTTAATAAATTGTTCCGTGATAGAAGTAATCTCACTTTCAATATCCTGACCTGGTTTCCCACAAGTTAGTGCACCTTCATCTGCCACAAAATCAAATGTGTAGTCAATATTGATTAAAGCTTTTTTCATCATAAATTCCTCCTCATATTGTTTTGGTTAACTATTAACGATTCGTTAATTATTATCCGTAAAAAAATTTGGTTAATATCGCGCTGTATAGATCGGCTTTAAAATATCCATTTCAATAAATGTATAAAGTTTTGTCGCTCTCTTTGATGTTCTTGTGGTTGTTTTTCCTTGTACTTCTTGAATAAAAGGAAGAGATTTAATCTTTCTTGAAAATGACTGATCGCTTAAAATTGCAGGATCATCGGTTACAGTTCTTAATACGGCCTGTAGTTCAGAGTAAGTAAAGTTTTCAGGCAGAAAGTTTTTAGCTACAGTCGTTTGCAATAAATCGTTTGTGATCACTTGAATCGCATCTCCAATGATTTGTTCATGATCGAATGCCAGGTCCAGTTTCAGCACATCTTTTATTGAGAACAACTCAATATCTGCCGCATCATCTTGTGCTTTTCTTAGCGATAGATACGTATCAGGAACAATCGCATAATGTGCGTTCGAGATAATCCATCCTCTAGGATCTCTACCAGGTTTGTCGTAAACGCCAAATTGTTTAATATGAATTCCAGAGATATTCGTCTCTTCTTCTAGCTCTCGTTTAGCTGCTTGAAAGCCTGTTTCATCGTCTTGCACGAAACCTCCAGGAATCGCCCACTTGTTTGCTTCGATGTTCAAATTCCCTTCAGAATCAAGTCCCGCTCTTTTAATCAGCATGATTTTAAGGTCCATCGTTGGAGGTTTATACGCCTCATTTTTTTCTGAGATTATTGTAAAAACGCAAATATCGGAAGTGTAACCATCTGGTGTACGATATTTTTTGATGTCATATTGTTTCAAAGCTTGCTTATTAGACAATGGTGTACCTCCTTTTTCAATTAACAAAATGTTTATTGTTAATTTATTTATATTCTATTTACCTCTTTTTGTCAACGGTTAAACTTTATTTTTTTTTGTATCGATTTTTGTTCACGTTGCTCGCTTTTTGCGAGGCAGGCGATGAGCGTACAAAAAAATAAAAAACCACCCGAGAAGACGAATCCACCCGGATGGCTATTTCTATTGTGTGTGCATAACTGCTTTTTTATACTTGGAATCAGCCTTTATTTTCCGGTCGAACAAAGCTCATCTTTTCTTTGTAATCCGGTAAAAATGGAAGGTCAGGGTAATGTTTCTCCACGAGGTTAAAAACTTCTCGAATCAACAGTTCTAATTCTTTTATACTCTCATGAACATTTTGAATGAGAATAGAAGATAGCCGCTCATCTAAATAAACTGGCTTTATTGTGAAGATCTCGCTATATTTATGCATCCACTTAAAGGACGGATGATGAATATACAATTTATTCATACCGAATAATGTTCCAAGAAGTTTCTTCTGAACACCCACCATCAAATCATACAACATAATCCACTCGTTCCTATCCAATAGAGCATAACGGTTATTCCACCTACTCCATAAAGCTAGATTTTCTTTGATCATGTTTTGTGCTAATTGATCTGGATACACTTCCACTTCTTTTTTCATTTCACTAATCACGCGATCTCCGTACAAACTCACTCCATAAAATAGGGATGAAGCCATGCACTGTTTGCCGTAATCCACTTCAAACTCTTTCACTACTTCTTTTATCCACTTATTAGCTGTAGTTGTTAAGAAACTGCTGATCTCAAACTTTACATTTTGAGGTGTTAAATAGCTCTCTGCCCATTCTTCCTCTTCAAACGGATGAAACTCAATGATTGATCCATCTACCTCGCGAATAGGAAACATTCTATCGTCATCAGTCGGAGGTTCTGACCAGAAAATATTTAGTTCAATATCTGAATGCTTGTCTTCCCAGCCTCTTGAAACAGACCCTGCCAATAATACAGCCTGCACTTTTTTATTTTCTTTATAAATAGCTGCCATTTTACTAGCCTTATCTTTTAGATTCAATATCAACTCTCCCGCTTTCATCTAACTGAACTTGTTTCTTAAAGTCTACTAACATATGTAAATTATTGATAGTATTAGATTATCATAGTTTAAACATTTATCTGCTACTTATCTGTTAAGTGAAGAACATGCATTTAACAAACATGGTCAAACGATGTTTAACCCTTGGCAAGTAATTAGAATTAGCGACCTCAAATAGGCGTGGGCTGACTTTACATGTAAAATTTATAGAAAACTTTAACAGAGAACGGTGGGATCAATCGATGTTACATACAAAAAGAATTTCTTTTCGAGAGATGGTAGCTGAAGATTGGATAAATGTTCATAAGTATGCCTCACAAGAAATTGTGTCTCAATACCAGCCATGGGGACCGAATGACGAAAATGATTCTATTACTTATGTGAATGAAGTTATTAACGATGCAAAGAAAAATCCTCGTGGACGATATGCGTTTGCAACTGTTGAAAATCAATCACAGATGTTGATCGGAGCTGGAGAACTACAGATCACCTCTTTGACAAATCGTGTAGGTGAGATCGGTTATGTGATTCATCCTGATTATTGGGGAAAAGGATTCGCAACAGAAACCGGGCAACTATTGCTTAAGTTCGGTTTTGAAGTTCTGCAGCTTCATCGCATTTTTGCAACATGTGACCCCAGAAATAGAGCATCAGAGAAAGTTTTGATGAAATTAGATATGAAGTTAGAGGGAAAAATGCGGGAAACCATCATGCTAAATGACGGATGGCGTGACTCTCTATTATTCAGTATGCTAGAGCACGAATGGACAAAGAAAAAAGGACTCGGTTAAGAGTCCTTTTCTACGTTTTATTTATGATGAAACGGACATTTTCCCGCTATCGGTTCAACATCGTCTCCAATAAAGTATTGTTTCCATTCACGGTGTTCAGGGTCCCCATAATGACTGATATTCGGGTGTTTCGGAAGATTATCCCACTTCTCTACCCGCTCTCGAACTTTTTCCCGAGACATCGCTCCGCCTGGTGAAGTACCTTCTAATCCTTCAAAAATGCGGCGAGGCTGGAATCCGAGAACTAAGCTATTCCCAAGATCTCTTGTTTTTCTTTGTTTGTATGCGGGCGCGTTTCCGAATACGAAATAAGGCTCATTATCAAATGAAAAAGCGAATAAGTGATGGTCCGGATCTTTCGGTATATGCTCTGGCCAAGGTTGATTATCTGTTTCGTGCAGTGACTGAAGCATTTTCCAAAAATAATCGCGGTAATACGGAATGTCTTTCTCTTCTTTCTCCGGTTCAACAAACACAAATAGTCCGTGACGAATCAATTTAGGTGCGTCAAAAAGTTTGTTAAACTCTCGAATCGCTTCGGGAAGGTTCGACCAATCATCATGCGTCACATAGGCATAACGAAGCTCCCCCTTATTCTCAGCAGCCATTCCAAAATAACAAGGAAAGGTCTTGTTGGTCACCGTCTCATGAAAAGTCTTATACTCTTCTATCACCCAAGCTGGTACTTTTTCTGGATTCGTCATATCTTCTTTTTTCAGCAAACATAATTGTTTCGTCTCCACTCAACCACTCCTCTAATCTGTTAATGAGGAATTTCCCTTAAGCTACTTTGTTAAAACATGAATGTTACTTCTTCTTTTTTCCAGTCCATCATTCGCTCTAATTGTTGTAGATGACGGGCTAACCAGACCATTTCTTGCTGAAATCGTTTCGGAGGCTCTCCTTCATGAGGAGTGACATCGATCCACCACGTACTTTCCATGTACCATACTAATTTTAAAGCTATCACTAATCTTTCAACTGATAATTCATTTGTATTATTGTATCCTTTAAGAAATGCCTGGACAGCTTTACGATTTAATGTATTATTTTGCAGACATGTTGAGATGATCAGTCTGCCTATATCCAATTCTAAGAAGTCATAGTTCATTCGATCAAAATCGAGAATTGCCGATATGTAATCACCCGAAAACAGCAAGTTATCTACCCAAAGGTCACGATGGCACCAGCCAGGGGTGAGATTTCCAAACAGCTCTATATTAAACGCTAAGGTTGCAGCCATTTGAAGTTCCATCAAAGAACGGACATGATCTAATCCTTGTTCATCACACTTATTGATTTTAGATTGCCAATATTCCACACGTTCTGCTATAGAAGGAACCTTAAATACCGTTTCTGATTTTGCTTCTAATGTTCCATCATTTAATAACGCGTGCAGCTTTCCAATTTCTTCACCGACAGAATGCATCTGTTCACTAGAAACATTACCAGGTGGATTTAACATTCCTTCCATAAAACGCATAACGGTAAAGCGTTCACCTTCTGTCGACTTCTGTAAAAGATCACCTTTATAAGACAAGAGCTCAGGACAGACTAAACCTAATGAAAACAACCGATTTTGTGTTTGAAGGGTTGATAGTATCATTTGAAGGTCGTACTTTTTCATCCGCTCTTTGTTGTATTGCTTGATTAGGAAAACGCCTTGGTTCGTTTCTATCTTCCATTTTTGATTGAGCCAACCTCGATTGATCGGTGTACATTTATCCATTTCAAAACCAAAACGTGCTTCTACTTCTTCTTTTAAATGAGTCCAAAGACTTTCATTCGAAATACCAGTCTCCACTTCATTCACTTCTTTCTAACTGTTACTAGAGTTCTTGCCATTTTGTCCAAAGTGTTTCATCTCTTTTTATGTAATTTCCCTCATCTCGGTCCATGTATCCGTTCACAATAAATTCTCTGCGAATGGTACAAAAATCTTCATGATACGTTTTAATAAATTCATTGATCTCTCTTTCCGTATAGGACTGGTTGTCATTCAGCTGCTGAACTAAATATTCTAACACCACTAGCTTTTTCTTCTTTTGTGAAGGCATGTTTTTCAATCGTCCTTCTTTGTTTAGAAATGCGTTTAATACACTCTTTTGGTAGCTATCTAGACTAGTTGTCATTATGGTAATTCCTTTCTTTACAGTGATTGATCGTCCATTTTTCAATGTCTATAAAACCTAACCGCTTGTAGATGCGGCCAGCCTCTGGATTGTCATAGAATAAAGTAAGTGTCTTGTTATCTTGAAAAAGGTTATGCATCAGGTGTTCTACACAGATGCTTGCCAATCCTTTTCCCTTTTTTTCGGGTAGTGTACAAACTCCTGAAACCATTGCTGCGACAGATGTCTCGCAAACTGTAGATGCTGATGAAATCAACTTGTCATCTTCTTCGATAACGAATATTCTAGACCATCCATTACTCATCTGATCCATAAAAGACTCAGGTTTATATTCTCTCTTAAATTCAGGAACTTCTTGATAAAAAGAGATGAGCCGAGGAACTTCTTCTTCGCTTAAACATCTGACTGAATCAGAATGGTTATGATTCGGTGTGGGGTCACATTTTGCATAATAATAACTTTCGCGTTTTGAGTAACCTTCTGTAATCAAAGGTTCTATCTCTTTCGTTAACCGTTCTATTCCATTAACTTGTTTCTCGTTTGTATCGGCATTAATCATGTCCGCAATTACCTGCACATTACAACCTGATTCCCAATACGGTGTATATTTGTTCTTAAATTTACACAGCACAGCGTTCAACTCACCATCGGAATCGAACTGCCCCCATAGGGTTTGAATATCTGCTTCGTACCCATATGCTTCTATTCCCCACAATGTAAACAGGTTCTCTGCTGGTCGTTTACTTAGAAGTCTCATTACATCTTCATGATCACTTTGATTTAATTTTCTCATATTCTTAAACCCTCAACTTATACAGATTGGGATGGGCTATTACGTTCAAAACCTAGATAACGTGCGCCTTGAAAAGTAAGTGTCCCTTGATCACCTTCAACTAACATGCCATACATGGAACTCCATTCGGATCCCGCTCTCCACTTGAAACGAGGCATAATACCATATTGAAGCAGACGTTTCGTTAGAACCACCGCTTCTTTTCGTTATCCCTCACAATACCCACCTACCATAATATTACATACAGGAATAAAAAAACAGAAGTTTCAGATTAAATACTTGCATTTTACGGTACGTGTTCTTATTTCGGTTACACGTTCGCCGGTAAATGGTCTCTTTCTACCTGTAGAAATATCGTAACCACCTGTAACTGTGAACTCACCACCCGAACGATCGCTCTTTCCACCGGTAAATCGCAACTCATCACCTAAAAGCACAAAAAAAGGACTTCCCGTTTACCAGGGAAGTCCTCATTTTCTAATTATTGAACAGCCATCTCTTTGTTTTTGCGAATTTCATAAAGTGCATTTCGTACTTTTCCAAACTCAGAGGCATGTGGACGGTCATCTCCATCTCCATAACCGTAATCTACCATTCTATTTCGGTTCAAACATAGCTTTGTAAGCTCTGGCTTAAAGAAATCAAACAGCTTAAAACGATCTTCTAGATGTGAGAATCTTGCTTGGTACGATTCAATACTGTCTACCAAATGTGACCAGAATGCTTTTTCTTCTATTAAACCGTTACGTACCATTACGTTTGAGAGATAACGCAGATGACAGATAAATAGTCCCGTGAAAATAAATTGCGTTAAACCTTCAGGTGGTTCACTTCGTAATACAGCGCGCAGCTCCTCTGTTACACTCTCTAACTCTTTGAATGGCTGATCTGAAATATTCACGTCATCTACATAATCTTTTACTGCTAACCTCTCAGGCTGGTAGTCTTTTAAGATCAGTATCGTGTTCTGACCATGCGGTGAAAAGACTGTTCCATATTGATAAAGGAAATGAAGCAACGGTGGCATCACAACACCAAAGAACTTCTTCATCCATTCGTCAGCAGTTAACCCAGACTTTTCAATAAGACTTTGTACATAAGGCTTTCCGTTTCCATCAACATGATGAAGTGCGGCAAGCGTGATCGGTTGTTCACCGTCTTTTAGATACGTGTAGATACTTTCACGCCAGATTGTTCCTAACATCTCCAGATATTGATAAGGTGCTCCTTTTAGCTGGCTATAGTGAGGGTGATCTACATTAATGCTCGCAACCTCTCCCGGAAGGACCACTTCACATTCGTCACGTAAGAAACTGTCACCTTCAAAAATTCCTTTGATGTGCTCTGTAACGCGAGGTGCGATCAGTGTTCGTTCTGACGGAAGTCCACGATACACAAGCGTGTTTAAAATACTCATCGGAAGCTTGACATGAGATTTCAGCGGGTTTGTCACATTAACAAACGTTCGAACAGACTGTTGTGGCAAGTAATGATCCGTTCCTTCTTCTAAAGGAACAATCATGCCTGTCGCTAGATCCTCAGCAAAATTTTGAACTAAAACGTTATTCCATTGCCATTCATGTACTGGCATAAAATAATAATCTAGCGGTAATTTCCCGTTCTCTCGTAAAATCTCATTAAAGCGCTGAACAAGAACACCATCTAGTTCTCTCATTAAAAGTTTTTCATAATGAAGTTCTTGTACAGATTGAAACTGAGCACGATCGCGATGAACGGCAATCCAGAACAGCTTTGTTTCATTCTGATTTTCAGGAGCGTATTTGTTATAGTCATCGAATCCAAAACCGATACGACCTTTGTTGTACGTGATCCATGGATGACCTGACATCTCTCCCTCAAGCTCGGCATAATCAAGATCTACTAATTGGTCAGACGTTCTTTTATGATTGTTTAAAAGATTCGCATCGGCAATAAGTGTATGGTTTAGTTCCTTGATAAGGTGACCCGCTGTTTCGGAGGACATGCCGATCATCGGCTGAATATCCATCAAAAAGCGAATCGCATGGATTGCAGATTTCCATTCACCATTCTCAAGCACTTCGATTGATTCCGGATCTACATCAAAGCTTTCAAATAAACGTTTTTGGGCAGTAAAACGATATTTGCGTTCTTCGTTCACTGTAAAAATGTATCCCTCATCTTCTTGCTCTGGGAAAATCATCTCTTCATACATATATTCTGCAAACATCTTAGCTAACAAATTTTTGTTCACTTTTTCCCACGTATCTTTTTTTAGCATGGACTCTGTTTCATTTATATAAAGCATGTTCTTCCTCCTTATGTAAGTGCAATTTTCCTTTGTTTCTTTCTCTCGAGTACGTTCCCCATAAGAAAATGAGTAAGTGGAGAACAACGAACAAACTAGCAAAAGTAAATACGGCTGATATTGAACGGGTGTTAACGATGGATGATGCCGCGACTGGAGCTAGCAGCAACCCTACATTTTGAATCGCTGAGATTTTGCTATAGTCTCCATGCATATTAACACTCCACTTAAAGATAAATACGTCTATTTTTGCAAGACACCAAGCAGCACCTATACCGAACATACAGCGGAAAAAGATGAGTCCCGCGATACTCGTTTCGATTCCTTGAAGAAACAAACCGACAATAATCATGCTCGCCGCACCAACATAGCCGTACCATCCTAACCGTTCACTGTATTTTTTTGTGAGAGGCAATGTGACGATTGCCATCAGACTCGGAATCAAATACAACCAACTGCTCATCATCGTATTCGTGCTGTAGACATTTTCCGTGTATATTGTAAAAAATGGCCGAATCATATTTACTGCAAGATGAAGCGTTAAAACGATGATTCCAAAAAACAAGAATTGAGTTATTAAGCTTCGATGATTTGTTTGTTCTAAATCTGATTCTACAATTACGTTTTTGTTTACTTTTTTTAAGAAAAACAGGCTAAAAACTGCCATTAAACATTCAATAATTCCAACGATCCAAAAGATCAGTAAAGGATTATCCATTCCTATAACCCATCCAGACAGAATAGTCGCTGTAACGATCGCACCTTGTAAAACGGCATGATAGCTGGCTGCTGCCCCTGTTGTAGAATTTCGATTCTCAGAGATTAAAATGGTATACAACAGAAAGTAGCTGCTCTTAAAGATCAATAAAAGTACACTCGCTGCTACAAACATTTCAAAGCTTTGTGAGATCGCCATCAGAAAGCAAGAAATTCCTGTTCCCCATTGTCCGATGATTAATAAGGTAGAGCTGTTATTACTTTTGTGGGCGATCAATCCCCAGATCGGAGTAAAGACTACAACGACGAGTCTGCACGTCATAATGTAGAACCCTGTCAGGTCCGGATCATTTATGCCATATACCTTTTTAAAAAATTGAGGATAAAAAGGCGATAGTAATACTTCTGTGCATACGAATAGAAAGACACAGCTTAATAAAAAAAGGTTTAACGAACGGTTGCTGGTTTCCATGAAGGTTCCGTTCCAAAATTCTGAAACACATTTTTTGTAGTAACAGGATACATTTCCTTCTCAAAAAGCGTATTGATAATAACTGCGTTTCTATGTGCGCCAAGACCAAGATCTGGAGCACCTACACCATGAGTATGAAGCTCTCCGTTTTGAATAAAGATGTGGTTATTTTGCAGACCCTTTGTCTCCAAACGATAATCACTAGTAATCTGATAGCGATTCTTAGAATCCCATTGAATCTGATCCTGCATCTTCATTAAGAAATGCGGAAATGCTGGAGCATAGCCTGTCCCTAACACGATGACATCAGATTTCAATTCAAACACTTCTCCTGTAACGTTCTGACGAAGTGTAAGCAAGTGAGTATCTTCACTTCTTTCAAGATGAACAAGTTCGGTCATCGCCTGTAGGTGAATATCAGGTTTATGTTGTCCAACTGATTTTTCATAAAGCAGATCATAAATATCCGCGATCGTGTCCATGCTGATCCCTTTGTAGAGAAGGTCTTGCTTTTTCAAAAGCTCATCCTTCTTTGAAGAAGGGAGGTTGTAAAAGAAATTCGTATAATCGGGCGAAAAATATTCAAGACCAAGCTTCGAATATTCCATCGGGAAAAATCCTTTTGATCGCGTGAACCAGTTTAAAGAATAAGAGTCATTATCCTGATGCTGCGCTAAATCATAAAACACTTCTGCTGCACTCTGACCAGAACCGACGACTGTAACTGAATTTGCGTTAAGAATCTCTTCTTTTCGATCTAAGTATTGTGAAGAGTGGATGACCTTTGCACCAAGTTTCTTCTCTATATGCGAAGGTATTGATGGAATCGTACCGATGCCGACAGCAAGATGCTTCGTATAGTACGTCTGTGTTTCCCCGGTTTCTAAAGACTCTACAATCACTTCGTATACCGAACTCTCCGCATCTTCAACCGGCTGAATGTGTTCAACTCCCATACCAAATGAGCAAGAATCAAGCTGACTCGCTACCCAACGGCAATAGTGGTTGTATTCTTTTCTCGGGATATGAAAGTTCTCTAAAAAATAAAAGTGGTATAGTCTATCATGTTTCTGCAGATAGTTTAGAAACGTGTATTTGCTTCTCACATTAGCCATACTAACTAGATCTGCAAAGAATGGTACTTGTAGTGTCGTACCATCAATCAGCATTCCTTTATGCCAGTTGAATTCTGTTTTCTTTTCAAAAAAGAGCGCTTTTTTACCTTCTGTTTCATCTAGCATAGCCGCTAGCCCAAGGTTGAATGGACCGATGCCGACACCGATGATGTCATATATCTCTTTATGTTGTGATGGTTTGAAAGACATCTCTCCATCTCCTCTCGAACGTTTCTCTATGACAATACATGAGCATCCCGGTCTTATCCGGCAATTCGATCGGCTTCACTTTTTCAAAGCCGCACCTTTCAAACACATGTATCATCTTCTCATTTTGAATATCAGGTTCAGCGATTACTTTCTCAGTCCCTTTTGATAAAAACTGATAATGTACGATGGCACGTAATAAGGGAAGTGCGTAACCCTTCCCAATAAAAGATTCTTCTCCGATCAAAAGATGAATTCCCTGGTCTTTAGGATGTGGATCATAGCTCTTCTCTACCACATCTCCTTTTACCCAGTATGCTTCCCAATAGCTCATCGGAACTCCATCTATTAATCCCATATACAGCGTTTGATGCTGATCAGCCAGGAAAGTTTCTAAATGCTTTCTGTATTCTTCAAACGAGACATCCAGTTTCCAGTATGGAATCACATACGGTTGCTGCTGCCACTTATGGAGAAGTGATACATCCCGCTCCAAATCTACTTTTACATACGATAACGTCTTTTGGATGGTGTGATCATAGAAACTAAATTCTGGCTGCATCTGTTTTCATCACCTTTTGTAATGGGTTTGGGATCTTTGTGTAGACAGACTGTGTTTCCAGAGAACCAACAAGCTCATCCATATCATGAAAACGAGTAAGTAAGTTCGCTTTACACGGAAGTTCTTCCGCATCTAGTAAGCTTCTGATCAGGCCTGACTTTCCGTCTGTTAACGTATCATGGTGTTTCAAACGATGACGTAGCATGTCCATAAGTTCTTCTTCTGCGACAAGATTTGCGGTTCCAAATCCGTTGATGAGACCAAAGAGATGGTTCATGAAGAAATAATAACGGAACCGTTCGATCGCGACATCGTCACTGCAGATCGTTACACTCTTACGATTTAGGCTTGGAAGCTGTTCAACGAGCAGATCAGCTTTTGATTCGCTATAATAGTAACCTTGATTATCACGGTAATAAAAACGCTTCGGATAGCCATTCTCCATTTGGACGATCGAGTTCTGCTGATGCGCTTCAAGTGCTACACCGTATCTTTCGTACAGCCACAGCATCGGATCTAGAGCGATTGATAAATATTGCTGGAACCAATCTTTACTGACTTCTTCTGTCGTTCTGTTCTCTCTTTGAGCGATGTCATGAATGATTGAAGCAATTCTAGAGTTCCCTCCAAAACCGTGGTCCTGACAAAGACCTGCTACTAAACTTGCATTTCTATCATTCTCGTAAAAAGGATTCTCTCTGATCACCACTTCAAATCCAGATGTCTCTTTATTTGTAGGGATATTTAAGAATGCCGGATCTTTTATGATCTGAAACGATGGGTAGATCTCCTTCATCTCTTGTCCGATTATCGATTGCATGAGTCGAGAAACTTCTACCCCTCTATGCAGTTCTTTTTCAAGATTAACGCGCAGTGAATTTGTAATCTTCACAGGTACAGAGAACTTGAACATATATTTAAAATTGTGGCTGTAAACAGAACGCATTGATGATGTTGCCGAGAACAGCTCACCGAATGGACCGATGTAGCTCAACTTACCGTCTTTGATTAAAGTTTGAACAAACGTATCATTCAGTAGAACTTGAACTTGTAAAGGATGAACAGGTATGAAGACTGACTCATCACTAATCTCTATCTGTTTGCCGAACTCCTCATCCCGTTGTAGTAGCGTCCGAGTTATTTCTTCTGCTGTCACTTCATCTGCAGTATCCTGATCGACGATCGACTTGTCCGCTTGAAAGAAATGGAGCTGGAACGTTCCCTTAAGTTCTGGGGAATAGAGAGATTCCTCTTCATCACTCATGCCTTGCTTGCTTTTTGGAGTCGGGTGAAGCAGATGACCAAACAAAAGGGACTGCTCTGCTTCAATGAATGTAAACTCACTGCTTTCTAAATTCACGGAGTCACCTTCACGTGCTTCTAGGTACCGTTGTATGTTCTTTTTACTTAAAATCGTCCGCAGCATCAATTCATCTTCTGCATCCTCACGATCTTGTTTTAGCAACAATTCTTTTGAAAGAATGGCAACAAGTGAAATGTAATCGAGTGTTATCACGTTTTCATTGTTTTGATAAAGAATAGGAAAGTGAAACAAATGTCTGCCTGTTAAAGACCAATGCTTGATTGCCGCAAAGATCGCTGAACCTTGATTCCTAAGTTCAATCTTCACCCATCTGTCCGGCGTCTCCCCACTCCATCCTAAATGATCAACCGTATCTTCAAAGGTAACAAATGCTTGTGTTTCTCGAAGATAACAATTTAAAAAGCTCTGTATGCTCGCATTTTCTGCTTGTTGTTTATGATTTGTCATTGGGTGATCCCCCTGTTTTCGTACTCTGCTGCAAATTGAGTAATGCTATGAAGAATATCTTCAATATCCACGATTGTTGTACGTGGATTCAGTAAAGTAAACTTTAAAAAGACTTCATCCTTCACTTTTGTTTTCGCGACTAAAGCTGTTCCTGTATGAAGAATTTTTTTGTAGATATAGGTATTCAGTTCATCTAATGAATCAGTTGGTGCGTCAGTATAACGAAATACAATAGCATTAATTTCGGGATTTACGTTACACACTTCAATCTGTGGGTTCTGATCCATTACCCCTGCTGCCTGATTCGCAAGATGAAGCGTATAATCAATCATGCTGGCGAAGTTCTTTTCGCCAACGATTCGTAATGACATGAAGAGCTTCAACGCGTCAAAACGCCTTGTCGTTTGAACCGATTTGCTCACTAGGTGAACGAGTCCATCTTGTTCGTCGTTCTCAGGATTCAAATAGTCTGCATGATGTGCAATATATTTGAAATTTGCTCTATCTTTTACGAAGAAAGCTCCACAGCTTATCGGTTGATAAAACTGCTTATGAAAGTCTATCGTAATGGAATCTGCTCGCTCAATTCCTGTTAACTTATGAAAATGCTTTTTACTAAGAAGTAACGCACCCCCGTAAGCTGCATCAACATGAAGCCATAATCCATGGTTTTGAGCAATAGCTGCAACCTCTTGAATCGGGTCGATACTGCCGAAATCCGTTGTCCCGGCCGTTGCAACTATACACATCGGGACAAGTCCACCACTTCTCAAGCGCTCAATTTCTTCCCTTAATTTAGCAGTATTCATCTTTTTATGTTCATCCGTTTCAACCGTTACGACTGCCTGTTCACCTAGTCCAAGTTGAAACGCTGACTTCTTCACGGTAAAGTGAGCATCTTCTGAACATAAGATACGAAGCTTATGCGACTCTGGTGGCAATCCGTGAACTTTTACATTCCATCCCCATCGTTTATCACAAAAGAAATCACGAGCGAGTAGAAGCCCCATATAGTTCGATTGAGTACCACCACTCGTAAATGTCCCATCTGCTGAAGATGAAAGGATAAGCTTGTTACTTACCCATTTGATCAATCTCTCTTCTAAATAAGTAGCCGTTGAGCTTTGATCCCAAGAATCCATTGATTGATTTAGTGCTCCGATGATCAATTCAGCTGCAATGGCTGGGATAAGAGGTGGACAATGTAGGTGTCCCATGCTCGTCGGATGAGAAACATGTATGCTGTTTCTCACAATTTTCTCCATAACATCTTTTAGTACGGTTAACGGTTCTTCTCCGTCACTCGAAGTGAGAGATAGTTCATTTATCTCTGTCTCGATCTCAGTAGGAAATAAACCGTTATAAGCATCTGAATTATCTTTATAAAATCCACTTAACAGATGCTGAGTTTCAAGAATGGTTTGCTGAAAACTTTGTATCCCCGCTCCGCTATCGTTAAGAAAAAAGCGATCAAAATCAGTTGTATTCATCTAGCACCTCTATTTTAGTGCGGCTCTTACCGCATCTGTGAAAATTGCGATTACTTCATCCAGTTGTTCCTCTGTAATGATAAGCGGTGGCAAGAATCGGACAACGCTGCCATGCCTTCCGCCTACTTCTAAGATCAATCCTCTGTTAAAGCATTCTCGTTGAATGCGGCTAGCGAGTTCAGAGTTTGCTGCATATGTTCCTTTTAATCCAGTTGGAATGCGCGGGTTCACAATTTCTGCCCCTACCATCAAACCTCGGCCTCGAACATCACCGATCTCAGGAATTTCATTTTGTAGGATTGAAAGTTCAAGCATAAGTTTCTCGCCAAGTTCAGCAGCATGCTGTGATAAGTTGTTTTCTTTAATATGACGCAGTGTTGCTGTTCCAGCTGCCATAGCCATCTGGTTTCCTCTGAACGTTCCGATATGCGCACCAGGTCCCCATTTATCCAGTTCACGATCATAGATCACAACAGATAAAGGCAAGCTTCCACCGATCGCTTTAGACAGAACGACTACATCCGGAGTAATTCCAGCATGTTGAAAGGCAAATAGTTCACCAGTGCGTCCGATACCTGTTTGCACTTCGTCAATGATTAATGGAATGTTACGCTCTTTCGTGATGCGGCGGATCTCACGCAGCCACTCAACTGGCGCAGGAATAGATCCACCTTCTCCTTGTACAACTTCTAAAATCATGGCCGCTGGAGGAAGGATTCCGCTTTCTGGATCATATAAAAGATTCTCAATATAGTTAGCGCTGATTCTCCACGTATCTTCTCCACCCATTCCGAACGGGCAGCGATATTCATATGGATATGGCATAAAGTGTACATCTGGCATCAAGCCTTGCACGCTCTGTTTCGGCCCTAAGTTACCAGATAGCGCCATCGTTCCGTGCGTAGCGCCATGATAGCCTCCTTGGAAAGATAGGATGCTTCTTCTACCAGTTGCTGTTTTTACAAGCTTGATCGCTGCTTCGATGGCATCTCCGCCAGTCGGTCCGCAGAATTGAATCTTTGCACGTTTTGCGAATTCTTCTGGTAAACTATCAAACACTTCACTTACAAATTCCTCTTTTACTGGCGTTGTTAAATCCAGTGTATGTAAAGGGCGCTTGTCATGAAGCACTTTCTCAATAGCGTCTATCACTACCGGATGATTATGCCCTAGCGCAAGTGTTCCTGCTCCTGCCAGACAGTCAATATATGTCTTCCCATCAGCATCTTTTACATAGATTCCTTCCGCTTCTTCAATTGCGATTGGAATACGACGTGGATAAGATCTTGCGTTAGACTCTCTTTTTTCTTGTTGTTTTAGATATTTTTCATTCATCTCTATTTGTAGCATGCTCATCATTTATTCCTCCTAGTGGATTATCCGACACATCAGTGAAAATGATTCTCATTATTGATTACATGTATAACCTTAATTGATAATGATTATCATCGTCAATGATAAATTGTCCCTAAATTCTTTCCAGTTATTTTTAGCACTGGGTATGAGTAGTAGGTCTTAAGTCCTTGTATTTGTTCCTGTTTAAACGAATTTCTTAAGAAGATTCATTGATAATTGATAATCAGTGATATTTTTTTACAAAAAAAACGACCAGCCTCGGCCAGTCGCTTCCGTTCATCTTTTATTGTTTATCCAACACTTCAATCATTCGAAGTGCTACACTTCTACTCGATTGAGGATTCTGTCCTGTAACAAGTGTGCCGTCTGTTACCGCAAAATCTTCCCATTTTCCTGCCCGTTGAAACTCTGCTCCAAGTTCACGAAGCTTTGTTTCGAGTAAGAACGGTACTTCTTTCGTCAGCTGCATCTCTTCTTCTTCTTCATCCGTAAATGCTGTAACCGTTTTACCTTTTACGATAGGTGTACCATCTTTAAGCGTTGCTGTTGTAAGTCCTGCAGGTCCATGACAGACACTTCCGATTACTTTATTTGTTTGTGCCATCTGACTTACTACTTCTTTTAATGCGTCACTTTTCGGGAAATCAAAAACGGTACCATGCCCGCCAGGTAGATAGATCGCGTCATAGCTCGTTGCATCATCAGGAGTAAGTTCTGCAGTACCTTCCAACTGAGCCAGTGCTTCCTTATATGTTTCTTTATCTACACCTTCTAAGCTGTTCGGATCTAGCGGAACATCTCCACCTTTAATGCTTTTTACCGTAATATCATATCCTTTGTCACGAAACTCATTGAAAGGAACCGCAAACTCCTCTAACCAGAGCCCTGTCTTATTATTACCAATGTTTTGATGATTCGTTACGACGATCAATACTCGTTTTGTCATTGTTACACTCCCTTTCATTACATTACGTTTATCATTTTTCCCGAATCTAATGATTTAAAACACGATGAAATAATGAAGGTTTTAAAGGTAAGGTAGGTAAGGTAGTTTTGTAGAAATTTAAGATGGATTTGTCGAAAAGCCTATAAACTAATTTTTAGGGCCTATAAGTTTTATTGAAGGACCATAAATTAATCATGAGGGACTATAAATGATTTTGAAGGACTATAAAAGTTTGTTTAGGGCCTTTAAGTACCAAACTAAAAAAGCCTTCCAAACAACAGGAAGACTTTCACTCACTTCATACAAACTATTTATAAAACTCCGGATCATCTGGATCTGCACCATTACGTTTATCTTGATTTAGTGCAGATATACGCGTCATATCTTCATTTGTCAGTTCAAAGTCAAAAAGTTCAATATTTTCTTCGATTCGATGCTGTGTGACAGATTTAGGAATCGTGACTACCCCGTTCTGAAGATCCCAGCGCAAAATGATTTGAGCAACTGACTTATTGTATTTATCGGCAAGTTCTACCAATGTTGGGTCTTCAAAGATTTCTCCTTTTAAAAGAGGTCTCCAAGCTTCCAACTGGATTCCTTGCTCCTTACAGAACGTCAATAATTTTTCCTGCGACAAACGAGGATGGTATTCCACTTGGTTCACCATCGGCTTGATCTCTGCTTCACTCATCAAATCTTCAAGATGGTGCTGTTTGAAATTGCTGACACCAATCGCTTTAGCTCGTCCCTCATTATAAATTTTCTCAAGAGCTTTCCATGTTTCTTTATACTTTCCTGGCACCGGCCAGTGAATAAGGTATAGATCCACATAGTCTAGCCCTAGTCTCTCTAAACTTTCATCAAATGCTGATAAGGTTTTTTCATAGCCTTGGTCGGTGTTCCAAACTTTGGTTGTAACAAAAAGTTCTTCTCTTGGAACGTTTGATTCAGCGATCGCCTGACCTACACCAGCTTCATTGTCATAAAGACTCGCCGTATCAATGCTTCTATAACCTGAATCAATCGCCCATTTTATGGACTGGATGACTTCATCACCATCTTCAGCTTTGTAGACTCCTAATCCAATCCATGGCATTTGAACACCATTATGTAGAACTGCACGATCATGAATACTGCTTGGCATATTGAATCCCTCCTTGTAAACATTGTGGCACAATTTATATAAAAGTAAAAAATATTAAACTTTTTGAAGTTTATCTGCTGTTTCTTCTAAACGTTCATGAGCATTATCTATGATCGTAGATTCGCTCCAGGTAAATCCATCATTTTCATATCTCGGAATCACATGCATATGAAAATGAGTAAGATCACTAAACTTACCCCCATTTTGGTTAATCGTAATCCCATCAGGGTTAAAACAGTTCTCTAGCTTTTTTGATATGTATTTTGCAGCTTCCATTACAGCATTCGTTTCTTCATTCGTCAGCTCTGTTAATTCCTTAACATGTCTTTTAGGAAGAATCAGCGTGTGCCCCTCATTAAAGGGATCAATATCGAGAAAACATTGCACCCACTCATTTTCATAAACCGTATGTATTGGTAATACTCTATTTGCTAATTCACATCCTAAACAACTCACCTAGATCCACCCTTTCAGCCTTGCCAATAATAAGCCATGTGCAAGTTCACTATCTTTCCAAATTCCTTGTTCAATATTTCGGAATGCTCGCTCTATAGGGATATGAAATGCTTGAATCGTTGCTTCCTTTTTCTCTAGCATTTGAGATTTGTATTCCACAATATCTTTAGTAAAATATACATGCGTAACCGTATTACTCAAACAAGCACTAGGCTGTATACTCCCTAAGAAAACCGTTTCTCCACACACGATACCCGTCTCCTCAAGCAACTCTCTTTTTGCAGCTTCCATCGGATCTTCATTTTCGTTCATTCCACCACCTGGAAGTTGGATAATAACTTGATCTACGGCCGGTCGATATTGGCTGATCAATATGAGAGAATCGTTCTCTAACGCGACCATTACGGCTGCTTCATAAGGTATCTCTTTTAACGTAATACTTCCAAATTCATCCTCGAACACTTCAACATCTTTATCTCTGCTCTGATATACAAGTTCCTTTTTCAAAATTACCCCACCCTTTTACATCAGTTTCCTCTTAACATTATCCAAACTTGGAAACATTTTCAACTATGAGCTTATTGGAAATGTCACCCAGTTAATAATTAAATAGTTAGTGGGAATATTTTCTAATAATTTGGTAGAATAATGAGATGGGAACTTTATCTCGTTTTTTTCGTATTACTTGTAATTAGGTACGGAGGAGATTACTTTGAAAAAGAAAATCGGAATTATTTTTATTATACTTTCGTTTGTTTTGTGGATTCTAATACCGGTCATACCGTTCTTATCATTCGGTGCCGGTCTTAAAACTGCCATTGTTAGTGGATTATTTATCGGTGGAGAAGTATTCTTTTGGCTAGGTGCGCTATTAGCTGGAAAAGATATTGTGAAAAACTTTATTAAAAAGTATTGGAGAAGAGACAAGAAAGACGACGATCTCTCTTAAATGATTTGACGTCGAATGATGAACTGATTCAAACTGCAGACTCAATAAAATAGGTGGAGAAATGGAAGAACTTATTCTAGGCTTTATTTTTACATTCTTGGTTGTTATATCCTTTGAAACTATTTTACTAGAATATTAGGTAACGGCGTAAATCATCCTGCAAAAAGGATTCTAATTCTTGCCATCCAATGTTTTGTTATTACCTGGCTTTTCTATCAGATGTATACGTAAAGCCCGTTAGCTAGAGCTGTACGGGCTTTTTTTCTTGAATTTCGGATGTAGTGGTGACTGACTTTAAGATCAGACCGCCAGCGATCATATAAAGAAATGATGCGATATAGAACAAGCTTCCTATCGTTAAAAAGTCTATCAGATAACCTGTCAGCATCACAGCAATCGCCCCCCATACACTTGTCCATAAATGATAGCTTCCAATCTTTGTCCCCGTCTGTACGCCCTCAGATTGCCTTGCTAGGACGGTTTTCTCCGATGTTTTTTGTACAGCACCTAATATCCCCATTACGATCTGCACCAAGTAGAGAGCAGTGACTGTTTCAATGATAGGAACAATCAGCATCATCCCAGCCATACCCCATGTATGTAAAAGAATAAAGGTACGGTCACCAAATTGATCAGAAAGCCTGCCAATTATCGGATGAACAAGTGCTCCAGTCAGAGCAAATAGACCGTATGCCAATCCGAACTGCGAGTAGCTGTCACCGATGTTACGGATGAGGAGCAGATAGAAGGGAAAAACCATTGAGCTTGCTGTCATTAAAAGGCTTTGAATTGTTACAAATGTACGATAATTCATTGTGAGTACACCTCGTAGAAAAGATTTTTGAACCGTTCCTTAGGATCAAGCTCGCGTTTTTTCTCAAAGAACTCATCGATACGCGGGTATGCTCGTTTCAGTTGTTTTTCTGTCGGATATGAATAGTAAGGTAAGTAATAGCTTCCATCGTGATCTAACGTTACGTCGATCATCTTCTGAATGACCTTCTCTGTTTTCTTTATCTCTTTTTCAGATCTGCCTTGATTGATCAATAACACAAGAGCAAACATATCATCCTTTGCATAGGACAATACAGCATCCTCGTCATGCTCAACGTATCGAATCGTGATGTTCAACAGGTTCAGATCCTCTTTTTCTAACACCTTTCTTAGATCGTCTATATATGAAGCAAACTGATCAACAGGAACAAAGTACTCTTGCAATACTTCTGTTCGATTGGCATTTTCATATTCCATAAACGTACTGTCTGATCTCATTACGTTATTTCTTGATTGATATCTGCCATTACTATTTTGAAAGTGTTTCTTCTGTGTCTCCCAAAATACATCTTTTCCCCTTTCACTATAACGAGACATCCCTAACATAAATTTTGGTAGCACCACGGTTTCTTTTTCATTTAACTTTGAATATCTACTTAACTTCCTTTGATTTTCTGCCAATACATAGTCTGTTACATACATTTCTTTTAAAAAGGTCTTAGGAGCAACAGATAAACGAGCAAGATGCATCTTTACATGCTCATCATTCTTAACCTTTTCCTTAAAATGCTCTTCGTATTCTTGGTAATCCATCGTGGATATGCGATGTTGATACAGTTCATCCTCAGCCAAATGAAGTGTGACATCGAGTATGACTCCAAAAAGACCATAACCGCCTATCACGTATGAGAAGTATTCACTATTCTCTTCACGGCTCACAGAAATGATTTCTCCATCTGGCTTAAGTAAGCGAAATGAATTTACCGTATCGATTAGAGAGCCATACCTTATATCACGTCCATGAACATTTACACTTAGAGCACCTCCAACCGTAAAAATATTTTGCGACTGCATGACTTGAATAGATAGACCGTACGGATTAATCTTCTTTTGAATATCTGCCCATGTCACGCCACTTTGAACCGTTATCGTTTTTTCTATAGGGTTGAAATTCAATATCTCGTTGTATCTCTTCATGTCGAGAAGTGTTCCATATGGATAGACAGTATGACCTCCCTGACTATGCTGCATCCCAGCGATTGAAATCGTCTTTTCTTGTTTGACCCACTTTTGGAGTTCTTTTGTAGAATGCGAACTCTTTACCTCTTTCATTTTTGTCGGTAAAAGTTTTCCCGCATCTTCTACTACCACTGTTTGTTGTTGGTGTGAATGGATGGAGGTGCTTGTGTAAAAAGCAATTCCATATAAAGAAATCATAATTAAAAGATACTTTCCTTTCATAACATCACCCCACTGTAAAAAGTGTAATTTTACACATTTATTATAAAATGATACTTAAGTGGTTGGCAACAATTTTTTTCGAAAATCAAATGTAGATTTTTCAATATCGAAAGAATTTAGACGCTTCTTCATCTTAAAAATGGTGATTCGTACAAGCACTCTTTTACGCATTTCATATAGTAATAGTGGGGGTGATACGATTGGGTAAAAAAAGAAAAGAACTTTTGGAAGCTTTTAATTCCTTAGATGCAAACGGCACAGAGACTGAAGCTGAAGTAACCGCTGAAAACGGTGCTGAAGCTGGTACTGTTGAAGCGTTACGATCTCTTTTAGGTGATGGTCTTAAACGCAAGAAGTCTAAAAAGGGTCCTGCTGTAAAGTCTAAGAAATCTTCTAAGAAGTGCAAGCAATCTAATGGAAATGATTCCGGTGAAAATGGAACAGGTGGATCCGGAAGCGCTCCTGACAGCTGTTGGGAATAATTCTTGAATATAAAAAAAGCTCCCTCTCGTAAGGGAGCTTTTTCATGCTTTTATTAATTAGCTTAAAACTTTTGTTAAAGCATTTTGTTTTAGATAAGTAAGTGTTGCAGCCCCAAGTAAATTTGCTGCTATTAATAAAGCATCTTCATTAATCCTAAATTTTGGGTGATGGTGCGGATATACTTCTTCCCACACTTCGTCAAGAGCACCGGTAAAAAAGAACGTGCCCGGAACTCTTTCTAAGTAATATGAATAATCTTCCCCACCCATTTGCGGTTCGATTTCTTCGAGTTCCATAACACCTGGAACTTTTCTCGCTACATCCACTATGAACTCCGTGTCGCCTTTATGGTTAACAACTGCCGGATATCCTCGTTTAAATACATATTCATAGGAAGCATCAGATGCAAGACACGTTCCTTTTGCGATGCGATCGATCTCCTGCTCGATGGCAACTCGAACGTCTTCCTTAAATGTACGGACCGTTCCTGTTAATTTTGCCGTATCCGCGATCACATTAAATGCATTTTTTGCTTCAAAAGCACCAACTGAAACGACTGCAGCGTCCAATGGATTGACTCGGCGGCTCACAATTTGTTGAAGATTTGAAACAAGTTGTGCACCAATAACGATGCTGTCTTTTGTTTTATGAGGCTGAGCGCCATGGCCACCTTTACCTTGTACTTTTATTGTGAACGAATCGGCTGCTGCCATAACTGGCCCTGTTCGATAACCAATTGTTCCTGTTGGCATCGTTGCCCAAAGATGTGTTCCGTAGATAACATCCACACCATCTAGACAGCCATCTTCAATCATTGCAATAGCTCCACCTGGAGCGAGTTCCTCAGCATGCTGATGAATGAACACGATTGTTCCTTCAACTTCGTTCTTCAGTTCCGCTAAAACTTTTGCGAGTACTAGTAATGACGCTGTGTGGCCGTCATGTCCACAAGCATGCATAACACCAGGCACTTTGGATTTGTATGGAGATTCATTTTCTTCTTGAATCGGAAGTGCATCAAAATCTGCTCGAAGTGCAACTGTCTTTCCTGGTTTTCCACCTTTTAATGTAGCGACTACTCCTCGCCCACCGACTCCCGTGCGCACATCTAATCCTAATTTTTCATGATACGAAGCGATAAAGGCTGGTGTTTCGACTTCTTCAAATGACAGTTCAGGATTTTGGTGAAGATGTCGCCGAATCTCCACCATTTCATCTTGATAGTTTGCCAAACGGCTAAATAATTGTTCCATTCCTGCTCACTCCTCTTATAATCTACATTTTTATATATTCGCCAGGACCTAATGGAAGTCCTAGCACATACCAGACAGCAAATAAAACACACCAAAAAATCGTATAAGCGATCGTATAAGGAAGTAATGAGGAAATCAAAGTTCCCATGCCCATATTCTTATCAAACTTTTTTGCAAAAGTTAGCAAGATGGCAAAGTATGCAAGCATCGGAGTTATCGTATTGGTGATCGAGTCACCAATTCGATATGCCATCTGGGTAAAAGCTGGACTATAACCTAAAGCCATAAACATCGGGACAAATACAGGTCCTAAAATGGCCCATTTTGCTGAAGAACTAGCTATGAGTAAGTTTACAAGAGCTGTAAAAAGGATAAATGTGAGCAATAACGGAAGTCCCGTAAACCCTGATTCTTTTAGAAAGTCTGCACCTGTTATTGCAATGATCGAACCTAAATTGCTCCAGCTAAAATAAGCAATCATCTGAGCTGCAATAAAAGCAAGTACGATATAGTACCCCATGCCACTCATCGCTTTTGTTAAATGTTCGGCTACGTCTTTATCATTTTTCAAGACCTTAGAACCGAATCCATAAGCCATTGCTGGAATCAAGAAAAATAGAAGCATGATCGGAACCAATGAATCCATAAACGGAGAATCGATCAGTTCTCCAGTTTTCGGATTGCGAAGCATAGCACCTTCGGGAACCGTTACCAGCAGAATGATCGTTGTATAGATGAATAGGGAGATCGTTGCCCACTTTAAGCCTCTTTTCTCTTCAGAAGTTAAGGCTTGTTTCTTCACTTCAAGATCATCAGGAATTTGGTAATCCCCTAGTCTTGGTTCTACAATCTTTGTCGTTACCCAAACAGCAACAGGTACTAGCACAAAAGTTGAGGCCAGCATGAAGTAGTAATTCATAGCAGGATTTGCAGTATACGATTTATCTTGAAGATGAGCTGCTGACTCTGTGAAACCAGCAAGCATTACATCGAGCATACTAATGATGATATTTGCACTAAATCCACCAGCAACTGCTGCATACGCTGCTGCAAGTCCAGCGATCGGATGACGTCCAAGAGTGAGAAACACCATTGCTGCTACAGGCGGGAGTACGATTAAAGCGGCATCAGCGGCTGCATTTCCTACGATTCCTATAAAAATGATGATCGGTAAGATGAGTGCTTTTGGTGAGGCTAATACAACCCTTCGCATGAAAGCTGAGATCAAACCTGTTGATTCCGCCAGCCCTACTCCTAGCATAACGACGAGCACAAGGCCCAGCGGCGGGAAATTCACAAAGTTACTAACTAGCTCACTCAGCATCCTTATGATTCCATCTTCGTTCAGAAGGTTGACTGCTGTAATTTTTTCATTATTAGCTGGATTTACTGCACTCCATCCAGCTACTCCAGCTATGAATGAACCTAGCAAGATAACAGCCGTAATGATGACAAACAAAGTAAGAACATCCGGAAGCTTATTTCCGTTTTTCTCTACCCAGTCCAACAGTCGATTAAAGATATTTTTTTTGCTGTTCTCAGGATCTGGTGTATTTGGTGAAGGTACTGCTTTCAGAGCTGAACGTGACATGGATATCCTCCCTTTGTTATGAATTTTCAGAAAAAATATAAATTTCTTCACATTCTACCGTCTCTATCATTCGGTTTCAAGGGGTCATATAGAACACTACTTTTTTACTAGACAATAGATTGTGTAAGGACTGGGAGGGATGTAAGGGCTTTCTTTTGCAGAATATTCTTTCATTTTGAAATTTACCTAACTCTTACCTTTCGCTATAATAAATACATTGTTGCTTAGAGAATTGATTTTCAGATAAGGATAAGGGAGAGAACACCATGGATCTTTTATTAAAAGAAAGTCTGAAAGCAAGCTATAACGAGCAAGCTGATTCACGTGATCGTTCAGAGATTCAGAATTGGAAAATTGACGAATTAAATGCGTTTGTTGCCGCTCTTACATCTAGTCCAAAAAATGATCAACATACTGTTCTTGATCTTGGAGCTGGATCAGGTCAACATGGGAAATACTTATCTCAACATCACTTGGATGTAACATGTATCGATCTCTCTCCTAACATGGTAGAAACGTGCCGTGCAAAAGGTTTAAAAGCAGAAGTGATGGATTATTACAAACTACATTATGATGATGAATCTTTTGATGCGGTATGGGCGATGAATACGCTTCTTCACGTTCCAAAGGTAAGCCTGCCTGCTGTTCTTAAAAACATTCATACCGTATTATCAGAGGATGGTTTATTCTACATGGGCGTTTACGGCGGTAAAGATTCTGAGGGAGTGTGGCAAGAAGATTCATATATTCCAAAGCGATTCTTCTCCTTTTATACCGATGAAGATTTACTTGATGTGGTTGCTCCTCTTTTCGACGTACAAGATTTTCACGTTGTAACAGAAGCTGGACGAGGTATAGGTATGAACTTTCAATCCTTGCTTTTACGTAAGAAAGCAATCGTAGACTAATTACAGCGTTGCTTTAAGAGATTATTTGCTTGCTTAAATTGTTTGAAGCTCAAGATAGGAAAAGAGTGCTAGCTTAAAAATCTGTTCAAAAAAAGCTCCTCTGCTTGAGGGGCTCTTAAATTTCTCGCCTATATCGAATAGACAGGTGTTTTCCGCTTCCTTCACTCCTCTTTTCTGACTGTTTTACAAACTCTTTTGCTTCATAAAAAGGAATCGCCTTTTCGTTATCTTTTTGCGCAGATAGCCATTGTTCTTTAATACCTAAATTCTTCTGATAGTCTGTGTAATAGTTTAACAGTTTCGTTCCAATTCCCCTGTTTCGCTTGTTCGGATCCATATAGAACACAAAGATCTCACCTGTTTCTTCACCAATCGTTCCACCGCCGATTGCACCTACTACTTCCCCATCCTCTTTTGCTACGAAATATCCGTGCCAACCTTCGGTGAACTCGGTCACTTCTTTTTCAATTCTTTTCTCGTTATAATATTCTTCGATGACTCTGTTCACATACGCTTCATCTTCTAGGTATCCATATGTTGCACGCCATCCTTCTGAGCAAACTCTGGCTATTCCTTTCACGTCTTCTGGACCAGCTTTCATAAGAACTAAACCTTCTGTAACCGCTATTTTATCCATTGTTTCACCTCACTTTATTTATCTTAAACACCCCTATTATAGCCTATTTTTTGGTAAAATAGAGGTAAATAGCTCAGTCAGTCAGATACTCATTTTGAATGAGAAAGGCGGAAGATCATTTGACAAATTTGATTACAAAAAATGAACATGTTTTTTACATGCTAGATTCTCTTTTACGTGATGAAGGCGCGTTCTGGAACTCTTTTTATGAAGATCGAAATAAAAGGATTCCTTTTTTCATTGACGCTCCAGATGAAAATCTTGTGAACTACGTGGAACGTGGCATGATTCAGCCTGGCCGCGTGTTAGAACTTGGATGTGGTCCTGGTCGAAATGCAATCTTCTTAGCTCAACTCGGGTTTGAAGTAGATGCTGTAGACCTCTCAAGCGAAGGACTAGATTGGGCTCGTGAACGTGCTGTTGAAAAAGGCGTTGAAGTAAAATTTATGCAAGGAAATATCTTTGAGATTAACCTACCACACAAAGAGTATGATCTCATCTATGATTCCGGCTGCTTCCATCATGTGCCTCCCCATCGTCGTGTCAGTTATTTGAACCTTTTAAACAACTGTTTAAAAGAAGGCGGACATTTTGCTATTACGTGCTTTGATGCTGTGGGCATGGGATTAGATATACCTGACATGGACGTGTACAAAGATCGCTCGATGCAAGGAGGATTAGGGTACACGTTTGAGCGGATGCGGGAGGTCTTCTTTGAATTTGAAGAGGTTGAATTACGCAAAATGAAGGAAATAACGCAGCCAGCAGATACATTCGGTTTGCCATTTTTAAATGCAGGGTTGTTTAGGAAATAAAGAAAAACACTTGGAGCTCCGTCTCCAAGTGTTTTTTAATGGCTTAAGAAGTGTGTGATAGTTATCGTGATTCGTTTCTAGGCCCTAGTTTTCATTTTATAGGCCTTCAGCCAATTTTATGGTCCTTCAAATCTATTTCTAGGCCTTCAAATTACTTTATAGGCCCTCAAAATCTTTTATAGGCTTTTCGACAAAACACACAATACAACTTACATAAACGACCGATCCAACACCACAAAATCGCGCCACTCTTCAGGCAGCATCTCTACATACTTCCTTGTTAGAAAGCGATCATCTACTAAAACGAGCGTTCCCTGATCTTCTTCTGATCGGATAACACGCCCTCCTGCCTGCAGTACTTTATTCATTCCAGGATACACGTACGCGAAGTCGTAACCATTCTTGCCTGCACGCTGAAAATAATCCTTCATCGTATCACGCTCTAATCCTACTTGAGGCAATCCAACACCAATGATTACAGCACCAGTAAGTTTATCTCCTTTTAAATCAATTCCTTCAGAAAAGATGCCACCCATGACAGCGAGCCCGACAAGCGATTTCTCACCTACAGAGTCATAATGAGCTAAAAATGTCTCTCGCTCTTCTTCCTTCATAGCAGGATGTTGAACGATGAGCGAAAAGTCTGGATCGACTTCTAACATTCGTTCATATATATCTGTCATATACCGATAGGATGGAAAGAAAACAAGATAGTTGCCTGGTCTGTTCACGACCAAGTCTTTGATCATACCCACAATTGGATCTATCGTTTTTTCCCGATCTCTAAAGCGGGTAGACAGAGGCTGCACGAATACATCCAGCTGCTCTTTTTCATAAGGAGACGGCATCCGAATGATGTAATCGTCTTTCTCTCCTCCGAGCATTTCTTGAAAATACGATAGTGGTGAGAGTGTTGCTGAAAAATATATGCGTGAACCATATTTCTTACCAGTCTGAAAAAGCAGCTGTGAAGGATCCATACAAAATAGCCGAACTTTGACCTCACTTTTAAACGTCGAGATGAACGTAACGAAACGTTCATCGTAAAATTGTGAAATCTTGAACCATTGCAGCGCTTCAAAAAAAGTCTCTAATAGTTGTTCGCTGTTATCACCACTGGCTAATAGCTGCTCTGCCTGTATTAAGAAAGCTTCTAAACTCTCAAGTAGTTTTTCCTTCAATTCTATGACAGCAACATCTTTATCTTCATGTTCTTTTTTTATCAAAAGAAGTTCCTGGTTAACGGCTTTTGCCGTATTACAGACCCCGTCATGTTTTCCCTTATAATTACGCGCAAGTTGTAAAAATGACGATTTCATAATCTCTGCAGAATACATTCCGCGAGCTCTGTCCACTAGATTGTGCGCCTCATCCATAAGCAGAACCGTCCGCTTTTTTTGTTCTTCAAACAAACGTTTGAACGAGACTCTAGGATCAAATACATAATTATAATCACAGATTACGCTGTCTGAAGCATACGCAAGATCAACAGAGAATTCAAACGGACAAACTTTGTGTTTCTGTGCATAATCTGAGATTACTGCTCGATCCATCACGGTCTCATTTTTCAAGATATCAAGTACTGCTCCATTTATCCTGTCAAAATATCCATCGGCAAACTCACAATAAGAGGGTTCGCACCGAGTTTCTTCTTTAAAGCAAACTTTGTCCTTAGCAGTGATGGTCGTGCTTTGGAGAAACAATCCCTTCTCTTTCATTAACAAAAGTGCTTCTTCTGCGTTTTTTCGATTGAGTGTTTTAGCTGTTAAATAAAAAATCTTTTCTGCTTTTTCTTCTCCGATCGCTTTGACGGCTGGAAAAAGAGTCGAAATGGTTTTTCCTGTACCAGTCGGAGCATTCGCAAATAGAGTTTTCTTATCCATAATCGTTTTATAGATAGCACCAGCAAAGTTACGTTGACCATTCCGGTATGATGGAAATGGAAAAGCTAATTCTCGTATACTGTTGTTCCTTTTTTGCTGATTTTCGAGACGCAATTCAGCGAATGGTGCATACGTTTTTATTAGTTGAGACATGAAATTCTCTAGCTCAGTAAAAGTAACATCTTCCTGAAATTTCTTCTGCTCACTAGAATCAATATGTACATAGGTCAGCTGGACCGTAACTTTGTCAATATTTTCTCTTTCCATGTATATGTAGGCATACACCTTTGCTTGAGCCCAGTGAACGGGGTAGGAATCTCTTGTAATCTCACTTAAATTTCGAGCAGTTGATTTGATCTCATCGATCGTGACTATATCATTACGCAAAAGAAGACCGTCACATCTGCCTTCTATCCAATATTCAAGGTTTTCATGGAGATAGCTCGTTTGCAGAAATACTTCTGCCTTATCGGTCTCTTCATACGTTTTTTGTATGGTTTGATGTGCCTTCGTTCCTTCTATTAAGGATGAGGTTGATTTAAATCCGGATTCAATACTCCCGGAACGGTATACATATTCGACTAAGGACCGTACAGAGATTTTAACCGCTTCAGGCATGGTTTCACCTACCTCTAGTTTTCACTTGTTTTTATGTAATAATTGTAGCACAACTGCTTCTATAAACTTTTCCTACAATAAAAGACAGCCCCCTTATTCAGAGGACTGTCTCACTACAGCATCATCGTTTAAATCTGCCGTACAGCTTTGGCATTTAACGGCTCTCAGCGGAATTGTAGATAAACAATATTTGCATTCTTTTGTATCTGGCGCTTTTACTTCTTCTTTTCTCTTAAGACGATTAATCTGCTTTACTACCAGAAATATGACCAATGCAATGATACAGAAGTTGATCAGCGTGTTAATGAACAATCCATAATTAAGTGTTGCGGCTCCCGCCTTTTGCGCATCTGCTAATGTGGCATAGTTACCTTTTCCTAAATTTATGTAGAGGTTGCTGAAATCTACTTTTCCAAGTAACAGACCAATCGGAGGCATGATGACATCATCAACAAGTGAAGTGACGATCTTGCTGAACGCTGCCCCGATAATTACGCCGATGGCGAGATCGATCACGTTGCCACGCATGATAAATGTTTTAAATTCGTTCCACATGTACGATAATTCCTTTCTGTATGACTAGTATATGTATAACCATACAGCATCAACTTTCAAACGTCATCCGATATCAATTCACGTCATCTTTTTTTAATTTCACAGTCAGAATATCCTTCACATCTATGCATATATCAGCTTCATACGTTAGTTGTATAAGTGCGACACTATCAATCGTAGAAGGAAAAGGCTCTAGGTTCCTTGCCGAATAATCAAACGCTTTAATTAAGTCTTCATGTGATAAGTCCATTACGAGCGTGCAATGCGGCACCCAATGAGTTGGGATATATAAAGATTGTTGGTTTATCTCTTTTTTAAAGTGGTCATGATAACGCTGATGAAAATCTGTCAGCACACTGTTTTTAGTCGGTGCTGCATATAGTGTTCCGCTGTTTAAGAAAATGGCTAGAGATGGGAAGAATAGAGGTACAGCAGCAATGTCTTTAAAATAATTTTGAAAAGATATCTTAAACGATTCAATATCTACTTCTGGATGTGTACCAAGAGTTACATGTGGCCGCATACCATGACCAACGATTCCTTCTTTTATTAGTCCATCCCTAAGTTCATTTATCTTTGTTTCAGTTTCACTGTTTAAATAAGCAATTACACCGTACATGTTATCAGCTCCAAATATGGTTTTGTTCATAAAAGTCAATAATCTTGGTAGGTTTTAGTGTAATTATACATGAAACCACATTTTGGTAAATGCATTACTATATAAAATAAGGATTCCGCTCTTGTCCCGAAAAAATGGGCTAATTCCGCCCAAACCTTTAACTTGTACCTCTAATATTCTGTCATTGTAAAGAAGGAGGTGGGTTAAATGGGATATAAGTCTTACGGAAACAGCTTCGCTTTAATCGTAGTTCTATTTATCTTGTTAATCATCGTTGGGTGTTGTTGGTGCGGTGGTTACGGCGGCGGACACGGCTGGTGCTAATCAGTTCATTTCCTTTAGAGGAAATGAGTCCTTGATTCACCCAATGTGATCAATTGCATGAAAACCTTTTGCTTTAACAACCCCTCGTATGATAACAGAGAGAGAGAACCTAGAGAGAGAAAACTAGAGAGAGAAAAGACCTGCGCTCGTCTGAGTGCAGGTCTTTATATGTATGGCTACAAGAGAACTTTTGCCCTATTGTAACAACTACTTTAGTTTTCTAGTATAACTATAAACACATATTACAAAATACTAACATTAAATTAATATTTTTCCATTATTGTAAACCTGTACACCAAAACCCTTGTATCAAAAATAATGTTTACAGGAGGAAAAGATGAAAATTAATTGGAAAAATCTATTAACCTCTGCCCTTGCCCTGAGTCTCGTGAGCAGTACATTAACACCCATTATCACCTCTGCTTTAGGTGAGTTCGATCTCGTTTCTGAAGTTGTACAAACCCCCATTAATGAGTACCGGGCAAACCTCGCACCTGGTGTAGAAGAAAAGCATTACAGCTTTGAAAGCAAAGAAGGAAAGAAGATTGAGAGTTACGTAGTAGAAGTCGATGTACATAATCCAAACGTTTCCATTGAAGCCGGGACGCCTAATGATGGAGATTCATTTGGCTTACAGCCTGTGAGAGCACAAGCGAACGCGGCCAATGGAGAAAACCACCAAGTGGTTGCAGCCGTAAACGCTGATTTTTATAACATGGCAACAGGTGAACCTCATGGCGTTGTTTATAAAGAAGGGCGCCCAATAAAAGGGACAAGCGGACGATCGTGGAACTTTTTCGGCATAAAGAAGGATGGTAGTGCTGTTATCGGTAATCCCTCAGATTATGAATCAATTAAAACAGACCTTCAAGAGGCTCTCGGCGGTAACGCCATCCTCGTCAGGAATAGTCAAATCTATCAAACTCCTCAAACAGGTCAGGATAAAGAGCCTCGAACTGCAGTTGGCATTAAAGAAGACGGTGATGTTTTCTTTGTTGTAATCGACGGGAGACAAGAACCTTATTCAGCAGGTATTTCAATGAAAGATCTAGCTCAATTAATGCTTGATCATGGTGCTGTTCACGCTCTTAACCTCGACGGAGGCGGCTCCTCTACTTTTACGACTCGTAAACGAGGTGATGATGTATTAGAAGTAGACAATCAGCCTTCTGACAGAAATGAAAGAAGTGTTGCCAACTCTTGGCTTGTTGTTACAAAAGAGCCTTCTGATCATGTCTTCCATTCCGCGCACATCGATCCATACGACATATCGTTCACTCCTGGCTCAACGATTCATTTTGACGCAAAAGGAATGGACAAGTCTAAAGCATCTGCCCCACTCCCAAATTCAGGTTTAACGTGGGAAGTGTCTGAACCTTCTTATGGAACCATCAATAATGAAGGTATTTTTGTATCGAGTGGAAAAACTGGACAGTTTCACGTTCTTTTAAAGCATGATGGTCATGAAGTTGGCAAGAGTATTATTGAGATTGAAACACCTAACGAAATGCACTTTACATCTTCTGAATTGACAGTTGCTAAAAACAGCCAAGCAGAGATTAATCTCATCACCAGTTTCGAAAAAAGGAATGTAAAATGGAACACGCAAGACATTACATTTGAGATCCCTGATGGTATGGGAACTATTGATGAAAGAGGCATACTTCATACTGGAGATCAAAACGTAAAAGGAACAATCACGGCTCGACTAAACGGAACCTCTCTTGCAGCACAGATAAATGTAGCGGTTGGACAGCTTCCTATCGTTCTTCATAATTTTGAGGATACATTAGGCAGTTGGAAAACATCCACTGCCGGTCGTGGAGAAAATGGAACGCTAGCACTTTCTGAATTCCCAGACCAAGTCCGTTTTGACAACCAGTCGCTCAAACTTGATTTTGATTTTTTAAGTGCTCAAACAGGGACGACGCTCGGTGTTTATGCTGGACCTGGAGCACATACTCCTATCGACGGTATTCCTTCAAGTATAGGCATGTGGGTGTACGGAACTCCTGAAGCAAAAGGCTATTGGTTGAGAATGATGATCGTGGATGGCAACGGTAAGAATCAGACGATAAATCTGACAAGTGAAGATCCCGGAATCGACTGGACAGGTTGGAAATACATCGAAGCTGATATTCCCTCCTCTTTTACAGGACCGTTCAAGTTATCAGGAACACAAACGATTCGTTTGATGTCTACAAAATCCGGTATTACCGGTCCAATGACAAAAGGTTCCATCTATGTGGATAACATACGTGCCGTATACGGTGAAAAGGTAGATGACCTCTACCCTCCTGTCATTCAATCTGTTAGTACGGACGACAAGAATTTCACAACAGATGAAGTAACCATTACGGCAAGAGTAAACGAATATGAAGATGATTTGTTTAAAACAGGCATTGATTGGGACAAGATCCGTATGATCGTAGATGGTAAGAATTATGAAAATGCAGAAGGTCACTTTTCTTATGACATGGATGGTTCCATCTCATTAAGTGGGTATCGTTGGGCTGATGGAACACATAAAGTAACGTTGATCGTTCCTGATAAATTTGGAAACCAAGCTGTTTATACCAGTTATTTTTCAGTAATTACAGGATCCGCAAAGGTTGAACTAGTCAAGTCACGAGAAGAAGCTTATTTAGGCGATCCCTTTAATCTCAAGGTAAAAATGACACAGCTCGATGATATTACTTCTGCTGTTATTCGAATGCAGATGGATAAAGAATTTCCAGTTGAAGATGTAATATTTTCAGAAGCTTTTCAGTCGAGCACAACAAACTTCGACTCACAGACTGGTATCTTAACTCTCAATCTAATCAATAGTGGTGAGACTTCTGAAATTGCAGATGCTGCAACGATTCAGATAGATATTCCTGCTTCTACAAAAGAAGACAGCGAACTAAAATATGAAATAATTAATGGAAACCTAGTTTATAGTCAGCCAAAAGCAGAGAATTTCATTTCAAGTTTTTCGATCAAGCCCGTTCGTATACCTGTTAAATCTGCAATCAGCTTGACACATGATCCAATATTAATTGGAGAACCAACAAAGCTTTTTGTAAATGATAGTAACAAAGAGCCCGTTGTAAATGCTGAATTGTTTGCGCATATTGGTGAGCAAGATCCTGTCTCCTTAGGGAAAACTGATCGTAAAGGAAAGATAATGGTTGATTCTTTCTCAGATGAAGTGAAGAAAATCACGTTATATGCAGTAAAAGATGGTAAATATTCCTTTAAGGTCAATACACAAACATACCCAGCGCTTGCGACTGAAACTGAATTCAAGAATATTATCTCGACTCCGACTGGCAATCCTTATAAAATGAAAGGCTTAACCTGGATGTCTAGTCCTCTTGCTGGAAAACAATCAGCAATTGTTCAATACGCTAAAAAGAAAGATTTTGAACGTAAGGGCAGTTCTACACTAAAGACTCAAAAAGCAAGGGGAAGTGATCAAGTCTTTTCTGGAGAACTAGACCTAACTAAGAATGGAATAATCCGTGTAAATGAGGTGAAGCTGCAGAAACTAAAACAAGGTACCACTTATATTTACCGTGTTGGTGATGGTGAGCACTGGTCAGAGTTCATGGAATTTACTACTTTAAAGCGAAAACAGAGCTTTGAGTTTGCGGTCCTAGGCGATACGCAATCACCCTCTGATCTGTCTCATTTCAACAAGATATTAGGAGATCTAGACAAAGAAAATCTATCGTTCATGGTTCATGTTGGCGATCTAATTGATGAATCCTCCAAATTTCATCAATGGGATGATTCGTTAACTGTATTGAGCAGTTATGACAAGATTCGTTCTACTGATTTAGTCACTGCCCTTGGAAATCACGAGTACATGGGAGATGCTGATGCGTCTCTAGCAAAATCCATCTTCAATCTACCAAATAACGGACCAAATGTTGATAAAGGCGGAACATATTCAGTAGATTATAATAACTTGCATATTGCTGTCCTCGGATACACATCTGATGCAAAGGTACTGAACCAACAGCTTAAGTGGTTAAAACAGGATATGAAAGGTTCTGATAAACCTTGGAAAATTCTTGTGACTCACAAACCACCATATTATACAAACCCGTTCGGCGGTAACGAGATCATGAAAGAAAAGATACCTCCTGTAGCTGACGAACTTGGTATCGACCTTGTTTTCTCGGGTCACGACCATAGTTATGGCCGGACAAAGAAATTGAAAGATGGAAATGAAGATGAAAACGGAACCGTCTATGTCGTAGCTGGAACAACAGGCAACAAACATTATGACGCTGTAGCAGATGAAAAATTCGAGTTTGTAAATATGGACAACATCGCTGTATCCATGCGTGCAAAAGTAAACAAAGACAATATTACATTTACGACTATTTCTTCTGATGGAGAGTTGATTGATGAGTTCACGGTAATAAACGAGGATTATCATGAAGAGTAATAGGAGTAAATGAGAAAATAAGCTGGTTGAAAGCAGTCGTTCGTTGACCTTTCATCCAGCTTATTTAATTTTTGTGTATGATTTGTGCTTTTTGCTCGTTCACGGAGGTTTATGCTCGCTCATAGACTTTTATGCTCGCGTCATTACAAAACCCACACACTAAAAAACATTGCAGGAGCCACTCTGCAATGTTCGTCTAATACACTTGATGAAGCAAACTTCTCTCATTCTATAAATTGATCACTTTCTTTAGCAGCGAATCTTTTTGCTCAGCCCTTCCCTCTGTCTTCCTCACCTTTCCTGCTACTTCATAAACAACAAGGTCCGGATTTTCCTCTAACAAAAGGGCTGTACTTACCTGACACTCGACCAACAAATAGACAAGATCACCTTCTACTTCTTGCTTTAAGATCTCTACTTCATCTGTTCCATGAAATCCTACAGAAGAGCCAATGACAACATATTCTCCAATAAGCGTCGTATTTGTATCTTCACTGCTTACTTCTTCAGCAATAGTAGCTGAATTTTTCTTTCTTACTAAAGATCGAGGCTGAAGCACATAAGTCAAGTCTTCCACCATGGCGCTTGCTGTTGGAAGTTTTCCTGCACCAGCTCCTTGGATCGTAACTTTTCCTGCTAGGCTCGTGTCCACCATAATCGCATTTTGAACATCTTCCACTCCGTACAATGGATGATCAGCATCGACCAACACGGGTTTTACAGATGAAATGAATTGGTCGCTGTCACGGCGGATCCGCGCCAAATGCTTCACCTTATATCCCCAGTCTTTAAACACAGAGATTTGCTCAGCAGTTACTTCTGTTATCCCTTTTCGTTCTACGTCCTCCCATTTCGGCGTCTCACCAAACGACAACTCGCTAAGAATCATTAACTTATAAAAAGCATCATAACCTTCTATATCACTTGCCGGGTCAGCTTCTGCATACCCAAGTTCTTGGGCAGACTTTAACACTTCATGAAAGGGAAGACCTTTTTCCCTCATATTCGTTAAAATGTAGTTGGATGTACCGTTTAATATAGCTTCAACTGTATGGATCTCATTTACTTGAAGAAGCTGCGAGATGCTGCGAATAATCGGAGTTCCCCCGGCAGTTGTCGCTTCAAATCCCACAAAGCGATTCAGTGTTTCCGCCTTATCAAGCAATGTTCTCCCATGTCTCGCAAACATGACTTTGTTAGCTGTAATTACATGACAACCTTTATCAAGAGCGCGGCTTAAGTAAGTAAAACCAGGCTCTTCTCCCACTATTGCTTCAAACACGACCTCTAATCCTTCAATATTGAGGATTTCATTAAAGTCAGTAGTAATTAAAACATGATCTTCCACTTCACGTTTTTTCGATCCATCTTTTACTAAGATTCCTTCAATCACAACTTCTTGACCGAGCACGGCTTGAAGCTGTTCTTTATGTGTTTTCAGCGCTTCATACACACCTTGGCCAACTGTTCCAAAACCTAGCAGCGCCGCTTTAATAGGTGCCATATTGCAGCCTCCCTTCTTGTCTCAATGCTTCCCTCACATGTGGTCCCCACTTTTCAAATTCAACTAAAAATCCATCATGACCGAAGTCTGTTTCTATAGAATAGTAGGTTCCGAATCTAGTATGTTTTACAAAATTCTCAATCACTTCAGGTGGATATAGAAGATCCCCTTCATAACCAAAAGCATGAACTTCAGCTTGAATTTGTGATGCTGCCCGCTCCCAGCCACCGAGCTTATCCCCAATATCAAAAGCGTTCATAGCGTATAGAAGTGAAACATAACTATCCACATCGAATCTTTTCGTCAACTTTTCCCCCTGATACGTAAGATAAGAATCTACTTGAAAGAACGGTTTACCTTCATCATCTTTTTCTTTGATCTCTCTATTGAATCTCTCGTTAAATAATTTAGGCTGACGGTACGTTAATAAGCCCGCCATACGTGCGATCTCCAAACCTGTCAATTTCTCATCGCCTTTGTAATTGCCGCTCTTATAAACAGGATCACTTTCTATCGCGTGAAGAGCGAGTCTATTATAGGCAACTCCATAATCACTTAAGAAGGGAGTTGCCGCAAAGATAAATACTTTTTCTAAAAAGTATGGAAACTGCACTGCCCATTCAAGTGCCTGCATACCGCCAAGAGATCCCCCCATGACGGCTAGAAGTCTTGGAATTCCTAAAATGCTAAGTGCCTGTCGCTGTGCGCGAACCATATCTCTTACCGTTACAAAAGGAAATGACTTTCCATAGATTTCTCCGGTTTCAGGATTTGTACTTGCTGGACCTGTAGAACCGCTGCATCCTCCGAGCACATTAAATGTGATGACTTGAAATTGGTTTGTGTCGATATAATGATCATGACCAATTAATCCACGCCACCATCCTGGATCTTCCTCTTCACCAAATGCATACTGATTTCCAGTTAACGCGTGGCAAAGTAAGACAACTGGACCTTTTGGGTTTCCCGTTTTTTCAAAAGCTAGTTCTGCATTTAGGATTATCTTACCTGACTCTAAAGCAAAGTCACCGATTCTTATCTTCCCTATCTTTCTCGTGGTCTCAAGCAAGTTTTTGTAACTCACGGGCTTTCAGCTCTCTTCGCAATATTTTTCCGCTGATCTTTGTTTTAGGGAGCTCTTCCACGATTTCAATCTCACGAGGTGCAGCATGTGCAGCTAACTCACCTCTAACAAAGATTCGGATTTCTTCCAAAAGCTCTTTACTCTCGCTAAATCCATCTTTTAACACGATGAAGGCTTTCACGATTTCTCCGCGAATAGGGTCAGGCTTGCCTATTACTCCAGCTTCGGCCACTGCTTTGTGTTCAATCAGCTTGCTTTCAACTTCAAATGGTCCGATTCGTTCTCCTGAAGAATTAATCATGTCATCTGAACGTCCTTGGAAAAAGATATAATCATCTTCGTCTTTTATGGCTAGATCTCCAGAAACATACCATTCACCCCAGCTAAAATAAGAATTATATTTTTCAGGGTTCTGCCAAACCTCTCTCATGATTGCTGGCCATGGGGCCTTGATCGCTAAATGTCCTACAGCGTACGGAGGCAATTCTTTTCCCTCTTCATCCAATACAGTTGCTGTTATTCCAGGAAAAGCTTTTCCCATCGAACCTGGCTTGATCGGCTCTGTTGGAAGGTTTACGATAAGCTGCGCACCAGTTTCAGTCATCCACCATGTATCATGAATTCGTTTACTAAGTACGTTCTTACCCCAAAAGATTACCTCTGGATTTAATGGCTCGCCTACACTCAAAATATGACGAAGCTTTGAAAGGTCATAGTGTTCTGGAAGCTGATTTCCTTTTGCCATCAACATGCGGAACGCAGTTGGTGCACTATACCATACTGTGACACCTGTTTTTTGTAAGGTTTCATACCAGGTTTCTGCTTTAAATCGCCCACCGTGAACAACAATGGTGGCTCCGTTTAATAATGGTGCAAAAACGCCATACACTGTTCCTGTCACCCATCCAGGATGGGCAGTGCACCAATACACATCATCTTCTTGAATATCTAACACCCATCTGCCTGTAAGATATTGCTGAACCATCGCTCGATGAGCATGGATGATTCCTTTAGGTTTTCCAGTAGAACCGGATGTGTAGTGGATGTTTAAACCATGTTCAGGATCTACCCACTCAATCTGACTCTCAGTGTTCTCTACATTCTTCAATTCTTTTGGAAGCGAGATTTCTCCGTTTTCTCCTTCAGCATCTGTTAAAAAAACCGTATGAAGACTCGGAATATCTTCTCTTGGTACTCGCTTATACAACTCTTCATCTGTAATTAAGAACGTTCCTTCACAATCATTGATTCGGTCTCTTACAGCATCTGACATGAATGCTTCAAATAACGGACCCACGATCGCACCTAACTTAATAGCAGCTAACATTGCGATATGACAATGATGGTGTTTTGGCAAGAATACGAATACAAAATCTCCTTTCTTTACACCATGATTTTTCAAAACCGCCGCCCATTGATCAGTCGTTTTCTTTAACTCGTTATAACGAATTTTAATATCCTGTGAGTCGTCAATATAGTGAAGAGCTGTTTTCTCACCTCTTCCTTCTTCAACATGACGGTCTACACATTCATACGCCATATTCGTCTTACCATCACTTCGCCTATTGAATTCTTCAATAAAAGTTTCCCAAGAAAATGCTGTATCCCTTTGGTCTTCTGAAATATTATGATTTCCTTCGACTGGATGAATGGTGGCTAGTTTTGTCATTTCTGTTCACCTGCTGCTTTCTTTTCAACGTTTAATAAATTTAAGATGTGTGCTTTTTGTTTAGAGAGGTAAGCGTCTCCACGGGTTCTGGGTTTTTGTTTTTCCACTGAAACTTCGCTATATACTTCACCTGGCTGCCCTTTTAAGATAAAGATTCGATCACATAAATAAAGTGCTTCATCAATATCGTGAGTTACTAAAATCATCGTCGTTTTCTTTTTTTGCCATATGGATAATAGAAGATCTTGAAGCTGCATTTTTGTAAAAGCATCTAACGCACTGAATGGTTCGTCTAATAATAGAATCTCAGGCTCAGTGATAAGCGCTCTTGCTATTGCTGTCCGCTGTGCCATCCCCCCTGATAAGTCTTTCGGGTAATGGTTCTCAAAATCCGTTAATCCTACTAGATCCAGATACGTTTTATATTTATCCGTATTCCTTTTTTCTTTTTCCAAACCGAATGAAATGTTTTTCTTTACAGACAACCATGGAAGAAGGCGAGGTTCTTGAAACATCATACCGATCTGGTTGTTCGATCCATTCTCTATCGAAATCGTCCCTTCATATTGTTTATCAAGTCCTGATAGCACGCGAAGCAATGTACTTTTTCCACAGCCACTCGTTCCTAGAATTCCAATGATTTCCCCTTCCTGTACAGAAAGATTAATATCTTGAAACCCAGCTGTGTCATGATTAAACGTACGTTTTAAACGATTCACATTCAGCATTTGTTTCCCCTCCTTCTATCCTTGATTGGTTATACTATCTTGCCATTTTAACGAACGGCGTTCGATCCATTTTAGTACGGCATCCGTTATCTTTCCTAAGATTGCAAATAGCAAGATGCTCGCAATTACCGTATCAGGTGAGTACGTGTTCTGACCTACCACAAGCAGATAGCCTAATCCTTCACTTGCACCCATAAGCTCTGCGGCTACTACAAACATCCACCCTAAACCTAAGCCGCTGCGCATACCTGTGATGAATGACGGCAATGCAGCAGGCAGAATAATGCGTTTCGTTAGCTGATAAGGTGTTAACTTATAAATTCTTCCTACCTCGATGAGCTTACGATCCACCCCTTGGATCCCTGCCACAATATTTAAATAGACAGGGAAGAATACACCTACTGCGATTAAAGAAATCTTAGAAGGTTCGCCAATCCCCATCCAAAGAATAAAGAGTGGTACCCAGGCAAGAGAAGGGATAGAACGAATCGCTTGAAACAACGGATCTAAAAGTCTTTCTGCTGTTTTTGCATAACCAACAATCGCACCGATCACGACCGCCGCTACCGTTCCAATCGCAAACCCTAAGAATACCCGGGTCAGTGTAATAGAGATGTGACCAAACAGGGAGCCATCTTGATACATGCTAATTATTTTCTCTAAAATAATGGTTGGTGCAGGCAGCAGGTGCGCAGCTAGTAGTCCCATTCTAGCTGCTATTTCCCACCCAACTAATAAAATGATAGGCAAGATAGAACCAATAAGAATTCCTCTACCTAATTGGAATATGCCTTTAGATGATGAGAGCTTTTGAGGGGAAGCTCTCTGTGCTACTTTCCACTTATGTGTTTCAGAAATCATCGACACTTCCTCCTCTCTCTCCTTATTGTTTGATTACTTTTTCTGCGAACTTCGGATTGATTAATTTCTTTACAAGATCTTCGATGTTAGTATCTTTTTTGACAATCTCTTCTGTTTGGAGAACTTCGCCTGCAGCCGATATAGCTTTTTCGTGCTGTGATCCTGGAACAGGTTCCTCGAAGTTGTTTCGTTGCAGTTGTTTTTTTGCGACATCTTCTTTAATCCCCGCTTCTTCAGATAAAAGTTTTGTTGCTTCCTCTGGATTCTCAATCGTCCATTTCCTTGCTTTTTCGTAAAGTTCAATGACTTGTTCTACTTGTTTCGGGTGGTTCTTTGCAAACTCAGAGCGTACGTTTAACGTGCCATACGTATTAAAATCTGGATTGCGGTAAATATATTGAGCACCGGATTCGATTTCTGCTCTCGCCATATGTGGATCTAATCCAGCCCAAGCATCCACTTGCCCTTTTAATAGAGCATTCGCACCATCTGCATGTTGTAAATTTACGATTTGTACATCCTTTGCAGAAAGGCCGGCATCTGCAAGTGCTCGGAGTAGAAAGATGTGCGGGTCTGTACCAAACGTCGCCGCTATCTTTTTACCTTTCAGATCCTTTACATCTTTAATCTTTGATCCATCTGCCGCGACAAGTGCTGTCCATTCTGGCTGAGAATAGATATAGACTGACTCGATCGGAGCACCCTTGTCTTTTGCGATTAAAGCTGCGGCACCAGCTGTCGATCCAAAATCAACGCTATCTGAATTCAAAAATTCGAGCGCTTTATTACTTCCCTGACTCTGAACCCATTCCACTTCAATGCCATCTTTTTTGAATGTCTCTTCTGCCCAGCCAAACTTTTTGAGTGCTAGACTTGTTGGAGAGTAAAAGGCATAATCAAGTCTAATCTTCTCCGGCTTCTCACCTTCTTTAGCACTGCTGGAACAGCCCGCTAACACTAAAGCGCCTGCTATGCTTAAAGCCAGTGCTGCTTTTTGCCAAATCTTCATCATGTATTTCCCTCCACGTTTCTCTCTTTTTGTATGGCTATTTTTTGAGTTACTCTTGAAAGTCGTTGACTCCCGTTCCAGGAGTCTCACACCTTGCACTACAATCAACAAGCAAAGAATCATTAAAGCAAAACCTAAAAATGAATCGGCTATCTCTATTTTTAAAGTTCACACGCATACGTTGAAATGGTACCTCTTAGTCGTTGTGCTTCTTTATACGTGCATCTGTTATGCACCACATCAATACCAGCTTCTTTCGCGATTTTTGCAGCCTCTGGTGAGATGACACCTTCTTGCAGCCAGAACACTTTTGGTTGTGTGACCGCTGCTTCTTTTGCGAGCTCGATCGCTGCTTCTGGACTTCTAAATACTTGAACAACATCTATCGGAAACGGAATGGATTTTAAATCTGGATACGCTTTTTCATCAAGCACTTCGGTTTCTCTTGGATTAACAGGAACGATCTTATAGCCAAGTCGCTGCATCTTTCTAGCTAATCGATGGCTAGGTCTTGCAGGATTGGAACTGAGTCCCACGATCGCTAGCGTCTTAGGTCGTTGAATTTCCTGTCCATTCTCAACTGCTCTATAAAGTGATGATTGCAATGCCCAACGAATGACACCTTCGTCATTAATCGTGATTTCTGTTTTATCCGCTCCGATTCCTGTAGCCGTTTGTATCGCACGATCAAGATCATTCGTAAGATCTTTTACGGATTCAAGTCCGATCGACAACCGAATTAGTTCTTCTGTTACGCCTGTTGCTACTAATTCGTCTCCGCTCAGCTGTTGATGAGTGGTAGAAGCAGGGTGGATAATCAATGATTTTGCATCACCAACATTTGCAACATGTGACCATAATGAGATGTTGTTAATGACCTTACGTCCTGCATCACGCCCGCCTTTAATTCCAAAGTTTACGATCGAACCAAAACCGTTGCTTAAATATTTTTTCGCAAGCTCATGACTTCTGTGCGAAGAAAGACCAGGATATGAAACCCAATCTACTGCTGGATGTTTTTCCAGATGCTCCGCTACTTCTTGTGCGTTCTTCGCATGTTTTTCTACTCGTAGATGCAGTGTTTCTAAACCTTGTAGAAGGAGAAATGCATTGTGTGGACTTAAACAAGCTCCGAAATCTCGTAAAAGCTGAACGCGTAATTTAGTCGCGAAAGCCAATGTTCCAAAATCATTCGCGTATCTTAATCCGTTATAGCTGTTATCTGGCTCAGTGAATCCTGGGTATTTATCTGAATTCCAATTAAAGCGTCCTCCATCCACTACAACACCGCCAATTGCGGTTCCATGTCCGCCGATCCATTTTGTAGCTGAGTGGATTACGATGTCCGCTCCAAAGCTTATTGGCTTTGTGACATATGGTGTTGCAAATGTATTATCGATAATTAGAGGTACATCGTTTTCATGCGCAATATCTGCCACTGCCTCAATATCTAATACGTTAAGACTGGGGTTCCCGATCGTTTCAGCAAAAAATGCTTTCGTGTTTGGAGTAACCGCGTTTCGGAAGTTCTCTGGATCCTCTGCATCAACAAACTTTACGTTGATTCCGTATTTCGGAAGAGTAGTAGAAAATAGGTTGTAAGTACCTCCGTATAGATTCGTAGCTGCAATAATTTCGTCTCCTGCGTGTGCGATGTTTAAGATGGCAAGCGCGATAGCTGACATACCAGAAGAAGTAGCTACAGCTGCAACACCATCTTCTAGAAGTGCAACTCTTTTCTCAAAAACATCAACAGTTGGATTTCCGATTCGGCTGTAGATGTTTCCTGGCTCATCAAGCGCGAAAAGGCTTTGCGCATGGTCTGTATCAGAAAAAACATAGGAAGTAGTTTGATAGACAGGTACCGCTCGTGATCCTGTCGTTGGGTCAGGCGCTTGGCCCCCATGTAATAGCAATGTTTCAATATCGTATCCGTCAAAAGATTTTGTCATTATAATCGCTCCTTCTCATTATTCAAATAAAATCTATAGGAAAACTAGGGATAAAGATTAATGCTTTTCCCTTTTGCTATATTCAATTTTTAAAATGAAATAAGTGACTAAGTGATGTTTGTGCTTGAAGTATGATAAGGGGAAAAAGAAAAACCCCCTTCCTAAGAAGAGGGTTTTGGTCCTCCTCTTATCTTTCAGATCAAAAAAGATCTGTAGGAATTGGCACCTTTCCAAACCAAATGTGGTTTGTTGGTTGCCGGGCTTCATCGGGCCTAGTCCCTCCGCCTCTCTGGATAAGAGATATTCAAATTATGTTTAACACATTAACGTGCTGATGTTTACTTTGTTCTTGAATAGGATTATAGAGTAAGATGTTTTAGAAAGTCAACCGTTTTTTGAAAAATCATAAAAGTTATACAAATGAATGAGTGTTCAACTGTCAGCTTTGAATTAAGATTATGCCCATGCTATGCCGGTTATGCTAACTTTGTTCCACTTTTTTCATCAAACCATTGAAACTCTTCGATTTTTTTTACAAGTTCCGCTATTCGATTGGCAATGGCTTCTCTTTCTCCGTAACGAATTTTCTGTTCGGACGATAATTCATCAATCTGAAGTAGTTGCCAATGAGTTACAGTTAGATCCGTAAGTTGAATAAACTCTTCTTGTTTCACTCGACGCTTTACATCTAGATCTCCGTTAGAATAACCTTCTAAAAATCCGTCAGCTATTCTTTTCAAACGGTCTTCAAAGCGATCAAATTCATGTCGTGCATAACGCGGTGCATTAAAAAATGTTGGAAACAACGTTCGATAATTATTAAGAAAATTCCCAGCAAGCGAATCTCCGCTATATAAGATTGGTACAGGATCAATCAAACAGACAGTGCCATCTGAATGCAGCAATATATTCTCTGGAGATGTATCTTGATTAGTAAGTACAACCGTATGATCCGTAATCTCTCTATCCTCCATGCAAGCATGTAGGTCTACTAAAGCTGATGAAGAAATGGCCCCCTCATACGTTTCTATAAATTTCTTGAAATCATCTATGTATTCATTGTTTTCTTCTTTCATAGATTCTGAAACATCTGATTGAAATTTGCCTGCAATATGTTTACCGTTCCATGAGAGATAACCAAACCCTTTTAAGCCATGATGTGCAGTATTCATCTTGCGAAAGAACTCACCAACTTCCGCTCCAATATGAAACGCTTCTACAACCGTTAGTTGATCTAGCTTGATTGCTTTCCCCGCATAAGATTCCACGGTAAACGTTCTGCCTTTTTCTACATGATAATTGAAAAAGGCAGGGCAGATTCCTGGTTTAACTTGGTTTGCTAGCTCATAGTATGCTCTAGTCGCTGCATATTCTGAGTGCATGGCTTCTTCATCAAACTCAACGTTCTTTCCATACGCCTCTGTTTTCGGAAAACGAACAACCACAGCATCTCCAGTGCGTAGCTGAACAAGATAAGCAAGATGCCAAGCCCCTTCACCTAAATACTGAACCTGAGTCGGATCTTTAAGTTCCTCTAATCCACTTTTTTGCAGTGCATAATCAATCAAGTCAAATGTCTCTTTCATAAGAAGTTCCTCTTTCTATAATTGAAAATACGTTACATGAAACATATATTCGGTATATGTCGAAAAAAATCCTTTTTTCTTAAGATTAATTGTAGGTCTGAAGTCTTATAGAGGGGTATGAGAGGGGTTCAAGGGGGCATTTCAAAGCGGTGATTCTTGCACTTTTCATATGGCGCTCGTCCAGTGTGCTTGTCAGCCGCTGGACGAGCTTTTTAAGAATTTTACAGAACCAATTGTCATCAATCTACATATGTGACGATTTCTTCTACAGCTTTTCTTGCGAGTTTTTTCGGTTGATCTTGTGGATGTCCAAGTGAAATAACCATGTTGATCTGTTTCTTAGACGGAATTTCTAAAAAGTCTCGAATCGCATCTTGCGCAAGCAATACGGGACCAGTCATCGGGCAAGTCCCTAGTCCGCGCGCATGGGCTGCGAGCATCAAGTTTTGAATCGCCAAGCAGCTGCTCTTGATTCCTTCTTCTTCCCAGACTGATTCTTCGGCAAGTTCGATCGGATCAAATATTTTTTCACGAAACTTAGATTCGTAAGGAGTGGCTAAACAGATAATCAGCACAGGTGCTCCAGAGAACGCCGTTGCATAAGGGCCGAAAGAGCGCGTCAGCAATTTCGCTTCCTTCGTTTTGCCGTTCTCTTCAGCTCTTGCAGCCAATTTATGAATAGCATCCCACGTCATCTCTTCAATTTTCTTTACTTTATCTTTGTTTCGGATCACGATAAATTCCCACGTTTGTGAGTTCGTGTCGCTCGGCGCATAGCGGGCACAATCCATGATTTCATGAATGTCTACTTCAGCAACTGCTTCATCCGTAAACTTTCGGACACTTCTTCTGCCGTGCACGATTTCTTTAAAATCTTCGTATTTCATGATTGTCTCCTCTGGCACATGTATTAGATATTCTAAATGTATTATACAAAAGATTGGAACTCTCTACAAAATACGTAAAAAAACAGTGCCTATTTTGCACTGTTCTCTGGTTCAATTTCTTTTTTAGTTTTTATTCTTAATCCGATTAAAATGAGTGAAGCTCCTAATAATACACTTACAATATGGATAGGATCCATATTAAGTGACTCTTTTTGAACATTTAACTTCTCAACATACATTCCTAGCAGATAGGTACTGATCAGAACGATTAACCCGGCGGTAATTAAACCTGCTTTCACATATGGCTTCATGGTAAAACCACCTTTTCCCTTTTACATTTAACATATTCTTAGGAAAAGATAGAATACCTTTATTCTTTAAAACAAATTTGCATAACTAATTAGCTTTTGCAAGATTCATACGCTCTTCAACAAACGAACGCACTTCATCCTCAGCTTTTTTCTTGATTACAAATTCTACATATCTTTCACCCGTATGAAAGCGAACTAAACCCCAGCTTGGATACCCTGGGTTTTCAGCTTGAAGTCCCGTGATCCAATCCACTGAATCAATCTGATTCCAATCATAAAATTTTGTTGCCGATACAACGCCTTTCTTGCCGATTGCACCGCGCCATATTTGAGTAAAATAAAGCAGTGTTAGGAACACCAGTAAACAAATCATTAAAACATTAACAGGCATCGAAAGTTTCAACAGACCGAATCCTTGTGTGATGATGACCACAATCATAATCTCATGCGTCCAAAAGTTTTTCTGTGTATACTCTCCACTATAAGAAAGTCCATAGACCGGAACAGCTCTTTTTTTGTCTATCACATTTTTCAAAAGGTAATAAACGGCTGCAATGATTCCTATCACGATTAAGATTCCAAAAAACACATTTAAGAAGAGCTCCATGTTTTATCACCCCACATATCTTATATATATAAATACGATTATGTACTGGAAAAAGTTTCAAAACAATAAAAAAGACACCTTCTGAAGGTGCCCTTTAAATCGTGGTTTTATTTTCGTTCAACCATAACTAAGATCTTACCATCTTGTAAATCTTGCATATAACTTTCCGCATCACTTTCCGCAACGTCCATGTTTTGAAGAATTTCCTTCATATCCGCTTCATCATGATCAAACATGGAAGCAAAAGGTCCAGCTGCAAGAAGTGGTCCGATACCTGGTACTCCGAGGCCAGGGACTGCAATCCCTCCGCCAATACCGGTTAGAAAACCAGCAATCGTACCATATGTTGCACTATCTGCATCATCTTCAGTAATTTTTCTTTCGTTTACATGTGTTTCATCGGCAACATGATCAACCATCTCATCATCTTTCGCAACGATTGAAATATCAGATGGATGATATCCTTTTTCGACGAGAGCTTTGATTGCGCCAACCGCTTCTTCTTCTTTTAAATATGTACCGATAATATCTTTTTTCATTTGGTTTCCCTCCAAACGGTTCTTTACAAGTAGGTTCCCCTGTTAAGCATTTTTTAAACGAAACTCAATCCTGCTCGAACCAACCTTTTTTCTTAAACCAAATGGACATAATTGCCCCTAATAAGACCATGAAACCTAGTACATAGAAGTAGCCATTCTTTGTTTGCAGCTCTGGCATGTTTACAAAGTTCATTCCATACAGACCTGCAATGAATGTTAACGGCATGAAAATAGTTGTGATTACAGTTAATGTTTTCATAATATTATTCATACGGTAAGAGTTAAGAGAGATGTAATTATCACGTATATCTGATGTCATCTCTCTGGCTGATGTCATCATATCTGTCAAACGCAATAGATGATCGTATATATCATGAAAATAGGATCTTTCATCCGCATCTAAACCTACTCGTTTTGACTCGAGCATACGATACAGCAACTCACGCATAGGTACAACTGTTTTTCTTAATGTTAAGAGATCTCCTCTTATATCAAAGATCTGGTTAATGATTTTAGGTGCTTCGTCATCTTCATTGCTTTCAATAGAAATTACTCGTTCTTCTAATTCATGCATGATAGGAAAATACATATCTACCAGTTTATCCATAAGCTTGTGAACGAGTTCATTTTTTCCTAGTTCAGGCGGAACACTCTCTAGTCTACTTAAATAATCCCACACAAAATCAATCTCTGGTACGTTTGTTTTATGAAAAGTGACAACACAGTTTTTCGTTGTGAAAATATCAACCTCAGTTGCTTCGAGTGTCTTTTTGTCAAGAGCGTGCACCACATAAAACAGGTGATCTTCATAAAATTCAACCTTTGGTCGTTGCAAGGCATTCACACAGTCCTCAACAGCAAGAGGATGGAAGTCAAAAAAAGTGCGCAATAAATTGGTTTCACCTGATGTCGGACAGTCAAAATCCACCCAGAACCAATCAGGCTTCATTTCATTGATTTGTCTAAACGGCGGATTAATGATTACTTTATGATCGATGATAGCGATTGTTCGGACCATGATTACACCTTCTTTCTCTTATTATCATTTCCCTAATTTCTTTAACTTTTATCAGTGATTTGAAACATTTAAATAGGAATGCGGCATTTATATACAATAAGCTATGCTTTTTATTTTGACAATAAAAAAACGGTCGACTAAATGGTTAATAAACAAGCTGTATTTTTCCTTATTTTGTTAAAATTATAGTTATGTATGAAAGGAGCGATCGTGTTGAAAAAGAGGATCGTGATATCTTTTGTTTTCGTTTTGTTGGTATTTTTAAGTGTCACGATTTATCAATATGTGGTGAAGAAAGATCGTTACTCATCGGTTTCAATAGTTCCCGAGCAGCGCAACGACCTTCCTCTTTATGAAGGATTAGAATTTCAAGAACATCATTACTTGATGAAGGGTAACCATTGGTATGATATCTATGAATTTTATAGAGACTCTCTACCTAGTCATGGCTGGAAGCTCGTTTTTAAACAAGCTTCTATAGAAGGCTGGGGAGGGTTTATGTTGAGATTTGAAAAAAATAATAAAGAACTACATATTGATGGTGGCTGGAACCCATATGCTAACGAAACAGAAACTATATTTGACCTTAACCCTGTTCAACATTAGAAGAAATAGATCAATTAAGCTTAAAAACCCTTAGCCACAAAAACGGCCAAGGGTTTTTACTACGCTTCTTTTTGACTAGTTTCTAGTAATGGTTCATACATCATGATGGCATGATTCTCTGTTACATATTCATCATCGATCTCTTTTCTTTGACGGTTAAATACTTTGCGATGAATAGAGTTATGCCTTAAATATCCACCCCAGTAAGCCGGCGTGATCCAATGTTCTTTTTCATACACTTGATACGATAGCAAAGGTTCTTGGTCTGTCCGCCATTCTCCTACGAGATGAGTATCGGTTAAGTATAGAAGAAGCTGATAAGGCTGATTCGTCGTGTTCTTAATTTGAAGGTCTAGGTAGTTATAAGCACAAGTCGCTCCGCTTCCAAACGGCTGGGTGCGCTTCGAATCTGGAAACACATCATAGCTGTGACGATGTCGCTCTGTTACAGAGAGCGGAGTATGCAACGTCATCCAATAGATTAAGTTCGACAGCTGACAAAGTCCTCCCCCGGTTCCCTTCTTAAACTTTCCGTAAAACAAAACCATACCATCTACGTACCCTTTCGAGCGTGTTGTCGTTCCTATGCTTTTCCAATAAGAAAAAGTCTCCCCAGGCTGGATCACGGTTCCGTTTAAATGTTTGATAGCAATCCTCAGGTTTTTAACTTTGTTATGCTGATACCACATGTCTACATCTTTTAATTTGCGAAGAAGAATAGTCTGATGCGAAAAATGAACAAATGGTAGCTGTTCGCTCTTTCTTGTTTTGGCATAAGTCTTTTCATCGGTAATCCATTCTATATACCTTTTAAACATATAATATTTTTTTCCTAGCGAGATTCGAAAAGCCGAACGCCGCTTCGGGCGCAGGTCAAAATGGTTCATTTATTTACTCCTTTTGCTCAATCTCATTATGGGAAATAAATTGTTTGGGGTCAGACCCCATTTCCCATTATCTTCTAATTCTTCATTTACCATTTATTTTCCTGTGGATTATGCGTTATAGTGTGGATATTGCTTAATAAAATTTTACTTCATAAAGTTTATATTTTATGATGATAGGTAGTTTATTGATTTGGAGGAATTATCGGATGCTCGACAAATCGTTTTTACAGATGAATACCGTGTTTATAAGCATCCTCATCGAAGCACTTCCATTCGTTCTTATTGGTGTGCTCATTGCAGGTGTCATACAGATGTTTGTCACTGAGGAGATGGTGGCACGCATCATGCCCAAAAATAAGATAGGTGCTGTTTTGTTCGGAGCTGTTCTAGGTGCGATTTTTCCCGCATGTGAGTGTGGAATCGTTCCAATCACAAGAAAGCTGATCGAAAAAGGTGTTCCTGTTTTTGCGGCTATACCTTTTATGCTTACCGGTCCGATCATCAACCCCATCGTATTATTCTCGACGTATGTTGCATTCGGCAACAGATGGGATGTCATGATCTACAGAGGTGGACTGGCCATGATTGTTGCTGTCTTATTAGGTTTTATTCTTGCCGTTCAATTTAAAAATGTAAAAGTACTAAAGAATGAAATAGGTGCTGTTTCCCGTCCACCGTTTAACGACGAAATGGCAGCAACGGTTACAGCAACAAAAGTTTCTTTTTATAACAAACTGAAAGGTACGTTCGTCCATGCTGTAGAAGAATTCTTCTCTGTCGGAAAGTATTTAGTGATTGGTGCATTGATTGCAGCGAGTATGCAAACGTACGTGAAAACATCAACACTTCTTGAAATCGGGCAAGGTGAAATATCATCTTCTCTTGTGATGATGGGACTAGCGTTTATACTCTCTCTATGTTCAGAGGCTGATGCTTTCATCGCGTCTTCATTTCAAAGCACGTTTACCATCGGTTCCATCGTTGCGTTTCTTGTTTATGGTCCGATGCTTGATGTGAAGAACGTCCTGATGATGCTAGCTGCATTTAAGAAAAAACTAGTGATAAGTCTTGTTGTATATATTACGATCCTTGTTCTAATCGGATCACTATTTCTATAAGGGAGGTGCACATCCATGATTCGAATCTTGATTTTGATCGGATTCACCTTTTTGTTCATGCATCTGCATGCAACAGGTGATATAAGCAAGTACATTAACATGAAGTATTCGTATATTTCATTCTCAGCCATATTTATTCTTGGCTTTCTTACGCTCGTTCAGTTCTACATTTATGGGAAAAGTGATGATGGTGAACATGCACACGATGATTCATGCACCCCTGATTGTGGTCATGATCATCATAAGAAACCTTCCCGTCTAAAGAATGTAACTGTGAACAGCATACTCATTTTCCCGATCATTTCCGGGTTATTCTTTCCTATCGCTTCTCTTGACTCTGAAACCGTAAAAACGAAAGGGTTCCACTTTAAAGGCCTTGAGAACGAAGGGGATTTTGGTGAGCATCAGTTTCTAAAGCCTGATACGAGTGTTTATTATGGAAAAGAAAGCTATAATTCAATCATGGATAAAGAACTGAAGCCCTTTACTAAAGGAAATCAGGTTGTGCTGAACGATAAGAACTATCTAAAAGGCATGGAGAGTATCTATTATAAACCTGGTATTTTTCTCGGGAAGGATGTTCAGTTCAAAGGGTTTACTTACAATGCAGAAGACGAAGCTGCTAAATCAAACGAACTTTTTCTTCTACGTTTTGGAATCATTCACTGTATTGCCGATTCTGGCGTTTTTGGCATGATGGTGGAATTTCCAAAAGGTACAACATTTCCTAATGACAAATGGATTGAGATTGAGGGAAGTATAGAAACCCAATATTATCAACCATTTAAAGCCGATATCCCTTATGTAAAAGTAAAGGACTGGAAGGAAATCGAGAAACCAAAAGAAGAATATGTATATCGAGGATACTGAGAAAAACCGGACATCTACGTCCGGTTTTTATTCTTTCATTATATATTTTGCGATCGTATTAAATTCACTACGATATCTCCGAGCTGTCTTCCAAGTGATAATCCTTCATCATTATCTACTTTAAAATGAACGCCTGCATATAATCTAGACATCGCACACTCTTCCATGAGCAGGTGGATGCGATTTTTTTCTTGTGGAAAATAATAGCTTAGTATAGGTTCTGAAACTCCAGCCATTACAGCATGTGCAGAGGGATAACCCGGAAACCTTGGAGTCATTAACACCGTTCTTAAGTTTGGGTCATATTGACACGGACGTGCTACATCCCAAAGATATTTAAAATGCCACGTAATTACGAAAGCATCATTGATTGCCGCTTGATAAAACGCTAAAAATCTGGCCGCTTTTGTTGAAGCCAACCCATATGTTTCCATCATTTGAAATACGATTGGAATAATCTGTTTATTCACTTCTCCAGCAGCCCACATTTGTGCAATGCGTATCTGATCTGGTGTTATCTGCTGCATCATCTGTTGCACAATTTGAAGTTCATTGGCCCAATTAATTGAATTAGGATCTTTGATTTTCCATGTGATCTGGTTTCGAAAAGGGTCCAAAAACGCATCACCTTCTCGAGCGATGAAAAACATCGGCCAATTACCTGCTTCTGGGGTTACAGGAGTCGGGGGATTACTCTCGCCCGGATAAGGTATTTTTGACCACCTCAAATAACTTCTCATTTCATCCCCCCTGTTTCATGTATTACCTCATGTTATGTCAATGGACAAAAATTTTAGAACAAGGTAATTGTTTAAACAGTGGTTATACAAACATTTTTTTTGTATTTAAAGAGATTAAGAGTAAATCAAGTTCCTTAAGTGTCGTATAAACATATAATGTTGTATAGTTGGCCAAGCTCTTACAGCTTGTGACAGCTTTTTTAAATGGAAGTTGGTGGATGATTTGAAGAACGTTACAAAAAATGATGTATCCTTTAATGTGTCTGACGATAAACAGTTTGCATACTTTTGGCACACTGTGTTCCCCAATCATTGGGAGGACTTTACATTTAAAGTCTTGGATCATTACTTACATCCTGATCAAAATTATTTAGATATCGGCTCTTGGATCGGACCAACTATACTGTATGCATCAAGTAAAGCAAAACATTCATTTGGTGTTGAACCAGATTCAGTAGCCTATGAAGCATTGAAAACAAATATTACGTTAAACCTAGAACTCAAACAAAAAATCACGCCTATCAACAAAGCCCTATCCTATAAGTCAGGAACGATGAACTTATATAAAAGAACACGATTTGGTGATTCTAGTTCAAGTCTCGTTCGATCATTGTCAGATGATTTTCAATCCGTTTCAGTAAGTACCCTGAAAGACTTGCTGAAGGATTATCAGATTACCAATCTGTCACTCATCAAAATGGATATTGAAGGCGGTGAATATCTACTCATACCCTCTATGCGGAAATATTTAAAACGGTACAAGCCACCGCTTTACCTATCTCTTCATCCTGAATTTTTAAAAAGCTCGATGAGAAAGAGATGTCCTGACACTTCAGAAAAGAAACTACAAAAAGCCTATCAAAAGAAAGTAAAAAAACTTATTCAAAGCTTAGATATGTATGATTATATTTATGCGTCATCCTCAGTAAGGATTGAAAAATCAAAATTGCTTCAAGCCCTTTTAATGGATGATGATCCAATAGAACTACTTTTCACAACTACTGCCTTTAAAATTTAAAAACTGTTTAGGTGTTGGCTAATGCGCACCTTTTTTTATTTATCCCCTCTATTCAGCCAACGTTTCTTTTGGTATCATTTTCCTTAAAATATGGGGAGCTGATGTTTGATGACTTCGCTTAAACAATCGTTTAACTTTGTTGCCGATTCATATGAGAAATACCGGCCGACTTATCCAACAAAGCTTTTCGCAGATATTATACGGTATGCAAACCTTCATGCAGATCATAATTCTTTGGAGGTAGGAAGTGGAACGGGAAAAGCTACAGAAGGTTTTGTAAAACAAGGCATCTCAAAAATCACATGTATTGAACATGGACAAAACCTAGTTGAGCTGACTCGAAAAAAGTTTTCATCGTCTCCAACTCTTCACGTGATTCACTCTAGTTTTGAAGACTGGAATCATCCAGAAAACGACAAATTTGACCTAGTTTATTCTGGAACAGCCTTTCACTTTATTCCTCAAGAGACTGGGTATCGAAAAGCAGCTTCACTTTTAAAAGTTAATGGGGTACTAGCGCTCTTTTGGTTTATTCACATTCCTTCTTTTGAACCTGTCTACCAATCAATACGTAAAGCTTATGATTTATTTGCTCCTCATTTAGAAGACAGCAGTGCTCCTACACTAGCAGAATTTATTGAGAAGCGAAACGAACTTACGCTGCAGTCAGGTGCTTTTAAAGATTTAAGCACACATACTTATACGTGGAACCAAACCTATACCGCCAAAGAATATGTAGGGCTATTAGATACACATTCTGGTCACCAACTGTTGCCTCCAGAACAAAAAGAACTCCTCTATCAAGAAATAGAGAAAGCAATTTTGGAGGAAGGTTCAGGGATCATCTCTAAAAAACATGCAGTTGCATTATTTCTAGCCAAAAAGAAAGACGTATAGTTTTATAATAAAGTATTATCAATTGAATAATTCATTTAGATCCCCTTCAAATGTCCTGTTTTCACTTTGTTCGATTCATTCCTAGGAAAGCTGTACTATTGTTTCGACAATAAAGAGGATATTTATCGATTGAGAGAGAATTATGGAGAAAACCTAGAAGGGAGGAAAAGAAAATGAGTGAAGTGATCATCCGTCATCTTGTGAAACGTCATTTCACAAAGAAAAACATACAAGATCAGCATCTTCAACAGCTGCTTGTCCATTTTCTTCTTTCAGCAAGGAAAGACAAACATTAAAAAAGATAAAGATATCGCCATCATATAATCCTTTATTAAACAAGAGTATCTGATTTAGCAGATACTCTTTCTTATTTATGTGAATTTAGTGCTTTCGTTAATATTTTTAGAGCTTGCATGATCGTGTTTTTTTCAAATTCAGAGAGTCCTTCAATATTTTGATTTAGACGTGTGCTTAAAATCATATTCAAATGTGATAACGTATGCACGCCTTTTTCTGTTAATACAAGGAAAAAAATTCTTCTGTCACTAGGATTCACTCTTTTTTCCACAAGACCTATTTTTACTAAAGACTGCACTTGCCTGCTGAATGTCGTAATATCAACACCAACGTTATCTGCGATCTGTTGCATGGTAGGCTGTGAGTGTTTGCTAATTTCATAAAGGATATGACTATGTGCTAATGTTAAATTTTCTTCTACTAAACGACAGCTGTTCTTTTGCAACGTTTCATATTTTCTACTCAAATTCTGCAGTAGATCTCTGACATCCTCCATAAATAAACACCACCTTAATTTCACTATAAGGCATACTTCTGAAAATTTAAATAATTTTAAAGAATTATCCATTTATGTTAAATAGGTATTTCAACCTAATTACATACCCGAAAACGGCGTTATTTTTGACGCGTTATGTAGATTCAAAAAAGATTTTGGTAAAAAAGACTCATTCATATGCAAGTATTTAGGTTTAGTTACCATTCTATACGGGTACCCCATAATTATAGAGAAAAAATGTGTGAATAAATTGTTTGGGGGTATCATTGAATATGTACAGAGTGGAGCAGAAACGCAGCAAATTAGGTATGTGGCTCGAACAGCATAATAAAGATACTGATTGGTTGACCCGAACGTCTGGTATCGAAAGACAAATGATAGAAGAGCTCGCCTACAATCCAAATAAAAATCCAAGAATGATATGTATACGAAAGATATTATATGCGGTAAAAAAGGTTGAACCTACAACTAAACTCAGTGATTTATGGGATATGAACTAATACAAGCACCTCAGACTAAAATGAGGTGCTTGTTTTTTTATGTTACTCCAATAAATGTTCTACTTTTGTCTTCATAGATCCTATCACTGTTCTTTTGTAACGAAAAGCAAGCAAGAGTACTTTTAATCGTTGACTAAATGACAGTTCATGAAAACCCGGATTCTCTTTTAGGAAACACTTTATGATCGAAAGCGCGGCTGGACTCACCCTCTTGCATAATTTCTTATCTTGTTCCTTCCTACCCATACCTCTTAAGCTCTGTAAGAAATTCTTTATTTCTGTTTTTCTAGGTTGTTCATCAATGATACATAGCGCGTATTTATTTTTTGTGTGCTTCGTTAAATATTCAAAACGGTCATTTCCGCAAATAATACTGAATCGATTCTTCTTATCTTTCTTGACTACAAGCATATGCATAGAATCCCACATTCTATTTTTAAGCATCTTTACATGATCTGTTAAGTTAATCGCATGATTCGGCTTAATTTTAGTTAGATGAATATATTGAACATTCAACTTCATCTCATATCTCCTTCTTTCTAATGGAGTCATCATGTATGTATAGTATGAAAGTAAGTGTGTAAAAGGTGCCTATAGATGTTCGTCTGATTTGTTATTAAAGATTACCTGGATTTGTTTGAAATGTTAAGAGTATGTGCCTAGAATGGTAATCAACTACCCTAGGAAAGCGATGATTACAGCCTAGCCTCAAGTAAAAAAAGTCACTCTCCGCACGTTTTTTAACGTAGCGAGGAGTGACTCTTGAGTGTTTTTATGCTGCTCTATTTTTTCGAATGAAATTACGAATATCACGATTTCCGATAAACTTCTTAGACTGTTCACACCATAGCTTAAACGTTAATGATTTTAAGCTAGTAAGAAGCGTGAGGGTTGGTACATCTTGTAGTCTCGGATCACTTTTGTGTGCTTTTTCCAAGTGGTAGTTCGGCACACGAGAATTCAAATGGTGCACATGGTGAAATCCGATGTTCCCTGTAAACCATTGTAATACTTTTGGCAGCTTATAGAACGAACTTCCTTTAAGAGCTGCTTCAACATAGTTCCATTTTTCATTATGTTCAAAATAACCATCTTCAAACTGATGCTGAACATAAAACAACCATACGCCTGAAAAAGTAGCAATGTAGAAGATCGGCAGTTCAACCAATAAGAAAGCTTTCCATCCGATCGTAAATCCAACAGCTAATACGATCGTTACTAGTGCGATATTCGTTAACCAAACATGCACTTTTTCTTTCTTTGAAGCATTCTTTGCATTAAATCGATAATCGATCAAGAAAATATATAGTGGTCCAATCAAAAAGAGCACGATCGGATTTCGGTATGTTCTGTATTGTAACCGTTTAAACCAAGAAGCTTCTGCGTACTCTTGAAGCGTCATTGTCCATACATCACCAACTCCACGTTTCTCAAGGTTTCCGTTCGTGGCATGGTGTGTTGCATGGCTATTCTTCCACTGTTCATACGAACAAAACGTAAACAAACCTGTAAAAATACCCACGATCTGATTGGCTTTTCTGCTTTTGAAAAAAGAATAGTGTGTGCAATCATGAAAAATGATAAATGTTCGAACTAAAAAGCCGGCTGCCGGTACTGCACAAAGCAGTGTTAACCAAAATGATATATTTAAACTCAAATAAGCCAAAACCCATAAAATCAAGAATGGTCCTACTGAATTAACTAACTGCCATACACTTGCTGAGATACGCGGGCGCTCAAATGGTGCTAATTTTTTCTTCCATTCACGAATGTCGTACTTCGAATGTTCGCTCATTAAATCAGTCTCCTTTAACTTCACATCTTCCCTATCTTATCACATATTTTGAATTTAGCACCCACCTATATTTGTCGAATTGTGAACTTATTATATGACTTGGTACTAAAACCACGTAAAAACCGGCCTCTCACAAGGGAGAAGGCCGGAAAAATAAAGTTTTATTTTTTTATTTTTTTGCGTTGATGTAAAGCTTACCTGATGCTCGTTCACTTGTTTTGTTGCCATAATCATCTGAAGCGATCACTTCAACAACAGCACCTGGTGCCTTAACATTTGTAGTTGCCGTATAGTAACCTTCGTAATGACCTTCAGACGTTTCACGCATCGGAAGCTCTGTAGCATTTGCTAATCCACCAGCATTTGTCAGCGGCATATGGATAACGAATACTGCATCCAATCCTGGCGCACTGTCAAATTCAATCTTCACAGACTCCCCGCTCTTCAGCTCTTTGTCTGTGTCAGGTTTCAAGTTCTCAACCACTGGAGCTTCGAACTTCGCATAAACGGTTACAGTCTTCGAGTGGCGATTTCCAGCTTTATCAAGCGCAACCACTTTGATTACATTTTCTCCTTCATTTAGAAGCATGCGGTGACTGTAGTTGCCATCTTCGTCAACTTGCGCTTTTTGTCCGTTAACTTTAACCCAATCAAGGTTGGTTTCATCAACTGTACCTTTTACGGTTACAGATTCACGGTTTGTCTTCATACCATCAGCCGGTGATGTGATACTCACTTTTGGCTTTGTTTGATCCAGCGTCACAGTTACCGGAGCAGATTCATCTGTTGAACCACTATCTGTTACTGCTTTGGCAGTCAACATATTAGCGCCCTCTTCTAACATAACTTCAGCAGAGAACGTACCTTCGTCTGTCGTTTCAGCAGTAGCTACTTCTTCTCCGTCTCTGTAGATTTCCACTGTAGTGGTTGGAGCAGCGTTACCTGTTACAGTTACTTTCTCTTCGTTTGTAAACGATCCATCGACTGGAGAAGTAATGGATGGTGCCGTTACTTCATAGTTTACAGTCGCTCTGATCATATAGTTACCTTCTTCTTCTGGAGATTGAGACCATGCCCCACTCAAGCTTTGGAAGCTTCGTCCTGACCACTCTCCATCTTCATCCGTTGCAAGACCTGGTGTGTTAGGGTTTGCAAAGTTTTGGATGTACACCATATAGAAGTCCCCTTCTACCATGATGCCGTGTTGACTTAAGTCAACATGCGTCCACTCGCCATTACGTAATGCTGTAGCATCAAAAGGTCCAGCGAGCTTTTTACCTGGTGTCCCATCTGGTCCACTAGCATCGTATACAGCTACTTGGAATGCTGTTCCACCTGGTACTGGCCATTCAGTATCCCAGAATCGGAATAGTCCTCCAGTTACAGCTGCTTTTTCATTACCATCTGCTAGTGACATCTTAACTGCCCAAGCGTTACCTGCAGCATTCCATGCACGAGCATTCTCAGCTGTACCATCGTCATACCCAATCTCACCTGGGTAACCGATGAAAGGTTTTAACGCGATGTCTTGATCTGTTGTATCGCCACCAGAAATGGTAACAGAAACTTCTTCTCCATAATAAGAAGGTGCAAGTACTTTTAGCGTGTATTCGCCTTCGTATGCAGAGATTTCATACGTACCATCTTCATTCGTTTGAACAGGTGCAATCGCAGCATCTTCCATGAGCATCACAGTAGCTCCTGAGATCGGTTCTCCAGTCACTTCATTCGTAACCGTACCAGAGACTGTTCCTCTTGGAATTTCTTCTAGTGTAAAGTTCGCACGTGCCGTTCCGTCAGCCTCAAGAGTTACTGATTGAGTTTGCGAACGGAAACCATACGCCTCAGCTTGTACCGTGTACGTTCCTGCCGCATGTGTTAAGCTGTACGAACCATCTTGAGGATTCGTATAAACAGAACGTCCTGTTTCAAGAACACTAACTTCTGCTCTCATTGGTAGAGCTAGTGGAGCACCATTACCATCTTTTGAAGGTTCTTTTTCAGAAGATGGTTTCATCGGCTTGATTTTAGAAGGATCTACTTTTGGTTTTGCTTGTGACATAGGTGCTTTTTCAACCGCTGGTGATCCGCCAAGTTTTGCTTTCTTCGTTGGTGTGATCGGTTGGTCATGCAACTTCACATCATCTAGGTACCAGCCTGCTTTAACGACTGAACCATCAGCAGTTACATTGAACGCAACGTAAATGCGTTGTCCTGCATATTCACTTAAATCTACTTCACCGTCAATCCAACCACCGGAAGTAGAGTTTACACGAAGCTTTTGTGTCCAGTTTTCCATATCTGTTGAAACGAATACATGTCCATAATCATAGTTTCGCTCTAAATCGTGCCACTGTTTGAACTGAAGATAAGTGTTGCCTTCAGGAAGATCAACAGGAGGCATAACAAGTGTCATGTTAGCACTGTTCGCATAGTTTCCAGCAAGACTTGAAGCATATACCTTTTCACCAGAGAATGCTGCACCAGGTCCGCTTGTTGGTACACCATGTTCCCAGCTGTTATTTGCTCCAAAAGATGTCCAGCCTGTAGGATTTCCTTCAAAATCCTCACTGTATCCTGAAGAGATTCCAGGTAACAGTGCTATTGTATAGTTATCAGTTGAAACGGAACTTCCTCCAAAATCAATGGCTGTCCATTTATAGACAATGGAATCACCCATTAATGCTGATCCTGGAATAGAAGCGCTGTACGTACCTGATTGATAATCTCCACCTGTACGTTCAGCAGCCACATCTGTCCAGCTTCCGTCTTCGTTCTGATAGCTCAATGTAACTGAAGTAACGCTAATGTTATCTGACACTTCAGCTTCAAGATTTAATGGCATCTCTTTGTAAGATTCAGTTGGCCCTTCATGTGTGATGGAAGGAGCTTCACTATCTTCTCCTTCTTTCGTTACAGTTCCCTCGATTCTTCCTAATCCAGTCACTACTGAGGATACGGCTGTAAATGCATTCACAAGTCCATGCCCATATCCATTGTTAGGAGACTCAGGGAAAGTTGCATCTGTAAGAGGAGTTGCTGAATTTAATAAAATCTCTTCAAGTTCTTCAACAGTCAGACTCGAATCAGCTTGCTTCAATAAAGCAACTACTGCTGAAACGTGCGGTCCGGCCATTGATGTACCATTCCAACCACCTTCATATGCACTTCCAGGAACCGCTGAACGGATATTAACTCCTGGTGCTGAGATCTCAGGTTTTGTTTCGTCATATGGAGAAGGTCCTTGCAGTGAGAAGCTCGCTAAAGTGTTATTGATATCTGTTGCACCCGTTGCAAAGGATTCTGGATAGTTTGCAGGAGTTGCAACTGATCCAGGACCACCTGGATTAAAGATCGTTGTGTTACCTGCAGAGAATTCTGGGAAAATCTCAGCTGAACGCCAAGCTTGTACCATCTCTCTATACCATTCATCCAGTCCTGCTCCGCCACCCCATGAGTTGTTTACAACATCAGGCGCTTTTTCAGGATGTGGATTACCTTCTGCATCTTTTGGTGCTAAGATCCACTCACCGGCTTCAAGAAGATCAACATCCGTTCCACCTGAAGCGGAGAACGCTTTTACAGCGATCCATTTTGCTCCCGGTGCAACACCGATCTGATTGCCTCCGTTCGGTTCAGCACCTACCATAGTTCCCATCGTATGTGTACCATGCCCATCATCATCATATGGAGCCGTTTGTCCACCGACAGGATCAAACCAGCTAAATTGATGATCAGCTGCATCAGGGTTCTGAGGATCAAATCCACGATATTTTTCTTTTAGTGCAGGGTGATTCCATTGAACACCTGTGTCGATATTGGCAACAACTGTACCAGCCCCATCGATACCCATCCCCCAAACTTCAGGAGCACCTACACGTTCGATATTCCATTCAATAGAAGAAGTATCGTTTTTCGGTTGAACCTGTAGTGATGATTTTGGAAGTTGCTTTTCTGGAAGCTTTACAGAACTTACAGGTTGAATAAGCTGTCTTGTTTCGTTTGGAAGCACTTTTTCAACTTCTGGGAAAGCTGCGATTTCTTCCATTACTTCTTTTGTCGCCGTTACGGCCATACCGTTAACAACATAAAAAGATTGGATTTTTTCAGCTTTACCTGCTTTTTCTTGTTTTTCTAAGTATTTTTTCGTGTGCTGTTGAGTTTCTAGCGCGTTTGCACGAAGTGTTGAAACGATCGTTGAACGTTTCATAAGTTTAGTTTGTTTAGAAGAGAGTTTTTGAGATTTAGCTTCTTTAGCAGCTTTTTTCGCCACTGCAGCCGTATCTACTTGTTCCTTGAATTTAATGAGGAATGTAACTTTATCCTTCTTGCTGAATTGCTCGTTCAGTTTCTTTGCAACCTTACTCGTCTTACCGTCTAATGCTGCCTCTTTCGCTGAAGTAGAAGCCTTACCTTTTGTAGTAGCAGCATTCGCTTGAGATGGGAACATCATTGGAACAATCATTAAAAAAGCTAAAAATACGGAAAGCCAGCGTACTTTTCTTCGTTTTTTACTCATGTAACTTTTCCCTCCCTGGTCTATTGTTTTTTGGTTGATCTAACCTAAGCAAGAATTCTGTCACACCTCCTGTTATTTTTATGAAAATATAGTAATTCTTTGTTGTTATATAAAGGTTAACGGAACAGTCATGTAAGATTATGTAATATTTTGTCGTAGAAAGTACTAGTAAATGGAAAATAAATCCTTTGTATGACTGCTATTCTACTAATCCGTGACTTTTGATTAGTCATTTTTTTCTTTTTGCTTATTTTTTCTGGTATGCAAAACTTATGGCACGGTACATAACTACTTATTTTTGTAATATAAAATAAAGTAAGTGAAAAATGAGGACTCAGTCACTTTATCTGTGTTAAAAAGAAACTATATTAATTCCAATATTTTCTTTATGCTTTTACAGTTGCATTGAGTTAGATAGATTTACGAGTTCATGAGTGAGGCATTCTTCCTTTCTTGGATGCAGGTCTTATGTCGGAAAAAACGGCATATTTACCTATTAAAGTTATAATCTATTACTTAAATTTTAATAGTTTGTAACAATATCTTAACTTTGATTTTTATAAAATGTCGTTTTATGGCAATATTCATCTCGTAAAAGCATTCGAAAACAAACAAAAAACCTCCCTCTTTATGAGGAAGGTTAAATACTATTGTGGTCGTTCTAACGAAAAAATCTCTCCAAGCTTTACGTAATTCGTTCCTGCTAATCTACCAACCGGCCTTAGCTTGTCTGCATCAATTCTGCCATCGTGATAAAGTTCATCTGAAATATGATAATGAACGACTCTTCCGATTAACAGATCAGTAGATGGCTTGTCGGGTGTGCCTCCTAGAGGAATGATCTGTTCAACAACACATTCCATACGTATTTTCGATTCAGCGATACCAGGAACACCTACTTTTACCGATTTTACCCTTGTTAAATTCGCAAGTTCAACTTCGCTTTGATCTGGCTCTAAGTTAGCAGCTGTTATATTTACAGCTTCTATATATGTTTCGTCTGGAATGTGAACCACGAATTCACCTAGCTCATCTGCATTTCGGGACGTATCCTTCCGTTTACCATCCTTCCTCCCAATAGAGATTGCGATTAAAGGAGGATCGGAAGTTAACGCATTAAAATAGCTGAACGGTGCAGCGTTTAGCACTCCTTCTGATGAAAGAGTTGTAACGAACGCAATCGGTCTTGGAATAATACTTCCGGTTAGAAACTTATAATTCTCTTTTATTGATAAATTTTGAGGATCGATGGACTTCATGAATCTTCACCCACTTTAATCAGTTTTTGTACAATGAGCATGAACTTGTCGAATTCCATATGTTCTTATGAATGACTCAGTTGTGACATTTAGCACTAAATAAACGATCATGATCTATTTGTCTTATATTTTGACTTAATTTTAACAAAAATGACTTATAAGAGATGTTTGCTGAACCATTCAGCCGCTTCTTCTACCTCAGCTCTTGATAGCTGATGACCCATGTTATCCCATTTCAAATGTACTTTTGCGCCGGCGTTGTTCAACAATTTGTGCAACTCTTCCGTTTCTTGAGGCGGACAGATTGGATCGTTTTTTCCTGCCCCGATAAAAACAGGAAGTCCATCAAGGTTCGGAAGCTCAATTCCGCGTCTAGGTACCATCGGATGATGAAGGATAGCACCTTTTAATGATTTTTCATAGTGAAAAATTAAACTTCCTGCAATGTTAGCACCGTTTGAATAGCCAACAGCCACAACTTGATCACGATTAAAATCATACTTTTCTGCTGCTTCTTCAATAAACTCATAAAGCTCTTTTGTACGAAAGATTAGGTCTTCTTCATCAAATACACCCTCTGATAGACGGCGGAAAAATCTCGGCATACCGTTCTCAGACACATTTCCTCTTACGCTCAGTACAGAGGATTCTGGTGAGATCATTTCTGCTAACGATAGTAAGTCCTTCTCATTTCCTCCTGTACCATGTAATAACAAAAGTACTGGCTTGTTTAAATCTGTTCCTTTATTAAATAGATGGATCATCGTTTATCCTCCTTTAAAATTCTGGCTTCAGCCGGTAGTAGGTGATTCTCTATCTGTTCACGGTGAGGCTCAAGCCATGGTGGAAGTAATAATTTCTTTCCTAACCCTTCTTCTGGTTCATCACGTGTAAACCCTGGTGGATCAGTTGCTATTTCAAAGAGTATGCCGCCTTCTTCACGGAAATAAATAGCGTTAAAATATTGTCGGTCAATGATTTCGGTTACTTGAAACTGTTTTTGTTTCACATGTTGCTGCCATAGTTCATGTTCTTCGTAGGAAGAAGCTCGCCAGGCGATGTGATGAACTGTACCTACTCCGCTCACACCTCTTGCTTCAGGCGATCGTTTAACATCAATTACGTTCCCAATGTCACTTTTCGCATGAAACCGGATGTAATCACCGTCTTGCCCTATTTTTTCTAACCCCATCACTTCTGTAAGAACTTGTTCGGTTGCCTGTGGAGCTGCTGATAGAAGTACTGCTCCACCAAATCCTTTTATTGCATGTTGAGGAGTAACCTCGCCAAATGACCATTCGTTATTCTTGCCTTCTTGTCTTGCAACAATTTCTAGACGCAATCCATGAGGATCGAGAAATTCTAGATATTCTTCTTTAAAACGGACAGTCTTTTTATACTCTACGGCGAACTTCACGAGTCTTTCTTCCCAAAAGGGTAAAGAGCCTTCAGGTACAACAAAAGATGTAGTTCCAACTTGTCCCGAACCAACTCTACCTCTATAAGCATCTGGCCAAGGGAAAAACGTCATGATGGTTCCTGGGCTCCCTCCTTCATCTCCAAAATAGAGATGATACGTCCCTGGATCATCAAAGTTTACTGTTTTTTTAACAAGTCTAAGCCCTAGTACACCCGCATAAAAATCTACATTTTCTTGAGGGTTACCAACAATCGCAGTTATATGGTGAATTCCATCTGTACGCATCGTCATATCCTTTACATCCTTTCAACTTCATGTAACTTATTTTTTGTAAGTTAAGTATATGATTTAACACTTACTTTTGTCAAGTAACTATATTCGATTGTTTTCGATACTTAGAATATGTATCATTTCTTTTAATCCTACTCATTATGGACGTACCACAGTTTATTTAAGCCTATACCCTTAATACGTGGGAAGAACAACATTTAGTTCGTATATTGCCACCACTCATCCATGTCAGAAATAAAAAAATCCACGTGGAATCTGTAGATTCCACGTGGACAAAATGTGAATTGTTGTATTTGTTTGGGGTCAGACCCCTTATTAGAAGTCGAAGTTATCTGGGTCTGGGCCGATGCGTCGATCTTCATTTAACGCATCAATCTTCGCCATATCTTCAAGCGATAATTCAAAATCAAAGATATCTGCATTTTCTACGATGCGGTGTTGTTTAACAGATTTCGGAATCGTTACAACGCCGTTTTGAACATCCCAACGAAGGATGATTTGCGCTACAGATTTTCCGTATTTCTCTGCTAGTTCGACTAATGATGGCTCATCTAGCAGCTCCCCTTGCATGAGTGGGCTCCATGCTTCGAGTTGAATGTTGTTATCTTTACAGAACAACAGAAGCTCTTTTTGTGCCAAACGTGGATGGTATTCTACCTGGTTCACCATCGGTTTGATCTCACAATCAGCTAAGATGTCTTCTAAGTGATGCACTTGGAAGTTAGACACACCAATCGCTTTTACTTTTCCATCCTTGTAAAGCTTTTCAAGTGCACGCCATGTTTCTTTATACTTTCCTTTTACCGGCCAGTGAACGAGATATAGATCAAGATATTCAAGTCCAAGTTTGCTCATGCTCTCTTCGAACGCTGCGAGCGTTGACTCATAACCCTGATCTTTATTCCATACTTTAGTCGTGATGAACAATTCTTCGCGAGGAACACCCGCTTCTTTTAACGCTTGTCCAACACCTTCTTCATTTTTGTAGATGGCTGCTGTATCAATACTCTTATAGCCCACTTCGATTGCCCATTTAACAGAATCAATTACTTCTTGTCCTTCTTCAACTTTAAATACACCAAGTCCGAACCACGGCATCTCTACTCCGTTGTTCAAGACCGTCGTATCTTGCAATGATTTAATCGTAGTCATCTGTTTAATAGCCTCCCATTTTTAGAGCTGAATTTTGTTCCCTCAAAAAGATATTGTCACATTCTGCTGTATAAAGGAAACATTTCGACTTTTAGAAGGGATTTAAATCCTTCTATGGAAGTAGTATCCAACACAATATGAAAATGGGGTGTTGGTGTGAAGGACAATCTGATTCATTTTAAGACCAAAAGCGAATCATCTAAATCTATGCCTGAACAAGAATTTACCCTGATTCAGGAGATACGTGAACTTTTATCAGAGTTTCACTGTAACTATCCTTTAGTAACAAAAAAAGCGATTCTACTTCGTATCGATCAACTAACAGATGAACTCATCTTCAATAAACGATAATTAAAAAGAAAATTGTCTTTGATACACATTCAGCAAAACATCTAACTCTTGACTACACTTAACCGTTTCATTGCTGGTTAAGCCATTGCGATCCGCAACTTCTACCAGCTTCTCTTTTTTTTCTTTTATACATTCCATGAGAAGAGAGTTATTCCATTCTTTTTTCTCCACGAAAATCCGCTCCTCTTGTGTCATTTTTATATACCTCTTGCTTATTATGAACGCTTTTTTTATCCTTGAAAATAGATTCACCAAAAGAAGAAGTAATGTTACAAAAGTGGACAATTTTTTCATGCTATATCGTCAGAAATACCTAAGATATCCTTCAATATGATCCAAGATTCAGCCGCATTCGTCGACTTTCTTGAGTTTGAAACTAGTAACAATACTAGTAAAGAATCCTTTGTTTTTTATTGTTTTATTATAGAATCGATGCTTAGGGCTACTATTTCAGGCTCAAAAAAAAGGATGGGCTACTTCCCATCCTTTTAACCTTTTTTGTCATTGAAATAGTTTACAGAGTACATCGCTCCTTCTTCTACCATCTTGTTGTCATCAACATCCATTGGATCAGGATGACCTGCTTTATTAATAGGTAGCTGCGTACGATCAATGTGATCTGGTCGAACTCTGCGTTTCATATCTTTAAATTTCATTTTAGTTTTAATACGATTTGGTTTAAAGGACAGCCACACTAATGCTCCTGTACCAAGACCGATCAGGGCCCAAGATTGTGTTTTCAATAATTTACTGGTTGTTTTCATTTGAGTTTGAGTTGTAGTTTGCATGAATAACGCCTCCTTGCTTACATTTACCCCATTTATATAATATCGTAACATCTCATTTTCTTTTCAATTATTACATCTGCCTATTTCCTTAAAATCTAATCATTTGTCCATACACGCTTTCCGGAGTTTACATATACTGTATCGAAGTCGAAAGTACACTTATAAGGAGGAGTTTTTAGAATGTATGCAAATTCACCGGTAAATGCTTCACTTGCAAACGCACCAGTATATGGTGGCGGATATAGTTATTGTGGTGGCGGAGGTTATGGCAAGAGTTTTGCGATCATAGTAGTTCTATTTGTCCTTCTCATTATTGTTGGCTGTTCGTGGGCATATAAAGGCAAAGACTGCTAATTTTATATGCAGTAAAAAGAGGTGCGGATATGGTATCCGCACCTCTTTTGTTTACATATATGGTTTTGCTGTTCTCTTAAGGGATACCGTTCTTACAAAATCGATAAGTCTTGTGCTGATCCACTGGCACATTAAAGCGAATACTATAATCTCAATGCCTAACATTAACGATGTACCTAACAATACAACACTATTGATACAAAAAAGAATGGTTCCTGGCTTCTTACCCGTCCAATAAGAAAGAATTAAAGCAACGATATCCATACCACCTGAAGATGCACCGAATCGAAAGAGAATACCCACTCCTGTTCCGAAGATAATACCTCCGTACACAACATCTACAAGTGTTCCGTTTAAAGGGTTGGTGATCTGAGGAGTCAGCCAATCCACAACGATGGATGTGACAGCCACACTATAGATGGTCCATAATGCGGTTTGCTTTCCGAGTTTCTTTATTGCCAACAGCAATAGTCCAAAATTTATCGACCATAACGTTAAACCAAGTGATACATCGAAAAAATAATCATTTAATATAGCAATACCCGCTACACCCCCAGAAGGTATATGGTGAGGAAAAAGAAAAGCTGCCATAGCTAGTCCTTGCAAAAAAGCACCAAACGTTAACCACATGATTCGCTGCAAAACAAAAACCCTTTCTCTTTCGTTGTTTATTCCTTCCTTCATATTAGTCCTCTTCACCTAAAATGCAAGCTGTTTCAAAAATAAAACACATATAAGTTAAATACGAATCATATCTTTTTATTGATTACTCCTTTTTAGAGGAATAGGGCCCTGTTCATCTCTTTTGCGGGAATAACACGAAATGTGGAAGCAGCAGAAAGGTGGACAAGAAAATTGACACAACACAACAAAAGAGAAATTGAGATGCTTGAGCAAAAAGCGCGCGAAGAGCACAAAGAAGCTGAACAAGCACGATCAGTAGTTGGAGATGTCTATATTCAAAAGAAGTTTCAGGAAAACCGAGCAACTGTTCAACCAAAAAAGAGCAAATAAAAGAAAGCAGTCGGATGACTGCTTTTTTTATGGCCTTATATATTTTTATGATAATGAACCTGTTCCAAGACTGCGTAAGGCATCAACTGCACCCCTGCTATCTTCTCCAGTTGCAGAAACACAACACACCCCTTGCATGCCATTTAAAAGACTCATACTAAGGTGGCTTTTTGCATTGATTCTTAACGTATTGCATTCAAAAAAGATCTGGCATTGTTCAAACTCATTCGCTTTAATGACCATTTCATGAATCCAAGTTGGTCTGATTTTCTCTTGTACCATAAAGTATGTTTTCATTGTATGACCCTCTTTCAGTCCTCTTCATTTTTTATTTTACTAGCGAAATGTAAAGAACGTTTTAACCCCATGTTAGAGTTTTATGGCTTATGCATTTAATTTATGAAGAAACTGAAAAATAATGGTATGAAAAAAGAACTAAATTGCAACATTATGAGTATGACTTAAAAAGGAGTAAGATTATGGCTTATTACATAGCATGCGATTATGATGAACCCGATCGCCAGAGTTACAGAGGGATCGTGATCATAGATACTTTAACAAACGAAGTAGCTCACCGTTTCTACTCGGGAGACTTTGATCAAGATTTCCAGGAATATAGAAGCTGGTTAGAAGATACCGAGCCTTTTTATTTTGAAGGTGACAGTTTGTTAAATTTCGTTGGCGATCTGCATGATCCCGCATTAAATGAAAACGATGATTTTTATCACTAGGCTAAATTCCGCAAAAAAAAATAGCAAATAAAAACACCATTCAAAGTTGAATGGTGTTTATTCACCCTTATTTAGTCTTTATTCGTAGAATCAATAATGCGTATTGGATTTCCTGTTGCATCTCGATAGATGGCATACCTTCCCGGTGGAATTGTACAAGGTAGTTTAACAAAATTCAGCTTTCCCTCATGTTCATGATAAAAGTCATCAACACTATCTACTAAAAACACACCGCCTGGTCCTAGATCATGCTCATCTTCTTCTATCATCAGCTGTACTTCACAATCTTTCATCGACATTCCAAGTACTTGATTTCCTTCTCGCCAGGCTTCAGTCATCCCTAGACCTTCATAATATTGCTGCGACTCATGTAAATCTTTTACTGGGTGAAACAAAAACGCGAGCTTCATACCAATACCCCCTCGTAAAAAATTCGTGATCATGTGCTAGATTTATATTCGATTTTAATTTTATGTATTCGTTAAATTCCCTCTCTTATTCTTCATTTCCTGCTCTCTTTTATAAAAAAGCACTATTTATCACGCTCTTTTCTAAAGGTCTCCCGCTTTTGGAAGTTTTCTTTTGCTACTATGCAAGTTGGTTGAAGGTAAAGATGATGAGACTCCTAATGCGCATATACTGGCAGGAAGCTCTTCATACGAAACATATTGAGCATGCAAATGTATAGGTATCTCAACTCTTTCGTAGAGCACCAATGTATCTAAAAAAACAACCATTAATAAAAAAACACACTGATTAACAAAATAAAAGACTGATCCATCTACACGCAAAGTGTAGTATGAATTCAGTCTTATAAAACTTAATACGGATACGGCGGATATGGGTATGGCGGATAGACAGGATAGATTGGATAAGGTCGAGGTGCTAGTGCTAGACCTGCGATAGTACCAAGTGTTAGTCCTACTAATGCTGGTGCAAAGAAGAAGCGGTTGCTGCTCTCGTCCTGACCTTCTGAACTATACGGTAGAATATACGCTTTACTCTCATCTACGTGTTTAAGAACACCATGATATCGTGTGCCACAATGACAATCAATATATACCGATCTGCCTATATAACGACGGCACAGGTGATACGTTTGGTATGACAATGGGGTAAACCTCCCAGCTTGTTTTTGCCTTCTCTACACCATATGTCCAACCTGTTATTTTGACAGAGACAAGAGTCTATCGGTTTTTATTTTTCTCCAAATGGTCGCAAAACGAGATGTTGATTTTCTGGCCATTCTTTCTTAATTAATGCTGTTTCGTGATACTTGCCAGTGGCCCAATCTTCCACTTGATCACTGTACCATGGACTCAGAACATGACCGGATTGACCTGGTCCGACCACGTGATACGACCTTGACGTATCAGACATATCAATCACTGAGCGCCAAGCTCCACCATGCGTGATGCTTCCAGTTTCACGATCCCATCCGGCTACACCCACTGTCACTCTACTCCCACCCATACTTTGTTTATCCGGATTAAATAACAGATTTAAAGGTTTAATTGCAGCAAGAGGGTGTTCAAATGTTAAGGTATGGAAATCTCCCCATTTCCACTTTGATGAATCTTCACCAAATTTTTCTGTTAATAAGGTCATCATCGATTCAAAAGAACGTTGGGTGACTTTTTCTAATCCACCATTCTCTTTGATCCAAGGTCCGGGTTCTCCAGAGTTCGCTTTTCTTATCAGTTCGTCCACTACTTGTTCTCTACCGTCAAACATTTTAAGCATCTCTTCACTGATCTCATCCTTAAACAACTCATCACTAAAATGGCTCATCCAGATATGGAAGATTAATGGAGCTGCACTTTCCTTGCTGTCCGATCTATTCCAATTTTTCAGAAGTGCTAAAACATCTTGTTCCTTATCGTTCAGCGGCTTTTTCATAACTTGTTGCAAAAAAATAGGTAGCATTTCTTCTGCTTGCTTGTTTTTTTGATCGAACTGTAGAGATTGCATGTCTTTTGCCGTAAGTTTTTCTTTCCCTTCAAGTACTTCTACGATCCGTTGTTGTCTATATGGTTGAGCAAATGTATCTGAAATATGATAAGGATACGAATCAGCAGTGACTTTATTGTTGGCTGTCGCAATATATCCTTTTTCAGGATTAACGCTTGTTGGCAGTTCATCCCACGGGATGTACCCTTCCCATTCATATTGGTCGGTCCATCCAGGAACAGGAATTGACGTATAGTCTTGTTTACGAATGGGTATCAAACCGTTTGCTTTATAAGCAATCGTTCCATCTGTACTAGCAAATACAAAATTCTGCGCCGGTGTATGAAATGATTCCAGTGCTTTTTCGAACTGATTCCAATTTTTAGAGCGGTTCATCATAATTACAGCTTCGAGCTCCTTTGAAGGTTGAAGAGCTGTCCATTTTAATGAAAGGGCTGTACCTGGTTTATCATGATGTGCAAATTCTGAAATTACAGGTCCATGCCTCGTGATAACTACCTCGTGATCCACATCCATTTTATCCTTAACTTTAATTCTTTCTTTAACCACATCAGCTTTTTCCCAGTTTGCTAAGTATTGAAATTCATAAGCATTCTTCGGGTTTCTCTTTTCTACGTATAGTTCCTGAACATCTGGTCCTACGTTCGTAACACCCCATGCGATCGTTTTGTTATGGCCCACAATGATACCTGGAATTCCCGCAAATATTACACCAGAAACTTCATAATCCGGAGCTTTCAGATGAGCTTGATACCAAATAGAAGGAGTACCAAGCGAAAGGTGTGGATCGTTGGCAAGAAGCGGTTTTCCAGATTTCGTTTTACTGCCCGCAACTACCCAGTTATTACTACCATTATGATGGTTTGGAATAACCGATCCCGCGAAACTTTTTTCAAAATCAATTCCTTCAGTCTGTAGATCTTCTATTATCGTTGGTGCATCTTCTGGATATCCTGGAAATAAGTCCAGAGCTTTTTCTTTTGAGAAGGTTTCCGTTAGATAATATCGAAAGGCTTGACCTTCCCAATGTCCACCAAGGTCAAAAGCCATGTATTTACCGATCACGAGCGAATCAACCGGCGTCCATCTCTCCGGCTCATATCCAACGAGCAAAAATTCGATGGGTAGTGTGTTATCTTTCTTCGCTTGGTTCATATAAGCGTTCACACCATCTGCATACCATGAGAGATATCGTTTCATTTCTGGAGAGTATTTATCATAAGAAGCTTCTGCTGCTCTTCTCAAACCAAGTGTTCTAAAAAACTTATCACGGGTAAGTGTCTTTTCCCCAATAACCTCACTGAGCATTCCCGATGCTTGTCTTCTGCTCAAATCCATTTGAAACAACCTGTCTTGAGCCGTTACAAAGCCCTGAGCCATAAATAGGTCCTTCATTGAGGTCGCTTCAATATGAGGAACACCGTCTCTATCTCTGTAAACATCTACCGTTGCATCTAGTCCGTTTAGAGAAATTGATCCATTAATTATGGGTTTACTTTTTTGAAGCAAAAAATAGGCAGTCCCTGCTGCTGCTGCTAATATGACAACGATAGCAATTCCGATGATAAGTAAACCTTTTTTCCAAGATAATCGTTTAACAGACTTTTTTTTCTGAAGCGCACTCTCCACCTATAGACCCCCCTGCCACTACAATCTTCCTAATTACATTCTATAATGTGACGGATTTCCCCTGTAAAAAATTGAGAAAAGTAAATGGATTGAAAAACCTCCATACTTTTCGCCTAATTTCTCTAAATAAAGACAGGATTCTCAGAAAAATGTCGAATATTTCAACAAGCAGTTTATGACATAAAAGATAAGGAGAATTAAGATGGCTAAAATTGTAGTGGATTTCCAACTTAGTCATGGTGAGGAAAAAATTACTGAAGGCAACATCGTGATTGTTAATATCTATCCAAGCAAAGCCAATCTCCACGAACAAGTGAAAAAATTAATCGCAGAACAATTTAACTGCCCTGCTGGAATCATCTCTATTAAGCAAATAAAAATGAATGCATAAGTTAATAAAAAATGTGTTAACGCCTTAAAGCTTTGAAATGTGTGGTAGTGTCGCCTACCACCTGCGCGTTTCTAAGCTTGGCATCCAAAAAGGAATTTTACATCAGGATTGCTTGTCTGCCCAAAGGAAAGCGAGCAGTCCCGAACGGAAATGAACTCCTTCGAAAAACAACTAAAGGCCAACCTTTTGAAAAGAGCCATAAAAAAAGAGGTGCTTCGCTAAAGGAAGCACCTCTATATGTATAGGGGACTTTATTATCTCATCGATTTTTAAATCTAGTAAGTTCCATTAGACGTATACCGCTTGGCCTATGTTCAACCCTTTAATCGGAAAATTAGGCGGTGGTTGGCCAAGTTATCTAGCTTTTGTCATGCTAAAAATACGTCTTAATGATATTTTCAATCTCTTCATCCTTCATTCGACCTGCAATTCCAGGGGTTTGAGCAAAATATTTTACCGCTTCACCGCAAGATAGACCTATCTGACTAAGCCCTTTTGCGATCGTAATAAGATAAGTTGCTGGCGGTGGATTCAAATCCTGTTCATGCATATCAAGATTGCAAGTGAATGTAACCATCGGATATCCTTGGTCCTCGCCTAAATAGACCATTCGACTATACCAGCCTTGGCCAAAGTGAATATATCCTTTTTTGATGACTTCCTCCAGATCAGCCTCTATTTCATCACAGCTGTTTTCTTGGGCTGTAACATCTAAAAACTGCTCAACAGTGACCAAATACTTTCTCCCAAACGTCTCGTAAGCTTCATTTCTTTCATGGCCGATAAAGGCAACCCCACCTTCCCCCCACTTCGTTCGCTCTCTTGCAAAATACAGGGGATATGGCAGAACTGCTTTGCCGTTCTTCAGCGGCATGGCTGGGTTTCTGCAGCCTCTTTCCCGTTGAGTAGAACCTTCCGGCTGATCGCCAAGAATATAACATAAAAAACGATGCTCCATTAAATTAGATCCATAACTGACATACCAAACATAAGATGTGTCCAACGATTAATCCTCCTTAAAATTTTCCTTGAATAATAGTCATGAACAATGTCATTTTTTTATACATTGATATACACAAGGGGGATGAAAAGAATGAAAAGAAAGTGTTTGCTCTTCGTATTTAGCTTATTTATATTTCTTTTCGTGATGTTCCTAGCTACACCTGTTATCTAAAATATTTTTAAAATTAACTATTTCATAGGTCTTTTGGTTCACCCCAGTTAAAATAGAAAAAGAATTCGATTTTTGATCGAAAATAATATTGGTAAAATAATCCTATTGACCTAAATAGTGTTATTAGAAATAGTCTTTCCGATTCTTGTTTCATTTTTCAAATCGGGATAAAATGGTAAACATACAATACTTTTCCTTCTCTAGTTTCTGTACGAGTCTTACTCCTAATTTGCAAGGAGGGATGGGGATGACAGTATTTGAAGCGATGTCACTCATGATTGGTTTTTCAATGCTTGTTCTTACCATAATCCGCTCCAAAGATGATTCATAAAGACAGAGAGTTTTATTTTTTATTCATTCTGCCATGCAGATGCATGGCTTATTTTTTCGGATAAATTTATCTAAAAGCTAGAATTACCCTTTCTATGAATTGTAAAACAAAAACCTTGCTGGAGATACTCTCCGAGCAAGGTTTTTAGTTTTAACTGTTTTTTCTTTATACAATCGTAGCTAGTCTATACTTTCTTGACGACAATCTGCCCTTCTGAAACATTTACTGTTAAATTCTCGACGCTCTCGTCATCTAAAAGAACATCTGCAATTTTATCTTCGATGTGCTCTTGAATGATACGACGAAGTGGTCTTGCTCCGAAAGCTGGATGATACCCTAGTTTCGCAAGCTTCTGTTTTGCAGCAAAAGTAACTGAGATCGAGATGTTTTGCTCTTGGAGTTGAACAGAAAGATCTTGCAGCATCAAATCAACAATCTTCACAAGGTGTTCTTCTTTTAGAGACTGGAATTGAACGATGCTATCAAAACGGTTTAGAAACTCTGGTTTGAAATATCCGCCTAAAGAGTCTAGAATCTGCGTTTCTTTTTCAACCTCTTCTGTATTAAACCCTAGTTTCTTTGTTTGTTTTACAGCTGAACCGGCATTACTTGTCATGATGATCACAGTATCCTTAAAGCTTACCGTACGTCCTTGGCTGTCGGTCAATCTACCGTCTTCCATGATCTGAAGAAACATGTGCTGTACATCTGGATGAGCTTTTTCGATCTCATCGAGCAACAGTATGCTATATGGCTTACGGCGAATCTGTTCTGTTAGTTGTCCAGCCTCTTCATGTCCCACATACCCTGGAGGTGAACCGATCAACTTAGAAACTGCGTGTTTTTCCATATATTCACTCATGTCGAGACGAATCATGCTGTCTTCATCGCCAAAGATTTCTTTAGCTAATGTTTTCGTTAATTCTGTTTTACCTACACCCGTTGGTCCTACAAATAGGAAGGAACCGATCGGACGCTTTTTCGCTTTTAACCCTGCACGACTTCTGCGGATAGCTTTTGCTACCTTTTCCACTGCTTCATCTTGTCCGATTACTTGTGCTGCAAGTTTTGAAGCGAGCTCTTTCATCTTAGACTGTTCATCACTTTGCAGTTTACGAACTGGAATTCCTGTTTTTTGTTCAACGATATGTTGAATATCTTCTACTTGAACAATTGCTGCCTTTTTATCTTCTTCTTGTGTTTTAAGTTTCTCATCGAGTACTAATTCTTCTTGTCTAAGCTTAGCTGCGAGTTCATAATTTTCATCTGCAGCAGCTTTTTCTTTTTCTTTAACGAGTTCCTCCAAGCGCTCTTCAATTGAAGATTTCTCAATCGTAATATGTTGCAGGTTGCTCTTAGAACCTGCTTCATCCATAAGGTCAATCGCTTTATCTGGCAAGAAGCGGTCTTGAATATAACGATGTGATAATGTAACACAAGCTTTTAAAGCTTCTTCTGTAAATTTAACTTGGTGATAGTCTTCATATCGTGAAGCAAGTCCTTTAAGGATCTCAAACGCTTCAACAGGTGTCGGTTCGTTAACAATAACAGGCTGGAAGCGGCGCTCTAGCGCTGCATCTTTTTCAATTTGGCGATATTCTTTGAGTGTTGTAGCACCAACCATCTGAAGTTCACCACGAGCGAGTGCTGGTTTGAGAATGTTTCCTGCATCCATAGATCCTTCAGCAGAACCGGCTCCCACGATCTGATGCACCTCATCTACAAAGAGAATCACATTCTTGAGTTTTTGAAGTTCAGCAATAAGTTGTTTCATTCTTTCCTCAAACTGACCCCTTACGCCAGTATCTGCAACGAGTGAAGCAACATCTAACAAGTACACTTCTTTGTTCAGTAGCTTTGCTGGTACATTACCTTCTACAATTTTAGTAGCTAAGCCTTCAGCAATTGCTGTTTTACCTACACCTGGCTCCCCGATTAATACCGGGTTATTTTTTGTACGACGGTTCAATATTTCGATAACACGACGTACCTCTTGATCACGTCCGATTACGGGATCGATGATTCCTGCCTTTGCCGCATCTGTTAAGTTACGGCCAAATTTATCTAGGAAGCCTCCGCCTCGTTTTCCTTTTTGTGTTTGTTGATGCTGATGACCGTTAGACTGATCTGCAAAAGCTTGTCCATTCATCATCTGTTGAAAAATATCATCGAAAGAAGAAAAGTTCATATTCATTCCTCCTCCAGTAGTCATTTCTTGTTTTACTTTATGGTAACAATCCGAGCAGAGCACAAATTGTTTCTTTTCTTTATTCATCGAAATACTCATTTGAATCGTAGCAGGATTAACTTCACATTGTTCACAACGCATAATTGTAACCCCCTATTTAGATTTTTAGAAAATTTGTATAAATTATTTGCGATTATAACGTTATGCTTTTCGTTTCGCAACTTTTTTGGTTAAGGTGTTTTGGTTTGATTGCTCAAAATTTGACTTTGACTTTCTTTGACCTTTCACCTTTAATCATATTATACTTTGACCTTTTTTGACTTTCAAGTATTTTGTTTGACTGTTAAAAATAACAAAAAGAGATGAGCTCTTAACTCATCTCTTCCCCAAATCAGTTCCAATTAAAAGTGATTTTTTGTCTGTAATCTTCTGTTTCTCCAGTTGGCGTTAACCACACTTCAAGTGTATATGAACCTGGCTCAAGATTATTCACTAAAATGTCTTGCGTAAAAACATCCGCTTGCTTCAACTTTAATGAAGTGAGAACCTGCATGAACATATGATTTTTAGAGTATTGATAAACAACTTTTCCATTCTTGTCTTTGATTACATAATCAAACTTTTGACTGGATGAAAATTGAAATACCTTCTCTTTTTCTGTTTGATTTTTTAACTCATACCGAAATAGGATACCTTTTGCGTTCTGCTGTTCTTGAACCTTGATTGTACCTTCAATATTTCCTGCAACGATACCGTTCTGACCATCTTGTCCAGATCGCTCTTCATTGCCATCCTTAGGACTTTGTTTCTTTTTATTATCTTCTTTACCATCACCTATCACCGGTTGCTCTCTCCCCTCGGATTGGTTTTGGCTGTCACTGTTCCCACAGCCTGTAGCGACTATCGAAATACATAATATGATCAGTATAACATGCCATTTGTTGATCCAACATTTTCTCATCATTCTTCACCTCACTTGTTAGTTTGGGCATATATACGGAATTTCATGTTTAAAAAGGATTTTTAGCTTACTTCATGTAAAATAGAAATAAACTTATACGTATAGGGAGTGTGTTTCTTTGGAAATGACAAAGTCAGATCTTTTGCTTGAGATGCAAAAAATAACTTCTGAAAAGCGTGCCACACAAAATGAAACGATTCTCTGGCAGCATAGCCACGATGAATCATATCACCACCCTGTTTCTCCCGATATAGTTGTATACCCTATATCAGCAGATGAAATTTCTTCTATACTAAAATTCGCAAATGAAAACAAAATTCCTGTTGTGCCTTACGGAGCAGGCTCCAGTCTTGAAGGCCACTGTATACCCGTAAAGGGTGGGATCTCACTAAATTTTCAAGAAATGAATGAAGTGCTTGAGATTCGTCCAGATGATTTTTTAGTGAAAGTACAGCCCGGCGTAACACGTACTCAGCTTAACCTATCTTTAAAAAAATACGGATTGTTCTTTCCGGTGGACCCAGGAGCAGATGCTACCGTCGGTGGAATGGCAGCTACGAATGCAAGTGGAACAACAAGCGTAAAATATGGAATCATGCGTGACCAAGTAAGAAATCTCCAGGTAGTACTGGCTGATGGACAGGTTATTCAAACCGGCGGAATGGCCGCGAAATCTTCAGCAGGCTATCACTTGACCTCCATGTTTGTCGGTTCAGAAGGTACACTTGGGGTTTTTACTGAGATCACATTAAAAGTATACGGCATCCCTGAGTCAGTTTTAGCAGCAAGGTGCACATTTCCATCGGTTCAATCGGCGGTTGAAGCAGCTGGTGCGGTTCTTGGCTCTGGCACTGGTATAGCAAGGATGGAGCTGGTTGATGAACGCTCGATCGTTCAAGTGAACCACAATAGCGATACCTCGTATACAGAAGCTCCTACCTTATTTTTAGAGTTTCAAGGAAACCCTTCAAGCGTTTCATATGAAGCATCATTGACAAAAGAGTTGCTAGAGAGCTTTGGAGGTTTAGAATGGGTGGAGGAACGTGATTCTAAAGCGCGTGCTAAGCTTTGGGAAGCAAGACACAATCTAGCTTATGCATTTAAACACGGTTATCCCGGAAAATCGATGATGTTCACCGATGTTTGTCTTCCACTCTCTGAATTGTCCGGAGCAATCGTACATGCGAGAAAAACGATGGATGAGATTGGTGTACCAGGTGCCGTACTCGGTCATGTAGGGGATGGAAATTTTCATGCCATTTTGATGTATGATAGCTCAATTTTGGAAGAGCGTGAAAAAGCTGATACGGTGAATGCTAGTATAGTGGACTATGCTCTTCAAAAAGGTGGGACATGTACAGGCGAGCACGGCATTGGTATCGGAAAAGCAAAATATTTGGCTAAGGAACATGCTGATACTCTTCCCATCATGTTAGCTATAAAAAAACAATTGGATCCAAACGACATTTTAAACCCAGGTAAGATCATATTATAGAAATGCAACGAAGAGCTTGTATGATTCGTATAGGAGTAATAACCAAAGAGGGGGCGTTATATCATGATCGTCGTTACAACAGAGAATATAAAAGGCTATGAAGTGAAGGAAGTAAAAGGTTCTGCTTTCGGAGTTGTTGTGCGTGCTCGCGGAATCGGCGGCGACATCATGGCAGGACTGCGAGGAATCATGGGCGGTGAGATAAAAGAGTATACGAGCATGCTTGAAGATGCCCGTAAACAAGCAGTTGATCGCATGGTAAAGAATGCCACTGAGATGGGTGGTAACGCAATCATCATGATGCGCTTTGATTCTGGAGAGATGGGCAATAACATGAGCGAGATTGTTGCTTATGGCACTGTTGTCGTCATTGAAAAACAATGAACATCATAAACATCCTTATCGGTTGGCAGGTTCTGTCTATCTTTTTCTTAATTGTCTTAGGCATCATCTCTTGGCTTTATTTTGATAAGCGTTATAAAAAGAATGAAACAAAAGTACCCTCAGGCTATATTTGGACAGATGAAATCTCTATCGATCCTACTTCTGGAAAAAGAGAACGCGTCTATTATAATCCGGAAACCGGCGATCGGTTTTATAAAGAAGAATAGATTATTTCGTTTATTTAAGCAGCACTTTTTGAAGAGCTGCTTTTTTGTTGTGTTATTTTAGGTGATGAGATTATTACATCTTTTACGGTACGTGATTTTATTATCTGTTACGCGTTCTCCGCTAAATTCTCTCGGACCACCTGCAAACCATTATTTATCACCTGTAACCGCTCAATGACCACCTGGAGAGCACTGCTTTTCACCTAATCCTACTCTCTCACCATCGATAAGCACGCCTCAGCTTTTAAAACAATGCTCTTTACATATAAAAACAGTATAATTTTTCAAAGAAAACAATTTTAAGCAGAAAAAAGCCGCCCATTCAAAATACTGGCGGCTTTCATTCATTTCTTTTCGATTCTACACTTTAAATTTATTAATTGCTTCATTCATCTCTTCTGCTAGCTGTGAAAGCGCGTTCGATGAAGATGAGATCTCCTCCATACTAGCTAGCTGTTCTTCTGCAGAAGCAGAAACTTCTTGCGTGGACGAAGCTGCTGTTTCTGCCATCGACGAGATCACATCGATCGAGCCGACAACATGTTCAGTACTTGCTGTCATCTGCTCTGTAGCGGCTGAGATATCGCTCACTTGGCCAGAAACCTCTGCAACTGTTTCGTACAAACTTTTAAAGGCTTCTCCCGATTGATAGACGAGTTCTCTACCGTCATTCACTTCTATCGCACCGTTCTTCATAGCGGCAACGGCTTTTTCAGTTAGTTCCTGAATGCTAGTGATCAGTTGACCGATCTGAGATGCAGATGCTGAAGATTGCTCTGCTAACTTTCGTACTTCATCAGCAACTACAGCAAAACCTTTCCCTTGTTCACCTGCACGTGCTGCCTCGATTGCTGCATTCAGTGCTAGCAAGTTTGTCTGACCGGCAATATCCGTGATCACATCAACAATATTCGTAATTTCTTGTGACTGCTCACCAAGATCTTTCACAACCTGAGAAGTGCTATCCATAGAAGTATGAATCGCATCCATCTGGCCGATCGTTTTTTGAATCGTATCATTGCCACCCTCTGCTACTTGCATAGAACGAGCTGATGCTTCAGACATGTTCTGCATACTAACTGCGATCTGTTGAATGCCCGCAGAAAGCTGGTTCATGGCTTCAACAATATCATCAACCGTTCGTACTTGTTCTTGAGATCCGCCTGCCACCTCACCTATCGTTGTCGCGATCTGTTCTGTTGCCATACTCGTTTGCTCAGCTGAAGCCGTTAATTCTTCAGAAGATGCTGCCACCTGTTCTGCTGTGGCTCTTACTTGCCTGATTAAGGTGGCAAGGTTTGTACCCATATGGTTGATGCCATCTGCGAGCATACCAATTTCATCTTTATTTTTTACAGAGATCGGATCCATCGTCAGATCACCGTCTGCGATGTCATTAAGCATGTTGGACATTCTCACTACCGGTCTAGAGATCATGAGCGAGATCGTGTAACCGATTGCAAGTGCAGCCACAACAATAACGATTCCTAAAATTGTGATTAAATAGACAACGAATTTCTCTTCGTCAGCAACGACTACCCTGCCTTCAGCCATTAAGTTTGCTTGTCTTTTCCCCATCTCTTCTGTAACAGCTCTCATATCTCTTCCTAGTGGAAAAAGAGTGCTTTTCGCATATTCATTTGCAGCTTCCATGTTACTCATTGAATTTTGCAGTACCCGGTCTGATTCAGTTTTGTAATCATTGTTCAAATAATAAATCTTCTCAAGTCTGTCTTTATCCGCCTTAACTTGAACCAGTTTCATCGTTTCATTCACGAGTGCATTAATCCTTTGATTTGCGTCGGTCAACTTTTGTTTGCTTTCGGTCGACTGCTCAAGCAAGTACTCGCGGACACTATTGTTTTGCACGGTCGCTTGAAGCTCAATCTCTTTAGCATTGTTATAGATTACCGTTCTTCTGTCTAATAGTTCACTGTATGTATGTTGCATATCTTTTAGAAAGTAAAAGAAAACACCGCAAGTTGCGGCAAAAAGAACGGCAATCGTTAAAAAAGATCCTACTAGCTTTTTTCTCAACGTTAGTTTCATACGTCACCTCTTATACATTTCTGTTTCTAAAAATAACCGGACAATTTAGCACAATGATTAAATGATCATCCTGCTTAGAGACACCTTTTATTAACGAGTCCTCTTTTGAACGAAAACTTCCTGGTGATTGTATGGAATCCGCTTCAATATCAATTACATCAGTAGCGGCTTCAGTTAGAAGTCCTAAGAAGCTTTCTTCATTCTGTAAAATAACAATTCTAGTCTGATCTGTAATTTCAGTTTTTCCTTTGCCGATCAGCTGTCCAAAATCAATGATCGGAATAACGTTCCCTCTTAGATGTATGATTCCTAATACGTCTGAAGGCGTCTCTGGCATGGGTGTGATCTCTAGAACGCGCTCAATCGAAGCCACATGTTCGATCGGCAGCCCATATTGTTCAACACCCGCTGTAATTACAACAATTTTTAACGTTTGAGTGCTAAGCGACATCTCACTTGCTCCTTTTCTAGGTATTTCTTCATTAAACAATAGTCATGAGTTCTCACTCTTTTATCGGTTACGAAATTCAATTGTTTTAGTTATACAGATGCATAATTAAAAAAACACCTAGACACAACGGTCAAGGTGTTTCCACAATTGGTCGATCATATTTCTTTTAACCTCTTTTTAGCTTCTTCTTCTTCAAACGAACTAAAAACGCGATAATCATTTTGATCAAGAATTCGGAAATGCTGACTGATTACATTCTGCTGAAGCCGGTAGCCTTTATGTGACTCTATTTCTTTCCACCACACATGTCCACCCCAAGTTTTTTCTTTCGGTACCGCTACATACTCATGAACGACTAGTTCCATAACATCGAGCGGATTTCCACCAAGGGCATTGTTAAGAATGTCAGAATTACGAAAAAGTGCACACATAGCAACGATTACAGTCCAGCTCGCTTTGATTCTTTCTTTTTCGATCTGCACTAACGTTTTCTTTGAAATACCTAATATATCGGCCATCTTGTCTTGTGTATATCCAAGTTCCGTCCGTACAAGCTTGATCTTGCCTGTTAACAAGTCAACAATTTCGTCTTGCGTCATAATAAGAAATTCTCCTTTTATCCTTTTAGGAACATTTTACACAAAAAAACTCCTTTCAACAAAATTGAAAGGAGCATCAGCTATACGTATATGGTTCCCAATGAGCTAGATCATAGAGTCCAGAATTAATCCGGGTACTCTCCGCCTCCAATAATGACAGCAATTCATTTGGAAGCTCACTGTGATGATTGACAAGGTTCATCTCATCGTTTGGAGATGAGATCAGAACCGTGAACAATTTCTTATTTTCCATGTTCATCCCATGCACATGAATATAATTTAAATCTTTCACGCGATACACAAAAAAGATACGATATTTATTCATCTTTCCCACACTCCCTTAGAAACAGTGTGGTCGGATTTCACATACATTAAACCTTATTTTGATGAAGACGGTGCAGTCGGAAGTTCGATCTCCACCTTCGTTCCCTCGTTTTCAACGGAAGAAAATTGTATCGCTCCACCGTGCTCTTCAATAATCTTAAAGCAAACCATCAAGCCTAACCCCGTACCCTTTTCCTTTGTTGTATAAAACGGTTCTCCAAGGGTTTTCAAACGTTCCGCTGGAATACCACAACCCTGATCTTTTAGCTCGAGAAGAACAGAATCGTTGCGAGTTCCGATCTTAATATGAATCTCTCCGTCTTTATCCATACTTTCAATCGCATTCTTTAATAGATTGATGAAAAGCTGTTTAAGTTGATTTTCCACACCATATACAAGTGGAATGTTATCCGAGATATTTACCCAGATTTGTATGTTTTTCATGATCGCTTGCGTTTCTAACAATCTTACAACACTATAGATCAGTTCTTGAATGTTCGTATGCTCAAAGCTCACTGCCTGAGGTTTAGCAACAAGCATGAGTTCCCCGACAATATCGTTGATTCGATTCAGCTCTGACTCCATTATTCTAAGATATTCTAATCGAATCACATCGTCTGCATCCGATAATAGTTTCGTAAATCCTTTTAATGAAGTTAGCGGGTTCCGAATCTCATGCGCCACTCCTGCAGCAAGCTCACCCAAAACAGACAACTTCTCCGATTTCAACATAAGTTCTTCTGTCTGTTTTGCTTTCGTAACGTCTCTAGCAAAGGTTACTAGACTCTCAACATGTCCGTCTTTTGTCATAACCGGTACACCACGTGCCTCTAATAAGATCCAATCACCATTCTTATGAAGCAACCTGAACTCTGTTTGAAACGGTTCTTTTTTTACAAGAGCTCTCATGAATTGATCAGATAGGCTCTGTATATCTTCTGGATGAACCATTTCAAGGATAGCACCTTTAATCTCACCATCTTCATAGCCAAGAACCGGTAAATGTGAAGGAGATACATATTGAATAATACCGGATGGATCAATCACAGTAATCAGATCTGTAGAATGTTCTGCGATCAAACGATATTTCGCCTCACTTTCCCGTAGAGCACGCTCTACCTTTTTCTGTGAAGTAATATCACGATATACGATTACGAACCCCATAATTTTTCCGTCCATGTCACATATATTTGAAAAAGATGCAGATACATCAAAAACGGTTCCGTCTTTGTGTATACGCTGTGTTTCATGAAGCGGAACCGATTGCCCCTGTTTTAAGAGATCAATGATCTCCTTTGATTCACCTTGTAGATGTTCAGGTGTAATAACGGGATAGTCGTCATTATCCTCTGAGAAATCTTCTTCGGCCCAACCGAACATCTGATTGAATGCATCATTTACCTTAATAACTTCTTGTCTCGTATTGATGATGAGAATGGCATCTGTCGTTCCTTTTAAAACCGATTCTAATAAATCTAGAGCCACACTCAACTCTTCTTCCTTCTGCTTATGAGGAGTTATATCACGCCCTGTAATGACTAATACTTGAGGTTTACCATCACTCGTAAATGTCGGTTGCTTAATGAGCTCTAGCATTACTTTACGACCGCTCTTCATGAGAATCTTTTCAGCTGTTTTTATTGGCTTTCTTGTTTCCCAAGCTCTCTTATCAGAAAGGCTACATCTTTCAATTGCTTCATATGAAAGTCTTGTATCTAGTTCCTCAAGACTTTTTCCTTTATATTCATCGTGGTTGATTCCATAAATATTAAGAGCAAACCGGTTCGCTTCTGCCCAAGTTCCATCCGGATATCTTAAACAAACAAATTCAGGCAGGACATCAATCATTTCTTTTAAAGTGGCAACTGCAGGTAATTCGTCCTGGCTCAATACTTTCATCATATCCACCCTTTTTTACTAAAACTTTCTTAACGTCTATAAATTAAATAAAAGGGTCAATTTTCCTTTATTTTTTTTAGAGTTTCGCACGTCAAATTCGTTTATTTTTCGCCTAAATATGACAAAAAGACGCTTCCCTTGTGGAAAGCGTCTCTTGTATATGCTGACGATTAAACGGCTTTTACCGCTTCTTTTAGCGATTTACCGGGCTTGAAAGCTGGCACATTGCTTGCTTGAATCATGATCTCTTCACCAGTAAGAGGATTGCGACCTTTTCTTGCGTTACGGTTTCTTGTTTCAAATGTTCCGAAACCAATAAGCTGTACGCTTTCTCCGTTTTTCAAAGCATCTGTAATCGCATCTAGCACTGCATCAACGGCAAGCGCTGATTCCTTTTTGTTCATACTCGTTGCATTTCGAACTGCATCTACTAAATCCATCTTTTTCATTATGAGTTGCTCCTTTCAAACATTAAATGAACTGCTTGTGTAGCAACATTATTAACGAAAAAGATAGGTTTCATACAGAAAGATACAAAATTCCGAAAAATATTTATATAGTTTAATAATTCGTTTTCGAATTAGAACCCTTGAATGGTCATACCACCATCAACAAATAGTGTTTGGCCGTTCACGTAATCAGCTGCTTCACTCGCTAAAAATACTGCTGGTCCCACAAGGTCCGGTAGTTCTCCTACTCTCTTTTGTGGAGTAACAGCGAGTATGTCTTGTAAATATTTTTCGTCGGCTAGTAGTTTCTCTGTTAATGGTGTCTTAAAATACCAAGGACCGATGCTGTTCACATTAATTCCGTACTGTCCCCACTCAAGAGCTAAGTTCTTTGTCATCTGTATGATCGCAGCTTTTGTAGAGGCATAGACTACACCTGTACGAAGAGCGACATGTCCTGCAACAGAAGAAATAGTAATTACCTTACCCCCGCCGGCTTGTTTCATCCGTTCCCCAGCTTGTTGCGAGAACCAAAAAGCTGATCGAAGGTTCGTATGCATGATGATATCCCATTCTTCATCAGAGACATCTAAAGCTTTTGAGCGGATATTCATTCCGGCATTGTTGACAAGAATATTTACGCTGATCCCCTTTGCGTCTAGCGTTTCAAAAATTCCAATAACTTGTTCCTTATTCGTAACATCAGCTTCAAAAAGATACGCTTTCGTTCCAGCACGTTCAATCAACTGTGCTGTCTTTTCCAGATCAGATTGGGTTCTAGATACAATCACGACATCCGCTCCGGCTTCTGCATATCCAATCGCTATCGCCTGTCCGATTCCTCTTCCAGCACCAGTTACGAGTGCTGTTTTGCCTTTAAGTGAAAATGACGGTAAATACACGTTTACGACCTCCTCTATTTAGTTAAAAAGTTCGGGGGAAATGATGAAGTAACGTTCTTGGTTTGTCTCATAAGTATTCATCGTATGAATGCTAATTTGGTAGGTAGGTATATCCATATCGTCTTCCATTTCAGAATCGTCCTCACGTACAACTAGATCAGTAATTTTTTTAATACCTGAATTCTCTATGTTCCACAAAGAGCTGTCCACACTATCAAACTGTACTTGTTCAAAGTTTGTGAAGCTCAAATAATAGGAATCACCTTTTGGAACCATCTGTTTTAATCCATGCAGATCGAGCGCTTTAAAGTAAATGTGAGGTGAAGAGATATAGTTTTGACGATTTACCATCTGGAGTTCTGCATCCTGAATTTGAGTACTAATTTGATATTTGCCATCGTGTAAAGTGACCCATGCATTCATATCTCGACCGTCTCTATAATAAGAAGCTTCATAGTTAAACTGCTGAATCTTTCCTTTCTTATTAAAAATGAGCGACAGGTTATTGATAGCAAGCTCTCCTTCTGCATGCAGCGCTTTCTTTACCTTCTCATACTCTTTATTTAATTTCATTTCGTATGCATTTGTTAAAGCATTAACTCGGAACACTTCTTCATAATAAGCAGCTACCGAGTAGTTCATAATTAAGCTTGATGCAAAAGATAACACGCCTAGAGAAGCAGCCCACTTTTTAGCATCTTTATTTACGATGATTTTAGGAAGAAAAAAGAGCAGGAAGATCGCCAGTCCCACTGGTAGTACCCAAGATTCAATACGAAACGTAAACGTACCTAATAAAAAGTAACCAATCAGTTTCCACCCGATCTTTGATTCTTCGCGGTCTGCCTTCTTCGTATAAATGAGTATCAATAATACAAGAAAAATGGCTGAGATGCCCCAAGCTAGTAACGACTCCATTCGCATCGTTCTCCCCCTAATTTTTGGATAATAATATAAGTTTATCAAAAAATTTGTGAAAAAGACGCTGCTATCCAATAGAAATCGAAAACAACAAAATACAACTTGCTCATAAGCTGTTTCGTAACATTGAACAACTCAATCATCATGTACAGCCCACTAAAAAAAGCACAGCTATTCGGCTGTGCTTTACTTACGATTCTACCCACTCTTTTCTCAGCGTAAATAGATCTTTTAATTCGTCAGTTGATAATTCTGTAATCCAATTCTCACTCTGAATCACTTTTTCTGAGAGTTCTTTCTTACTCTCAAGCATCATGTCAATCTTCTCTTCTAATGTGCCAAGCGTAATCATCTTATGCACCGTCACGAATTTTTTCTGTCCGATACGATGAGCACGATCTGTTGCTTGATTCTCAACAGCTGGATTCCACCATCTATCATAATGAATAACGTGATTTGCTTCGGTCAAGTTGAGTCCTGTTCCACCAGCTTTTAGAGATAAGATAAAAATAGGATGCTCTCCATCTTGAAAGCTTTCTATCATTTGGTCGCGTTTTTGCTTGCTTAGACTGCCATGCAGAAAGAGTACTGTTCGTCCGAATTTTTTCTCCACATACTTCTTTATCAGTTCACCCATAAAAATAAATTGAGTAAAGATCAGACACTTCTCATCCTTTTCAAGAATAGCATCGATCAATTCAATCGTCTTAGCGAATTTTACAGATTGATCTTCAAGTTTGCCTAGCTTGTCATTCTTTGTATAGAGAGCTGGATGATCGCAAATCTGTTTCAGTTTTCCTAACATCGCGAGTAATAGTCCACGCCTTTGCATCCCTGTTACCTTTTCCAACTGCTCAAATGTATCTTGAACAAGTCTTTCGTATAGAGAAGCTTGTTCTTTTGATAACGGACAATATTCTTTGATCTCTTGTTTCTCAGGCAGGTTGAGCTGAACAGCAGGATCCATTTTCGTACGACGTAGCAGGAATGGTTGAACAAGCTGTTTTAATTGCTGTAAACGCAACGTATCATTATCTTTCTCCACTGGCACTACAAACTTTTTCTGAAACGATGGTTCGCTCCCTAAATATCCTGGGTTCAAAAAATCGAAAATAGCCCACAGTTCAAGAAGTCTGTTTTCTACAGGTGTTCCCGTTAACGCGATCTTGTGGCGTCCGTTAAGTCTGCGAATACTTCTTGACTGTTTTGTATAGCTGTTCTTAATGTTCTGTGCCTCATCAAGCACGATTGCTTCCCAATATGTTTCACCCATCTCACTAAAATCAAGCTGGCAAGTCGTGTAAGAAGTAATAACAACATCAAATTTTTTGTGCCACTCAGCAAAATGATCCCCCTTCTTACGGTTCCCCCCGTAATGAAGACCTACGGATAAAGTAGGTGAAAAATTTTGAAGCTCTTTTTGCCAGTTGCCGATTACAGAGGTAGGGCATACAAGTAAAAATGTACCTTCATGTTTTTCTTTTTCTTTCACCTTTAAGAAGTAGTCAATGGTCTGGACTGTTTTACCCAACCCCATATCATCAGCTAAACAACCACCAAGGCCGAATTCCCGGAGAAAATACATCCAAGAACTTCCTGTCTTCTGATAATCTCTTAATGTTCCGATTAAGTTTTCTGCTTTAGGCTCAATCGGCAGTGTTTTGATCTCTGTCAGCTGATCCATCCATGCGTTTAACGGTTCATCCCACTCAATGTCGAGCATCGGTCCGTCAGACTCTATTCCTAGAAGACCATCTTCAGCAGGGTTGGTCTCCATATTTAGAAGATGTTGTTCTAGTACGTCCTTCAACTGAATTCCTGTACGATCCACATTCTTTATAAGATGACGCACTTGTTTCATCCACTCAGGATCTACTCTGTACCATTGGCCGTTTCTTCGCACGAGCCTCCTGCTTCCATCAACCAGCTTACGAAATTCTTCTTCCGTAAGCTCTTCATCGCCCGTTGACATTCGCCAATCGAACTGCATAATCGCATTTAATCCCAAGAACGAAGGTGCTCCACCAGATTGCTGCGATTTTGTTTTGATCTTTGCCTTTACTTTTGGTTGAAGTTCTTGAACGGTTTGCCACCATGCTGGAAGAACAACGGTAAGTCCAATCTGTCTTAACAGATCGCTTTTGAGTGTTAAAAAATCCCAAGCTTCTTTTTCTGTTATTTCATTTCGGATTTCTTTTCTCGCATTTGGTTTTAACCAAGAGATTAATTTTGTCACGAGCTCTATATCAGACTCTAACATCTCTTTGAAAGGTTTCCATTCCTCTGGAAGAAGGGTACTTTTTCCGAGATACGGCACAGCTATCCCATCTTCTTTTTCTTGAAGAATGACATCTAGCTTCCATACATCTTCAATAGCTTCACCATCATTTGCAGGTTCAGACAGTTCAAATATGATATCAAAGGGCTTTGGATCTTTTCTCCAGCCGATCTTAATCAGCCATTCCTCTTCACTTAAATGATTCAAGGCGGATATGATCTGTCGAGGTATACCCTTCATGCGTTCTCTATTAAAATTTGAAGGCATGTATGTGTTGCCGTCATGTGGCAATGTTGAGAGAGCTTCGTTCACCCAGGCGGATTCAATTCTCTCTCCATCCGTTCTCCATGCCCATGATCCTGTCTTCCATGCTTCATAGTCAGGAGTAACCTTTTCTTTCTGCATCAAACGGAAGACATCGTTAGCCTCTTTTACAAAAGTCCAAGAATCATCTTCCCAATTGTTTTTCGTTAGAAAGAATTCGGGATATCGATTAAAAAGATCAAAAGCTTCCCCCGCATCTAAATAAACATTCTGGTCATCATCAACTTCTAGCATCGTCCCATAAAATGAAGGCTTATGCCATGTAAATAAAAGAGGTTTCCAGTCGTTTACATGCACTCTTTTCGAATGTTTAGTGGCCCATAAAACCATGTTGCCATGAAGCCATTTCGCGTGTAGCAAAAGATTGCTTGTATCGATCATGAAATAAACTTTCCTTTCCTTAGCTCTTCCTGAAAGGCTCTAAGCCGTCCATAAACAGTAGCAATACGATTGATATACTGTGAAAAACGTTCTTCTTCACCAAGATCAAAATATAAGGATCGAAGTGTTTTTAAATGTTTAATAGCGGACTGATAAGATTTTCTTGTCCTCTCATTAATCAGCCTGTCAATCGCTTGGTGATAGATCGGCAGTGCGGATTCTTTTTGAAAGGACACCACCTCTTTTAAATCCTTTCTTTGAATCAACTCTGGTGAATAGCCCATGATCACTTGCAGTTCTACCCATCTTTCATGCTCACCGATCACCATCAAATACTCCCCGTATTCATAGAACGTGATAGGTAAGAATTCAATCAGCATCTCTTCATACTGATCCTCGTCACCTGTGTGTTGAGCGTACTTCCAAAAATAGCTTAAGTATTCATGAAAAAACTCACGAGATTCAGAATGGTAATAGTACGTACCAACACCTTCTAGGAAATATGGCTTTAGATCAAGCAGCCACAACAAGAGTCGATCCCATTCTTGTTTGTCTACCAATAATTTCATCCAAACAAGATAATGAACCATATCTACTTTCTTCTCACACTGTGTTAACCGTTTAAAAGCTAGTTGTTCATTTCCACTAGCAAAAGCAAAATGAACAAGAGCTAGTTCAAGCATTTGAGATGTTTTGCCACTCTCTTTTTCTTCTAAAAGCTGTTTTTCATATTTAGTAACCCAAGCCTGCTCAATATAGAGTAACGACCAGCTGATCTGAAATAGATAAAAGAGAAGATGTCCCCACTTAGGAGGGATCTCATAAAGACTCTGAAAGTTTCTTAAGCTCTCTTCCAAAAGCTTTTTATTCTCATTTAGTAACTTTTGGCTGTCGATCTGTTTTAAAGTTATATACATTTGATCACTTAGTTTCTCAACAGTCGCATCAAAATTGGACTGCATATATGTAGCTACACCATATTGACCTTCAAACGAAAACAATCGAATCAGCGTTTCGATCTGTACGTGATATTTGTATAATAATGCTATATCTTCGTCAAAGAACTGCCCTGCATTTAAGAGCGCAGGATAATAATCGCGATAGATATGAACAAACGTATAACTCGTATCTTTTCCATCAACGAGATCTCGAAAGGAGACGGTTTGCAGTTTACGTCTCTCGAAAGTTTCAAACCGTTCTGAAAAATACTCTCGCCATAGTTGAACAGAATGTGTGTTTTGAACTTTTTGCTCAGGCGTTTCATAATGAACTTGAGTTTCGCCCTTATCTTTATGCTCTTCAGTTGGTTTCATTCCGTCTCCCCCCTTTCTTTTTATTACCAATTATAGCAAAATACATCTATACTCATTCATGTATATCATATCTATTTTAAAGGAAACCGTTGAAATTGACCAAAGATACACATTTAACGCCTAAAACAATTCCAATTTTTACCGATAACATGAATAGAAGTGTCTGATATCGGCTTTTAGAAACAATCAACACAAGACAAAATTTTAGAGAAAAGAGTACAGAATTCTATGAAGTTAGGTCTACCTTTAATGATATGCTTGTCGATCGCAATAGAGACTCCTTCTTCTTTACAACTGGAAAGGAAGAACCACTTATGATAGAAAAAAATATTCAAGAACGAATCCGTTTATTAAGAGAAGAATTATATCGAATTTCAAACCAACTAAACTATGAATTAACACACCCCAAATTGGTCACGATCAGCCAACAGCTCGATCAACTATTGAACCAGTACTCTAAATTTGAACAGAAAGTATAAAAACGGCTGTTTGTTAGGTCGTTTTTTTATTTCAACGTAACCTTCTACTTTTTCAACTAAAACACTACTTTCCCTCTCGAACTTAATTCGACATTCCTTCCCTTCAATATTGTAGTTTTTTGTAACATTATCACTATTTTAGCCGAAACCCTTTTTCTTTTTGTAAATTTATTGCATATTAAGTGAAGATAAAATCTCTCATGAAAGTTGTGAATAGAACATGTTATTGCAATTAATTGAGGAAAAACGTGAAGTATTGTTATGTCTGGGCAAAACATATGGTTTAACCGCTAAAGAAACAGTGATCTGCAGTCAGGAATTAGATCAGTTATTGAATCGCTTAGATGATTTTATTAGCGAACCTAGCGACAACTCGTAATTTTTGTCTATTTCCTGGGAAATTTGTCGTTTGAGAGAGAATGATTATCAACTTAAACGAACCTACATAATCATTATCTATTAAATTCCATAATTACCTATTATTATATGAAAATAGTAATGTAATCTCTTTGTTATCTTCTCCTAATGAGTTTGTTACATTCGATTAGTATAATTGGCAACCGAGGCGTATTTAACCAATTATACATATTAGGAGGAGTTATCATGATAAAAAAATGGGTAATTACAGGGGCTCTAGCATTCGGATTGCTCGTTTCTGCTCCCGTTAGTGGATTTGCAGCAATGGGGGATCACACTCTCCGACCGGGTACTTGGGACAATGACGTATATGAACTTCAAGGAAAATTAAAAGCGCTAGGATTCTATGATTTCGCTGTAACAACAGGCTATTATGGTCCCGTTACTAAACAAGCCGTAACAGATTATCAACGAGCTAAAAGCTTATCCGTAGACGGTATTGCTGGACCTCAAACGTTTAACAGCATTCAAAATAACGTTACAAAAAAGAGTATGACTGTTGCTTCGACTGCTTATACGGCAAGTTGTGAAGGCTGCAGCGGTACAACTTTCAATGGTACAAATCTAAAAGAAATTCCTTATGCAAAAGTAATCGCTGTTGATCCAAATGTTATTCCTATCGGATCTGTTGTTTATGTTCCTGGCTATGGATATGCTGTAGCTGATGATACCGGTGGTGGAATCAATGGTAAAGAAATCGATGTATTTATGAAAAACTATTCTGATGCCATTAATTGGGGAAGAAAAAGCATAAATATTACAATTTTAAATTAATGAGATGAGGTAAATGTACCTCATTTCTCCTTCGCTCACAGTTTATTTTAAAGCTGTGAGTTTTTTTATGTTTACATAAATTTCAAAAATATTACATTTTTTTATTTTCTAAATATTATAATAATGATAAGGTTAAATTAACATTTTTGAGAGGATGTACATAAATGAACATGAAGGATCAGATGACAATTATAAAAAATGCAATAGCAGAAGTATTAACAGGGAAAGAAGAACTTGTTGAATTAACGATGATTTCGATAGTCAATAGAGGTCATTTATTATTAGAAGATGTTCCTGGAACAGGAAAAACAGTACTTGCAAAAAGCCTCGCTCGGTTGATAGGGGGAGAATTTAAAAGGATTCAGTTCACACCCGATATCCTTCCAGCTGATATTACGGGCATACAGTTCTTTCATCCGAAGCATCAAGAGTTTGAGCTGCGTCCCGGTCCGGTTATGACTAACATCTTATTAGCCGATGAAATTAACCGTGCGACGCCACGAGCTCAATCCAGTCTATTAGAAGTGATGGAAGAAAGACAGGTTACGATTGATGGTGAAACCCTTCCCCTTCCGTCTCCTTTCTTAGTTCTTGCCACACAGAATCCTATTGAATCTCACGGAACATTCCCGCTTCCTGAGGCACAGCTTGATCGTTTTTTTATGAAATTGCCATCTGGCTTTCCAAATTATGATCAAGAGAAAGAAATGCTTCACATGTATCGTAAAAAAAATCCTCAAGACTCTTTAGAACCAGTCTTCTCTTTAGAAGATATATTAGTCATGCAAGAAGAAGTGAAGCACATTCATGTTAGTGATAGTGTCGAAAATTATTTACTGTCCATTGTTCACGCTACTCGCAGTCATGAGTTTATTGAGAACGGTGTTTCTCCTCGTGGCACCCTTGCTTTCATGAGAGCCGCTCAAGGCGCTGCTTATGTTCAGGGAAGAACATTCGTTACTCCAGACGATGTTCAATTCGTCGCACCGTATGTATTAACTCATCGTTTAGTATTAACGATGGAAGGAACGATGAGAAAGACGAAAGACCAAGTGTTAAAAGAGATTCTTGAAGCAACTATAGTCCCTGTAGAGTCTGAGGCGGGTAGATAATATGCAATGGCGCAGCGAGGTATGGATTAAATCCATCTTTCGGGTCTTAGTTGTTTTCAGCCCCATAATACTTTTGATTGGCTTTTATCGTAATATCTCATTTCTATTTTTATTAGGGCTGGCCATCATTTTTTTATATGGAACGCTATTGCTGCAATCTAAGTCCGCAATAAATGAGATTGTACTAGATACTTCAAAACAAGTTCATCGTTTGTTTCCTGGTGATACGGATCAGTTCTATGTAAAACTTCTTCATAAGGGAAGATGGCCTTCTTATCGTGGCGAACTCATCTTCACACACCGAGCACCTATATCTGTCACAGGAGATGTTGAATCGAACAACACTGCAAAAGGAAGAATTGAAGTTAAACGTCATTTTGCACTCTATCGCAAAACTGTTTTTACACAAACAATACCCTTTACTGCTACAAAAAGAGGAACAACAAGAATTTCCAATCTTACACTGCAGGTACAAGATCCTCTTTCATTGAGTGGTCAAGCATTGGCTTTTATGGGGATCTTCCCAACTGAAATTGTTGTTTATCCTAGACCGCTTCCTGTTCATCGAATTGAGCATCTATTTTCTCAAGGCAGTGGTGAATCTGTAAGACCTTTCGCTTTGTTTGAAAACGTTTCTCTGCCTGCAGGGAACCGAGAATACGCTCCTGGAGATGCTTTTCATAAAATACATTGGAAAGCTACAGCACGGTCAGGCTCTCTTCAAACGAAGGTCTTTGAAAAAACAGTGGTGTATCACTGGACATTTGTTTATACGATACTCCCTGATCATAAAGAGATGAAATCTTCTGAGGATATGGAGAGCGAGATCAGCCATTTGGCATACATGTGTCAGTTTGCGGCGGAAAAAGGAATACCTTTTGAAGTATACATTAACTTTAAAGTTCCTGGCCCGATCGGAATGTATCATGTACCAACCGGGAGCGGAGCGGTTCACTTAAGCAGTATACTTGAAGGTTTGGCGAGAATTGATCGTTCCAATGTCATCGTCAAACCTCAGATCATGTGGAATAAGATGGATCGTAATTTTGTTGGTTCGAGTCCGTTTGTCATTTTTTTAGGTCATATTCCTACAGATTCGAATTCTCAGATCTTGATTAAGAAATGGTCTAGATCAGGTGGGAGAACCTTTTATGTCGAACACAACGAAGAACATGCCATTCTGATGCCATACTTTTCATCGGAGGTCGCATCATGTTAAAGAAAAGTCAGCAATTTACTCTTTACGGTATGAACTTAAGCTTTGACGCCATGCTTGTTTTCATAATGCTGACCATCTTTTCAGGAGGAGCAACTTGGCTTGAGTTCGGATGGTTCACTGCAAATCTGATCCTGATTGTAGCGATAAGCGGGGCGTTGTATCTCTACAAACCAAACTTATTCAAAATCACACTATTTTGTTTTGTTATTGTATCAACACTATTGTTCTGGTTCATGACTTCTTCCCTCATACTATCCATATTGATCTCATTCGTCCTGATGTGGAGAAGCGCAGAAAATTGGAATGATTCCTTTAAAACAGATCTTGAATTGATCTTTGCGATTAGCGCCGTGTTAACATTACTTCTATCCCTGTTTTTTAAGGATGGCTTTACGGTGATGTATGGAGCCGTGTGGATCCAATTCATGCTTATGCTGTTCATTAAAATGACTCTGCATTATTTTAAGAATGATTCGATTCAAATTGTAATGAAGGATTTTATGGTTCCCTTAACGCTAGTTGGGTTAAGCGGAGTGATTCTCGCTATATTAGGACCTTTAAAACAATTACTTTATTGGGCATTAGACGGTGTGTTCTTTATTTTGTATTATATTTTAGCGGTTCCACTCTGGAAGGTAATCTCCCTTCTTCCTCCGTTAATCCAAATGCTTAAACAATTGTTTAAAATGGAGGAAAAGGGAAAGGTGAATACAGGTAATCAGACAGATGTCTTAGAACAGCGTCCTGAAACACTAGCAGAATCTCCCATACTTTTATACACGACAATCGCGATTCTTATCATTATGGTTCTTTTCTTTCTTTGGAAAAAGAGGAATGTGTTCAACAACCAGTCCAGCTTATTGGTAAACGGAAACATTTCAGTTCTTGATAGTACATATGCTAACAGCCAGATGATCGGTAAAAAAAGATGGCTTCAGTCGAAAGATAGAACAAGAAAAAGATTTTTGCACTTTGAAAAAGTATTGGACAAGAAAGGATTCGGAAGGCAACCTGGTGAATCTGCTGTGAACTGGTTTCAAAGACTTGAACTTTCCGGAAAAGATGCAGATTCTGTTCTAGCTGCATACGAAAAAGTACGTTACGGTGAAGAGAGCATTTCTGATACTGAGTACAATCAGTATGTAAGTGCATTGAAAAAATTCGAAAAGTCGGATCACTTGAAGAAGCCGAAATAAGACGGCTTCTTTTTCTGTTCATACCACCTCATTTAATATAGACTAATATTATATAAATAGTCGGATTTCTAGCATACAAGGAGGATATTATGACAAAAAAAATATATGTGATTCATGAGAATAGCGAATGGACTGCTCCGTTATTCCAACGTTTTGAAGAGCTCGGTCTACCTTATGAAGATTGGCATATGAAAAAAGGACACATAGATCTGACAGAAGCTCCCCCACAAGGTATTTTCTATAACAGAATGAGTGCCTCCTCTCATACGAGAGGACACAGATATTCGCCTGAATATACATCAGCGGTACTATCCTGGCTTGAGAGCTATGGTCGTAAAGTATTTAACGACTCAAGAGCCCTTCAGCTCGAGATCAGTAAAGTGAAACAATACAGCGCATTAAAAGCATTTCATATACCTGTTCCACGAACGATTGCAGCTTACGGAAAAGATGAACTGATACATGCTGCAACGAAATTTAACGGCCCTTTCATTACAAAACACAACCGTGCGGGTAAAGGGCTTGGGGTTCAATTGTTCCAAACCCAGAATGCACTAGAGTCTTATGTACAGTCGGAAAATTTTGATAAATCCATCGACGGAATCACTCTTTTGCAAGATTATATCGAAGCACCAGAACCTTATATTGTGCGCTGCGAATTTATAGGCGGCAAATTTTTATATGCCGTTCAAGTAGATACTTCTGATGGATTCGAACTTTGTCCGGCTGACGCTTGCCAGATTGGTGATCAATTCTGTCCAATAACAGACCAGCCAGAGAATCCAACACCAAAGTTTAAGATTCTTAAAGACTTTGTTCTACCAAATCAAGAAAGTTATGAAGCGTTCTTAGACGCAAACGGGATTACGTTTGCCGGCATTGAGATCATTACAGACAAGAGTGGAAACGTATATGCGTATGATGTAAACACGAATACAAACTACAACCGAGATGCTGAAGCAGAGGCAAATATATATGGCATGAAGGCGATCGCGGAATTTTTAGGTAAAGAATTATAAATGAAAAAGGTGAGGGGCATCTAAGAATGCCCCTCACTTTTTATTAAGTATGATCCACAACTGTAGGAGTCTGGTTTAAACTCTCCCATAGATAATACGTGATATATGTACGCCATGGTGTCCAATCCTGCGCAAGCACCCTTACCTCTTCCTCTGAGGGTTGCTCAGCTAACTTCCAAACTTGACGGATGGCATTTCTTAATCCAATATCTGCAGCGGGCAGTACATCGGTTCTCCCCATACCAAAGATTAAAAGACATTCGATCGTCCATTTCCCTATCCCTCTAATCGGCAACAGCGCTTTCATCACTTCTTCATCTGACATATTCCATAAGCTTTCAAAATCAATAGTTCCGTCTGAGATCAGCTTTGCCAGATCGATAATATACTCTGCTTTTCTCTGACTGAATTGAAGCTTACGAAGGTCCTCATACTTAAGCGTTGCAACGAGATTTGGAGCTGGAAAGACTTGAAATGTACTTCCTTCTACCTCCACTTTTTCACCAGCGTGTTCAATAAGTCGTTCGGTCAAGGTTCCAGCAAAAGTTAAATTTACTTGTTGACCGATAATAATCTTTACAATGGATTCAAATAGATCAGTGTCTGTAAGGAGTTTTAATCCTTTAAAACGTTGTAGTACTCCATCCAATTTCTCGTTTTCACAAAAGTGGTTATAAAGAGGCGACAGATCGACTTCAGTTGAGAACAGCTGTTGAATTTTTTTCTTAACTGCATCCTCAGATACTAAACCATTTAAAGGTATAGCCTTACAACTCAGAACAGGGCTTGTAACAGTACCGCTGGATACTACTTTTACATAACAAGAAACATCTTGGATTCTGATTATTTTTTCGTATTCTGTAAATTGTTCATTGAGTTTTAAGACATGCGTTTTTCCTGTAACTGTGAGGCGCTGCATCATCTTTTGAAAGTCAAAAGGTGGTTTAGGTTCAATTACAAACTTCATCCTCTTACATCCCTTCTTATGAACGCTCCTTACCTTCTTTTGTTTCTTTTTCTTTTGTTTCTTTTTCTTTTGTTTCATTTTTCAGATATGGATTGTCATCTAACTGATCGATTGTATGCTTATAAGAATACCCTTTTGTTATAGCTGCTGCGAAAATAATAACAACAAATATGATAATAACGAGGGTAATTAATATCGAGATGCTTAATGTGCTCATACTAACTCCTTATTAAAACTGATTTTACTTGTATGATAGCACATTTTCCCATTAAGCAAACTTGGCACTATAGTGATAGTGCTATGAAAAAAAGCAGCTATGCCGATATTAGGCACAACTGCTTAGAATGAAATATTTATTTTTCTTCAAATTTATCATGCATGACAATGCGATCGATATCAAAGCGCTCTGTAGGTTTTGCTGGGCCGTCAGCATATCCTAATGTAATCATCATCACAGGAATGAATCGTTCTGGAATTCCGAGTGCTGGCACTATTGCAGCATGATCGAACCCTGTCATCGGACATGAATCAACTCCAACTGCTTTAGCGGCAAGCATGAGCTGCATCGCACCGAGTGATGCGTTCTTTAGTGCTTCTCTCTCACCAACTGCACGACCTTGTGAATAGGCAGAGTTGATATTTTTCAATAAAATATTTCTTGCTTCTTCTGGAGCTTTTTCGAATACTTCCGCAGCCACTTTATCTGCTTCTGTATCTCCTAAGACGACTACAACTGCAGACGCATCTAGCACATGCTTTTGATTATAAGCAATCGGAAAAAGTTTCTCTTTTTGTTCTTGAGACGTTATCACAATAAAACGCCAGTGCTGAAGGTTCCATGCTGATGGTGCTTTTCCTGCCATCTCAAGGATCTGATGAAGTGTTTCGTTCGGGATTTCTTTATCTTTTTGATACAGACGAACAGAAGAGCGTTCTTCCATAACTTTAAATGTTTCGTTCATTTTTTCCACTCCTTATCCCACATTTCTCTAGAATTCTCTACAAAAAAGAGGTGCCACATTTCGTTGACACCTCGTTACTATTCCACCAATTATAGTGGGTTATCAGTTGAAGTCAAAAATTATGCATTGCGTTTAGCTACGACTAACTCCTTAGCTAATTCTGTAGCTCTTTCTCTTGCATCAGCCAAAATTTCTTCTGCACGATCTGGAGCTGCTGCCATACCTTCTGTAAATACATGATGATAATCAGTAATTCCGATGAATGCCATCACACCTTGAAGATATCCGTTCGTGAACTCGAATGCTTGAGCAGGACCTTCAGAATACACACCGCCACGAGATTGAATGTGTACGGCAGTCTTCCCTCCTAATAATCCAGCTGGGCCGTTCTCCGTATATTTAAATGTCTTACCTGCCATTACTACGTTATCGATATATGCTTTAAGCATTGGAGGATAGCTCAAGTTCCACATCGGTGTGTTGAATACATACATGTCTGCAGAAAGGAATTGTTCTAAAATTTCTCCCATACGGTTTGTTTTTTCAACTTGTGATGGAGAAAGCTCTAAGCCAGCAGCTAATTTACCCCAAGCATCTAGAACATCTGCATCAATAAAAGGAATGTTCTCTTCATAAAGATTTACCGTTTCGATTTCAATGCTTTCATTTTGATTAGTTAGTTCGTTTAAGAAGTGACGTCCTAATCGAAGTCCGAAAGATTGATCCATTGGTTTTGGATTTGAATTAATATAAAGTACTTTCATTTGTGATTCTCTCCTTTTAATATCTGTTGTAATTAGTGATTAACTTCTCTTTAGTAAGTTGATTCCTTTACATCATAATTCCATAACTTACTTTTGTCAAGCACTAAACTTTTAATTATTATCATAATTTATTTTAGTGATTTTTTTCCAATAAAAAACGCTCTCTAGCTAATAGCCAGAAAGCGATAAGGGGGAGCGAAATTCAGTGTTCCATCAAAAGGAACTAGTGCCTTTATAAAAATTATATTCTTCAAGGCCGTCAAAACATTGCAAACGGTCCCCGATCGTTAAACCAAAATCAATATAAGCATGGCTTTTTGCTGTTAACAGATTTTTATCTTCTACAATCTGTTTGGATTGATAAGTACCATTCAACCAGCTGTTAGTTTTAGCAAATTCATCTTCGTGCAAAGAAACGGTATATGATCTGCCGTTTAATATGCCGGCTCGTCCTAGAATAACTGCGCCGTTCCCAATAGCTGCAATCTTAATATTCTCTCTGTTGAACACTTGCAACAGATGCAGAAGTCTCGGATTCCCTTGTGTAAATGCTTGTTTTCCTCCTGGAATGATTAGCATCTCATAATCAATAGGGCTAATATTCTTCATCTTTATCGTAGGTTGCATCAGTAAACCACATTCACTAGTAACAGTTCCTGGCAACAGCGAGAAAGGCAGCACTTCGTATTTTTTACCTATGATAGATAAAGTCGTCATTACTTCAACTTCTCTAAATTGTGGATACAAATAGACAAGTACTTTCTTTTTCAAAGGTATTCACCCATTCCTGTTACTTTTCTACCCGTCTTGCTGGGAAGAGGGTGTATAATTATTGTAACAGGATGCCGACTTGCTTTGTATTGGGAAAATTGAAGGAGAACATGTGCTTTCTTTTTAGTAAAATACAAGCAGTTTTCCCAACTTATTAGATAGAATTGATAGGTTATCTATATAACCTCATGTTCTAAAGTGTCTTTTTTCTGGTATGAATGTAGGAATTTACGATTTAGGAATGCTATCAAAAAGGAAAGAAAAAACAGAAAGCTCACGAGAATATATGTCTCACGAATCCCAAATTCTTCTGCAAACCAACCGAGTATTAAAGTCGCTATTCCAAATGTCCCATAAACAAGTGTTCCATGAGATGCGTAAACTTTTGCAAGCTGTTTATCTCTATAGGATTCTTGGATCAGAGTGTTTTGAGAAACATCACGCGCCATCTGCGGAAACCCAAAAACGAATGAAACGATTAAGGCAACCCAAGCTGATGAAGTCAAACCGAACCAGACGTTTAGTAACATCAAACAAACTGTAGAAGTCATAATAACAAAACCTAGATGCGATTCCATCTTCTTAGAAAAACGATATACTACGAGACCCGCTACCATCATCCCTGCAAAAAAAGATGCATTAATGTAACCCCACCATGCTTCTCCTTTTCCGATCGCCGTTTCAACATAAACATAAAGGATCGCGGCAATCCACACCCCATGACCGAAGTTTTCAAGCACATCCATAACCGTTAATGTGGTAAGCTTTTTAGATTGAAAAATCAGTTGCCAACCTTCTTTCATCGTGTGCCACTTGGATTCTTGTGATTGAACGTTCTCTTTTTCGTTAACCTTTATTTGTGTTGTAAGTAAAGTCGCTGCTACAAATAAAAGAAAAGTGACCCAGAGCATGTTTTGTTCACCCCATATCACTAAAAGCACACTGCCTAGTGGCCAGGATAAAAGCATAGAGGTCTGGTTGGCAATACTAATAAAACTGTTTGCTTTTACAAGCTCAGAACTTTCTACGAGATCAGGTATCATTGATCTTCTTGCAGGATTTCCTATTCCTTCGAGTAGAGAAACAACGACGATTAAAACATATAAAAGAGCATAAGTTATACCAGTATGTATGCCATATAAACTCAATAAACATAAACAGAATAATAACCCTGTCTTAAGGAGCAGCGTATTGATCAGCAAACTTGTTCGTTTGTACGTTTCAATAAATAAAGGGGCAATAAAACCTGAGACGAGCAAGGACATCGTCTTCGCAAATGGAATTAAAGCCATGTGCAGGACAGATCCCGTTTCATTATATACAAGTGTAATTAGACAAATAATGTATAGAATGTCTCCTAAATTTCCGAGCGCCTGTCCACTCCATAAAAAATGAAAATAGCGATTTGCTTTGATCATAAATATGTATCATCCTTCTTATGGTAATATAAGCCAAACAAAGTGTACCACACGACAGATGATTCCGTCTTTGGCGGTGTTTGAGTCGTAGATGAGGTTGTTGATATATGGTTTGTGGGCTGGGTGAAATTTTCGGGAATGAATCACATATTCCTTCGTATAGATCATAAATTCCCAACATCGATCATAAACCCTCGGTATCGATCATAAATCCCTAAATAACAGAAATCCGTTATTGTCGTACACAAGAAATTCCCACAAAACCCTCTCTTCACTTCTCTACCTATAAAAACCCTTCAAAAAAAAGCTGGCCCCTAAATAGGCCAGCGAACACAATTACCCTTATTTATGTCCTCTTCCTTTTGTCAGATGGCAGGGTACTCCTTTGCCTATAGCACCTGGCTGTGACATTCTTTCCATGTAAGCTAATCCTCTTACGCATTGAGTCTTACAGGCGATACATGTCTCACTTGTAACCATCTTTTGTGTGTGCTGGTATTTGTTAACCTGACTGTCATATTTATTTTTTATTGTCTTCTTTGCATTTTTTTTAGCCATATATGTGCCCTCCCCCTGAATCCTAAACACAGTGTATGTAGGAAGAGGGGCTTTTGACATACGTAAAATAAAAAAACTACCCAATGTACAGGTAGTCTTCATCATGTTCAATTTGATATTGAATCCTTTGCCGTTCTGCGAGTGACATGATGTAGTCACTGTCTGACTTGTCATACGCTAATAAAAACTCGTGCAATGGCATGTTATATTTGTTCCAGACCACTTCCATCAGCCAGTTTTGGCTGATCATAAAATACTCACCATTATAACGGTCTACTTTTATGGTATTGCCTACATACATCCATAACACTCCCTTTCAAAGAGGTTAAATATGCATTAGGTCTTACGGTTGTACCTCCATTATATTCCTTTTATCAGAAAAGTCAAAAAGTAATCGTCTGAATATATAATATACGGGTACATTTACTACTTGACGCAAATTGTGGCAAAGAAATTGTAACCCTACTTGGGAAGACTAGACATAACGATAAATTGATATAAAATTTATAGTAGAATACGTCTCATGACCTATGACAAATAAACCATAATATGGTAACCTCAATAAGGTGTATTTCAAAACGTGTAAAACCTTTAAAAACGGGAATATGTTAGTTAGCTGATGATATAGATAAAGGAGTAGTTCGTATTGCGTATTATAAAAGAGAATATTTTAGCTTTATGTCTTCTCCTCTCTATCCCTTTACTGAATATTATTTATCAAGTATTAAATCATGGGGAACGCGGGGCGAGGCAACTTATTACAGCAGTGGATCACCAAATCCCATTTGCAGAGATTTTTATAGTACCTTATGTACTTTGGTATGCTTTTATTTTTCTAATGTTTGTTTACTTTTGTGTTTATGACAGAGCCATTTATTATCGGACCTTATTAAGTTTTTGTGTGGGAATGCTGGTATGTTATGTGATTTATTTCTTTTTTCAAACCACGGTTCCCCGTCCCGAATTAGTTGAAGGTGGCATACTCACAAAGATGGTTCAGTATGTTTATGGCGCTGACCAACCATTCAACTGTTTTCCAAGCATTCATGTTTTGAGTAGTTATCTCATGATATTAGGTATTCGCCATAGTAAGATGTGGACGATAAGAAAAGATATCATTGTCTCAACCATTGCTTACAGTATCATCTTGTCGACACTTTTCGTTAAACAACATGTTGTACTAGATGTCGTTGCTGGTATTTTACTTAGCAGCCTGCTTTTTAAACTGTTTTATTATCTTGAGGCTGAAACAGTATTCAGCTTTTTCAAACGAATGTTTAAAACAAAACTTCAAAGCACAGAAAAAAGTTAAGGTGAAGAACTGCTTTTATATAAGCGGTTCTTTTTTTGTTCTTGCAGCTTAAGAAACACCATTTACAAAACAATTTTCATGTACAGACATAACTAGGATTGAAGGCAAATATGAATAACATGGGAAGGAGTGATTACGATGAGGGATGCACAAACGAATGCAGTTGACCAAGTTCGTGCAGATAACATGCACCAAATGTGCAAGTCTCACATGTATTACCATGTCACGATCAAAACGCGTGACGGTCAAGAAGTCGAAGGCATTATTACTGATTTAGATAAAAAAAATGTATATATGATGGTGCCGCAAAATATGATGCCTGCAGAAGAAACGCAGCAACAAACCCCTCAAACAGAACAAACATCTCAGGCGAGTGAACCTGGACAGCAGAGCCAACAGGGGCAGCAACAACAAACAAATCAGCAGAATCAGCGCCAATGGAATGGAAATCCGTATTACCGACGATATTATCGTCAGATTTTCCCGCTCGCCACTCTTGCAGCTTTGTCTTTATACCCCTATTATCCGCCTTACCCGTATCCTTATTACACGCCCTATCCATATCCTTATCCTTATTATTAAAGCAGACCGCCTGAAACTCACAGGCGGATTTTTTTATGATTTCAAATGATTAAAAACGGGAAGTGTACAAGAGTCACATTAATTAAGGAGGTAATATAATGGCTAATATTTTGGTTGTATATTATAGCTCTTATGGTCATATTCATGAGATGGCACTAGCAGCAGCAGAAGGTGTAAAGCAAGTTGAAGGCATGGATGTAAAAGTGGTAAAAGTTCCTGAATTTGAAGTTACGAAAAAATACATGTCTCAGCAAGATGCTTATGTAAAAGCACAAAAAGCACAGGCTGATATTCCTGAGGTTACACTTGACGATTTAAAATGGGCAGATGGTATTGTATGGGGAATTCCAACACGATACGGCATGATGCCAGCACAAATCAAACAATTACTCGATTCTGCAGGCGGGCTCTGGGCGAATGGTGATCTAGAGGGCAAAGCCACTGCCGTGATCACAAGTTCAAATACAATACATGGTGGACAAGAATCAACAGCTATTACTTCTTTTGTCCCACTCATGCATTTTGGAATGATATACGTTGGTCTTCCTTATGGAGAAAACCCTGAACAGATGACCTCAGAAGGCATCGGAGGTTCACCTTATGCGGCTTCGACGGTTGCAGGAGCAGATGGCAGCCAACAACCTCAAGATGCAGAAAAAACAATGGCTTCACGATTAGGCAAACGCGTGGCAAAAGTAGCAAAAGCACTTAAAGGTAACCTTTAATAATGCTTAAATAAAAAAGCCCCTCCGATTGGAGAGGCTTTTTCACATTTACTTTACGTCAAATCCTTGATCTTCAATCGCTTCACGCATTTCGGCATCTGTCACTTTCGAGGAATCTACTTCTACATCCACTTTTCCAGTTTCTAAGTGAACCACTACGTTTTTCACTCCATCTAGTTCATTTAGTGCATTCGTTACTGACGCTTTGCAATGGCCACATGTCATGCCTTCTACATTTAATGTTTTTGTTTCCATCATCTTTTCCTCCTAAATATTGTTTAAGTTTAATCGTTTTAAACGCAATGCGTTAGTAACCACAGATACAGAGCTAAAAGCCATAGCAGCCCCGGCAACCCATGGTTCGAGGAGACCGAATGCAGCGATTGGAATACCTGCTGTATTGTAAAACAATGCCCAAAATAAGTTCTGCCTAATATTTCGCATTGTCTTACGGCTTAACTCTATCGCTTTTGGAATATGATTCAGATCCCCGCCAACAAGCGTAACATCAGCCGCTTCAATCGCGACATCTGTTCCTGTACCGATCGCCATTCCGATATTAGCAGTCGCGAGTGCTGGAGCATCATTGATCCCATCACCTACCATCGCAACTGTTTTCCCTTTATCTTGAAGCTCTTTCACGATACGTGCTTTATCTTCGGGTAACACTTCAGCGAATATCTCTTTAATACCCACTTCTTGAGCGATCGCAAATGCCGTTCTCTCGTTATCACCTGTGATCATATACACATCAATACCCTGTTCTGTTAAAGAGTTAATCGCATCTTTTGAAGTTTCTTTCACCGTATCAGCAACAGCTATAACCAGAACGAGTTCTCCATCTACAGCTCCAAGCATAGCTGTTTTTCCTTCGTTCTCATATGTCTCAAGAAGTGCTTCGTGCTCTTTGTATTCTACATCTTTTTCTTTCATGAGCTTTCTTGTTCCGACGAGTATGGTTTTTCCACTCACGTTAGCTTCAATCCCATATCCCGGAATAGCATGAAAGGACTCCGTTTCAATGAGAGGAATATTCTGTTTGTCTCCGTACTCAACGATGGCTTCCGCTAAAGGGTGTTCAGAACTTTTCTCTGCTGAAATCACGTGAGATACAAAACCCTCTTTTAACTCTGTGAGATCTGTCACTTCTGGTTTTCCTTTTGTAACCGTTCCTGTTTTATCTAGTAGTACAGCATCAATTCTTTGTGCACCTTCTAGATACTCCCCGCCTTTGAACAAGATTCCCTGCTCTGCTCCTTTACCTGTTCCAACCATAATGGATGTTGGCGTTGCAAGACCAAGTGCACATGGGCAGGCAATCACTAGAATGGCAATGCTGACTTCAAGTGCTTGAGGCAGATTTCCTGGATCAACAAGGAAATACCAAACCGTGAAGGCCATTATTGCAATACCCACAACGATTGGCACGAAAATACCAGAGATATAATCCGCCATTCGTTGAATAGGTGCTTTTGATCCTTGAGCTTCTTCAACAATCTTTATGATTCCCGCTAGAGCCGTTTCTTTCCCTACCTTTTTAGCCTCCATACGGAGTGTGCCGTTCTTGTTGATTGTAGCCCCTATAACGGTTTCACCTTCTGTTTTTTCAACAGGTATCGCTTCACCAGTAATCATACTTTCATCGACGGAAGAATTACCAGAGAGGACGGTGCCATCGACCGGTATTTTTTCGCCTGGCTTAATGAGCAGCATATCTCCTACTACCACTTGATCTAAAGGAACCCTCTCTTCCTTTCCATCTCGAATGACAGTAGCTTCTTTTGCTTGCAGATTCAAAAGTTTAGAAATCGCCTCAGTTGTCCTACCTTTTGCGAGAGTCTCGAAATATTTACCGACTAAGATTAACGTGATTAGAACAGCGCTCGTTTCAAAATACAGTTGTGGCATGTAGTCTGGGTTACCGAGCGTTTTAAAGGCTTGAACAACGCTGTAAAAAAAGGCTGCAGACGTTCCTAATGCAACAAGAACATCCATGTTCGCACTCTTATTACGTAGTGCTCGAAAAGCACCTACATAAAACGTCCCTCCGATATAAAATTGGACAACTGAAGCAAGAAGCAGTTGGAACCAAGGGTTCATTAAAACAGATGGCATTGAGAGACCAAAATCCCATGGCATATGAGCAAACATCGTATATAGAAGTGGAAGAGACAAGATGATAGAAAGAATTAACTTTCTTTTCTTTAACGTGATCTCTTCTTCCTTCTTCGTCTTTTTCGTTACGCGATCTTGTTGAGTAGTCGCATGATACCCAAGTTTTTGTATCTTATTTAACACTTCATCTACGGAAACAATCGACGGGTTATATTCTATCGATCCCGTTTCACCCGTTAAGTTAACGGTAGCACTAGAGATACCTTCCATACGGTTTAAGCTTTTTTCAATTCGTGTAGAGCATGCTGCACAGGTCATACCCGAAATATCAAGATCTACTTTCTCTTTAACTACTCCGAATCCTAGCTTTTCAATTTTTGCTTCGATCTCTTGAAGGCTGATCATCTGAGGATCAAATGATACAGAGGCTTTTTCCATGGCTAAGTTGACGTTAACATCGACATGGTCCATTTTGTTCAGCACTTTTTCGATTCGAGTTGAACAAGCTGAGCATGTCATGCCCGTGATTCCTAGATTTACTTTCTTTTGGCTCATGGTCTTCACCTTCTTTTATGATTTTGAGAATTGCTTAATGACTCTCATTAACTCTTCTATAGCGTCTTCTCCATCACCAGATTTTATCGCATCAGCCACACAATGCTGGGTGTGACTTTCCATCAATTGAAATCCTACTCTATTTAACCCTGCTGTCACAGCAGAAATCTGAACAAGAACATCTATGCAATAACGATCGTCTTCTATCATCTTTTGAAGACCACGAACTTGGCCCTCAATCTTTTTTAAACGGTTGTTTAAATCTTGTTTATCACTCTCACACCGATGTGTTTTTTGTTCCATATGAGTTCATCCCTTCGTTTTGGATGTTTACAGAGTTAGTATATACTATACCCCCCTATAGTATCAAATGTTCTGATTAATTTCTTCTTTCTTTTACAAAAATGTAGATACCTACCAACGCTACAACTCCTAAAATGATCTTTCCTTCTGTATTCCATTCCGATACGTTATACACTGAATATGCTTCAAGTACCAATGCTGGTATCTTTCCGATAGAGCTCGCTACAACAAAAGTCAAAGCTGAAACAGCCCCAATCGCACTTGCGAATGTAACAAATCCTGAAGGTACAAACGGCAGCAATCGTAGTGAAAGAATCAGGAGAAATGCTTCTTTCTCCCTTGCTTCTAACAACCTTACCACCCTGGGGTACCCTTTAAGCTTCTCTCTAGAAACTTGTTTAAATCCTTTCCTATAAAGTAGAAAGGCAGCCATTGCGCCTAATGCTTCTCCGATAAATGAAATGAATGTCCCGTACCAAAACCCAAAGAATAAAATATTTGCAGCTGTTATAAAAACAGTAGGAACAACACCTAGAATTCCAATTAATAGATTGAGTACGAGTGAAATTATAATCGCCCATTCGCTATACTCTTGGAAAAATTGAATAACGGTTTCTGACATGACATGCGTTCCTCCTAAAAAAAATCCTAACCTCATCCCCTTTATGGTACTAAAAAAGCCATGCAGCTGCATGACTTTTTACGTTCACTATTTTCTATTGTGAAGCAGGACAGTCAGACTGATCAATGTTACAAGAATTGTAGCACCCATATCAGAAAGGATTGCAATCCAAAGTGTGAGCCACCCCGGAATCGTAAGCAGCAAAGCTAAAAGCTTCAACCCAAGTGATAATCCGATGTTCCACTTGATGATTGTATTTACTTTCCTTGAAACCTGTACAGCATCTGGAAGTTTTCCTAAATGATCTTGCATGAGTACAATATCTGCCGTTTCGATCGCACTATCTGTTCCTTTTCCCATCGCTATACCTAGGTCAGCAGTAGCTAGTGCGGGAGCATCGTTGATTCCATCACCAATCATAGCTACTTTTCCATGCTTCTTTAGTGATCTAATCTTTTCTACTTTATCTTCTGGCAGCAGTCCACCGAAGAAAGAAGACACTCCCGTTTTCTTAGCAACTTTATCTGCAACAAGTGGGTGATCACCAGTCAGCATGACCGTTTCTTTTATTCCTTTTTCATGAAGAAGAGAGATAATGTCAGGACTTTCTTTTCTAATTTCATCAGCAATAGCAAACACACCAAGAATTTCAGTGTCACTTGCAACAAGGACGATCGTATTACCTTCTTCTTTAAATGAATCGATAACACTTTTTACGTCCTCACTCGCTAGCGTACTGCCAATTATTTTTTCGTTTCCTAGCCTATACGTTTTATGATCAACTACCGCTGTAATTCCTTGACCACTAACTGTAGTCATTTCATCCGCTTCTACTTCTTCAGCACCAACTTCCCGACACTTTGCTACGACTGCTTTTGCAAGGGGATGAGAAGATGACTTTTCAATCGCATAAGCTACTTTATAAAAATCGGGATGAAACGATTTCTCCGCCACAACGTGCGGTTCACCTAGTGTAAGCGTACCTGTTTTATCAAAAGCAATGACATTTATCTTACCAAGCTGTTCAAGATAAGCTCCACCTTTGATCAAGATTCCGTTTCTTGCATTAACTGTAATCCCAGAAAGTATCGCGATCGGCGAGGATAGAATGAGTGCACAAGGACAACCGACGATCAATACCGCAAGACCTTGGTAGAACCATTCACCCCACGGTTCATTTAATAATAGTGGTGGTACTAACATAACTAGAGCTGAAACAACCATGATGATTGGTGTGTAATAGTTTGCAAATCGATTAATAAAAAGCTCTGTTGGTGTTTTAGATTCTTGTGCTTCCTGAACAAGAGCAAGTATTTTAGAAAGCGCTGATTGGTTATACGTCTTCGTTATTCTCACATGAAGTACACCTTCATTATTGATGCTGCCACCAAATACGGTCTCTCCATCTTCTTTTTCCACCGGAAGTGATTCACCCGTAATCGCCGCTTCGTTCACAGAACTTTTTCCATAGACAACAACGCCGTCTGATGGAATCTTTTGCCCTGTTTTTACAAGTACTACATCATCCACTTCTAGTTCTTCAATAGAGATGACTTCTGTCTTCCCGTCTCTTAATAAAAGTGCTTCTTTCGGTGCTACCTTTAAAAGGGATTCCATCGAGCGCCGTGCTTTTTCCATTCCGTAAGATTCAAGCAGTTCATTAATACCAAAAAGGATAGCCACAAGAGCAGCTTCTTTCCACTCTCCGATGGCAACTGCACCAACTAATGCTACTGTCATTAAAGTGTTAATATCAAATTTTAACTTCGTCAGATTTCGAAGACCTTTTAAAAACGTCGAATAACCAGAAGCTATCGTCGCAACAGCATAAAATACTATGGAGATATACGTAATGTTCAACATATGTTCTGTTATAAGTGCTGCAATAAAAGAAGCAACGGACACATACAACCCGATCATTAGCCAATTTGGACCCTTAGGCTCTCCGTCTGATTCAAAACGTACATTCTCCGACGAAAGAATAGAACGTACGCTGTCCATGTCCATGTTTTCATCTAATACAATTTTACTTGAGTTAAATTGAACTTTTGCTCGTTCTCCACCAGGAAGCTGTTGAATCTGTTCTTCCAGCTTTAATGCACAATGGCCACAAGATAGTCCGGTGATCTTATGCTCTTTCATTAATGGTCCCTCCTTTCGTTAGTCGTGTCTCGCATGATGTATAGATTGATGCAGAAGGGTCATCACATGTTCATCATCTACTGAGTAAAATAGTGTTGTTCCTGCACGTCTGAATTTTACGAGCCTTAAATTTTTTAAAAAGCGTAATTGATGGGATACGGTTGACTGCATAAGTGACAGTTCTTCTGCAATTTCAGAAACGTTGCATTCTTTCTCCCCTAAAAGGTGCAATATTCGAATTCGGGTTGGGTCCGAAAGTGCTTTAAATGTTTGAGATACGATAAATAGTGTTTCCTCATCAAGATGTTCATATTTGTTTTGTTGATCAGTCATGAAAACAGCCCCCTATATTTCGGCTTTGTTTATTATATGAACATATGCTCATATATGTTACTTAGAGTGTACCGAAAATTTTGGAATTGTGCAAAACAAAAAGAAGCTAAATATCTCAGCTTCTTTAAACATTGCTTATTTCATGTCTTTTTAATCGTTGTTTTCTTCCATATGTCAGCGAACGCCACACCCATTCAAGCGGACCCATGTAATACCTCTCTATCCACCACTTTGAAAAAAGAACTTGGATAGCAAAAATAATGCAAGCGAATATAACACCAACAAATGGTCCAAATTCACCGTACAGACCTAATCCATAACTATAGAAGAACGTTGTCGCAATAATGGATTGAGTTAAATAATTGGTAAAAGCCATTCGCCCTGTAAATTGAAAATAGTTAAACAAACGTTTACATCTTCCGCTTCGATAAAGAAGAACGATGCTAGAGATGTAGAAGATACTCATCATCGCACCTCCAAACTCATACCCCCATGACATCGCAGTTTCATAACGCCAATCTTCCCCTTTTGAAGGAAAAAAAATCACAGCAAATATTTTACTGCCTGGACCTAGGATCAATGTTAACAGCCAAATCTTCCATAATTCTTTGTTCGTGAACGTTCTTTTCTTCGCTGCATAAGCACCGAATAAAAACATCGGCAAAAGTCCAGCTATAAAAAAGAGAACGTACCGGTTCAAATCTCCCCATTCACGAATTCTTTCCTTCATGATCTCAAGGTATGTACCTTTGCTATACACTTCAATGGATTGAAAGATTTCTTGTTCATTGAACTCATTTTGAGCGCTTTGATACGATAGAGCTGCGCCACTAGTCCAATAATCATATGTTAAGGTAGTCATAAATAGGCTGTACAATGTTATTAATACGAAACCAGTTATGATTAATACTTTCTTATTTAAGCGATAGAAGATCAGCATGAACAAACCTACTATCGCGTACATGATCAAAATGTCACCGTACCAAAAAAACAGGACATGCAGAATGCCAAAGAGAAGCAGAACAAACTGTCTTCTTAGAAAAACAGGAACAAACCTCATATTTTTGGCTTTCGCTCTTTCTGCCATCAATACGATCCCGAACCCGAATAAAAAGGAAAACATCGTAATAAAGTTTCCTTGAACAAAAAACTCTAGCAGCACATTTGTCCAAACATTATACGGCTCGTCAAAATACTCATAACTTAAAGAACGGATGGGTGAATCAGGTCCTGAAAAGGACTTCATATTTACGAGTAAGATGCCAAAAATGGCTATACCACGCATGATATCTAATGATTGAATTCGTTCTTGATCTCCGACTGGTCTCCAATTCATAAAGAACCCCACTTAAATTTTTTTTCCATGATTCCACTCCCTTTGGTTTATTTTACCGCAAATAGGCAAAAAAGTTAGAATATGAGTCATTATTTGCTATTCTATAAAGAACAGATCAAGGATTTGGGAAGGATGAAAGCGGTTTTGAAAAAATATACCTTAACGGTCGTTTCAATTGTCTCTATTACAGCTACATTATTATGGCTGTTTGGTCTTGGCTGGACATTACAAGATCAATTTTCTGCTAATAAAAAAGTTTCACAGCTCAAAGAAAAAACCGAATCAACTTCAACAGAAAAGCAAGACGGCACACTTACAATTTTTGCATTAGGTGATTCTCTTACTCGCGGAACGGGCGACGCAGATGGAAAAGGTTATACAGGCTATCTAACTGAGCGCTTAAAAGAAAAAACAGATCAAGATATTAATCTCCTAAACACCGCCATCAAGGGAGAAACATCTAGAGGTCTTCTGAAGCAGCTTCAACAAAGTGAGATCCAACGTCAAGCCAAACAAGCTGATGTTATTGTCATGACGATTGGCGGTAATGATCTTTTTCAACAAGGAGCAGCACTTGAGAATTTAGACAATAATGCGATTAACGGTAAAAAACAGATCTATTTAAGTAATGTTAAGAAAATCTATACTCAGCTTAGAGAACTGAATCCTGACGCAGTCATCTATCATGTCGGATTGTACAACCCTTTTAGCAACATGCCTGATTCAAAAACGACTTCATCAATCGTTAGAGACTGGAATTTTCAGTCTGCTGAAACTGCAGCTGGCTTCAATAACATCGTATATGTACCTACCTTTGATCTCTTTCAGCTTCAAGTAGAAAACTATCTATATACCGATCAATTTCATCCTAACACGGAAGGTTACAAGCTGATTGCTGAACGAGTAGCCTCACTGATCAAATTTGAACAGGAGGAGAACGAATCATGAGTCAAATACCTGCATTAGAAGTAGAGAACCTAACGAAGAAAATTAAAGGCAAGCAGATCATAAAAGGTGTATCATTCACACTTGTTCCAGGAGAAGTCTTTGGTTTTCTTGGGCCGAACGGTGCTGGGAAAACGACTACGATTCGAATGATTGTCGGTTTGATCTCTCCCACTTCTGGAACGATTAAAATCGGTGGTAAGAATGTAAGAACTGAATTTACTGAAGCGATGAGACATCTCGGCTGTATTGTTGAAAACCCTGAACTGTACCCGTATTTAACAGGCTGGGAAAATCTTGTACACTTTCAAAAAATGGATTCTTCCATTCCAAAGACAAGATTGAATGAAGTCATCGAACTGGTCGGATTACAAAATCGGATTCACGATCGTGTAAGCACCTATTCACTCGGTATGAGACAGCGTTTAGGTATCGCTCAAGCTCTTTTAGGCAAACCAAAAGTTCTTATTTTGGACGAGCCAACAAATGGTCTAGACCCTGCTGGTATTCGTGAGATGCGTGAATTTATACGACAATTAGCAAGAGAAGAGAACTTAAGCGTTCTTGTATCTTCTCATTTGCTTAGTGAAATTCAGCTGATGTGTGATCGAGTTGCGATCATATCAAAAGGGGCGGTATTACGAACAGACTCTGTTGATAACTTATTGGCTGAGCAAGAACGTGTGATCTGGCGCGCTGAACCTCTTCCACTCGCTAAAGAGATTCTTTCTCTAGAAACAGAAGTTACGGAAGGCCCAGATGATACGTTGATCACGTTATATAATGAGCCACTGCTGCCAGATTGGAACGAGAAACTCGTAAATGCTGGTGTGAAGGTAAAAGAAATGAGAACTCAGCTTCCTTCTTTAGAAGATCTGTTCTTAGAAGTAACAGGAGGCGAAAGCATTGATTAATCTTGTCCGGAATGAAATGTTAAAGCTTCTTAGAAAAAAACGCTTGTATGTCATCATCTTGATCATCGCGTTCCTTGTTCCTCTTTTTACATATGCTCAGTTTAAAGAGATTCAAGATCAACGTGAGAAGATGGGGAATCAAGATTGGCGTACCACGCTGCAGCAAGAGATCACTGACACACAAAACCGATTAAGCTCGAGCCGTATTCAAGATGAATGGCGTAAGTTTCTAAAAATTAGACTTTCTCAGCAACAATATTATTTAGAGAACGATATCGATCCACGTGCTCCAGGTGCACCTACGTTTATGCGTATATTCGTTGAGAACTCGATCGATCTACTTCTCCCGTTACTCGTCATGGTCATCGTGGCAGACCTCGTATCCTCTGAGTCAAGCGGAGGAACGATAAAGCTCTTGCTCACTCGTCCTGTTAAACGATGGCGCATTCTGCTTAGCAAATATTTAGCGATGCTGCTCTCGATTTCATTCATCGTTTTATCCGTAGCCGTTCTATCGTATGGAATATCTGGCGTCGTTTTCGGATATGGGGGATGGAACATGCCTCTTTTAACAGGATTTACGGTTTCTGGAGATGAACTTTTAACTGAAAATGTACACATCGTCCCACAATGGCAATACATTCTGATGGAGTTTGGCCTTGTATGGTATGTTTGTATGATTGTCGGAACACTCACCTTCATGCTGTCCGTATTGTTAAGAAGTACTGCTGCCGTTATGGGAATCATGCTCGCTTCACTCATTGCTGGAGCCATTCTAGCAAACATGGTATCTTCTTGGGAAAGCGCGAAATATTTCTTTATGGTAAACCTGAACCTTACGAACTATGTGAGTGGAATGGCAACTCCAATCGAGGGGATGTCGTTAGGTTTCTCGATGAGCGTATTAGCCGTCTGGGGAATTGCTGGGTTCATCATCGCTTTCGTTACGTTCTCTAAGCGAGATATCTATTAAAATAGAAAAAAAGAAAGGAAACCGAAGTCGGTTTCCTTTTTTATGTGACTCGTTTCTAGTTTTTTGAAGGTAATCTGTCCGTTCTCGTAGTTAATCTGTCGGATTGATTCCTTAATCTGTCCGATTCAGAGGATAATCTGTCCAATCGAGAAGATAATTTAGCCATTCGACACCATTATCTGTCCAATTGCTACATTTACTAGATTTTAAAGTGTTTGATCATTTCAGTCAAAGCTTGTGAAGCATCGTTCAATTCTTCGGCTGACTGAGAAACCGTGGATAGTGCCCGAACTTGCTCTTCAGAAGACGCACTCACTTCTTCACTTGCCGCTGCAGATTGTTCGGCTACGGCTGCGATACTTTGAATAGACGCTACTACTTCCTCTTTATAGTTGTTGATCATCTCTACTTCACTCGTAATTTGTTCGATGGACTTCACCATATCTGCCATCGTACCTGAGATTTCTTTAAAAGCAGACTCTGTATCTGTTACGGTCATGTTTTGATCGTGAGCGATTCTTTTCGTATACGCCATCTCATTTACAGCACGCTCTGACTCTTCTCCTATTCCGGAGATCGTCTTACGGACTTTATCTGCAGCAATAGCAGATTGTTCCGCTAATTTTCGTACCTCATCGGCAACGACCGCAAAACCACGCCCGCTCTCACCCGCTCTAGCAGCTTCAATACTTGCATTTAATGCGAGTAGATTGGTCTGATTCGAGATTTCAGTAATCGATTGAATCACTTGTTCAATCTCTTCTACTTTAACAGCAAGTCCAGAAATGACAGATTCGATGTTTTTCAAAACCTGGTTGCTTTCTCCCGTTTTTTCACGTAAGACGTCCATTTGTGAGATTCCTTTTTTATTTGCAGCCTCAGCTAATAAAGACAATCGAGTCATCTCTTCTGCTTGTTCGTTTACTTTTTCGATCTGTAGAGATAAGTCCATCGTTCGACGGTTTGTTTCATCGGCATCTTCAGCTTGTGTTGTAGCACCAGAAGCAATCTCTCTGACAGCTCTAGAAACCTCTTCACTTGCTGCGATCGTTTCTTCTGACACGGCACTCAAGTTAGAAGTAGATTCATTAACAGTTACAACAGAATGGCTGACCGACGTAATCAGTCCCCTCATGTTTTCGACCATAGCGTTAAAATGATGAGTGAGTGTCCCCACTTCGTCTTTGGATTTCGCTTCAACAGAGACGGTAAGATCGCCTTCTGCTACTTTTTGTACTTGTGTCTGTAATCTAGTAATCGGATTTGAAATACTTTTTGCCAATATATAGGTTACGCCTAATGCAACGATGACTGCGACCGACGTAAAGATTAGTATCATATTTAATAGCTCTTCAGCATCTTTTAGTAGTTCTTTCTGGTCATAGACAAATCCAAGCTTCCAGTTCGTGTCGGCTATCGTCGTATAATAGAGCTCTCGGTCTTTATTCTGATAGGTATAGGAAACATTTCCTTTATCACTTTTATATATTTCTTTAATAAAAGTCTCTTTACTTAAATCTTTTCCTTGTTGTGTCGGATGAACGAGTGCCATACCTTTTGGATCAAGAAGCACTGGATATCCTTTGTAGCTGACTTTAGTTTTATTAATCATGCTCGTTAGTCCAGCAAGATTCAGATCAAGACCAACTACACCAAGAACCTCATCTGTTGCAGGATCTAACACCGGTTTCGTAACCGTTACAACATATTCACCAGAACTTGCATCTTCATATGGTTCCGTCCATATCGTCTTTTCTGGTGATTGTTTGGCCGTTTGATACCATGGGCGTTCAGTAGGATCGAACCCTTCTGGAAGCTCAAGTTTTGGAGTCGTTTTGAACTGTTTGGTTTCTGCACCTACGTATAAGACCGCAACGTTTTTATTGAGACCCAAAAAGTGCTTGAAGTCCTGATCTACAACCGGCCAAGCTGCATTTAGACCTTTGGCTTCATCCGTTTTTAATGTTTTTAAATAATTGATAAGTCTGCTATCCTGGCTGTATCGATCGATCGTATTTCCATAAGATTTCAGATACAGCTCTGTTGAGGCTTTAACTTCGCTTGAAAGACTTGTTGCTTGTTCGTTGCTGTTACTTTCAAGTTGTTGTTTTGTTTGAAAATAAGAAAATAGCGATACAGACAAAAGTGCAATGGCAACTAGAATACTTACAGAAAGCATGATCTTCGTTTGAATTCTTTTAAACATCTGCTTAACCCCCATTTATCATCTAAAACCCCTTACCTACATATCGACATCTAGTTATAAATGATTTAAGAAATAGGTCTAAACAGGTACAAAAGAATCATTTTCAACTTAAAAACTTTAAAAATAAGTACTTTTCACCTAAATCCAAACAGAGTTTTACAAATACAAACACAAAAAAACCGCACGAGGCGGTTTTCTTAAGCTTCTTTTCTAACGAGGTTCTTTTCAGATGCTCTGTCTTCAGCTATTTTTCTTTTCTTAAGTGTTCCTAATCCTAGAACAAGAAGAACAACAAGAACTTCAAAGCCATATTTGACAAATCCATTCTCGAAATAAGGAGCCATGAATTTTTCTCCAACGATCATCTTAGAAGCCGTCCATGCAAGGACACCTGCTCCAATTGTAATGATGAACGGGTATTTATCAATGACCTTTAGGAACAATGTGCTTCCCCAAACAACAATCGGCACTGAAATCAGTAAACCGATTACCACCAGTAAGAAATCACCATGCGCAGCACCTGCGACGGCAAGAACGTTATCAAGACCCATTACCGCGTCTGCAATAATGATAGTTCTAATCGCTGCCCAGACATTGTTTTGTGCTTCAATATCATGATCTTTCTCTTCGATCATCAACTTATAAGCGATAACGACAAGAATTAGTCCACCTGCAAGCAGCAAGCCTGGAATCTTCAGGAGCCATACAACTGCAAGTGTTGCAGCTGCACGGATTACAATTGCCCCTACTGTTCCCCAGATGATTACTTTCTTCTGATTTTCCTTCGGCAAGTTTCTAGCTGCCAAGCCGATTACAATTGCGTTATCACCAGCTAATACTAAGTCGATAACAACAATCGCCAATAAGGCCGACCAAAAATCGGGTGTTAAAAAATCCATTCAAAAAATCCTCTCTGTTAAACATCTGTTTAATCATATCCATATAGTCAATGAAAGCAGAATAATAATTTCATTAAAGAAAAATAAAAAAATGAGTAATTACGCACACTTTATGCCCTGCCAGGCTTATCCACTTCTACATATAATAATAGCAAAGGGGGTGTTTTTTATGCGTTCATGTTCTTGCAGATGTAAGCCTAGATGCCAATCCTGTGTAAACTTTTGTGGCGTTCCATTATTTTGTCGAGACATTCATCCTTGCTGTTTTCCTTTTATTCAGCCTCAACCTACACCAGTAACCTCTCCTTTAATTGTTGTTTGTAGTTGCCATCGTTGCTCACAAAGACTCAGGTAGTATGTTTTAACAGCAATTAGACTGTAACTTCACATCACTGATACGATTGAGTGAACGTTTTGTTTCAAAAAAAGCGTTCTTTTTTTTTATTAAGGGAATAATGCAGGATAGATTGATAAGATCCATTTATTGGGGGTGTCCTCGTGCATTGGTTTATGAAACAGTGGTTTCACCGTTTCTTTCAAGATAAAGTATTCGATCTTTCTGCACAGCTTGCTTATTACTTTCTAGTTTCTCTTTTTCCTTTTGTTTTTCTCATTTTTACTATACTCAGCTTCCTGCCTATATCTTCTTCTTATGTACTATCACTTTTTCAGTCTATTGCACCAGAAGAAGCATATGCTTTACTAGAGTATAATCTAGTCGCTGTATTGGACGAGCATAGAGGAGATGTATTATCTGTTTCATTAATCATTATGATATGGTTAGCAACAATCGGAACGCACGCAATCATCCGTGTCTTCAACCAAGCCTACCAAGTTGAAGAGAGCCGACCTTTTATTAAAGAACTCATATTAGGCATGTTTCTTACATTCGGCCTTGTGATCGCAGTTATTACTGCCCTTTTACTGCCGGTCTTTGGTCGAAACATTGGGATTTACATATTTGAACGCACAGGATTTTCTCATCCCGTCTGGCACATTTGGGAAACAGCACGCTACCTTATAGGTTTCTCTGTGCTCCTCTCCATTTTCTCAGCACTCTATCGTTTTGCGCCAAATGTAAGATTAACGTTCAGAAACGTGTGGCCTGGAGCTATTTTTTCAACTGCAGGCTGGCATCTATTTTCTTACTTATTTTCTTCCTATGTACTTATTTTTGACTACGGTCAGATATACGGAAATTTAGGCGCATTATTAACATTAATGGTGTGGTTTTACCTCTCTGCCATGATCTTAATCACGGGTGGACAGTTGAATGCGATACTTGCATTAAAGAGGGAATTAAGAAAATAAGAAGATTTTTGAAAACTTCAGTTTCTGTGATTGACATTTTCACATTATCGTAACATCATTGTGTATATATGAAGAATTAACATCTTTTTTTCCGGTCATAATGGATAGTAACGAAAAATTTGCTGACCGGCTAAAATTACGGAGATCGGGGCTGGAAAATGACTGTAAAAAACTTAATCTTATTACTCATTTTGCTTGCCGGAATCGTCATCTTTGTCTTTTACAGTATACCTCTCCTTCTCGCATTGCTAACTGCTATAATGCTAGAACCAGTAGTGAAATTGTTTATTAGACTATTTAAAGGCAGACGATTATTGGCCGTCACTGCTACTTTTATCTTGTATCTTGCGGGACTTGGTATTTTCTCTTACTGGCTTACGACAACGCTCGTTATTCAGGTCATCGAGTTTATCACTGTTCTACCATCTTATTCCGTTCATCTGTTCGAAGTGGCAGAGAATACATTTTATGAAATGGAAAACTTTTATGCTAGCTTACCTCCTGAAGTGGTAAGAACACTTGAAGAGGGATTAGTAGGTTTAAAGGATTATGGCGTTGAAACAGCAAAGAACTTAACATCTGGTATCTTAGGGCTGATCACAGCCATACCTGGATTGCTGATCTACTTTATTATCTATGTAGTAGCCGTTTTCTTGTTTTCGTTGGATCTTCCGCGTTTGTATGCTGAGTTTCTTAACCTGTTTACAACGGCAGCCCGTGAAAAAGTTGAACTGGTCTTTAGTCAATTATCTAGAGCAACGGTAGGATTCTTTCGTGCTCAGATCATCTTAAGTTTTGTTACATATGCATTGGCTTTGATCGGACTAATGATTTTAGATGTCGAGTATGCTGTGATTCTCGCTCTTTTAATTGTTATTGTTGATATACTTCCAATCCTTGGAACAGGTTCATTCCTTGTCCCATGGGCCGCTTATTCATTCTTTATCAACAATAATGACCATCTTGCATTCGGACTTCTGATCATGTTCGGAGTAATTACGATTGTTCGAAGAATCATCGAACCAAAAATACTTGGTTCAAGTCTTGGTATATCTGCTCTAGCAGCTCTCGTATCCTTATATATCGGATTCCAGCTTCTTGGCTTTATTGGATTGATTGTCGGTCCCGCTATCGTCATCATTTATGAAGCATTAAGAAGTGCAGGGTTTATCAAAATAAAGATTGATTTCTAATAAAAACGTGTTTCCTGTAATAGGAAACACGTTTTTTTGTATTTATAGGTTAGAAACACCTGCAATGTTGGGAATTATAAAGAATAAGTAAAAAAAATGAGAAATTCATACGAATACTTTATAAGGTGAATAATTATTGGAGGAATATCGATGAGTACTGCTATAAAAGAACGCGATTATTATTTTGACAACGCAAAGTTTATTCTAATTTTCCTTGTCGTGTTCGGGCACTTTATTTCCCCGATAAAAAGTCAAAACGAGTGGCTTTACACGATCTACAACTTTATATATACCTTTCATATGCCTGCGTTTATTTTGATAGCGGGATTCTTTACAAAAGGTGTTTGGCGTGACGGTTATCTTCCAAAAATCTTTAAAAAGGTTTTGATTCCTTATTTGGTATTTCAACTAATCTACAGCTTTTTCTATTATGATTTGTACGGTAAAAGTGAAGTTAAGCTAGACTTCTTTTCTCCACATTGGACGCTCTGGTTCTTATTAAGTCTAGTTTTCTGGAACATACTTTTAAAAGTCTTTGTGAAAATGAAATATCCGCTCGTACTTGCCATAGGTATAGGAGTTGCAGTAGGCTACATTCATGATATTGGTACATTTTTAAGTCTCCTTCGAACATTTGTCTTCTTCCCTGTTTTCTTGCTTGGACATCTGCTTGAAAAGAGAGACTTCAAAAAGATTTTACGTCCGAGAGCCAAAATCGTCTCAGCTGCTTTCTTAGTCGTACTATTTGTTACGTATCATTTTATTTTTCCTAACGGAACAAAAGAATGGCTCCTCTCGTCATCTTCTTACTCGGAAATCCTTGGATACAACGATTGGTATGGGGGTATTGTCAGACTTGCTATGTACGGTGTCATGTTTGCGGCGACCTTCAGCTTTTTAGCACTTCTGCCCCGCAGAAGAATGTTCTTCACTGAATTCGGTGAACGCACATTATATATCTATCTGCTGCATGGATTTGTGTTGAAATACTTGTTTACAACAGATTTATTTGCATCTATTGAGGAAAACGGCGCATACTTTATGCTTCTGTTCTTAGCTGTTATCGTAACTTTATTTCTAGCTAGCAAACCCGTTATCGCACTAACACAGCCGTTTATAGAGCTACGTTGGTCTAAGCTTAAAAAAATGTTAAAACCAAAGCCCTCTCAGCCTAGAGAGAGCTAGTTTTCATAAAGAAAACACCGCTAAGCCGAAATGGCTAGCGGTGTTTTTTCGTTCCGATAAGAATATAATAAATAGAAAGAGTGCTATTAAAATAAATTCTAAGACCCCTGCTTATAGTAATGTTGTTTTGCTTCTGCTAACACACGTAACGGAAGTTTGTCAGCGAGTTTAAACGCTTCTTTTTCGTCTAACTCCAATGTCGTTACAAGCTTTTCTATCTTTTCTTCAGAAGGAATCATCCTTCCCTTTTCAATATCAGCCATGTATTGAGGAGTAATACTTAATCTTCGAGCAAGCTCTGATTTACTCAATCCTTTTTGGTTTCTGGACATTTCTATAAACCTTCCAAATTCACTCATCCTTTATTCCTCCTTTTCTTTTTGTATAAAAAAGTGTGAATTGTATGATGATGTAGGCCGCTAATCGGCTCGTCATATTGCGGAAATCTAAGGTTGGATCAATCTCTACGATGTCCATTCCTTTAACAGATGGTTCTTGTGCAAGATATTGTATACCTTCAATTAACGAGTCGCTGTCTAATCCACCTGGCCCGATTGCAGGACATCCTGGTGCAAAAGCCTGATCCAAAACATCCATATCAAGAGAAATATATATGTTATCTGTTGTCTGTTTTAACTGGTCAACTGATTTTTGCAATAAAGAAAGCAAGCCACTTCTTTTAACATCACCCATCGTATGCACGGTAACACCATGATCCTTCGCATAATCATGATAGAGTTTCCCGTTTGAGAAATCTCGAATACCGATCTGAACAAGTTGGTCGCCTGTAATCACACCATTTTCAATAAGTTGGCGAAACGGCGTACCGTTTGATGGACCACCGTCTTCCGTGTTACGGAGATCAAAATGTGCATCAAACTGTATGATGCCAACTCGTCCCCTCGTTTCTTGGAAAGCTTTGATCGCTCCTGCAGAAACAGAATGATCACCACCCAGAGTTATCACACATGCATCTCTATGCTGAGCTCCGATATCTTTTAAGACCGAATGGATACGGGATTGTGACGTAAAGAGATCTGTTACATGCATCTCAATATCTCCAAAATCGGTAATGCTCTGATCCCAAAGATCACTTTCTTCTTCAATGCTATATGTGGAAAACGAATGCATCATCGCACGAATGGTCTGTGGTGTGAGATGTGCACCTGAATGTGAAATAGAAGTCTTAGAGAGAGGAGCTCCAGCAATCGCTACTCCTCTCACTTCTTCTCCTGACCAAGGCTTTAATAGCTGACCTGCCTTTTTAATGCCGCGGTCAGTAAAGGGTGCCTCATCCGATTTACGTAGAAAGGGTATAGTTTGCATGAATATCTCCCTTTCCAACAACTAACTTACCGTTCTTCCATACTTTATTTACGTGGTTAACACCGTAGTGGTAAGGAATATACTTGTAGTTTGGTACATCCCACAGAACTAGATCTGCTTTTCTTCCTATTTCTAGACTACCTGCAACATCTCCGCGTCCAATAGCGAAAGCTGCATTGACCGTTACAGCGTTCCAAATTTCTTCTGGCGTCATCTTCAGCTTTAATGCAGCTAAACTCATAATGAACTGTAAATTTTCTGTCGGTGAACTTCCAGGATTAAAATCAGTCGACAGTGCTACAGCTGCCCCACTTGAGATCATGCCCCGTGCTGGAGCGAAATGATCTTTCCCTAAATAAAACGTAGTGCCTGGAAGAAGGACTGCGATCGTATCTGACTCACCGAGCATACGAACCCCTTCCTCACTTGCTCCAACTAAGTGATCGGCAGATACAGCCCCGATCTCACAAGCCATCTCCGTCCCGCCAAGAGGATCAATTTCATCCGCATGAATCTTTACACCAAATCCTGCTGTTTTTGCTTTTTGAAGAAAGACTTTAGACTGTTCTACTGTAAAGACACCTGTTTCACAGAAAATATCTACAAACTCTGCAAGACCCTCTTTTGAGATTACACTCAACAAAGAAAGCATATCTTCTAAAAAGGCATCTGGTCTTCCTTTATAATTTTCAGGAATCGCATGAGCTCCCAAAAAGGTTGAAACAAGGTCGATCGGGTGAGTTTCATTCAGCTTTTTTGCTACTCTCAACTGCTTTAATTCGGTCTCTTTATCCAGTCCGTATCCACTCTTTGCTTCCATCGTCGTAACGCCATATGTTAAACATCTGTTTAAATGGAACATTCCTTTTTCATAGAGATCTTCTTCTGATATTTCACGCGTAGCTTTAACGGTCGAATGAATTCCCCCGCCTTGAGCCAAAATTTCTAGATAAGGAACTCCTTGTTGTTTCAAAGCGAGTTCATGCTCACGCGATCCCCCAAACACGAGGTGTGTGTGAGGGTCCACTAAGCCTGGTGATAAAAGTTTGCCTGTTGCCTCAATCGTTTCTTTTGCCTGTAACTGAGATGCTTCTTCCGCAGTTCCTATAAACGCGATTACACCATCTTTTATCCCAACAGCTCCGTTATCAATGATGGAGAGTTCGTTCATCTGTGTACCTCGAAGCGCCGCTCCATTACTTTTTGGAACAATCACCTGTCCAGCAAAAATCAATGTATCTAGCATTCGTCACACTCCTTTTTTATTTCTCGATCATTGGCAGATCTACGCCTTTTTCTTTTGCCGTCTCAATCGCAAGGTCATAACCTGCATCAGCATGTCTAACGATTCCCATTCCAGGATCACTTGTTAATACACGCTCTAAACGACGAGCTGCTTCTTCTGTTCCATCTGCTACAACCACCATTCCGGCATGAAGAGAATACCCCATCCCAACACCGCCACCATGGTGAACAGAGACCCAGCTCGCTCCGTTTACCGCATTGATCATCGCGTTTAAAATCGGCCAGTCCGAAACGGCATCACTGCCATCCTTCATTCCTTCTGTTTCACGATTAGGGGAAGCAACTGAACCGCAATCCAAGTGATCACGCCCGATTACGATTGGTGCTGACAATTCTCCGCTAGCTACCATTTCGTTGATGATTTTTCCAAACTTCGCACGTTCACCATATCCTAACCAACAGATACGGGAAGGAAGGCCTTGAAACTGTACTTTTTCCTGAGCCATCTTGATCCATTTGCAGAGGTGCTCGTTATCACTAAACTCTCGTAAAATTACTTCATCCGTTTTTCTGATATCTTCTGGATCGCCCGATAACGCAACCCATCTAAAAGGTCCTTTCCCTTCACAGAACAATGGGCGTATAAAAGCTGGTACGAATCCAGGGAAATCGAATGCGTTTTTTACTCCTTCGTCAAGTGCTACTTGTCTGATGTTATTCCCATAATCGAATACGACAGAACCTTTCTTCTGCATCTCAAGCATAGCCTGAACGTGAACCGCCATCGATTGCTTTGATTTTTCGATATATTGTTCCGGATGACGTTTACGAAGTTCTGCTCCTTCTTCCATAGAAAAACCTACTGGTAAGTAACCATGCAACGGGTCATGCGCAGAAGTCTGATCCGTAACAAGATCAGGAATCTCTCCCATCTCGATCATCTTTGGTAAAAGTTCAGCAGCGTTCCCTAGAAGACCAATCGATAATGGCTCACCTTTTGCCGCATATTCTTTCGCCATGCTTAATGCTTCATCTAAACTCTTTGTCATTTTATCTAGGTATCTCGTATCCAAACGACGTTGAATCCTTGTTTCGTCTACATCAATCGCGATCACAACACCATCGTTCATTGTTACTGCTAGAGGTTGTGCCCCACCCATACCTCCGAGACCTGCTGTTAGCGTGATCGTTCCTTTTAGTGATCCGTTAAAATGTTTGCGAGCCGCTTCGGCAAATGTTTCATACGTCCCTTGCAGGATGCCTTGTGTGCCAATATAGATCCAGCTTCCTGCAGTCATTTGGCCGTACATCATCAGACCTCTTTTTTCAAGATCACGGAATGTCTCCCAATTTGCCCATGCAGGGACAAGATTGGAGTTGGCGAGTAAAACACGCGGAGCATCAGTATGCGATTTAAATACGGCGACCGGCTTTCCAGATTGTACGAGAAGGGTTTCATCATTCTCTAAACGCTCTAATGTTTCTATGATCTTATGATAAGAGTCCCAGTTGCGAGCAGCTTTACCAATTCCTCCATATACGACAAGCTCATCAGGATTCTCTGCTACTTCACCATCTAAATTGTTCATAAGCATTCGAATTGCCGCTTCTTGCACCCATCCTTTTGCAGATAGTTTCGTACCTCTTGCAGCTGATATAGAATGTTTTACGTTTGACATGTAAAAATACCTCCTTTTAATGTGCTAACTTTTGAATTTTAGATCCGATTAAGATGTCATTCCACGATGTATCAAGGATCCATGAAGCAACAGCTTCCATATCTTTGTGGAACATACGGTCACACTGTATCGTCGGACAAACGATTCTTCCTTGTTCATATACTTTCTTTGTTTTAGGTGCGAGCTTTTCAGGTCCTCGGAAATCTGCAGCCTGCATCGCACAGATTAATTCAACGGCCAGCACTCGTCTTGCATTTGCAATGATCTGAGCCGCATGTCTAGAAGCGATCGTACCCATACTCACATGATCTTCTTGATTAGCTGATGAAGGAATCGAATCGACACTTGCAGGGTGCGCCAATGTTTTATTTTCTGAAACGAGCGATGCAGCAGCATATTGCATGATCATCGCACCTGACTCAAGCCCTGGATTCGGACTTAAGAAACCAGGTAAGTCACTCAACTGAGGATTGACCATCCGTTCGATCCGTCGCTCTGAAATGTTCGCCCATTCTGCTGCGGCGAGCTTCAGAAAGTCCATTGCAAAAGCGATAGGCTGACCATGAAAATTCCCACCTGATATGATTTTGTTTCCGTCATCAAAGATCAGTGGGTTATCCGTTGCAGCATTCATCTCGATCTCAAGCTTTTCTTTTACATAACCAAGAACCTGCCACGAGGCCCCATGTACTTGAGGGATGCATCTTAACGAATATGCATCTTGTACCCTGATCTCTCCTTGTTTCGTTGTCAGCTGGCTGCCTTCTAAATATTCTCTTAAACGCTTTGCAACATCTACCTGCTCTTGATAACCTCGAGCAAGATGAACATCTTCATCAAACGCATCTGTTATGCCTCGTAAACTTTCTGTGGTAAGCGCTGCAATCGCATCTGCCATGAGTCCGATGCGTTCCGCTTCTATATAGGCAGCAATACCTTGTGCTGTCATGGCTTGCGTTCCATTGATCAAGGCAAGCCCTTCTTTCGCTGTTAAGACGACAGGTTCAATTCCCGCTCTCTTTAAAGCATCCTGACCAGAAATACGTTCTCCTTTGTAGTACGCTTCTCCCTCACCTACTAACACAAGGGCTAAGTGAGAAAGCGGTGCAAGATCTCCACTCGCTCCAAGTGATCCTTGTTGCGGAACAACAGGATGAACATTCTTCTCGACTAATTCTAGCAACCTTTCGATTACGATTGGCCTGATACCCGAAAAGCCTTTCAGAAGAGCATTTGCTCTTAAAATAAGCATAAGACGACTGATCGTCTCAGGAAACGGTTCTCCGATTCCACACGCATGGCTGCGGATCAGATTGATCTGCAATGTCTCCACATCATCTCTAGAAATAAAAACATCGCTAAACTTTCCGAAGCCAGTCGTGATTCCGTACACCACTTTACCTTCAGCCACAATCGCTTCAACCGCTTTCCGGCTGTCAGCCACTTTCTTCATACTGACCGGGCAAGCTTCAATGGGTTCATTCTCATGCAGAATCCGCTTGATCTCTTCCATCGAAAGTGTATTACCTGTTAATGTAATCATCTTCATCCCTCTTTTACTAAGGTTCTGTTCTTTCTTCGAAGTAGTTGATTTCCGTTACAGGAACTCGCTTTCAGCGGGGTGTGCGGTGAGCCTCTTAGCGCTCTGCGCTGTTAAGAGTCTCGCCTGTCCCACTCATCCCGCAGGAGTCTCGCACCTTTCACTCCAATCAACTTTCCAAAGAAGCTATTAAAAGAAACCTCAAAATGTATAGATAAAAAACAAAAAGAGCGCACCCGAAAGAAAACTCTTTCGAATACGCCCCCTCATCACTAGTTACTATGGGCACTATTTAAATATGATTGATTCCTAGACCAATCGCTTCATGCTCTAATCCTTTTACAGGAGCTCCGATCGTTCCGTAGAGAGCGACTGCTATCCAGTCACCTTCTTCTTTTTTCTCATATGGATTACCGCGAACGACGATGAAACGCAAACCTACAGTTCTAAGAACGGTTCCAAGCTGAACCTGTCCTCTTGTCACCCCATGAAAAGCTTCCATGATGGCATGATATAAAGAATGTGTTTCACGATAAATCCCAGTTTGAATTATATTTTCACTTTTGGCCGCTGTTTCAATGGCAGCTACTACCTTTTGTGAATCCATTGAACCGGCTTTGCCTACGCAATACTTCCAGCCCAATTTCTCGATCTCAGGCAGATAACTTTCATCTAATACCCCTAACATGGCCATCTTTCCGATCAAACGTTCATTTGATAATGCCATTGCATGAATCACTCTTTCTCTAACGGCTAATAACTACTTCTAGTGTATGCGTTTACAATTTGTCCGTCAATTCCCTTTCAACAACTTATCACAGCAGTATAGTAAAGAAAATGACACGTATAATCTATCAAACTAGCGGTAAGAATGATAGTAAGAAATATAACGGAATGAGGGTTGTTACATGTTAAACGTACAAAAAGAAATTGCACTTGCTTCAATGTCACGCACACCACAGTTCGAGGAAGATGTGAATGACTTTTTTATCGCTTATGACAAAGGACATAACCCGTTACTGCTCTTGCCTACTACAAAAGGATTTCTTCACGAAGGACAGGTGTACGCGATCGCATTTATTAAAAAAGAAAATAATTCATATCAATTTACTCTTTCAGATAAAATTATGCCTTTTTCGATGAATGAGGCAACGCTCATTCATGATCAGCTCGGTTTCTTCTTCGGTCCTGATAATAATATGCTTTCTTCCTTTTTTAAAGGTGATACGTATGGCGCATATGTAGTCTGGACAAAGCATATGGTCACGCAATTGATCAACGAAACTCTTCAAAATTGGCATAATACATCAGATGATTCACAGCGCGAAAAACACAAGACGCGATTAACTATGCTTCTTCAAGCCTAGGTAAAAATAATAAAACTGACTGCTAACTTCCCTCTTTCCTATGTGCAACAGATTGAGGAAGCCTAACAGTCAGTTTTTTTTAATTGTGGTGCATCATGTAGTAGATGATGTCTGTTCTTTATTATTTTTCTTAATATGTTTCTTAATAAAAGTCATGATAAATAAAAGTGGAATATAACTGATGGCTAAATAAAAACCGATCTTGTTCGTATAGTTATTGAGCATGTTGATCTTCAAACGAGTGTCTAAGTAATAACAAGCAGCCAACGTGATCGCTAATAAAATGATCAGTGTGATATGTTGGCGGATGTTCAACATCAGTTTGGCCACACGGCTCGAACACCAGATCGCCAGTGCAATATTTGGCAAAATCACTAAACACCACATCGAAACGAAAACAAAATCAAATCGTTCTACGAATGAAACTTGAACGATTTTCACCATAGAAAGGGTTGCCCATATATTTCTAGACAACTGTTCTTCGCTAAAGAACGCAAATGAAAACAAAGTGACTAGCAAATACATCATAAATGTAAAAAGATTAGCATGATGCGCAAATTTTTGAGACCGCTTTGCATTTTTAATAAACGGATAAAAAACAAGAAGTGTTTCAAAACCAAGATAACTCAGCATCATATTTTTCGTTGCAGATAAATAGTCTTTTACATTCTCATCAAAGACCGGCAGGAGATTAGAAAAATGAGTAAATTCCAATGGGTATACGAGTAACACGATCAAACCTAATGGAATGACAACTCCTAAAAAACAGATGCCCGCCACCGTTCGAAAACCAGACGAAACCACATAGTACGTTAATATCAGGAATACAGCAGCGATCTTCCAAGTACTTAGAGTGGGAAACATCCATACTTGTATGACTTCAATATACGTTCGTAACACTGTAATCGACCAGAGCAGAAAATATAGAAGTAAAAATAGATTAAATAAGTTTCCAATCAAACCACCAAACAGCGATTTATGAGTTGATACGATATCCCCATCGCCGTTATCGAGCACATAATAAATCATCCATATAAGAGCATGTACAAAAATGGCAGCTATGATGACTGATATCCAGGAATCATAGCCAGCGTATTTAGCGATGATACGCTGATAGCCTAGCACCCCTACCCCTACTTGTTCAGAATGGACAAGAAAAAACACAAGAAAGGGAGAAACGAGAAAAGCTTCTTTAATTTTTTGCATGACGATTCTCTTCCTCTCTTAGAAACAGCATTGAAATCTCGTTTTAGCATTCCCAAGAGTAAAGAGATTAACCCATAAATAACCAAAAAAGCTGACGCGAAATGTGGGAATACACCCGTTCTGCATCAGCTTTCATTCCTCTATCCAGTGAACACTTCACCGTCTGGATACCTAATATTATCTTTTGTTTGTTTAGCAAGACTGAACGCCAGTGTTAGCGGTCCTAATTTACCGAAAACCATTACCACACAGATCACAATTTTTCCGATGACTGTGAGATCTGGGGTAAGTCCCATACTTAATCCAACTGTTCCAAATGCAGAAACGACTTCAAACACGATCACCATGAATGAAACATCTTTCTGGACATATGTGATAATAAATAATGCGGCAAAGATAAACAAAATAGAAATAGTTGTAATAGCAAGAGCTCTGTAAACAACAGCATTTCGAATGGTCCGCTTCATAACAACCGTACTTTCTTTCCCTTTTAAGAAAGCTGCAACCGTAAAAATAATAACAACAAACGTGGTCAGCTTTATCCCTCCACCAGTAGAGGTACTTCCTGCCCCAACAAACATTAAAAGAATCATCAACAAGGATGTATCAGGATTTATGGCTGTCATATCAATCGAGTTAAAACCTGCTGTTCTCGGTGTTACACCTTGGAAATAAGAAGCCCAGAATTGCTCAGCACCTGAAAGCATTCCAATGGTCTTAGGATTATTAAACTCAAATAAGTAGAAGAACAAGATTGCCACAATATTAATAATCAAAGTAGAAAGCAACATCACTCTTGTATGAAGAGAAAGTTTTTTCCAGCTTCGGCTCACCCATATATCAACCAATACGGTAAACCCAATTCCCCCTGTTATAAACAGAAACGATATGACGATGTTCACCATCGGATCTCCTACATAACCCATTAGACCGTCAGACCACAACGAGAATCCTGCATTGTTGTATGCCGATATAACATGAAAGATGCTATAGTAAATTCCTTTACTAACACCAAAGTCTGGAACAAGCCTTAGTGATAGAAAAAAGATGGCGATAATCTGGATGCTGATTGAAAATACAAACAGATTTCGAACTAACCGGATTACCCCGCCTATAGAAGGCTGGTTGAGTGCTTCTTGCATCAGAACACGTTGTTTGATGGATATTTTCCTCCCCATCATAATAACGACTAATGAAGCAAATGACATGACCCCAAGTCCTCCGACTTGGATTAAGAACAAGATGACGATCTCACCAAAGAGTGTGAACGTTGAGCCAGGATCAACAGTAGCTAAGCCTGTTACTGTTGCTGCTGAAGTTGCAATAAAAAAAGCATCTACCCACGATAACGTTTTTTCATGGGCAATAGGAAGCTTTAACAAACACGTCCCAACGAAAATAAGAAATAAAAATAGTAACGCTAAAAACTGAGGAGGGTTTAATCTAATTGGGTTGTGCAAAAAACGTTTATGCTTTCTAACATGTAGTGCCAATGCTTACACTTCCTCATCCTCAAAACGATTTAGATCTTCGTTACGACCGATCACGACAAGTATATCCCCATATTGAAGAGATACATCAGCAATCGGTGAAACGAGTATCTCATCTCCGCGTTTGATTGCGACGATATTACATCCATAGCGTGCACGAACATCTAGATCTGTTAGCGTCCGATTCACTAGCTTATCCGTTACACCTATCTCAACAATACTGTGTTCATGCGATAGCTCAATAAAATCAATAATCTTTTCAGAAGATATGAGTTGAGCAACGCGAAGCGCCATATCACGCTCTGGGTGGATAATACGGTCTGCTCCTAGCTTTTCCAACACTTTATGATGATAGTCATTCTGTGCTTTTACCCATACTTTTTGAACGCCTGCTTCTTTTAAAAGTAAAGTAGTTAAGATACTTGCTTGGATGTCTTCACCGATCGAAACAATTACCTGTGTAAAATTTCGGATTCCTAAAGACTTCATTACGTTTTCATCCGTAGAGTTAGCTTGAACAGCCTGAGTAGCTATTGTTGCAAACTCATTTACTCTTTCCATATCTTTATCTATAGCTAGAACATCATAGCCCATCGTCGCAAATTCTCGACAGATGCTGCCTCCAAAACGTCCTAAACCAATTACTGCAAACTGTTTTTTCATTATGGTCTCCCCTTAAAATCCATGAAGTTTTTGCTTCGTTGTTCTCTAGCCTTGCTGGTCAAGAGGTATATAAATTTAAGTAAAAAAACGCAAAAAAAGACCACACAAAGAAGCGGGTCCGGTTTTCCACCAAATTGACCTCTCCAGTGACATGACGCTTACGGGGTTAGCTGTCGGATTAGGGATTGGAGTATCCCTTTTTGCAAATAGAGCAAAATTCACCCCAAAAGATTGGTTCCCCCGTTTTACAGTAGTTTCACCATAAAAATAACTGTAAATTCAGCGATCTAAAGCCTGCTAAATTTTGAATTACATATACTGTAATCCTCTATCTTTTAAAAGTCAATCCATTTTTTTAGTGTTAACAAATACTTTACATTTTACCTGAAAATTGAAGGATCAATACTACTATTCCAATCAACCAAACATAGACAGCAAATCCTTTTAACGTACCGGTTTGAAGGAGTTTGATCATCCACTTTACAGCCACATATCCAAATAGAGCCGATGCTAAAGTACCGACCAATAAGGCTGAATAAGAGATAGGTGGATGTCCACCCGTAAATAGATCTTTTGACTGCAATACTACTCCTCCTGCGATAGATGGTATGGATAATAAAAAAGAAAAATAGGCCGCTGCTTTTTTATCGATCTTGCAAAAGAGCGCTGCTGCAATCGTTAGTCCTGATCGTGAAATAGCAGGAAGAATAGCCGCACCTTGAAACGTACCGATCACAAGTGCATCCCTTATTGTTATATCTTCAATCCCTTTATATCCATTTCGCTTATAAGAATCCGCCCACCAAAGCAAAAAACCTGTAATTAAGAACTCCCATCCAACCGTGATCCCGGTTTTTGAGATCTCTTCAAAAAAATCTTTAAATGCTAGTCCTATAACAGCGGTTGGAATCGTTCCAGCGATAAGCAGAACTCCCGTTTTGCTGAGTGGTCTTTTTATAACTTCTAAGATTTCTCTCCAATAAACCGTCATCACAGCAATAAGTGTTCCTATATGAAGCATGCTATCAAGAAACAACCCGGCTTCTTCTAGCTGAAACACTTGCCTGCCTAGAAGGAGGTGTCCTGTAGAACTGACAGGCAAAAATTCTGTTATCCCTTGCACAATGCCTAATATTAAGGCTTCGAGCCAATCCATAAAAAAAACCCCCTCAACTTTCATGGTCTCGTACAACCTATTCATGAGGAGGATTTTCTATTCTAGTTTTTTGATATCAATTTAGTGTTACTAACGAGCATTTGTGATTAAAGTACACCTGAGAAGAGACGAGCAAACGATTCCTTTGTTCGTTCCCACAAACCTCTTTTGTAAAACTCTACGGGCTTCACTTTTATAGATTCCACCATGTCTTCTTGATATTGTTCTACAAGATCTGAGACAGATGATGTATTCAGCAAGAATACGTTCACTTCGAAGTTAAGGTGAAAACTTCTCATATCCATATTAGCTGTACCGATTGAAGCAGTATCGCCATCAATAATGATTACTTTTTGATGCAGAAATCCTTTTTTGTAGGAATAGATCTCTATTCCAGAACGCAGTAGCTCTGGAAAATAAGAGCGCGTTGCATATTGCGTCAAGAATCCATCATTAATCTCAGGAACCAACAAACGGACCTGGACACCTTTTTTTGCTGCCACTCTTAAAGCCGTTCGAATCGCTTCATTAGGAACAAAATATGGTGTTGCGATCCAGATCGATTTCTCTGCACATGAGATCAAAGAATAGAATAGATCACTCATGATTCCAAGCTGAGTATCAGGACCACTTGCCACCACATGAACAGTACCATCCCCTTCAGCGGGGTATGCTCTTGTAAGATGATTATCTTCTAAGAGATCTTCTCCACAAACATATTCCCAATCCATTAAAAATATGGCATGAAGAACTTGAACAGCTTCTCCTTCCATAACCATGTGTGTATCGCGCCAAAAACCAATCTCCGGATCTTCTCCTAAATACTCAACGCCTACATTCAAGCCCCCTACAAACCCAACCTTCCCATCAATAATAATAATTTTACGATGATTTCTGAAATTAAGCTTTTGATTGAAAAAACCATATCGAACAGGTAAGAATGCTTCAACGAGAATTCCTGCTTTTTTCATTCTGTCGATATCATATTGCTGAAGAGACAGACTTCCTATCCCATCAAACAAAAATCTAACTTTCACGCCTTCATTCGCTTTTTTTATTAAAAGGTCAATAATGTCTTTACCAAGGCGATCTGAACGAAAGATATAATACTGAATATGTATATACTCCTTGGCTTCTTTCAGCCTTGCAAAAATTTCAGGAAACGTCTCTTGACCATTCTTTAAAATTTTCGAACTCGTTTTTCTGTTCAAACGCGTAAGTGTGATGTGATGAGCATGCGTTGCAAAGCACTGCTGATGTCTTTTCAAATCACTAAAGTCCGGCTTTTCTTCTTGTTTAGATACCCTGATCCACTCGTCTCTGTCTTTTTTTCGTTTCGATTTAAAAAGGTGGCCTTTTAAATAAAGCTGTCCAGAATACAGGTAGAACATATATCCGATAAACGGAAATAGAATTAATACATAAATCCAAAGAAGTGTATGTTGAGCTGTTCTGTTCTCGAGCATTAACGAATAAATCGTATACAGAATCACTGCGATGTAAAGGAGCCCAAATACCGTTTTGATTATCACATATCCTTCTGCAAAGAAAACGATGTATAAACAGACAAGTAACAATAGTGTGAGGAAAAATTCCCATATTCGTTTCATGCACGTGCTCCTTTTTTACCAATCTTCTCTTTCTCTCTTTATTCCCTTCCCCATGTAATTAAAACAAGGGGCTCTTCTCTTTTTATACCATTTTTTCTTAGGATTTGCAGAAATCACGACTGTTATGAAATTAGGTATTGTTTCAATCATTCGAAATGGTTTTTTTGTGTACGCATTGGGTTGATAGACAGACGCTTCGGAAATTTGCGTGGCCGATCGGTGGTGAATTTTGAATTGGACAGATTATTGGGTGGATCGGACAGATTATGTAACCAATCCGACAGATTAATCTTCAAATCGGACAGATTCACTAGTCAATTGGAAAAATTACCGTCATTAACAAAACGGCGCCCATGCATAGACTCCTCTATAGCACTTACTGTCGACTTTGACGAAAATACTGTCCACTCTTTAAGTTTTACTGTCCACTTCTGATGATTTACTGTCCACTTTTGTAAGTTTACTGTCCACTCTGCTATTTTTACTGTCCACTTTAATTTTCCGCAAAAATAGAAACACATAAAAAAGCTCCAGAGGTTATCACCACCTCTGGAGCCAGTCAACATTCTTTATTCAGCTTTCGCTCCATTTTCTTTCCAGTAGTACTCTGCCACAGCATCTGCCACCGCTTCTGCACTTCTATACAGCTCGTCCATGTTGTTATCCACTCCGCCAAACTCAATGAGTAAAGCATGGTCAGAAAGGTCTTGATTATAAACACCATTTCCTTGAGTCTTGTTTTTTCCAATAACCCCACGGCTTAATCCAGGGTATTTTTTATCTAAGATCGCGTTGATCTCTTGTGCTGCTTTTTGGTTCTTCTCAAAATTAGGATTCGCTTTACCGATAACGAATAAAGTACGCGCATAGGACTTACCATTAATTTGTGTTGTTGTAGACTTTCCTCTCATAGAATCTCGATGCAGATCAAAGATTAAATCAATATCATTGTTGCTCGCCATCGCACTTTCAACTAGTGTACGTGACATCGGATAACTCTTTCGATAGTCTGTGTTATTTTTCCTCAAAAGCTCCGTCATGTTTGTCATATCGACGGATGTACCGATTCCTCTCGCCTCTAATTCTTCCCCTAGCTTTTTCCCTACCATCGTGATGTTGACTTTAGAATGAATAGCATGATCAGGATTTGTTACTCCTTTTAAGTGAGGTAAGAACGATTCCCAACTGTGCGAATGATAGATATAAGCAATTTTCTTTCCACTCGTTGTTTGACCTGGTGGGTTCTCTGAATCAGATGGATCAGGATCTTCTAACCGCTCGATATCTTGAACTTCCGCTTCCTCACCACTTAATAGAAGTTCCATCGGTGGTGGTGACTCATACGCTAAGTTTGTATAATCCGTTCCTTCCCCAGCAACAATGATTGTTGAATCATAGAGCGCAAAGCCAGGAAGTTCGTTTCCTAACAAACTTCGGATATCACCAGGCTTGATGCTTGTTGTTAATTCGAACAATACACTTGATAATGCAGGCGGTTCACTTTCTTTTGGAAGCTCTTGCGTGAAATATCGGTTTTCCCAACCTATGAAATAGACAAGTGCTTCTCCAGAAAATTCCGTTAACCACTTATGCATGGTTGATGAACTCAATCGATATTTGTGCTCAAAGGATGTGATGAAGCTAGTGGCAACGACAATAAATAGCATGGCTCCAGCAAGTAATAATGGTAAACGCTTCATATTCAATTGCGGGGTGAACATGTATAGCCCTCCACTTCTGTTAACGTTTCTATCACATCCTATGCAGCTAATCATTTAAATAGAATCCAATCTATGAAAAAATAATAGAGACTTATCTTCCTTGGCTTACTAATGCTCTTTTAATCTGAAGGTTTGTTTATGAGTGAGGTCTTTAGGAAGAAATCGAGGTCTTGTCCATAAAAAAAAACCAGTTCTTCAACTGGTTTGTGATGTAAGGACGATCTCGTCTGGGTTTGAATGATTTCCGCTAGCTAGCTTTTCATAAATATCAATAAAAATACCTAATTCCTCTGGAGATAAGTGATTCAGATAGCTACTTATTGAATCAACTCTCTCATTTTCAGCCTCTCGTAAAATTTCGTGTCCTTCGTCAGTAATCTCTAAATAAACAATACGACGGTCAAGGTCACTACGGTAACGACTTACAAATCCACGCTTGTACAAACGATCCGCACCAACAGTTATCGCACTCGGTTTTACACCCATATAGTCAGCCAATTTTGAAACGGTCCATTTATTTCTGATACACAACGTCTTCAAAAGTACAAACTGTGTTTTCGTTAACTCCTTCTCTATAGCAATCTCCGGGTGTAAACGCTTTGACACAATGTAATGCACCTTCTCCAATCTCTCCACATAGGACTTCAAATCCTTATTCCCCATACTATGAACCTCCAGCCTCTAAGTTGTAATGCGAGTATTATACTAACATTATACAAGAATTTTCATAACATTTGAACTATTATTTACAAATAATGTGTAAAAGAGTTGACGACCAGCATATAAATAGGATATATTACGTTCAAATATATTTGAACGTTTCAGGAGTGTTGAACATGCAGGAAATTTATCATATTCGGGAAGTTGAGCAGTTAAAGGTTATCTCTGACCCCTTTCGCATTAAAATCCTTTGGGAGATATTAGAGGAAGCAAAGACTGGAAAGATTTTATCAGATCTACTAGAAGTCCCTGCACCAAAGATTCATTATCATTTAAAAGAACTTGAACGCGTTGGTTTAATAAACGTTGAAAGAACAGAAGAAAAGAACGGCATTATACAAAAGTTCTACAGACCAGTTGCTCATTCATTTTCAATTGCCGAAATATTGCCCGATCAACGGCATGCAGTGAAAGATGAACTCTCCGATGCACTGAAGGAGAATATATTAGTTTCTTTAGAGAAAACAAAGTCTATGGTGCGCAAATTAGATCCTGAAGTACTAGCTTATACAGATTCTCCTCTTAAATTTGGTTATAGACATGTAAAACTTTCTTCTGATCAAGTAAAACTTCTACATGACAAAGCAAAAGAAATATCAGACTTAATTTCAGAATTTAAAAAGAACGAGAGTGACGATGGTGAGATCTATCATTACTTTATGCTCTCCTTTCCTTTGAAAGAGACACCGTATCCGGAAGAGGAGCTCCAGTAAGATGGCCGAAACAGTAGCTGTACACCATAAAAGTGAAAAAGAGTCCCTATTCAAAAAGCGTTCCTTTTTATTCATATGGGCGATAACAATCTGTTCTTCTTTTTCAATCGCCATTTTTCAATTCTCACAGAGCTGGTACGTCGTAAAGACTCTAGACAAAGAAGCTTCACTCGGCATTGTATTTATTGCAGCCAACGTTCCTCGTATTTTATTTATGGCTATCGGCGGCGTTCTAGCAGATCGAGTCAGTCGAACGAAAATTTTATTCGTCGCTAACTTTTTAAGAACCCTTTTGTTAGTTGGCTTGTTAATCATGCTTGCAACAGGACATCTCTCCCTCCTATCGTTTATCATTTTCGGTTTGTTTTTTGGAGCACTCGATGCTTTCGTCTGGCCTGCAAACGGATCACTTCTACCTAATGTTGTCGATCAATCTCAATTAACACGTGCAAATTCAGTTATTCAGACCACCCAACAAAGCTCACTAATCCTTGGTCCGATGATCGGAGGGCTTCTTGTTGCAAGCAGTGGAGGATATATGCTCTCGTTCGGTGTACCTGCTGTGATGCTTCTACTCGCTGCCATTCTTGCTTCTTTGCTAAATGTCCCTGCAACCATTAGTTCAAGCACAGCAAAACCAAGCATGTGGCAATCTATAAAAGAGGGAATTGATGTAGTTAGACAATCCGCTTTTTTAAAGGCGCTCTTTCTTAGTACGATATTTCTAAATGTTTTCGTCATCGGGCCTTTGATGATGGGCTTGCCGATCTTCGTAAAAAACGTGCTCGACGGAAACGCACTTGAATTTAGCTTTATTGAAGGAGCTATGGCTCTAGGCATGCTGATTAGCTCCGTTATCATAGGTATCCTAAACGTTAAAAAAAGACGCGGTCTGATGGTGACGGTCTCTTTATTCGCCATGAATATTTTCTTTTTCTTATTTAGTCAAAGTTCCAGCCTATATGCTTGTATGTTGATTATTTTCTTCATTGGAATTACGTTCCCCGCAACCAATATTCCGCTAATTTCAGCGGTTCAGTCTTCTGTAGATAAAAACCTACTAGGAAGGTTGATGGGATTGCTTACCATGGCAAGCATGGGGCTCGCTCCATTATCACTTGCAGCCACATCACTGCTCATCTCTTATGGATTTTCTATTGAAAACATTATGTCAGGAGGTGCAGTATCTTTAATTGTTGTTAATCTTTTGATCATGTGGAAACTTCCTGCTTTACGAAAAATGGAATAGGTGGTGTAGATGATGAAAGTCTTACTTATTGGCGGCACTCGTTTTTTAGGAAAACATGTAGCAGATTCTTTTAACAACAATCATCATGAAGTAACTTTGTTTCATAGAGGGAAAACAGCAAAAGAAGGTGTAACTGAAAACGTTCATGAGATTATCGGTGACAGAGATCTCGATCTGTCCTTACTTGAAAATGGGTCATGGGACATTATCGTTGATACGTGTGGTTATTTTCCTAAACAAGTTCGCAGATCAGCTGAAGCACTCCATAAAGAAGGAACTTTCTACATTTTTGTTTCTTCCGTATCTGTTTATGAAGATCAGTCCGTTCGAAACATTACGGAGGACTCAAAAACGGCTGAACTTACTGATTCTAATATCACTGAGGTCGGTGAACATTATGGTGCTCTTAAAGCAGCTTGTGAGCAAGAGGTGTTAGATGTATTCGGTAATAACGCTTTGATCGTTCGTCCTGGCTTAATCGTTGGGCCATATGATTATACGGACCGTTTCACTTATTGGCCAGCTAGAGGTGTTCGAGGGGGCGAAATTTTAATTCCTGAGATGAAAGATCCGACCGTTCGATTCATTGATGTTCGCGATTTAGCGAATTGGATTGTAAGAATGGCTGAAAACAAGGAAAATGGAATTTATCAAGCTGTCGGTGGCGTGTATGATTTCAATGAGGTTGTTCATAAATGTCTTATTAGTCAAGAACACTCAACAATAGTACCTGTTCCCGAAACTTTCTTATTAAAGGAGCACGTCGGCGAATGGGTCGAGTTGCCACTCTGGATCTCAAGTGAAGATTATCGTGGTTTGGATTATGCGGATGATTCGAAAGCAATAAACAAAGGCTTGCTTTTTAGACCAATAGAAGAAACGATAAAAGATACTGCTGATTGGTCTCTCAGCCGAAACTTAAAACCAGACGATTGGAAAGCCGGCCTAAATCCTGATAAAGAAAAGACGCTTCTGAAAAAATGGAATGAAAAAGTGAAGTGATATTTTTGAACTTAACAAGCCATATTATTTTCAATAAATCTAAAAATACATGAATGCCCATGGCACTTGTCCATACCAATTGTCTCCTTAGGACATATAGTATGATTGTGAGATACAAAATCTCTCCTGTTGGCAAGAGGCCGGCAGAGCAATTCCCTACCCCCCATTTCTTCATCATGCGTTCGGTTTTCTTTACCATAATCCTTTCTTAAGGATTATGGCTTTTTTTTATTCCTTGATAAAAGGGAGCTCCCTGCATTAACTCCCTTTTTAAAGGACAAACCTTTTACCTTGGAAACCGCTTAGGATCATCATTAAAATGGATATATTTTTTCAAGTGGTCAGGCAGTTCACCTTTTTGAAAAACGTGTTGAATATCAGAAAGCGGAATCTCCAAACGTGCCAATGACGGATACAATGGAAGAATTTCTTTTGGTTCATAGGTTTGCTGATAACTTGTGATAGCTTCATGTGTTTCTTTTTCAACACTTTGTCGATACGCATGAATCTCTTGAATCTGTTTGACCATCATTAAGTACTCTGCTTTTAAACGTTCAAGCTGATGTATTTTCTTTTCCATGCTATTTTTCGCTGTGTCTAATTCTCTATCGCGTGAAGAGTAAACAGTTTTTAAATACTCAGATAATCGGTCATCACGGTTTTCTTTTAATTCATCTAGCTGTTCCATTGCATTACGTTCTTTTTCCATTGCTAAAAGGTACTTATTCTTTACTTCTGTAAGATCATCCATCGTGATTTTTGAGTTTCTTACACCATAAGCATTTAGTAACTCTTCATATTCATTTGAAGACCATTCTTTTTGTTTATGTAGTTGCTGCCACTTTTCTTGAGCGCGAGCAATATCAATATCGTATTCTTTTTTCATTTGCTTAAAATGATTTAATTCAGGATACATAACAATCTCCCTTCGAGTTTCAACATTAATAGTATTCGGGAGGGATTTTGGTTTAACGTCTCGAATGATTAAACAACTGTTTAAATCGGATGATGTTTTGGGTATCAGCGAAGTACTTGCATGTTATTGATTTCCGTTCCAGGCGCTCGCTTTCCGCGGGGCAGGCGGTGAGCCACATTCGAACGTTTCACTCTTAAGTGTCTCACCTGCCCGCCTGTCCCGCAGGAGTCTCGCACTCTACACTCCAATCAACTTTTCAATGGAGTAAATAATTAAGAGACCTAACATCAACATCCTTTTTAGTCATACCTATTAGAAAGAAGGATGAATTCATGAAGATTACGGCGATTAGACATTGTAAAGCGGAAGGTCAAGAAAGTAATGCTCCTTTAACTGCTGAAGGAGAACAGCAAGCTAAAGAACTTGCTGTCTTTTTAGAGGGTCAGGATTTTGATTGTGTAATCTCGAGTCCATTAAATAGAGCCATCAACACCATTAAACCTTATGCAGAGTTAAATAATCGAACGATAAAGGTAGATGAACGATTAGCTGAACGGATTCTTTCTATAGAAGATGATCCAAATTGGAGAGATAATCTGGAACGTACATATAAGGAAGAACATTTAAAGTTTCCTGGTGGGGAGTCCACATTTGAAGCAAAGCAAAGAATCACTTCCCTCATTTATGATTTGCAAGCAAAATCCTATAAGTCTGTTCTAATCGTTACGCATGGAAATCTGCTTAGCCTAATGATTAATTTGTATGATTCATCATTCGGCTTTAAGGAATGGGAGCTTCTGTCCAATCCGGATGTGTTTTTAATCGACGCTTTATCAAAAGATGTATCCAAGCTGTGGGTGTCTTAAACTGGTACATAATTCCAGACCCCCAACCCTCCTTCTGAAACCCCGAAACATGTACACGTAAGATAAATTATTAGGAGGGAAACATCTTATGAAAAAATTAGTAGTAGCATCAGTATTAGGCGCTTCCCTATTCGGCGCAAATGCAGGAATCTCAGAAGCAGCATCTTCATGCCCATTCGCTTCTTTAAATAATAATCAAACTCAACAAGCTCAGGCAGCTCCAGCTCCACAACAGCAACAGCAACAACAAGCTGCTCCAGCACCAGCTCCACAACAAGAGCAAGCAAAAGCTCCAGCTGAAGCAGCACCAAAAGCTGAAGCAGGTGCTGAACTTACTGCACAAGAGAAGCAAATGTTAGATCTTGTGAACCAAGAGCGTGAAAAACAAGGATTACCAGCACTAAAAGCTGATCCTGAGTTAACAAAAGTTGCTCGCGTTAAAGCAAAAGACATGATCGACAACAACTATTTCGACCACAATTCACCAACTTACGGTTCTCCATTCGATATGATGAAGAAGTTTGGTGTTGAATATAATACAGCTGGTGAAAACCTTGCAGGTAACTCATCTGTAGAAGGTGCTCACACTAGCCTAATGAATTCTCAAGGTCACCGTGAGAACATCCTAAAGTCTGAATACACTAGCGTTGGTATCGGTGTTGTAGACGGTGGACAATATGGTAAAATGTTCGTTCAAATGTTTAAAGGATAATAAGTATTAAAAAGCTTTCCCGTTGAGGGAAAGCTTTTTTTGTCGTTTAATAACTTTTATTTAATAGGAATCGTAATGGTGAACATTGTTCCTTTATCCTTTTTACTTTTTACATCTAATCTCCCGTTATGATGCTTGATGATATTTGTACTTACCATCAATCCTAATCCGGTCCCTTCGTCTTTTGTTGTGAAAAAGGGTTTACCGATCTTCTTCATGACCGTCTCATCCATACCGCATCCGTAGTCACGTATCTGAATCTGAAGAAAATCTTTTTCTCTTGATAACTTCATGTTAATTTCTACACAATCTCCAACAGCAGAAGCTTCAATCGCGTTTTTTAAAAAGTTGATAAACACTTGTTTAAGCTGCAGAGGGTCACAGAAGATCAGTGGTATATGATCCTCTAGATCTTTTTTAATCTCAATATTTTTCATGATAGCTTGTGTGTTCAACAGATCAACTGTGTCGTTTATGATATCCGTAACACAAGACATCATAAAATTTTGCGAATTGCTTTTTGAAAGTACCAAAAACTCCTTTATGATATGCTCAATTCGATCTACTTCTGTAAGAATAATCGTGAGATATTGATCAAACTCATCTGTTTGATTCTGAATCAGTTGAACAAAACCTTTCAATGAAGTTAAAGGGTTACGTATTTCATGTGCTACACCTGCTGCAAGCTCTCCTACTACATTTAACGCTTCCGCTTTTAATAATTTTTGTTCGGTAAGCTTTTGATCCGTCACATCTTTCAAGACCGTAACATGTAGTTTATCTACTATATCTTTCTCACATGAATATTCGATTTCTTTCACTAAACCATCTGGAGTTTTGTAGCGAAACTCTCCCTTGATCTTTTTTCCGTACAAAACTTCTTTCCATTTCTTTCGAATTAATTCTTTTCCGTTTCCCACAAAAAATTGATCTGCACTATGACCGATGAGTTCTTCTTTTGAAAGCTGTAAAAGTTCGCATGCACGGTCGTTCACTTCGGCAATTTCCATATCGGAACGGCAAAGCACGATTGCTTCCATTGCGTGGTTAAACAATTGTTTAAACTTTTTCAAGTTTTGATCATTTTCTAATTCACTGTTGGAAGTAATATATGATGTTCCGACAACTTCCAATATGTCTTGATTCTTCCCTGTTACAGGATATATGGTTGTGCGAATACTTCTAAAGCCTAAGTTAATATTGGCGGTTTGTGTCAAACCTGAAAAGGCTTTTTCTAATGGGTCAGTCCATTCTGCGATCAACTCTTTAGCATATAGGTCATTAAGGCTTGTTCCTGGAGAGGGTTTTATGGACACACCCAGTTCATCAAGCATGGATCCTGCAGAATATGTAAATTTATATTCACCTTCAGCATCTCTTCGTAATCCGAAAAGATGGATAGGGCAATGGTTAAGAGAATGGTGAAAATCGGCAATACGTTTAATTTCAACTTCTTCATATTGCTTGTTCATTAAGTAGTCCCCTTTTTATTTACAGAGTATCAAAATCTGTTGCTTGGGCTATTGTGAGTTTTAACCACTTCATTATATTCCACATTTTCACTAAGCTTTTTAATTCGACAAATTTTATCGATTCCCCTATTGGACAACTTTCCCATTTTTCTAATTCCATGTTACAGGTCTTTAGCATTATTTTTTAAAATAAAATGTTTTAGTGTTAAATATAATGCAAGCAAAAAAGCCTTTGGAAAATTATCCAAAGGCTTTAAACCAATATTTACCTATTCATCTTGTTAATTTCGTTCTTCATAAATTCATAATCCATTGGACCTATATGAGAAGTACTGACCATTCCTTCTTCATCAATAAAATAACTTGTCGGGATCGAAACAGCCCTATACTGCTTCCCAATCGTGTTCTTTTCATCAAGAGGAATCGGAAAAGATAGCTTATATTCCTGAACAAATTTGCTAACTTTCTCTGTATTTGGTTCAGAGTATTCAAGGTTAACCGCTAATATTTCCACATCCTGATTTTTATAATCTTTATAAAATCTCTCCATCTCGGGCATTTCCTCCCTGCATGGAGGACACCACGTAGCCCAAAAGTTAACGATGATCTTTTTACCGCGATAATCCTTTAAATCAACTTGCTTCCCGTCTAGCGTTTTTAATGAAAAGTTTGGCGCTATACTTCCACGTTCCAGTCCGGTATTTTCTTCTTTCTTAACTTCAGTTGGCTTTTCTTCTTTCTTATCCATTGCCGTATAAAATGCAAGGCCAATTAAGCCAGCAAATAGGAGAAATATAACGATCGATTTTATTCTCAAAGTAATTCCTCTTTTCAAGTTGGTTCACCCTTTTCATTATAGAGGATTTTGCCCTGCAACTGCAAAGTTCCCTTTGTTCGTCTCTTGGCGATTAAGTTAAAGATGAACCCTTTTTCCTAAAAATGAGAAAAGACAACAACTTATGTTTAAGCTGTTGTCTGTCGGGTACTTATAAATTAGAGGCCATAACAATCGTACCTACTGGCTTCTTACTATTTGGGGTTGGTTCGTGCGAGATAGCAACAGCATCCCAATTGTGTTCACCTTCGAATTTAACAGGGAACACGACTGCACCATTTCCATTCTCGTCTGGCGTAAATGTGCCAGCTCGATAAGGTTTGTCTCCTTCAATCAGCCAAACTTGATAGGTTTCTGTTCCTTTAACTTGAGTTAAGTTACTCGATTGAACGACAAGGTTCATCTTACCGTTTTCCTTTACCATTGATGCTACACCTGTCGATTTTGTTTCTTCAGAAGCTAGTTGAACCGTTTTGAATGTTTTATTGACCTGTTCTTGGATCACTTGTTCATTCTTGTTATTTTCATTATACAAATACGCGTTCGTGCCAAGTGATAGCAAAAGTCCAGCAGCAAGTAATCCTTGTACCCATGGTTTGGGTTTCTGCTTAGAAGTAGGTGAAATCTTTGTTGCTACTTCATCTGTTTTAACACCAGGTTGCGTTTCTTGTTGTGTAAGGCTGGAGTCATCAGCCGTTACATTTGTTAAAATACGTTCTTTCATACCAATCGGAGGTTGTGCCTCTTCTGATAAATATGGAAGATCTGCTGTAAGGTCTTGCCATTCTGTCCATTCTTCCTGGCAGGCGTCGCATTGCTTTAAGTGTTTTTCAAAGGCATCTTTTTCTTTACCTTCTAACAACCCGTTATAATAATGGAGCAAATTATCGCAAGTTTTCGGTTCCATATTTATCCCCCCTCTCACCATAGATCTTTTTTAAATGTTTCAGTGCTAAACGTATCCTTCCTTTTACCGTTCCTAAAGGAATGTTCTTTTGCTCTGCAATATCTGATTGTGAGTAGCCTTTGAAATAGAACATTTCTACAATGTCTTGCTGCTCTTCTGTTAAAGTAGAAACAGCTTTCTTCAGACCCTCTCTTTCTTCATTCCATGTTACGGTTTCTTCTACACTTTCTGTTCGTTCGTAATCTATGTCTTTTTCAAGAATCTCAACTTCATTTTTTTGTTGCTTTCGTATTAAATCAATACAGGCATTTCGTGTAACGGTTAAAAGCCATGAAGAAAATTTCCCTTTATCCTCTGAATAGAGTCCCTTTTTTCGCCACAGTTTCATAAAAACGTCTTGAACTGCCTCTTCAGCCAACTCTTTTTGCCTCAACATTTTAAATGAAAAAGAAAACAATAGCTTCTCATATCGATCATACAGCATTTCAAGGGCTTCTTTATTTTCTTCTTGAACTTTTTGATAAAGTTCGTAATCAGAAGTTCTACCCATCTTTTGTCTCCTTTACTGCTCACAGAATAAATCTATCATAACAAAATGAGGCAGTATTTGTCTTTTTTTACGATGGATGTATAAAGATAACGTTAAATAAAGCAATTTGGATCACATATTTTCCAACTTTTATCATTAAGTTTCCTTCTATCTTTCCGATATAAAAGAAAATATAGCTCAGGAAAAATAGATACAGAATTTAAAGATAAAGTGAGGAACATCATTATGGATCGCACAACATTAATCGGAGTCATTCTAGGCATACTTGCGGTAGGTGTCGGGATGTTTTTAAAAGGCGCAAGTCCTACAGCATTATTGAATCCAGCAGCATTGCTTATTATATTTGCCGGAACTGCAGCAGCTATCCTCATTGCATTTCCATTGAACGAGATCAAAAAAATCCCTGCTCTTTTCAAGATTTTATTCAAAGAACAAAAGCTCATTGATATGAAGGATCTAGTAACGATTTTCATTGAATGGGCAACGGTCGCTCGTAAAGAAGGTTTGCTTGCATTAGAACCGAAAGCAGAAGAAGTGGATGACCCTTTCCTTCAACAAGGAATTAAGATGATCGTGGACGGACAGCCTCCTGAATTTATTAAAGATGTCTTAATGAAAGACTTAGAAACAATGGAAGAACGTCATGCAAGCAACGCTACCATCTTTACTCAAGCGGGTACATATGCACCAACTCTCGGTGTCTTAGGTGCAGTAGTAGGTTTAGTCGCGGCACTAGGAAACATGGCCGACATTACAGCTTTAGGAAAAGCCATTTCAGCAGCCTTTATCGCTACTTTATTCGGTATTTTTTCTGGCTATGTGTTGTGGCATCCTTTCGCTAATAAGTTAAAACGAAAGTCAAAGAAAGAAATCATGATCAAAGAGATTATGATTGAAGGGCTGTTATCTATTCAAGATGGGACATCCCCAAAAATTTTAGAAGAAAAGCTGTTAACGTATATTCCAACTAGCGAACGCGATCAATACAAAGCAGGTGGTTCAGTTGGCTAAAAAGAAAAAGCATCATGACGAACATGTGGATGAATCTTGGCTCATTCCTTATGCAGACATGCTCACGCTTTTACTTGCTTTGTTTATCGTATTGTTTGCCATGAGTGAGATCGATGCTCAAAAGTTTAAACAGATGGCAAGTGCTTTTCGAAATGAGTTCACAGGCGGCACAGGCGTAATGGAAGAACAAGTACCGATCCCTTCTCCTGACTCCACACCAATTCCTGATGCGCAAAAAGAAGTCATTTCCAAAGAAGAAAAAGAACGGCTTGAAGAAGCAAAGAAAGAACTGGAACAATTAGAAGAGATGGAAAAAAAGATCAATGCTTATATTCAAACAAACAAGTTAGATTCTAGTCTTCAAACAAAGCTGACAGAAAACGGCTTATTGATCACCATCTTAGATAATGCTTTATTCGATTCTGGTAGTGCAACTGTAAAACCTGGTTCTAGAGAGATCGGCAAAAAATTATCTGATCTACTCGTTACCACGCCACCACGAAATATTGTTATCGCGGGCCATACAGATAACGTACCGATCAGCACGGCAAACTTTCAATCAAACTGGGAACTCAGCGCGTTAAGAGGGATTAACTTTATGCGCGTTCTGCTTGAGAATCCTTCATTGAAACCGAACCAAGTCAGCGCAAGCGGTTATGGAGAATATCGTCCAAAGTCAGAGAATAAAACTCCAGAAGGTCGAGCAAAAAACCGTCGTGTTGAAGTACTTGTACTGCCAAATGTTAGTTTGAAATCTGTACAGTGATTTGGCCGTATAATGCGGTGGCGGTGTAAGAAAATATGTGGAGAAGCGATGGGAATCGATCATAAATCCTGGGAACTGAGCATAAATTCACAAAAAAACTGGCTTCTTGAAGTGGCATTAACCACTACCAAAGAAGCCAGTTTTTATTTTTATTCCATCTTTTTACTCGTTTTATAGCTATCTAAGAAATGAATACGCTCGAGCATGGTCGGATGACCGTATAAAAACCATTTTACGATTTTTGGTGGGTTTACTTCACTTAAAGAAACGGTCGCAAGCTCTTGAAATGCCCCTACTGCTGCTTTCGGGTTGTTTGTCATCTGAATCGCATACAGATCAGCGTCCCGCTCTGCTTTTCTTGAGACCGCATTCTCCAGTGGAGATACGGCAAAGCTCAATAACGAAAAGATCAATAGCAATGCAGGAAGTGCCGCTAGATCTCCTACTCCCTTTATTCCCCATGTCTTGCCGTACTTCTCTATCCATTTTCGATAGATCATATTTCCGAGCCATAATCCTAAGAATGAGAGAACCACTGATGAAATCAAGTTCCAATACAGATGGTTCATCACATAATGTCCGATCTCATGGGCCATTACAAACAGAACTTGGTTATCACTCAATTTATTAAGTGTTGTATCCCATAGGACGATCCGTAGATTTGATCCGATTCCGTTAACATACGCATTTAATGCATTTGTTTTTTCAGACATGTTCACTTCATAAACATTTTCTGCCGGAATGTCCGCTCTTTCCGCAATATCTAGAATTTTACCCTTTAACACTTCATCCTGCAGCGGATAGAACTTGTTATACAACGGATCGATTACAACGGGCTGGATGAAGTAGAGAAACAAAGTAAACGGAACGGAAAGCAGCCAAGCGTACAGCCACCATCTTTTTTCATATTTTTTGATCAGCCAATACATAACAGCAACCATCACAGTTGTTAATAGCCAGTTGATCCAGAAATCCACTAATCCATCTCTCATCCAGCTGTGAAAAGATTGAACAGATATATTAAAGCTTTTGGAAATGGTAAAACTGTAGTAGCGTAGTGGGAATGTTAACACCCAGCTAGCAAACGAAAGCAAAAGCACGTAGATTCCAGTGTGAACAATAGAGAACCTTGTTAAACCGCTAGATGCTTTTCGGAACCATCTTGATAATCCGAATCCTAGAACAAACAAATAGATCAACCACTCGAGCGGCACAGATATGAAGTAGATAAAATCCTTTATTCTTGAAAAATCAGTGCTAAGTTCCAGTTCACGGTCTGTCATAAAGACTGCTGGATCCGCAGCAGAGCCCTTCAGATGCACAGGCAAGTTTGCGTCTGCTCCTTGAAACAGATAGAACCACATCAAACCCGCATATATAGCAAAGCCGATCACAAAAAGTAACGATTTTTTCAAAGCATGCGCCCCCCTTTATTACCTACTATAAAGTGTAGGGCGAATTGTCCAAATTAGAACAAGCTTTCATAAAATACTTTGTAAAATCTTAAAGAGCATTTGCAAGGGTCGGGACGATATGAAGGTTTTCATGATCTACTTCTATAGAATTCGGCTGAATGTAAACCGCTTTTAATCCCATGAGAAGTGCAGGTGCGATTTCATTTATAAAATTATCACCGATTGATACCGCTTCATGAGGCTTTATACCATATTCATTCAATATCGTCTGGAGCTTTTCTTTCGTCTTCAACGGTTTTTCACTCTCGGTATAGAGAGCATGGAACATTCCATCTAGCTCCAACTCACTTAACAAGCGTTTTACATCTTCTCTTTCACTGTTCGTTAAAAGGACTACCTTTTTCTTTTCCTTGAAAAGTTTCAAAGCCTGTTTAAGACCAGGTGTTTTCGATAGCTGGAACTGATCAGTTACCATGTACTCTTTTGTCGCGTTATAGCATTCCCACGTATCTGCTTGCTTCACACCGAAATGCATAGCTGTAGCATATGGCAGCCACCATCCATCACCAATCGCGATCAATCGTTCAAAGTCATATACAAGTTCGCCGGAGAATTCTTTTTTCACTCTATCCTCTGGCCACTCTGTTCCATCAAAGGATGTTACTTTTGTTACTTGCAGTGTCATTGAATCGACGGTAACACTTGCATCATTTTTAATATCATACACTTTACCGATTGCAACAGGGTGTGTCCCCTTCTTCATACTTTCATATGTATCCCAAAAGTCTTTCTTTTTCTCATCAGATACCCTTTTTTGTAACAATCTACAGTAATAATCGAAGTGGTCTGTATCTTCATATAGCGTTCCGTCCAGATCAAAAATAAGCAACTTCGCATCATCAATAATCGATTTCACGTCTCATCCCTCCTTCTTTCATTGTAGTAATCCTAATCAAAAAAAGTAAAGAAAAGTACGTTGACATAAATTTACTAATCTTGTATGTTATAAGTGTACTATACACAGTAATACACACATATAGTATATAAAGGTGGGATAACATGATATTAAATTTAGATCCCCGAAGCAATACACCGATATGGGAACAAGTTGTTCATCAGATCAAAGAACTGATCTTGCGAGAAATTTTGTTGCCAGAAGAAAAATTGCCTTCGGTACGCGAACTATCAGGAACATTACTGATCAATCCAAATACAGTGAGTAAAGCTTATCAAGAGTTAGAACGCCAAGGCATCATTGAGACATTGCGAGGAAAAGGCACGTTTGTTTCCGCTTCTATCATTCCTAAAGCAGATGATCAGAAGACAACAGAACTCAAACAACAGCTGAAGCAGCTAATTATTGACGCTTCCTATCTTGGTATTGATCACCAAACATTATCAAAGTGGTTGAAAAACTTTTCAGAAGAGCTTGGGGGTAAAAACAGTCATGCTGAAAGTGAATAATATTAGTAAAACGATAGAAGGTTCTCAAGTGTTAGACCATGTGAACATCACACTGGAACCAGGTACGATTGCAGGTTTAGTCGGAAGAAATGGTGTTGGAAAGTCTACGCTACTTCGCGTAATCGCAGGCATATTAGATCCGGATGAAGGTGAAGTGTTCTTTAATGACACAGATATTCATCAAAATCCTGAGATTAAACAAAAGATTACTTATGTTCCAGATTCGACTGAGATTTTAAAGAGTTTTAGCGTTAAAGAAATCGTAAAGCTATATGATGCAATTTATGAAGATTTTGATGTTGTATACTTCTACTCTCTTCTAGACCGCTTTAAACTTCCTAAAAATAAAAAAATCAGAACATATTCCAAAGGCATGAAGGCGCTGTTCTTAATGATCCTTTCTTTTTCAACGAAATCGGATCTTATCATTTTAGATGAACCAACAAACGGACTTGACCCTATCGTAAAAAGAAACATCTTGCAATTTATTATTGAAGAAGTGAGTGAGCGACAGCTATGCGTTCTTATCTCTACTCATCATTTAGAGGAAGTAGAGAAGATGGCAGATGTTCTTATCATGATTAAAGAAGGACGAATTGAATCCACAACCTCTATCGAGGATGCAAAATCATCGTTCCGTAAAGTTCAAGTGGTTTACAAACACTCTCTGCCTGAAAAAATCGAGCAATTGAACAACGTGAACATCTTAAATCAAACAGGACGTGTCTATACATTGATGATCAAAGGAAACATTGAAGCGACACTCCAAAAGATGAACGGAGAAAATCCGCTATTGTTAGAAGAACTACCTATGACTCTCGAAGATATTTTCATTTCAACACTTGGAGGTGAATCACATGTTTCATAAAGCATTGTGGATGAGGAACCAAAAACTAGGAAGCCCTGCCGTATGGGGGATCTATATTTCATTGTTCTTGTTTTTACCGTATTCTTTCTTTGGAAAAGCCCAAACCATGTTAACTCAAAAAAATGATCCTTATGCGGATGCACCTGAAAACTATTACATGAACTTTCATTTTACTGGTGCAGATATCGTAGTTTTCTTATTTTTAATCGTAGGATTAGCTGCTCTTCTAGTCGGCAGTGAAAGAACGACTCATGCGACTGACCTAACGTTCTCACTCCCTTTTAAACGTAAAGATATCTTTCTATCAAAATGGATTTTTGGAGTAGGTCATATCATAACAGGTCTGTTAATCAACTTGCTATTATGTATGCTGATTGTAAAGTTTACGATTCTTTCAGAAGTAACAGATGCTGCATTTCTTTTGAAATTCATGATGGTGGTTATTCCGTTCTCGATCGCTATTTTCTCTTTTAGTCTTTTTATTGGAACGATTGCAGGAAATTTAATTTCTCAACTAGTATTGAGTGGGATCTTTTTATTCTTTCCACTCGGTTTTATATCTCTTATAGTTTCATTTTTAGAATATCACGGGATTTCTATCAATCATAATGCACCATCTACTGTATTATTTAACGATTTGATCAACAGTTTCACACTGCCAATTCCTATTATAGAATTTCGTTATTATATAGATCTCTCAGATAATTCTTTTACTGATTTCTCACATATACCATATGTCATGTTACTGATTCCACTAGCTTATACGATTCTATCCGTAGCTTTTGGAACGTGGCTCTTTAGCAGAACTAAGAACGAAAACAACGGTAGATTACTTGTATTCGAAAAAGGAAGAGGATTCTTTACCTTTGGCGTTGTACTGTGCTTTGCTCTAACATTCGGTATGTTAGGTGGCGGTATATTTGGAGACTACGATTCCAGATCGCTTATTGGCTATTACCTATCTGCAACGATAGGCGGGGTTTTAGCATTCTTTATGTTGAAAAAATTAGTTCATTTCCGTATGCAGTTTGGCAAATAAAGAGAAGAGCGGACAACATGTTCGCTCTTTTTTGTTTGCCTTATTTTTGTTTGGGCATCCTGATAACAGCACATGTAAATGAGGGATGACGATGGATGGAATCTTAATCACGATCTATAGAACGGTTCTAGGCTTTGCCTTTTTGTTGATGCTCATGAGGTTACTCGGAAAAAAACAACTTGGTGAACTTACTTTTTTTAACTATGCAACAGGCATCGCAATGGGTAATATCATCGGAGATATGGTTGTCCACAAAGAGATCACGGTTTGGGAGAGTTTGGCGTCTCTTAGCTTTTGGGCGTTAGCCGTGTTCGGTATAGAATTTCTCAACAGACATTCTCCCCTACTCACAAAACTCACGAAGAGTCAGCCGACGATCGTTATAAAAAAAGGGCAGATTATGCAAAAAGAGCTGAAGCGGATGCAGATGTCTATGGATGACTTATTGATGCTGCTCAGGATCAGTGCGGTCTTTGATATTACTGAAGTAGAATATGCTGTCATGGAGCCTAACGGACAACTAAGTGTGTTAAAGAAGCCACTCAAAGATTCTGTCACAAAAGAAGATCTAAATATTCCACCAGATGCTCCTCAATATTTGCCCACAATGCTGATCTCTAACGGTGAGAAAATAGATCAGCCTTTTAAGGAATACAGTTTGTCAGACGATTGGTTGGATCAGCAATTGAAGAGTGCGGGCTATCAAGATGTTAAAGAGGTCTTCTTCGCACAGCTTCAGGACGATGGCGACGTCTTTTTTGTAAAAAAAGAAAAAAGCAACTGAGATCTATATCAGCTGCTTTCCTTCCTTATTTCCCTTTTTTCACTTCATGCAGAAGATCTGGGAAGTTGGTGAAAATACCTGTTACACCCCAATCGATCAGTTTCTGCATCTCTTCTTTTTCATTTACAGTATACGGATGGATCTCTAGACCATTCTGAACGGCTTTCTGTACATACTCGCGGTCGATCATATCGCTGTTCGGCCCGATTCCCATCGCATATTGCTTGATTGATTGCACTTCTCTATCCGTTAAATCAGCAGGAGTTGTATACTCTAAAAGTTGAACAAGTTTCACGGATGGATCGATCTCGTTCATCTTCAACAAGCTTTCAGAGCTGAACGATTGAACCAACAGCTTATCTTTGTTAATTCCATAATCATTAACTACATCAAGAAGCTTTTGTTCCATACCCGGATAAACTTCAGGTGATTTTGTTTCAATATAATAGTTCGCATTCTTGCCAAAGGTTTGAAAGACTTCTTCCAATGTCGGAACTTGAAGACCTTCGTATTTTGCCTTTGCTTGTTCTGGATATTTCTCATTAAACCAGCTTCCTGCATCAAGCTGCTTGATTTCTTTTAGAGTAAAATCTTTTACTTGTCCTGTGCCGTTTGTTGTACGATCCAGTGTCTCATCATGCATTGCGATTAACTCACCGTCTCTAGTCATCTGAAGATCGACTTCAATGTAATCTCCATGCATTTTTTCACCCATCTTATAAGATGTAATCGTGTGTTCTGGTGCATAACCAGAAGCTCCTCGATGCGCAACATTTAAGATGTCTTTATGTTTTTCTTTTGCATCAACCACAGAAAAATCAGCCCCTATAAATGTCAGACTTAATGCTAAAGCTCCTACACCCATTTTAAATATATTCTTCATGATGCTGCACTCTCCCTTTGTTGTAAGTGAACTACTTTGTCACTGTAACAAGGAAATATGAACATGCTTTTGCATTTCTGTAAATCACATGTGAAGTTTTTGTATACAAAAAAGCTGGTTCGAAATGTTCGAACCAGCTTTTGTAAGTGCTTATTTTTGTTCTAAGAATTTCTTGATGGCAAACGAGACACCACTCGCATCATTTTCTTTCGTAACAAATGCGGCCATCTCTTTTACCTCATCCACAGCATTTCCCATCGCTACAGGAAAACCTGCCACTTCTAACATGGAAACATCGTTGTAGTTATCACCGATTGCCATCGTGTCTGTTAACGAGATTCCTTTGAGTTCAGCGTATCTTTTAACAGCCACACCTTTTTGTGCTTCACTGTTTGTAATCTCTAAGTTGTTATCAGCAGAAGCACTGACAGCAAGAGATTCAACACTTTTTAAATGCTGAAAAGCACGTTGGAGTTTCGCAGTATCTGCAGAAAAAGCAAGGAACTTATATACCTCAATACCATTCTCACTCAATAGTTTATCAAAATCTCCCACTACACTTACTAATCCTAAGCGAAAACGTCGAAGAGCTGCTTTTTGAACGTCGTCATCTGTTGCTTCTGGATTGGAAGTTAATACGATATCTTTCATCACTTCGTATGCTTTTTCACGATCATCTGTAAACGTTCCTTTGCTCGTGTAGAGCTCATAATAAATATCTTCTTCGTCTAAAATCTTTTTAATATCCTCGTACTGCTCAAACTTTAAAGGAATTGAAGAAAGGATCTCCCACCCTTCTGATCGAATCTCTGCACCATTTACACAAATAAGCGGTAGATGAAGATCAGCATCTTCTAGCGTGTGTTTTGCTTCATCATAAGAACGGCCTGTTGCGATGACAACATGATGGCCATCGTTTACAGCTTCCTTAATGGTTTCGCTGTTCTCTTTTGTAACTTTTAACTGTCGGTTAACTAAAGTTCCATCCATATCAATTGCGATTAATTTCATCTAAATCATCCTTTATTGCTTAGTCCATTAGTAAGTGTACCCATAATTGAAAGCTTGTTAATCATTATTTGAAGCTTATCAGGTAACAAAAAAAAGAGCTATAGATAGCTCTCCGATTTTACAAATTATTAATCTTTATAGATAAAAGATTGTACAACGTCCGTTACAGCATGAAAAATCTCAACGGCTTGAAAAGAGAGTACAGATAAAGCTGAAACGGAAAACAAACCAATTAGTACAAAACGAACTAAATGAGGCATCTTGTATCTCCTCCTTTTAATTGTGATTATACGCCCACCTTTTCAACAAATCAATTCATAAGGTGTAATATTTACAAAGTAAATTATGACAATATCCTACAAGAACGTATAACCGTACAAAACGAGGATAGAAGATAGCACGACCACGATTACATTTAAGTTCAGCCAAGCGGCGATGAATGCTGCACTAGCGCCTATGAATCCATATAGATAATTTTCTGGATTTATTGTTAGCACACCAGGAAAAATGAGAGCCCCCAATATAGCAAAAGGAACGTTCTTCAATATTCCTTGCACTCTTGGATGTAGATGATTCGTATGAAAGAGAACGAGCGGCAACATCCTTGGAATATAGGTTACGATTCCCATTCCGACAATTACCCATATGAATTGATCACTCATCTCCCTCATCCCCTTTCATAAAAAACTCGATTGAGACTGCTGCTATCAATGTGGATAAAATGATTCCCCAGCCCCCTTTTAAAGTAGGTACCAAAGAGAAGATTGAATTTAATACGGCTGCACTTGCAGCAAGAGCAATTACTTTCTTGCTCTTTTTGGCAGCAGGTACGAGTAGTGCGATAAACATCGCATAAAGCGCGATCCCCATACTGTCCTGCAGCGATTGAGGAAGTCCCGATCCCATCACATAACCGACTCCTGAAAAAATCACCCAGCAGCTGTATGCAACGAGCCCTAATCCAAGCAGGTAGCTTCCCGTAATCTTTTTTTCGGTTGAGGTTGCAGCAACAGAAAAAGTTTCATCCGTTATAAAAAAAGCGTAGATCGCACGCAGCCATTTAGGTTCATCCTCAGCACGTTCCTTTAGAGAAGCACTCATAAGAAGATGCCTGATATTCATGATGAAAGTAGTCAAGATTAGTTCTGCAGCCCCACTTAGTGCAACAATCATCGATAAGGCGATATATTGCGAAGCACCAGCAAACACGATAACACTCATCCCTATCGTTTCAAATAGACTTAACTCTGCAGCTTTAGCGAGCAGACCAAATGTAAATGCAACTGGCATATAACCAATCGCGATCGGCAAACCAGCTTGAACACCCTTTTTCCAGTATGCAGGTGTTTCTTCTCTATGTACGGCAGGGCTTGGCATCATCTCTTTTTCATCTCCGTTTTTGTAAGATGTGAATGGTGAATAAATTGTAAGGGGTCTGTCCCCGGGACAGACCCCTTATCATTACTTCTGTCCTGTGATGGTGCGAAGAATAAGGTCTACGCTATCAGAAGCTTTAAATGTTTCCATGCTTTTCTTTATCTGCTCTTGATCAGCCTTAAGATCTTTTAAAGAGGAGATCAATGTCACCTTTGTTAGTTCTTCTTCATAAAGGACGTGGCAATAGCCTTGTTTTTCAAAGGATTGAGCATTAAGGATCTGATCCCCTCTGCTCGCCGCTCTTGAAAGCGGGATGAGCAGCATCGGAATCTTGAGCGTCAGCCATTCAAAAATACTGTTCGATCCAGCACGAGAAATCACAAAGTCTGTTGCAGCAACCACGTCTGGAAGTTCACTTTGAATATACTCGAACTGTCTGTAGCCTTCTGTATTATTCAAACTTTCATCCATGTTGCCTTTTCCGCAGATGTGTACGATCTGATAAGAGCGTAACAATTCAGGCAGTGCTTCACGTAGAGCTTCATTGATCTTCCGCGCACCCAAACTACCACCCATGATTGTTAGTACAGGCAGATGGCTTCGGAAGCCTAAGAAGGACAAACCTTTCTCTCTTGATCCTTGAAGCAGTTCATCACGAATCGGTGAACCTGTTACGATCGCTTGCCCGGCAGCAAAATGTTTCTTCGCTTCATCAAACGTAACGAAGATTTTTGAAGCAAATTTAGATGAGATTTTGTTAGCCAGACCTGGGGTAATATCTGATTCATGGATGTAAACAGGAATCTTACGCATCCATGCGGCGATAACTACAGGTACAGCCACAAAACCACCTTTTGAAAAAACAGCATCTGGTTTTATTTTGCCGAGCTTAAAATAAGCTTGTGCAACACCCGCTGCCACTTTAAAAGGATCTTTTATATTTTTCAAGTCAAAATAACGACGTAATTTCCCACTTGATATGCCGTGATAGGGCACGTTCGTTCCATCTTGGATCAAACTTTTCTCTATACCATCAACAGAACCGATATAATTCAAGTCCCATCCCATCTTCTCTAATTTAGGTATTAAGGCAAGATGCGGCGTTACGTGTCCAGCTGAACCACCGCCAGTTAAAACTAACTTCTTCAAACAGCATTCCTCACTTCTTTTATATCCGCCTTGCTTTCCTATAGCGGATGTTATCTTATCGCCATTTTAATATATGTAGCCCAAAAAAGAAAATGGCATGTGAGTGATAATTGTTTGTTTATTCTGATTGAATTTCATGTTTCTTTCGGTTATGGATGAAAGTTTTAGTGATTTCAGTTCAAGGGTAGCCTATATAAACGTCATATAGCTCATCGAAAGAAGTTCCCGCTGATACCTACGGGGGTATAAATGTGTCTAATTCTAGAAATTCAGTAATTACTTCTAGAAATTCCGGACTTATTCCGGCGAGTTTGGCGATAATTCGGCGAGTTTTAATCATATATCGGCGAGAAGACAGAACTCGACAAACTCTAGACGCTATATACCCTCAACCTCAACAAAAAAACGGCCTACAAGACCGTTTTTTAACATCATCATTCATCATTCATCATTCATACTGAACTTTTTTCTTTTTTGCGAGCTGGCGGTACATGAATCGCTTTCCCGCTCGCGTTTTCAATCGCTTCAAGCCATGCTTCGTTCAAAGCTGGATGCGCATAAACTGGGTACGATAAGTCTTCTTCACGTGCTACCATCTCTAGTGCAAACGTTCCAGCTTGAATCATTTCGGCAGCTCCAGCTCCCATCATATGAATACCAAGCACAACATCGCTCTTTGAATCAATCACAATCTTAGACAAACCTTCTTTTTGACCAAGAATAGATGCAAAGCCATTGCCGCTCATAGAGAACTGACCCGTCTTCACTTCATAGCCTTCAGCTCGGGCTTGCTCTTCAGTCATACCTACTGAAGCAATCGGGGGATTCGTATGAACAACATAAGGAACTAGGCTTAAATTAAACATAGACTGTAATCCAGTCATATGTTCAGCTGCCGTCTTTCCTTGCTTAATCGCTTTTGATGCTAACTTCATCCCAATCGTACAGTCACCAGCTGCGTAAATGTTAGAAACAGAACTTTGGCTATGTTCGTTTATGATAATAAAACCATTCTCGTCACGTTCGATCGAAATCGCTTCTAGTCCTAGACTATCCACATTCGGCGAATAGCCAGCGGCATACAATACATGAGAAGTCTCAACAGAAACTTTTTCATCACCGTCTTTTATCAACGTTACGGTTACTGAATCAGACATCTCTTCTGCGCTTTCCCATAGATGATTCTTAAATACTTTTATCTTGTTTTTCTTTAAGACTCGTTGCAGTTCTTTTTCGATGCTCGCGTCTAGACCAAATCCATCACTTGGAATAGCTATCGTAACATCACTTCCAAGCTGCTTGTAGGCCATAGCAGCTTCAAGCGCGAAGTAATCATCACCATAGATGAATAGACTTCCTGGAAGCTCTCTCAACTCCCACAACGTGTGTGGTGTCACCAATCTATTAGATAACGTGGCCTGTTCTGGCAACAATGGTAAACTTCCTGTAGCGATAAGCGCGTGCTCAAATTCGTACATCTCAAAATGATGGCCTGAATCAATACCTATTCTCTCACTGGACATGAAAGATGCTGTACCCGTTAAATGCTCAATTTTATTCGCTTTTATAAGGGCTTCTACTCCCTTTTGAAGTCCAGTTACGACCGAAGAATAGTAGTTTGAGAATGTATCATATTCAAAGCTTGCTTCTGAAACTGAAATTCCCATGTTTTTAAACTGAGAAAGGCTTGAAAAGTTAGAAGCAGACTGTGTAAGGCTCTTTGAAGGAATACATCCTTTATGAAGGCAAACGCCGCCTAACTTTTCTTTTTCGATCAGCGTAACTTCCATTCCAAGCTGTGCCGCACGAATTGCAGCATGGTATCCACCAGGTCCGCCTCCGATAATAACGAGTTGTCGTTTTGTTGCAAAATCACCTACAACCATCTATATCAGCTCCAGTGTCATGAAGTAAGGATTCTCGATGAGTTCTTTTACTCGGTTCGTGAACATGACAGCCGTTGCACCGTCTGCAACTCGGTGGTCAAACGACATAGATACGTTCATCATAGAACGGATCACGATCTCATCTCCGATCACAACAGGCGTTTTCTTTGTTTTATGAAAAGCCATAAGTGCCACTTCAGGGTGATTGATGATCGGTGTCGCAGCGATCGATCCAAGCGGTCCAACATTAGAAATTGTAAATGTGCCGCCTGTCATATCTGAACCCTTCAACTTGTTTGTCTTAGCACGCGTGATCTTGTCTTTCATGTCAACCGCGATATCCCTTACATTTCTCTGTTCCACATGAGAGATAACCGGTACGATCAACCCTTCATCAGAATCTGTAGCAATTCCGATGTTCACGTTCTTCTCAAGACGAATCACTTCTTTCTCTTCGTCCAGTTTCGCGTTAAAAATAGGGAAGTCCTTGAGTGCAATTTGAATCGCTTTTACGAAAAACGCAGCAACTGACACGTTCATCCCACGCTTGTTGTCAGGGTCCATCGCTTTAAGCTGTTTCTTCAGATCCATGACAGCTGTAACATCGATCTCTTCAAAATGAGTAACATGCGGAATCGTCGCAAGAGATTGAACCATTTTTTTCGCGATCTGCTTCCTTCGACCTTTAAATGGAATTTCTTTCGTGTCACTTGTTGAAAACACTTGAGTCGATGTAGTCGCTTTTTCTTCTACAGAACTAACTGGTGTTTCCTCTGTTTCAGCTGCTGTAGTAGGCTGATCCATATAGTTATAAACGTCTTGGTCAGTCACTCGTCCCCCAGGTCCAGTGCCATTGACCTGTTCGATATCCACACCGTTCTCTCGAGCAATTTTTCTCGTATAAGGAGCAGCTAGAACACGTTTGTTCAGTGTTGCGATACCGCCAGCAAAGGTAGTGTTGCTCGGTGCTTTAACGATTTTTTCAACGACCGGTTGATCATTAGATTCTGGAACTTCTTCTGCATTTTGAGAAGACGACGCGGAGGCAGCTTCAATCGTTAAGATGACAGATCCGACAGTCACTACATCTCCTTCTTTTACCTTGATGTCTTTAATCGTTCCGGCTGCTGGGGATGGTAGTTCTGCGGTTACTTTATCCGTTTGAACCTCTACTAAAGGCTGATCAACTTTAACGGAGTCTCCTGCTTTTACGAAAAAGTGTATAACTTCTCCTTCATGCATTCCTTCTCCGATATCATGCAATTTTACTTCTACCACTCACACTCACCTCCTAAAATTGCGTTACTTTATTAATAGCTTGAACAACACGATCTGCGCTTGGCAAGTAGTGATCTTCTAGTGCAAACATTGGAACCGGAGTATCAAAACCTGTTACGCGTTCAATTGGAGCTTTCATATACAGGAAAGATGTATCATTGATCAATGACATGATTGTTTCTCCAAGTCCACCCGTTCCCGGTGCTTCGTGAACAATGACTGCACGGCCCGTTTTTTGTACACTTTCTGCAATCATTTCTTTATCTAACGGATAGAGTGAACGAAGATCGATCACGTCACACTTGATTCCTTTTTCTTCAGCAGATTTTGCAGCTTTCATTACAACTTCGATCATCGCGCCATAAGCAAAGATCGTTACATCGCTTCCCTCTTGTAGCCGAGCAGCTTTCCCGAGTGGAACATTGTACTTTCCTTCAGGTACATCCATCTTTGTACTTCTGTAACAGCGCATCGGCTCTAGAAATAGGACGGGATCAGGATCTTCAATCGCTGAAACAAGCATTCCTTTTGCATCATATGGATTAGATGGAACGACAACTTTCATTCCAGGCATTCCTGTAAACAATGCTTCGACAGAATCAGAGTGGATTTCCGGTGCCCGAACGCCTGCTCCAAATGGGGCACGAATGACCATTGGCACTGTAAAATGTCCTAGTGTTCTCGCGCGGATGCGAGACGCATGCGTCATGATTTGATTGAAAGCGGGATAGATGAATCCAAGAAATTGCATCTCTGCGATCGGTTTAAAACCGTTCATCGCAAGTCCGATCGACGTACCGATAATGCCTGATTCAGCAAGCGGTGTATCAATCACTCGGTTCTCTCCGAATTCAGCAACTAGACCATCTGTTGCGCGGAACACACCACCGTTCTGTCCAACATCTTCACCAAGCACGATAACGTTCTCGTGCTCTTTCATCATCACTCTCATACCGTCTGTTACAGCTTGAACCATCGTTAATTTTTTCGTATCTACTAGCGTTGTCATTAGCGATCACCTCTTGAATGAGCGTATGCTTCTTTTTGGCTTTCGATCGGCCAAGGATTCTCTGCAAACACATGATCAAACACATCGTTATAATGTGGTGCTTGAGCTTCTTCCATCTCTTTTACTGCTGCTTCGATCTCAAGTGTAAGCGTTTCTTGAAGATCAGTTGCCCATTTCTCATCCCACATGTTTTCGTTTTTCATAAATCGCTCTAGTCTAAGAATCGGATCTGTCGTTTCACGGCGATTCACAGACTCTTCTTGGTTTCTGTATTTGGAAGGATCATCAGCTGTTGTATGTGCCCCATAACGCCACGTTACAGCTTCAATCAACGTTGGTCCTTCTCCTTTTCTTGCACGCTCTACTGCTGTACGTGTGTGGAAATATACAGCGAACACATCATTTCCATCTAATCGAACGCCTTCCATCTCGTACGCTACTGCTTTTTGAGCGATCGTTTTACTTTTCATCTGCTTTTCGATCGGTACAGAAATGGCAAACCCATTATTTTGATTAAAGAAAACAACAGGAGCGTTGAACACACTGGCAAAGTTTAAGCCTTCGTGAAAATCACCTTCTGATGTTGCACCGTCTCCGAAATAAACAATGGATGCACGATCTGTACCTTTTAACTTTTCAGCCCAAGCTGCGCCAGTTGCATGAAGAAGCTGTGATGCGATCGGTACGGCTGGAGGGAAAATATTCTTTCCTTCTGGAGGAATACAACCTTCTTGGCGACCTTTCCAATAAAGAAAGAGAGTTTTTAGAGAATGACCAAATGTCATCGTTGCCGCATGATCACGATAAGTTGGAAACATCCAATCGCCTTCACCCATCGCCATCGCGCTTCCGATCTGTGACGCTTCTTGCCCTTCGAAAGGAACGTACGTACCGATTCGTCCTTGACGCTGCAGGTTTACCCCTTTACGGTCAAAAAGCCTCGAACGAAGCATCTTCGTGTAAAGTTCTTTCGTTAGTTCCTCTGTGATCTCCCCGCGGTATGTTTCGTCATTCCACTCGCCGTTCTCATTAATGATCTGCATTTTTGGAAATAACTTTTCCATAGATAATTTCCCTCCTTAGTTTCGTACTTGCCATTTTGGTCTTCGGTTGTGAGCGAAAAAGCTGTTTCGTTTTGATCGGGTCTGAAGCTTTTCCTCACAGAAAAGATTTGCTGCTTCCATCGTAGATATCTGGTTCTTCGTGCTCTCACTATAAATCTGTATCAGGCTGTCATAGATCGCTCTTGTTTTTGTTAATACACGAGCTTTGTTCGGTCCATAAAGCTCATCTGCTACTTGAATAAGCCCTCCTGCGTTCACAATATAATCTGGGCCGTATAGAATTCCCTTTTGTTGCAGATAAAGCCCATGTTTATCTTCTAAAAGCTGATTGTTGGCACTTCCTACGATCGCTTTTACTTTCAACTGTTCGATCGTCTCGTCGTGAATGATTCCTCCAAGTGCACAAGGTATGAAAATGTCAGCGTCCACCCCATAGATGTCGCTTCCTTCCACTACTTCCACATTTCCAGGTAGCAGTTCTGCTCGTTCTTGAATCATCTTTAATGCTCTTTCGTTAATATCGGTAACATAGATTTGGGCACCGGCAGCGAGAAGTTGCTCCGCGACCTTAAAACCTACTTTTCCTAGTCCTTGTATCGAGTAAGACTTGCCCGCTAGTTCATCTGTTCCTTCAAGCGTCTGGATAGTAGCTTGAAGTCCGTATATAACACCTTGTGCTGTTGGAACAGAAGAGTCGCCGCTGCCACCATATTCTTCGGGTACTCCAACGATGCAATTCGTTTCTTTTAACGCGTGGACAAAGTCTTCAGGTGTCGTACCCATATCCGTTCCTGTATAAAAGCGACCGTTTAAAGAATCTACAAACTGTCCGAATGCACGGAACAACTCTGGTGTACGATCTGACGTCGGATCTCCGATAATGACCGATTTACCCCCACCGAAGTCAACATCTGCACCTGCGCATTTGTATGTCATTCCTTTTGACAGCCTAAGAACGTCCTCTAATGCCTCATCTACCGATCCATACGGTCTCATTCTGCATCCGCCGAGTGCTGGACCTAATGTAGTGTTATGTATGGCGATAATCGCCTTGAGACCTGTTGATGGATCGTTACAAAATACAACTTGCTCATGCTGTGATATTTTTTCAAACATGTGTAAATCCCCCTAGTATGTCTCTACTTACTCTATTCCTTCTTCACTTTGCTGCTTTAAAGTGTAAGCGCTTTCATTATAGTGCAAAAAATTTAAACCTTCATCTCTTTAATTTTTGTGAGATCGCTTCTCTCGGAAGGATATATTGTGTAACTTCTCCTTCGCCTGCTATCGCTTTTCCGTTATAGACGGTCACATCACATATGACTGCCTTTCCTTTAACTTCTCTTAATGTTGCCGTAACAGTAAGTTCAGCGCCTTCTGGTGTCGGAGCCATATGCTTGGCTGCAACTCCTCCGCCGATTCCTTCTTCATGATCTTCAAGATATGGTAATATAATCTGTCTCGCTGCCCATTCCATATGATAGACCATGCTAACAGTTGAATAAGCTGGGTGGACTAACTTTCCTTCAAATTGAGCAAACATATCGGGTGTAACGGTAGCTTTGATGGTCGCACTTTGGCCAACATTCATGCCTGATTTCATGCCCACACCTCATATCTTTCATCTAATTTATATAACGATTTATATAACGTTTTCTTAACGTAATCATAACATTTTGTGTGATATCCGGTCAATGAATCCCCAGAATTGTTTGATTTGTAAGAAATATGAAAAATGTGCAAAAATAGCATTGGAGGTGTTTTTATTAATGGATGATTGTATATTTTGTAACCCGATGAGTTTTCCAGAACAAAAAATAGTGTTTGAGAATGAAAGCTGCTACTTTCTGCAGAGTCCAAAAGCGCAAGATATTTTAGAAGGTGCGGGATTGATTATTCCAAAAGCTCATAAAGAGACTGTATTTGATTTAAATGAAAAAGAGTGGAGAGATACCTATGAGTTGATGCAAAAAGCAAAAATTTTGCTAGACTCAGAGTTTGAACCTGAGGGCTATAGCACGGGGTGGAACGTAAATCCAGTAGGAGGACAGAGTATTCCTCACGCTCACTTTCATATCATCCCTCGATTTGATGACGAGCCATTTGCCGGCAGAGGCATTCGTTCGTGGATAAAGTCTGAGGATAACCGCAGGCCTAACAGTGTAAGTAAGACTTTTTAAAAATCTGCTATTCCTTTTTATGTGATTGATGACCATTTTTATGTGATTCATCTTCTTTTTTATATGATTGATCACCATTTTTATGTGATCGACGCTATTTTTTATTTGATTAAGTTCAGCGGAAGCTCCCTACCGCATGAAAAAGCTGATACAGCACATGCTATATCAGCTTTATTCTTATCATTTCCGCAACTGCTTCAACACTTCGTCGACTTTCGCATGATCTTCAGGAGTATCATCCATGTGCTTCCACAAAACATCTCCATTACGATCAAATAGCCACGAACTTCCTTGAATGTTCACGTCTTGATTTTTCACTGCGCTTAAAAAATGCTTTCTTTCCGTCTTGTCTTTAGGCACAATGTCGCTTATCTTCACTTCACCTTTTAAGAGATCGGCCCCTACAGACAGCATGCTTTTCACGGTGGTCATGTGGTGGTTCCCCATCTCCTCGTATAGGTCTAGCTCTGGATCACCGTAGATTTCAAACGGAAATGGGCCATGTACATTCAAAAACTCTTGAATCTGATCACGATTAGCTGGTGCTACGACAACGACCTTAACATCTAAGCGTTCAAACTTCTCAAATGACTCGCGCAACTGCGCAAGGAATTCTTGATAGTATGGTCAGCCAAGGTGTCTGACTAACACAAAAAAAGTTTGTTCTTCACCAAACAACTCATGCAGCGTAACAGGTTTTGAACCTTCAATGGATACCACTTCTTGATCTAGTTTCATCCAGATTGCCTCCTCGTATTATACGTTTGGGTATTCCTGAGAAAGAGGGTGAAGCATGATCTCATCAACGACCATGTGTTTTGGTGCGCTTGCCATATACGCTACAGCTTCTGCGATATCGTCTACTTTTAGCCAATCTTCTTTAAAATCAAGACCTTGTTCAGAATCAGCAAAGTACGTATCAATCGCACCTGGATTTACAGTACCTACACGAACGCCAAATTCTCTCAGTTCTTGTGCAAGAGAACCCGAAAATCCTTGAACTGCGTACTTTGTAGCTGTATAGACAGAGCCGTTAGCAATCGTTCTTCGACCCACATCTGATGAGATCGTGATGATCGTCCCCTCTTTTCGCTCTTTCATATGTGGAACAACCGCTGTACTACATAAGAATACACCTTGTACGTTGACTTCAAACATTTTTTGAAAGTCTACTAATGAATGTTCTTCTGCTAATTTAAACTGTCCGATTCCAGCATTGTTTACTAGAATATCAATGTTCCCAAACGTTTCAAACGTTTGTTTAAACAGTTCTGCTACGTCCGTTTCTTTCGTCACATCTGCTTTTATGGCAAGAACATCGAATCCCTTAGCTTTTAACTCTTCTCCCGTTCTGAAGATGCCATCAGACGAACCAATGATAGTTAGTTTTGCTCCTAATGTTCCTAACTTTTCTGCTATAGCTTTCCCACACCCACGAGTTGCTCCCGTTACTACTGCAATCTTGTCTTTCAACATTATTCATTCTTCCCTTCACTTCTGTATTTCACAAATTCTATTATTAACACAAAAAAGGCGCTAAAACCAATTATGGTCCGCGCCTTTCATTCTAATTTTCTTTTAAAAAAGTCCAAGCATGTTAACAAATACGATGATGATCACAACAGGAACGACGTAACGGATCAGCATGAGCCAAAGCGCAAAGCCTTTTACCGAAACAGATGAACCTGCTCTAAACTCTTCAAGAAGCATCTCTCTAGGATAACGATATCCTACAAACAACGCGATGAACAACGCTCCTAAAGGAAGCAGGATGTTGCTCACTAAATAGTCGAGTTGATCAAAGATAATCTTGTCAAACAGAGTGAAATCTGACCAAACCCCATATGACAACGTAGATGGTACACCAAATACAAAGATTAGGATTCCGATGATCCAAGACCATTTTGCACGGTTCTCTAACTCACCTTTCGTGATAGAAGCAACGATGATCTCTAACATCGAGAATGCTGATGTAAGTGTAGCAAACAAGAACAATGCTAAGAACACAATAAAGAATAATTGTCCGAACACGATCTGATCAAAAACGGCAGGAAGTACTACAAACAACAATCCAGGTCCTTCCGCTGGTTCTAGACCTAATGAAAATACCCCTGGGAAGATCGCTAATCCCGCTAATAAGGAGATCAATACGTTGAGTAATACAATCGTGGTTGCCGATTTCGTAAGGCTTTCCTTCTTGCTCAAATAAGAACTGTACGTAACCATTACAGAGATACCCACACTTAATGAGAAGAAAGACTGACCTAAAGCAAATAGAATATCGTCTCCACCGATCTTAGAAAAGTCAGGAAACAAGAAGAACTTTACGCCTTCCATCGCATTATCTAATGTTAGTGAACGAATAATCAAAACAGCAAACAATACAAAAAGTGCTGGCATCATGATTTGGTTTGCTTTTTCAATTCCATTCTTAATACCACGGCTAACAACGAAAATCGTAACCATCATAAAGATGAACTGAGAGATCAAAACCGGCCATGTACTCGAGATTGACTCTCCGAACATTTGACTAAAGTCATGGTTAAAGAAGTCTCCTGAAAAACTTTTTCCAAGGTAGAGAATGATCCATCCACCAATTACACTGTAAAAAGATAATAAAATAAATGCAGTCGCTACACCCATTCTGCCTAGCCATGGCCATGCTGAACCTGGAGCGATCTTTCGATAAGCGGAAACCGCCTCTTTTTGCGCTCCTCGGCCGATAACAAACTCAGCCATTAAAAGCGGAAAGCCGATAAGAAACGTAAACAATAAAAAGAGAAGGAAGAAAGCTCCCCCACCACTAGTACCAGCTACATAAGGAAATTTCCAAATCGCACCGAGTCCGATTGCTGACCCTGCTGCAGCTAGAATAAAGGCTAACTTTGACGTCCACTGGTCTTGCTGATTCATAATTACATACACCCTCCTGTTACTAATACTACTGAATTAGATGAAACGATTGTTTAACATACTTACTGCTTCTCTTGCTTCTTTCATCATGGTTTCAAGCAGTTCTTTCACGCTCGGTACATCTGAAATCACACCTGCGATCTGACCGCTATTAATAAAACCGTTCTCCAAGTCCCCTTTTACAGCTCCTAAAATATGATGATCTTCTGAGGTGTGTGTAACAAACTCTTCAGGTGAGACGCCATTTTTTTCAAGTTGAATCAACTTCTGAGCGTAAGGTGTATCGTAAATTCTTCTGATCTTTCCGGTTGAGCGGCCAACGATTAACGTTTTTGTATCATCTGCTTCTACTAAGGAAGTTTTGTATTTCTCATGAAATGGTGCTTCCTTTGTTGCGATGAAACGAGTTCCCATCTGAACACCTTGTGCACCAAGAGCAAAGGCAGCTGCCATACCGCTTCCATCTGCTATACCTCCAGCCGCGATGACTGGAATAGTTACACTCTTGGAGACCTGAGGCAATAGAACCATAGTCGTCGTCTCATAAGGTGAGTTTAGTCCCGCAGCTTCATAGCCTTCAGCTACTAGCAGATCTGCTCCTGCTGCTTCTGCTTTTTTGGCATGATAGACAGAAGCTATAACACAGATAACCTTCAATCCATGTTCCTTTAATTTCGGTATGTAAGGTGCTGGATTACCTGCAGATAAGGAAACAACTTCCACTTTATGTTTGATCAGAAGTCTAAGAATTTCTTTTACATTTGATGCAACGGTTAAAGGTACATTAACAGCAAATGGCCTGTCTGTCATCCCCTTTGTTGCAATTATCAAATTTTCTACCTCTTCAGGTGACATCGTACCAGCACCGATCGTGCCTAACCCACCTGCATTTGATATAGCAGAAGCTAGTTCTGCATTACTAACATTTCCCATTCCGCCTTGAAGGATTGGATACTGAATGTTTAACTTTTCACAGATGGAATTCAATTTCTCCACTTCCCATTCTAACCTTTGTTATACTGAACCTATAACCTGTTACGAGGGAGGCTCATTATGAAATACACGTTTAATGGCAAAACACCAGATGTTCATGAAAGCGCTTTTATCGCGCCCGGGGTTCACTTGATTGGCGACGTTACAGTAGAAGAAGGAGCAAGCGTCTGGTTTAACTCCGTTCTTCGAGGTGATGAAGGACCTATCTCCATCGGCAAAAAGACTAACGTTCAAGACAATTGCACCCTTCACCTATATGAAGGGTATCCCCTCATTCTAGAAGATGAGGTGTCGATCGGCCACAACGTCATCCTGCACGGATGTACGATTAAAAAAGGTGCACTCGTTGGCATGGGGTCTACCATTCTTGATGGTGTAGAAATTGGCGAACAAGCATTCATCGGTGCGAACACACTAATTCCTCCCGGCAAAAAAATACCGCCGCGTGTCATGGTCATGGGTTCACCGGGTAAAATCATACGTGAACTGAACGACGATGATCTAAAGCTTATTCAGCTTACGATCGACACGTATTATGAAAAAGGGAAACAGTTTCGTGACGAATTAAAAGAATAGTAGAAAAGCACTTTCGTACGATAGCTTGCGAAAGTGCTTTTTTAGTTGTATCTAACCTAATTCTTTTATGACCGGTTCTCCTGAATAAGAGGATGATTAAGAGCATCAAACTCTGAATCTTTCTTTAAATTGTTTCCATCCGAATAGATGCTTTCAAAGAAACGACTTGCTGGCCCTGCCAGTGCACGGTAATAATCACTGAAGAGTGAAGCTGCGTGATCACCTAGCCATTCTGCATGAAGAAGCTCCTTCGGTAGACCTGGATCGATGAAAAGAAACTTACGGTATTCGTGAACAAGCTTAGTGCGCTCTACGAAGCATTCTCCGTCTGTCATCTCACCTTTTTCAATCTTATTCTTATCGATCACATATTTTTGAGAATACGTTACGATAAACTCGTTGTATTTCTCGTTAATGTCGTTTAAATCCCAACACTCAGAAACTAGCTTTTCATTCTCATTAGGCCCATTGTAAACGGCTGTAAAAGAATGAACATAGTCTTTGATGTCATATTTATCGATCATAGATTGAATCTGCTCTGAGTATGCGTGCGGTGAGATCCAAAAGCTGTTTGCCAGTAGACCAAACCCGCTCCAGACCAGTTCTTTTCGAAGCTCATCACGAATGCTTCTTTTCTCTTCAGGAATCGTATAGGTGAACATCATCCATTCGCCGTTCCACGGCTCCTGTTGTGCGTTAAAGATTCTCTTTGCCGCTTCATCCATCCGCTTCTTTCCACGCTCTGTTAAATAATAATAACTTTTATTCCCTTGTTTTCTAGCTGCGATCCAGCCTTGCTTATTCATTCTGGAAATCGCTGCTCTTACGGCCTGTTCGTTGTGACCAAACTCTTCTAACAATCGAATCAAGCTGCCGATCCATATCTCACTGCCATAATGCCGGATATAGTCTCCGTACAATGTGAAAATCATGGAACGTGTGTTTAAACTATTCTGCATGTTCATACCCTCATTTGTACCTGTTATTGTCTGTACAATCCTACCATAAAGAAAACTTAGCTGACATCAAGTCTTTCACGTCAATTTAGTTGCACTCATACGATCGACTTAAATCTGGAACCTCGTCGAAAAACATCAAGCAAAAAAGTTATACTCTATAATAGTAGAATTACTGAGACAGAAACAAGTTACTCTCCCTTAAATACAGGTGGTCTTTTTTCTCCAAAAGCAACGAGCGCTTCCATTCGATCTTTTGTAGGAATCGTCACTTCATACGCTTTCGCCTCAATCGCAAGTCCTGTCTGCAGATCAACTTCTGTTCCATGCTTGATCGCATACTTTGCTTGCTGAACAGCTACTGGTCCATTCTTCATAATAAGACCAGCATAGTTTTCACAAACCGCCATCAATTCTTCTCTTGACGTCACTTGGTTCAAGATGCCGTAAGAAAAAGCTTCTTCAGCCATCATTTTTTTTGCTGTTAAGATCAGTTCCATCGCTTTCGCTTGTCCGATCAGTCTCGGAAGACGCTGAGTTCCTCCCGCACCAGGGATGATTGCCCAACTAAGTTCTGTAAGACCCATTGACGCTTCTCTCACAGAAACTCGAAGATCACAAGCTAGAGCCAACTCGAAGCCGCCTCCAAAAGCATGGCCATTGATCGCACAGATCGTAGGCTGCGGCAAAGCTTCAACAGCAGAGAACACATCGCGAATCTTGCGTACATTTCTTCTTACTTCTGATTCACTCAGCGTACGGCGTTCTTTTAGATCAGCTCCTGCACTGAATGCTTTCTCCCCTGCACCTGTAAAAATTACAACACGAACATCACTGTTGTGATGAATGTCTTCTACTACTTCTTCAAGCTCTTTTAACGTTGAAAAATTAAAGCAGTTCAATACTTCCGGACGGTTTAATGTTACATAAGCAACATAATCTTTTACTTCGTATAAAATAGCACTCACTTTAGGTGACCCTCCTATTCATTAATCGCTTCCACGATGGAAGCAATACCTTGACCAACACCGATACACATGGTTGCGAGACCGTAGCGTGATCCTTGCTTTTTCATTTCGTGAATAAGCGTTGTTAAAATGCGCGCACCGCTAGCTCCAAGTGGATGGCCAAACGCAATCGCACCGCCGTTCACGTTAACTTTACTGTGATCAAGTCCCAGTTCGCTCATACAGGCAAGAGATTGTGATGCAAAAGCTTCATTCAACTCGACCAAATCAAGGTCAGCTATAGAGAGACCTGCCCGCTTCAATGCTTTTTTGGAAGCTTCGATCGGACCTACACCCATTATAGCTGGTTCCAGACCTGCAACACCGGAAGAGACATATCGAGCTAAAGGCTTTAATCCTAGCTGATCTGCTTTTTCACGGCTCATCAACAGTAATGCAGAAGCTCCATCGTTCACCCCAGAAGCATTTCCCGCTGTGACGCTTCCGTTTTTAAACAACGGTTTAAGCATACCAAGCTTTTCAAGCGACGTTTCAGGACGAGGGTGTTCATCTTCTGTCACCCACGTTTCGTTTCCTTTTCGGTCTACTATTCTTACAGGAACGATCTCCTCTTTAAATCGGTTCTGTAGGGTAGCTTCTTTTGCTTTTTGTTGAGAATCATATGCGAACTGATCTTGTTCTTCTCTTGTAATTCCATATTTCTTCGCTACGTTCTCTGCTGTTTCAGGCATAGAGTCTGTACCGAACTTTTCATGCAGAAGCGGATTAACGAAACGCCATCCGATCGTCGTATCAAACATTTTCATATCACCACGAGGATAGTCGATCTCAGGCTTTCCCATTACGAGTGGTGCGCGTGTCATACTCTCCGTTCCACCCGCGATGAAGATATCACCTTCTCCTGCCAAGATAGCCCTGGCACCGTAAATGACCGCATCCATACCAGATCCACATAAGCGGTTGATCGTCGTTCCACCTACTTCAACAGGAAGTCCAGCGAGTAAAGCAGACATTCTTGCCACGTTACGATTATCTTCTCCTGCTCCATTGGCGTTTCCGAATATTACTTCTTCGATCTCTCCAACAGGAAGTTCAGGGTTTCTTTCAACAAGCGCTTTGATTACCACTGCTCCTAGATCATCGGGGCGAACCGTTTTTAGTCCACCTTTATATCTTCCTATAGGCGTACGGACAGCATCAACGATGACGACCTCTTTCATTACTTTTTCACCCCGCTGTCTTCCCTGGTATAGTCGTATACCCCTTTACCTGACTTTCGGCCAAGTCTTCCCGCTTTAACATACTTCACTAATAGGGGTGCCGGACGATATTTTTCGCCTAACGTTTTATGAAGATAGTTCAAGTTATTCAGTCGTGTATCAAGACCTACTAAATCGCCGAGCTCGAACGGCCCCATTGGAAAATTCAAACCAAGTTTAATGGCTTTATCGATATCTTCTGGTGTACCAACACCTTCTTGCAGCATATAGAAAGCTTCATTCCCAATCATGGCAGAGATTCGGCTTGTAACGAATCCTGGAAACTCATTAACGGTTACTGTTTCTTTACCCATCTTCACAGCAGCTTCCTTAGCGTGTTCAACCGTTTCATCGCTTGTTTCATGCCCGCGAACGATCTCAACGAGTGGCATTCTATGGACCGGATTAAAGAAGTGCATGGCGATTACTTTTTCAGGTCGTTTTGTAAATGAACCAATTTCTGTCGGACTCATCGTTGAAGTGTTTGTCGCAAGGACACAATGTTCAGGTGCTGAACGGTCTAGTTCTTCAAAAACAGCACGCTTGATCTCTATATTTTCTGGAACAGCTTCAATCACTAGATCAGCACCGCTCACGGCTGCTGATAGATTCGTAGCATATGAAAGTCTTGTTTGCGCTTCTTCAGCTACACTTTGTGATAACTTTCCGCGAGATACTGCTTTTGAAAAAATAGAATCGATCTCTTTTTTTGCATTTTGTAGTTGTTCTTCTTTTACATCAACGAGCTGAACATCAAAACCGCCAACTGCGCTCACATAGGCGATTCCTCTTCCCATCACACCAGATCCGATGACAACAGCATTTTGTATCAATAGTCTCTCCTGCCTTTCTTTTAAACAAGTGTTTAACGTTTTGTATGCATAGATGCTTTTGGAAGTAGTTGATTTCCGTTCCAGGATGCTCGCTTTCCGCGGGGCAGGCGGTGAGCCCCTTGCCGCTTTGCGCCCTTAAGGGTCTCACCTGACCGCCAGTCCCGCAGGAGTCTCGCACCTTGCACTCCAACCAACTGGTCATTGAAGCTATAGATAAAGAACCTTTTCAAATAAAACATTGTATAAAAAGCGAGCACGATGGCCCGCTTTTCCAAGTTTGTTACTAGATCTCTCAACGCAAGTTAACAGAGCTAGACATAAACTAAATTACAGATTAAAAGGATTCAACGGACGTGATCCTGTGTAGGACACGACGCTCTTTGTTTCTGAGTAAAGATCCAGTGTCTCGATACATAGCTCGCGGCCGAAACCGGATTGCTTGTAGCCGCCGAATGGTGTCCCTGGGAATGCAGAGAATGGTGAGTTGATCATGATCGTTCCAGCTTGAATCATGCCTGCAACACGAGTTGCCTTCGCATGATCCTTCGTCCAGATCGCTGCTGCTAAACCAAAGTCTGTGTTGTTTGCTAGTTTCACAGCCTCTTTTTCGTCCTTAAACGTAGACACCACGACAACCGGCCCGAAGATTTCTTCTTTAACTACTTTCATGTCTTCATTTACATCTGTGATGATCGTCGGAAGGTACCAATGACCGTTTTCATAACCGTCCACTTTTGCACGTCCACCGCCTAGAAGGATAGTTGCTCCTTCTTCTTCAGCCGATTTCACGTAACCGTCGATCACTTCAAGCTGGCGCTCTGAAATGATTGCTCCAACATGTGTACTTTGATCGAGTGGATTACCTAGTACAAGCTTCTTCGCTTTTTCAACGAACTTTTCCATGAAAGCATCATATACACTTTCCTCGATATAAAGACGAGAACGTGCTTCACAAGATTGACCTGTGTTATAAAAAATACCAAATAATGAGCCGTCGACTGCCGCATCAATATCTGTATCCGCAAAAACTAAATTAGGAGATTTCCCGCCAAGTTCAAGCGTTACACGTTTTAACGTTTGAGACGCCTTAGCCATAATGTCTTTTCCTGTTCCTGTTTCACCAGTGAACGCGACTTTATCAACACCTTCGTGTTCAGCAAGGTATGAACCTACCGTAGCTCCGTCACCTGTAATGATGTTTACAACACCTTCTGGAACACCCGCTTCATGGCAGATCTCTGTCATTACGATCGCTGTTAGTGGCGTTAAGCTCGCAGGCTTTAGAATGACCGAACAACCAGTTGCGATTGCTGGTGCGATCTTCCACGCTGCCATCATCATCGGATAGTTCCAAGGAATAATCTGTGCGCATACGCCTAGAGGTTCTTTTAACGTGTAGTTCATGAACGGTCCTGGCATCGGGTTTACAGCACCGCGGTGGCTGACGATTGCACCCGCATAGAACTCAAAGTCTTCAATCGCTTGCATGACTTGACCTTGTGCAGCACTTAACGATTTTCCGCTGTTTAAAATTTCAAGCTCAACAAGCTCGTTATAACGAGAACGCATGATGCTAGCAATCTTGTTCATCGTACGAGAACGCTTATTTACAGGAGAGCGCTTCCATTTCCCTGTTTCAAAAGCTGTTCTTGCCGCCTCAACAGCACGGTCAACATCCGCTTTCGTTGCTTTCGCTACTTTCGCTAACGGTTCACCTGTTGCTGGATTATATGTAACAAAGTATTCTCCTTCAGATCCACCAACACTTTGTCCTCCAATAACCATTTCGTATACATCACGTTTTACTGCTTTCACTTCTGTCTTTGTGCTCATGTTCTCCACTCCTTTTAATCTAGATGTCTATTTTCCTGTGAATGCTGGTTTTCTCTTTTCTATAAATGCATGAAGACCTTCTTGGTGATCCGCTGACTCTCCAGCAATTTTTTGCGCTTGTGCTTCATATTCCAGCACCTCGTTCAAATCGCTTTCCCAGCTTTTATTCATATAGCGTTTGATGAGCCCGATTGCTTTCGTTGGCATGTTGGCTAGTTTTTCAGCGAACGTTTCCACTTCAAGCATGAACTCTTCTTCACTTACCGTTTTCGTTACAAGTCCAAACTCTTTTGCTTGTTGAGCGGTAATCTTCTCACCTAACACAGCAAGCTCCATTGCTTTTGCATGTCCTACTAAACGAGGCAAGAAGTACAGATTTCCAGAATCAGGTACAAGACCAACATGAATGAACGCTTCTATGAAACTCGCTTTTTCACTTGCGATACGGAAGTCACAAGCTAGCGCGAGACTCATTCCTGCACCAGCCGCAACACCGTTCACTGCTGCGATAACTGGCTTCTCCATGCCAACTAGTGCTTGCACCATCGGATTATATCCTTTTCGCAGAACATCGCCATAATCAGCGCCCTCTGGTGAACCTGTTAGATCTTGACCTGAACAGAATGCACGCCCTGCGCCTGTTATAACAACGGCTCTCACATTGCTGTCTTTGTTGGCTTCTTTTATCGCAGAAACCATTTCCTTATGCATGAGCGAAGTGAATGCATTGAGCTTATCCGGACGATTTAAAGTAATCCAAGCCGTTTTTCCTCTTGTTTCGTAGCTGATCGTTTCAAACATGTTCATATCCCCTCTACTTCCCTTTAAATTCGGCTGGACGCTTTTCAACGAAAGCCTTCATGCCTTCTTTTTGATCTTGAGACGAGAATAATAGATAAAAGTTTTTACGTTCGAACTGCATGCCTTCGTGTGTGGAATAATCAATGGACTTATAAACGGTCTCTTTTATTAAACGAGTAGATAAAGGTGCTCTAGAAGCTACAATCTTCGCATACTTTTTTGCCTCGTCCACGACAAGTTCTGGTGCTATAACGCGGTTGATCACGCCATATTGAAGTGCTTCATGGGCTGTCATCGGGTCACCGAGCCATAGCCATTCAAGAGCTTTTTTCTGCCCCATCAGCTTTGTAAGTTTTACCGTGCCACCAGCACCTGGCATCACGCCAAGCTTGATCTCAGGAAATCCAAACTGTGCGTTTTCTGCTGCAAAGAGGATGTCTGCGCACAGCGCTAGTTCAAAGCCTCCGCCAAAGCAATAGCCATTGACGGCACCGATGATCGGCTTTTTTATCGTTGCGAGACGATCCCATTCTTTAAACTGATTTAATAGTTCAAGAGAGACCGCTGTATCTTCTTTCATCTCATCAATGTCGGCACCGGCTGCAAATGCACGCTCACTGCCTGTTAAAACAATTGCTTTTACCTCATCATTACGGTCGAAGCTTTCAAAAGCATCTAATAGTTCCGTAACCATCGGCCTGTTGATCGCGTTTAACACACGTGGCCTGTTTAATTGAATGAAGGCGATCCCATCTTCAACAGAGGTTAGAATTGTTTCATAATTACTCATTGATTTCCTCACCGATCATAAGGGTAACAAGCTCTGCTGCAAAGCTCATTAAGTCTTTTCCTGAAGCTTTACCTTCATCAGACTTCATCGCGGCTTTCAACGCATCATGATCGTCATAGTACATCTCACAAAGAATGTGATAGTCGCTTTTCCCCATCGGTGAACCTACGATTTTTGTTACTTCCATTTTACGAAGTCCAGGAATCTTTTTCGTGATCTCAGTATGATGTCCAAAATAGTGCTCGTCGAACTGCTCCAAGTTTTCAGGTGTTTTGTAAAGTGCGATTAGTTTTACCATGTGTGTTTCCTCCCTATTTTTAAAATCATCATTTCTCTTACCCCATGTCAGCAACAGGTTTCATCGCTTCAAACGGGTTCTTGCACGACTTGCAATATAGGATACTTCTGCATGCTGTAGGTCCAAAGATGTTTTCCATCGTTACATACGTTGATCCACAATACGGACAATCAATCTCCCAAGGTTCACCCATCACATGGTTCGCAGGTGGCGGTGAGATGCCAAACTCTTTTAACCTCTCACGCCCTTCGGCTGTAATGCGATCTGTTGTCCACGATGGTGTAAATACAAATTTCACTTCTGCTGAAATAATTCCTTCTACATTTTCAACCGCTTTTTTTATATCTCGTTCGATGATGTGCAGGGCTGGGCAGCCAGAGAACGTAGGCAGAACAGAAATCCTGACCTTATCATCTGTCACGTCCACTTCGTGCACCATTCCGAGATCCAATATACTGACAGAGGCGATTTCAGGATCTTTCACATCCCCAAGCGCGTCCATCACACTATCAGTCATGCTGCTCTTTAATTCGGACACGTGGTTCATCTCCTTTCTAAATCGTCTTACCAGCCAGTTGAAGGATTTGTTGCATAAACTTCAGAAAGTGTTGCAGTTGCTTGCTTCAAGTCTTCCGTGTGCACGCCGTTTCGGCCGTTTCCTCTTTCCATGCGAGGTTCACCCGGATAGGATGCACCTACTTCTTTTAAGACAGCTTCAATCTTGTTGTTCCATCTCTTTTTCATAACGTTCTCGTCATCAATGAAGTTTGCTTTCACGATATCTTCATAGTACGGTCCTAGCGTAAGAACTCCGCCAAAATCTCTCCAAACCTTTTGGATCGCTGCTGTCATTCGCTCGATTGCTTCATCTGTACTTGTCATAAGCTGCTTGAACCAAATCTCCCAGTGCATCAGATGGTAATACTGCTCTGTCATGATTTTACGGGCTGCTTCTGCCAAAGGTTCATAGGAAGAGTGGCGCAGTGAATCTAGACGAATATGTTTGTGTACAGCGTAAAAGTAGTTGCGTACAACAGTGAAGGCCCAGTCATAATCTGGTTCTTTTAAGTACGTTCCAGGTCCGTTCACTTCTTCTAAGATGATGGCATTTCGAAACTGATCAGGAGATCGCAAGTGAGCAATCCTGTCTGCTTCGCCTTCTCCAAGGCTCTCTAGCAGGTTATAGTACAAATTTGCGTGTCCCATCATGTCTTGTGAGATAGAAGAGAACGCAACATCCTCTTCAATATGCGGCGCAAGACCAAGCCACTCCGATCCGCGAAACGCAAGAAGAAAATCATCGTCTGCAAGCTGATAAAGAAGCTCGATCAACGCTTTCTTTTCTTGTGGTTTTAACGTTTCCTGTGTCATGAATTGTCTCCCCTTCCGCCAAGGATGTGTTGTTCGGTAAACTGCTCCTGGTTGTAGTCACGCCACTTCTTCTTCAGATAACCATATCCTTTTGTTTCTCTATATTGTTTATCGAGGCGTTTAAGCATTTCTCTTTCGTCCTGGTTAAGACCCCTTATGTTCTCTCTTTTCACAACCCAGATGTCAGCGACCGTTTCTCTTCTGAAGAAGTTCTCTTTTGCCATGATGAGTGCCATATCCGCGTTTGGTGCTAAAAGGCTGAAGCTATGTTGAAACGGAGATTTATCTGTTTTTTTGCTGAATACTTCATACACGTTGTAAAATTCATTTGTTGATTCGTTCACCTTTGTTTCTCTCCTTTCCGCTGTTAGATCGCCTTTTTAGCAGCGAGTGCCGCGCGAACCCACTCGTTATTTTTATATGAGCGGCGTCGAAGATCTAAACGGTTTTGTGATTGTGGCCCGTTACCAGAAACAATCTGTTTGAACGTGCTCCAGTCAGCATCCTTATAGATCCACATCTGACTGTCTTCATCAAAACGGATCGTATCATCTGGAATCGTTAGCCCAAGCGACCAAATACGAGGAATATATTTAGTGAAGAACTCTTGTCTGAGGTCCTCGTTTGTTTTTGTACGGATTTTGTACATGATGTTCTTGTCAGCGTTTGAATTTCCTGTTTCTTTTGCTGACTTTGGCCCAAAGAACATGATCAGTGATTCCCACCAGCGGTTTAACGAATCCTGCAGCATTTCACGCTGTTCCGGTGTTCCTTCGGCCATCGCTAAAATGATGCTCTCGCCGTGCTGTGCGTGGAAAACTTCTTCTGCACAGATACGCTTTAACGCCCTGGCGTATGGACCGTAAGAAGAATCAAGCATCATACTTTGAGAGATGATTGCCGCTCCGTCTACAAGCCAAGCGATGATTCCCGCATCGCCCCAAGTTGGAGCATCCATATGAAACACGTTATGAAACTTTAATTTTCCTGAAAAAAGGTCTTCCATGATGTCATGGCGGTTCTTGCCAAGAGGTGCCATCAAATCTTCTGCCACACGAAGCAAGAGCTGCCCATGTCCCATCTCATCCTGAACTTTAGCCATGATCGCGAGTTTGCGGTGAAGTGAAGGTGCTTTAGGTACCCATTCTTTCTCTGGAAGCGCTCCCATAATTTCCGAAATGCCATGCATCGAAATCAAACGAATCAGCTGCAAGCGATAATCTTCCGGCATCCAGTCATCCGGTTCGATCTTCTCACCGGCGTTGATCCGATCAAGAAAATGAGTCATTTTCTCTTCTTCACTAAGCTGATTAAAACTCATACCAACTGTCATGTTGTTCCCTCCTATTATATTACGTTTATTTACCGTAATTATAAATTAACGTCATACGATTGAAAAGTAGTTAAACACCCATTTTTTTCTGTATCTGTCTGACCACACGAATCGCCTTACCTTCAGAACGTGGTATTCCTTTTGGTGGATACACTTTAATATTCATGGATACAAGGCATGTGTCTTTAATTTTCTTTGTGATGGTATTCTTTAATAGATGCGTCGCCTCATGATTTTCGTCACCGTTTGTTACAGCATAAAGCTGTTCCGTCATCTCAACATGAAGTTCAATATGCTCTTTTAATCCTTCTGTTAGAATATGAACTTGATAGTGAGGAACGATATCCTCTATAGAAAGAAGACAGTTTTCGATTTCAGACGGAAACACGTTAACTCCACGAACGATAATCATGTCATCGATTCGTCCCTTTACACGACTCATTCGTATGGAAGTCCTTCCACAGCTGCAAGGTACTCGATTAATCGAAGCAATATCTCCCGTACGATATCGGATGATCGGAAAAGCTTCCTTCGTTAAACTCGTAAACACAAGTTCGCCATACTGACCCTCAGGCATAGGTTCAAGCGTATCAGGATTAATGATTTCAGCTAAAAAATGATCATCCATAATATGAAGCCCGTTTTGTGCTTCATGACATTCCATCGCTACACCAGGACCCATCACTTCGCTTAATCCATAAATGTCCATCGCTTTGATGCCAAGCTTCTCTTCGAGAGTTGCACGCAGCTCCTCAGACCACGGCTCTGCTCCAAATATTCCATATTCTATCGAAGTAACTTTCGGATCTTTTCCCATCTCCTCCATCTTTTCAGCAATGGTTAAGATATAAGAAGGCGTTCCGCAGATCACCTGTGGCTTAAAGTCTTCGATCAAAAGAATTTGCCGTTCTGTATTTCCTCCAGAAACAGGAACAGTAATCATGCCAAGGCGCTCTGATCCGTTATGAAGGCCGAGCCCTCCTGTAAAAAGACCATAGCCATATGCATTATGAAGTACGTGACCAGGCTCTCCACCTGCGATTGCGATAGAACGCGCTACCATGTTACTCCACCTGTCAATGTCTCCTTCTGTATAGCCAACCACTGTCGGTTTACCGCTCGTTCCAGAAGATGCGTGCAGTCGAACGAGGTGATCTTGCGGAACTGCAAAAAGCCCAAAAGGATAATGATCGCGAAGATCTTTTTTTACGGTAAAAGGAAGTTTTTGAAGATCTTCTAAAGTATCAATTGAAGAGGGCTGAATTCCTTTTTCGTCAAATGCCGTTTTATAAAAAGGGACATTCTCATAAACGCTCTGTACCGTCTGCTTTAACCGATAAAGCTGCAGCTCTTCTTTTTCATCACGACTCATACATTCCACTTGTGGATGGAGGATCATTCTTTCATCTCCCTTTATAATATGTAAGCGATTACAATTGAGATTAAAAAAATATGACGTTTTTGTACCGTTATCTAATTATTGTGTGATGTATTTGGTTTCAGCTTATCATTTATAATAATTTTCTGTCAAATGAAAATACAAAGCTGATATGACCGTTAAGCCCCGACATAGAAAACACCGTTTGTATCATTTACAAACGGATGTTGCACTTGTGCCTGTGGTGACAGCACATCCTTGCCTGAATGGGATACGCTTTTTGTATCCTAGTCAGGAAAGAATGTGACCTCGAGGGGCTGGTCATTGAAGCTGGACTGATTTTGAGTGCTGAAACAGCCGTTTAGACACGAATAGCACTTTACTCTTTTCTGAAGACACGCTCTTTGTGTCACAAGAAATAAGTAAAGTGACCTCGAGTGTCTGGCTGTTGATGCCGGATAAAATACAAAGCTGAAATGACCGTTCAGCCCCGACATAGAAAACACCGTTTGTGTAGTTTACAAACGGATGTTGCTCTTGTGCCTGTGGTGCCAGCACATCCTTGCCTGAATGGGATACGCTTTTTGTATCCTAGTCAGGAAAGAATGTGACCTCGAGGGGCTGGTCATTGAAGCTGGACTGATTTTGAGTGCTGATATAGCAACTTTGGATGAAATGGTGAAGACTTATAAATTGTCTTCGAGGACTTATAAAAAAATTTGAAGACTTATAAATTTTTTTGAAGACTTATAAATGAAACTGAAGACTTATAAACGTTATAAACTAACAAAAACCGCCCATAAAAAGGCGGTTTTCTTCCTAATATAATAGATCAAGGAACTCCTGACGCGTTACATTTCCGAAATAGTGGCTTAAATCTAAATCCTCAAGCACTTCCTCGATCGCTTCACGGTCATAACGAACACCGTTCAGCTTGCTTTCAATATCTGACACGTCACCTACACCGAAGAAATCTCCAAAAATCTTACTTTCTTGAATGATACCTTTTACGATGTGCAGTCTGATATCAACAGAGCCTGCTGCAAATCGATTCGAAAGTTCAACATTGAACTTCGGTGACTTTCCGTAGTTCCAATCCCAGTTGGCGTAACGTTCTCTTGAGATTTTGCGGATTTCTTCCCAGTCTTTTTCAGTCAGCTCGTATTTTGGAACAGAATCCAACTCTTCAAATAAGTAAGCAAGAAGCGTCTGTTTGAACTCTTCCATCGTCATATCTTCGTCTAAGTGCTCGCGGATATTTGTTACACGACTGCGGATGGACTTGATACCTTTTGACTCGATCTTGTCCATTCGTACATTTAGGGCAGATACTACATTTTCGATCTCAGAATCAAAAAGCAAAGTGCCATGGCTAAACATACGGCCTTTCGTAGAAAACTGAGCGTTGCCGGAAATTTTCTTTCCGTTTGCCAAAATGTCGTTTCGTCCGCTTAATTCAGCATTCACACCAAGTTTTTTTAGTGCTTTTACAACAGGATCGGTAAACTTCTTGAAATCATGAAACGAATTACCGTCATCTTTCGTAATGAAGCTGAAGTTTAAGTTTCCGAGATCATGATACACGGCACCGCCACCTGATAAACGACGAACCACATGAATACCTTCATCACGAACATAGTCCGCGTTGATCTCTTCAACGGTATTTTGGTTCTTACCGATGATGATCGATGGTTCATTTATATAAAAAAGCAAATACGTTTCATTGATGTCTAAATGTTTTAAAGCGAACTCTTCTATAGCTAGATTCACTCTTGGGTCTGTAATATTTTCATTATCAATAAAAAGCATATTTCTCTCCTCTTTCAGTCCCTATCTTTAAGCTCCCCACGTCCAGCCGGAAGAGGCAAGCTCCACTTTATTGTTATACACCTCTTTTGCCTCTGTGACAAGCTGTGATAACTGACCAAAATGAGGAAGGTGAGTAAGAAGCAGTTCACGAGCTTCAGACTCATGTGCAAGTTTGCCGCAATCCTCTGATGTCATGTGGCCGGGGCCGCTTCCATCCATCCCTTTGTAAAAGTTGCATTCTGCGATTAACAAGTCCGCATATCGGCTGAACGGAACGAGTTCAGGAATGAGCGCAGTATCTGCCGTATATACGATCGTATGCTTTCCATCTGTAATGCGCATCGCATAACAAACAGCAGCATGCTTCGTCAGCTGAAACGTAATCGTGAATGGTCCGACCTTTAACACTTCATCAGGATGATAGGGAATTCCTTTTGTACTATTGCCGTGTGTCAGCGAACGAAAACCATCTTGATCCTTATCATGACCATAGATTGGAAGCGGCTGTATTCCTTTTTGTAAAAACGACTGAATGAGACGACTGTATTGAAGAACTCCAACATCAGCCACATGATCTGCATGGTAGTGCGATAATACAACCGCATCTAGTTTTTCAGGCTGTATATACTTTTGCAGTTGTGAGAGCACACCGCTTCCACAATCGATGAGCAGATTATATCCTCCGCTCTGAAGAAGATATCCTGATGTGGCTTCACCCGCTCCAGGATAACCACCCCAATATCCGATGACCGTTAGTTTCATAACTCTAAGCCCTCCGCCTTTTTTATTTACTAGTCTACACAATGCACTACTCTTCACACTAGCTTTTACGTTTAAGAGCCTCTAGTACCTTCACTAATACAGGATTGTTTTTATGTTCTACTTTATATGCGGCATAGATGGTGTTCTCTGTGGTTAGTTCAGGAAACAATATCTTCACACGATTTTCTTGCAATGATTTTTCAATTAGATAAGTGGGAAGTATGCTCATTCCCAACCCATTTTCGATCCCCTCTAAAATCGATCTTAAATCAGGTATCACATGGCAAGGTTGAAAGTCTGGTCGTTTTTTAAAATGATCTCGCCAGTATCTTCTTATAATAGGAAGTTCCAACCCATAGCTCAGCCAGTTCTGTTTGCTCAGCCACTCCTCAATCTCAGCAGTACTTTCTAGATTTGTTTCATAGGTTGGTGGTACCACAGCAACAAACACTTCATCTTCGAGTTTTTGATATTCAATTCCTTGTTGCTGCACTTTTTGAGTGGTTAGAATAAGATCTACTTCATCCTTCTCTAACTTTTCTAGTAACGTACTTGCTACTCCGAACTGAGATAAAAACCGAATATTTAAGTCTCGTATTTTAGGAAGAGTTCGAATCGTAAAATATTCTGCAGGCGAACCAATACGGATTACGGGTGCTCGCTCATTTCCAGATGAGCTATGAAGCATTTCTAGTGTCGTATTTTCTAAGTTCTCAATCAGCGGAACAATCTTTGTATACAGCTCTTTTCCTTTGTCCGTAGGTATCATCTTTCGGGGAGCACGAATAAAGAGAGGTTCCCCTATTTCTGATTCTAAAGCTGCTAGATGCTGACTCATGGCAGGCTGAGTTAAGATTCTAGCTTTTGCAGCAGCAGAAACGGAACGATGTTTGTAGATGCTGATGAAACTTCTGTACCATTCAAAATCAATCATCCATTTTCCTCCTCTCTAAAGGGGATCTATGCGTAAAAAACTGCACCGCTCCAGATGAGATACGATGCAGTGTTTCATTCTATAGCTCAATGACGTTTAAACGATATACTTCTCTATTCTGTACAAGAGTTTCTATATTTTTGCGATAAGCTTTATAGTGCTGTGAATCAATGTGACTGTTAAGCGTGTCTTCATCACGCCAGTTTTCATAAAAAACAAAAATGGAAGGATTCTCAGTAGATTCATGCAATATATAGCTGATACACCCTTCTTCTTTACGTGACGCTTGTACAACCTTAATCAATTCATCACGCAACGCTTCCTCTTTGCCTTCTCTTGCTATTAATATTGCATTAATTGTAATAGCCATGACCGTCACCTTCTCCTTATAGGATTTTACAAACAATCTTGCCTTTTACATGTCTTTCTGAAAGCTTCCCTAGAGTCTCAGGAACTTCTTCAAGAGAGATAACTTGTTCTATAAGTGGAGAAACTTTCTTTTCTGCGACCAGCGCCAATAATTCATCACCCATTTTGGCTAAGTCGCGTTCTGCCACTTCGTCTTGATTATGATGGATGGCGTTTAATGCTACTTCATGAAAAGAAATCACTCGTGTGAATGGTTTTACCTTTTTATAATCCGGAGCGCCTGCAATATGTGCAATGTGTCCGTTGTATGCGATTAAGTCGAGTGATGCAGTTGCATTTTCTCTAGAGACTGTATCTAGAACTGCATCAACACCTCTACCATTTGTAAAAGCCATTACTTTTTCCTTAACATCGTCTTCCCTATAGTCGATCACAAGATCTGCTCCTAATGATCGAACGTACTCATGATTGTGTTTGGATGCCGTGGAGATAACTGTTTTTCCTACATTTTTAGCCAGTTGAACCGCAAACCCACCTACACCGCCTGCTCCAGCATGGATCAAAATTGTATCGATTGAAGACATAGGTAATTTTCTAAACAGAGCTTGATAAGCCGTATAACCTGCTGTTGGAAGAGCGGCTGCTTCTTCAAATGATAGAGAATCTGGAATACGTGAGATGGTATGTGCTGTTGTTACTCCATATTCAGCGTATGCCCCATTTTTGTTAAAATCTCCGTGATATACAACACGATCACCGATTTTCCAATCCGTTACACCTTCTCCAACTTCATGTATGGTACCTGCCGCATCAAGTCCTAAAATGTGAGGATACGTCCAGTTCGGATTTCCTCCAGTTGCCGTTTTATAATCGACCGGATTTAATCCAGCGGCATGAATTTTCACTACAACTTCTCCAGTTCCCGCAATTGGCTTGTCTATTTCTTCTACCTTCATTTCTTTCCATTGATTGGGTTCTTTCAAAAGTAAAGCTTTCATCTTATCTTCTCCTCTCCTTATTTCCTTCTCAATTTTCACAAAAGAAAGCCTGCAAACCTTTTATTATAAAGGTCTGCAGGTTTATCCATAATTATGCTAACTGCTTCAAAACTTCTTTTGCCACAGAAACTGTAGATTGTGGATTTTGACCCGTAATGAGTTGTCCATCTCTTTGTACATGATCTGACCAATTCTCAGCAGCAACAAATTGTGCGCCTAGTTCACGCATGCGTGTTTCTAACAAGAAAGGCATGTATTGATCAAGAGTAGTAGCTACTTCTTCTGCATCTGTGAATGCAGTCACTTTTTTTCCAGCTACTAACGGAGTGCCGTCAGAAAGTTTCACACCAACTAACCCTGCAGGACCATGACAAACCGCTGCTACTACTTTATTTTGCTCATAAAGGTCGCGAATAATCTCTTGCAGTTTTGTGTTTTCAGGAAGGTCAAACATGGTTCCATGGCCTCCTGGCAAGAAGATTGCATCAAAACCATCAAGGTCATTGATTTCTTCTAGTTTTAATGTGTTCTCAAGATATTTAGCTGTGTCTAATATCTCTTGAGGCACTTCACCTTCTAAGCTACGATCATCTACAGGCGCTTTTCCACCTTTAGGGCTTGCTACTGTAATACTATGGCCAGCATTCGCAAACTCCACATACGCCTCACCAAATTCAGAAAGCCATAACCCTGTTGAGTGTTCGTTGTTCATGTTATCAGCCGTAGTTACGACCATTAATATATGTTTAGACATCGTCTAATTCCTCCAAACAAAAAGTAAGTTATTTCTCTAACAATACCTATTGTAGGCCGTATTTATCTATAATACAAATTAGAAAATAGCGCTTTTGTTATAATTTTTTTTATATTAAAGAGTATTAAATCGTTCACTCAAAGTGATTTCTTCAGATATTTATCTCCTGGCTCTTTGTACATTCTCTTCCTTGACAAGTTGATTGGAGTGGAAAATGCGAGACTCCAGCAGGACAGGCGGGCAGGTAAGACACTTAAGAGTGAAACGTACGAATGTGGCTCACCGCCTGCCCTGCGGAAAGCGAGCATTTGAAATGGAAATCAACTCTTTAAAGAGCTACAATGAAAAACCCTCGCTTTTTAGCGAGGGTTTAGGTTCCAAACTATTCTTTTACCGCACCTGAAGTTAACCCTGATACGATTCGGCGTTGGAAAAGTAAAACCATAATCACAAGCGGCACTGTTACGATAACGGTCGCGGCTGTAACTTCTCCCCAAGGAATCGTGAATTGTCCTTCAAACATTGCAATCCCGACCGGAACGGTTTTGAACTCATCATCGGTATTGATCGTTAACGCGAACAGGAACTCGTTCCACGCCGATATGAACACAAGAATCGCTGTTGTAAAAATTCCTGGTATCGCTAGTGGCAGGATTACACGCCAATACGTCTGCATCGGTGAAGCCCCGTCCATTTTTGCTGCTTCTTCAAGATCGAACGGAATCTTTCGGAAGAACGTGACGAGCAGCCAGATGGATAATGGCAATGTAAATGTTGTGTATGGAATGATCAAACCTAGATAGCTGTTCGTTAATCCAAGATTTTTCAATACGATATAGATTGGTGAGATCGTTGCGATCTGCGGAAACATGGAAACCGATAACACTAATCCAAGGATGACTGTTTTTCCTTTAAAGTTTAATCGTGCGATCGCATAAGCCGCAAAGCTCGCTACTAGGACTGCATAGACGGTAGTGATCGACGACACGACTAAGCTGTTCCATAAATATTTTAAAAATGGATAGTTAACAAACACAGATTCATAGTTCTCACCTGTCATGTTGTTTGTAAATGGTATGAACGCACGGTCGCCAAACAGTTCCGCAACCGGTTTAATTGAGCTTGCCAGTACCCATAAAAACGGAAACATGACAAGGAAGACAAACAATGTTAAGAATACGTAAAACATTGGGCCTGCTTTTTTGTTCATTTCCTATTCACTCCTTTATCTGTTCCGTTTTTATTTATCATTTAAAAGGTCTCGTCCAAGGAACTTGATGTAGATCATAGAGATGATCGCTACACAGACAAAGACGATAACCGACAGCGCCGAACCTTCACCGAAATTGGTCTGTGCAAACATGACTTTGTAAGCGAGAATCGATATCGTTTCCGTAGAGTTTGCAGGACCTCCACCTGTAAGTACATAGATTAAGTCGAACACACGGAACGCATCTAATGTACGGAACAACAAGGCAACGAGAATGCTAGACTTTAGCAGAGGCAGCGTGATCTTTAAGAACTGCTTCCACTTGCTTGCTCCGTCAATCGCTGCTGCTTCATACAATGAACTCGGAATCGTTTGAAGCCCCGCTAATAACAAGAGTGCCATATAAGGCGTCGTTTTCCATACGTCTGCGAAAATGACGGCAAACATAGCGCCTGTACTGGTCGTCAGCATATCAGTCATCTGGTCAAACAATCCGATCTCCGCAAAAGCTTTGGCTACGATTCCATTTTGGCCATCATATAGATACTTCCACATGAATGCCGATACAGCGGTTGGAATCGCCCATGGAATAAGGATGGTTGCTCTCACGAGTCCTCTACCAAAGAAAGCTTTATTGATAAGGAGTGCGATCGCAAGACCTATAACGAGCTCTGCAAATACAGAGATTACCGTAAAAACAGTCGTATTTTGAATCGCCTTCCACATGCGGCTATCTGTTAAGTTTTCTTTATAATGCTTCAGTCCGATAAAGTTAGGCGTGATGACTGAATCCTTTAATGATGCTGAAAGTCCGATTACGTCTTCTGGGTTTTGCAGTTCACCCTTCAGTTCTCTAAGTCGTTCAGAAGAATTTTTGACAGCTTTCTCCAGATCGAGCGCTACCTCTTTGTCCAAATCAGAAACAGCAAGCTCTTCACTGATCGGCTCCATCACGGTAAGCTTCTCATCTATTTCGTCATACTTGCTACTCAATTCTCCATCAGACTTTAATTCTGAATCCACTTTTTCAAGATTTGCTTTGATTGCTTCAAGCTCTGTTTTTGTTTTTCCTGTTGCTTGATCGACTTCATCTTCTAGTGAACTGATCAAGAACGGATAGTTATCTAGATAGGTTTGCAGATTCACTTTATAAGACACATACGCTTCAGATTTCACTGGATTGTTCAGTCTCAGATCAAACATGCTGTAATAGAAAGATTGAAAAACGGGCCATATGGCAATGATCAAGATCAAGATCATCGACGGGGCGATCAGCATGTAGCCTAGCGAACGATCAGAGCGCTTTTTCTTCGCCTTTTGTTTCGTTTTTGGTGCAGTTTGCTTTTGGTTGTTAGGCATTAGATCAGGTTTCAAAACGTGTCAGCTCCTTACTATTCGAATGCAATCGACGGACGGGCGCTGTTACGTCCATCCATTTCACTCTTTGTGGAATCGATACCAATTATAAAAGTAAGGGGAGCCTTTCTCATGGAAAGGCGTACCCCTATCACTTTACGTTTCTTACTTTACTAGTTTTTCTGAAATTTCTTTTTGCATGTTTTTAGCTGCTTGTTCTGGAGTAATCTTTTTCGCTACAGCTTGAGAAACTTGTACTTGAATGATGTCAGAGATCTCAGGATAGTTCGGTGCTACAGGACGAGATACAGCTGCTTCAAGTGCGTTTACAAATCCTTCTTCCTTAAAGTAAGGGTTTGCATCTAAAATTTCTTGGTCTTCATATAGAGAAAGAATCGTTGGCGCGTGTCCACCTTTGATCGCGTCGATCTTCTGTCCTTCTTTACCAGCCATAAAGCTTAAGAACTTCCAAGCTTCTTCAGGGTGCTTCGTGTTTTTGTTGATACCAGCCATCCAGCCGCCAAGTGCTGCAGCAGTTCCTGCATCCCCTGCTGGAAGTGGAGCTACTCCAACTTTACCTGCGATCTTAGATTGCTTCTCATCATTTGCTAGTGCAAATTGATATGGCCAGTTACGGATCAGAGCTGCTTGACCATTGATAAATGCTGTATGTGACTCTGGCTCGGCAAACGTTGTAACGTTTTGCGGAACAACATCAGAGTTTGCAACTTCTACAAGCTTAGCGATTCCTTTGATCGCTTCAGGAGAGTCAACTTTCACATCACCATTTTCGTCGATGATCTGACCACCGTATGATGCGATGAATTCAACCGCGTTACATACAAGACCTTCATATTGCTTCGCTTGCATCAAGTAACCAAACTGTGTTCCACCTTGGCCCTTCGTTTCCTTCGCTTTCGCTAAAAGCTCGTCCCACGTCTTTGGAACAGAACCTTCGTCAACTAAGTCTGTACGGTAGAAAAGCATTCCCGCATCGATAAACTTAGGAAGAGCCCATTGTTTTCCTTTAAATTTAGATGCTGTGATCGCACCTTCGTTATAATCATCTGGGTTAATCCCGTCTTTTTCCATAAAGCGGTCTAGCGGCATCAAGAATCCTGCTTGAGCAAACTCAGCTGGCCAGATTACGTCTAGATCAATAACGTCGATCTCATCTGAGTTCGCGTTAAATGCAGTTACATAAGCGTCATGTTGCTTACCCGTATCCGCAGGCATCTCTTTAAATTCCACATCAATGTTAGGGTATTTCTTTTCAAAAGCTTCCACCATGGCTGTTGTACCTTGTGTATCATCCTTACCACGTGCATAGACGATCGTTACTTTTTCGTCTTTATCACCGCCGGAATTGTTACTGTTGCTGCTTCCTTCTTCTTTGTCCGAACAAGCTGCAAGTACAAGTGACAATGCTAGTGAAGTAGAAATCACTTTTGAGATTTTCTTAAGCTTCTTCATTGTATTTCCCCCTAATCTCCTGTTTTGTAAACGATTACATTTCACCACAAAAAGTTAAGTTGAGGATCGTTTGATCAACTGAAATGGCAGAATCACTTCTTTTCGACTTAAAGGTTTCTTTGCCTGAATCGCTTCTACCATCAAATTCATAGCCTGCTTTGCAATGGTGTCAATCGGCTGTTCGACCGTCGTCAGATCCATCAATGCTGCTAGAGGCTGATTATCAAACCCTATGATAGCGAGGTCTTCAGGTACTCTCCAACCCGCGTCAAACGCTGCTTTCGCAATACCTGCTGCCACTTCATCACTACCGGTAAAAACCGCTTGTGGCTTATCATCCAGCTCACTCAATTTTTTAAATGCAGCAAAGCCGTCTTGTACACTATAAGCGTTGTAAAAGAACCACTCTTCCTTCATCATGATTCCCGCTTCATCTAGCGCTTGTAAAAATCCGATCTTTCTGTCTTTAGAAACTCTGGAGCTTTTGTGGTTGCCGGTGCAATACCCGATCTTTGTATAGCCTTGATCGATCAAGTGCTTCGTTCCTAGATAGCTTCCTTCGATCTGGTTTAAGTAGACGGAAGGTACTTGAGCAGAGTCTGAGTATTCGTTGCAAACGACGATGGGGCCGAACGATAAGTATGGTTCAAACTCACTCCAATCGTTTTCTATGGATGTTAAGATCAGACCATCTACTTGCTTTGTTTTTAAAAGCTCTAAGAAATTCCGCTCTTGCTCTTTCTTATAACGGGTCTGGCACAGTATCAGCTGATAGCCTTTTTTCGCGGCTTCCTTCTCCATCACTTCAACTAGATGACTGAAAAATGGATTCGTGATACGAGGCACATAGACAGCAATCGTCTCTGTCTGCTGCCGCCTCAATCGTCTTGCTGATGAATTAGGTACATAATTCAGTTCTTGCATCGCCTGTGTTACGAGACGCTTCTTCTCTTCTGTCACATAAGGATGTTCATTGATCACCCTAGAGACAGTTGTGCGGGATAATCCTGCTTTCTTCGCCACATCTTGAATGGTTGCCATCAGATTCTCCTCTTAAAACAATTGTGGAATCGAATTCATGAAATCGTTTTCATAATCAGAGTATAGTTCACCGAATATTCACAGGTCAATCCTTTTTTCAGAAAGTTTTGTAATTAAAGATTTCATCAGAGGCAGGAAATACAACGATTCAAACGAACTTATGATAAAATACATACACGATTTTGTTTTTAACGTGAAAGGAGCCGGACCATGATTACAGTAAAAAATTTAAAAAAGTCCTTTGGTGATCTTGAGGTATTGAAGGATATCAATGCAGAAATAAAAGCACAAGAAGTTGTTTGTGTGATTGGCCCTTCTGGCTCAGGCAAAAGTACATTTCTCCGCTGTATCAATAAACTTGAAGACATAACAGGTGGGCAAGTGATCGTGAACGGAACGGATATCACAGATCCAAAAACGAATATTAATAAAATTAGGGAAGATGTAGGTATGGTTTTTCAGCAGTTTAACCTCTTCCCTCACAAAACCGTCTTAGAAAACGTAACACTTGCTCCTCTTAAAGTGAAAAGCGCAAATAAAGAGGAAGCTCGTGACAAAGCGTTGAAGCTGCTCGCAAAAGTAGGCCTGCAAGATAAATCGAATGCCTATCCTTCCCAGCTTAGCGGTGGTCAGAAGCAGCGTGTGGCCATCGCTCGTGCACTCGCGATGGACCCAAAGATCATGCTCTTTGATGAACCAACCTCGGCACTTGATCCAGAGATGGTCGGTGAGGTTTTGGAAGTAATGAAAGACCTTGCGCGTGAAGGAATGACGATGGTCGTCGTAACGCACGAGATGGGCTTTGCACGAGAAGTAGGTGACCGCGTGATCTTCATGGATGGCGGTTATATCGTGGAAGAGAACGTACCATCTGAATTGTTTGGCAACACACAGCATGAACGCACGAAGTCGTTTCTGAGTAAGGTTTTATAAGATGATGCCGGTTCCTGATTTTGAGGGACCGGCTTTTTTTGATTTCTACGGGATGCGAGATTGTCGAATGGCCTTTATTTTTAATTTTAGACTTAATTGGTCTGGTTTTCGGCTTAATTGGTTGCAGTTTCGACTTAATTGGATGCTGTTTTGACTTAATTAGTTAACTTTAAGACTTAATTGAACCTGCTCCCCCCTTTCAAACCAACCAACATAACAAAAAATGGACCCCCGAAGGAGTCCATTTTTCTATCTTATTTGATCAATCCTTTACTTTTCAGAAATTCTTGCGCTACTTCACGCGGATCTTCTTTATCTAGGTCCACTTTCGCGTTCATTTCTGCCATATCTTCTTCTGAAATCTTCCCTTCAAGCTCATTGAGAACACCTTCAAGTTTCGGATACTTCTTCAGCGTATCTTCCCTTACAACAGGAACTGCATAATACGGAGGGAAGAATTTCTTATCATCTTCCAACGTTTTTAAATTGAAACGAACGATTCTTCCGTCTGTTGTATAAGCTGGAATCGCGTCCACCTTACCTTCTTTTACAGCAGAGTACATCAAGTTCGGATCCAAACTCTTCTTATCCTTAAAGTTAAGGTTATACGTATCCACAAATGGCGTATAGCCGTCCTCACGTTCAAAGAACTCTGTTGGACCACCGAAAGTAATCTGGTTCGACTTCGGCGCTAGTTCAGAAATCGATTTTACATTAACTTGTTTCGCTGTATCAGGATTTAAAGCTAGCGCATACGTGTTTTCAAAACCAAGCGGCTTCGTCCATTTCAGGTCATACTCTTTGGAATAGCCTTCTTTTACAGCATCATAAATCTCTTCAGGCTTCATGCTTGGATCATATTTTTCTTTTAGAATCGTTAAGTAACCTGTACCTGTATATTCTACATAAAGATCGATATCACCCTTTTTGATCGCTTCCGTAAGAATAGGCGTCTCGCCAATCGCTTCTTTAACGATAACAGGGTAATCTGTTTTGTCTTTTACATATTCAGAAATCACATAAGGCAGGATATATTGCTCAGTCCACTTCTTACCCGTGATCACAATCGCATCTTCTTCACCACCGCCACGTAGTGCAAAGAAAAGAACGAGAGCAGCGATTGGTACCCCGATAAGGACTGGCAGTTTCCATGAACCACGTTTCTTTGATGCTTTAGGTTCAGTAGCTAACTCAATTCGTCGCAGAATAAAGTCAAATACGATAGCAAGTAATGCGGCGGGAATCGCACCTGCTAAGACGAGCTCATTACGAGTAGTAGATAATCCACGGTAGATAAGATCACCTAGTCCACCTGCTCCAATAAACGCAGCAAGTGTTGCCACTCCAATGGTTAATACGGTTGCTGTACGCAGACCAGCCATGATGATGGGCAGCGCTAACGGCAGTTCGATCATTCGTAAGATTTGAGTATTTGTCATACCCATTCCTTTACCTGCTTCAACAGCTGATTTATCTACACCCGTAATTCCTGTATACGTGTTGCGTAGGATAGGCAAGAGTGCATAAACAGTAAGTGCAATGATGGCAGTTGTACTTCCGATTCCGAATACAGGCAATAAGAAACCGAACAATGCCAAACTCGGTATCGTTTGAAAAATGGCTGTAACCCCAATAACAGGTTCGGCAACCTTTTTTCTTCTTGAAATAAAAATCCCTAGAGGAACGGCGATAACTGCCGCGATCAAGATTGAAACAAGGGATAAGAATAAGTGCTGCTGAAGGCCTGTAAGAATTTCTGGCCATCTGTTAACAAACGTATCTTTCATCGTGACTAAAAAGTTATTCAATGCCCGCACCTCCCTCAATAGGTTTTTGTGCGGAAATATTTAACCCTGCTAAACCGCGCATCATGGATGCACGTGTGATTAAGCCAACTAATTTTTCATTATCAAGTACAGGAATCATATGAACACCATGGGTTGCAAAGATTTCTGCAACTTCCGTGTACGTAGAGGAAACATCGACCGTAATGATTTCTTTTTCCATAAGATCTCCGATGGTCTTATCTTCTTCAGGGTAATGTTGTTCGATTTTATCAAGTGTGGTGATCCCAAGAAGCTTGTTTTGCTGATCTGTGATCAAGAGACTGTCTACACCATATCGCTTCATCATTTTTAATGATTCTGCAAGTCCTCTCGTTACTTTTGCCGTAACTGGATTCGGTCTCATAAGATCTACGGCTTCTGGCATGGATGATTCATCAGCAGACAATCGGTTCTCACCGATAAACCCTTTAACAAAGTCATTCGCTGGATGACGTAGAATCCGTTCTGGTGTATCGAACTGAATGATCTCACCTTTATTTAAGATCGCGATCTTGTCAGCAATCTTAATAGCTTCATCCATATCATGCGTAACGAATACGATCGTTTTCTTGATCGTATCTTGCAATTTAACAAGTTCATCTTGCAGCTGTTCACGACTGATCGGATCAAGCGCGGAGAATGGTTCGTCCATTAAAATGATAGGAGGTTCTGCAGCAAGTGCTCGAATTACACCAATACGCTGCTGCTGACCACCGCTTAGCTCAGAAGGATATCGCGTTCTGAATGTTTTAGGATCTAATCCAACTAAATCTAGCAATTCATCAACTTTGCCCTCATACTTTTCTTTTTCCCACCCTTTTAAACGTGGTACGAGTGAGATGTTGTCTTCTATCGTCATATGAGGCAATAGACCAATTTGTTGAATTACATATCCAATATTCCTTCTCAGCTCAACGGGGTTTCGGTTTGCAATATCTTCTCCATCAATGAGAATCGTTCCTTTTGATGGCTCGATCAAACGGTTTATCATTCTCATGGTTGTTGTCTTACCACAACCACTAGGCCCGATTAAAGCTACTAACTCCCCTTCATTAATTTGAAAGTCAATATTTTTCAAGGCCTCAAAACCGTCAGGGTACGTTTTCCCTACGTTTTTGAAAGTTATCAAGTTCGGTTCTCTCCTTTTTTTACATAAAATAAGCTGCATCCATTAGAATGTCCATAACTTATGTTTCCCTTGCTTGCTTGCTTGAAAACTTCTTTTCTAAAAGTTTTTTGTTAACATTGTTGCTATTGCTTCAAACAGACCGGGTATCCCCCTCTGCAAAACTAGAAAAAACACCTGAAGGGATGTTGTCCCTTCAGGTGTTAACTAAAATTATGCTACTGAACCTTCATCTGCGTTATTCTTTTTTCTAAACTGACTTGCAAAGTAAGCCCATGTACCGATCATACAGATCGCCATGAAACCTACCAAAATCCATAGATTAAAGCTAAAGCTTTCCATGTCTCCGCTTGAGATTACTGCTTTAAAGCCTGAAACGGAATATGTCATAGGAAGCCAAGCATTGAATCCTTGTAGTCCGTTCGGAATGAGCTCTAACGGGAATGTTCCTGCACTTGTTGTAAGTTGTAAGATTAAGATAATGATCGCTACAAAACGTCCTGGGTCTCCAAGCACTGTAACAAGCAATTGTACGAGTGCTAAGAAAGTAAGACTCGTGATGATACTAAGTCCAAGGAACGCTCCTAAGTTACTCACTTCAATTCCTAGACCATATATTAATACCGCATCCGCAATCAGTGCTTGAATTACACCAACCACCGCTAAGAACGTGAACTTACCAGCAAACCAGCTGAAACCTGAACGAGGGTGTCCAGCTTTATCACGTAATGGGAACACGATCGACATTAACAATGCTCCTACGAAAAGACCTAATGATAAGAAGTATGGAGCAAAGCCTGTTCCGTAGTTCGGAACATCGGAAAAGCTGTTTGTTTTAACCGAAACAGGGTTTGCAATTCGTTCAAACATGTCACTGTCTGGATCAAGCTCACCTGTTTTGTCCGCTGCATCACTTAATGATGAGGTTAGTTTCCCGCTTCCATCAAGCAGCTTTTGTTCTCCGTTATGAATTTCCTTTACATGACCTGTAACTTCCTGCCAGCCTGTTGCAATTGTGGAAGTTCCGTCTGCTAACTTGCCACTCGCACCTAACAGCTGCTGACTACCGTTAGCCGCTTCTCCCAATTTAGATTGGAACGTTTGCGTACCTTCGTTTACTTTTGCTTGACCACTTGCGAGCTGATCGACTCCGTCAACTAGTTTTAGCTGACCGTTATGAAGCTCTTCTGCTCCATTTGCTAAAGCTGTTTGTGAATCACTTAGCTTTTTAGCCCCTGCAGAAAGTTCGTTCGCTCCGCCAGCGATCTTTCCTGTTGCTGCAGTCAAGCTATCTAAACCATTGTTTATGCCGTTACTAGCTGCAGCAAGCTGTTTTAAGGATGCGGCCATCTGCTCATCTGACATGTTTCCTTGGTTTTGAATGAGTGCATTAATCTGTTGTTCTAGTTGTTTTGAACCTGCAGTTGCTTTTTGTGCACCAGCGTTCCACTCATTTACTGAACCTGCGAGCGTACTTGCTCCAGTCGATAATTTAGATGCACCGCCTTGTAAGGCTAAGCTTCCGTTCTTAATTTTTTCAGAACCAGCTGTCGCTTGGCTAAGTCCACCTTTTAGAGCTTGTGCACCGTTACTTAGTTGACCTTGTCCGTCTGCTAGCTGTTTATGAGCAGCAAGCAATTTATCCATTCCACTATCGAACTCGGTCATTTTTGAATTAAAAAGCACAGCTCCATCTTTTAACTCATTAATCTGTGGTGTTTTTGCTTCCATTCCTGAAGCTAGTTCACCACTGCCAGAAGAAGCTTTTTTCAATCCGTCTGTTACTTGATTGGAGCCATCAGCTGCTTTCTCCAACCCACCAGCCAACTGCTCGACTTGATCGAACATGACTTCTGCATATGTTTTTGTCAGTTCGTTAGACAAACTTTCTTTCATTTTATCTACGGCTGTTCCGCCAATTTGTGCTGCTAGAAAGTTAAAGCCAGCGTTCGGTGTATAAATGATTTCAGGCTTTTTGTTCGATTTTCCTGATAGAGCAGTTGCCTCTTCAGAAAAGTTCTCAGGAATCTCGATCATCATATAATAATCGTTATGTTCCAAACCTTGCTTTGCTTTTTCTTCACTAACGAATTCCCACTCAAACTGTGGATTTTCTTTGAGTTTTTTTACAAACTCATCTCCTACAGTTAAGTTCTCACCGTTATATTCGTACCCTTCATCTTGGTTGACTACGGCCACTGGCAGATCTTCCATCTTGTCATACGGATCCCAGAACGCCCATAGAAACATTCCGCTGTATAACACTGGTATAAATAGAACTGCTAAGACCGGTACAGCAATTTTTTTGTTTGAAAAAACTGCTTTAAATTGAGCTCCGATACTTTTTAACACAGTTGTTCACTCCTCCTAATACTGAATGACTAATTTAGTCATTTGGTCATTTGTCGGTAAAAAAAGAGACTCTTACAGTCCGCTTTTTCGAAAATGACCGAAATAGAAATTTGGTCACAACTTAATGTAACACGTTTTTCTTGCTTCTGCAATACTATGGTTTCCTTAAACCATCCATTACAAACATCTCAAGAACTTCAAGCATCTTTTCTTTTTGAAGAGCTTCATGATCACGTTCCCAATCAAAAATAAGAGCGATATATACTTTGACCATCATAAACGCCACAATATCTGTATGGCATTCTTTAATCTCGCCTTTCTCGACCGCTTTATCCAGCTCTTTTTGAACAAAATTCAAAACTGCTTTTTCAATTCTCTGCAAAGCCTCAGTTACAGGTGAAGTGTTTAACTCTTTCACTTCTTGAGAAAGTTTAACGGCTAACTTGTGCGTTTTCCGAAGTTCAACGACTTCATAAAGGGCATTATGCAGGTTCTCGTAAAAAGGGCGATCTTCTTTTATTGCAGAAGATGCCGCTAATTTCGTCTCTGTTACTAAGTTTGTGATAATTTCCGAAAATAATTCTTCTTTGTTTGCGAAAAAAGTATAGATCGTTCCCTTTCCTACATTTGCAATCTTAGCGATTTGATCCACTGTACTCGCCTTATAACCAAACATAGAAAAAGAACGCTCTGCTGCGTCTAAAATACTTTTTCTGCGATCCATCATCCCACCTCCTCACCATTAACAATATTTCGTTTCGAACATAACTGCAAGGTTAAAAGAACTCGCGTGCCTTCATTAAGTACGCTCTCATACCGAAGTTTTCCGTCCATATCTTGAATGAGTTTATATGTTACCATCATACCCAAACCCGTACCTTTTGCTTTCGTTGTATAAAAAGGCAACCCGATCTGCTCGAGTTCCTCTTCTGTCATACCCTTACCATTGTCTTCGATCGCTATCGTAATCCGGCTCTTTGTAACTTTATAGCGATACAGATGGATCGTGCCGCCTCCTTCTATCGCTTCTATCCCGTTTTTGATAATATTTATTAAACCTTGCTTAAGTTTTGGTTCATCAATGCACACATTATAAGAGCCTAATGGACTAGCGGTAACTTCGACATTATTTATCGCTCCGTATGGTGCAGTAAGCGCAATAACATCTCTTAACACTTTTTCGAGTGAAACGGTCTCAAGCTTAGGAACATCCGGCTTAACCATGGACAAATAGTCTGTGATAATCTTGTTCGTTCGATCTAATTCCTCAATTAAGAGTGGCGAATGTTCCCTTAGCTTAGCATCTGTTGTCGTGCTGCCAAGAAACTGAATCATTCCACGAATGGTCGTCATCGGGTTTCTAACTTCATGCGCGATTGCTGCTGCCATCTGTCCTGCAACTGCCAGCTTGTCCAAGTAAACGGTTTCCTTCAACTGCATGTTGATCTTAACAAGCCTCTCAATTAAGAAGATACAAGAAAAGAACGCGATCAAAAAGCTCGAGAAATAGACGAGATAAAAATCGATCGTTAGAAAATCAAGATATGTATGAATGAAAAGCATATAAAATAATGTATAAACCAGCGCAATATAAATGGCTGAAATCCATCTGCGCTTATCTTCATCAAAAAATCCATGATAGATCAAGCAAACCACATAAGCTAAAAGGATTAAAACAACACCAAGCCAAGCTAACTCTCCACCAACTGCTATTCTTGCGATGGCAACAATCAACGAACAAATTGCCCCCGGAAGCCAGCCGACATACAATGTGACGATCATGATGGGAACATTTCGAAGATCAAAAAAAGAATCCTTCAGCGTTTCAATGGGAAACAACATACAAACTAGAGCACCCGCACCACTGATCAAGCCAAAAACGATTTGATTCTTATAGCTCGGAATAACACCAGGATGAAGGGGAAAGAACATGTTCAAAAGATGTGTAAACGAAAATATGATTGCAATATTTACAAATAACGGCTCAATAAATGCTTGCACAGCGCTTCCCCCTTCCTTTTTTTTCTCCCTACAGTATAGCAGAAACATTCTACAAGAAAATATAAAAAACGACAAACATATCCATTTGTCGTTTAATTCTTAACATATTTATTATTTTTTTGTTTAAATTGAAGTTTTCACGTCCAAAATCATTATCGGCCGAACAAAGAATCAACAGCCATTTTTGCTGAATTCACGCAATCTGGCAATCCCACACCATCATACGGAGCTCCGGCTAGTTTCACGCCAGGCAACTCATTTTGAAACGCAGTTCTGAGCTTTTCTACATACTCTTTATGCCCGACTTCATATTGTGGCATCGAATCAATCATACGAGAAACATGGTAGAATTCCGGACGGCTATCTACACCCATGATTCTCTTCAAATCATCCAATACTTTTTCTAAAATAACTTCATCTGGTTGTTGAACGATGTCTTGATCTTCTGCACGTCCTACATAACAACGAAGGACCACTTTACCTTGTGGAGTCGTATGCGGCCACTTTCGGCTCGTCCACGTACACGCCGTTATGGATGTCTTTTCACTTTTAGCAATCACAAACCCTGTCCCATCAAGACTGAAGTTCACGTCTGCCTCATTAAAACTCATCGCAACCGTTGCTACTGAAGTTGGCTTCGTGTCGTGAAAACCAGCAGGAAACAGAGATTCACCGAAAAGTTTTTTCGTAACAGGATAAGGTGTAGTAACAATAACTTGATCACCGTTCATAACCGAGCCATCTTCCATCACCACAGAATATGTCCCGTCTACTAAACGCTCGACAGCTTTAACGTGAACACCTGTTTTTATGCTTTCTTTTGGCACTGCGTTAGACAGAGCTTCAATGAAAGAAGATAGTCCCCCTTTGAGTGTTAAAAAAGCACCTTTTTTCTTTTTCGTATTCAGCGTTTTCTCTTGTTTAGGCTGCGTCTTTTTCATTCCTAAGATTAAACTTCTATATTTCTTTTCCGTTTCCACAAATTGAGGAAACGTAGATTGCAGGCTAAGTCGATCGATCCTTCCAGCATAAATCCCGGATAACAAGGGTTCGATCAGTCGATCAACCACTTCATCACCAAGACGTCTTCTAAAAAAATGGCCAACCGAAACATCTTGTTGTGCATCTTTTCGTTTAGGAAGGACAAGATCTAACCCCGCTCTTGCCTTTCCAGTGATAGAGAATAAAGGTGTCGTCGCAAACGGCATCACTTTAGTCGGGATCCCCATCACTGCTCCTTCTGGAATAGGATGAAGCCTCATATTATGCAAAATATAAGCTTGACCCGTTTCATTAGAAACTAAATCGTCGCCTAGGCCAACATCTTTAACCAGTTCTGTCATTACTGTTTTTCTAGCAAGATAGGAATCTGGCCCACGCTCTAGCACAAAACCATCTTCTTTAATCGTATCGATCTTGCCGCCAAGACGGTTGCTCGCTTCGACCACTGTAAATGCTATCGGATCCCCTGTTTCTTTTGCATATTTCTGAACATAAAAGGCAGCGGCTAAACCTGTTATGCCGCCGCCCAATATAATAACGTGCTTTCGCTCGCTCATTTCTTTCACATTCTTTCTTTTGCTAGTGCATTTTCAATGACCGTTGCCAAACAATCGATAAATTCCGGCTTTGCGTTAGGCATCTCAGGACGATAGTAATTCACGCCCAACTCATCTGTAACAACTTTACACTCATAATCGTTGTCATACAGAACTTCCAGATGATCCGCCACAAAACCTACAGGACAATAGATAAAATGTTTATAAGCATGCTCGTTATAAAGATCTCTAGTTAAATCCTGAACGTCTGGTCCGATCCACGGTTCAGGCGTGTTCCCAGCACTCTGCCACCCGATCGTATAATGAGGAACATCCGCCTCTTTCGCGATAAGATCAGCTGTTTCCTGAAGCTGCGTCGGATACGGATCTCCCATTTGAAGAATCTTTTCTGGCAGACTGTGTGCGGAGAAGATCACAACGGTTTTGTCATGCTCGTTCTCAGGGATGGCATTAAACGTTTGTTTAATTCCGTCCGACCAAAATTGTACATACTTCGGCTCATCATACCAGCTGTCGATCGTCGTAAATGATGGTCCACCAATTTTTGCAGACTCTTCCACAGCACGTCCGTTGTACGATTTAACACTGAACGTCGAGTAGTGAGGAGCAAGGACAAGCGTTACTGCTTCTTCAATTCCATCTTCCTTCATCTTTTGCACAGCATCTTCAATAAAAGGATCAATATGCTTCAGACCAAGATAGCTTTTAAACTCACGATCTGGGTAACGATGATTCATCTCAGCTTCAATTTTTTGCGCTTGCTCTTCTGTAATCTTAGCAAGTGGTGAGATTCCACCGATCTGTTCGTAGCGTTCCGTAAGTTCTTGCAGCTGTTCAGGAGAAGGCTTACGTCCTCTTCTAATGTGTGTGTAATAGCTTTCTACTTCATCCAGACTTCTTGGCGTTCCGTACGCCATAATTAATAGACCTGTTTTCTTGTTACTCACTCTTTATCACCCTAGTTTTTTAGACGTATATTCATGAACAAAGGTGGTCAACTGCTTTAATGTTGCAATGTTTACTTCAGGGAAAATGCCTTTTCCGACATTGAAGATAAAGCCTGGTTCTTCCATACCTTCATCCAAAATTTCTTTTGTTCGTGCTTCAATTACTTCCCATGGCGCCAATAGAATGGAAGGATCCAAGTTTCCTTGCAGCGCCTTTGTCACACCCATCTGACGCGCTTCTCTCGGAGATAATCTCCAATCAAGTCCGATCACATCGATCGGAAGCTCGTTCCACTCCATGATTAAGTGTCTTGCACCTGTTCCGTATAGAATCAACGGAACATTTTCTTCTCTTAGTGATGAGAAGATCTTGTACATGACAGGCTGAATGTATTTTCTGTAATCAGCTGCATTTAATGCGCCGACCCATGAATCAAAAATTTGAAACGCTTGTGCGCCAGCAGCAATCTGTGCCTTTGCATAAGCGATCGTCATATCGCCTAGCTTGTCCATCAGCATGAACCAGCTTTCAGGATCAGAATACATTAACTGCTTAGTTTTATGATAATCGCGGGATGGCCCACCTTCAACCATATAGCTCGCAAGTGTAAATGGTGCACCTGCAAACGTGATTAGCGGAACTTCTAACTGTTGTCTTAAAATTTTGATCGTATCCAAAACATACGGTACGTCTTTCTCAGGATTGATCGTCCCTAAACGCTCTACATCTTCTCGCGTTCGTACAGGCTTATCAATCACGGGTCCGATTCCTGATTTAATCTCTACATCTACTCCAATCGCTGGTACAGGAGACATAATGTCTTTATAAAGAATCGCAGCATCCACTCCGTGTTGATCTACAGGGAGCTTCGTAACGCCAGCGCACATCTCTGGTCTATGTGTGATTTCAAATAGTGAATACTTCTCTTTCAATTTACGGTACTCTGGCTGGGAACGGCCCGCCTGTCTCATGTACCATACAGGAATATGTGAATTTTTCTCCTTACGACACGCTTTCAAAAACTCTTCATTCATAGTCAAAACGTACACACCTTTCTATACAAGACCAAAAGCTGCAGCACTATTGTTATCTCCTAGCTGCTGAAACTTAAAACCTTTAACGTCAATATCCATACACATTGTAAGGGAATTCATAATAAAAGTATAGAAGATAAGCTTAATTGTCATGATTTTGGCAAAATGGATGTTCACTGGATGTTGAAAGCCTTTACAGGTGCATGCTGCTATACATGTATGAGATGTGTAAATGATGGATTGAGTCTAGCGGCGCATTGATTAAGTCAAAAGAGGCCACAATTAAGTCGAAATGAGCATCCATTAAGCCTAAACACGCCACAATTAAGTCGAAAATGAAAAATATAGGCTTTCCGACACAGTTCGACTCCGCCCCCCTCCCTCCCTCTACTTCCAAATTCCAAACACTCACCAAAAAAAGAAGACGGCCACCTTGGCCACCTTCCACCGTTCATTCATCATTTTTCTTCTTTTTCTTTTTCTTCTCTTTTTCACGATCTTTACGAATCTTATCTCTTACTTCTTTTTTATCTTCCTCACCAAAAATCGGGAAAAGAGAAATCGACACCACATTTGATGGCTCTCCTTCTTGTTTAGTAAGAGGATTATATGGAACAACATAGAAGTCTGGCAGCGTGAAGAGATTCTTTCCAGAAGCACTATATTCTCCTTTGCCTTTTATCGTATCTAAAAGTGTTGTTTCTCCTTCATTCACGGCATAAACCTTATATTGCAGACGCTCGTCTTTTGAAGGAGTCCAGTTCAGTTTAACCGAAGGAATCCCATAGTCTCCCATACCAAATGAAGCACGAAGGTCGTTTAACTCGATGAGCTCGATTGGCGGTGCTAAATCTTTTACTCCGTCAGGTTTTTTAAACGTGAGACCTTGTTGCGACGGCATTTCGTTAATCACTTGTTTAAATAGGAGAGTAGGTAAAGAACTGCCGCTGTTTAAATACGATTCTTTTGTTGTTCGATCATAACCGACCCACACAGCACCGATTACTTCTGGTGTATACCCGACAAACCATGTATCTTTGTTTCCTTTTTCTACGTTTGGATAGTTTGTGGTACCCGTCTTTCCTGCGATCTCCATATTCTCTCTTCCATCAGATCCTGTTCCGTTCTTCACGACCTGCTGAAGCATACGTGTCATGTACCATGCGTTCTGCTTTTTCCAAACTTTCTTTTCTACCTGTTTTGCTTTCCCAATCAGATCTCCTTCGTTGTTATAGATCTTACTGATTACAAAAGGCTCGATCGTCTTACCCTCATGAAGGAAACTACGATATCCTTTTACCATTTGCAATGGTGTTACCCCTTGATTGATGCCGCCGAGCGCGATTCCGAGTCCTTTGTCCTCAATCGGCATACCGAGCTGTTCGAGGTAACTTTTCGAATCAGATATTCCGTTCTTGTTCAACAGCCATACTGCCGATGAATTTACAGAGTGTGAAATGGCGTCCACCATGGAAACTTCACCATCGTACCTACCGTTATAATTCTTAGGTTCATAACCGTCATAGCTAAGTTCTTCATCACGCAGCATAGAATAGGGTTTGTATTTTTCGGATTCCAGAGCAGGACCATACACAGATAACGGCTTGAACGTTGAACCAGGCTGACGATTCACCTCTACCCGATTCAGCCCCTCTGTTACATAATTTCGTCCCCCTTGAACAGCGAGCAAACCACCTGTTTTCCCATCCATCAAAACCATAGCGCCCTCAGGTTTCTCCTGACCAGTACCTACAAAATAACGACCGTCTTGAAAGCTTTTATAAACAGAATCTTGTGCTGCCAAATTCATAGGTACAACGATTTTATAACCGCCTTGTCGCAGCTCTTCTCTTGAAAGCTGGTACTTTTCTTTTGCTTCTTTTATGACCATATCAATATACGTTGTATAAGCTGGATTTCGTTTTTCTTGCTGAAAATCTAGAGCGATCGTTTTACCTTGCGCTCTGACCGTTTCAGAAGGGGTCAAATAATCTTGCTTCTCCATGAGTGTAAGAACAAGATCACGGCGCTCTTTCGCTTCCTTAGGATTCTTTAATGGAGAATAATAGTTTGGTGCTTTAGGAAGACCGGCAAGCATCGCCCCCTCTGCTACAGTTAATTCGCTAACATCCTTATTAAAATACGTTTTAGCTGCGAGTTGGATGCCGTATGAGCCATGACCGAAATAGATTTGGTTCAAATACATCTCCAAAATTTTATCTTTCGGGTATCTTCTTTCCAGATTGATTGCAATTACAGCTTCTTTTGTTTTTCTTAGCCATGATTTCTCATGAGACAAAAAAACATTCTTTGCTAGCTGCTGAGTAATCGTACTGCCGCCTTCGACTTTTCCACCAGCTAGAATATCTTTATAGATAGCACGCGAAATCGCTTTTACATCAATTCCATTGTGTTTATAAAAACGGCTATCTTCAACCGCAACAAATGCTTCCTGCACATGTTTTGGGATGTCCTCAATGTCGACGATCTCTCGATTTTCATCGTAGATCTTCGTAATTTTATCTCCGTTCTCGGCAACAAGGACAGTAGCTGAATCCATAACAAGATCTTTTTCATCGATCACATAATCTCCAGCTAAGATAATGAAGAGATAGGCAAAAAAACCTATTATAAGTGAACCCGTTAAAATACCGAGTACGATAAGACTTCTCTTTACCATAACCAACCCTCATTTCATTCTAGGTCGAAAAGTACATTTTATATAATTTTCCCTTAGTTGGAAAGTATATTACAAACATCCAACTTCTTACACTGTTTAATGTGCTGAACGGTTGGGTAAAACAAAGGTAAATCAATAAAAAGGGCAGGGATTCCTATGAACATATATATTACTTATGGGACTTTAGACTATTTAGCGACATATCAAGAAAAATACGATGGAGCTCTCCTGCTTGAAGGTGACTCTAATTCTGCTTTAGTAATCGAAACAGATAGAGAAAACCCATTTACCGAAAAACATGAGTACGAAGTGATAAACCAAAGAGGATCTTTAAGTGGAGCTGGCTTTGTTGTTATGAATCACATCCCGGTATCAGAAGAAGGAAGATCTCTTTTTGAAGAACGATTCCAAAACCGTGCTGGGCTTGTTGAGAGTGAACCAGGCTTTAGTGGCATACGTATTCTTCGACCTCTTCACCAAGATCCTTATATCGTTATGACACTTTGGAAATCACATGCTGATTTTACAAATTGGCAACAATCCAATGCCTATGAGGAAGCACACAAAAATAGAGGCACTTCAAAAGGCTTGCCAGAAACACTCTTTACAGGAAAATCATTTGTTAAAGAATACATGGTAGCCAAATGACTATAAATCCATCAACAATAAAAAGAGCATCTGTTATATTAAATCCTTCCGCCGGACAAGGTAGGTTGCTTAATCAGTGGAACGCCGTGCTCGAACAGCTGAAAAATGGTTTCGAAGACGTTCAAGTTTATGAGACAACCGCTCCTGGGGAAGGTGCTTCCTTTGTTAAAGAGCTGCAAGGAAAGACTGATCTCATCATTGCTGCTGGCGGTGACGGCACGGTACATGAAATTGCAGATGCTGTACTGTCTTTAACAGAGAATCAGCCAGCTTTCGGAATCTTACCAGGTGGAACGTGCAATGATTTTTCTAGAGCGCTAGGCATGAATCAAAATCCTGTAAAAGCCGCGGAACAGCTTAGTGAAAAAAAGTTTCGTAACATTGACGTTGGAGAGTTTAATGGACATTTCTTTACAAATTTCTGGGGTGTTGGATTGATCACACATGTCTCCGAATCCATCGACCCAGATACAAAAGAAAAATTCGGACGTCTTTCTTATTATTTATCTGCGGCAAAATCATTTCAAACATGGGAACCCTTTGATATCTCCATCTCATCTAAGGAGTTCCAATTTGATGGACAAGCTGCCATGTTTCTTGCTGTGAACGGGCCCTTTACCGGTGGTATCCGTCCCTTCTTTCCGGATACTGATATACAAGACGGTAAGCTCGATTGTTTGCTGATCGAAGAGCCTTCCACTTCGTTTATTTGGGACGTCCTTTTGAACCGTTTATCCGATACTTCAAAAGAAGGACAAGGGTATCATTATTTTCAAAGCTCAGAGATAAGCATAAAAACAGCTCCCCAACAGCTTATTGACTGTGATGGAGAGCGACAACATCGTACACCTTCAGTTGTTAAATGTTTACAAAATCAACTACTCACACTTACTGGGGATGTTTCCTTTTAAAAAAAGGAAGCGTCCTTTTTTGATAGGCTCTTATCGATTCACGTCCACCTATACATAGCAGAAGCCAAACGGTTCCAGCACTAAATCCAGCTACTATGTCGGACGGATAATGAACGCCTAAGTAGACACGGCTAAAACCAATAAGAAGAATCGTTGATATAAACCCGACCGTAAGAATAATTTTAAGAGGCTTCCCTCTTCTGCTTCTTACGACCAAGTAACCAAGGAAACCATAATAAATAAGACTTCCCATGGCATGCCCGCTCGGATAACTGAAGCCTTGCTCGACAATCAAGCTATCTTCTGGTCGTATTCTTCCAAACCAATGTTTTAGTCCAAGGTTTAAAAGACCTCCACCAGCAACTGCAATTAAATAGAAAATCGCACCCCAATAATTCTTACGTTTTACGATAAGCCAGATCAAACTTCCTACTAATAAGGTGGTTAGAATGTCTTTAGATCCGAAAAACGTAATCACTTTCATCACTTCAGTTAATCTGTCGCTTCTAATATCGGTTACATATTGGATGATCACTTGATCAAACTCAAATACCTCATTTTCCATTAAGTCTTCTGACAACTCAAAAAACACGTTTAATGATAAAAAAGAAAGACCTAATCCGCTTATGATATATATAAGAGGAAGGATCGGAAAGGGTAGTTTATTGGCCAGTTCTCGTAACATAAAGATTCTCCTCAATATCATTTTTTCTCTTTTTTTAACTCTTATTAAAGCTAAGTTTTCACTCTTTTATCGTTGAATAAACCACTTTAAAACATTGTCGTTTTTTTAAGGGTCTTTGTAAACGGTCATTGAGGTGAATTTATTGACGTTTTAGCAAACTTTATTGGTTTTACAAGCTGTATATACCGACTTCCTTCCATACATTACGAAACATCACACTTCAACCAAATGTGTAGACTACTTCTAAATAATGGTGTAATAAAAAAAGCCGCTCAAAGATGAGCAGCTTTTACATGTATACTATTTAACAAGCTTAACTAACATATGAGCCAGCTTATGACGCTCTTCTTGCTCTCCAACTTTCCATAGTTCTTTTAAGAGGTTCTCTTCTGAGTTACGAGGCTCCTCATGGTTAGCTAAGTAATCTGCTACTTTCTCTGCAGTTTTTGCAAGTGTTTCTTCGCTCATGCCCATTTTTTCGCCAATTTGCACTTTCCCATGCAAGTAGCTCTTAAACTCTTCAAAGTTTGATAAGATCTCGTCTTTTTTGCTCTCGCTCATTCGGCTTGCTGTTTCTTCAACCTTACTTGTGTCAACATTACGCTCTTCATCAACCATGTGTCTGCTATCCATTTTTGTTACCTCCTTAGAATTTTGTATCACTTTTGTTCAATATTTGTTTCACGCATAGTAGTCTTTTACCGATTTTACCAATCCCTAAACCTCATTCTGCAGTTCCTGTTTTTTTTTAGTTCATCTATCCTATAAATTTGGTTTATGGTAAAGGGAAAAGGGGAAGGATATCTCTGTAGAACAAGATTCAGGAGGTTATACAAATGGAAAAAGACTTACAAGCACTAATCGATGGACTAAATGAGGATCTTGCAAACGAGTACTCAGCAATCATTATGTACAACCATAATGCAGCTACGGTTTCTGGTTTGTACCGTCAAATCCTAAAACCTTTCTTCCAAAGTGAAATTGCTGATGAGCAAGGACATGCTCTTTATTTAGCAGAAAAGATCAAAACGCTTGGAGGTACACCGACTACTCAACCAAAACCGGTTAAACAAGTAGAGAGTGTGCGTGAAATGTTAGAAGAAGCTAGAAACGCTGAGGAAGATACGATCAGACGTTACGAGGAACGTAAAGAGCAAGCATCCAACCTAAAACTAACTGAACTTGTCGTTCAATTAGAAGATATGATTGCTGATGAGACGAAGCATAAAGAAGAAATGGACCGCCTATTAAGCGACAGCCGCTTCTAAATCCTCATATAATTATTACAAGCACCCGCCATTTAATGCGGGTGCTTGTTGTTTATGATCCTCTTCTTTTTTTCATCTGTTAACAACCGCCACCTGAAGCAATTTTTTGCCACTTGACCTAAATCATCGAGAAAATGATAATTCGCATATGCACCGACAATCGCCCCTAGACCTGGGACCATCTGTAGCATTTTTATGAGGTCGATATGATCTCGGTAATCTTGTTGTAGTTCTTGCCAATTCATTTGGTTGATCGACTCAGGAGATTCAGGAAATTCTTGAACCGTCTCTTTCCATGAGACTACTCTTTGAAATGCCTCTTCTCGCTTGTGCGGATCAGCAAAAGCAAGTCGAAATACATGAAGAATAAAGATTCGTTCTTTGTAGTCCTTAACATCCAATCCATAAATACTTGCTGCTTCAAACAGAAACTTCATTTTTATACCTAGCAATAAAGGAAAATCAGCAATGCCGAGGAAAATCCCCCCAGCACCTGTTCCCGCTCCTTCTATTGCTGCTGTTTTTTTGTAAAAAGAGAGTCGATCTTCAAATTTAAAATCACGCTCTCGTAGATCTGCTGTAAACTTAATCGTTTTTTTAGTCGTATATTCAGAACCGATTAAAGTGGCTTTGATCATATGTTTCATACTTGATGTTATAACATCATGCACTTTTTGTGGAATTTTCTCATTGATCTTCGTTTGAAGAGATTTCGTTGTTTTGTTCCAAAGTGAGGGCCGTTTGCACATTTCTGTTTCCCATTTTTTTAGTTCTTCCATTACATTTTCTTCATACGTTTTCATCATCTACCTCCTTTCATAATACGTTTGTATTTAGATCTAAGTTTCGCTATTTTGCCCTCACGATTTGAAAGCTTACTTAATAGGATCTGCAGTCGGAATGCCTAATGGGAACTTAAACACATTTTCAGGATCGTATTTTGTTTTCACCTCAATTAAACGAGGCAAGTTAACAAAGTAACATTGTCCAAGCCAGTTCTTAATACAATTATCATGAAAATTCACATAAGCTCCATCCGCATAAGGAAGTAGAGAATTTCTTAAGCTCTCCACCCATCGCGTATTTACGCTAGCTTCATTTTCGTTCTGCCACTTCGTAATATATAACAAGCTGAATAATGCTTCTCTATGAACATAAGCCGTTTCAGTAGGTCCTGTACAAGCTGCTTTTCCAGCTAGGGCTTGCAACTGCACTTTGTTCTCAATACTAGGTGAGTTTGATAGATATTCTTTAAGCTTTTTTATCGCTCTAATCGGTAACTGCTGTTTCGCAAACGCACCTGTATTCTTAAACGGATGTGCATCAGGATCCCCATGGTTAACAGCGTACTCCATCATACCCGGCATCATCCCTCCAAATATCTTAACGGCATCGATATAAGGCACCTTCTTCACTTCAACTACTTTAGGTGGATATGCGATTAAAAGGGGCTTTAAAAGCTTTTTCAGTTCATCCGTTGTGCCAAGAAATTCACCTAAAGCACGCAGCTCACCAATGTCTTTTGTTAAGAGATCAATAATGGCTGTTAATCTATCGTCTGTGTACGGAGCCCATTTTTGCCATGAATCCACGACTTTTTCAAATCCTTTAAAGTCCCAAGTAATTTTAAAGATGGCAACATCATCGACTGGAACAACTCGAAAACGAAAGGATGTAACCACACCAAAGTTTCCACCCCCACCGCCTCTTGATGCCCAAAATAAATCAGCGTTCTTATGTTTATTGGCTATGATAATCTTTCCGTTTGCATCTACCATCTCAAGCTCCAGAAGCTGATCGATCAGCATACCATAAGGACGAGTTAACATCCCCCACCCTCCACCAAGTGTTAAGCCTGAGAGTCCTACTGATGGACAAGTACCTCCTGGAATCGTGAAACCTGCTTCATACAGTTTTTCGTATAGTGGAAAAAGCAATGCGCCCGCACCAAGTACGGCCGTTTTTGTTTTGCGATCCACTTTTACTTCATTCATATCGCTGATGTCTATCACTAAACCTCCATCTAATGATGAATAAGCTTCATAACTATGCCTTCCTGTACGGATCCGAAACTTAATATTCTTCTTTCTTGCCCAACGGATCGCGTTTGAAACATCCTTAGTAGTTGCACAAAAATTGATAATCAAAGGAAATAAGTTAAAACGAGTATTAAACTCTTCACGTGCCAGATCATAGTCAGGACTTCCAGGTGTGACAATCCTTCCTGTTAATCCATAAGTATTCATGAGCCCCGCTCCCTTCCATAAAACTTATATGCATAAGCTATGAAAGATGCCCAAAATTTGTTTACAAACTTGGAAGTCGTTGATTTCCATGTCTAGGATGCTCGCTATCCACGGGGCAAGCGGTGAGCCACATTCGTACGTTTCACTTTTTAAGTGTCTCACCTGTCTAGTTGCAGTGGCTAGCCCCTCGAGGTCAAAAGTTAAATGGTCCAGAAGGCATAGTGCGCCTTCAAAGCCCATTTACTTTTGCTGGTCGGGGCTGAACGAGCCACTTCCACTTTCCGGACTGCACGCCTTTTATATGTCCCTTACTCCTGCGTCTACAAGTTTATGCTACCGTAGTAAGCTTCCTCGTCGCATGCCTTGCGAGATGTATTTCAGGTGGTAGGCACGCACTTTCCACTCCAACCAACTGTCAAAGGAGACAAGCTTTTAGAAAAAATCGCTTTTTAAAAAAACTTCCCAGCCCGTAATGAGCTAGGAAGTCAACATGATATGTTTTTTTGTCATACTAGGCAGTCGAACTACACTATAAAGTATTGCTGCGACAGGCATAAGAATGGCGATCATCCAGTCCCCAGTAAGCAACACATAGAAAATACCATAGAATACACCTTGTATGATCAGCAAGTTTTTCAGCCAATTTTGAAAAGCTTTTACTCTTGTATCTTGTTTGATCGGATAGATCATGAATATAACATTCCATCTGTACTGCGTATAAAGTGTGAACAATTGCAGTGCAAACATCTGAAAAAACAAGAACACTACGATTAATTGCCACCAACCTGCAGGAATTAAATACATGAACAGAAAGCCGATTAAAATCAATCGCACATACAAGCCAAGGTAATCCCCTGAACGCACAAATGTCTTCATATACAAAGCAGAAAGTGCATTTTTCTTTTTAAAGGAGAAAGATGCTACGCTGTTAAACAACGGTCGCTTATGTACGGTCTGCTTGAGCGCAGGTACATCCGTAAAATAATTGACCATTCGGTACCCTTTCATTTTTAATGCTTGTTCTTCCGCTAATAGCATTTCCCACTGATAACCATGCTGCTTTTTAAAGACACCGAAAACAAAGTTCTTTAGTACGTACATGATCGCAAAAATAGCGATCAAAAAGAGGTAAGCTTCATTAAAGAGCAGATACGCATATACAAAGTTTACAATGAACCTCATGATTTTATAGTTCGTTTGATGACTCTTGTAAGGCAACCTTCTTTCTTCCCACGATACATATATGTTAAATACTTTTGCAGCGATCAAAAAGAATCCAAATGTGACATACATCTTCCATCCATCATGAACAAACACCTGGACGATCGGCCATAGCAGCGTAAAAATGAATAGGGTAAAAAAAGAGCCAGTTGCTGTAGCTGAAGAAATGGCTTTTGAAAAATATTGTTTCATGCCTGATTCTACAGGCAATAAAAATACAAGATCGCCTTCTTTTAACAACGTACGGATCGGACTTTTGGTCAACCAGAACGAAAAAACAATCGTTAGAATAAAGACGGCAGGAAAATTCTCAGGAAGTGCTTGCAGAAGCTTAGCATAATACACACTGCCGATGACGATGAGCAAAATTAAGGAAACAATGAGTCCGCTGTTAGCCATTAAACTAAAGTATTTCAGTGTTTGCGTAACATGAGCATTGCGCCGTTTTGTCCATAATTTTTTTACATCAATCATGTTACTTTACCTCTTGCTACATAAAGGTAGATATCATCTAACGTCGCATTCTCTAACCCGCTTCTCACACGTAATTCTTCTAATGTCCCGCTTAGAACCAGCCTTCCTTCATGCATGATCAAAAAGCGGTCGCAATATCTTTCTGCCGTGGACAAGATATGAGTCGACATCAAGACGCCAGCACCGTTATTTTTAAATTTAACCATATACTCGAGAAAAGATTGAATGCCAAGCGGATCGAGCCCAACAAACGGTTCATCCACGATATAAAGCTTTGGTTCAACCAAAAGGGCACAAAGAATCATTACTTTTTGCTTCATCCCTTTGGAAAACTGACTCGGAAACCACTTGATCTTGTTATCCATGCGAAACTCTTCAAGCAATGGTCGAACTCGTGTTAAAAAAGTTTGTTCTTCTAATCCATATGCCATTGCTGTTAGTTCTAGATGTTCCCATAATGTTAGCTCTTCGTAGAGAATCGGCATCTCTGGTATGTAAGTAAACTGACTTCGATAATTTTCTGGTTCTTCCCTAAAGGTCTGCCCTTCGATTTTTGAAGTGCCTGACATGGGTTCCATAAGGCCGAGAACATGCTTTATAGTTGTACTTTTACCGGCTCCATTCAAACCGATCAATCCTACTATCTCATTTTCTTTCACCGTGAAATCTAAGTGATGAATAACAGGCTGATTAGGCAGATACCCCCCTGTTAAATCCGTAACTTCAAGGATTGGTTTCATACAATACCTCCTTTTGCAATCCAGCATTTTCATTATTGTTTGCCATTTTTCTTGTTTTACACCTTACGAAGCAGGCATCGGTGTGGGAGTTGGCTCTGCATAACCTTCTTTATATTTCTCATCAATCATCTTTCTGATCTCAAGAGGAGTCTTTCCATCTGCAGAAGCACTCATGCTTATCGCAGCGATTTCCAGACACGTCCCGCATTTTGTGCCATGATCATCCCATACAATTTTTCCATCTTCTTTGTTTTCGGCGACAAAGCAATCATAATTGTCTTTATGACCTGCAGAATCACCACATCCACAAAAACAAGGCATAGATTCAAGCAGTTCTTTATATTTAGGGGCTTCTGCATAAATTGCAGCAATCTCATCAGGTTGTTTATCTAAAAAGCCGGGCATTACATCTATCGAAGCTGTAAGTTCTTGAATATCACCGTTCGGCAGATGATTTTCATGTCCTTCATGCGAAGCCTGTTGTTTTCCCTGTGACTCCTCTTGGTGGTTTTTATGTTCATCATCTGATTTATTCCCGCAGCCTGTGATAAGGAAACAAACACCAAGAGTCATTGTTAATACAAGTTGTCTTTTTTTCACGGAGAATCCTCCTTTTTGTCATTCTTTCCTTATAATAGCTCAATTCCCGTTTCCTTTACCAATTTTATATGTATAACAAGTAAGACTTCATGGACAAGATATAAGAGAAGAAGGTATCCCCCCTTCTTCAGGGAGAAAGATGCAAGGTATTAGATTTTTTCAGATATGCTAAATTTTAAGGAGATGGTTCTCTTGGACTATTTAGTGCTTGAGCAATTACAAATTCTTACTATTGAGGTGCATGGCTAAAAAATCGTATTGTTTTGTTTTCGTGTTCTCCTTTCTTCTCTAACCTCTATAAGAAGAAGGGTTCTATTTTTGAATAGGACCCTTCTTTTTTATTGCCTGTTTTCGTAAATTTCGTTGCTTTCCGTTCCAGGTTGCTCGCTTTCCACGTGGCGTGGCGGTGAGCCTCTGACGCTACGCGCCATTAGGAGTCTCGCACTCTGCGCTCCAATCAACTTCAACTTGTCAATGAGAAAAAGAATAAACAATGAAAAGCAACTATCCTATAGGAAAGAGTCTTTTGATAAGGATAAAAAGAATACCATATTTTTTAGGTTGATCATGTGTGATATGATAAGTAAAAAAAATGAGGTGAGCCACTTGTCCCACGATTCAAACTGCATTTTTTGTAAAATTGTTGCGGGTGAAATTCCATCCTACAAAGTGTACGAAGACGAGAACGTTCTAGCCTTCTTAGATATCAGTCAGGTCACAAAAGGACATACGCTGATTATTCCTAAAGAGCACTCAACAGATATATTCGAACTGCCTGCAGAAACAGCAGCCAAACTTTATTCTGTCGTGCCTAAAATTGCCTCTGGAATTAAACAAACGTTTAATCCAATCGGCCTGAACATACTAAACAACAACGGTGAAGCTGCCGGACAGTCAGTTTTCCATTATCACATGCATTTTATCCCACGTTACGGTCAAGGTGACGGTTTTGGAGCAGTCTGGAAAACACAGGATACCCCTGCCAACGAAATGACTGAAATGGCTCAACATATTAAAGAAAACGTTAAAAGCTAACGTTACATATTAAAACTGCCTTCTTTTAATCTGGGCAGTTTTTTCATATTCATTTTTTGTTTCGCAATATTCTAAAAGATCTTTGCTTATAAGACATCACTGAAATGTTGATTGGAGTGTAGGGTGTGAGACTCCTGCGGGACGAGCGGTCAGGTGAGACCCTTAATGGCGCAAAGCGGCAAGGGGCTCACCGGTCGCTCCGCGGAAAGCGAAGCACCTGGAACGGAAATCAACAACTTTCAAATGCTCTCAGAGTTTGCTAAAAACAGCGTTATTTTATAAGGAGGAGAACGATGACACGCATCTATTTTCAAGCAGGACCAACAACATTGCCTAAAGAGGTCATGCAGCAAGCAAAGGAAGAATGGGATGACTTTCTAGGTACTGGATTAAATATCATGGAACATAGCCACAGGGGTTCAGAATATGAAGGCATTCATGAGCAAGCAAAAACGCGCATGAAACGTTTACTCGATATACCAGATACACATGAAGTGTTGTTTTTACAAGGTGGAGCAAGTCTTCAATTTGCCATGATTCCGATGAATTTTATACAAGGTGGAAAGACCGCAAAATATGTACTTACCGGGTCTTGGTCTGAAAAAGCATATAAAGAAGCTCAAAAAATTGGGTCGTGTGAAGTAGTCATTACAGGTAAGGAGTCGGCGTATCGTACCCTTCCTGAGATGAATTATGTACCGAGTGAGAATGACGCTTACCTTCATATCACATCTAACAACACGATCTATGGTACACAATGGCGAGACTTGCAATCCTTCAAACATCAAAATCTTGTTGCCGACATGTCTAGTGATATTATGAGCAGACCTATTTCAGTTGAAGACTATGGATTGATCTACGCGGGTGCACAAAAGAACCTTGGACCTTCAGGAGTCACAGCAGTCATCATCCGCAAAGACCTGCTACAAGATAACAAATCTGTTCCATCGATCTTGTCGTATTCTGTTCATGCGAAGAATAATTCTCTTTATAATACTCCCCCTGTGTACTCCATCTATTTACTAAACCTTGTACTAGGTTGGGTAGAAAAGTCCGGTGGGGTCAAAGCAATGGAAAAGAGAAATCAAAATAAAGCTTGTGTCATCTACGACACGATTGATAAAAGTAAAGGCTTTTACAATGGCTTTGCAACACCAGAGTCACGTTCAAACATGAATATCACATTCACTCTTGCTAATGATGAACTGGAAAAGCAGTTTATTAAAGAAAGTGAAGAAAACGGGATTTATGGATTAAAAGGACATCGGTCGGTCGGTGGTTTCAGAGCATCAATCTATAATGCAGTTCCCCAAGAATCATGTGATAGCCTTGCACAGTTCATGATACAGTTTCAGGAAAAATACGGAAAGTAGTTCACAAACCTTTTCAGTTGTACGTACATCTGGTAACATAAAGGTACTTTCGCATTAGGCCAAGAGGGCACTATTGGAAAGAAATTAGGCTAAGAGTAGCTGAGGAGAGATGAGAAAATGAATACGAATACCAAATCATTAGCTTTAACATCTGTACTTATTGCATTAGGGTATGTGTTTCACACAGTCGTACCCCCATTATTTTTTGGAATGAAACCTGATTTATTACTCGTGATGATGTTTCTAGCCATTATGCTATCACCAACAAAACAAAACGTAATTATTGCAAGTATGGCAGCTGGTGTCATTTCAGCACTAACAACAGGTATGGCAGGCGGACAGATTGCCAATATCGTAGAAAAGCCCATTACAGCTTTTATCTTTTTGGCTTTGTTCTTACTAGCTAAGAAAGTTAAAGTAAACGCGATTAGCGCCGTTCTTCTAACGGTAGTCGGAACGATTATCAGTGGAACATTGTTCCTCATGGTGGCAATGATCGTCGCTGGATTACCTGGTACATTACTCAGCTTTATTGGAATGATCGTTGTACCAACAAGTATTGTTAGCGGTTTGATCATGTTCTTTATCTACCCGATCGCAGAACGATTATCTAAACGATCGAATTTAACAGCTTAATTATAATAGACAGTAATATAAAAAAAGCCAGCTCCTACTATGGAGTTGGCTTTACGTATTTATCCTCTTCTTCTTTTTCCTCTTCCCATGTTTGAAAAGCTGAAATCTCGGTTGATAACGTTGAAAAAATAAAAGCAAGGACAGTAGCATCATCCAATAGACCTGCTCCGATCAAAAAATCAGGAACTGCATCTATAGGACTAACAAAATACAGAAGACCCGCCACCACTAATACTAAAGATTTTTTAGAGACATCACGATAGTCGCCTCTTTTATATGATTTCACCATTCGAACTAACGCTTTTACTTGAGAGCCTAGGTTACTTAAGCCTTGTTTATCTGGTTGCGAACTTTTTTTCTCAGCTTCTGTAACGAGTTCACCTGTTTGAGTAGAACTTTCAAGCACAGCATTCGCTTTTTCCTTCATTTTATTAAAGTAGTTGCCGATTGTGTTTTGTTTCAACCCATATCCCTCCATTCTTTTTCTTATGTATACCCTCTTTTAAACCTCTTCGTCAATTATGAACCTTTTTTTACTTTTCATTTATTTTATATGATCTTTCTCCAAAGTCAGTCAAATATCTTCTGTTTTAGACAAGTATGACGTTTTTTTAATATGGCTCACATTGTATCGATATTTCTCTCGATTGCCTATCACATCAATGTTTTCAAATTTCGACTGTTCTTTTAAAGTAAGATTTTAGTTGTCCAAACATGACGAAATCTATCGGGAAATATTTTTATATTCGTCATTATTTTTCATAGGAATATAAGAGAAATTCACGAATTCATTAGATAATAAAAGAATGAGGAGGAATTATAAGATGTCTAAACAAAAATCCATGGTAGTAGGTTTCGCATTAGGTACGGTGGTTACAGCAGCAGCTACGTTACTTTCAACACCTAAAGCAGGTAAAGAGGTAAGAAAAGATCTTAAAGTAAATATGGATAAAATGAAATCTACATTCTCCAGCATCAAGCGTGATGGCATTCAGCTTAGAGCAAAGATCAGATTTGCTAATAAAGAAAAAGAAGAGGCACTACAAGAAACTGCTGCTTCGACAATTGAAGAAGCACCAGAGGAAATGGAACAAGAAATTAAATAATCTCGAAAAAATTCTCCCTTTTTGGAGAATTTTTTTTATCTTACTTACGAACGTGTGAGAACACTTACGTTAACACCATATCAGCTAAAAGTTATATAACTATTTTACTAAAAAATAAGGAAAAATTGAAAAATTTTACTTTCTTATTATAGGAAATACTGGCATAATGAGGAATAGGATGTGTTTTATAAGATGGAGGGGCATTTTAAAAATGAACAAAGATCAATTATATAGTTTTCAAGAAGCCATGATCTATAGTCACAAACTTTCACAGATTAGTAAAGCTTTATGGAAAAGTGTAGAAAAAGACTGGCAAAATTGGATTAAGGATTATGGTTTAAACATCAATGAACACCATATTCTTTGGATTGCTCATCATCTTGAGGGTGCATCAATCTCTGATATTGCAAAGTTTGGCGTTATGCACGTGTCCACTGCTTTTAACTTTTCAAAAAAGCTTGAAGAACAAGGCTATCTAACATTTTCTAAAAAAGAAGATGATAAGCGAAATACATATATTTGTCTAACACCTAAAGGTGAAGAGCTTTTACTTCAAACATTAAATACGTATGATCCTTCAAAATTTGGTGTTTTTAGTGCTTCTATGCCGATTAAAGAGTTGTTTGGAAGGTTCCCAGAGTTTCCTGAATTGATGTCGATCATCCGCAATTTATATGGCGATGACTTTATGTCAATTTTCAACAAACTCGAAGAAAAGATCGAAGCATCATTAGATGATCAGCCTGCATCACCCGTGATAGCAGCTGAGGAAATTGCCTCTTCTCATTCGTAACGTACCGATAACTCGTATAGTTTTTCCATCAAAGAAATATACTTTTCTTGTTGAAGCAATGCCGTTATCGTTTCTCTCGGGGAAAGCTTTGGTGTTAACATGCCTGCAAAATGCAACAGAAGCGGCGTGTAATGCACAAAGCCTTCTTCACTCTGCATTTCATACTTTCGTTGAAGCTCATCGCAAAGAAGGAAGACCTTATTCACTTCCTGCTCGGTGAGCTTTTTTTCCATGACTAGTCTAAAAAACGGATACGCTGTAAGATCGACACTCTCAATCGTTAGCTGATTATAAAATTCTAGTCGTTCTAGTCGTTCTTCCACCGTCTCCATACAAAACCCTGCTTTCTAGTCATTGTCTGTCTATAATAATTATAATCCAACTTTCTCCATTTGGGTATGAATAATTGATGAAGAATGATAAAAGCACTTCTCCCCACCAAGGATGGGAAGAAGCGCTTTATTTTAGTTTTTTGTATAAACTCCTAATTTAATAGAGTTTTTCTTTAAATCAAATTCTTCAGCTTTAACCGCGTAACCTTTCTTTGTTGGCATTTCGGTCACTCTCATCAAAATGCTTTCGTCTTTCGGATATACATCTACCCATTCAGGAAACGCAACGGTCTTTTGGATAAGGGTAAACACCTCGTCACCAGGCAGTGGAAAACGCCCCACTTGCATGTCCTTCTCCTTCAATAACAAATCACCGTTTTCAAGAACTTCAGGTTCAAATGTAACTTGGTAAGGAAGCTCTTGATCGAAAGCAATAAAGGATCCATTAAGAACGGCTTCATCATTTCGCAAATTCACGTATACGTTCACATCAGGTGCCCTTTTGCGCAGTTCTTTATTTAATAGATCTTCCACTTGTTCTTTTTCTGTATGTATGCTCAACAACTTTTGATTGTCCTCAATATTATTATCTAGTGAACTACGATCTAATTGACCACCAGCAGGGTCTTTAAAAAGCACAACGGCTATGGCGATCGGTATGATTAAAAATAGCAGCAGCAGTGTAAAAAAAGCCGTTTTCCACTTATTCATGATTTTCTCTCCCTCTCTCATCTCTTAGAAGTTATTTTCCTATTCATATTCCACATATTTTGGTAAAGTTAAACAAGTAGTTCATGTTGGAGGTTTTCATATGGCAGGCTATATCTTCGTTTTTTTAGCACCAATCTTTTTATTTGTATTTAATTCACTTACACACAAGTTATGTGACAAAAAGAACTTGTCCTCAAAGCAGCAAGACTCGGTTTATCGTACGATTAACGTTTCTATTACCATTCTGCTCATTTCATCCTATATTTCAAACGTTCTATAAAAAATATAAAAGGGGGAACCTAAATTGCATTCCCCCTTGAGTAACCGTACCATACACATGCTGCACCTTTTGATCAAGAGTAGTAAAACACACATTAACGAAACTGCTTATAAACGTCAAGCCTGATCAGTCCCCCTTCATAAGAAAAGGTCCTGCTTAGACTGTCATTTATTTTAGCAGAAACATGCAGCTCCTACGATAATCAAAAGAATAAACAACACAACAATCAATGCGAAGCCTTTTCCATGCCCGTATCCACCGTAACCCATGAAAGCCACCTCCTTTGATATTCTGTACACTATCCTATGCATGACCCGTAATTCACGCATAGGCATTCGCCCTTTAAATTAATTTAAATTTCTATTCACCATCAATAGCAGTAACAAGCTCCAATAATGATGAGAAGGATAAAAAGAACTAAGATTAATGCTATTCCTCCCCCATGACCATAACCGTAACCATAACCCATCATCATACCTCCCTTTTCTTTCTCCATATCATATAGTGATACGCCCTGTTTTGATTAGACGAATGACCCGGTTTTTAAAATTTTTTTTGAAAAATCGTGTGGAATACCCGAAAACAAGGGTTTTATAATGTGTAAATTTTCTCATATTTCATTTATTGAATAGGAATACCCGTAACGTTTATGCTATAGTAAGAGTTGTTAAATTATTACTTCACAGTAGGAGTGTTTGAAAATGAAAAAATGGATGTTATCAGTAGGGCTCACAGCGGGACTTATTTCTTTATCCGCTTGTAATAATGCTGGTGGTGCTGATTCAGAAGCCATCGTAGAATCTAAAGCAGGAGATATTACGAAAGAAGAATTCTACAAAAAGATGAAGGAACAATACGGTGACCAAGTCCTAAACCAAATGATCGACGAAATGGTGCTTGAAGATAAATATAAAGTAACAGATAAAGAAATCGAGAAAGAAACAGAAAAGATCAAAGAAGAACTTGGCGGCGAGGATGCTTTCAAACAAGCACTTGAGCAAAACGGCTTATCTGATGAAAAACAGCTAAAAGAACGCATCAAGTCTATGCTTTTAAATGAAAAAGCAGCAACAGAAGGCGTTAAGATTTCTGAAGATGAAATGAAGAAAACATTTGATGAAAAATACAAAACAGAAGTTAAAGCGAGCCATATTCTTGTAGAGGATGAGAAGACGGCTAAAGAAGTTCAGAAGAAATTGAACGAAGGTGGAGACTTTGCTAAATTAGCGGAAGAATACTCTAAAGACCCTGGTTCAAAATCTAAAGGTGGAGACCTTGGCTTCTTCGGTAAAGGCGCAATGGTTCCAGAGTTTGATAAAGTTGCGTTTACACTTGAAAAAGGTAAAACAAGTGAACTTGTTAAGTCTGATTACGGTTACCACATCATTAAAGTAACGGACAAGCGTGAAAACAAGTTCGAAGACAAGAAAGAACAGATCGAGCAAGAGCTTAAGCAGCAAAAAGCGAAGCCAATCACTGAGATCTTAGAGAGCTTGAAGAAAAAAGCTGATGTTAAAGTAAAAGATAAAGAATTAAAAGAGAAGATGGAAAAGAAAGCAGAACAACCACAAATGCCACAGATGCCTCAACAATAATGGCATGAAATATGAAAACCAGACCCTTGATGGGGTCTGGTTTTTGTTTTGAACGTATGCAGAAGGCTTTCGCACCACAGTAGGCTGCAAAAAGCTTCTAAAAAAACAGAGGAATTCACAGATCACATAAAAAATGAGCACCATCACATAAAAAATATTCATTATCATATAAAAAATACACGTCATCACATAAAAAAGGCGGATCATCATATAAAAATATGAGATCAGAAAAAACTTGTCTATCCCAAAAAGACAATCAAAAGACCTGCTCTTAGCAGGTCTTTTCCTTACTTCCTATTCTACAGACGATTTGAATCATCATTATAATGATCTTCATCCCCTGCTGCTGCAACTAAATCCTCTGCATCATCATCTTCAGCGGAAGGCCGAGCTGATTCCTGAGCTTTTGCTCTCTCGATACGCTCCATGTATACTCTGCCCTCTTCTTCAATTACTCTTTGCTCGATTTCTTTATCTTCTTGGAACAATGTAACGATCCGATAACCGCTATAGATAATGCCGCAAAGCACGAAATACATCCACCATGGAGTCATAGTAAAGAAGTTGCCCACTCCAGCTGAATATTCTTTTAACACAAATGCAGCTATGAGTATGGCACCGAAGAATAAAGCAGCGTATCCTTTCATCGATTAACTCCCCCTTATTAGACAAGCTTTTAATACAGTCTATGAGGGATGATAGGAAGTTATGTCATGAAAGTGCAGGTTCAGCTTTAGATTCTTTATCCGTTTTGTTGGACTCCATTTTTTTGTCAAACGCACGGAACATCACGTAATAGAGTCCGGCACTCATCACCGCTAAGACAAAAAGAAGATAAAACGTATTTTCAAAACCGATCCACATCGTTAAAGGAATAGAGATCGGTGCGATCGTACGTCCGATTGTAAAACGCAGACCCGCTGCTGCAAAGTACTGCCCTCTCATGTTTTCTGGCGCAAGCTTTGAAATAAAGCTTTCTTGGATTCCAACTACCATCAGCTCAGCTGTTGTAAAGATGACCATGGCACCAAAAAGAATCCACATCATCGTCGTACTGCCGAACACAAGCATCGACACACCGTATAAAAGTGCAGAAAGTATAAAGACTCTCCCTTCTTTAAATCGGTTCATCCATTTAGCCATCCAAACCGTACATAACGCAACCATCAATCCATTAAGGGAGATCAAATAACCAAACACTTTTTCACCGGTTAATGAAATGTCCCAATTTCCAATTGCAAAGAGCGATTGTTCTGGTACTTTTTCCGTTGTATACACAGCTAAGAGTAGGTCCATCTGCATGAAGGTTTGAGCTACAAGAATACCCGCTAAGATAAATAGCAAGAATAGCTTATCACTCGCGATCACTCGATAATCTTTCAACTGTTCACCGATCGCCTGGAACCAATTTTTATCAGTCCCAACTTGTTCTAATACTTCTTTCTTTACAGGAACCGTTTCACGAATGTATTTCGCTAGCACGATCGCTAACACAACACTTACGAGTAAACATGCTAGCAATAATTCAAAGCGGTAAGAGAAAAAGAAGATACTTCCCAATACAGGACCAAAGACCACAGATATGTTAATCGATGTATAAAATACGGCAAACACTTCACTTCTATGCTTCTCTTCTACAACGTCTGCGATCATCGCGTGACTAGCTGGCCAATATAGAGAACCAAATAGCCCTAACGCTGAAAACGCAATAAACGTTAAGATCGGTGAATCCATCCACGGCGAGTTAGCAAGACAGAAGAAGATAAACGTTGCTGCCTGACCCCAAGCCGAGATCACCATCATCTTCTTTCGTCCATATTTATCCGCACAATAGCCACCTACAAGATTTGTGATCACACCTACAACTTGTGATAGGACTAATAAAATTCCAGCTGTTGTTTTTCCCATTTCATCCGAAAAATAGATCGCCATAAACGGGAAGAACATCCAAAACAATAGATTTACAAAAAATTCTCCTATTAAACGAACCTTCAGATTCGCATCCCAATCTTTCCATCTCATGCTGTTCACTTCTTCCTTTTTGTAATTTCCGACACTGTTGATTTATCTAATCCGACTTTTGAGCAGTCACTTTCATAAGCAAGCAGTGAATACAGCAATTTTTTCAATGAGAACATAGAAAAAAGCCTATGAGTATACACCGTTACATGTGCATACCATAAGCTTTTCGTTAAAAAGGCTCTTGAATGGCACATGGAAAGATTGCTCAAAAGTAAGTAGATTGCATAGCAAAATAAGCCTTCCCAATTGGGACTAGACGTTATTTAGCTTGCTTTCTTACCTTACCTTGAACAATGCTAACCATGAGTCATTGCCTCCTAAAATTTCGTTTCGTAACTTCCAATTCCAAATTTACCATAACTCCCATTTTTACACAATGGGATAATTTTATTAATCTTGGTGCTTCGTTGTCTTAGTGAGTTGTTGATTTCCGTTTCAGGTTGCTCGCTTTCCGCGGGGCAGGCGGTGAGCCACATTCGTACGTTTCACTTTTAAGTGTCTCACCTGCCCGCCTGTCCCGCAGGAGTCTCACACCTTCCACTACAATCAACTTATCAAAGAAGACAATAAAAACGATTAATAGCAAAAAACACTACAATACTGCCTTTATAATTGGGCCTTAACTTTTCGCAAATTCCCCTTGGAATAGAGGCTTATATAACGAACGATTCTCCAGAGCGAACTGCTTATCTGTAAATTCTCCAGGTTGCACCTTTTCGAGTGCGCGGTCCATCATGTTCATTCTAGCATCAAAATTATCGATCATATGAAGGATTTCTGCTTCACGAATCAACGGCGCTTTAGGGCTTCCCCACTCCGGTTTACTGTGGTGACTTAAAACGAGATGCTGAAGGACAGTTACTTCTTCTCCTTCAATCTCTAACTCATCTGCCGCCTTGCCGATCTCGTTTACCATGATTGTAATATGACCGAGAAGCTTCCCTTCGAGTGTATAAGACGCAGCAACTGGGCCTGACAACTCGATGACTTTTCCAAGATCGTGCAGAATGATTCCTGAATAGAGAAGGTCTGTATCTAGAGAAGGGTAAAGCTTGCTGAACGCTTTTGCCATATCCAACATGGATACAACATGAAACGCAAGACCTGATACAAACTCATGGTGGTTCTTAACCGCTGCAGGATATTCCAGAAACTCAGCTTGATGTTTCTTTAACAAATGCCTTGTGATTCTTTGAATATTTGGATTCTTCATCTCAAATATGTATTTGGTGATCGTCTCTACCATCACGTCTTGGGATAATGGAGCTGTTTCTAGGAAATCACTTACTTTAACACCATCAAGTTCCGTTGCAGGGCGAATGGCTTTAAGCTTTAACTGCATTTTTCCTCTGTAGTTCCCCATCTCACCAGCTAGTTTTACGATAGCTTGAGCTGCGTAGAGCTCTTCATCTTCTGGTGAACTATCCCATAGTTTTGCCTCCACATCACCTGTTTGATCTTGAAGGATCAACGTTAAGAATGGTTTACCATTACTTGCCGTTCCTTTAACAGATGATTTGATAAGAAAGAAACCATCTACGATCTCTCCTACCTTATAAAACGCAAGTCCTTTTTTCATCTTTCACCCCGCCTTTCTTTGCTTTAGTATAGCATATCCGTCTATTTAACTACTTGTCATAACACTAAGTTGGTAAAATTTACGCCTAGTGAATGACTCTCTTCTAACCCTTTCTTTTTGGGTTAGTTATCGGAATCTTAATCTGAAAAGCTACCCCTTCTGCTCTATTCTCGGCGACCACTTTTCCTCCATGCAGTTCCGCAATTCGTTTTACAATAGCAAGCCCTAGTCCAAACTGACCCTTATTTCCTTTTCTGAACGGCTGGAAGATTTCTTCTCCAGTTACACCCGTGAGACTCTCTCCATCATTAAATACTTCAATAACAAAGTCAGATCCGTTATTAAAAGCTGAGAGTCGAATCGTCTCGTGTGCATAACGTAATGCGTTCTGAACTAAATTATCCAGCAGAATACTCCATTGCTCTTTATCACCATTCAGATTGTAATGGTTACCTGTAATCTCAAAATCTATGTCTTCACGCTGATACCTAAATCGTTCAACAATATCTTCTGCCAGATCACCAAAGTTAAAATTCTCTTTTGTAAAAACATCGAGTTTCATAGCGTCGAGCTTTGTATAATACAGCATATTTTGAACACGCTTTTCCATTCTTTCCGTCTCTTTTAAGATCACGTCCATCATATCTTCTGTTGTATCCTTTGGCATGATGCCATCTTTTACAGATTGAGCGTAACTCTTGATCGTCATGATAGGTGTCTTTAATTCATGAGACGCATGTTGAATAAATGTTTTTTGTGCATGATCATGTCTTAACAAGTTTTGACGCATCTCTTCAAATTGTTTGGAAAGAATATAAAATTCATCATCACCCTTCCAATGAAACGGCTCCTGCCAGTTGCGTTTGGCGATCTGTTCGAACCGCTTTCCTAAGATGGTGAGAGGTGAACGCAAATACCGTGCTAACCAAATCGCAGGGATGATAGAGAATATACCTGTAAACAACAAAATCAAAACAAGCCTTAGCCATAATCGGTTAACCATTTGATCGCGATACGTATCCCACATATAGGAAATTAAATACACCTTTTCGCCTTTTACGTTGGTCTTTGTTGTGATTGCATAAAATAAGGTCGCATCTTCATACGTTAGCTCGTAACGTCCTTTATTCTTCTTTTGTTTGTATGCTTTTTCAGCCATCTCATAAAGAACTTCTTCAGGTACAGGATCACCTTGTGAGTTGGCGTACTTGTCAACAATCACTACATGTCCAACATCACGAGCAGCATTCCTTCTTTCAATAAAATCAGTTGGAGATTCCCCTTCTCTAGGAAGCTGATTGTTGGGATCCCATACATTCTGCTGCTCGTTCTCTATGATTCGATACGTTTCTTCAGTCAGCGTGTCTTTAATGGATAGCGGATAGATGATCGCGGTTAAGAGACCAATCGTAAAAATCAGCAGCCCGAATGAAAGCCATATACGCTGAGTTAGGTTTAAACGTATCATGATGGTATAATCCTATAACCAGCTCCGTAAACGGTCTCTAAGTTCAATCGAGGCATCTTCTTACGCACACGTCTGATCACATCATCCACAGCGCGTTCAGATCCGAAATAATCGTCTCCCCAAACATATTCTAAGATCTCTTCTCGCTTACGAGATTTCCCTTTGTTCTCGATTAAATAAAGAAGAACGTCAATCTCTTTTCCTGTAAGATTAATCATCTCTCCATCACGTGTGATCTTTCTTGAGATCGGATCAATCATATACCCCGTAATCTCAATGGTTTGAGGCAGGCGGTTACCAGTTTCATATATTCTCGTTAACAGTTTTCTAACTCGAATAACGAGCTCTCTTGGCATGAAAGGCTTTGCTAAATAATCATCACTGCCCAGCTCAAGTCCAACGATTCGATCCAAGTCTTGGTCTCGAGCAGAAACAAAAATAACAGGGATGTCTGAAGTCTTTTTGATCTCTTTAATAATTTCATAGCCATCCATACCAGGCAGCATAATATCTAATATCCATAGATGAGGCTTCTTCTCTTCAGCACTCTTCAAAGCATCTTCTCCATTGTGAAAAACCGAAACGCTCCAACCTTCTTTTTCCATATAGGCCTTCAGCACTTGAGCAAGATCTTGTTCATCTTCGACTAAGTAAATGGAATACTCATTTGACATGAGCCATTCCCCTCCTTTGGTTACATTTCAGCGATAACGGATTGGTGTGGCCAATGTATGACAGGGACAGATGGAACGGTAGAAGCAATATGTTTATGACAAGTAAAGAACAGTACCTGCCGATCAAACGCAGCTTCTTGTATCAGTTGTATTGTTCGTTTTGTCCTTAAGCCATCAAAGTTAACCGCAATATCGTCCATTAAAATCGGAAAGTCTTTCGGTCCTGCATGGTAAGCTACTGCTAATCGGATAGCTAAATACACTTGTTCTGCAGTCCCCCGGCTTAACTCATGCGGGTAAAAAACTATTCCTTCCCCGTTTACAACCATTAGTTCATTTTTGTCTGTGAACGTAATAGATTGATATTCACTTTCTGTTATTTTACTAAAATAAACACTCGAAGTCTCTAAAACCGCTGGCAGCTTTGTTTTTTGATATTCTTCTTTTACTTTTAAAAGAGCATGCTGTGCAAGGCGCACGCTTGCCCATTTCTTAACGAGCGTGTTCCATTCATCTTTAAGCATCTCATAACGATGCATATTCTCTGAGTAACTGCCATCTTCAAGCAGTTTCGCTAACTCCCAGTCCAGTTTCCCTTTTGCTTCAACCTTCTCGGCATAATGTTTTTGTTTTTCTTCCTCTTTTTCTTCCAAAAATGATATATGATGAAGTGTTTTTTCAAAGTGTACCGTTACTTTCTCTGCCATCATGACGACTTCATCTTCTGAAAACCCTAACGATATCAATTGATTTAATAGCGTTTCACGTTCTTCTTTTAGCTTGCTGAACCGTTCCTTGTTTTTACCTTTTACATAAAAGTCTTCTTCCTTACTAACTTTGGCATCATTCCACAAAATTTGGATCTGGTCATCTAAAAAGGTGATTTTTTTCTCAAACTCTTCCCTTCGCTCGATGAGTTCCCATCTATTTTGCTGAAGGTGCGCTGCTCGCGATTGATTTTTAAGTTGCTTCTCCAATTCGGCATAACAAGAGTTGATCCAGTATTTCATATCTTCTTGGGGTTCTTCTCCTAATACAAGTGATAGTGAACCGGCTTTCTTCTCATAATTTTTCTGTTTTAGCGTTATATCTTTTACTTTTATTTCTGCTTCATTTCGCTGTCTTAACAAATCCTTAAGCTGAAGAACTCGCTTCATATAACCTGATACGAAAAGCCGGTCCAACTGCCCTTTGTACCCGTTATCTGACGCCCATCGTTGTGCACGATCAACGACAGTTGCTTCTTCCACTTCTAAATAATCCAGCCGTTTAGCAAGCTGTACATAGATATTGTTTTCGTTAGAAAGCTGTAGAGAGAGCTGCATCCATTGTTTACGATTGACCTCATCTTCTAACAATCGATGATGTACGTGTTTTGGCATTTCTTCACCTGACTGATTCTTCCTCAAATACATGAAGCTTAAAACCAGCGACGTAATCAACAGAAGAACTCCCCCAAACATGACTGGTGGATGATTTGAAATCCAACCAGACCAAAGAAGTAATACGGAAGAAAATATGGGCAATAGTATTGTATAGGAAGGAATATTTCTTGTTTGCTTATGATTTGAATGCTGATACTTTGCATATTCTTCTTCAGATAGTAGGTTCGCTTTTTGTTGTGCTTCTTCCGCTTCTAAACGCTCGAGATTCATTCTAGAGTCCTCGAGCTCGTCTTCTAACCTACTTTGTTTATCTTTAACCTGCTCATGCTGCTTGATCAAATCTTCTAGAAGATGAAGAGAAGATAAAGACAGTGAAAGTTTCTTAAGCTCTTCTTCAGACCACGTTTCTCCGATCTCATCAACGAGCTCTCTTTCTTCATTTTTTAAAGCCTGTATGTGACGTTGAAGCTCTTGTAGCTGGTTGAAGAGATGTTCATATTCAGGAAGGTGATTAAACAAACGTTTAATCTCTGTTTCGTATTTTATTATTACTTCATTACTTATCACTGATTTCAGCTCGGTTTCAACATCTTGAATACGGCTATCTGTGTACGTTAAGTCACTTTTTAATCCTGAATACTCTTTTCGCCATTCGTCATATTGTTGAAGTCCGTTTTCTGGAAAATAAAATTGGTCAGAATCCAGAGAGCTTATCTCTACATCAAGCTGTCTATATTTTTGCAGTACAGGCTTTAATTCGAGTAGCCTCTTGTTTGAGCGAAGTTCTGTTTGGATCTCCGTCAACTCTTGTTTAATTCTTTCAAGAACCTTTTGTTGAACTTCTTTTTCGTTCGTTAACGCCTGATAACTCTCGTTTTTTTCTTTTAAGAGTTGAAGTGATTTTGCCGATGAAGAAAGCTGTTCTAATTTTTCATTAATGATTGGTTTTTTGCCTGCTTTTTTAAATAAAAGAGCTTGTTTTTTCTCAAATGTCTGTTCGATGTCTAATAGATCACGGTCACCTGAAATCGCGGTGCTTAGTAAAAAATTACCGAGTTCTTCAGATGATAACTTGTCTAATTTTTGTAAGCCATCAAGACCAAAGCAAAATGCACCCGTATACAAGGATTGTTCCATTCCATCTAACAACTGTATCAGAAATGCTTCTTCTTTCTGCTGCCCCGTTTCATCAAAAAGTGTGACATCACCAATTACAGTAGATCGCGCTATTCTCTCAATCGTCCAAGTGCCGTGTATTTGATGGTGAATGGTGATCTTACCACCCATTCTGTTTCCGTCTTTAGGTTCATAGCGGCGTTGATTTTGACTTTTTGTAGGAAAACCGTAGAACATACATTTAATAAAGTCCATCAGTGTCGTTTTTCCTGCTTCGTTTTCTCCGTAAAGAATCTGTAGCCCCTTATTTTCGAAGTTGATTCTACAATCCTTTAAACCACCGAAGTGATAGATATGAAGGGAAACGAGTTTCATATTTTTCACCTACCTGCTTTTATGAAGTTCTGATAATAATAATTGTTCAGCTTGTTGTTTAATCTCTTCATAATCTTGTTCATTCAGCTCTATGTATTTTCTGGCTGTTCGGTGTGTAGACAATTCATAAATCGCATGTTGCAGTTCTGAATCATCTTCTAGAACACACTGTAAATCTTGAAAAAAGGCAGATTGTTTCATGGATTGTTCCTCTTGAAGAGAAGGGGTCGTTACATTCTTAATCGAAACAACATGCACAAACGAAGAATCATAATCTTCCTCACGCAAGATTTCTTCTAAATCTTCAATGAACGTTCCATCCAAAAGCTCATGATAAAGCTGAGTTTGACCCGTCAACTTTAAGACAAGAAGGACACCTTTATTACCTTGTTGATGCGTGTTGATCTTTTTTTCACACAAAAGGATCACTTCTTGCAGACTATCAACCTCAGTTAAATCAATGCTGCTTTCTTGCCAACTGATTTCAGACGTGGAGTAGAACTGACTTTCGACTTCATTATGGTTTAAAGTAACGATGTAGCCACCTTTTTCACCTAGTTCTCCACTATGTCTGCCTTGTATATTCCCTGAATAACGAACGGGTGGATCTATGTTTAAATCTATTCTTTTATGAATGTGTCCGAGCGCCCAATAATCGTAGCCTTTTTTTAGAAGCTCTGTTAACAAAAAAGGCGCGTATCTGCTGTGTCCGCTATAACCATCAGCCTGTCCATGCAAAATGCCAATATGATACAAATCATCTCTTTTGTCAGGATAATGTAACGTTCGATCATCTGTCACCGCTGCAGTTTCATAGCTAAATCCGTGCAAAGCCGCTACCTGTCTTCCCTTTTTTTCAAAGTAAATAGTCTGAACATGGTTCCCGCCAAAAAAGTGCACATTGCTCGGCCAATCAAGATCTACCCATTGTCCATCTAATGGATCATGATTACCATGAACAACATATACGTTTATGTCATAACTCTTCAGTTTCATAAAACAGTTTTTCAAATATGATTGAGCCTTTAAGCTTCGGTTTCCGCTGTCATAAAGATCTCCTGCAATCACTACAAAATCTACTTCTTCTGAAATTGCAAGATCGATCAGACGTTTAAACGATACGAACGTGCTATCAGAAAGCCGCTGAAAAAGCCCATTAGGCAACGAGGAAAGTCCTTTGAACGGACTATCTAGATGGAGATCTGCACAATGTAAAAACTTTATCATTTCACTCATCCTCTTTTTCTACCATTCTTCCCTTCATTTTAACATATATACGAAAGCACGTTCGCTTGTGAATGTGTAAAAAAAGAGAGCTCAATGGCTCTCTTTTCAAAGTATTAAACGTCGGTTGTATTTTTCTTCTCCTGTTTGGATAAAAGGAGGGCTTGCTTAAACAATTTCAAGGAAGGTGCGTTTCCGTACATCAAAACCCCTCCACGATATACACGAGCACCAATTATGGCAAACAAGAAGATGGCTCCGACTAAGACGCTGATTCCAAGTGCTACTTCCCAAACCGGTAATGAAAGCATCCCTACACGAAGCAGCATGAGCATTGGTGTGAACAGCGGGAAGTATGATGCCGCTGCAACAAAGCCAGACTCTGGATTTTCTCTGCCGAACATGGCAATCATAAATGCTGCCACGATTACGATTACTACTGGTGTCATCAAATTATTTACTTCTTCAACTCTGCTGATCAATGATCCCAGCATCGCAAATAGAGTAGCGTATAAGAAGAATCCTAAAATGAAAAACACAAGAGCATAGATGATTAGTGACGTTGGAATCTCGTTCAACTTTAGTTCATTGATGATACTCTCACTTCCACTAAGCTGTCCGTTTAATTTAACAGCTAGAAACCCTCCTGCAACAAACAACGCAAGCTGAGTTAAAGCGACGAGTACGATCCCAAAGATCTTCCCAAACATCTGTGTCACTGGCGATACAGAAGAAATCAGTATTTCCATAACACGTGAAGATTTTTCTGTTGCCACTTCTACGGCGATCATACTTCCATACATCATGACGGCCATATACATGAAAAATAGGACCACATACACTAGGATGTATACTTGAGCTGCCTCTTCCTCACTTTTCGCTGAATCTGACAATGACTCCTTAGCAAAAGTAACCGGAGAATAAATAGCAGCGAGCTGTTCTTGGTTCAATCCAATGGACTCGGCGGCAGATTTGTTCTTAATCTGCTGCAGGGCCAACTCTACATCCGCGATCAGGCTCTGCTGTGTTACATCTTCTGCTTTATAAGTTCCTGTGATAATGCCTGAAGCATCCCTATCCAGAATTAAAAGTCCTTCGATTTTACCATCAAGTACTGCTTTTTCTGCTTCACTTTCCGATTTCGTAAACGCTTCAGGTTTCAAATCATCATTTGTTTGCTTAAGTTGTGCTTGAAGAGCTGGAAGTGTCTCTCCTGTTCTATCGATAACCCCAATTTTAGAAGCCTCATCTTCACCGAACATTTTTGTGATCTCGTTCATATTCGTTATGACAAATAACAATCCGATTGTAATCAATGTAGTGATCAGGAATGGTTTTGATTTAATTTTAGATCGGTATGTATGCATCATTACAGTCATAAATTTACTCATGAACAACACCTACTTTCTCGATGAAGATATCATTTAATGAAGGTTCTTCAAGTTCAAACTTTCTTACAAATCCTTTTGACTGAATAGTTCGGAACAAATCTTGAGCCACTTCTTCTCGTTCAACTTGAAGAATGATCCCATCTCCCGTTGGACGATGTTTAAGAACTCCTGATGTGTCTTTCAAATAAGTTAGATCAAAATCTGCTTTAACTGATACATTCTTTTTCCCAAAAGATCGTTTGATCTCTTTTAGGTTTCCTTGAACAACTGACTTTCCTCTATGCATGATGCACAGATGCTGACATAGTTCTTCTACGTGCTCCATCCTATGAGATGAGAAGACAATCGTCGTTCCTTCTTTTTTCAGCTCATGAACAGCACTCTTCAAAAGTTCAACATTTACGGGATCTAATCCGCTAAACGGTTCATCTAAGATTAAAAGTTCTGGACGATGAAGAACAGCCGCAATGAACTGTATTTTTTGCTGATTTCCTTTAGACAATGCTTCTACCTTCTTGTTTAAATACTCCTCAGCACCAAAACGCTTCAACCACTTATTCGTTTGTTCTTGAATTTGTGAACGAGTCATACCGCGCAACTGTCCTAGATAGATCAACTGCTCTCTTACGGTCAGTTTTGGATATAATCCTCTTTCTTCGGGTAGATATCCTATAAGGTCACTCGTCTCATAAGAGATCTCTTTGTCGTTCCACGTAATTCTTCCTTGTGATGGTGTTAACAATCCTAAGATCATTCGAAATGTCGTCGTTTTCCCTGCACCGTTTGCACCTAACAATCCAAAGATCTCGCCTTTAGGAATCTGTAAGTTAATTCCGTCAACGGCTGTAAAACTACCAAACTGTTTTCTTACCTCGTTAATGGTCAACATGACTATATCCCTCCCGCTGTAAAATATACCATATATTCCTAGTACGTAGTGTAATACCTTAAGTTTCATACAAATTCTTAAGTTTATGGCAGGAAAAATTCGTCGAATGTTGAAATCAAATTTAGATACGAAAGGAGTTCGATCATCATGAATACATACGCACTAACTGCATACGAAAGTAACGGGGAAAAAATATTGGATGAAACGATTTCCGCTCCGAACGACTCTGTAGCAAAAGAGCAAGGAGAAGCCCGTTTGGCTGAACTGAACATGCAAGAAAAAGCGCATCGTCTGACTTCACCAAAGGGACAATTGCTTCTTTTCCATCGCTAATGAAACTCATGGAAACGAGGGAGAAAACAGTGAGTGAAGTAATTCTACGTGAAGCTCGATACGATGACAGTTACGAACTTTCTTATTTAATGGGTGAACTCGGTTATCCAACAAAGCCCGAGGAAATGACAGAGCGATTAGAGACACTGCTTCCTAATTCTGCTTATGCTTGTTTTGTGGCTTGTGTAAACGACCAAGTAATTGGGATGATCGGCCTTACAAAAGGAATTTATTTTGAAAAAAACGGCTGCTATGCTCGTATTTCTGCTTTGGTTGTAAGTGAAGAGTTCAGAGGAAATGGCATCGGCAAGGAGCTCGTTCGTTATGGAGAAGAATGGGCAAAAGAACAAGGCTGCACAGCAATATTACTTAATAGCGGCAAGCATCGAACAGACACGCATGAGTTCTATCGAAGTTTAGATTATGACGACACAGGACTGCGATTTATTAAGGTGATGCTTTAATAATCAGCTGGGCGACGAAGAGATTCGCCGCTTATCAATGTTAAATTGTTCATTCAGAAGCAAGAAGGTCGAGGAAGTGAAGTTTTTGAGGAGCGGAGTGTAGTTCTCCTACATGAGCACCGAAAAAACAAAACTGACGAAGAGATTCGCCGCTTATCAATGAACAAAGAAAAAACCGGATGCTGGATCTAGCACCCGGTTTTCCCTATTTATCCGCTCAATTCTTTGACCCCGTTATATCTTGTTGTCTATTTTAGGTTCACCCACACACTCTTAACTTCTGTGTAGTTATTTAATGCATAAGATCCCATTTCACGTCCGATACCGGATTGCTTGTATCCGCCGAATGGTGAAGCAGCATCAAATGCATTATAGCAGTTCACCCATACCGTACCAGCACGAAGCTTGTTCGATACATAATGAGCTGTTTTTAAATTCTCTGTCCATAGTCCTGCAGCAAGACCATATTCTGAGTCGTTTGCACGAGCGATTACATCATCCAAGTCATCAAACGGCATTGCAGCCACAACTGGACCGAAGATCTCTTCTTTTGCAATCGTCATCTTATCATCAACATCGGCGAAGATTGTCGGCTCGACAAAGTACCCTCTGTCAAACGGAGTTGTTCCTCCTGTTAACAATTCTGCACCTTCATCTTGTCCTTTTTGGATGTAACCAAGAACACGGTTATGCTGTTCTTGAGATACGAGCGGCCCCATCGTTGTATCTGGATCTAACCCAGGACCTTGCTTGATTTTCTTCGCATGAGACACAAGGTCTGCTACGACATTATCAAATGATTTCTTTTGAATATATAAACGTGATCCCGCACAGCAAACTTGTCCTTGGTTGAACATGATTCCGCTTAATGCACCAGGAACTGCACGGCTCATGTCAGCATCAGGCAAGATGATGTTTGGTGATTTACCACCAAGCTCTAGTGTTACTCGCTTCAAAGAGTTAGACGCGTTACGCATGATCAGTTTTCCAACTTCAGTGGAACCTGTAAATGCAATCTTGTCCACGTTCGGATGATCAACCAGCGCCGCACCTGTTTCACCAGCACCTGTTACAACGTTTAGCACACCTTCAGGGAACCCTGCTTCATGAGCTAATTTTGCCAAGTAAAGTGCAGATAGAGGTGTTTGCTCTGCCGGCTTCAGTACGACCGTACATCCCGTCGCAAGTGCAGCACCAAGCTTCCATGCTGCCATCAATAGTGGGAAGTTCCAAGGAATGATCTGTCCGACTACACCTAGCGCTTCATGACGCGTGTAGTTGAAGAAGCTTCCTGCTACAGGAATCGTCTGCCCCACGATTTTTGTTGACCAACCAGCATAATAGCGGAAATGCTCAATCGCAAGCGGAACATCCGCATTCATCGTTTCGCGAATCGGCTTTCCGTTATCCAATGTATCAAGCTGTGCTAATTCTTCTTTATTCTCTTCCATCAATTCTGCTAATTTGTAAATTAAGTAACTTCGCTTTGAAGCAGGCATCTTTGACCAATAACCTGTTTCAAAAGCCGCTCTTGCCGCTTTAACCGCTTTATCGATATCTTCAGTTCCACCTTCTGATACAACTGCTAAAACTTCTCCAGTTGAAGGGTTTAATGTTTCAAATGTTTTTCCGCTAGCTGAGCTGACCCATTCCCCATTGATAAAATGCTTTTTCGTTCCGTTAAGAAACTCGGCCACCTTTGGTTTTAATTGAAGGTCTAAAGTTTTTTCCATTTGAATCCTCCCTTTGCATTGTGGTTCTTACATAAATATTATTCGTCACGATTCATGTAAACCCTTTCATTTTCTACATTTGTAATAAAACTGAAACGTTTTTTACGAAATTCGACGGGAGTTGTCGAAAGAACTCTATTAGTATGTAATCCCAATGGACAGGTCATCAGGATTTAGAAATCGCTCATAAATTTCTAGAATCGCTCACAAATCTCAAGAATCGATCACAACTGCCCACAAATGCACCTTTCCACTTTTACCTACACAAAAAAAGACTCCTCTCAGACAAAATGTCTAAAAAGAGCTCTCTTTATCACTAATAAACTATCGTTTCAACGTCTGGAAACGCATCTGCTTGCGGAACACTTCTTTAATCATGTACGGTACGCCTAGCTGGTCGTTTGTACGCGTGATCCACTTCGCTTTTCTCTTCACTTCATCAGGTGCGTTTGCCATCGCCACACCTAGCCCTGCAAACTCGATCATATCTAAATCGTTATAAGAATCCCCGATCGCTACCATCTCATTTGGTGCGATGCCAAGTTTCTCACCAAGGAACCTTAACGCATTTCCTTTTGTTACTTTTTTAGCTGTGATCTCTAACTGACATTTGGCTGAAGAAGAATATTCAAAGTCTGGCATATGTTCATTTAGATACTTCATAGCAGACTCGCATTCTTTTTCATCAAAAAACTGTACATCCATCTTTGGCGGTGCCACTTCTTGCGCGAGAACATAATCTCCTAAATTCTCTGTGAAAGAAACAGGATAGAACAACGGATCCCCCGTACTTAATGTTAACTTGGCGACGAGCTGACTTTTTTGCTTAAGCTGATTTCCGACGGAGAAGCGCTCATGGACTACCCGCATGTGGCATTCGTAATTTCCAAGCACTTCTACTATTCTGTAAGTATCCTCGACCGATAACCTTTTTTCTTGAAGAGGTTCATCAAGAGATGAAGCAATGAATCCACCATTATGACTGATCAAATAACTGTCGATCTTTAAAGCTTTGGCGATTTTTTGTGTAGATGGAAAACTCCTGCCCGAAGCGAGTGTGACATAGACCCCTTTTTGCTGCACATAATCAATGGCTTCTTTCGTTTCTTTATCGATACGGAAATTGCTTCGCAGTAGGGTTCCGTCGATGTCAATCGCTAGTAAACGGTATACCATGATGCGCTCCCCCCATTTCGCGAAAATATAGTATAAGAACTCGTGTTAAGTTTATGACCTTGAAACATGCTTTAGAACGCGGACAAACCTAAGAAATACAATGCAAAAAGAAAACCCCCTGCTACAAAAGTAACAGAGGGTTAAATCAGTACATTATTATTGCTGTTGTCCGTCTTCTTCAACCATTGGTCCGTAAAGTTCTTCCAGTGGCTTTGTGATCACTTTATTTAGATCATTGATGATCATGCTCATGCGTTGCTCTGCAGCCATAAGCTTTGAGATTGTTTCGTTCTGTTGTACATCAGCAAAAAGCTTTTGAGCTTCTTCAATCTCTTCAGGAGTCACTTCCTGGCCGTTCATTTGTTTTTGTTGAAGATTTACTTGAATATCACGGAATTTACCGAAAAGTTCTTTCGTTTCCGGATTGTTATTTACTTCATCATAGCTTTGTTTTAAAGCTGTAAAGTCCTCACTATTGCGTAGTGCTTTTTCTAAGTCGTAAGCAACATCGTATACGTTTGACATTGGTAAAATACCTCCTATTGATTAACTACGGTACCCACTATAACAGACTCTACAAAAATAGTACAAGGATACCTTGAAAAACACCGATAACTCCGCCTAACAAAGCTCCTAGCCATGTAATCATCTTAAGTTCGCTTTTTGCGATCGAAATGATGATTTCCTCTAGACGCTCTAGCGAAAAGGTCTCAACTTGTTCTTCCACGATTTTCGCAAGATGCATCTTCTCAAGCAACATTTCTAATCTTGCTACAAATAAATCAAGTCCCGCAGCGACTGCTTTTGGAGTTAGATCATCTACAATCCATTTTTCAACCGAACTAGCTAACGAAGAAACAGGTGTATTTAGATACTCTTCGATTGGAAGTCTAGCCGTGATTTCTTTTGCTAAACCTGTCGTCATTTCAGGCATGTTCAGCAATCCAAGGGCTTCATCCATTCTTTTATCCATGAAGCTGCGATATTCTTCCTGAAGCAGATTCAACACCGTATCACGTGTATTTTCATGTTTCATGAACTTTATCAGTTCCGGTTGTACTTTTTCCGCGATGCTCACATTGCCAAAGAACATAGACACCATATTTACGAGCATTCCTTTATCCATTAGAAATGCATCGATGCCACTTGCCAGAGATTTTCGGCCGTCTTCGCTCTCTAAATAAAGAACGCCTTTGTTTAAGAGCCAATCAACGACTTCTGGCAGCTTTTCTTCCCCTCTAGCAACAAACTTTTCTGGTAAAATATCTTTCATTTCCTTGCCATTTGATTCCTGCAGCATTTTTTTCATACGCGTGCTCAGCCATGCTTCAGTTGTCGTTTGGATTCTGTTCTGAACATCGTCTACTCCGAAATCCTTTTTAAGCAGTTCACTGATCGTCATGTCACTCTTTAAAAAGCGTTTTACTTCAACCTGAACGAGCTCGGTCATTTCTTTGCGAAAATCGGCATCGTTAATTTTTGCCTGCACACCTTCTGCGGTCAGGAGGTGATTGGTTACAGTCTCACCAAGCTGAACAGCGAGCTGTTTTCTTCGCTTCGGTATAAGTCCCGGTGTAAACGGAACTCTATACTTACCAATATATAATGTATTAAACGGTCGAAATAACATTCGGATTGCAATGGAGTTTGTTAATCCTCCAATAAACGCACCGACGATCGCCATGATTGAAATTGAAATCCATACGTTCATATTTTTATCTCCATTACTCTAGATTCTATTTTCCTAGTATACGTCATTTAGAATTGTGCTAGCAATTTGGACTACACACTTGGAAGGATGTCTACATAATAAAAGCGGTCTTCTTTACTGATCATATCCTTTACGATTCGAGTCTCACCTAACGTATACGTAATAGGATAGGAAAAGTTCGGTCCATCAAAAACAAATGTGTGAAATTCTCCGTTCTCGCCACAAATGTCATGTTTCTTTGGATAGTCCTTTTTAAACTGCTCGTCTATGACCCGGCCAGTAAAAGAGGCATCTATTTTTAAAGTATCAGAGCAGCATACCACAGTCTTAAACCCCTTACGTAAGAACTCATCTATAATATGCTCTGTACTCTCGCCCCATATTGGAAATACAGGTGTAATCCCTGTACCGTTTAACATTTTTTCACGGTACTTTTTTACATCTTCTAAAAAAATATCGCCAAACATGATGTACTGTATACCATCAGTATTAATATCATCAACGGCTTTTTTCATTCTTTGCTGGTACATATCATTCGGACAATCTTTAGGTATCCAAACAACTCGAAGCGGTAAACCAAGTGATTGTGCTTGCATTTCTAGGAGTTCATTGCGAACACCATGCATGGTTGTCCGCTCATAGTCCTCTGTCAACGTTGTTAGTAAAGAATCGATCTCCCATTCCTCAGACTGCTGCAATCGATACAAAGCTAAAATTGAATCTTTGCCTCCGCTAAATGAAACTACAATTTTTCTCTTCATATAGAACCCTCCATAGTTAACTATTTAGGAGGCAATACGAACTCATAGCCTTCTAGTTTTAATTCAGAAATCAATTCGTCTAGTATTCTCACGGTTTGCTTTAATTCATGCAACAAGATAACAGAGCCATCCTCTGCATGATTCAAGATGTTATGAACAATGGGTATGGGATCATGTTTGTGTTCCCAGTCAAGACCTGCGACTTCCCATAAGAAAGGAACTTTGCAGAGCTCTTTAAGAACATGCAATGTATCTTCGTTGAACTGTCCGTAAGGCGGACGAAAGTATTTAACTTCTTGACCTGTAAGAACCTCTAGATGCTTCAAATTCGTAGAAATATCATGCATCTGATCACGATAAGAAAGTCTCGTTAAAACACGATGGCGCAATGAATGCCCACCGATCATATGGCCTTCCTCTATCACACGTTTCCGCGGACGATTTTTATGCAGCAACTTCGACTGCCAAAAGAACAACGCTTTAACATTATATTTTTTGAGAATATCCAGCAGTTCAACTAAAACAGAAGATGGCCCATCATCAAAAGTTAGAATTAGAGATTTCGAACCTTTTGTTTTATAGTGCTTGTCCCAATTTTTTATATTTGTCCATATATCTTTATTTTCCCAGTCGTACACGACCGTTGAAGAAGTTACTCAAGGACACGTTTTCATGGTGTCTCCTCCTCTTGGAAATCTGTTAGTTTAGTTAACCACTTAACATTGCTATAATAATAGCAAGCTTTTCGTTGAAAGGATATGAAAATGGATGCTTGATAAGCTAAAGAAGCACTATAAGAATTTATTCACAACAGACCTCTCACAGCAGACAGGCTTTTACTGGTTCCTTACTGATGATAGCGAGCCGTTTGGGATTTCTAAATCTGCCGTTTCTGAATCCGAACTTACATTACTTCAATCGATGTTTAACATATATGAAAATGATAATCAGGCAAATATTTTTTCTTCACAGCAGTTAAAATGGAAATCGCTTCTTTTTGATGATGAACTATCAACTGAAGAAGGTTTCTACCGATTTGTCCATTTTTTTAGCAAACAGCCTATTACCGATTATGCTTCTTTTTCTGAAGCGGTAAACGGACTTTTTCCTGAAGATGCTGTTCTCCTTCTGAACAGGGATCTTAAGAGTGGCGTTATTATTGAAACATCGAAACAGGAATTTAGTGAAACACCTTATGAAGCGTTAAAAGATATGCTTTCAACAGACTTTTATATGGATATTTCTATTTATATAGGGTGCTATAACAGTCAACTGAATCGCGCAAAAGAAACCTATGACAGAGAACAGCAACAATTTTTAAATGTGAGGAATCTTTTGATGCCGAAATCCGTATATACGGTAGCTGATATCGTGCCGTATATCCTTCTTCAGTCTGCTAGTCCTATGGCCGATCAAACATTAACTGCATTAGTAGAAGAATGGCAGGAAGAAGACGAAGAAACTTTAAAAAGCATCAAAGTATTTGTTGAATGCAACCTCAACGTTTCGTTAGCGGCGAAACAATTATATATTCACCGAAACAGCCTTCAATATCGTGTGGAAAAGTTTTACGACAAAACAGGCATTGATGTGAAACAACTTAAAAACGCACTCACCGTGTACTTAGCGATTCTTCTTATCGAGCAAAAAGAGAGAAATATGTAACAGCTGCTTCCATTTTCGGAAGCAGCTTTTTTATACCTACAAACGTAGATTCATCACCTATGGAAAACAAGCAGGGATGAGAAAATGTCTATTTACAAATAAAGGAATAAATCACCTTATGTCGAATTATTTCTAAAAAATAGAGATAACGTGAGTAACAGGGGGATTCAATTCTAATGAAGTATTTTAAACAACCTTCTTTTTTAATCGGATTAACGATTCTAGTCTTACTTCTTAGTGGGAGTTTTGCCTATTCACTTTTGAAGGAAGAAAGTACTCCGTCAAATATTCTTTATGATGAAAAAGGAAAAATGATTGACCGAGCACCTTTTGAAAGAAGTGCAGATTACCCACTGGGTTCAGATCAATTTGGTAACAATTACGTTTACGTCCTGCTTGAAGGAGCAAAATACACGCTTGGTTTTGTAGTGTTGATCACGATAAGCAGAATGATTTTATCGATCTTAGTATCATTTATTCTTCTCGTGGTTCCTAGCTTTATAAAGAAACTAATCAATAGAATTTCAGAAATTTTTTATTTTGCACCTCTGTCCATTTTTGCTTACCTGCTCATCGCACCAGCTTTAATTGCTTTCAGCTGGAGCTATTCTGACTTTACACAATTTATGATCACTACTTGTGTACTCGTCGTGTTGACTGTGCCCGTCTTATCCGTACAAATTGCGAATGAAATCTCTATCTTATCGAGGGAAGAATTCATTCAACACGCACCTCTTTTAGGAGGTGGAAGGATTCACGTGTTCATGAAGCATATCCTCCCCTGTCTATCACCTAAGCTTCTGCTCTTAACCGTTCAGCAAGCCGGCCAAACCTTAGCTATACTCGCCCATCTTGCTTTTTTAAAAATCTTCGTTGGTGGATTCTCAAAGATTACGTACACACTTCCTGGTGTATCAGGCACACCGGTAACGTATGAAAGAACGTTCTCAGATTCTCATGAATGGGGTGGTTTGATCGTTCAGAACTGGGACTTTTATTATGGAGCTCCAATACTCGTAATCGCTCCCGTATGTTGTTTTGTTCTATGTTCCATCGCTATAAATTTAATGGTCTCCGGCATGACTAAAAGTGAGAATCATTCATCCACAATGCAGAAGAAAAAGATAACGACCTCTGAAGAAACCCTTCCATCAGCTTCATTTCTGCCAGTGAAGAAAGGGAGGCTGAACGCATGATCAAAACGGCTGGAAAGTTACTTTCATTCTTTTTGTTATCTATTTTAGGGATTCTCCTTTTCACTTCACTGCCTGTCCTTATTTATGACTATTCGGTGCTAATGAATAACACTAGATTAATTGATACTGGGCAACTCGATAACAATTCTTTTTTAACAAATAGCATACAGTTTGAACTACACGCGTATTTGCAACAATTAAAATTTACAGTTCAGCAGATCATGGACCTTACACAAACCACCTATTACTCTAACGGGAGTGACTATCAGCTTTTGCCTGCCTTTTTAGAGGTGTATCCCCAATCTTTATCGTTTTTTATGGGAGGGCTTTTAGCCAGTCTCCTAGTTGGGATTAGTTTTGCTGTTATATATATGATCTTTCCATACCACATCAGGTTAATCATCAAAAAAATAATACTTGCGATTGAAACGTTGCCGGATGTCTTTATCATCATCTTAGTACAGCTGACAGTGATCTGGTTTTATAAAACGACCGGGTTACTTATGTTTAACATCGTAAATGTATACAAAACAGAGGCATACTTTTTGCCGATATTCACGATTTCCATACTTCCTACTCTATATGTAACGAAATACTTAATCTTAAGCATGGAAGACGAATCAAATAAGAGTTATATCGAATTCGCAAGAGGAAAGGGTTTAAAAAGCATATATCTTATCATTGTTTATATGTTAAAAAATACAGCTCCTTCTCTTTTTGGACAAACAAAGACCATCTTTTGGATCCTTTTATCAAACCTTTTGATCCTTGAGATTATTTTTAACATCTACGGCATCATGCGTTTTATAGCTGAATATGGTGTAGAAAACCCTCACCTTGCAGCCATATGCATGATCGCTATCTTTCTTCCTTTTTTTATTATTTTTGCAACGGGCAGCCTGCTCATTCGAAAATTAGACCCACGTTAATCTCAAACAGCCTTTTTGTGCACATTGCATAAAGAGGCTGTTTTATTTTAGGCAAGTCGTCCATTTACGATATAGGACATGAAAGCGTAAACTTAAAACATTAAGAAAACGTTTACATCGGAAGGGGATTCATTAAAATGGCAGAAATTAAGTTAAATAACATCGTTAAACGATATGATAACAAAGTAACAGCTGTACATGATTTCAACCTTGATATTTCGGATAAAGAGTTCATCGTATTCGTAGGACCATCTGGTTGCGGTAAATCAACAACTCTTCGTATGATCGCTGGTTTAGAAGAAATTTCTGAAGGTGATCTAATCATCGATGAGCGCGTTGTAAACGACGTAGCTCCAAAAGATCGTGACATCGCGATGGTTTTCCAAAACTATGCCCTGTATCCTCATATGAACGTTTATGACAACATGGCATTCGGACTTAAACTAAGAAAGTTCAGTAAAGAAGAAATTGAAAAGCGTGTTAAAGAAGCAGCACGTATTCTCGGTCTTGAGCAATACTTGGATCGTAAACCAAAAGCACTTTCAGGTGGACAACGTCAACGTGTTGCACTAGGGCGTGCAATCGTTCGTGATGCAAAAGTATTCTTAATGGATGAGCCTTTATCAAACCTTGATGCGAAACTTCGTGTTCAGATGCGTGCCGAGATTACAAAGCTTCACCAACGCCTGCAAACGACTACGATCTATGTAACGCATGACCAAACAGAAGCGATGACAATGGCAACACGTATCGTTGTTATGAAAGACGGACGTATCCAGCAAGTTGGATCTCCGAAAGAAGTATACGATACGCCTGAGAACATCTTCGTTGGCGGATTTATCGGTAGCCCTGCTATGAACTTCTTGAACGGTACCCTTGAAGACGGATTCTTCAAAGTGGGTGACACGAAGATTGCTGTTCCTGGTGGAAAAATGAAGATTCTTCAAGAAAAAGGCTACAACAACAAAGATGTTGTTCTAGGTATTCGTCCTGAAGATATTCATGACGAGCCTGTATTCCTAGAGTCTTCTTCAAACACGAAGATTGAAGCGAAGATCGACGTTGCTGAACTTATGGGTGCTGAAACATTCTTATACTCTACAGTTAGCGGTCAAGATTTTATCGCACGTGTAGATTCTCGTACAGACATTCGCAACGGTCAGAACATCTCCTTAGCGTTTGATATGAACAAATCACATTTCTTTGATAAAGAAACAGAACTACGTATTCGTTAATTCATATGTTTGCAAAAAGCTCTGCTTGATTAAGCAGAGCTTTTTGTTGTCCATTTTTTTGACTACCTAGCATTAAAATATGGAATTTCATGTGATGCAACTATACTTTTATATGATAGCACTTAATTTTTATATGATCGTCCACTAAAATTATGTGATCATGTCTTCTTTTTATGTGATCATGCCTCCTTTTTATGTGATCATGTCTTCTTTTTATGTGATCATGCCTCCTTTTTATGTGATCATGTCTTCTTTTTATGTGATAATGTGTACTCACAAAAAAATCCGCTGTTATTTTTTTCTTTATCGGGGAAAATGTTAAATGATTGACGAAATCGTCGTTCGTTTATACAATAAATTCTATAAAAATTGTCGGGATTACCCTGACGAGGAGGACTTCAATTGAAAAACACATTTAAATTCCTGTCAGCTCTCGCCCTTTCTGTCATTCTTTTGTCAGCATGCGGAAATTCAGACGAGTCAAAATCAGGTTCAGGTTCAGATAAAAAAGTACTTACGATTGGTACGGAAGCTACATATCCACCTTTCTCATATCGTGATAAAAAGACAAATGAAATCACAGGCTATGACGTTGAAGTAGCTAAGGAAGTAGCTAAACGCCTTGAGATGGAGCCAAAGTTTGTAGCAACAGAATGGAAGAACATGTTTACTTCGCTAGACTCCAAACGATTTGATCTTGTAGCGAACCAAGTAACGATTACAGATGAAAGAAAAGCTAAATATGATTTCTCTACTCCTTATACCGTTTCTGGCGGACAAGTTATCGTCAACAAAGACAACAAAGACATTAAAGGGATTGAAGATCTAAAGGGCAAAGTAGTAGGGACGACTCAAGGGAGTAACTATGCTGCTGAAGCTGAAAAAGCTGGCGCAAAAACAAAGTTCTATAAAGGTGCTGCTCAAGTATTAACAGATCTTGATGTTAATCGCGTAGATGCTGCGATGAATGATCAGCTTTTTATCCTGACAGAATTAAAGAAAACAGATTATAACGTTAAAGCTGTTGGTGAGCCTTTTAACGAAAACGAAATGGCATTTGCATTCCGAAAAGATGACAAAGATTTAATTAAAGACGTAAACAAAGCGCTTGAAGAAATGAAGAATGACGGTACACTGAAAAAGCTCTCCGAAAAATATTTTGGAGAAAACGTAAGTGAATAACTTATCTGAAATTCTGATCAACTCCCTCCCCTATTTACTGGAGGGAGCTGTTTTTACTATCGTCATAAGTCTTGTTTCGATTTTCGGAGCGCTCATTTTCGGATTGGTCGTTGCTTTATGCAGGATGTCATCGAATAAATTCTTGTCAGGGATTGCTAAGGGGTATATTTCTTTCTTCAGAGGAACGCCATTATTAATTCAATTATTAATTCTTTATAACGGTTTCACGTTTATTTATGTACCCGAAGGATGGCAGGCAGCGCTCGCTGGACTCATACTTCATTTTAGTGCCTATATTGCAGAATCCTATCGTGGGGCTATTCAGTCGATCGAAAAAGGGCAATGGGAAGCCGCTTTTTCACTTGGAATGAACAAATACCTTACGTATAAAGAAGTCATTCTCCCACAAGCATGGAGAATTTCTATTCCATCCGTTTGGAATTCATTGATTGATATTGTTAAGGCCTCTTCGTTAGCCTCTGTAATTACCGTACCAGAGCTAACCTTGATGGCAGATCAGATCAGTGCGTCACAACTAATCGTACTGCCCGTTCTACTTGAGGCTGCAGTCATCTATTGGATTTTAACTTCCCTTCTGGACGGCCTTCGAGTATTACTTGAAAGAAGAATTAAAATTAGCCAATAATCCTTCATGTCTTTATAAGATATGAAGGTTTTTTCTATTCCCACTCACCAATAAAAAAAAGAACTTCTTGATGACAAGCATCACAGTAAAACACGTGTGGGCATTGGCTCTCTTTGAAATTATTCGGATAACCATCTTCAAGCTTCAGTTCATCTACTTCCATATAGGGACTGTAATCATCGAAATAGTCACTCACTCTTCCCTGATCTTGAACCGCTCTTCCGCATTCTGGACAGCGAACGTTTATGGTGTGAAAGTTATTGCATATTGGACACATCGCCATCACTATCAACTCCTGTATGATTTAAAAAAGGGAGTGGATTCCTCCACCCCCTTTGTATCAACTACGAGCTAAGTTAGCGATTACCGCCACTTAACTGTTGCTGACCCATTGCGACTAAACGTTTAGTCATTTCCCCACCAACCGAGCCATTCGCACGAGCAGTTGTATCTGGGCCAAGTGTAACACCGAACTCAGATGCGATCTCATATTTCATTTGATCAATTGCTTGCTGTGCTCCTGGGACAACCAATTTGTTTCTTCTTGCCATGTGTTTCACCCCCTTGCACTTATTGTGTATCTCACCGAGTTCTATATTCGCTCTAGTCATTGGCAATTTATAGCGTTGTTCCCACTACAAATCGGTAAGATATTCAAAAAGGTTGTCTAGTTGGTTTATACTGAATTATAGTAAGATGAAATCATGTGATGATTATGAAAAAGTTGGTGAAATAATATGTCAAATGAATATGCAGTAGAGATGTTCAGAAAAACAATTCCTTTGTTTCAAGCATTAGGTGATCCTGTCAGACAAGACCTTGTACTGCTTTTAGCGGAAACAGATAAAATGAATGTAACGGATATTGCCAGTCAATCTCCTATGTCACGGCCAACCGTCTCCCATCACTTAAAAATATTACGAGAAGCTGGAATTGTGGGGACTGAGAAAAAAGGGAAAGAGATTTTTTATTTCTTAACTCTTGATCAGACCGTAGTTCAGCTCAAACAGCTCATTCACATTATTGAAGAGGAATGTATTCTTTAGATTTTTTATTTTTATTCACTGTTGTACTTGATAGTAGTTGATTTCCGCTACAGGTTGCACGCTTTCCATGGGGCGACCGGTGAGCCCCTTGCCACTCCGCGCCCTTAAGGGTCTCACCTGACCGCTCGTCCCATAGGAGTCGGCAACCTTCCGCTCCAATCAACAATGCAGAAGTGAGAAAAAACATTCAAAGTAACTAATGTGAAAGGCTAATAAAAAAAGCGATTCAGCATGGTTGTTATTGCTGAATCGCTTTTTTGTTTTGAATAAACTGTAAAGAAAAGATGGAAAGCGAGCATCTGTAAAACTGCATTCAAAAGCAACTTGCAAAACAAAAATAACCCCTATTTTTTCCGAAGTTGTTTAATGCTTGAACGCATCAATTCCACCCTTTGTTTACTGTTTGAGAAATAGGCTTTGATCAATGTTCTTATTCTTGAGTACTTCTTTTCATATGGGTACCAATTTATCTCTCGTTTTTTGATTCCCGCATCTTTCATCACTGACATCTGACGGGTAAAAGTAAACAAGCCTTCGTCTCCATGATACCTGCCTATCCCGCTGTTTTTTACTCCACCAAATGGAAGATGCGGATTTGCTACTGAAACGAGTACATCATTAATCACCGCACTGCCTGTTACAAGCTTTGATGTCACACGGTTCGCTTTTTTAGCATCCTTTGTCCATACACTTGCGTTCAAACCAAACTCAGTGCTGTTCGCTTTTTCGATCGCTTCTTCCTCTGTTGAGAAGGATATCACAGGCAGTACTGGTCCAAACGTTTCTTCTTTAACGATTTTCATATCTTCCGTAACATTCGTTAAGATCATTGGTTCCAAATACATGCTTTCTCCCCACTGATCTGGGTCTTTGCCAGTAAGCAGAAGAGCTCCTTTCTCTAATGCATCCTTCACATGATTTTTTATGATCTCTTTTTGATGAGGAAAAGTTAAAGAGCCAATATCTTCACCAAGCTTCAGTTTCTTCGTTTCTTCTACAAGCCGGTCGATAAATTCTCCATGAATGGCATGCTGCACATACACTCTTTCAATCGACATGCAAACTTGTCCTGCATTCGTAAATGCTCCCCAAACTGCACCGTTCACTGCTCTTATCATGTGAGCATCTTCAAATACAATCATTGGATCTTTTCCGCCAAGCTCAAGGGTATAAGGAATAAAGCTCTTGCTTGCTTCAATACCAATATTCCGTCCTGTCTCAACAGATCCTGTGAAGAAAATGCCATCTGGCGTTCCAGAAACCAAAGCTTGTCCCAATTCTTTTCCGCCATGCGCAACTTGAAGAACATTTTTCGGCAGATTCACTTCTCTCGCAATTTTTTCAATCAACAACCCAATCGTAGGTGTGACCTCAGAAGGTTTTACAATAACAGAATTCCCTGCGATCAGTGCCGAGATTACAGGTGTCATCGATAGTTGAAAAGGATAGTTCCATGGTGAGATGACTAGTACTGTTCCAAGAGGAAAATAATCTACATATGAAGATTTACCTAAAAAAAGAATCGGTGTGGAAACCTTATTCCTCTCTAAAATTCTTGGTGCGCGCTTTTCATAATGCGCGATGATATCAATTACTGGCATAAGATCTGCTGTTAAAGCTTCTGTCTTCACTTTTCCAGTCGCAGCACAAATTTCATCTACGATCTCATCCATGTTATCTAATAGATGCTGCTTTATCTTTTTTATAAACGTTAATCGAGTTTCTAACGAACGGGTGGACCAATATTGGAAAGCAGCAGAAGCTTTCTCATACATTTCAGGAATGTGATTTTCTCCCGTTTCTAACCACTGATCAATGGTTTCGCCTGTTGCAGGATGTTTTGCAATCATTACATTTTTCATTTAAGCGCACCTCCTTTGTCAAAATTTTCATATTTCTTTCATCATACCTTTTTTGATGAGTTCATGTTTATTTATTTTAAAAGATATGTTATCATGTTGATATTCTTAAACATATAAACACGATATAAGAAAGGATGTTTCTTATGATAAATAATAAAATTGCACTCATTACAGGAGCCTCAAGCGGCATTGGTCTTGAATTTGCCGATCTCTTTGCGAAGGACGGTTATCATTTAGTGCTTACAGCTAGAAATGAGTCAAAGCTTAATGAGATTGCTGAACAGATGTCTAAAAAATACGGTATTTCAGTAACGGTAATTGCAAAAGATTTAAGCCTAACAGACGCTGCAGAAGAACTGACAGCAGAGATCATTGCAAAAGGTATTGAGGTTGATGTTCTCATCAACAATGCAGGATTCGCTGCTTACGGACCATTTAACGAGACATCATGGAAAGATGAAAAAGATATGATACAAGTAAACATAACGGCTCTTACAACACTGACAAAACAGCTTCTTCCCGGAATGATTAAGCGTAATCGAGGTAAAATCTTAAATGTTGCCTCGACTGCAGCTTTTCAACCTGGACCATTAATGGCTGTCTATTACGCAACAAAGGCTTATGTACTTTCCTTCTCAGAAGCCATCAATTATGAATTACGTCATACCGATGTTAGCGTTACAGCTCTTTGTCCTGGTGCTACAGCTACAAACTTCGAAAAACGTGCAAGCCTTGAATCATCTCGCTTGTTTCAATCTGGTGCGATGAATGCGAGCGACGTTGCGCGGTCGGGCTATAAAGCATTGATGTCTAAAGATTCATTGTCGATTCCAGGATTTAAAAATAAAGCATTAGCTAACATCGTTCGATTCTTGCCTCGAAAGACCGTTTTAAAAATCGTGCATTATGTACAAGACAAAAAATAAATGTAATAATTTGAGAACAGCTTATGATAGCTGTTCTTTTTTATGCACCTCATCTACACATAAGAATTCGTATACTCTTTTCAATTTATTGCTTGATAACATCATTTTCGTTGTGTAATATTACACTAAAAGAGAATATTGGTGTTTCGTCCTGTTTTAAAAGGACTTTACATATACATGAATTGAGGTGGTAAACATGAACAAACAATGGATAAGAAAAGAAGGTCAAAAATGGATCGCTGACAACATCATCACTGAAGATCAGTTGGATTTAATCACTGCAAGATACCCTGATTCCGAAGACAAGCGAAAAGTTACTGGTATATTACCTATTTTAGCCAGTATATTAATCGGCATCGGAATCTTATCTTTCATCGCTTCAAATTGGGGAGAAATCTCACCAATTGCCAGACTAACCTTACTTATCGTGTTTATGCTCGGATTTTATTTTTCTGGTGAAAGGTATTTAAAAGCTGGCCATCATTCATTAGGTACTTCTCTTAACCTTCTTGGGATCATTACATTTGGAGCAAGCATCATTCTTTTAGGTCAGACTTTTCACTTGAATGCTGTCGATGCTCGATTATTCGTTTTTTGGAGCCTGCCTGCCGTTTTTTATTTATTCAGGGATCGTAACAAGCTCTATTTCTTCCTTCTTGGACTATTAACAGTCGGAGGACAGCTTTACAGTATAAATGAATTCCAAAGCTTTAGTTATCTTTTATTTATTCTTTTTACATTAGCTGTTGGAGGCTTTGTTTTCTTATATCCAACCATTCAAAAGTCTTGGATACTTACGATTGGATTCAGTATTCAAGTCCTAATGTTTATTATGGTTAAAGATATTAATCTACTCTGGTTTTTCTTATTTGGATTCGCCTTATTCACAAGCGGACTATGGGTTGATAAGGACGTATTTAAACAACCGTTTAATCGCCTAGGAACACTCATTGGCTTTGGTTTTGCTTACGGATTATATTTCTTGCTTACAAATGAATTTTCTTCTGATTTCGAGCTGCCTCATTCTTATGTGTACATTCCTGTATTGATCATCCTATTCGCTTTATCAATCATCGGAAAACGTCAGGAGAATTTATATTTGCATGCTTGGGAACTATTAATTTTCCTACCGTTCTTTTACTTGGTCAAAGTGACGGATCCATTAATAGTTGGCATCCTTTATTTGATCATCATGTTCGTATTTTCAGGATTCAAGCTTGCAGAAGGCTATCGTAACGAAAGTCGTTCGCAAATCAATTTTGGAATCGTACTGTTTTTACTCGTATGCTTAATGGGATACTTCAACCTGGCGTGGTCCTTTATGCCAAAGTCGATATTCTTCTTATTTGGCGGAGTTCTTTTGTTCATACTAAATGCGTTTCTTCAACGTAAGAAAAAGCAGATCTTAAAGAACGGAGGTCCGCATCATGATTAAAAAAAGAGGTTGGATGATCGCTGCCGTTCTGCAAGTTTTATTTTTAATCTTTATCGCAGGAAGCTATTACAGCATCGATTATTTTGGAAAAGAGATTAAGATTAAGACTGTTCCCGTCGATCCTCGAGATCTTTTGTATGGTGACTATGTGACACTTCGTTATGATATCAGCACAGCTCCCCTCAAAAGCTATAAAGGAGATGCAGCAAAACTCGATCGGGGTGAGCAAAAAGCTTATGTAGTTCTACAGGCAAACAAAGATGGTTATTATGTGGTTAAGAATGTTTATTCAGAAAAGCCAGATGTAACGGGTGATCAGGTTGTGTTAACTGCAAAAGCTGAAAAAGTCTGGGGAGCAGGTTCAATTGATAATATTCAGCTTACCTACGGATTCGAACGCTATTATGTGCAGGAGAACACGGGAAAAGAACTTGAACAACAAGCAAAAGACATGGATGTAATTATAAGTGTTGCACCTTGGGGAGCTCATAAGATCGTTGAGCTGAAACCTTAAATGCTGAATGACTCATAAAAAGCTGAAAAAGCTTTTTATGAGTTTTTTTTCGTTTAATGCTGGAAGGTGTTTGTCGAATATCGGATAAATAATTTTATCTACGGAATTATCTAGGATTACCTCGTATAAAAATCGGTTTACCACGTAATTAAAAGAGATTACCTCGTAATGAGTGCCACTGTCCTCCTCTTATGGACATTTCATTCCACAATGTCCTGCAGATACACACTACAGCATTCCTACTACAGCGTTCGTCAGCTAACAATTCTCTTTCATAATTTTTTATATCTTATTACTCATTATTCTTCGGTTTAAGTTTGTGGATTACGGGAAAATTGAATAATGAGGTGAAAACAATGTCAGATACTAAAATTATCGAACTAAAAGATGTACTAAATGGGTGGGCTGGTAACCAGATTTCTATACGTAAAGAAGAAGCAGGAGATCTAGATCAAATCAGAATCTCACTAGATAAAGTAACCTTTGAACAAAGAGACGCACATGACGACTATTTAGGTGACCACATATTGTTTTTACACGGTACAGCTTATGCAGCTGAAGAAGGTTCACAAGTAGAGCTGCCGACAATTACGTATGAAATACCGATCGATGGAATTAATGATATTCGAACCGACGATAACATCGTCTCATTCGAAACCAATAGAGGACAATATGTTATCAATAAATAAAGAAGGGATCCCGAGGGATCCCTTCTTTATTCTTGTTGCATACTTTTTGTAACGTCTGTTAACGAATCTGCTGAGACCGCGATCTGACCAACAGCATGACTAAGTTCTTCTATAACTTCAGCCATCACTTCTACTTCTTTTTCTAGCTTTCCGCTTCGATCTGTACTCTCATCCATCTTGGAGAGAATCGCTACAAAGAAATCTGATATTTCGGTAGCTTCACTTACACTATCGTTTATATATTGGTGAATACTTTCAACGGATGTAGTTACAGCTTCTATGCGTTTATGTGTATTTTTTACAAGTTCTGAAACACCTGAAACAGAAGTCTTTGTTTGGTCTGCTAACTTTCTAACTTCATGAGCTACGACAGAGAATCCTTTTCCAGCTTCCCCCGCTCTAGCTGCTTCTATCGCTGCGTTAAGGGATAGAAGGTTCGTCTGTTCCGCAATCGCTGTTACGATATCGACAACATCGTTAATTTTTACTGTTGCTTGTTCCAAATTGATCAATTCAGCTGTAATCTGCTTTGATTGGTCTTTTACTTTCAGTATCATTTGCTGATGATCGTCTAGTTTATTCTTACCTGCTAACGAATTATTGGATACCTCTACAGCTGATTCTGCTGTGTTCTTTGCAAAAACAACCACTTCATCCGCTTTTGATGTTAACTCTTCTAGAGCTGCACTCGTCTCTTCTGAGATACTCGCTAGTTCTTCCACAGAATCCCCAACTGAAACCGCAATCTGCTTTTTTTGCTCTTCATGCTGTTCTCTCTGTTTTACTTGCTCTAGTTCAAATGCTTCTAAGACAATCTGCTGCTCAAAATTCAAAATCTTCGTTACTGCTTTAACGGCAAGCTGATACTCATTTTTATCTTGAATATGTTTGTCCAAAATAGACAAAAAGGAAAGCAGCATGTCCTGAAAAGAACAGATATACCATTTCGGCTGCAAACCGATTTTAAAATGGATGCGAGCAATCACTTTTCTTTGCTCTATGTATGCTGTATCAATAACCCCATTAAACATTTCTTGTATATGTTTGATCAACGTCACTTGAAGCTTATTAACTGAACTGTGTTTTTGAATAATTTCCATCAAGCCAGGAACATGTTCAATGTTTTTATAAAATTGGTTCACGATCTCTTCTATATTCTCAGAGAGCAACGGTTTGATCGAGCGAATAATCCGTAAATCTTCAACTGTTAATGAAATCATATTCAATTGCTTTTGCCATTCACTGTTAGGAGATACTAAAATTTTCACGTCTTCTTTAAAATTCTCAGTTGGATCAAGCACTTCTGCTTTACTTTTCTTTTTTGTTAAGATGCTTAAAATAGATGCCATTTCGACTTCCTTCTTTCTTGATCATCAGTTACATTTCATCCATTATCATGCAATTACATGCGACTATACGCTCATTTTATTGATTCATATGTTTTATCGACTTCTTTACGGGAATCTTTTACTAAACAAAAATATTTTTAAAAAAAATGAAAAGAGGAGTGATTCACATGTGGAAAAAGAAATGGGCAGCCGGAACATTGGCAGCAATGTTAACGTTAGGTGGATTAACTGCTTGCGGTGACGGCGTTGACCAAGACAACGGTGTAGACGATGGCGAACAAAACGATGAGATGGATGAAAAAAATAAAGAAGAAGGATGATAAGCAGCCTTCTTAAAAATATCAAAAAAAAAAGGAGCCCATTAGGCTCCTTTTAGCGTTTAACTTACTGCTCTTGTTTCCGTTTTTCCTTGTTGAAGCTGGTACATCTGGAAGTATCGTCCCTTTTCTTTCATCAGGTCTTCATGACTGCCACGTTCTACGATCACACCACGGTCGAGAACGAGAATTTGATCCGCACTCTTAATCGTAGAAAGTCTATGAGCAATAATGAAAGTGGTCCTTCCTCTCTTCAGGACATCTAGTGCCTCTTGAATCACAGCTTCTGTTTCTGTATCAATACTTGCCGTTGCTTCATCAAGTATTAAGATAGCTGGATTGTAAGCTAGCGCTCTTGCAAAAGAGATTAATTGTCTCTGACCGGATGAAAGGGTACTTCCTTTTTCAATAACCGGCTCATCTAATCCTTTAGGCAAGTTGTTGATAAATGGCATCGCGCCTACATCGGTGAGTGCCTTTTCAACTTGTTCCCGCGTGATCTCAGGATTATCCAAGCTCACGTTGGATGCAATCGTTCCTGTGAACAAGAAAGGATCTTGCAAGACGATACCCATATGCTGTCGAAGCTCCTGTTTAGATAGCTTCATAATGTCTTGGCCATCGATCATGATTTTTCCCTGTTTGATGTCATAGAATCGGAATAATAGATTCATGATAGAGCTTTTACCAGAACCAGTGTGACCGACAAGTGCCACCGTCTCACCTTGGTTTGCTTCGAAAGCTATATTTTTAAGGACTGGTTCCCCTTCTACATAACTGAACGTAACATCTTGAAACTCAACATTTCCTTTGTAACGTTCAATCTCTGTCTCCGTCACTTTCTGTCCTGGCTCATCCATCAGAACGAATACTCGCTCTGCAGATACTAGTGCCTGCTCAAGCTGTGCAAGCTGATTAACCATACCTGTTACCGGATGGAACATACGGTTTAAATAATCAACAAAGGCGTATAGCACACCGATCGAAATAACAGAACCTACACCGAGTGCCTGACCTGCAAAATGCCAGATGAATGCCATAAACGCAAGGTTCTTTAATAACAACACAAGGTTATGTCCCGTCATCGCGTTAAGACTTAACAGCTTGTTTTGAAAGGTGAAGTATTCTTTATTCATCTTTTCAAATTCTTCAGAAGTCTCTTTTTGGCGCTTAAATGCTTGAATGATTGTCATACCGTTGATCGATTCGTTTATCATTCCGTTAATATCACTAAGCGTAGAACGAATTCTATGATTGTATTTAGACGCGAATTTCCTGTATACGATGATCCAAACGACGAGGATCGGTACAAGAATCAAACAGATCGTTGCAAGCTTAGGATCAAGCAAGAACAACGCGATGAAAATTCCCGTCAGATAGATGATTCCTGTAAAAAAGTTAGCTAGTACGTTAATGAATAATTCCTTGATCGCTTCCGTATCATTCGTAATACGAGAAACGATTTTCCCAGCAGGCTGATTATCAAAATATGTGATCGCTACACGCTGAACGTGGGCGAATACATCTTGACGAATCTTCTTGATAACCAGATTTGACGAGCGCTGCAGCATATAGCGCTGACCATACTGAAAGAATGATGCAAAAACGAGAAGGCCCAAGTAAATCATAGTCAGTTTCATGATTCCCGCTATTTCTGGCTTATAAAAAGCAAATGTTTCACTCGTACTGAGTTTATCTGCCGAATAGGTTTCTGATTTTCCTTTAAAAGAAATCGTCACTTCTCCGTTACTCGCTTTTCGTTCCCCATCAAAAGATATTTTGTTTGGTACAACAAAATAGTCTCGTTTCACTTGTATAACTCGTATTTCTTTTCCTTTATCTTCTCCTGGATCAAAATGATCACTTCGTTTATACCAGTTTCCATCGTATTTCACTGCTGCTTTTTCTTCATTATCTACTTGATGCCACGGCCTTTCGATCCCAAGAATATGGTCATCGATCATCGTCTTTGCGATAAACGGTCCGGTCAGCTCCGCCCCAATGGCAACGGTCAGCATCAGAAGCCCGAGAATAAAGTTCTTTTTATAGTGAAGTGCGTATTGAAACAGGCGTTTTCCAACGTTCATGGCTACACCGCCTTATTATCATTTAAGTTTTGTTCGATCTGCTGACGTTCGTGCTGTTCTTTATACCAGCCATCTCTAGCTATTAAATCCTCATGTCTGCCTTCATCAACGATCGCTCCGTCATCAATAACGATGATCCAGTCTGCGTGTTCAACTGCAGACAGTCGGTGTGTTGTTATAAAAGTTGTTTTCCCAGCGCGTTCTTTACGGATGTTACCGATGATTGAAGTCTCCGTCTTCGCATCAACAGCAGAAAGCGCATCATCTAATATCAAAATTTCTGGATCCACACATAATGCTCGTGCAATAGACACACGCTGCTTCTGTCCTCCTGATAACGCCACACCTTTTTCACCTACGAGCGTGTTCAATCCTTCAGGAAGGTGCTGAACATCTTTTCTAAAGGACGCCATCTCCATAACATGATTCAATTTATCAACACCTGCCGTGCTATTCCCAAACAGGATATTTTCCTCCACCGTTTTGGAGAAAAGAATAGCATCCTGCGGTACGTATCCGATCCATCCTTGTAGATCTTCTAAAGCGATATCTTCAATGCCCACACCAGAGAACGAAATATTCCCTTTTCCAGCTGGATACTCTCTTAAAAGCTGTTTAAGAAGTGTTGTTTTTCCGCTTCCTGTTCGGCCAACGATCCCAAGCGTTGCTCCCTTTTCCACCTTAACGTTGATGTTTTTTAAGTTATCTGTTTCAGAAGAAGGATAACGGAAAGTCACATCTTCAAATGCTATTGTTCCTGGATCTTTTAATGGGACAAGGTCTTCTGCGTTTTTTACATCAGGTTCATAGCTAAGCGTTTCATTAACACGATCAAGTGATGCACTTCCACGTTCCATAATATTAATGAGCTCACCGATCGCGATCATCGGCCAGATCAGCATGCCCAAGTACACGTTGAACGTAACAAGCTCACCAAGTGTGATCGTCTTATGAAAGACCATGTATGCTCCATATCCTAAACCGATCAAATAACTCATTCCTACTAATACTTTTATCGTTGGCTCGAACAAGGCGTCAATTCTCGATACAGCCAAGTTCTTTTCAAATACATCTTCTGTTACCTTATTGAAGCGTGCTACATCTTCTTCTTCCTGAACATAAGCACGAATAACACGTACTCCTTGAATGCTTTCAAGAACTGAATCGTTCATTTCTCCAAAGGCATCTTGGGCAACGGTAAAACGCTGATGTACTTTTTTTCCGTATTTTTTAATAATAAACGCGATGATCGGCAGTGGAATAAGCGCTGCAAACGTCAATTTCCAACTGATCATGAATCCCATCACAAACAGGATCGTTAACATGAACAAACTCGAATCTACAAGTGTTAAAATTCCGAATCCTGCAGTCATAGAGATTGCTTTTAAATCGTTTGTAGCACGTGCCATCAGATCTCCTGTTCGATTTTTCTCAAAAAATGTAGGAGTCATCTTTAATAAGTGACGCATAAAACTTGATCGCATCGAACGCTCGATAATAAAAGCGCCTCCAAAAAGCTGATACATCCAGATGTACATCGTAATGTACATCGAAATTAGGACAGCTACAAAGATTCCAAGAGTCCGCATCATGTCTTCTTTTGTGATCGTGCCCATATGAATGGAGTCAATAATATTACCGATGAGTTTCGGTGGGATGATCTCAATGATCCCAACACCAGTCAGCAGCACTACCGCAACCGTGTAACGTATCCAATGTTTCTTAAAAAACCAAGCTAATTTTCCTAAAACTGAAAACATAATGTCTCTCCTCTCGATCTACCATCCTCTTAAACAGTTGTTTAACGAAGCTACCCAAAAAGTGTATGATCCTTGCGTTCTAGCCACACATTAAATGATTTTCTTTTCATTTTTTCTCCTCCTATTGTTTCGTGAATCTATTGCAAAAAGAAGATTGACTCTTCTGTGCAAACGAAAATAAAAAAGCATACCATTCGAACTCGGTATGCTTAAAATCACAAAAAAACACACGTCACGACTGGGGTGACCTGCGTACAAACATGTATGTAGAAAAGGCAGATATATAGATTGATAATCCTAATACATCTCTTCCGGCAGGCCATGGTATGAAATTGTAGAGTCATCGTTGATTACAACAGTGACCGCAATTTGAGTAACAATCATTTCTTTCACCATGACACAACCATCCTTTCCATAATTTTGTAGTTTGTAACTTTGGTAATCTTAACACTATTCTAATAACTATGTCAATTGCTTTTGGATATGCTTAAAATTATTTAAAACGCTATTAATTTTTGCTTTAGAAGAGTGCTTGAAGTGAGGTTGCCGCTTCAATCTACAGCGTTTTCGTATGTACCTATCATTATTTACTTTCAATCCAGAAGTTTTCACTTTCAATCCACGAGTTTTTGCTCTCAATCCACGAGTTTTCACACTTAATCCACGAGTTCATGCTCTCAATCCAAAAGTTATCCACGAGTCGACACCCCTCGACAAACTCGCAAATCATCGGTTTATAAAACATACAAAAACCCGTCACTAAAAAAGTGACGGGCTTTCACACACATACAATTTATCCTAACTGACGCGTTAAGTTTGCCATTTCAATAGCTGACACAGCAGCTTCCCAGCCTTTGTTTCCTGCTTTCGTTCCTGCACGCTCAATCGCTTGTTCAATTGAATCCACTGTCAAGACGCCAAAGATTACAGGAACACCGCTCGTCATGGATGCTTGAGCGACTCCTTTCGCTGCCTCATTACATACGTAATCAAAGTGCGGAGTGGATCCGCGGATAACTGCTCCTAACGTAATCACAGCATCATAGTTACCGCTATCTGCCATCTTTTTAGCGATCAGCGGTATCTCAAACGCTCCAGGTACCCAAGCGATATCTACATCATCTTCAGAAATACCATGTCTCTTGAATGCATCTTGTGCACCTGAAACTAATTTATCTGAAATAAAGTCATTAAAACGTCCTGCTACGATACCTACTTTTAATCCTGTACCAACTAAATGTCCTTCAAATAATTTTGCCATGACTATTCCTCCTGATTTAAAAATGAAGCATATGCCCCAATTTGCTCTTTTTTGTTTTTAGATAATCTTCGTTGTTCTTGTTATGAGGCATCTGAAGCGCCACACGATCGGTCACTTCTAAGTCATACCCTTTTAAGCCAGCAATCTTTCTTGGATTGTTCGTCAGCAGTTTCATCTTACTGATACCAAGGTCCTTTAAAATTTGAGCTCCTATGCCATAATCACGCAGATCTGGCGCGAACCCGAGCTGCTCATTTGCCTCAACCGTATCAAGACCCTCTTCTTGAAGTTTATAAGCTTTCATCTTATTGATGAGTCCGATGCCGCGTCCTTCTTGTCTCATGTACAGCAAAACGCCACGGCCTTCTTTTTCTATCTGTGAAAGAGCTGCGTGAAGCTGTGAACCACAATCACAACGAGCTGAACCAAATACATCACCTGTTAAGCACTCCGAATGAACGCGGACTAAAACTGGTTCTCCGGTTGCAACCTCACCTTTAACGAGTGCAACATGTTCTTTCTCATCTAATACATTCGAAAAACCGATCGCTTTAAAATCTCCAAACTCTGTAGGCAGATTAATCTCTACTTCACGCTTTACCATCTGCTCAGTTTTGTTTCGGTACGTAATGAGGTCTTTGATCGTGATCAGCTTCATATTATGTTGTTTCGCAAGCTCGACTAGTTCAGGAACACGAGCCATCGTTCCGTCTTCTTTCATAATTTCACAGATAACACCAGCCGATTTGCTGCCTGCCATTTGTGCAAGATCGATGGCTGCTTCCGTATGGCCTGCTCTTCGCAACACACCACCGTTTTTTCCGATCAACGGAAAAATATGACCAGGTCGTTTGAAATCAGAAGGTAGGGAATCTGCATTCACAAGCTCACGTACTGTAGACGCTCTCTCTTGAGCCGAAATACCTGTTGTTGTTGAAATATGATCGACGCTTATCGTAAAAGCCGTGCCATGCGAATCTGTGTTGGCTACTACCATCGGTGAAAGATCAAGCTTTAACGCAATTTCTTCTGAGATCGGTGTACACACTAAACCTCTGCCATGTGTCACCATAAAATTAATGGTTTCAGGAGTTATACCTTCTGCGAGTGCTACAAAGTCACCCTCGTTTTCACGATCTTCGTCATCTACTACGATCACAATTTTTCCTTCTTTAAGATCTGCCACTGCTTCTTCTATGGAGTGAAACATGAACTCTCCTCCTAAAATCCGTGCTCTTGTAAGAAATCAAGAGACAGCTTTGACTTTTGTGTAGTTTCTTCTTTCGGCGACAACATATTGTGTACATACTTTGCGAGCATGTCGCATTCGATATTCACGATGTCACCCGTTCCTTTCGACCCTAAGATCGTGTGTTCTGCTGTATGAGGAATCAATGAAACAGTAATTGTACTTTCGGTCACTTCAAAAATAGTGAGACTCGTTCCATCTACACATACAGAGCCTTTCAACATAAAATAACGCATCAGATGGTCAGGTAACACAATCGTATAATAGATGGCATTTCTCTCTGGACGCTTTTCAATGATTGTTCCTGTCCCATCCACATGCCCGGAAACAAAATGTCCACCGAACCGGCCACCTGCAGCCATCGCTCGTTCAAGATTGACCAAATCACGGTTGTTTAACAATCTCAATGTGGATGAACGAAACGTCTCTGGCATAACATCTACCGTGAACTCTCTTTTACTAAAAGAAGTTACGGTTAGACAAACACCGTTAACTGCGATACTGTCTCCAAGGTTTACATCTTTTAATACTTCTTGGGCTGTAACAGTAAGAACAATCGTTTCGTTGCCTTTAGAAATTGATTTTATCGTACCTTTTTCTTCGATAATGCCTGTAAACAAAAAGCTTTCCCTCCCCTCGTATGACGTAAGTATCATCGTAAATATGCATAAGCAGGAGTCCTTTTTTTCTTAATACAAATAACCCCGGAAACAGATTGCTTCCGGGGTTTTAAATGTTAAGAATATAACGAAATAAACCTTTAAATATACCTATTTCAAACACAGGTATTCTAAAAGTGTTCACGTTCCTTCTCCCATCCAGACTATACTGTCGGCTTCGGAATTGCACCGAATCCACCGTTTCTGCTACATGCAAAACCGGGTCACGGACTGAGAGGCTGAAGCCTCATCACCGCCGGTTGGGAATTTCACCCGACCCCGAAGGACTTATTTACTTATGTTCATTATAAGTAAACAGCAGCGTGAATTCAAACGTGATCACTTTTATTGGCCAATAATTAATTTTTCTTTCGGGTAATGAATGTGCTCTGTAACCACTTTTCCTCGGATAATGAACAAGAATGAAAGTACGCCAATTCTTCCAATAAACATCAGAAGCATTAAGATCACTTTACCTGTTGAGCTCAACTGACCTGTAATTCCAGTGGAAAGCCCTGTAGTTCCGAAAGCTGAACATACCTCAAAGAATAAGTACTCGATCGGCATAGGGTCAGTAATCGCTAAGATAATAGTGGATGTCGTACAGAGCACCATCGCAACGATAATAACAATAAACGACTTGTGTATATCTTCAGGGTATATCTCACGCTTAAAGATTTTTATCGTGTTTCTACCCTTCGCATAAAAGAGGATTGCTAATAATGCTACAGCAAAAGTCGTCGTACGAATCCCCCCACCTACTGAGCTTGGAGAAGCACCAATAAACATCATCACTCCTAAGAAGAGAAGTGTTGGTACTGTGAATTCCGAGACGTCCATCGTGGATAGGCCTCCACTTCGTGTGGTAACAGACTGAAACAACGAATAAAAGATTGTTTCATGCCAAGACTTACCTTCGAAGAATGCATTCATCTCTAGTACATAAATCCCTATGGCTCCTGTAATAACTAATAACGCAAATGTAGTTGTTGTAACTTTCGTAAAAAGAGTGAACGTATAACGCTCTAAATACTTACGCTCTTTAATAAAGTTATTGATCTCTACTAATACAGGAAATCCAATAGCACCGGATGTAATCAAAAACATCGTAACGATCTGAACAAGATAATCATGACGAAACGGGATCAATGAACTTCCCGTTATATCAAAACCTGCATTCGTTGTTGCTGTAACTGCTGCGAAGAATGCGTGATAGAGCACTTCTATTTCTGTATCATAATAAGGCTGAAACAAGATAAAGAACAATACTGTTCCTACGATTTCAATTCCAATAATGAGTGTTAGTATTTGCTTCATCAACTGAACAAGCCCAGCAAGTGTAGATTGATTCTGGTCTGTCATAATCAATTGACGCTCTCTCATCCCAATACGTTTACCGATTAAAAGCCAAATGGCTGTACCGAGCGTCATAACGCCGATCCCACCAATCTGCACGATGATGGCAAGAAGGACGACTCCAACTTGATTAAACGTTTCTGAGATATTAACAGAAGTTAGACCTGTTACACTAACTGCACTCACGGCGGTAAACAGGGCATCGATAAATTTCAACTCTACTCCTTCGTTATGACCGACCGGCAAGCTTAAAAGAATAGTCGCTACTAAAACGGACAATAAATAAAAGATGACGATTAGCTGAACGGAAGTAAGAAATGATTTTTTTTGTTGTGAAGTTGCTGTATTTTTAAACATATATTTTCACCTGTCGAAAGGATTTTTCTGTAACCTTCTGAAATCTTAACAATAGCATTTCCATTTAACAAGGTGAAATTGAACATTTGCTAAAAAAAGACTGTTAATCTTCTAAGTTACATTCTTCATCAGCCATTCTCTTTTCAATAAGCCTCATTAATTCAGCGGGGTTATCTACTTTAATAACTACCCTTGTCACGTTCTTCTTAAATCCATATATGATATCTGACCTTACAGGTTTTTTCAACAGCAACTCAATATTCGGTTTTTCCGGAATAAAATCACTTACTCGGGCTTCAAACGTATACTTCATTTCTGCTGCACTCAACTCATCTGGTCCTTCATACGTTTTCCATTCTTGGATGTATTTAAACGGCAGATCAAGGCTTTTAATAAATCCTATATTCAGTATCAACGATTGATTTGTAACGATCAAAGGGACTTTTTTTACAGCTTGCATCTGACCGATGAGAAAAAGAATAGAGTAGATGTTTATAAATAATAAAATCAAAGAGACTGTATGGTTCCATTGACTGAAGAAATAATGAAGACCGACTGATTCGATGATAAGCGCATGGATCAACATGAGCTGGAGAGCTACATAACTTGTATTCTTATGGAGAGTAAATGTTTGTCCAGTCATCACAGGTGCTTTTCGCCAGGAAAAGAAAGCATAATAGAACATCGTAACTTCACTGACGAGAGAATCGATCAAGCGACTTTGTGCGAAATGAAGATTTACAGCGTGTTTGATTTTCAATAAAAACGGTAGATCAACAGCTAAGTCACGGTACGACTTCTTTACTTTAGGTAACTTTCTGCACACGATAAATAGTAAATAAAGCTCAATAGAGATAAAACCCGCTTCTAAAAGAAGTAGAGCTTTCGGAATAAATGATACAGATTTCAACAGATCATCTGGAATGATAAATGAAGCGAAAGCATAACTCACTAATGCGACAAGCAGTGTCAGCTTCCATGAGTATCTTTTACGAATAATAAAGTAATAGGTAAGTAGAGGAATAACGAGAAGAAAATCAAACATAGAGCCAATGAGCACAGAAGTAGGTATGGGTTGGAAATAAGTTGTCTGATAAAGAAGTACATTGCTGCCAATGACCAATAAGCTAAGAAATAGATAAGGTATCCACCTGATCGGCCTGTTCATGGTTTCAATCATAAAATCCCTCCTCACTTCCATTATACAATAAATACCATTTCTTTCTTCCTTTGCATGATTTTGTCACAAAAGGTACAAAAAAAGGACCCTACACCTCAAACGGTGGATGGTCCTCTTTCGTGTGATTTAGCTTTTCTTTAACCGGAATAAAAACAAGCAGACATAAACAGAAAGCGACTAGTTCTAGTGAAAGGATATACCACGGATACGGTCCTAAGTAATCTAGAAGCGAAGCATTCGTTGGTTTCTCTAGCAAGAACATATAGTTTGCATCAATAGTCACATCTACAACATAGACACCTATAGCATAAATGTTCAGCCATAAGAATGACTGAAAAAGAAGATGCCAGCTAATGGTATAAGATCTTACAATCGCATAGTATAGAGCTGTCCAAACAATAAAAGCATGAGCCATAAAATATTGGATGAATCGAAAATGCCAAGGCTCTTGAAATAACTCTGGTGTAAGTAATCCTTGTATGGCACCTGTTAAACCAAAAAGGTAGACAAAAGCAAAAAGTCTCCGATTATCCGTTAAGAGTAACAACACGGACAACAGAATGTTAAAACTACATAGCTGCAAAGGAAGGAAAATATGAAGGTCCCATAAGTCATTATGAACGGCCCATATGTGATATGAACTTTCTGAGACTACAAGCCCTGTGATCAAGACTTTCTTCCATAATTGCATCTTCCTCATACGTATCCGATAGCGGTACATACCCATACTCACAAAAAGGATTAACATTAATAAAAGCACATGCTCCCATTGGAACATCCTAAAACCAGAAGCTCCTGCACCAAACCAATTTTCCATTGAACCCCTCCACCTTCTACCTACTATTATTCAAAAATCTTCGTGCACTTTCCTTTGTATACTTTTAAATTTTATTGCGTAGCGTAACAGTGTTATGTTACATTACTAATAAGGAGGTTAATCATGGAAAATCTAATCTCAAAGAAAGATCTATTAGAAGAAGCAAATATATCTTACGGCCAGCTATACAGATGGAAAAGAAAGAACTTGATTCCTGAAAACTGGTTCATTCGAAAATCTACCTTTACAGGCCAAGAAACATTCTTTCCTAAAGATGATATATTGCTGCGCATTGAAAAAATTAAAACTTTAAAAGATGATTTATCACTCGATGAACTTGCTGATATGTTCTCTCCTTCCCCGACACTCACTTCATTATCAGCAGAAGAGCTCACCAAACGTAACATTGTTTCTCATACAGCAGTAGAGATGTATAACAACTTTCATGGTCCTACTCATTCGTTTTCATTTAATCAGTTATTAACTTTATATGTATTGAATTCATTGCTGCAAACGGGCGATGTAAATCGAACAGAAGGCGTAGACCTGTTGAAGCTTTTTGATGAACATGCACAGAGCACAAAGAACAGCGAAAGTGAATTAATCTTTATTAGAAAAATGGGCGTTTCATTTTTTATCCTCACACCAGAACCGGCCAACCTTCTATTAGAGCCTCAAGCAAAGAAAATCGCTCACTATAAACTGAGTCAGTGCATGGAAGAACTAAAACTTAAGCTTTCTTAATAATTGGAGGAGGAATAGCAATGGAACGAACTCAGTTAAAGAATATTAGTATTTCCGGATCAGGAACTTCTTCTGGTGGCGAGTTTCATCAAGTAAAGGTTAACGGAAGTGCACATATATATGGCGATCTCATATGTGAAGAGTTTAAATGCAACGGAAGTGCACATTTAGAGGGAAACATTACTACTGATACGGCCAAAATCAATGGATCAACCCATTTCGAAGGCGATGTAGAAGTGAAGGAAATGACGATTAACGGTAGCACAGACATCGATGGTCACCTTCTTTGCGACGAATTAAAGGTTCAAGGCTCCTCTTCTATTAAGGGGGATGTAAAAGGAAAAGAAATCATCGTTCGCGGCTCTGCCTCTGTACAAGGAAATGTATCAAGCGACGAAGTAGACGTAAAAGGACAAATTAAAATAAAGGGAGATTGTGAAGCTGAATCTTTTGAAGCACGCGGCAATTTTAAGATAGATGGTCTCTTAAATGCAGGGACGATCGACGTAGAACTGCTACGTCATTGTGAAGCTAAAGAAATTGGCGGCGAGAACATCACAGTTAAAAAGACCCGGGATGCATCTGGCTTTAAAAAGCTGATTAAATTTTTTATGAGCAACCACACGGATCAACTAACGGCAGAAGTGATCGAAGGCGACTACTTATATCTTGAACACACACACGCTGAAGTAGTACGCGGAAACACGATAGAAATCGGTCCCGGCTGTAATATAAAAAGAATTGAATATAAAACAAGTTTAGAAATTGATCAAAATGCCAAAGTGGAAACTCAGGAAAAGATTTAATCATGACTCTCTCGTTCAATATGTAAAAGCTACCTTGTTTATCTGGTAGCTTTTTTATTTCGCACGTTTCTATAATCTTCCCTCATCTGAAAAGGAAATCCACAGCTTTCATCCACCCTTCATGTCTTTCATGGTAAATAATGTATAGATTCTTATCCTTCATCAAACATTATAGGATAAGGCAGGTGTTAGCAATCATGGATACAACCAAAGTAGAAGTTCCTATTAACAAAGATCTTCAAGCAAATGATGAATATATGCGTAATCTTTATAAGAACTGTGATGATATTAAGATCAGGCACTTTCAATTTGGTTCAGATTACAAACAAGAAGCTCTTGTTGTACATTGTGACTCTCTCGTCCAAGAAGAAAAGTCCAACCTGCTTCACCAGGTACTTAAGGATATGCCCGATTTTGAGGCAGCCCTTTCACTTGATGTTTCGGTTCAACAGATAAAGGTCTTTTTTGAGAACAAGGGCGTCTCATCAAGACCTGTTATGTTACTAAAAAACTACAATGAATTAAATGCCAATATCGTCAATGGCCATATTGTTTTGATTTTTGATAAATGGGATTTAGCTCTAAGCTTTGATGCATCTTCTGTAGAAAAAAGAAGTGTTGCAGAACCACAGAACGAGGTAGTTGTTGTTGGCCCTCGAGAAGGTACGATCGAAAACCTGCAAAAGAACCTTGGTTTGATTCGCTCTCGAGTAAAGACACCCAATCTTAAATTTATTTTTAAACAAACGGATGGCAAGTCTAATACGAAATTTGTTTATGGCTATTTAGATGGAACTGTTAAAAAGGAAATGCTTGAAGAGTTTGAATTAAGAATCAACAAAATTAAAAACGAAGAAATTTTAGAAACATCCTATATCGCTGAATTAATTGAGGAATCGTCCGTTACTCCCTTCCCTCAATATCGATTTACCGAAAGACCAGATGTTGCTTCAGCCTCGTTATTAGAAGGCAAGATTATAATTCTAATGGAAGGAACAGGAACGATCGTTATCTGTCCTGGATTGTTTAATGAATTTTTCCAATCTGCTTCCGATTATTATCAACGATCTGTTTTTTCATCCATCATCAGGTTGGTACGATTTATTGGCTTTATTTTGAGCCTGGCTTTACCTAGTATCTATATCGCTTTGACTACTTTTCATTCTGAATTAATACCGACCGTTTTATTGATCGCTCTCTTAGATACACGAGAAGGGATACCCTTTCCTGCAATCATAGAAGCTTTAATCATGCTGTTTTTTTTCGAACTCTTACAAGAAGCAGGGGTCCGGCTACCTAAACCTATTGGATCAACTGTGAGTATCGTTGGAGCACTAATTATCGGAGAAGCTTCCATTAACGCTGGACTCGCCTCACCGATCATGATTGTTGTTATTGGATTGACGGGAATCGCATCCTTTTCTATCCCTTATTATGATTTTGGCTTTGCTGCACGTTTGTTGCGAATACCATTAATGTTTCTAGCAGCTATTATGGGAGGCTTCGGTCTGTTTCTTGGATTTATTCTTATCTTCCTGCACCTGTCTAAATTACACGTTCTGAAGGAACCTTATCTTGGTACGTTCACTCTTAACAGTACGTCACTACTAAAAGACGGATTCTTTCGTTTGTCATTGAAAAAATTATTAAAGCACCGAAGTACTGGAAAAGGTTTATAACGCCAATATCTTATAAAGGGAGGGATTACTATGCAAAAGCTAATTAAATACATCGTTGCCTCCTCCCTCCTTTTTTTATCTGGTTGCTGGGATCATGCCGAGCTTACCGAGTATGTTTTCGTTCAATCGCTAGCTGTCGACCAAAAGAAAGATGGAACCATTAAACTCACCACACAATTTTATAAGCCTGCTCCTAAGATCGCTTCTGCTGGTGGTGGCGGTGAATCATACTTTAACCTTGAAACGGAAGCAAAATCCGTTTTTGATGCTATAAGAGATGTGACCATTCATTTGGGAAGAAAAGCAAACTGGGGGCATGTTCGTTTTATTGTGATTAGTGAGAAAGTCGCCAAAAAATATTATCTCGGTTCTGTTTTAGATTTCTTTTACCGTGATCATGAACCGAGACTCTTAACAGGTGTTGCAGTAACTGAAGGAGTTGCGGCAGACTATTTAAAAGAAAAACCACATGTAGAAAATACGGTGAGTGAACAATTAAACGAAGTCACTAAAACAGGGAGCAAATTTAGTGCGAAAACCTATCCCGCTAATTTATTTACAATTGGAAAACAGCTACATAGCGAGGTGGATACGGTGTATGCTCCCTATCTAAGAAAGGAAAAAGAAAAAGAGAACAGTATTTTTGTAGATGGGCTTTCTATCTTTCTAGGTGGGAAGCTGAAGACGACTATTACAAACAAAGACACAAAATCGCTCATGCTCGCTCTTAATAATTTTCAGTATGGAATCATTGGTATTCCTTGTAAAGGGAGTAAGCTGCAGGAGTCATTTGAAATCACAGAATCACATACAAACACATCTTTTGCGATAAAAAACGATGTTATACATTACTCACTTAGACCAAAGCTTCAAGCTAGTATAGGTGAATTAGAATGTACAAACATTGAAACAAAACAACAACTAGAAGTTCTTCATGCAAAGTTAGAAAAACAATTGAACAGTAACTTAATGACATTATTAAAGCACTCACAAAAAAAGAATATAGATATTATCGGATTAGGAAACCATATCTATCGCAGTAATCCGAAAGAATGGCAGAGAATAAAAAAAGAAAAGATACCTTATTACAAAGACGCCGTATTTCATGTTAAATCGGAAGTTAACATCCTAAACACAGGAACTGATATAAGCAAACCTTTTCATAAAAAACAATAGGATGATGAGGAATCACTATGATTGAAAAACTCATTTTAGGAAGCTTAGTCGTATTATTATACTTCGACTATCAAACGTTGAAACAAGATAAAAAGTCAAAAAAAATCTATTTAATGATGTCTATTCCGGCAGGGTACATGCTCTACTCTTATCTTTCCGGGCGGAACCTTCCTAACTTAGATGAAGGATTTCAGTTAATACTTGGTCCTATTGCTGAAGTTATCACTTCATGGCTGCAAGTAAAATCATAAGGAGTCCCTTTATGCACACAGGAAAAATTAGTTATTGGCAAATGGCAGTGTTATTTCAAGTGTATATGACGGGTTCAGCCCTTATCAATATCCAAGGGCCGATGCTAGCTGCTGCTCAAAACAGTGCTTGGATCGCCATGCTTCTTGCTAACTTAGTTGGTTTTGTCATCTTATATCTCGTATTAACTCTTCACAACGAATATCCTGATCAATGTTATGTGAACCAAGTTCGCCTAACACTCGGAAACGTGATGACCTATCTACTCATCATCCCTCTGTTCTTAGTCATGTTGTATATCACAGCAAACATTGTATATGGAATGGGACAATATTTTACAACCTCGATGATGAGAGAAACACCGCTCTTCATCTTTCATCTACTCATCTTAATCACTTCCAGTCTAACTGCAAAAGCTGGAATTGAAGTAATGGGTCGCATGTTTCACCTATTGATGTATATTCTGTTTTTCATCTTTATCATCATGTTAATCCTGCCCTACAACACGTATGAGATCACTAATCTGCTTCCTTTAGCTCCACAAGGCTTTAAGCCGATATTACATGGTGTTTATGTCGGTTTTGGATTTCCTTACATGGATGTATTATTCTTCGCTATGATTATATACTTGGTAAAGCAAAAGCCCGGGCAGTCCATTAATAAATGGCTTTATTTAGGTTTGTTCATAAATGGAATCGTACTCACATTAACAATTCTCTGTTCATTAATGGGGCTCGGACCTTTAGTATTTCTTAAGAAATTCCCGCTTCATGTTCTGGCTCAGCTGATTAGCATTGGAGAGATTGTTGAGCGTGTAGAAGCGATCTTTGGCATCGCACTAATTCTAGGAACATACATGAAGATCTCTTTATTGTTGTTCATACTTGATCAAGCTCTCTCCACTCTATTTAAAGTAAAAGCTACACATTTTATTTATATAATCTCAGCGGTTGTGCTCTTACTCTCTCTTACGATGTACAAAAACGAAATTGAACTAGGAGAATCTGGATCCTTTTTGCAGACCACTGTAACATTTTTCTTTGGGTTCTTGCCCCTTTTACTTGTAGTCATAATAGCTAAAGTGAAAAATAAAAAAACTGCTTAAAAAAAGAAGGCAACCAAAGTAGCTGCCTTCTTTTTCACTCTTAAATTGTTCTTTTTTCAAGTGACGCGCTCCATGCCGTTAAGAGAACTGCACCAAACACCATTACTCCGCCGATCCAAGGTGTATGAATGATGCCGATGGAATCGACAATGAGCCCTCCAACAAATGCACCAATAGCGATACCTAAATTAAATGCGGCGATATTAATAGCTGACGCAACATTTACTGCAGAAGGTACATATCTTTCAGCAAGTTTCACAACATAAACTTGTAGACCCGGAACATTCATAAACGCTAAAAGTCCTAATAAGAAGATAGTAATCGTTCCAGCTACTTTAAAAGGTGCTGTAAATGTTAAGATCACTAAAATAACAGCTTGAATAACGAACATCCAAAACAAAGCTTTGATCGGATTTTTATCTGCCGCTTTGCCTCCTACTGTATTCCCAATCGCAACAGCAATACCGTAGCCTAACAAAATCCAGGTGACCGCTTTAGGAGCGTAGCCTGTTACATCTTCTAAGATCGGTGCTAAATACGTAAATGCTACAAACGTTCCACCGTAACCAAGAGCTGTGATCGCAAATGCTAATAATAATCGACCGTTTTTAATAATCTTGAGTTGATCTTTTAAACTTGATGGTGGTGCTTCTTTCAAATTCTTCGGAACTAAGATGGCACTAGCGATGATGGCAACAACACCTAAGAGTGCAACTGCCCAAAACGTAGCTCTCCATCCGAAGGTTTGTCCGATAAATGTTCCAAGCGGAACCCCTGTTACGGTTGCAACAGTAAGCCCCGTAAACATGAATGCGATCGCACTTGCACGTTTATGTTCGGGAACTAGATCCGCAGCGATTGTTGCACCTATAGAAAAGAATACACCGTGAGAAAATGCTGTGATGAATCGCGCGATCAGAAGCAGCGTAAAACTTGTTGAAACTGCTGCAACCATGTTACCTGCGATAAAAACGACCATTAACAGAAGTAACAACGACTTTCTGTTCATTTTATTCGTTAACGCTGTAAGGACCGGTGCTCCAAATGCAACACCCATCGCATATCCTGATATGAGTAAACCTGCTAATGTGATTGATATGTTTAGATCAGATGCTAATGAAGATAAAAGTCCTACAGGTACAAACTCAGTTGTACCAATACCAAATGCCGAAATGGCTAATGCTAATAATGCCGGAAAACCACCTTTTGACTTCGACCCGCTTTCCGTTTGAACGGCTGTTGAATTCATCTATAAATCCCTCCATTGATTTTAGTTGGTGAATGAACTAGTCATTCGGTTGACTTGATGTTATTATGAAATATACGCAAACTAAAAGTAAGTACGCACTTTAAAGTAATGTAGGTACTTAAAAGTAACAATTACGATATAGAGGTGATTTTGGGATGAAAAAATACAATATACCTGTAGAAGCTGCACTTGAAGTGATCGGTGGAAAGTGGAAAGTCGTCATCCTCTGCCATCTTATTAAAGATAAAAGAAGAACCGGTGAGTTGAAGCGGTTAATGCCAGGAATTACACAAAAGATGCTCACACAGCAGCTTAGAGAACTTGAAGATGATGGAGTTATCCTCCGAGAAGTATACAATCAGGTTCCTCCACGAGTTGAATATTCTCTTACTGACTACGGTTGGTCGTTAAAAGGAATATTAGATTCACTATGCGCTTGGGGTGAGCAGCATATTGAGAAGACTTATCCGAATAAAGAGGATGTTTTAGTTCAGACAGAAGAACTAGTATAAATTTAGAGAAATGGCAGCCATCATTGGCTGTCGTTTTTAGTTTTAATTACAAAATAATATTCTTTAATAATTTTTAATACATTGTTAAAAGGAATGAACGTTCATTTAGGGGGATTTGTGATGAATTCGAACCGTTTAACAGTTGAGGGAATGCTGGATATTATACAGAACGGTTTACCCATGACAAGCTCTCCAAAGAGGATGATTGTCGTCGGTGCAGGAATGGCTGGACTTGTTGCAGCCACACTTTTAAAGAACGCTGGACACGAGATCATCCTTCTAGAATCTACCCACAGAGTTGGTGGGCGTATTTACACAGTCAGATCACCTTTTACCCACGGTAACTATTTTGAAGCAGGTGCTATGCGTATCCCTGAGATGCATAGGCTTGTTTTGGCATATATCAAGAAATACAACCTTGCCATTAATGAATTTGTTAACAGCAATCCTCATGACCTTCTTTTGGTCAATGGCATTCGAACCACTTATGATGCTTATGAGAAAAATCCTGATATCTTAGGTTTTCCTGTCTTAGAAAATGAAAAAGGAAAAACTGCTGAAGAGCTTATCGCTTATGCTGTACAGCCGATAGCAGATTTTATTGATCGTGATCCTGATAAAAACTGGCCGATCATCATTCAAAATTTTCAATCATACTCACTTGATAATTATTTGCGCAACAACCCTTACGGAAGATCATTATCTGCTGGAGCGATTGATATGATTAAAGTGCTTCTATCACTAGAAGGTCTTCCCGAGCTCTCACTTTTAGAGATGCTTCGAGATATCTTAATCATTTTCAAAAAACCTCCTCTTAAATACTTTGAAGTTACAGGTGGTTACGACCAGCTACCTCGTGCTTTTCTTAGAGATTTACGGCACCACATCTATTTTGGTCAAAAGTTAACAAGACTAGTGCAGACAGAATCATCCGTTAAACTGTATACAGAAAGTCCGCAAACCTTACATCGTTTTTCTTTTGAAGCTGACAAGGTATTACTTACACTTCCGTTCTCGGTACTTAATTTTGTTGAATTCGAACCATATAATTCTCTCTCCTATCTTAAAAGGAAAGCTATTCGGGAGCTTCATTATGTGCCCTCGATTAAGATCGGAATTGAATTCAAACATCGTTTCTGGGAAAAGAACGGTCTATCTGGAGGGAAAACCGTCACGGACCTGGCATCGCGCTTCACTCATTATCCGAGCCGTATCAGAGAAGACATCCCTTCAGGTGTCGTGATCGGAAGTTATACGTGGGAAGATGATACGTTCCCTTGGAGAAGCTCATCCAACGAAATGAAGATTAAAGAAACATTAAAATATATTGCTCAGTTTCATGGTGACTCCATCTATCAGCATTTTGTTACAGGATTTAGCCACGATTGGTCCACAGATCCAAATGCAGGTGGATGCTTTACAATGTTTAAGCCATACCAGGAATTAGAATTGTTTGAAGCGATTAAAGCTCCGGAGGGAAGACTGCACTTTGCCGGCGAACATACTACACTCAAGCACGGCTGGGTTGAAGGAGCTGTGGAGTCAGGCATCAGAGCTGCAATTGAGATGAATGAGTAATTCTATTCACAGAAGAGAGCCGATATCAGGATGACATCGACTCTCTTTTAAACATGTGTTTAATTTTTGGTTAAGTATCGCTCTACAATAATATGACGATGGTGTATCTCATGACCGGCTATGATCATCATTAGAGCACGAGTGGTAACAGGATGCCCATTTGCCGTTCCTTTCCTTTCTAAAGCCTTCTTGTTCAAACTTTGAATAAGTTGTATGGTAGCCAAACGCACTGCAACAAAATTTTCTAGCAAATCTCTCACCTCGATTTCATCGAAGCCGGCTTCCTGTACATAAGCATTTTCATCATATCCAGGAAGTGAGTTTTTTTCTCCTCGTGCGATGGAAAGTAAACGATAACTCATGATTCTCTCCGTATCTGTAATATGGCCGATCACTTCTTTAATGCTCCACTTCCCTGTTGCATAGCGGTAGGAAAGTTGTTCATCATTTAACATGCTTACGATTCCAACTGTTTCTTGCATTTGATTCGTTAGTACTTGAACGATATCCCCTTCAGGTACTAAGCTTACATACGCCTTATAGTAATCGGCGTAATCATAACCTTCTGTTATCTTCTCCATATCCTCATCCCTTCCCCTTATGCAAATCATATAATTGTATTTTTCTACTAATGCTCCAAAAAAACAAGAAATTCAATAAAAATGAAAGAATAAAACTTATTTATACGCTTACATTCTGTTACTTCATTTTTACTATACATGTTATAATCAAACGCGTTGACATCGGACCCCGACTTTCATGAGAGTTGAAAGTCAAAAAACAGTTTTCATCATAAAGAAAGAGGTGTGTTTCTGTTGGATCTTAATAAAATAAAACAGGAGTGGTTTGGGAACATTCGCGGAGATGTTCTTGCCGGCCTTGTAGTCGGATTGGCTCTTATTCCAGAGGCGATCGCTTTCTCCATCATTGCAGGTGTAGACCCTATGGTAGGTTTATACGCCTCATTTTGTATTGCCGTTGTAATTGCCTTTCTAGGCGGAAGACCTGGAATGATTTCAGCCGCAACCGGAGCTATGGCTCTTGTCATGGTCACCCTTGTTGCAGAACACGGACTGCAATACCTTTTAGCAGCAACCGTGCTGACAGGTGTAATCCAAATACTGATCGGAGTATTAAAGCTCGGGAAATATATGAAGTTCATCCCTCGTTCAGTGATGGTCGGATTTGTTAATGCACTCGCCATTCTAATATTTAGTGCCCAGCTTCCTCATTTTGTTGGAGAGTCATGGGTAATGTACGCTATGGTTGCAGGAGCTTTAGCTATTATTTATCTTTTCCCGAGAGTCACAAAAGCTGTGCCTTCTCCTCTGATCGCCATTATCGTGATCACCATCATAGCTGTTATGTCAGGTTCAACGGTACGAACGGTAGGCGATATGGGTGAATTAACTCAAGCTCTTCCAATGTTTTTAATACCTGATATCCCATTAACATTTGAAACATTACAGATCATTTTTCCATACTCATTTGCTTTAGCTCTGGTTGGACTTTTAGAGTCTCTACTTACTGCTCAGATCGTAGATGATATGACAGATACGGATAGCGATAAAAATAGAGAAGCAAAAGGACAAGGAATCGCGAATATTGTTACAGGATTCTTTGGAGGGATGGCCGGCTGTGCAATGATTGGTCAATCGGTTATCAACGTTAAATCTGGTGGCAGAGGAAGACTTTCTACATTTGTTGCTGGAGCATTCTTAATGATACTAATCATCCTGCTCAACGACCTGCTATCGATGATTCCAATGGCCGCGTTAGTTGGAGTTATGATCATGGTATCCATCGGCACTTTTGATTGGTCTTCTTTAACAAAGCTTCATAAAATGCCTAGAACTGATGCTGCTGTTATGATCGTGACCGTCGTTACAGTGGTGCTTACTCATGATCTTTCAAAAGGAGTTCTAGCCGGTGTTATCTTAAGTGCACTGTTCTTTGCCGCTAAAATTTCAAAAGTTGAGATTTCCTCTAAGGTTGATAACAATAATAAATTATATATCGTAAAAGGACAGTTATTCTTTGCATCTGTAACAGATTTTGTTTCACAGTTTGACTTTTCAGAAGATGTAGAGCTTGTTACAATCGACTTGTCGCAATCTCATGTTTGGGATGATTCTGCAGTAGGTGCTATCGATAAAGTTATCTTAAAATATCGCCAGAATGGAACAGAAGTTCAAATCACTGGACTCAATGCATCTAGTCAATCACTGATAAAGAAACTTGCCATACATGATAAAACAGAGGTGAAAATGACAGCACATTAAAAAACGTCTTCTTAATAAACATAAACAAAAATCTTCAAGAGGGTACACTTCATGGTGTACCTTTATTGCCGCCTTAAATAATTTGAATATTTTGAATTATTATTGATGAAGGCGTATACTTTTAGGTAGAACTGCCATTAAAACGTTGAAAGGACGCTGAGCACTTGATGATTAACGAAACAAAATATCGTCATAAAGCCTTTGATCAGCTCTTCCATTCCGAAGTGGAGAAAAACGATAATAATCATTTGATCTTCAATTATGGCATTGCCCTTTTAGGAGTACTCACTATCATTCTTACTAAATATTTCTAGAGAATCTTGAGTTTTCTGTTCGCTTAATCTCTCTGACTTTTAAAACAATACCAAAATTTTCAAGCAGAATAGTCTAACATACACGCTATCATTGAATTATTCCATATAATATAAGAAGAAATCTATGTCTGTCATATATAGGTCGGCATTTTCTCTTAACCCTACTTAAACATAAGGATTGAACCATCTTCTGATGAGTTCGATGCTTTTTTTTTCCATTGAGAGCAAAAGACTACTTTCAATTGATTTATCTGGTATAAAATAAACATATTCACCTAAGTAACCGACAAAATACGTATGAACTATAAAAGGGGTATAAGTATGTTACAAAGTAAAAACTTAAAAGAAAAAGTTCTCTCTATCCTTGAAGATAAAATACAACTCATAAAAAAAGACGAAGGTGCTATCTATTTGGTAGGACCTATCAAACTTCCTGTTAACCTATATGGAGAAACCGTTGTTTTCAATTGGTACTGCTGGTTAGAAGGCTGTGAGCAGACTGAAAACTTTGAAGAAGTGATTGATAAGCTTTCCTCTGCCAACTTAGCAGAATATCAGCAGTCCAGCGTTTTGGTTTATGGTGACTTTGCATACAATGAGGAAGCTCTTATTCGTATGCACTCGATTTGCCATACTGGTGATATATTCGGCAGCAAGCGATGTGACTGCGGTTATCAGCTCAAGCAGTCGATGAAAATGATCGTAGAACATGGTACAGGTGCACTCTTTTATTTAGCAAACCATGAAGGCCGTGGTATCGGTCTATTTAGTAAAGCAATGGCTTATCTGCTTCAGGAAAATGGACAAGATACAGTTGAGGCTAATGAAAGCCTTGGATTTGTAGATGATTCTAGGAATTATGAAGATGCTATAGAAGTACTGAAAGCACTTCGTTCAAAGCCTGTTACACTTATTACAAACAATCCGAAAAAATTAGAAGCACTCCATCAGGCGGGTCTTTCTGTTACAGCACGAGCACCCATCTGGGGTGATGTATCTGAATACAATGAGAAGTATTTGCAAACCAAGATCAATCGATCTGGGCATCTAGATGAAGGAGTATTTACAAATGAGTAGTCATGAATTCTACATGCAGCTCGCCTTAAATAATGCTAAAGCAATGAAAGGTCAAACAGACCCTAATCCGTTAGTAGGGTCTGTGATCGTAAACCACAATGAAATCGTCGGAGTAGGTACACATCTAAAGGCAGGAGAACCACATGCAGAAATCCATGCCATTCGTATGGCTGGAGATAAGGCGAAAGGTGGTACGATTTATGTTACACTAGAACCCTGCTCTCACCATGGGAGAACGGGACCGTGTGCTATAGCGATTGTAGAAGCAGGAATTAAAAAAGTGGTTATCGCCGCATTAGATCCGAACCCTCTTGTCTCTGGAAAAGGCGTGCAGATTTTAAAAGAAGCTGGAATTGAAATAGAGACTGGAGTGCTTCAAGAAGAATCAAAAAGAATGAATGAAGTGTTCAACAAGTTCATTGTCCAGAAGGTTCCTTTTGTAACTTTAAAGTCAGGCATCACGCTTGATGGAAAGATTGCAAGCCATGCGAACAACAGCAAATGGATTACATCACCAGAATCGCGTGAAGATGTGCATAAAATGAGAAATGAAAATCGAGCTATACTTGTTGGTGTTAATACGGTCATTCATGATGACCCTGAGCTAACGACTAGAATTCCGAATGGTCGAAATCCGCTACGAGTGATTATGGACTCGACACTTAAGATTCCGTTACATTCAAAAGTGGTGACAGACAAGCTAGCTGAAACCTGGGTATTTACAACAGAAAATCACAACAAGCAAAAAAAGCAGCAACTCGAAGCTCACGGTGTTAAGGTGTTCATTGCTGGTGAAACACGCGTTGATCCGCATGAAGTATTAAAAACGTTAGGCAGTAATTTGATCTCTTCCCTTTTAATCGAAGGTGGAGGTACGATTAACGCAGCTTTTCTAGAAAACAAGCTTGTTGATAAAGCGGTTTTCTACATCGCACCTAAGCTGATCGGCGGACAGGATTCACCTTCATTTTTTGGTGGGACTGGGATCGAAAAGATGTCTGATGCCATCCAGCTGCACGATCTTACGGTTAACCCTATTGGACCTGACTATAAATTTACAAGTTATCCTAAATACGAATAAGAGGTATATATAATGAGATTTGGTTTTGACATTGATGATACACTGATTAACCTACGACAACATGCTTTTCATATCTACAATAAAAAATTAAAGAAAGATGTTCCGATCGATGTTTTTGACACGATTGAAACTCTGGAGATTCACGAACCGTTTGGTCTTTCCAAAAAGGAAGGCAATCAGATGTGGATTGATTCTATGGAAGAGATTTATTTTACAGATTGTCCTGCTTATCCTGATGCCATTGAAGTGTTGCAAGAACTTCATAAAGAGGGCCATGAAATCTTCTACATTACAGCGAGACCTGCCAATCATTGCGAAGAAACAAAGAAATGGGTCGAGAATGCTGGATTCCCTGTGCAAGAAGGACGCTTTTTCTGTGGAATGAAAGATGAGGAGAAAATCCATACGATCAAAGATTTGAAGCTGGACTTTTACTTTGATGATAAGCCTAATGTCTTAAATACGCTAACGGAAGAACCTGTTCAGCTTTATGTTAGACATCAGAATTACAACAAAGATTTAGACATGCCTCGTTTGACGAATTGGTCTGAATTAAAAGAGATCATCGAAAAACATAACGATCAAAAATAGTACGCAGTCTTTTGTTTGATGCTTCTTAAGGCAGCACGTTAAAAAACGTGCTGTTTTTTTATACGCTCGTTTTGGTGTATGGTAATAAGACTGGAGGTTAAAATGATATGCTGCTATTCTTATTGCTTTGTTTACTTACTGCAGGTTTTTTTATAGAAATCTTTCAAAAGCATATTTTAAGGGTGAAAGACCCTGATATTCAAGTATTATGGGCAGAATTAGAAAGCGAAGAATGGTTCCAAGAATTAAACGATATCCCTGAGACCAAGAAGTGGATTGAACTAGATAAACAGAACGGCTTATTGAAAGATCCCTATTATGTACGAAAAATAATTGATCAAAACGGACATCGTGAAGGTTACATACGCTACATCTTAGATAAAACGAAGTAATGGCTCAAACAAAAGGTTAATCTTTTGTTTGAGTTTTTCCGTTTGCCTAAAGTAAGCTGTGTGTTATGGATTGAGGTAATCAACAGGGCGTAACTGGTCCATTAATAACTCACGGAATTAAGTTAAAAATTTGCGAAATCCCACCCAAAACTCACGAAAAAATGTGATTAACTTAAGAATTGTATTTACCGATAGAATAATGCCTTCAAATTAAAACAATACTAATTCATATTCAATTAACCGGAGGAGAGTATGAGAATTCAACCTGGTGTAGCTCCCATTCATATTTATGTTCTTTTAATTCTTTCATCCGGCCTCGTAAATCATGTTCTGATTATACCCGTCATCTTATCAGCTTCAGGAAGAGATGCTTGGGTAAGTATTCTTCTTTCAATTATTCCTTACATCCTATTTATTTTACTTATTGGTTCTGCTTTAAAAAAATTAGGAAATCAAGATTTTATACATTTTATAAAAGAACGACTTGGTACAGTCCCTGTTTATCTACTCAGCAGTGTATTTATCCTTTACTTTTTCTTAAATGCAACGATTACTTTCCGGGATACCATTACATGGACAAAAACAAATTATTTAATGGATAGCCCTCCTCTTGCTCTTTGTATTTTGTTAGGATTGCTCTGCTTTTTCGGGACTTATAAAGGACTTCAAGAATTAAGCATGGTAGCTTTGATTGCGTTACCGTTAGTTGTAACATTCGGCTTTTTTATTGCGATTGGAAATATTCCGCATAAAGACTATTCTATGCTACTGCCCATTGCAGAAAATGGCTGGTCTCCTGTGTTTAAAGGTGGCGTGTATGTTTTATCCGGGTTAACAGAGTTAAGTACGCTTTTATTCCTTGTCCATCACACACATAAAACGCTTAAGTGGAAACACATCATTTTTGTGAGTTTTGTTTTAGTAGGACTTATGTTAGGACCAACAATGGCAGCTATTGCAGAGTTTGGCCCTTATGAAGCTAATAAATTAAGATACCCTGCTTTTGAACAATGGAAGCTTCTAACCATTAGCAAAGTGATCACAAGGATGGACTTCCTTTCCATCTTCCAATGGATTTCTGGTGCTTTTATTAGAGTGAGTCTATTGATGTTCTTGGTTACAAAATTGATTAATGTAAAAAAACACAGGATATGGCTAGTTGCTTCCCTATATATTCTTGCGACTGCTTATACCCTTGCTCCTATATCAAACATTTCTGTTTTTAACTTTTTGTATCATTACTTCTTTCCGATACAGATGTATGTGATGCTGCCCATTATATCGATTGTCTGTCTTTATGTTCTAGTTAAGAAATGAGGAATCTGTGATGAAGAATATAAACCGTAAAGAAAATACTAAAATTCACGAACTTCTTAGCTGGTTTAGGCATTCTACAGACGTAGTGGTAAAAAACGATTTATTTGCAGAAAAAACAAATTCTTCATATACCTTAATGTTCTGTAAAGGGCTAGTTGATACCCAATTACTAGAAGAAAGCTTGCTTCCGTATTTAAATGACATCGTTGAGCAGGATGATGTTGCAATGTTTAACTCTTTAAAAAATCGGTTTGTGGTTCATGAAATCAATATTGATTCTACAAACAAAAGAAAGATTGAGCATAGCTTATTTTCAGGACAAGTACTCTTAACCGGTTCAAAGAACAATTCTCTATATGCCATTAATCTTGCAAATATGCCAAAGCGAACACCGGAAGAATCGAATACGGAGATCTCTATACGTGGTGCACGAGACGGTTTTATTGAAGATTTGGAAATCAATTTCGCGTTAATTCGAAAACGTCTAAAAACATCTTCACTCAACAGCAAGTCTTTTACGATAGGTAGAAGAAGCCAAACGGCTGTTTCCTTACTTTTTATCGAAGACATTATCGATTCCGATCTCGTGGTACGGGCCGAACAGCGTCTTTCCAAAATCGATATCGATGCACTCGTATCAAGCAGTGAACTAGAAGAAGAATTATCAGATTCCGTCTTTTCCATTTTTCCCCTGATTGATAATACAGGGCGTCCTGATTTTGCGGTCCAATCATTACTTCAAGGAAGATTTGTCATTATAGTAGACGGTTCACCTACAGTTCTCATTGGTCCCGCTTCTCTTGCGATTACGTTAAAATCTCCAGAAGACGCTCATGCCAGTTTTTACATGGTATCATTTGAACGAGTCCTTCGATTTACAGGACTTTTCACAACCATTACATTACCAGGCCTCTGGATTGCATTGACAACATTTCATCCAGATCAGCTTCCTTATCCCCTTCTTGCAACCTTAACACTCTCTCGAACAGGATTACCGTTATCGTTGCCACTTGAAATGATGATTATGGTCGTTTTGTTTGAATTGTTTAAAGAAGCAGGAGCTAGACTTCCTAGGGCTGTTGGTCAGACCGTAGCGGTATTAGGAGGATTAATCGTTGGGGATGCGGCAATCCGAGCAGGGTTAACCTCTCCTACAACACTTGTTGTTGTAGCTATAACGATGATTGCCAGTTATACGTTCGTTAACCAATCATTGAGTGGAAATCTGCTTTTCTTACGGATATATACCCTTCTCATGTGTGCTACGTTTGGACTGTTTGGATTTTTCATCGCTATGCTTAGTATATTCTTGCTAGTCAGTTCCCTTCGTTCCTTTGATTATCCATATATTGAATCCTTAGCTACACCAAATGTGGCTGATACGTTTAAAACATTTTTCAAGGCTCCTTTCACTCTCATGAAAAAACGATCTTCGTACATGTATCCAAAAGACGCTACTCGGCAAGGTGATCGCAATGAGAATTAAGCCAAAGATCATGTTCCCGTTGTTTTTCTTGCTACTTACGTTAACAGGTTGCTGGGGCTCCAGGGGCATTAATGAGCAGCTCTATATTGAAGCCTTAGGTGTGGATTATAAAGATGGTAAATATATCGTTTATACCGAATCCGCTGTCTTCTCATCAATCGCTAAACAAGAAGGCGGTGGCGCTCAGGCAGCTGACTCTCCTGTTTTAGTCGGCAAAGAAGAAGGAGATACCCTTACAATGGCTTTCAGGAAGTTAGAGAAATCTTCTCAGTTCCCACTATATTACGGACACGTGCAAGTGATTCTGTTTAGCGACAGGGTCATTAAGGAAAAGCTGAGTGAAGTCATTTCTCACATCGGCCACGACCCTTTAATTCGATTTACAGCTTGGATTTTTGGTACGTCTGAAGATATTAGCGACGTATTGAAAGCGAAATCTTTATTTAAACAAGCACCCACATATAAAGTTTTGTTTCATCCAGATACGATGTTGATAAGAAACCACTCTGTTAACGCATTATCCATGCAGGTGCTGTTACGAAATGGCAACGAACCATTTGGCTCAACCATAATCCCAAATGTAAAGTTAGTCAAAGGAAAGTGGCTTGAAGATAATGATAAGCCTGTACTACCTACTTTAAATGGTGGGTATGTGCTTAAGGATATGAAGTTTAAAGGCAAGTTAGATTATGAACAGCTTCGTGGACAAGAATGGTTAACTAAAGAAGAAAAAAAGAACAAGCTTGAAGTACCATTAGGGGATACCGTTGTACAACTGGAAGTAAATGGATATAAAATACATCTAAAAGAGCCTGTTCGAAGAGAGCTCAAGTACACAATAGAAGTTAAAGCAAAAGCAACAATTGATGAAAATTTAGATATTGTTCCTCGTAAAGAACTTGAAAAGAAAATCATCCAAAAAATGAAGAAGGATATTAAGCAGACTTATTTAAATGGACTTTCCATAGACAGTGACATTTATAATTTAACCCGTTCTACTTATCGAAAGTCACCGTCTTTAGTTAAAAAGTATGCTTTGCAGAACGACTCTTTGGATTCAGTCAAAGTGAAAGTTCAAATCGTTCATGCAGGAAGTCAGAAGTATAAAGACTAACGAAAAAACTAGCACGCATGCTAGTTTTTTTGTTTGTTACTTTCTATCGCTTGTTTTACATTCGCAAATGTTTTTATGGATGAAAAATCAATACCTTCAGAAACCGCACTAATCGCTAGCTCAGGACGCAAACCAGTCACCATTACGTTAATACCAAGTAATGCCAAAACACGGTATACATTAAAAATATGAGATGCCACTTCAGTATCAATGTCGACGATTCCTGAAAAATCCATGATCAACCGTTCAACTTGAAGTTCAGGGATTTTAGGCAGCACATGATTCATAAGATGCTCTGTTCGATCAGCGTCGATGGTGCCAATCAATGGCAAAACAGCCAGTCCATTCTCTATAGGCACGACAGGTGTAGAAAGCTCACGAAGCTCTCTCTTTGTTTTCTCTAAAATCTCCTCTGACTTTCGTTCAAAGGCAAGAACCGTTTCATTAATGCTTACGTCCAGCATATGATGAACACGCTTAATGATTAATACGACATCTTCCGTAGAAAGTCCGAAATCAATGCTTATATTTAAAATAAAATCCGCAAACACCATTCGAGTGTCAGGATAACGGATTAATATATCAGAGATTCGATGATGCTTTGCTGCTGTTTTCTCTCCATTTTCTCGACTCCACTCCAACAGTTCTTCAGGGACAGAACCTTCTTCACAATCGATAGATTCACTTAAAAAGGATAGGAATTCGGAATAAACTTTTCTGGCCTGACTAATGTCAGTATCGCTTACTTGGAAACCAAACTGCCCAATAATATCATCAACGATTTTATTAGCTAGAAGCTCTGCATTTTCTTTTAGATAATGGGCAACCGTTAATGTTGACTTCATCTTCTTCACTCCATATCAAGAAAAATAGTTTTATTATCATACCTTCTATGATTTTATCACTAAAAAACCAGTAAATGGCTAAACTGTGAAAATAATAACAGAGACAAGTGTTGAAAGATTTTGAAGAATTTTTTCGCATTGATGGTTGTTCTTAGGTGTAGTTGTTTTCTGTTTCAGGATGTTCGCTTTTCGCGTTGCGTGCGGTGTGCACCATGAATGATAGACATTCAAGAGATTTTACTTACTCCTAAATGTACAAGGCAATACTTCATATGTGAGCTTTCTCATCGATCATTGACGAGATACTTATCAGTTGGTATCCATGACTTCCTCTCCAATCGGCTTGTTATTAAGAGAAACAATCAAATTAAATCTTCTTCTACAGTAGAAATATAAAGAGTATGTAAATCTTATAGTGATTAGGTTGAAAAGAAAAGTAACTCATGTTATTTTTATTTCGAAAACCGATATAGGTAATCGATATTGAGATGCGAATATAGGCGGTGATTATATGGAAGAGAAAACTTTACGAAAACTTTTTCTTGGTTTCATACAAATACACATTCTGCATCATGCGCTTGAACACCCAATTTATGGCGTATGGATGCTAGAAGAACTCAGAGAACACGGCTATAACATTAGCACAGGTACACTATATCCGATTCTTCACTCCATGGAAGCAGACGGACTTTTGACAAAGGAAAACAAGAACGTTGAAGGAAAAATTAGAAAGTACTACACCGCAACTGAAAAAGGACAGATTGTCTTAACTGAAGCAAGAACAAAAGCTTATGAACTTTTTAAAGAAATAAAAGAGTAAGAGGTGATCATAAATGACACAAAATAAAAGCCGACTAAAAATATTAATAGAAATACTTATCGTATCAACAAGGCTTGGTCTCACTTCTTTTGGTGGTCCAATTGCGCACCTAGGCTATTTTCATGAAGAATATGTAAGAAAGCGCAAATGGATGGATGAAAAAAGTTACGCAGACCTTGTGGCTCTCTGTCAGTTCCTCCCTGGTCCTGCTAGTAGCCAAGTAGGAATCGGAATCGGTGTTATGCGAGGTGGCGTATTAGGAGGAATTGTATCCTTTATCGGCTTTACTCTCCCTTCCGTTATTGCGCTCATCGTTTTCGCACTTATCTTGCAGGGATTAAATGTTTCTGATCTAAGCTGGATTCACGGATTAAAGCTCGTAGCCGTTGCAGTTGTGGCACACGCCATTCTAGGGATGGCTGAAAAATTAACGCCTGACCTAAAAAGAAAAACCATCGCATTGCTAGCTTTAATCGGAACGCTATTGTGGCAGACTGCGTTCTCTCAAGTAGGCGTAATCCTGCTTGCGGGCATATTAGGGTTTTTATTATATAAAGATCAGACAAATAACGATGAAACAAAATATGAATTTCCTATCTCAAAAAAGTTTGCTGTTATCTGTTTGAGTTTATTCTTTGCGTTACTTCTTCTGTTGCCGCTCTTAAGAGATGCGACTTCTAACAGTTGGATCGCTATTTTTGACAGCTTCTATCGTTCTGGATCACTTGTATTCGGAGGCGGCCATGTGGTTCTTCCGTTACTTGAGCGAGAATTCGTACCATCTGGTTGGATCAGTGAAGAAGCTTTTTTGGCTGGTTATGGAGTAGCACAAGCCGTACCAGGACCTCTTTTTACGTTTGCAGCCTATATTGGAGCAGTGATGAATGGATGGCAAGGTGGATTACTTGCTACGGTTGCAATCTTTTTACCTGCTTTTCTTTTAATTCTAGGTACGCTCCCCTTTTGGAACATGCTTAGGCAGAACGCTAAAATCAAAGGTGCTTTAATGGGAGTAAACGCTGCTGTGGTTGGAATTTTAATCTCCGCCTTCTATCAGCCTATATGGACAAGTACGATTATAAAACCAATCGACTTTGCGTTTGCAGCTGTATTGTTCAGCATGTTGGTATATTGGAAACTGCCTCCATGGGTAATCGTTGTAACTGGTGCACTTGGTGGTTTGTTGATGTCATTTCTATAAATATAATTAAACGTTTGTTTAAATTTTTGAAAAAGAAACTGCTTGAGTTCTTACTGAATTCAGCAGTTTTTTTCTCTTTGAATTAACAATCTCTTCACAACTTCTACATAAGTGTCTTTTATGCTAGTCATATGTTCATAAAGTTCTTATGAAGAAGAATACTAACACTAGCCCATAGAGGAGGTTTTATTAATGGTAAAAAATAAACTATTTATTACGATGTTGCTCTCATTCTCACTCGTTCTTTCAGCATGTGGACAAGATGAGCCAACAAAAAAGAATGAAGAAAGTCAAGACCATGCAGATCACGGAGAAATGAATCATTCAGGCACAGGCGAAGTTCCTGAAGAACTAAAAAAGGCAGAAAACCCAACATATAAAGTTGGAAGTAAAGCGGTTATGAATGCGGATCATATGAAAGGCATGGACGGCGCAGAAGCTACAATCACAGGTGCATATGATACAACCGTATATACCGTAAGTTACACACCTACAACAGGTGGAAAAAAAGTAAAGAATCATAAGTGGGTCATACACGAAGAGATCAAGGATGCAGGTGATAAACCGCTAACTCAAGGAACAGAAGTTACTCTTGAAGCAGACCATATGAAAGGTATGAAAGGCGCAAAAGCTACAATTGATTCTGCTGAACAAACGACCGTCTATATGGTCGACTATACGCCTACAACAGGTGGAGAACGCATTAAGAACCACAAATGGGTAACAGAAAGCGAGTTATCTAAGGACAAATAATTTTTATGGGCCGTCAATTTGGATTTATAGGCCTTAGAAATCTTTTATGGACCCTTAATCTACATTTTTAGGCCCGAAATCTCTTTTTATAGTCCTTCAAATAAGTTTATAGGCTTTTCGACAAAAGCACACATGAATATCAAAAAAAGCCGGCGTCCCAAATAACGCCGGCTTCCTTATCTGAAAAACTTTATACTCATCTCAGTACCTTGCTTGTACTCCCCATTTACCCAAATCTGTCCTTCGTGAGCTTCAACAATTCTTTTTACAATCGTCAAACCGATCCCGCTGCCTCCATGTTCCCTGTTTCTTGATTTTTCTCCACGATAAAAGCGTTCAAACACGTGTTTAATCTCTTCTTCAGAAATGCCGATTCCTGTATCACGTATTGAAATAATAACTGATTCATCATCAACATAGGTGTTAACCAACACTTCCCCTCCTCTAGGTGTATACCTTAGAGCATTGCTGAACAGATTCATGAACACTTGGGTAATACGTTTTGCATCTAAATTTAGTACAACGTCCTTATCCAGTTCCTTTCTTAATGTAATGTCCTTTTGAACAAACGCTCCAGAAAAAGCATCTATACTTTTTATAATGATGTCGTTTAGTTGTTCAGACTTTTTATTAAGTGAGAACTCAGGTGATTCCATAGCTGTTAAATACTCAAGATCTTGCACTAAAGAGATTAACTGTTCAATTTCAGTTTTAAGTGACTGAATTCTAGCTGTGGTTGGTTCGAAAACACCATCTTCGAAAGCCTCAAGATGACTTTTTATCGTTGCTAAAGGTGTTCTAAGTTCATGTGCAATATCTGAAGTCATATTCTTACGAAAAGTTTCCTGTAATTGTAGTTTTGCAGCAAGTTGATTAAGAGATGTTCCCAAGTCATTTAGTTCATGATTCCCAAGCACCTTTACTCTGACTTGAAGTTCGCCTTTCGCCATCTTTTCTGCAGCTTTCCTCATCTCTACCATGGGTCTCGATAAATTCTTCGCGACGAAATAACTAATAATGCCGACTAATAGAATAGCGCCAATCGACGTCCAAAGAACAGAACTTAACAAAGCCTTTTCAAAGTGATGTGTTAAAGGCTCTATACTTTGAAATTCAGGTACATCTTTTTGAAACATCGTAAAGTGATAATGAACTTCATACATGATGATAAGACCTGCAATGATGAGAATGGATGACGCAGCCAAAATAAAAATGAGTGTCAGCCTTGCATGCAGACCTTTAAACATGGCTGCCTCCAGTAAACTTATATCCTACCCCAAACACTGTAACGATATAGCGTGGGTTCTTAGGATCAGTCTCTAGTTTAGACCTTAAGTTTTTTACGTGTTGATCGATAGTCCTGGTGTCACCTTCATAATCGAATCCTAAAATCTTCTCCACTAATTCATCTCTTGAAAAAACACGATTTGGGTGCCTGCCAAATGTCAGCAGTAGCTTAAGCTCAATTGGTGTAAGGTTGACAAGGTTTCCGTGTATGTATACTTCTTGTTTACGAGCATCGACTTTAAGTTCTCCTTCGTTATAGGTAATATGCTCAGCCAACAAGCCCTCATCTCCTGATCGGCGTAAAATCGTTTTAACTCGTTGAACAAGTTCGCGCGGACTAAAAGGTTTCACCATATAATCATCAGCGCCGATGGCTAATCCGTTGATGCGATCTTCCTCACTCACCTTTGCAGTCAGCATTAATATCGGTAACGTATGTGTTTGCCTAATTCTCTGACAGAGTGCTTCCCCACTCATATCTGGCAACATAAGGTCAAGAATTACGAAATCTATAGAGTAATTGATTAGATAATTAATAGCTTCCTTAGCAGTAAGAGCTTCTAGCGTATTGTGCCCTTCCTTCTTCAAATAAGAAGAAACAACTTCCAATAGCTTTGGTTCATCCTCCACGATCAAAATGGTTTTCACGATTACTCCTCCAAAACTTAGATTACTTTTATTATAACGAAGTATGTACGATTAAATAAAAAATGAACTGCCCTAGAACATTAGCAGTTCATCTTAACTCTTTAAACTAGCCTAGCTTTTCGGCTTACTCTACAGACCAACCTCATCAATCCTCTATGTGCTACAGGGAATAACGTGAAAAAAATGTCCAACGTTCTTCGCATCGGCATGGGGCATATAATAACCTTATTTTTATGTATGCCGTCTATTGTTAATTTTGCTAGTTTTTCTGGAGACATCATCTTTTGTTTTTGAAATTGCTTCATAATCACATCTTTATCTATCTGAATTGCTTTTGCTTTCTCGAAGATTGGTGTGTCCACAAACGTTGGGCAAAGTGCGCTCACTTTAATACCGAATTCTTCTGCCTCATAATGAAGGGAAGTTGTTAATCCAACTACTGCGTGTTTCGTAGTTCCGTAAGCTGCAGATACGGGAGATGGACCTAGGCCTGCAGCTGAAGCTGTGTTAACGATATGACCAAATCCTTGTTGTTTCATTACTCGATATCCTGCGTTAGTTCCATGGATGACTCCCCAAAGGTTAACATTCATTATTGTTTTCCAGTCATCCAAGGTCGTATCATACAATTCACCGTACATCGCGATGCCAGCATTGTTAAAAAGATAATCTAATCTTCCGAACTCCTGATATACTTCTTTGACAACATTCTCTACACTTTCTGCATCGGTTACGTCTAAGTGTAGATATCTAGCATTTATTGTCTCTTTGTTTAACTTTCCTTCAATTTGTCTGCCTAATTCATGATTGATATCTGTGATGACCACAAACACGTTTTGTGAGACGAGCTTCTCACAAAGGGCGTAACCGATACCTGAAGCTCCACCCGTTACAATCGCAACTCTCCGTTTTTCCATCAAATCAACCACCTCTTGTATTAAATAGTCTATAATCCTTAAAGTATAGCGTTCTTATTGGTAGATCGATGTTGATCGATAATCGCTGCATATTCATCTGCAACAATTTGAGCGCCTTTACTGTTCAAATGAATGCCATCTAATGTGAGATGCAACCCACGGTTCTTTGACAACTGATCAATTCTTGATGGTTTTTTATAAAAAAGAACATCTTTCATAACGGTTAATACTTTTGTACTGATATAGTCAGAACTCTTTATGGAAGAGAGGTGTTGTTCAAAAACAGTCTGTAGGTTAAGTGTGGAAACATTTCTATGCTTGTGAGCGATGGATGTGATGAGGGTACATAATTGTTTAATCTCTTGATTCGAGACATTATTCAGGTCCTCACCAACTATTGCTGGGGTAACCGTAATTACAACTTTTGAGGAAGACAAGACACACAATAAAACTTTTTGATAATACGCTTTAAACTCTTCATGATCTTTTGCAACAGGCTGGGCTTGAACACTTAGTAATTTTGAATAGACATCATTAACACCGATCCAAAGGAAAGCAAGATCAAAGGTTTCTAATTTCTTTTTTGTTAGACGGCTATGCAAGCTTTTAACAGACTCCCCTGGTTTGCCGAGGTTCACAAACGTCATGTGTGGATATTGATTCTGTAAGAGTTTTAAAAAAGAAACACCAGGTCTTCCTTCTGTCAGACTGTCACCGATTAATCCGATTCTCATACCATTTCCTCCCTATTTTTGAATGGACTCTAAAAATATACGTACAGCATTCTTAAAAAGCGGCTCTAAGCTGTGAAGTTCTTGAGTATTTGTAAGCTGACAAAGTCCACCAAGCCATGTGCCGATCAACACCGTCCATTCTTCCACGTTGCCTTTCTTAAATTCGCCTTCTTCTATCCCTTGAACGAGTATGGCACGATAGGCACCCATGGGAATGACCGCTAATTCATACAGCTGCTTAATGGATTCTGGACTAGATTCAGGATTGGAAGCAAGTTCCTGTCCCCCTTTTAAGAGAGGAGTTTGGTAATTATAAAGAACATGCATAGCCATTCCATAAAGCTTATCGGATGCACAAGTAAATTCAGGTTCTTTATTCATCCACTTCAAATACCATTCCTTCATCGTTCGTTGAGCTAATAATACAAACAACTTTTCTTTATTCTCAAAATGATAATAAATGTGTCCTTTGCTATATCCAGAAGCTTTTGAGATATCGGAAACTGATGTTTGTGTGTACCCTTTTTGTGAAAAAAGTAAAAAGGCTTTTTCCATGATTTCTAGTTTTGCTGATTCACTGTTGTATCTTCTTTTGCTCAATGATTTATTTCCTTCCTTTAATTTGAACGGCCGTTCTAATTTTATTATACATATTTTAACAGATAATGAAATGCATTTTCTTACACATTCACAAAATTGTAAATATTAACAAAAAACACCCCAAAGGAGTGTGTTTGCCAAATATGTACTATTAAAATCTCCATCTGTAACCTTCTTTTCCATTTTACATATTACATGTATAAGGGGGGGCGATCACTTTGCTTTCAAACGATCGATATCGTACAGTCTATCATGGTACTACATTATTTGCTGCTAAGCTTATCCAACAAAACGGTATCTGGATAGAAGCACAAAGATTGAGAACTGATTTTGGCCAAGGCTTTTACGTAACTTTCAGTAGAGAACAGGCTAAATCCTGGTCTTATTTTAGAGCGAAGAACAAGCAGCTTTCACCCCATATACTAAATTTATTAAACCTCACTGAGTCAGATTATCTAAACCACCCAGATACAAAAATTCCAGCTTATTTAGCATTCTCAGTGGATTTACATGCCCTGCGAAGATTACAGGGCAGGATTTTTCCTTTGCCACACGAGGTGAAATGGCAATTAAATAAGGATGCTTGGAAAGACTTTGTAAAAACATCTCGTAAAGGAATTAAGCATGGTTACGACTTTGTATATGGTCCTGTTTGGAGTGGACATTTTAACAGTACAGGTGAAATAAAAGCATCTCCATTTAAAGAACAACTTTCGTTTCATAACAATAGAGCTCTACATTGTTTATCGAGTCCGATGATTATCAAGCCCCCACCAAAAAAGTGGATGAACAGTTCAGAATTCAAAAATCACGATCAAGAAGCTTTTATATCAGAAATCGGTAAAAACCTTATGATAATAAGTACAATGAAAGAGAAACAAGCCTATTCCTTCATAAAAAAGTATTTGATAACTCATTCATTCTCAGATCTTCATTTCCATGAAACAGCACTTTACTGGGCATTCTCTATCTTCTATCAATCCAAACGGATATGGATTGACGAATACGAACGCTGTCTCGATTCCTTCATTCAGCTCTAATCGTACTCTTTTCTCAAAAATTCATTATATCTATTTTCATCTGTAAAATGGTTAGAGATAAAGAGCTTTAATCCATTTTGATTGTCATACCCCTCAAAAAATGACACATCCTCTTTAATAGCTAAAAACGTTCTTGGAATACGCCGATGTGTATGTTCAATAACATGCCGAGGTACAGATCGCCCCGTTTTTTTAGCTCTAATTGCTTCTCTTTCGATTGCAACATTAACAGGAACATCTACGATATATACGACTACTTCATATCTTCTTTTTTGTAAGCTGTTCACAAGAGATACATATTTTCCTGTTTTCGCCATCGTTCCTTCTAGCAGGAACGACCTTTTTGTTTCTACTATGTGTTGGACTAACTTTTCTGATACATCAACCGATTCTTTATGAACAAGTGCAGCGGCTGAACTAGGGAATTTTTTTTGAAAGGATTGATACTCAGGTATTAATTTTTTTATTTCGTCCGGATCAATTGTGATCAAATGTCTTCTCTTCTTTTTGATGTTTTGTTTCACGATACTTTCACACAAAGATGTCTTACCAGAAGCACTCCCTCCCCCAACTAACACGGCGATCGGAGGTTGAAAATTATCCATTTTTGATCGTTTAATGAGCGTATCTATAATTTTTTGATGCAGAGCTTCTCGTTCCTGTATATACTTATTGTTTTTGTCTGTAAAGACCACTTTGGTTTCTTTGAACGGGAGACCTCTAACCCTCGAAGTGTATAGAATCTTTGAAACCAGCCTACTCCACATCTTTTTCACCTCCAAAAAAAGAATCCCCTATCACTAGGAGATTCTTCAAAACGTCCAATTATGTTTTTAAAAGAGTAAAATTAGCTATTTTGTCTGCGTTTGCGTACATAAAGAATGATAACAGATACAAAGAGTAACGCCAAAACAGCATAGATGATTTTGGAGTAAACGTCCATATACCCTACAATTACTTCCCATGACGCTCCAAAATACGCACCCAAATTAACGAGAGCAATGTTCCAGATCAATGTTCCGAATGTTGTAAGAACAAGGAATAAACCGAAATTCATATTAGACATGCCCGCTGGAATGGAGATTAGACTTCTTATCAAAGGAATGAATCGGCAAAAGAATACCGTCCATGGGCCATATTTATCAAACCATGCATCTGCCTTATGAATATCCTTTTTCGTTAATCGAAGGATATGCCCCCACCTATCAATAATCTTCTCCATTCGTTCAACATCTAGTTGCAATCCTACACCATATAGAATCACCGCTCCTAGAACAGAACCCACTGTTGCTGCTAAGATGACTCCTACTATATTTAAATCTGAAGAGTTCGTCATGAACCCTCCAAAGGTTAGGATGATTTCAGATGGAATCGGAGGAAATACGTTTTCTAATGCGATTAACAGCAGAATCCCCCAGTATCCAAATTCGTTCATAATATTGATTAACCAATTCTCCATAACTAACTCCTTTGTTTCTATATCTAAATTGCTAAGAACAACTACTGCTTTTTTATAAAAAAGACGTGCAGAGCTTGCACGTCTTCTTTGATTAGTTAATAAATTCTTCGTTCTTCACATTTAATACTTCAAGTGACTTAACATGATACCCATCGATTTCTAAAATCTTGAAACGATAGTTTTCCACTGAAACCTCATCGCCCATTTTGATCTCCATCTTTTCAGAAAGAATCCATCCACCAATCGTATCAACATCTTCATCGTTAATGTTTAGACCAAAAAGATCGTTCACTTCTGAAATCAATACTTTACCGTCAAGAATTGTTCTGTTTTCATCAACCTTTTTGATATCAGGCACTTCATCCTCATCAAATTCATCTCGAATTTCGCCTACGATTTCTTCAAGAATATCTTCAACCGTAACAAGTCCTGAAGTACCACCATATTCATCGATCAAGATCGCCATATGAACACGTTCTTTCTGCATTTTTAATAATAGATCATGAATAGGCATCGTTTCAAAAACCTGAATAACAGGTCTTACATACTCTTCGAGTGAAGCATCTGGATTCTTGCCGTTAACGAAGTCTGTTAATACTTGCTTCATGTTTACCATACCGATAACACTGTCTTTATCTCCATCTATGATCGGATATCGAGTATAGTTCTCTTCTGTTACAACAGCAATGCTTTCTCTAACTGTTTCTGATTTATCCAGTGTTACCATATCAACGCGAGGTACCATTATTTCTTTAGCGGTACGGTCGTCGAATTGGAAGATATTATTTACATATTTAAACTCTGACTGGTTGATTTCACCGCTTTTATAGCTCTCAGAAAGAATGAGTCTCAACTCTTCCTCCGAGTGAGCTAGTTCATGTTCAGATGCAGGCTTCAAACCAAACCATCCTGTAAAGATACGCGCAGATCCGTTCAATGTTTTAATAAACGGATACATGATTTTATAGAAAAACATGATTGGCTTTGCAATTCTTAACGTAACGGCTTCCGCCTTTTGAATAGCGAGTGTTTTTGGTGCAAGCTCTCCAATAACTACGTGTAAGAATGTAATTAAAGCAAAGGCGATAATAAACGATAAGATACTTGAAACAGACTCAGACAGATCAAACTCTACAAAAAGAGGATGCAACAAGTGCTCTACCGTCGGCTCTCCTAACCACCCTAATCCTAATGCTGTAATGGTTATACCAAGCTGACAGGCTGAAAGGTACTCGTCGAGGTTTCCGACAACCTTTCTAGCAGCTACCGCTTTCGTATTTCCTTCTGCAACGAGTTGATCCAGTCTTGTTGTACGAATCTTTACAATCGCGAATTCGGTAGCTACGAAAAAAGCAGTCAACGCAATTAAAATAGCTACCATAATTAAGTTAATAATCTCCAAATGTTCTCCTTATGGCTACTTTAACCACAAGGAATACACCTCCCAGGTTGTATAAATAGTTTTATTTTCTTTTAGTTCATTAATCCAAAAGATATCTCTCAACTATTATTTACCCGAAAAGTAAAAGTAATGAATGCGCTAAAGTCATGCCTTGAGGAGAGACTTTATTTAAGAGCAGCTCTCTTTGCTTATCGTTTAAGCTCTCCATGATCGGCTTGATCTCCTTAATCTCTGCCTCTAGGTGTTTCATGAGCTCAGTAATCTGGTCCACGTACTTCTCGACCTGTTCATTTTCAGTACTTTTCAATTTAACTAGTCCAATCACAGACTTGATCTCATGTAAGGGCATGTTGAGTTTCTTATAATGTTCAATCAACCCTAAGACATGAATCGTCTCTTCATCATATAATCGATAATTCGAATCCGTTCGAAGAGGCTGGAGTAAACCGATCTGGGAATAATAGTCGATGGTTCTTTTAGATACATTTGTTACCTCTGCTAGCTCACCAATGCGATACACCTTCCCAATTTCCTCACCTCTTCCTCTTGATAATTACATACAATGTACAATAGAGAAAACCATACAGTCAACTGGACAGTTTTACATGTCACTAAACGTTCAAAAAAGAATGGCTGTTTCGTAAACTTTCTTGTGTGAAAGAAGTTGATTTCCGTTTCAGATACTCGCTTTCCGAGGGCAAGCGGTAAGCCACATTCGTTCGTTTCACTCTTAAGTGTCTCACCTGGCAACTTGCCCTAGCCAAGAGTCTCGCATCTTCCACTTCAATCAACTATCAAAGGACATAAATTTTGAAAGTAATTATATATTAGAAAAACTGCATACGTTTGTTAATCTCGTGTTACTACTTTGAAGTTAAATTCTTTAAGTGCTACCTTTTTGATTTCCTTTTGCTTTAACCTCTTTGTTTGAGTGGCTGGCTCAGAATTCATATTCTTTTCTAGACCTTTTACAATAAGATTCAAGGAAAGAATCGTTAAGGTAAAAGCGCAGATTGGAACAAGTGGAATCCACGGATATACAATGAATAGATCAAAATAATCACCAATTAGCCCTGACCATTCATATGTAGTGGTAATCGGAGCAGCTTGCATGATGCTATAATCAATTTTCGTTCCACCAAGATAAAGTTCGAACAACCCGAGATGGGCTAAAATTAATAAGACCTGGATAACTTGCTGAGTGAAAATGATCAGCAATCGACGATATACGTGTACGATGACATGCTTACGAAGGATGAAAAAAGAACTTGCTCCAAGCGTCCTAGCACTCTGGATAAACTCTTTTTTTAGGATGATCGAGATTTTCGTTTCCGATTACTAAAGATACTGTTGGAAGAGCTAATAATGTTAACAAAATGATCTCATACCACACTCTAGTTGCAAATGAGTACTCAAAACCTTCAAAAGCTTGGTTCAAGACCGGCCTTAATAAAAAGTAAGCCAATAACACAACCGGAATATACTGAAAAGCATTACTTAATGCGGATAGAACCCTTTGGTATTTTTGCAGGTAAAACGCATAAATCGTTCCTAACACAAAGGAAAAAAACATTCTAATGCCCGCAATAAATAGACTCAAACCGATCGTATACTTTGCTCCTTCTATGATGACATGTAACAAGTGCCTTCCGTTCGTATCTGTTCCTAGCCAGAAACTCTGCGACGGTTTAAAGGGAGCTGCATCTACAGGATAAGCATCTATATAAATAGCCTGCGTCTGTTTAATCTCCCCATCAAAGAAAATCCCATTTATACAGCTTGCTAGCAAAATCCCAACTATAAAACTAGATCCTAATAGGATATAAAAATTACGCACAAAAAATGTTTTCACTATAGGACCACCTCTTCGTTATTGAGTTTTTTGATACAAATTTTAAAAACAAGCAATAACAAATAAGTTGGTAAAAGTAGCATAATGAGTCCTACAACAAAAAGTTCAGGAGACAAGTACATAAAAAGAAATGAAGTAAACCCATTCATATTTAGGATATATTCCAATACTAACAGGTTTGAAAGCATCATCCATAATATCGATTTTGATTGATAAAAGATGCTCATCAATGTGTTTCGATAAACATGGAAAGGTAGAATCGCGATGAACGGAATCCCTTTTGCTCGTGCAAAAACTACATAGTCCATTTTTATTTCTTCTTCTAAAGAAAGCATAAACATTTTGAAGAATTGGACGGTAGGTAGAATCGATAACGCTATGATAGGAATGAAATAAGATCGTTCATCAGGGAGAGAGGTAAATGACATCACAAGTATTCCGGTTTTCTTAAAAAACCAAACAATCCCCATTTGTATCACGGCAACGATAAACAGGTCAGGCAAAGATTCTAGAACAAATACAAGAAACGATACGAATCTTTTTGCCGACTTAGAAAAAAAGTTTATAGTAACAAAACTCAGTAGTAGTCCTAGCAAAATGGAAAGAAAAAAAGCTGAAAAATAAACTGCCAGGCTATAGAGATATGGATTAAAGATTTCAGGGAATAGTAGGCGTTCTGGTTTGGTAATGTAATAGGTAATTTCATGTGGATGCAGCAGACTAAGAATCAGATTCTTCGTTTCTATGAGATAAGCACTAACGTGAATCTCAGTTCCTACAATCAGGATAGGTAAAGCTCCGAACAATATAATCATACAAATCGTTAGAAATACTGGAACAGCATTTTTTAAAAGTCCCACTTTCATTCACACATCCTTTCTAACAAAACTTTATTAGTAAGACGTATGTCATGTATGTTCTTATTCATAAAAAAAAACATCCCTGTAGCAGGAATGTTTTTGGTGAATATATGGTATTAGAACGTTGCAGCTGTTAGCTTCAATATTTTTGCATCTACGTAGTATTCACTTGACCTTCTCTCAATGTATATGTGACAGATATTCAAATGCAGTTGTTCCATATACACTTTTAAAATGTTTATTTAAATGGGTTAAATCTACAAAGCCACACTCAGTAACTGCTGAATAAACATCTCTATTTTTTTCTATTAACTGCTTTGCATGCTCTACCTTGCAGTTAAGAAAGTATTGGTAGGGTGAAATGCCAGTATGAGCCTTGAATAATCGGATAAACTGATATTTGGACAAATTAAGATCCTTACATATCTCTTCAAGTTTAAATACTTTTTCTAAATCTGTATGAAGTCTATCCTTTATTCTCTTAATCATTGCGTGATCTTTCTTATTGTCAGTAGAAAGATTAGTTTGAATAAGGCTATCGGTGAGGGACAAGAATAACTCACTGCACACTGCTTCATCTTTTCCGCTTAATATTGCACCTGAAAGATTCAATATTTTTTGTTCAAGTCTTCGATCATACACAATAGGCGTCTGAAAACGTACGATATCCTTTTTCTCAATAACCTCTAAAAGCAATTGCGGCTCAATATATAACATTACATAATCAAGGCCTGTCTCGTCATGTGCCATTCCGTCATGCGCCTGTTCTGGATTAAAAAGCATAACTCCATTTTGATAGGATAATTGTAGACTGCCATCCAAGTTATATCGTTGAATCCCACGCAATGTTACACCAATGGCATACTCCATGTGAGAATGCTTTTTATAAGTAAAATCAGTGAAACTTGCTGACAACGCAGTTATTCCTGCTGATTTTTTATAGATAAATTGATCCACCTTATTCACCTCTAACCTACAGCCATATCATAGTTGCAGAACACACTAAAAATAACGCCATCATTATATTAACAGGCTTGTTATGCTTATGTAAAAACGCCTTGAAAATTGTACCGAAAAGAACCCAAGTTAAGAATGCTAAAAATCCTATAAGAGTAATAGATAAAACGCTTAGCGCCACTGCAAACTTGGAGATATAGTACGGCAAAATAAAACTGGGGATTACAGTCATTGTAAATAAGACAACCTTTGGATTCAAAAACTGCATAAGAAATCCTGACATAAAGGTAGCAGTTTGATTTCCGGTTGGCTTTGATGAACCCATTTTGTAAATTTGAAAAGCGAGATAGAACATATAGAAACTACCGATTAACTTCATAACTATTAATATTCTTGGAATAATTGATAGAAGAATTGTGTTTAGCATAGCTGAAACAACAAGTAATACACCAAAAGCGAAGGTAGCTCCATAAGTATAATTCATTGCTTTCCTTGTACCAAAGTTATGTACTGTGGATAATATAACGATATTCGTCGGTCCTGGTGTAAACGTAACAACAAAACAATATACTAAAAAAGATGTAATATTCATGAAGAAAACCCCCTCCGACCTATTTCCTCATAAATATACATCCTAAAATTAATCAGCATATAGTATGTTATTGCAGTTGCATATAAAGCTAACGCTAGATATTTTTTATCTCACTTTATGTGGTGGGTTTATAGAATAAATTTTTAGAGACTAAGTAAAAAGAAAAATAAATTTTATTTCAATATTAGAATTTAAAAAGCCCCTTTAAATACAGTTAAAAGCACCCCAGATGGAGTGCTTTTTAAACACTTGTTTAACCTATAGATACTTCCGATGCACCGTCTTCCCATCATACGTAAACAAAACAGGCTTTTGCTCAATCCTCGTCTCCATATGAACAGGACGACCCCATAGATAATGAAGATGTGGAAGCACTTTTTCAAGATATTTCACATCGAGTTCCATATCTTCAAAGCTATGATTAAGGTAGAGCTCTCCGTTCTTCATATAATCGGCGTCGTTCACTGTGATGTAAGGAAATCCGCCATTTACTCGCATACTCACAAGTTGATCACGTACTTCTTCCCACTGCTTATCGACTACCTTATATTCCTTGCCCTGCTTTTGAAATAGGTACATGTCTTCACGCTGAGCAAGATCTTTCGTTAAATAATTTCGGATAAATGACATGTCAGATTCTAGTTCGCGTACTTCGAACATCTTCTCTCGTCCAGAGCCTGGTTTCACGCCTTGCCTGATCAGCTCTTCATCAGGGTTGTTATAGCGTTCTTCGATGTCTTTAAATATCTGTAAGCCAAGATAATATGGATTTATCGATGTCTTGGACGGTTGAACGACTCCTGCGTTTAGTTTCGCGAACTCAATTGTTTCGTGAGAAGTCAAATCCATTTCTTGCAGGATCTTCGCGTGCCAATAAGATGCCCAGCCTTCGTTCATGATTTTTGTTTCAAGCTGTGGCCAGAAATAGAGCATTTCCTCTCGCATCATGGATAAAATATCGCGCTGCCATTCTTCAAGCTCGCGGCTATATTGTTCAATAAATAACAAAATGTCCTTTTCAGGCTGCGGTGGAAATGATTTTTTCTTTTTCAATACTGGTTTTGGACCTTTTTTGTCGTCTAGCTTCCATAGATCATCGTAAGGCGTTTCCTTCTTAGGCGTAAGATCTTCTTCGTCTTCAAATACATAATTTAATTTGTTTCGAACAAGTGAAGGATCGATGTGTTCTTGTATGGCGAGAATAGCATCTAAGAACTGTTCAACCTCTTTTTTGCCGTATAGATGTTCATATTGACCTACTCGTTCAGCTGTAGCCGTCATGCATTCAACCATGTCTCTTCTCGTATTTGAAAAGCGAACATTGTTTTTGAAGAAGTCACAGTGTGCCAGAACATGGGCAATGATTAATTTATTCTGAATAAGTGAATTCGTATCAAGTAAGAATGCGTAACACGGATCTGAGTTGATAACGAGCTCATAAATTTTACTCAATCCTAAGTCATATTGAAGCTTCATTTTATGAAACTGTTTTCCGAAGCTCCAATGAGAGAAACGGGTTGGCATTCCGTACGCACCAAATGTATAAATAATATCGGCAGGACATATCTCATACCGCATCGGATAAAAATCAAGGCCAAAGTGGTCAGCAATCTCGGTAATTTCAGCTATTGCTTTTTCTAGCTCCTTATTTTGCAAGTCCCAGTTCATATTTTCCCCCTCCTGCTATTTCCTTACTTTTAACTGTATGAAACAAAACAGGCATTCATGAGAAAACAAGTGAAATATTGGACGGGTTTTAAAAACTTCTTTTATTAAAATAAAAAGGCGAACCCATTTTCACGGGTTCACCTCAATTTTCATCTAGTTTTATCTAGCTTCATATATATCTATCGTGCACGACCACCCAGAACATGCTTTTGGAGTTTGCAAATTATTAATCCACAACGTTTCTGGTGCCTCTAAACGTTCCTTTACCATTACTTTTGCACTTTGGCCATTCGTACGAATCCAAGTTAATCTTTCACCGGGTAACGTTTTGGGATAAACATCCGCTTCCCCTGAAGCTGGATTCGTTAATCTCTTTGCACTTCCGTCTTTAATTTTCACACTGACTAAAAAAGGTTTTGCTCTTTTTTCCTGGGAAACCCCATAACCCCACTCAATCTGACGGCTCACGATGATGTTCTTATCATTCAACCAAGTAAAATCACCGTCGGCATACCCGGTGTATCCTAGATTTATCTCGTTCCCATTCTTAAGATTCCATATCGTTAATCGTTTATTTTCAGAAGTCAGCCTTCCGATCCCTTTTATATACCCGAGCTGTTTCGTATTCGGCGACCAGTGGAACCAGTTCGGCTGATTTAACATGTTACCAATGTTACGCGTTCTGGAGCCGTCTAAAGAAACAACCATTAACGTGTTGGAGTCTGCCGACATGGATGCTGTTGGACATGCGATGAACGCAAACCACTGATCATCCATCCCCCACTTGAATTCTGTAGTACCTATCGCAAAGAACGTTTCACTCATCTTAGGCAGCGTCGTAATGTTCTGTACTTTGTTCAAATCTCCGTTTGCATTTACAGGAACGTAAAAAAGTCGAACTGGACTCCAGCCATCAGGCTCTAGATTTGCAGAAGATGAGACAACAAATCCTCTCCCGTCAGGTGCCCAGCTGTAGTTTCCTGTGCCAAGGATGACATTTTGAAAGGACGCTGCAGGTCTCGTTAGGTCGATTACATTGAGCACACCCCCGCTTTTCCATGCAAGCTTAGATTCTGTCGGAGACCATCTCGCCAAACTCACATCGCCATCGAATACTTTTCTTTTTAAACGTGTGACACGGTTATACACCCATAGCTCTTTCCCTTCACGCGCTATATAACTAATGTAAGTTCCATTGCTCGAAAACGTTGGATGAGTAAGATGAGAACCTTCAACAAGCTTTCTTTCTAATTCACCTTCTTTAAGCCAAAGTCCGTCATTTCTTATAAAAGCCGCTCTTCTATCAGATGCTTCTGCAACATTTGTGTGACTGATTACTATACAAATTAAGATCCATCCAAATATATAAAGCCGTTTCACATGATCACCTCATTAGTAACATGAGCGAAATGAAGAAAATCATACTAAAAAAGAAAGCTCAGGAACTAAGAAGTTCCTGAGCTTGGTATAACCTTATTCTCCTGTTTCAGCAAAGCGCTTGATACGTGCTGCGATCTCGTCACGAACGCGTTGGAATTCACTCCACTCTTTTCCTGCAGGGTCATCAAATCCCCAATGTTCACGTGTTTTGTGAGGTGGTGTTGCTGGACATACATCGTTAGCATGACCGCATAACGTTACGACTAAGTCTGCTTTTTCTAGAATGTCTTTGTCGATTACATCTGATGTCTGATTCGTAATGTCGATATCCACTTCTTTCATCGCTTTGATTGCGTTTGGATTAACACCATGTGCTTCGATGCCAGCTGAGTATACGTCATATTTATCACCAAGGTAGTGGTGTCCAAATCCTTCTGCCATCTGAGAACGACAAGAATTACCTGTGCAAAGGAAATAGATGATTGGTTTAGCCATTTTGTAAAACCTCCTGTAGTAAAGAACTTCTTTCGGAACCATCATAATATAAGTATATCCTTATATCAATATTTATTTATATATTCTTTGACATTTTATATAAACATATGGTTATATACTAATGAGGTGAAGTCAATTATGGAACTTGATCAGTTAACGGAATGTTATAAAGCCATGGCAGATAAAACACGATTAAATATTTTAGCTTTACTCCGCCACGAAGAATTATGTGTATGTGAGTTAGTTGATATCTTAAAGATGACACAGCCTAGTATTTCACAGCATCTTAGAAAATTAAAGCAAGCAAAACTCGTAAAAGAACGACGTAACAGTCAATGGATCTTCTACTCCATTGATGGAGAAATCTATCCATTCATTAAAGCAAATTTAGATTCCCTGCCTGATATGTCAGCTAAGATTGAAGAGTTAAAAGCTTCTGGTGGAAAAGTTTGTTGCTAACATAGAATTACATAAATAGGGGGGATTCTTATGAACAGCATGGCGTTAATGGCCTTCGCTGTATTTTTAGTGACGATTATTTTTGTTATATGGCAGCCACGCGGTCTTTCCATCGGTTGGTCTGCTACTGTCGGGGCCATCATTGCGCTTCTTCTTGGCGTAGTATCACTAGCCGATGTATGGACGGTTACCGGGATAGTCTGGAATGCTACATTAGCGTTTGTAGCGATCATACTCATATCGATTATTTTAGATGAGATCGGTTTCTTCGAATGGTCAGCCTTACATATGGCGCGACTTGCAGGTGGAAACGGTAAAAAGATGTTCGCTTATGTGATTCTGCTCGGAGCTGCGGTTTCAGCCTTTTTTGCAAATGATGGTGCAGCATTAATTCTGACTCCTATCGTACTTGCTCAAGTTCGGGCATTGAAATTAAAAGAAGCTATGATATTACCGTTTATTATGGCAAGTGGGTTTATTGCAGATACCACATCATTACCGCTTGTCGTCTCAAACTTAGTAAATATCGTGTCTGCAGATTTCTTTAACATAGGATTCGTTGAATACGCAAGCCGCATGATCGTGCCGAACTTCTTTTCACTGTTCGCTAGTATGCTCGTTTTGTTCCTCTTTTTCAGAAAAGATATACCGACGAACTATGATCTCTCTCAGCTCAAACAACCGAAAGAAGCCATTCGAGATGAGAAGATGTTCAAGCTATCATGGATTATACTAGCAGTTCTATTAATCGGGTATTTAACGAGTGAATTTATTGGTGTTCCTGTCTCATTCATTGCAGGAGCTGCAGCTCTTTTCTTTATCATCGTTGCTCGTAAAAGTCCTGCAATTCACACAAAAAAAGTAATCAAAGATGCACCGTGGACTGTTGTTGTCTTTTCAATTGGAATGTATGTAGTCGTTTATGGTCTCCGTAATGCAGGACTTACAGATATGCTAGGCAACTGGATTCAAGTTATCGCTGATGGAGGATTGTTCTCTGCTACAATTGGAATGGGTTTCTTGGCGGCTATATTATCATCTGTTATGAACAACATGCCAACGGTTATGATCGATGCACTAGCTATACAGGGAACGGATACATCAGGAGTTATTCGTGAAGCATTGATCTACGCGAATGTAATTGGTTCTGACTTAGGACCAAAGATCACTCCGATCGGTTCACTAGCCACTCTGTTATGGCTGCACGTCTTATCGAAAAAAGGTGTGAAGATCACATGGGGCTATTATTTCAAAGTCGGAATCATTTTGACTGTCCCAACACTTTTCATTACGCTTACCGGCCTATACTTATGGTTATTGCTACTATCTTAATAAGAAGGAGAGATCATGATGATTCAACGCATGCATGTTGCAGTCAACTGTTCAGACTTAGAAAAATCTCTAGCGTTCTATAAAAGCTTTTTCGGCACGGAACCGACAAAAGTAAAAGAGAATTACGCGAAATTTGAGCTTGATCAACCTGCTCTTCACTTTTCATTGAATGAACGTCCCTTTTCTAAAGACGGAGTCCTTAATCATCTCGGTTTTCAGGTAAACAACACGGAAGATGTACTATCCATGGGAGAAAGACTTAGAGAATCAGGATTGCTCTTAATCGATGAGATGGATACAACTTGCTGTTACGCCGTTCAGGATAAAGTGTGGGTATATGATCCCGACGGCAACGCTTGGGAGATTTTCTATACCAAAGAAGACTCTGAATTTGAATCTGCTGGTGATGCACGAGATCTATCTCTATGCTGTGCACCACCTCAGCAACCTCAACCGATCACGTTAGGTTTTACAAAGAAATAAAGGAAAAATCCCTCAGCATCATTTCTGCGAGGGATTTTTTTATGATCAAATGGTAGATATTGCAACAATCTCTTCAATACGAATAATGATCTGATCCCAATAGTTATGGTTATCGCTCATCACACATAGCGTAATATAATCTCTTTCTACTGCTCTTAGTCTGCCTTCGTAAGAATGATTTGTTGTATCCACCACTACCTGCCTCTCCAAAAGACACTTTGCTTCTCTTCTGAAGTTCTTCAACACCAATCACCTTCCCTATTTTGCATTGCAAGCAAGGGGCTTTCTATACTATTACATGCAAAAAAGAAAAAAGAGACACGGACAAACACCCTGTGCATATGACTATTCTTGTACAACGAAGCATATTATGTAGAAATAATCTTAGACAGGGATGAATGCCATGTTTGAACGGACGATAGCGATTTTCTTAGGAAGCGTGTTGCTTGGCATAGGCATCAATGGTTTCATCGTTCCCTTTCATCTTCTCGACGGAGGAATGATCGGAATTAGTCTTCTCGTGAAGTATGTGTGGGGTTATAAAGTAGGGCTAACGATCATTATTCTGAGCATCCCCATCTATCTAATAGCTTGGAAACTCGAGCGTCGATATTTTATAAACAGCATACATGGTTTACTCGTTTCGTCATTGATCATTGATTTGTTATCTCCTTTAAGAGGAATGTTTTCTGTCTCTGTCATGGAAGGTTCTGTAATCGGAGGATTGTTCATCGGAACAGGGATCGGTTGGATGCTGCGTCATGAAACGAGTACCGGTGGAACAGACCTGATTGCCCTTTTTCTTTCGAGATGGTTTTCCATTAATGTTGGGATGGTTATCTTTTTGATCGATGCAGCAGTCATCCTCGCTGGCCTTTATGTGATGGGAGAAGGTATTCTTTTCTACTCGCTCGTAACGATTCTATCCGTCGGTTTCGCAACCATGACGATGACGTTGATTCGGTCGATCAATTTCTATAGAAGCATCTAGGGGGACTGACCCCTTACAATTTATTTCCCTCTTCATTTTACTCTTCGGCACCAATACATTTGCTCAATATCATATTGTTGTTGTCATTGCTTTCACTTTGAAAGGGAAGTCAATCACACTATTTCCTATAGCTTTGATGAAAAAAAGGACCAGAAGTATTAATAAAGTACTCCTGGTCCTTTTTTCTTCTCGGCTAATTTTATTTTAACTTCAACTAAGAATATCTAACCAGATCTTGATCGATGTAGCGATAATCAGTGCTGCTAAGATAAATTGAAGAATTTTTGTATTCACTTTTTTACCAAACTGCGCCCCAAGTGGCGACGCGATCAGGCTGGCAACTACCATGATCACCGCCGGCCATAATAATACTTGCCCTGTCGAGATCTTACCTACAGTAGCGCCGATCGATGAAATGAACGTAATAGCAAGTGATGTAGCAATCGTCATACGCGTTGGTATCTTTAGGACGACTAACATGATCGGTACAAGGATAAATGCACCTGCTGCCCCAACGATACCTGCTGCAACACCTACAACAAATGCTAGAACTGCCGCAATCCATTTATTAAACTTAACTTGATCTAATGGAATATCATCGATCCCTTTCTTAGGGATCAACATCATGATAGCAGCTAAAGTAGCTAGAACAGCATAAACAATATTAATTTGCCCTTCTGACATGGCTTCTGAACCAAATCCACCAATGAAACTTCCTACTAGGATGCTACTACCCATATAGATGATCAGTGTCTTGTTCAGATAACCGCCTTTACGATAAGCCCAAACGCCGCCTATCGTTGCAAAGAATACCTGAACAGCACTGATACCTGATACCTCATGAGCCGAATATGCTGTGAAGCCGAGCATTGCAGGAATATAGAGAAGCATTGGATACTTGATGATGGATCCGCCGATACCTACCATTCCAGATATAAAAGAACCTATAAAGCCAATTAGAAAGATTGTAATAATGAACCCTAATTCCATGACTTCACCTCCCCTAAAACTTGATGTTTCTTAAATAAACAAGTTGATCTTAGATTCATCTGCATCAGCTAGGTATGATGCAACTCCTGCATAATCCAGTCCATCAATTAGTTCCTCTTTCGTAATACCCATTACATCCATCGACATCGTACAAGCAACCATCTTAACATCTAAGTCTTGAGCCATTTCAATTAACTCTTTTAGCGTTACGATGTTTTTCTTCTTCATCGTATACTTCATCATCTTCGCGCCTAAACCACCGTAGTTCATTTTAGAAATGCCTAGTTTTTCAGGTCCTTGAGGCATCATTTTTGCAAACATCTTATCCATGATTGTTTTCTTCACATTCACGTATTCTTCTTTTCTTAAGATGTTTAGTCCCCAGAATGTGAAGAACATCGTTACTTGTTTCCCCATTGCGGCTGCACCTGTAGCGATAATAAAACTTGCCATCGCTTTATCAAGGTCACCACTAAATACGACCATTGTTGATTTATCTTGTGTTTGTTGTTCCATCATTGAACGCTCCTTTTGAATCAGATACCTATACCTCTATAGGTATCTGATTGCATAAATTTTTTTGTTAACCTTTTTGGATATAAAACTTAAATACGCCGTCTTCTTCTTTATGTTCTAAAAGTTCATGACCAGAAGATTTAGACCATGCAGATAGGTCATTAACAGCACCCTTATCCGTTGCTAATACTTCTAAAATATCTCCACTTGCAAGTGTATCCATCGCTTTCTTTGTTTTCACGATTGGCATTGGGCAAGATAATCCTTTTGTGTCTAACGTTTGAGTTACGTTCATTTGTAAAACCTCCAGATAGTTTTATAATTTTTTGTTCAGTTATTCAGTGATCGCACAGCGGTTTGGACCAATTTCCATCTCACGCTGTTCATCGTTTGTAGGGTCAATTTTACCCATGTTCGTTTGACGAATTTCTTGATATGCGTTTGGCTGCGGTGGTAAATTTTCCGTTACAGCTCTTCGAAACTCATCTTCATTTTTTATGTTCAATCCATCGTTCTTTTCAAAGAGTTCACCAAGTGGTGCTGATACCGCACCTTTCTCATCTAGCTCGCTGATCTTTCCAAAATGAGCAGGCAACACAACTAGATCTTTAGAAAGGTTGTTATATTTGTTATATAGCGAATCCCGTAAATCACTAACCCAGTCCTCCGCTTTACCTGCAAGATCGGGACGTCCGATTGAATCAACAAACAGAATATCTCCTGAAAGCAAGAATTGTCCGTCAACGATCATCGAAGTGCTTCCAATCGTGTGACCAGGCGTATATAAAGGTTGAATCTCAATCTTCGTGTTTCCGATCGTAATATCGTTTCCTTCTTCTAATGCTGCGAATGAGAATGTTACTTCTTCAGCATCTTTTGGTGGTAACCAGTAAGTTGCACCAGTCTTTTCTGAAAGTCTGCGTCCCCCTGAAATATGGTCCGCATGAAGGTGTGTATCGATCATGTGCTTGATTTCAAGGTTGTTTTCTTTTGCAAAATCTTCATACGCTTCAATCGTACGAGCAGAGTCAATAATAGCCGCTTCTCCGTTCGATTCTACAAGGTAAGAAAGACATCCCTTACCGATACGGTTGAATTGATAGATCGAACCGCCATCTTTCAAATCTCCAAGCTTTACTGGCATTAAGTACTCACTCCAAGACTTCATACCCCCTTCGAGATAGTAAACGTCTTTAATGCCTGCTTCATCCAACATCTCTGCTACCATGACAGAAGATCCTTCTTTTGCACAAACAACGAGAACTTCTTCTTTCGGAAGATATTCTAAAACATCTTCTACACCATCGATCAGATCAAAATAAGGACGGTTAATGGATTCGATTCCTTTCCCTTCGATTCTCCAGTCTTTATAGTCCCCTTCATTACGAACATCGAGAATAAACATGCTTCCTTCAACAACACGTTTTGCCACTTTTTTAGCTGATAATGCTTTTATCATTTCAAAAATACCTCCCTAGGTATATTTACGATTAAAATTTTTTTATTCTGTTGGCCCATTCCATTCAACCATTCCAGGTAATACGTTCTTAACAAGTTGGAAACCATTCTCAGCAAGAATTTGTGCCGCCATATCGCTTCTTGATCCTGTACGACAAATAACATGGATCTCTTTATTTTTATCAAGTGTTTCTAATTTGCTTTCAAGTTCTCCTAATGGAATCGATACTGCCCCAGGTATACGTTTGAACTCATACTCTGCAGGCTCTCTAACATCTAGAAGAAGCATATCTTCTTTATTTTCAGCCAAGACTTTTTCTAATTCATCGTTTTGAATCGTATGCTCGAACTTTGCTGCCTCTTTCACTTCACCGGGATTTGATTTTCTTAAATAGTGCTTAAGAACATCTCCGTCTTCTTTTGTACCTAAATATTGATTTCCTGTGTTCCTTGCCCAGCCTTGAATATCAGCCAACGAACCTTTGTCTGTTGCTTGAACTTCAATAACTTGACCTGCCTGGAGCTGATCCATCGCTTTCTTCGTGCGAACGATTGGTAGCGGACAAGATAATCCTTTGCAATCTAATACGTGATCCACTTTAATACTCATTTTTGAAACCTCCACTTATTTATTTGTTATTTTACCTTTCCAAGAAAGCATTCCGCCTGACATGTTCACTACAGCAATTTGACTTGAAGCTAAGATCGCACAAGCTTTTTCGCTTCTTTTACCAGAGCGGCAAACCATGACATACTCTTTGCTTGAATCCAACTCATGGATTCGGTTAGAGATCTCCCCAAGTGGAATATGTGTTGCTGTAGGAATCATACCTTGAGCAACTTCATCGTTTTCACGAACATCAATGATATTTAATGGATTACCACTTTCTAATAATCGTTCTACTTCTCTTGCTTCAATCGTCTTAATAGACACAATTGTTATCTCCCTTCCATAATAAATACTTATACCCGTATAGGTATGCAAAATGATAAAAAAATATATGATTAACTCCGAACTACACGCTTACATATTAAGAAGATTTAACTTTTTAAATACCCATAGGGGTATAATAAGTGATAAAAGGAAATCTGTCAACAGTCTTAACAGTGACAGATATTTATCGACTTTTTACGAGAAGCTGCACAGCTTCTTTTACAATATCAGAATTCATCTCTTCTCCGTTTTCCATTTGTTCACGTAAACACTGTTCAAGGTTGGTGCCTACGATTAATCCAATTGTACGGTCAATCGCTGTACGTGATGCGGATAATTGAGTGATAACAGATTTACAATCTTGTTCTTCTTCTAGCATACGCAATACCCCACGTATTTGCCCCTCAATTCTTTTTAAACGATTTTTCATTTCTTGTGTGTATTCCATTTCAGCACCTCCTTTTAAAATACCTATAGGGGTATGTTACATCCCTTTAAGATTAATGTCAACTCAAATGAATGGTTTGGCTGCAAGTGTATGACTTGCAGCCTCTATTCTAGTTATTGTGCCACTTTTTGCATTCTTTCATGAACCAAATCCATCACTGATTGTTTTAAGTTCACTAATGCTTCATCAGCATTCTTGTGTGAATCTGCTGTAACACCAAAATAAAACTTTACTTTCGGTTCAGTTCCTGATGGTCTTACGCAGAACCAAGAACCATCTTCTAATTGATATTTAAGCACATTTGATTTAGGAAGATGGATGTCACTCTTTTCATCTTTCACTACATCGTATTGGACGCTCGCCTTGTAGTCTTCAGAAACCACTAATTTTTGTCCATTCACTTCAAGCGGCATTTCAGCTCTAAAGCCTGCTAATAAGTTTTCGATCTGTTCTGCTCCAGATTTACCTTTTAATGTTAGGGACTCGAGACCTTCCTTATAAAAACCGTGCTTTTTGTAAACATCATCTAAAGCATCAAAAAGTGTTTTTCCTTGTTTCTTATAATAAGCAGCCATTTCAGCTCCCATCAAACAAGCCTGAACTGCGTCTTTGTCACGCACAAAATCTCCGATCAAAGAACCGTAGCTTTCTTCATAACCGAAAATGAACGTATGTTTCCCGCTTTTTTCGTATTCCTTAATCTTTTCGCCGATGAACTTAAAGCCTGTAAGGGTATCTTCACACGTTAGACCATAAGACTCTGCTATTACTCGACCAAGTTCTGAAGTTACGATTGTTTTGAAGATGATCCCTTTTGAACATAAACTGCCTTTCTCTTCACGTTGTGAAAGAATATATTCAATCATGAGTGCACCAGTCTGGTTACCTGTAAGGATTTCGTATTCACCTTTACTGTTCTTAGCTGCGATTCCTACTCGGTCCGCATCAGGGTCAGTTGCCATCAAAATATCTGCGTCAGTTTCTTGTCCGTACTTAATTGCCAATTCAAAGGCAGCATGTTCTTCCGGATTTGGGGACTTCACCGTTGAAAAATTAGCATCAGGCTGTTCTTGTTCTTTTACAACCGTAACATTCGTAAATCCTAGCTGTTGAAGTCCTTCTCTAACCGGAATATTCGCTGTTCCGTGAAGAGGAGTGAAAACGATGCTTAAGTCATGCATCTCTTTGATTACTTCACGGTTTAAACTAATCTTTATGAGTTGATCCATGTAAGCTTTGTCGATTTCTTCACCAACAACTTGGATCAATCCTTCGCTTTTGAGTTCCTCTTCAGATCTCACTGCGATAGAAAGTTCATCATCAACGGCATTTACTTTTCCAATCACTTCATCAGCTTCTTTTGGCGGAAGCTGGCCGCCATCTGGACCATATACTTTGTACCCGTTGTATTCTGGTGGGTTATGGCTTGCTGTGATAACAATTCCGGAATAAGCTTTTAAGTATCTAACCGCAAAAGATAACTCAGGTGTCGGTCTCAAGCTTTCGAACACATAAGCTTGAATACCTTGAGAGGCTAATGTTTTCGCCGCTTCCATCGCAAACTCTGGTGATAGATGACGTGAATCGTATGCAATCGCAACACCGCGTTTTTTCGCTTTCTCACCTTGCTCTTCGATAAAATGAGCCAAGCCTAAAGAAGCTTTTCGAACCGTGTACGTGTTCATTCGATTTGTACCAGGTCCTATTTCTCCACGCATACCGCCTGTGCCAAATTCTAAATTTTTATAAAAGCAGTCTTCAAGCGCTGTCCTGTTTTCCTTGATTTCCTCTAATGCAGCCTTTAATGGTTGTTCGAGTTCTTCGTTCCCTACCCATTTCTCGTATGTTGTCTCCCAGGACATAGTACTGCCTCCTTATGTTCTATAAAATGAATGTTAATTGTTTTTTTGTTAGTTTCGATATGAATCGAGTTTTTCCTGCCCTATCTATTAAATACGGCCTTTATTATACCGCTTTCAGCACAAAAAATAAAATCACTAAAAAAAGTTCTCTCACACAATGACAATGTTCGTGATATTTCCCGAGAAATAGAAAAAAAGCGGCAAGCTATCTAGCTTACCGCTCTCGTCGTCTTATTTGCTTTTATCTTTTTGAACAACACTATACAAGTCTAGCCTTCTATCTCTAAGAAGGGTTACACTTCCTGTTTTACGTTGTCTTCTTAAAATTTCTAAATCCACATCACCTACTACAACTGTTTCAATATTCGGGTGACATTCCCCAACGATTCCGTCTCTCGGGAACGAAAAGTCAGAAGGAGTAAAGATACCAGACTGAGCATACTGGATATCCATGTTCTCCACTTGTGATAGGTTTCCAACAGTACCTGCGATTGCTGTATAGATCTCATTTTCAATCGCACGTGCTTGCGAACAATATCGAACGCGCAGATAGCCTTGACGATCTTCCGTACAGAAAGGTGTGAAGATGATCTTCGCCCCTTGATCGGTAACGATACGTGAAAGTTCAGGGAACTCGATATCATAGCAGATTAGAATTGCAACTTTTCCGCAATCTGTATCAAATACTTGTACTTTATCACCAGCTGTAATTCCCCACCATTTTCGTTCGTTCGGTGTGATATGAATTTTATATTGTTTATCAATTGTTCCATCTCTTCGGAACAGATAGGCAACGTTGTAGATATCTCCGTCTTCTTCAACAAAGTGGGAGCCACCTATGATGTTCACATTGTATCGAACTGCAAGATTCGTAAACAGTTCGATATATTGCTCTGTGAATTCTGTTAGCTTACGGATGGCTAAGCTTGGACTCTTCTCCTCACAGAACGACAACAGTTGAGTAGTAAGAAGCTCTGGGAACACAGCGAAATCTGATCCTTGATCAGAGGCAACATCTGTATAATATTCAACCTGTGTCGCAAAATCTTCGAAAGAACTTATGGTTTTCATCATATATTGAATCGTCGTGATTCGAACAGGCTCACTCGTTTTAAAATACTTTTTCGTTTTGTTAGGAATGTAATCAACATTGTTCCATTCCATTAAGGTCGCATATGCGTTTGATTGTTTATCATCAGGAAGATAGCTCTTGTTTAAACGCATTACAGTGAAACCGTTCATCAATTGAAAGGTTAAGACAGGATCGTAAATATTGTGCTGAATGACTTCTCTAACATATTCTCGAGGCGTCATTTCCTTTGAATGCTTATGGTAGTTTGGAATTCTACCGCCTAGAATAATACTTTTTAAATTCTTTTGTTCAGCTAGTTCTTTACGTGCTTCGTATAAACGAGCACCGATTTTCATTCGTCGGTATTCTGGGTGGACCATCACTTCGATACCATATAAGTTAAAACCTTCTGGATCATGGTTCGTAATGTAGCCTTTATCTGTGATTTCATCCCACGTATGCTTATCATCATACTCATCAAAGTTAACCATTAAGCTTGAGCAGCTTCCAACAATCTTTCCTTCATACGTTACACAAAATTGGCCTTCCGGGAAGATGCGAAGATGGCTTTCTAACTGCTCTCGTTCCCAAGGTTCCATGTTTCCTGGAAAACAGATTTGTTGAAGTTCTAAGATTTCTTCAATATCTTCAAACTCAATATTGCGTAGTTCTATTTTTTTCTCGAATTTCGAAACATCGATTTCACTCATGTTATCCACTCCTCTAACTTGCTTGCATAACTTACTTCCAATTCTTCATCCGTTCCTCGAGACTACCTGTAAAAAATTCGATTTCATTACCATCCGGGTCGTTAAAGCTAATTGTGTCCCCTCCGCCTCTTGCCATCGGGCCCCTCGTGATTTCAATGTTGTGTTCACGCAGCAAGAGAACCGCTTTAGGAAAATGTTCTTTAGAAACAGTAAATGCAAAATGATCGACACCTATTTGATTTCTATCCATAGGTTTTGCATCTTTTATTTCTAACAAACACAGCCACACTCCCCCGACATCTAAGTATATATCTGTATTCCCTTTATGAACGATTTTAGCACCTAGTACATTCATATAAAATGTTACGGATTTCTCTAAGTTAGAAACTCTGATGGTGATGTGATTTATGCCGTTAACTTTAAACATATTCTTTATTTATTTCTCTGCCTGTTTAATAAGTGAAGCGAGGCTCAACTCTGCTAAGGATTCCATCTGATGATCAACATCGTTAAAAGTCATATGTTTTGTAACGGGGTTGGGGATGGCTACACAATATAGTCCTGCTTTTTTAGCTGCCATTGATCCATTTACAGAGTCTTCAAACGCGATGGCTTCGTGAGGTTTTATATCTAAGGCTTTAACCACTTCAAGATAAAGAGCAGGATCAGGTTTAACTCTTTCGACATCATCTGCTGTTTTAATCACTTCGAAATGATGCTTCAATCCGATTCTCCCTAAATGCTCTTCTACCCATTTTCGCGAAGAACTTGATGCAAGACCGATCTTTAAGCCGAGTTCTTTTGCAGCTTCGAGGTAATCAAGAATACCTGGTAGTTCCCGTTGTTCGGAAATCAAAGCAAGAGCACGTTCCGTCTTTTTTGCTCTTAGCACATCATGATCAAGCTTTTGATCAATTTGTCTCTCTAAATATTCGTAAGGATTAAAATCAGAATGGGTACCGATGCATTCTCCCCAAACTTCGAGCGGTAAATCGCTTCCATGTTCCTGATACAACTCTTGAAACGCGTTATAATGTTGCGTTTCCGTATCTAGAATCGTTCCATCAAAATCAAATATCAATGCCTTGATCACGGTTAACCAATCCCATCTTAAGCGTTTTATACTATTTTCTTAAATAATTATAAAAGACGCAAGAAAACCGAATTTTAATGAAGGACATTCGTTCTAAACATAATCTTCTTCCCATTGCTTGTGGCGATGATCGCCCCGAGCTGATCTGTCCGATAGACTGTCATCTTTCTATTGTCTAAACGATACAATACCTCTTTTGATGGAAACTGATAAGGGTTATTCCTTCCGACCGAAATCACTGCCGTTTTTGCTTTTACTTTTTTCAAAAATTCCATCGTTGTACCCGTATTAGCTCCATGGTGACCCAATTTAATTACATCTGCTTTAACGCCACCACGTTTTAAAATCTCTTTTTCTTCTTCAGCACCTGCATCTGCCATGAGAAGAAAATTCTTTTTGCCATGTTTGATCTTTATCACCGCTGAGTAGTCGTTGATGTGCTTATAATACGAACCCTTTGGAGCCAGCATCTCTACTTTTACAGAGAAGCCCATCTTAAAATTCACACCTGCTTTTGCCCGATCTACCGGAATCTGCTTTTCGTTGATCACACGAAAAAGGTCATGATAATATTTGGTGTCGTATGGAAGATTCGGCATATACAAAACACTCACTGGAAACGCCCGTATCACATCATCCAGCGAACCAATATGGTCATGATGCGGATGAGTAGCTACAACGATATCTAAATGCGTAACGCCTTCTTTTTCTAGATAAGAGATGATCTTCTCTCCGTCATGTTCATCTCCGCCATCAATTAACATCGTTTGTCCGTTTGGCGCTTTTATAAGAATACAGTCAGCTTGGCCAACGTCTAAAAAGTGAATCGTCAACGGATCAAACCAGTCCGCTCGAGCTTTATGAGGAACAATAGTTAACATGAGCATCAAGCTCAAACAGAAAACGGCAAACTTGTTAATGGTCTTCAAATCTCACACCCCTTTACATCCATTTTTTCGTCCATAATGCGTAACCTTAGTTATATGTAATTATGTTGAATTCAACAACAAAACCCGCCATCCAATACATGGATGCGGGCGATTTGGTTTTTTATGAATAGTCGTTCTCTAAAAGCTCATTCCTAATTGAATATTGTCTGGAATTATATCTATAATGTTCTCTTCTAAAAGAATGCTGCTATCGAATTTTTTACTTCATCGACAAGTTGATCGGAGTGTAAGATGCGAGACTCCTGCGGGACAAGCGGTCAGGTGAGACCCTTAAAGGCACAAAGTGGCAAGGGGCTCACCGCCTGCCCCGCGGAAAGCGAGCATCTGAAACGGAGATCAACCACTTTCAAGTACATCAATGAATACAACTGGCCTTATGCGTTCACTTCATTCTTCTTAAAAAAGCTCTTCATAGCATGATACACATCAGCTTTTTCTTTTAGGATATAATGACTAAACTTCGGATTATCCATATTCTTATACACACTCATCAACGTCGAATGCCGGTTATACGCGTTCACTTCACCATATCCAAACATGTTAGAGTGCTCCATAATTTGCTGAACAAGTTTCACACATCGTGCATTATCACTCGTAAGGTTATCCCCATCAGAGAAATGGAACGGATAAATGTTATAACGGCTCGATGAATATTTCGTCTCGATCAACTCAAGCGCCTTGCGGTAAGCAGATGAACAGATCGTTCCTCCACTTTCACCTTTGTTAAAAAAGTCTTCTTCTGACACGACTTTTGCCTCCGTGTGATGCGCGATAAATTCAATCTCTACTTTCTCATACTTCGATCGCAAAAAGCGTGTCATCCAAAAGAAGAAACTTCTCGCCATGTACTTTTCCCAGATTCCCATCGAACCTGAAGTATCCATCATAGCGAGGACGACGGCTTTTGATTCAGGTTTGACGACTTCGTTCCATGTTTTAAAGCGAAGGTCATCATTATGGATAGGAGCAACACTCGGCTTTCCGATCAAAGCATTTCGTTTGAACGCAGTTAGAATCGTTCTCTTTTTATCCACGTTCCCCATGAGCCCTTTTTTACGAACATCATTAAATTCGATTTTTTCCATTACGATCTGGTCTTGTTCTTTTTGTTTGAGGTTAGGCAATTCTAGTTCTTTAAACAGCATTTCTTCCAGCTCTAAGATAGATACTTCTGCTTCTGCATAATCGACACCTGGTTTGTCGCCTGCAGGTCCCTTGCCTTTTCCGGCCCCGCTCTGTCCGGCACGTCCATCTCTGGCTACTACATCCCCCACCTGACTATCTCCATCACCTTGGCCTACGTGCTTGTTTTTGTCGTAGTTGTATCGGATTTTGTATTCATCCATAGAACGGATTGGAATCTTAATCACATCACGCCCGTTGGATAAAATGATATTCTCTTCACTTATCAAATCCGGCAAGTTGTTTTTAATGGCTTCCTGCACTTTTTCCATATGCCTTTGATGATCTTGATATCCTTTTCGGTGGAGGGACCAGTTTTCCTGAGACACAACAAAATTGTTCTTTTCCGGCTCGCTCATCGTTTTCCCCCTCCAAAGCAGCAAGAGTCAATGCTGCTTGTTCTTGATCAACCCGGGGCATAACTTGCTTGTAACAATCCGCTATTATCAGAAAAAAAGGGTTGGTTACACTATCATATGCACGTACTTCTTAGAATTGCTAAACTTTCATGATAAAAAAGCCCTCTTTTCTAAAAAAGAAAAGAAGACTTTGTTTTGATAATTTATTTATTGTATTCTTTCTTGTCGTGTTGCTGTGGGTCGGGCGTTTTCCCGCTTTTGCGGACTTCCTCATTTGTAGAAACGTGCTCCATCACTTTTCCGTGTTCTTTCATTTCCTCAAAGTTAGATGCCATTGAACTGTTTTTTCGTTTAGGTTCATTATTTTGTTTTGTCATAGGGATTCACCTCTTACTGAATTTTTCCCCATTTATTCCTTTTTAAAACCATTAAAAACTTTCAGCTCATCCATCGGCCAATAACGAATATTAGCTTCACCGACGATATCAGACATCTCAACAAAACCAATATGACGGCTGTCGATACTGTGAAGCCTGTTATCACCAAGTACAAAGATTTTTCCTTTTGGAACCGTATCGAGCCCTGTAATCTCTTCTAATGTAAAGTTGCCTGTGAGTGTCCGGTTACCAGCAAATCGTTTAAATTCTTTTAAATAAGGTTCTGCAACAGGTTTGTTATTGATATATAACTTGTCGTCTCGGTAAGCAATATGATCACCAGGAAGACCAATCACTCGCTTAATATAGTCCTCTTCAGGATTAGCCTTAAAGACGATTAGATCAAATCGTTCTGGCTGGCTTATTTCATACCCTATCTTATTTACGATCAGCCGGTTTCCATTTTGGATGGTCGGCATCATAGACTCACCGTAAACCACATATTGCTCAATCAAAAACTTTTTTATTATAATAGCTAGAATAAGTGCAACACCAATTGCTTTTATCCAATCCATTAATCCGTTTCTTTCTTTTTTAGTCGAGCTCATCGGGCTCACTTCCTTTAGTTAGCTTATTAGTATCAATTTACCATTTTTAAGTAAGTAAATACAAGTTCAATTATTTTTAACATAAATACGATTGTAAACTCTACTCTGTAATTTGTTTAGTTTCCCCTAAATTTCTGTAAAAAAACACACCCTGACAGCCTTAATCGTGTCCTGGGTGTGTTTCGATATTTTATCGGTTCAATAAACTTCCTACGTATCTTAGTAGTTCGTTGGCACTAGTTGTATTATAGCCGTGTTCATCCACTAGACGTGCGATGACCTCATTAATCTTTTTCAGTTGTGACTCATCAGGGGTTTTGGATGATGTAGTGATTTTTACAACATCTTTAAGATCCGCGAATAATTTCTTTTGAATCGCTTCTCTTAACCGCTCATGAGAATTATAGTCAAATTTCTTTCCTTTTCTTGCATAAGCAGAGATTCTAATTAGAATTTCTTCACGGAATGCTTTTTTCGCATTCTCAGAGATTCCGATCTGCTCTTCGATCGATCTCATTAATTTCTCATCAGGACTCATCTCTTCACCAGTAAGCGGATCGCGTAATTTATTTTTATTGCAATACGCCTCCACATTATCCAGATAATTGTCCATAAGCGTTTTCGCAGACTCTTCGTACGAGTAAACGAACGCTTTTTGAACTTCTTTCTTCGCAATATCATCGTACTCTTTGCGAGCTGCCGAGATAAAGTTAATAAACCTCTCTTTATCTTCCTTTGATATGGATGCATGATGATCAAGCCCGTCTTTTAATGAACGCAGAACATCTAAAGCGTTGATAGAAGGTGTTTCTTTGCGAATGATCGCTGATGATATTCGGTTGATAACATAACGCGGATCGATACCAGACATCCCTTCATCAGCAAACTCTTTCTTCAGTTCCTCAAGGTCAACGTGGTTGAATCCTTCTACGATCTCACCGTCATACAACCGCATTTTCTTTAAAAGATCCATTCCTTGTTTCTTCGAATCCTTCAATCTTGTTAGCACAGAGAATGTTGCGGCCACTCTTAATGCGTGCGGCGCAATATGAACATGAGACATATCACTCTCTGAAATCATCTTGGCGTAAATCTTTTCTTCCTCTGAAACTTTTAAATTATACGGAACGCCCATTACGATAATCCTTGAGTGCAGGGCTTCGTTTTTCTTATTCGCGATAAACGACCTGTATTCTGATTCGTTCGTATGCGCGACAATTAATTCATCTGCTGAGATAAGTGCAAATCTTCCTGCTTTAAAGTTTCCTTCTTGCGTAAGAGAGAGGAGATGCCATAAGAATTTTTCATCACACTTCAGCATTTCCTGAAACTCCATCATTCCTCGGTTAGCTTTGTTCAGTTCTCCATCAAAGCGATACGCCCGTGGATCTGATTCTGATCCATACTCTGCAATCGTCGAGAAATCGATACTTCCCGTTAAGTCAGCGATATCTTGTGACTTTGGATCGGAGGGACTGAACGTACCGATCCCTGTTCGCTTATCTTCTGAGAAGAATACTCGCTCTACCATAACATCTTCAATGCGATTGTCATATTCGTGTTCTAGCCTCATCGTGTTAAGAGGAGATAAACTTCCCTCTACTCGAATACCATAATCATTAAAAAACTCTTTTCTTAAGTGCTGTGGAATAAGATGCAGTGGATCTTCGTGCATCGGACAACCTTTGATCGCATAAACTGCTCCCGCAGGTGTTTTTGTGTATGACTCTAATCCTCTTTTAAGCATTGTAACTAAAGTGGATTTACCACCGGATACTGGTCCCATCAACAGTAAAATACGTTTACGAACATCAAGGCGTTTAGCAGCAGGATGAAAATACTCTTCAACAAGTCGTTCGATTGATTCTTCTAATCCAAAAATCTGATCGCTGAAAAAATGATACACCTTTTGACCATTTTTTTCTGAAATGCCAGCATCTTTGATCATGTTGTATACTCTTGAATGCGCAGACTGGGCAACAAATGGCCGATCTCGTAAAATATCAAGGTATTCAGCGAAGGTACCTTCCCAGGCTAAACGCTGTTCTTCTTCACGATGCAGTTGGATTCTTGATAAAATATCCATGAGTACCTCCTTGATTGTATTGGCTCCATCAAGTGTTAATCTACTCTATGCGGGGATGTCCGTAATCATTCTGTTTGTATAGCGATTTTTATTTAAAAAAGTTGGAATCCCCATTTGCATAGTCATGGTAAAATATGTTTATCCTTATGTTTTGAAACGGAGAAAGCCTTATGAATCAAAAGCTTGGCCTTGTTACAGTGCTACTATTGCTCAGTATCGTGTTCTTTTCATTTATGGGTTTAAGAAATGAACACGAAAACTATATTCCTTTTCAAAAAGCGATTTCTTCACTTGCTCAAGTGGAGAATATGAAATTAGCTGAAAACAGTCGCCTCCTCGATCGAAACGGAGACTTTCTTTATGAGTTCAAGAGTAATGAGAGCCGCATTTATCTTGATTACAACAAAATTCCTGCACCTGTGCGCCAAGCTTTCATCGCAACGGAAGACCAGGATTTTATACAACATCATGGAATCGATGGAAAAGCGATAGCCCGAGCTTTTATTACGAATTCTACAGCAGGATCTGTTCAGCAGGGCGGCAGTACGATCACACAGCAGCTCTCACGCAATCTATTCCTAACACACGAACGTACATATGACCGAAAATTAAAAGAGCTATTAATCTCCTACAGAATCGAACAACAATTATCGAAAGAGAGAATCTTAGAGCTTTATATCAACTCGATCTATTTTCAAAATGGCGTATATGGCATCGAAAAGGCTAGTCGATATTACTTCAGTAAGCCAGTGGGTTCACTTTCCGTAGCGGAAACAGCACTGCTTGCAGCCATTCCAAACAATCCAAAGTTGTATAATCCTTTAACAAACTTTGAGAACACATTGAAACGGCAAAAGTGGATTTTATTGAAGATGAAGGAGCAAGGATACATAACAGAAGCCACTTATGAAGCATCACTTAAACAACACATTAAATTAAACGTTTCACAGTCTGTCGTTCCCTATCCTGAAATTGTAGGGTACGTAAAAGAAGAACTTCTAAGTTTATTAGCGGCCGCTCCTGCTAATAAAGGGCTGACAGCAGATGAGCTTCTGATAAAACGAGATCAGCTATTAACAAGCGGTGTTATCGTTGAGACTGCATTAGATTCTAAGCTGCAAAAAGTAGCAGTGCGTGCTGTGAATAGCAGGTTGCCCTATAACGACGTAGAAGGATCTGTCGTGATTATCGATCATGTTTCAAAACAGATCGTTTCTATAGTTGGCGGAAAGAATGTTGCGTTAGAAGAATTTAACCGAGCTCATCAAGCGAAAAGACAGCCGGGTTCTTCCATAAAACCACTTCTCGTCTACGCCCCCTATGTTGAAGTATTCGGCGCAAAATCACACTCGCTCATTTCTGCTTCAAGAATTTGTGAAGGCAACTATTGTCCTAACAACTATGGAGGGGCATCTTACGGTACAGTCTCCTTAAAAAAAGCGATGGCGAGTTCGATCAACACAGCGGCTGTCCGAGCACTAAGGAAAACTGGAGTAAATAAGGCGTTTTCTTATTTGCAACCATTTAACTTTTCGTCTTTAACGAGAGAAGATTATCAGCTCGCAAGTGCACTTGGCGGATTTTCAAAAGGCTTTTCGCCGCTAGAACTTACAAGTGCGTATACTGCTTTTAGTTCTGATGGGACTTATGTAAAACCTAGGTTGATCACTTCTGTAAAAGATAAGAACGGAAAGGTGTTATATGCTTGGAAAGAGCAACCTATTTCTGTGTGGAGTGAAAAAACAAATAACGTGATGCGTGAGATGCTCCAAGCCGTTACGATTTCAGGAACTGCAAGAGATGCTCGATTCAAGGGTTCAACGTACATTGGCGGGAAGACAGGAACAACAAATAACGTGCGCGACCTTTGGTTTATCGGGCTGACAGATCGTTATACAGCAGGCGTTTGGGTTGGACGAGATACACCAAGCAGTCTTCGGTCTATTGAGAGTGAATCTCCCGAAGTCATGATTTGGCGAGATATTATGATAAAAGCACATCAAAATTGAGATGAAGCATGCATTATAAATAAAAAAAATAGTTGGAGGAGTAGTTATGTGGGTAATATTTGGGGTTATTGCAATAGTTGTAACTTTTATAAATCTTTATATGTATGCATCAGGTAAAGATTATAAGCTCGCTATGGCGTTAGGATTATCATTTACAGCATTAACACTTTGTGCAGATTACAGTTATGTATCTCAATGGGTAAAAGCGGAAGATTGGGCGGCTTTATCGGATGTAGTACCTGGTATGGCAAAGATATTATGGTTTTTGACAATTGCTTCTATCTTACTAAATATGGCACCAATATTTTTAGAACGAAGACGTAAGAAATAAAGGTGTATTATCACAACAAACTGGAAGCGATTGTTGAATAATGAAACAAAGTAAAAAAGGCTTAAGAGAGAAAACTCTCTAAGCCTTTTTTGGTGCAGAAAATGTCGTGATTTTCATTGTGATTGCCCTGTGATTTGAATGCTTGCACCTCATAAGTAAAACCGTTACTACAATAGTGGCAGGGTTTTAGCTAGCACTTGTATACTGATAAAATGGTATTTAAAAGTAATCTAGCGTAATTCACCGATATATCTTATTTATCCCGCTAGTTTTTGAGATAATTCCGCGAGACTACAATTTCCGAACTAGATAACCATTCAGGTAATTGCTGCCACGAACGCGTTATACAAACGCATAACCGTATAAACAACAAGCAGCCCGAAACCTGTCCAAAAGAATAAGTGCAGAAATACCATTCCCATGATACCTATCGTTGATAAACTTGAACTGATCCGCAATAAGAATTGAAAAAAATACAAAAGAGATGAAACAATAAAAACGACACCTATCAGCAGCACGGAATGGTTCAGCGCGATCGCAAGCATACCACCAACAAAAAAGTACCAGCTTCCCCCTTTTCCTTGCTGAAGCAGTGTTCCTTCCGTATCTTTTGAAAAAAAGAACAGACTGAGGTGCGTTAACGTGTCAGACAGCAGCTTAAGAGCAGCAAATATCATAAAGAACAACAGAAACAAACAAAAGCCGATCGATAGGTGAATCACATGATCTTCAAATAATTCTTGCATCCCCTGGTACACACCAAAGTATGTAAGCTTATCGATAAAAAGTCTTTCAAAGTAAATGGCAAACCCCGAACTGAACAGAATAATAGAAAACAAGGGAAGATACCCTGTCATATATACGTTTTTCTTCATTTATACTTGCACGAATCCCCTCGAATTGTTAAATTTCAGCAGAAATACATTCCCATGAAAACCGTTTTCATTTATAATGAGGAAAGATACTGGAAAGAATAATACTACTTTCAAAGGAGGAGTTCAAATGGATTTTATCCTCATCCTACTCGTGATGCTCGCCTTCCTGACTGCCATCTTTACAGCAGGCTATAACGATCGTCCTGGAAAAAACTAATCCATGTACATATGGAAGTAAAAACGTCCCTTTTTCATCAGGACGTTTTTTTATTTTCTCTCAAAGGTAGGACATCATTGACAAGTTGATTGGAGTGTAAGGTGGGAGACTCCTCGAAAATTGAACTTCAAATTTTCTTCGTGCGATGTGTCGCTGACGTAGGCTTCCTTGTCCTGTGGGACAGGCGGGCAGTGCGAAAAGTGGAAGTGGCTCGTTCAGCCCCGACAAGCAAAAGGTGAATGAGCAAGGAAGGCGCACTTTGCCTTCTAAATCATTTAGCTTTTGACCTCGAGGGGCTAGCCGCTGCAACTAGAAAGGTGAGACACTTATAAGTGAAACTTGCGAATGTGGCTCACCGCCTGCCCCACGGAAAGCGAGCACCTGAAACGGAAATCAACCGCTCACAGTAAGCTTATTTCAACTCTCCAAAACTTTGTTGACGCAGCGCTTCATAGATTAAGATCGCTGCCGTATTCGATAGGTTCAATGAACGAATGTGTTCATTCATCGGGATACGGAGACACCTCTCCATGTTCGCATCGATCACTTCACGCGGAAGTCCCTTCGTTTCTTTTCCAAAAACAAAGAAAATATCCTTCTCTGAATCAGAGTAATCGAAATTTGAGTACGTCTGTTCACCGAATTTGGTGATATAGTAAAACTCCCCGTCTGGGTATTCATTATAAAAAGCATCCAATGAATCATGATGAGACAATTTTACATGCTCCCAATAATCAAGGCCAGCACGCTTTAAGTATTTGTCTTCTAAAGAAAATCCAAGTGGATGAATAAGATGCAGATGTGCACCAGTTCCTGCACATGTACGTGCGATGTTTCCTGTGTTTGCAGGAATTAACGGTTCGAATAAAACAACATGTATAGCCAAAAAGCTCACCTCAAAAACAATATTCCAACAAGTACTTATTATAGCACTTTTTTTGGAATATCACTCTCTGAAGGCAAGCTTCTTCTTAAAGAATATGAAAAAATTTATATTGAATGCGTTTTGTGTACGCCGTTGAATCTTCATAGCCCCAATATCTCATTCTGCTATTTGTTGTATGAGCATTTACGAGTGGTTCTCCAGAAGGATCCTTTGCGACCACAATCGTCGTATGTTGATAATGGCCATCTCCATCAAAGTCATAACAGATTACGTCTCCCGGCAATAGAAGATGCGCTGCAGATTTCTCTTGTGCTTGAAGACTAGATTTTGAGCCGCTCAAATACCATCTCATCGCATTGGCTACTGACCAGCTATAGCTCCAAGAATTATTTCGCATCCACCAGCCCTTCGATTTAATAGATTGAGAAGTCATCGGTATGCCACCTGCATGAAGACTTTGAGAAATATAGTTCGTGCAATCATTTTCAAAAGATTTATAAGCCGGATTAAACGTATTCCACCATCTCTCTGCATAACGTACAGCAGCAAGTCTATCATAACCGCCCTTCGTTGGTGCGATCGATTCGTTCTCCCGCTCGATCTTCGGAAGCTCTCTGTAGTTTCCTTCGACATTGACAGGTTCATCGCTTTTCATATCACCATCTTGAAAAGTAGCACGTCGCTCTTGAGAGATCTCTTCCACATAGAAATCAAACCCGTGTTTGATTAAGAAACTATAATGCACCAAATAATCTACCTGAACCTTATCTTCGGACTCCGTCGTTCGTAAGACACTTCCGTTCGTTTGATTGTTTACAATAAACGCATTTCTATCGGTATACATTTGTTTTTTTCGAATGAAGCTCTCTTGTTCTTCTCGTAAAAAGTAACCTCGTCCGTCTGCATCTGCATGTATCATCCATTGAGATTGGTTTTGGATATAAGCTTTAAGTGTTTCCATCCACATCAGACATCCCTCCTGCTTCTACTAACATATGAGTGGGATATCAAAAAAAAGAACCCTTTAAGGGCTCTCTAGGATGTCTTCTTGCAGCTATTCTGTTCGATCGATAACAATATTTCTTTTTTATCTAATCCCCCACCATAGCCTACAAGTGCTCCATTACTTCCAATCACTCGGTGACATGGAATAAAAACAGGTACGGGATTTTGGTTGTTCGCGCTGCCTACAGCTCGAACAGCCTTAGGTGCACCAATGCCTTGAGCCACTTCCTTATACGAACAAGTTACGCCATAAGGAATACTCGTAAGCTGGTTCCATACCTTTTTTTGAAAAGCGGTACCAAATAAATCATAGTTCACGCTAAACTCATGCAGGTTGCCTGCAAAATAAGCGTGCAGTTGTTGAACGGCATCATCCAATCGTTCTGGAGAGTGTATAAGTTCTCCCTTAATAAAATGTTTCGCCATCCATGAACGTAAAGTTGGAAGGTTATCCTCCATTGAACCAAAATCGAGACGGCAGATTCCGTTCTCTGTTGCAATGATTGTTAACGGTCCGATTACGCTTTCCATTTCTTCGTAATAGAGTAACGTTTTAATCTGACACATAATTATCCCTTCTTTTCATTACTTGACCTTACTATATCGGACACTTCAAACATATGCGATTACTAAATTTCTTGATTTCGGACCATTTTCAGTCCCTTTTCAATCTCTAACGTGACCAAATCGTCTTTTTCACGCTCTTTTGCAGATAATAGTTCCAATTCCGCATCTTTCCCGCTAATCTTACCAATGGCCCATGCTGCAGTTCCTCTTATTACTGGTCGAGGATCAGTATGGAGCAACGTAACTAAATCTGGAATTGCACTTTCATCTTTAAAATGAGCTAAAGCGATAATCGCATTTCGCTGAATAGGCTTTTTCCCTCTCCAGCTACCCGAAACATGGCCGAATTTTTCTTTGAACTCTCTATTGCTCATAGACAACAATGGCTTTAAAAGAGGTTTTGCAATCTCTGGGTCAGGTTCCATTTCCACATGATGATGAAAATCTTTTCCCTTATTTTCAGGGCAAACTGTCTGACACGTATCGCATCCATATAAACGGTTACCGAGCTTATCTCTATACTGATCAGGCAGGAATCCTTTCGTTTGCGTCAAAAAGGCGATACATTTAGACGAATCAAGCTGTCCTCCCTGTACAAGAGCATTAGTCGGACATGCATCGACACATTTGTTACACGAACCACACTGATCTTCCATTGGAGTGTCTGCAGGAAACGAGATGTTTGTAATCATTTCTCCGAGATACATATAAGAACCAAACTCCGGAGACATGATCGCACAGTTTTTGGCACTCCATCCGATCCCCGCCCTTTCAGCTACAGCACGATCAGACAGTTCTCCTGTATCTACCATCGATTTCACAGTGGCACCTGGAATTTTTTCTATAATAAAAGCTTCTAGTAATGAGAGCTTTTCTCTTAATATATGGTGGTAATCTTTACCCCATGATGCTCTGCAAAAAATTCCTCTCCGCTCTCCTCGAACACTTCTGGGAGCATCTTTCATCTTGGAGGGATATGCAAGAGCGATCGAAATAATACTGGAAGCTCCCGACAAAAGCCGATCAGGCTCTGTTCTTTTTTCTATATCACTTTCTTCGAATCCTGATTGATAGTTAAGGTCTTGCTGTAATCGGAGACGTTCTTTGAGCTCAGCAAATACATCAGCATGTGCAAAACCAATTTTGTCGATTCCGATTTCTTTACTATATGCAACAATCTCTTCCTTCAACTGGGCACTTGTCACGCATATCCCTCCTTTACATTTATTTTCCACAATTATGATAAACTACAATTACATAAATAAGAAACGGGGTTACATGATGATCACAATTAATCCTAAACTAAACGAACTTGTCCCGAATTTTAAAATAGGCACAATTACATACCATAATATCGCGATTAGCGAATCACCGCAAATGATTAAAGGCAGGTTCCAGCTATTTACAGAATCCTTGCGACTTGAAGAAAAAAATGCTGCCGATTACCCTGGTGTCGCAGAATATCGAAAAGTGTTCAAGTCATTAGGAATTGATCCTTCCCGATATCGTCCCGCTTCAGAAGCATTGTTGCGACGGGTGTTAAGCGGCAAGGACCTACCCCCGATCAACTCTGGCGTCGATGTAAACAACTTCTTCTCTATTCGATTTTGTATACCGATCGGTCTTTATAACCTAGATAAGATTCAAGGTGACGTGCAGATTGATCTTGGTGACGCTGAAGATACCTATGAAGGATTAAACGGACGTGAGATGAATATGGAAGGTAAGTTACTGTCTAAAGACGAGGTTGGTGCCTTTGGAAGCCCAATCGTTGATTCTAAACGCACGATGGTGGATGAGAGTGTTAAGAATGCACTGCATATCGTGTACCTGCAGCCATCTATGGATAAGAGTGAAGCTCAAGAACTCTTGGAATCTATGGCCAAGATGTTCACTCAAGTGAATGGTGGGAATGCTGAGATTCAGGTGATTTAAACAGTTGTTTAAATACAAAAAGCTCATTTGGCTACAATTTATTATTAAATACAGCTGATGTCGAATGATGTAGACTCGTCGATATAGCATACAAACTCGTCAATATAATGGAGAAATTGGTGAATATATCGTGTAAAAGTTTCAATAAAATAGGCAAACTTCTCAATATATAATAATTGCGCTTTATAAAACAAAAAAATGCAGGGCTTCATTGGATCAACGAAGCCCTGCATTAAAACCTACAACTAACTTGTTCTATATATAAGCAACATGTAGGACATTTATGACAAGTTCTTTAAACTTTCTTTAAAAAATTCGCCTGCCTAAATATTTTTATTACTCTACTAACGTATATCTCACGGACAATGTTGCTTCAATCTCATCCCCTTCATCCAATTCAAACACATATTCTGGAAGAAACAGGTCATCCCCTCTTCCTAAGATGATATTGACTTTACTTCCTCCGTTCACAAAGTAATTTCCAAACCCATTCACTGGTTCTACTTTATATCTCCCTGGAGCTATGTCTTTACCCACTATAAAAACGCCGGCTACTAATGTTCGTGGCTCCTTCTTCTTAATTAGAATGCCATTATTTAATGTATCAAGTTCATTTTGTTTATTTGCGATCTCCCCGCTAAGTTTTTTCAATTCATCTTTCTTTGCATTTACTTGAGTACCTAACTCATCCACTTCTTTTTGAATCGCTTCTTTTTGGCCTACCATCTCAGTAACTTCATCAAACCGTATTTGAAGCCCCTCCAAATCAGCTTGTTTACTGCTTTCCTCTTCTTCCATCGCTTCAACGTTTTCTTCTATACTTTCTAACTCTTTCTTCCATTCTTTGATCTCACCATCAATTTCACCTGCTACAACTTTTTTATCTTTGAGAAGAACAGAAGCTTTGTTGTAACCTATTGCGTGCGATGAAAAAGCGGTAATTGCTACTAAAACCAGCGCCATTAAGCTAAAGTAGACCCACTTCTTCTTAAGCATCGATAATTCCCACTTCATAAAATCTCCCCCTTTTGATGAGATATGTATGGCTTTGGAACTATTTTATTTTCTTAAAAAAACAATATGCTTTTTCATAAAAATAAAAACCCCTTAAAAAAGGGGAATATTATCCTATCTATAAATATCGAAATAATACAAGTATAGAAAATACAAAAAGGATAATCATGACCACTAACAAGCGAAAAGATTCAAAAAGCCTAATCATCAGCCCATTAATCATATGCATGTAGTGAAAAATATCAGCCGTAATAAAGAGGATTGAAACGAAGGAGACGGTAATTAAAATCAGGCAGACTGTGGCACGCCGGTCTCTATACATCAGAGAAATAACCTCCTTTACACCTACATATTCAGTGTACAAGAAGAAGATTCAAAAAAAAGTTCCCGGCAAAGCGTGCCAGGAACTTTTTATTACACTATGAAATGATTATCAGCCAGCTAAATCTAGATTTTTCGGTTGGTTTTTTGTTTTTGAAAACATATAGACTGCGATCGACAATAAACTAAAACTTAATAGATAGATGAACAACACACCCACATTTGAAAAAGCAGAACTTGTGCTATCTAATGAGATCAATGCTTTAAACCCTGCTATTGAATACGTGAACGGCAAGAATTCACTTAATGCACGCAGGTTCTCTGGCAGCATATCGATCGGCAAGTTAGCACCCGTCGTTGAAAGCTGTAAGATCACTAAAGCGAACGCAATAAAACGTCCGATGTTTCCTAACGACGCAAACAATAAGACAATTCCTGTGAATACTAAACTTACAAAAACCGCAAAAGTTATAAAGCCCAGTGGGTTTCCAGTCTTCACATTTAAGACAAGTAAAACGACTGTCGAAAGAAGTAATGCCTGTACAACAGCAATTGCACCTAGGTTCATTAATTTAGCACCAAACCAAGAGAATGCTGAAATTCCTTCAGGCTTCTTAAAGTTGATGAACATAGACATGATTAAGATGCCCACAAACAACGCTAATGAAAGAACATAAGGAGCTGTTGAATCACGATAGAGTGGATATTTATTAACCGTTTCACTCTTCAATTCAACAGGAGAAGAAAACATGCTCAAGTTCTTATCATTTGCCGCTTTAATCGCTCCTGTTTTTTCGGCACCATCCTTAAGGCCAGATGATAGCTCGTTACTTCCATCATTTAATTTCCCTGCACCATCATTTAATTTTGTAACACCTTCCGTTAAGTCGCCCCAGCCTTTTTCAACTGTTGCATTTCCATCACTAACTTGTGACATACCAGCGTTAATCTTTGTTGCACCGGATGTCAGATCACGCCAACCTTTTTCAACAGAAGAGTTACCAGCGGATACTTGAGTTGCACCATCATTAAGCTGTGATGCTCCATTCGTAAGAGATGTCCAACCTGTGTTGACCGATTGGTTTCCTGCTGCAATCTGCGAAGTTCCTGCGTGCAGCTCTCCTACCTTACCTACCATCGTGTTCCAGCCACTCTCGATAGACGCTGTCCCTTGTTGAAGCAGAGGCACCTTTTGACTTAATGTCACAACCCCGTTATCCACTGACGTTTGGCCGGCCACTAGCTGATTTACCCCATCAGCCACAGACATTGGATTAGGTTCAGCATTTGTCGTGAAGGCTCCTGCTATTTTTGCAGCTCCTTGACTTAGCACCTGGAGTTTTTGTGCTTTTGCAGGATCAGTGGCAGCTGCCGTAATAGCCTGGCTCTTACCATAGATCGTCATGAAAGCTGAATCATTTGCAAGTTCAGGGTGTTGCTCTAAGTATGCCTTTAGATCACTTGATAATCCTTGCAGCCCCGCACCTAGCTTTGCAGATTCATCTGCCACTTGAGCCACACCTTGTGAGATCTGTTGTGTTCCGGGAGCGATTTCATTCTTTATCGCTGTTTGAACACCTTTTAGCCCTGTTAAGATTCCAGTGGTTCCTGCTTTTAGTTGCGGTATGCTGTCTCCAAGTTGTCGCGCACCTGCCGCTAAGTCTTCAACTCCTGATTGTTTATCTTTTAAATTTTGTAATAAAAGTCCTGTTCCTTCATTTGCTGCAGCTGAACCTGCCGCGAGCTTCGAAATATCACCCGACTTAGATTGAAGGGACGAAAGCAGTTCTTTCGTACCAGCACTTAGTTGCGATGAACCGTTAGCTAGTTTACTAATATCCGGCTGTTTCGCTGAAAGAGAACTTGCCATTTGTCCGACACCATTTTGAAGTTCTTTTGCTCCACTTGCTAGCTTTGAAATGTCAGCAGCTTTATTTGTAAGCGATTGCAAAAGTGTGTTTGTTCCATCACGAAGATCTGTCATCCCTGTATTTAATTTTGCAGATCCATCTGCAGCTGATTGAAATCCTTCAGATACATCACCGAGACTGGCAAACATATTGTTCGCATACTTCTCTGTAATTTTATCCCCTAGTTTTTCTCTTAGCTTTTCAGTAGCACTTCTTGTCACTTGTGCTGCCATGAAGTTTAACCCTTCGTTTTGGATATACGTAAGTTGAAGCTTTTCTGGATTATCGCTTAAAACGGTTGTTACTCTTTGTGAGAAATCCTCAGGAATCTCGATAACCATATAATATTCCAGACTATCAAGGCCTTCTTTAGCCTCCTCAGCACTTACAAATTCCCACCCGAGATCTTTTCCTTTCTTTAAGTCTGCTACTAGATCCTTCCCTACATTGATCGGTTCATCGTCCGATAATGCACCCTTGTCCTTGTTGACTACCGCAACAGGCAAGTTCGACAAGTTGTCATACGGTCCCCATTTTGGTGATAGAAGTATACCACCATAGACGACCGGTACAAGCAACGCGGCAATGACTGAGATCAGCAGACCCTTTTTACCTGCCAACTTCGCCATTTCTGCCATAAACAAACGAAAAGCGTTCATCCCTTTACCCCCGTTCTCCCCAAAAATAAATACATTCTGTAAAAATGAACAGGTATTCACTTCTACTAGAATGTATTATTCGAAAGAGACAAGAATAAATCCTTCTTATTTATCAGAAAATTGTAAAATATTAAATAATAATAAGGTAGTAAGTCCTGTTATAATGTAAGATTAGATAAAAAAATGTATATTAAGTGTGAATCAACGGCTCTAATAGTCCCATATCTAAACAGGCGCTGATTGATAATTTCTTTTCTTTGGATTGAAAGGTTAACGTCACGAATTCTTCACTGAGCTCAGTTATTTCTCCAGGTCCAAATACACGGTGAGTAATGGTGAGACCAACTTGTAATTCTTCCTTCTTTTTAATACTATTCGGATTGTAAGGAACTCCATTTATCTTTTTCACTTGCTTTTTTATGGGTTCAGATTTCATCAATCTTGTCGGATCTAATATGTTTTTTACATCCGTAACAAACACAGACTCTTCAACTTTTTTCCCATCTCGATATGGATACGTAACTAAGGTTAATTGTTTCTTGGCACGAGTCATCCCTACGTAAAATAACCGAGCTGCTTCTTCTAACAATAGATGGTCCGTGCGATCTTCTTTAGATGGTATGATTCCATCCACTACATCAATCATATACACTTTCTCAAATTCGAGCCCTTTAGCACTATGAAAAGTAGAAAGTGTTATGGCTTCATGTCCCTTCTTCTTTTTTGCTGTCTTCAAAACAACTTCGAGGTGTTTTAAGCGTTCAGCAAAATCCTGAAGGCTCTCAAGATCTGTTGCAATTTCTTCTAGTGTGTTTAAGATGCCCACTAAATAATCCATTCGAAAGCCAAGGCTCTTACTGATCTTTTCAATTGCCTTATCGTAACCTAAACCATCTCTGATCACCCGTATAGCTCCAAGAGGCTTCATATCTTTCATTTCTTTAAACGTTTCTTTACTTGTCTTCAGAAGTTTAACTTGATACTCCTGCAATTTCACATGATTTAGCAGATTATCAAATACAGAATCGTTATTGTTCAATTGCTTTAAAGCTAGCATCTGTTGCTTGGTTATATAACCATTAAACTTCAAATGAATTTTTTCTAAAATGTCTGGCCGCTTATCGGTAAAGGCCATACGCATAAAATTCAATATATCTTGAACCACCCAATGTGAAAAGAAACGATTATCGGCATCTTTCATATAAAAAGGAATTCCTGCACGATCAAAATCATTCATCAAACCAATGGATGACGAATTATTTCGATATAAGATGGCGATTTCTTTTAGATGAACATCGTCATTAAGTTCCTGGACCAAGTATTTTGATTGTTCCTTAAAATTCACGAGATGTTTCACTTCAATCGGTTGCTGCGAAGGATTTTGAGTGAACATATTTTTTTCATATCTATTTTTATTTCTTTTAATGAACGAATTAGCAACGTTAACGATATCCTCAGATGAGCGATAGTTCTGCTCCATAAACAAAATAGAAGCATCACTGTACTTTTCCTTAAATTTAAGTAAATAGGAAGGCTCAGCACCTCTCCAGCTATAGATGGATTGGTCATCATCGGCCACAACACATAAATTTCTATGAGTAGAAACCATTTTTTCTATAATGGAATGCTGCACAAGCGACGTATCCTGACTTTCATCCGTTAAGAAATAGTCATATCGGTTTTGATAGTGACTTAGCAACTTCTTATCCTTTTCTAATATGTCGTTACTCATCGTGAGCATATCATCAAAGTCTAACAATACATGATGCGGATCAGAACGCTTGAGTTCTTCATATTGTTTAAATATCTCTTCAGCCTGCGATACATCACAAGAAACCTCTGACCACCGTTCGATAGGTATCACCTTATTTTTAATGTAACTGATATAGGTAGTCAGGTCATCCATTTGATCCTCGGTTATGTTCTCCCCTACAACAGACTTAAATAAATGCCTCAGCATAAGTTTTTTGTTGTATTGAAAGTTTCCTCCCGATCCTGCTTTTTCATCTGAATCGTGATCACCCTCTATAATTGTAAAAGGGATACCCAACTTTCTATAATGATTCCTGACTACCTCAAAAGCAAAGCTATGAATGGTCGAAAAGTCCACAGAAGGAAGATCAGGATAAAATTTTGCGAAACGCTCTTTCATATCATTGGCTGACGCCTTACTGAACGTAACAGCCTTTATACGAGAAGGATGAATTCCTTTTTCCATAATTAAATAACCGATTCTCATAATGACTGTGGTTGTTTTTCCAGAACCAGGTGAAGCAAGTAATAGAAGGGGTCCTTCTGTCTTCATAACAGCATTCTTTTGAACATCATTTAAAATAATGCCTTGATCATTTTTCATTTTATTGAAGAAATCTCTCATTGATCAGTACCCTTTCGTAACTTGAATATATTCATCGTTAATTGAAGTATAAAGTTTAAAAGCAAATAAAAAAACTCCCCACAAAGGTGAGAAGTCTTAAGTTTAAATGTTAAGTTAAGTAAAATGGTACCGGTGGTCGGGGTCGAACCGACACTCCAGAAGGAACACGATTTTGAGTCGTGCGCGTCTGCCAATTCCGCCACACCGGCATTTGAATCTTTTTGAATTGGAATTATGGAGGCGGCACCCGGATTCGAACCGGGGGATAAGGGTTTTGCAGACCCGTGCCTTACCACTTGGCTATGCCGCCAGAAAACAAAAATGGAGCGGAAGACGGGATTCGAACCCGCGACCCCAACCTTGGCAAGGTTGTATTCTACCACTGAACTACTTCCGCAAACATTTAATTAACTTATAATATGTTGTTAAAATCATCTTATGTTATAAAAATAAAAATGGCTGGGCTAGCTGGATTCGAACCAACGCATGTCGCAGTCAAAGTGCGATGCCTTACCGCTTGGCTATAGCCCAAAATTTAAATGGGGCGGACGAGGGGAATCGAACCCCCGAATGTCGGAACCACAATCCGATGCGTTAACCACTTCGCCACGACCGCCACAGTATTAAAATTGGCAGGGGCAGTAGGAATCGAACCCACACCAAAGGTTTTGGAGACCTTCGTTCTACCTTTAAACTATGCCCCTATATAAGGAATAAAAGATGGTGGAGGGGGACGGATTCGAACCGCCGAACCCGGAGGGAGCGGATTTACAGTCCGCCGCGTTTAGCCACTTCGCTACCCCTCCACGAATGAAGACAGGTTTTATTATAAAACATAATCACCCTGTTTTTCAATAAGTTTTTTGTTCCAATTCAGGAAGAAAAAACTGGTGCCGGCTAGAGGACTTGAACCCCCAACCTACTGATTACAAGTCAGTTGCTCTACCAATTGAGCTAAACCGGCAAAAAAAAATGGTGGCTCGAGACGGAATCGAACCGCCGACACGAGGATTTTCAGTCCTCTGCTCTACCGACTGAGCTATCGAGCCAAGAAAAAATTCTTGGTGTTGTAAAGCCACCGTTTAAATAAAAATGGCGGACCCGACCGGGGTCGAACCGGCGATCTCCTGCGTGACAGGCAGGCATGTTAACCACTACACCACGAGTCCATTACATGAAATAAAATTGGTTGCACCTTATGGGCGCTACTGATATTTCATGGTCAAGAAGTAATCTCGACTTTGATCATGAAATAAAATTGGTTGCGGGGACAGGATTTGAACCTGCGACCTTCGGGTTATGAGCCCGACGAGCTACCAGACTGCTCCACCCCGCGATGATATTAAATATGATATAAAAGTTTATGGTGGAGGATGACGGGTTCGAACCGCCGACCCCCTGCTTGTAAGGCAGGTGCTCTCCCAGCTGAGCTAATCCTCCATATTTAAAATCGTTATGTATAAGTGGTGACCCGTACGGGATTCGAACCCGTGTTACCGCCGTGAAAGGGCGGTGTCTTAACCGCTTGACCAACGGGCCAGATTTTTGAGCTAGAGAGTATGTATCTGGCGGAGAGCAAGGGATTCGAACCCTTGATACGGGGTTGACCGTATACACGATTTCCAATCGTGCTCCTTCGACCTCTCGGACAGCTCTCCAATATGGCTCCACAGGTAGGACTCGAACCTACGACCGATCGGTTAACAGCCGATAGCTCTACCACTGAGCTACTGTGGAATATGTATTGGCTCAGCGACGTCCTACTCTAACAGGGGGAAACCCCCAACTACCATCGGCGCTAAAGAGCTTAACTTCCGTGTTCGGTATGGGAACGGGTGTGACCTCTTTGCCATCATCACTGAACCAAATTATATTGAGAGATGTTCTCTCAAAACTAGATACGACGTTTCCAAACGTTATGC